>NZ_JBGAME010000022.1:0-83554 GCF_044223235.1 Mycobacterium sp.
GTGCGGCACAACGTGGACTTACCCGAACCCGACGGTCCGAGCACCACCACCACCTGACCCCGATCAACCTCCAAATTGATGTCCTTGAGCACATGCAGACTGCCGAAATGCTTGTTCACAGCCTGAATCGAGACCATCGGAACGGTCTGTCCCGTCGGATCAGCGTCGCGAGCGGTTGAGCCGTTGCTGCCCATGGGTGCTGACCTTACCCAGGGAAAGCCCAGCTTGCCGGGAAGTGACGAATCCGCCGACGTGCCGCGCGGGTCCCGTCCGTACCATGGATGCGTGACTTCGACGGTGACGAGGAAGGCGACGGCAGAGGATTCCACCGGTCGCGGTCCGCGCACATTCCAGGTCCGCACCTACGGCTGCCAGATGAACGTTCACGACTCCGAGCGCCTCGCCGGGCTGCTGGAGGCGGCGGGATATCGGCGCGCGCCCGAAGGCGCCGACGCCGACGTGGTGGTGTTCAACACCTGCGCTGTTCGCGAGAACGCGGACAACAAGCTCTACGGCAACCTCAGCCATCTCGCCCCGCGCAAGCAAACCGATCCCGAAATGCAGATCGCGGTCGGCGGCTGCCTCGCCCAGAAAGACCGCGACACCGTGCTGCGGCGGGCGCCCTGGGTGGATGTGGTGTTCGGCACGCACAACATCGGTTCGTTGCCTACGCTGCTTGACCGCGCCAGGCACAACCGCGCCGCCCAAGTCGAGATCGCGGAATCCCTGCGCGAGTTCCCGTCGGCACTGCCCGCCGCCCGGGAATCCGCCTACGCCGCTTGGGTTTCGATCTCCGTGGGCTGCAACAACACCTGCACGTTCTGTATCGTGCCCGCGCTGCGGGGCAAGGAGGTCGACCGCAGACCGGCCGACGTGCTCGCGGAGGTGCGATCCCTCGTCGACCAAGGCGTTCTCGAGGTGACGCTGCTCGGCCAGAACGTGAACGCATACGGCGTCTCGTTTGCGACGGACGAGCGCTTGCGCGAGGACCAGACAGCGACGGACGAGCGCTTGCGCGAGGACCAGACAGGTACCGCCGACATCGCCCGCGACCGTGGCGCATTCGCCAAGCTGCTGCGGTCCTGCGGCCGGATCGACGGCCTGGAGCGGGTCCGCTTCACCTCACCGCATCCTGCCGAGTTCACCGACGACGTCATCGCCGCGATGGCCGAGACGCCCAATGTGTGTCCCGCACTGCACATGCCGTTGCAGTCGGGTTCCGATCGCATTCTGCGCGCAATGCGCCGCTCGTATCGCGCCGAGCGCTACCTCGGCATCATTGACCGCGTGCGGGCGGCGATTCCGCACGCCGCGATCACCACCGACATCATCGTCGGTTTCCCCGGTGAGACCGAGGAGGACTTCCAGGCCACCCTCGACGTTGTCGAGCGGTGCCGATTCGCCAGCGCCTTCACCTTCCAATATTCGAAGCGACCCGGTACCCCCGCCGCGGAGATGGCCGATCAGCTGCCGAAAGCGGTAGTGCAGGAGCGGTATCTCCGTCTGATCGAATTGCAGGAGCGGATCTCGCTGGAGGAGAACACCGCCCAGATCGGGCGAACCGTCGAGGTGTTGGCCGCCGCAGGTGAGGGGCGTAAGGATGCCAGCACCGCGCGCATGTCGGGGCGGGCCCGTGACGGACGGCTGGTGCACTTCACGCCCGTGGGCCTCGATGTGCGCCCGGGGGACGTCGTCACGACACGGATCACCGGCGCCGCACCGCACCACTTGATCGCCGACGGTGCGGTACTGAGCCATCGTCGCACTCGCGCCGGTGATGCGCAGGCGGCGGGACAGCGGCCGCGGACGGGTGGTGTCGGCCTCGGAATGCCGGGCGTCGGTATCCCGCGGGCCGCCGCGGTTGCCTCTGGGTGCGAGCGGTGAGTGCAGCCGCAGACCACAACGGCGCCAGTTTCGATGAGTTCAAGGGTGACATCGAAGCCGTGGAGCGGCGCATCTCGCGCGAATTCGACCCGGGTGCACGGGCTTTGGTCGTGTCGTTCCTGGTGTTCGTGGTGCTGCTGTCGTTTGTGCTGCCCCACACCGGTGATGCCAAGGGATTCGACGTACTCGTCAGCTCCGACGTCGCAGTCCGCGAGGGCATCTCTCTGCCGTCGCGGGTATTCACCTGGTTTGCGCTGGTGTTCAGCGTCGGCTTCTCCGTGCTCGCGCTGTTGACCCGGCGCTGGGCGCTGGCCTGGGTTGCGCTCGCCGGGTCCGCGGTGTCCTGCGCGCTGGGGCTACTGGCCGTGTGGTCACGTCAGACGGTGACCGCGCCTCATCCCGGACCCGGGTGGGGGCTGATCATCGCGTGGATTGCGGTGATCCTGCTGACGTTCCATTGGGCCCGGGTGGTGTGGTCGCGTACCGCGGTCCAACTCGCCGCCGAGGAGCAGCGCCGCCGGGAGGCGGCCGAACGGCAGAAGAAGGGCCTGCTGGACACCGTCGACCCGGATCCCCCGGAGGGAACCGCGACGTCCTAATGGCGTTTGCCCAACGCCTCGGCGGCCGCGTCCGCCCATTGCCGCCACTGCTCGGCGCTGGCGCGGGCCTGCTCAGCGTCGCGCGCGCGTCCCGCCGCCTCGGCCTTTTCCGCCTGCCGCTCGTACTGCTCGACACGCGCCCGGAACTGGTCGGCGCGGGCCTGCGCCTCGGGGTCCGTCCAGCCGCTCGATGCCGCATCGCGCACCTTCTTCTCCACCGCGCGCAGACGACGCTCGAGGTCGGCACTGCGTTCGCGCGGCACCTTCCCGATCGCTTCCCACTTGTCTCCAATGGTGCGCAGCGCCGCACGCGCCGCCTCCACGTCGGAGATGTCGAGGGTCTCGGCCTCGGCGAGCAAAGCTTCCTTGGCGGAGACGTTGGCGCGGAACTCGACGTCACGTTCGGCGCTGGCGGCGTTGCGGGCGCCGAAGAACGCATCCTGTGCCGCCTTGAATCGGTGCCACAGTGCGTCATCGACGTCCTTCGCCGCCCGTCCGGCCGTCTTCCACTCCGTCAACAGATCTCGGAAGGCTGCTCCGGTGGCGCCCCAATCGGTCGAACCCGCCAGCGCCTCCGCACGTTCGCACAGCGATTCCTTGGCCTGACGAGCGCTCACGCGCCCGCGATCCAACTCGGCGAAATGCGACCCTCGCCTGCGGTTGAACGTCTCCCGAGCCGCCGAGTAACGCTTCCACAACGCGTCATCGGTCTTGCGGTCCAATCCGCTGATGGTCCGCCACTCGTCGAGGATCTCGCGTAGCCG
Organism: Mycobacterium sp.; assembly: GCF_044223235.1. Classification (GTDB taxonomy): domain Bacteria; phylum Actinomycetota; class Actinomycetes; order Mycobacteriales; family Mycobacteriaceae; genus Mycobacterium. Next base: position 3,248 of record NZ_JBGAME010000022.1, read on the forward strand.
GTCACCGGCGGCCTTCCACTGAGTGGAGTTGGCGGCCACGTCCTCGGCCTCGTCGGCCAGCGCTTCCTTGCGGGCGGTCTGGGTGGCCCGGTGCTCCTCGCGGCGGGAGCGCTCGGCCTGGGCGGCCTCGCCGGCGTGGTCGGCGATCGCCTTCAACCGCGCGGCGAGCGCGTCGACGTCACCCAGCACCGCGGCGGTCGGCAGAGTCTCGGACAGCGTCGCCGCGACGGCCTTGATCTTGCGGGCGTCGCCGGTGCCGGATTCCAGCCGTTGCTCGAGGAGCGCTACCTCGGTGTGCAGATCATCGAACCGTCGCCCGAAGTGGGCGAACGCGGCCTCGGCGTCGCCGGCCTGCCACGACCCGATCACCCGCTCACCGGAATCCACCATCAGCCACACCGTGCCATCGGCGTCGACCCGGCCGTACCGATGCGGATCGCTGGCCGGTGGTGCGGTCGCCGGGGGAGCGGGCCGCCCCGGCCGTGGCACGGGCCGCGCTGGACCCGGACGGGGACTGGGTTTGGGCGACGGTGACGGGGTCGGTGGAGTCTGAGTAATCCCCGAGAACTCCTCCGGAGTCTTGCCCGAAGACGCCTCCGAAGGACCCTGCGTCGAACTCTCCGTCGCAGGCGGAACGGCTCCCCCGTTTTCCGCGGCCCCGTCTGGCTCGCTGCTCGTCATATCCGTTTCCTCGTACCCTCCGCGCGCTTGATCCGCGCACCTGCCGCGCGACGCGGCGCCTGACAGCTCTTCGCACGCTATTCAAACAGGTTGCCGCCGCGTCTGCGCACGCCTTCGCCGTCCCGGTTGCGACGGTGCGCATCCCTGGGCACCCTCATCTCGACGACAACGGGAGGACAACGATGGCCAATGCGGACATCGCCGCCCTCCTCGCCCTCGGCGCCGCGTTGTTCATCGCCATCGGCGACGTCATCCACCAGCGGTCCGCCCACGAGGTGACCGACGAACACGTCAGTCACCTCGCCCTGTTCGCGCGGCTGCTGCGCGACCTGCAATGGTGGGCGGGCAGCCTGGTGGCGGCGGTCGGGTTCGCGTTGCAGGCCGCGGCGCTTGGTCTTGGTTCAATCCTGCTCGTGCAGTCCCTTCTGGTCACGTCGCTGCTGTTCGCGCTTCCGATCAACGCGCGGCTGACCCGTCGGCGGGTGACGCGCTGGGAATGGATGTGGGCTGCGTTGCTGGCCGGCGCCGTCGCCGTGATCGTCACCGTCGGCAACCCGACCGCCGGCGACTCGCGCGCCTCCCTGAAGACCTGGACGATCGTCGTCGCGGTGCTTGGCCCGGCCCTGCTGCTGCTCGTCGTCGCCGCCCGCGTCGTAACGGGACCGGCTCGCGCGGTGTCGCTGGCGGTCGTGTCCGGAGCGCTGTGGGGGTTGTTCGCGGTATTGACGAAGGCCGTCGTCGGTCGCGGCGCCGAAGGGCTGTGGACGCTGCTGCAGACACCGGAGCTCTACGCGTGGGCGGCCGTCGGGATCGCGGGCACGGCCTGGCAGCAGGCGTCGTTCCGGGCCGGGTCGCTGACCGCGTCGCTGCCCACCATGACCGTCACCGAACCCGTCGTCGCGTCGGCGCTGGGCGTCGCCGTCCTCGGCGAGTCGATGCGGCCGGGTGACGCCGGCTGGCTCACGTTGGTGATCGCCGCCGGGTTGATGGTCGTCTCAACGGCGGCGCTCGCGCGCGGTGAGGCCGCCACCGTCGCTGCCGCGTGACCCGGCCACTAGTTTGGTGGCGTGCTGACCGCCATCGCCATCGTTTCGTCGGCGCCGGTGATGGTGCCCGAGCTGGCGGGCTCCGCGGCCGCCGAGGTGGCCGGCCTGCGTGAGGCGGTGTTCGCCGCGGCGGCGGCATTGCCGGGTCGGTGGATCGCCGTCGGGGTGGGTCCGGCGGGTTCGTGGGACACCGTCGTCGCCCCGAGCGCCGTCGGGACGTTCGCGGGTTACGGCGCCGACGTGCGGGTCGCGCTGGCACCCGGAGACGGCGGAACGACGGCCATGCTGCCGCTGTGCGCGCTGATCGCCGGCTGGGTGCGCAGCCAGGTCGCGCCGGCAGCGACGGTCGAGGTCCGGGCGTACGCGGGCGACCACACCGTCCACGCCGCAGTCGACCTCGGCCGGGCGCTGCGGGTGGAGATCGACGCGCAGCCCGAACCCGTCGGCGTGCTCGTCGTGGCAGACGGTGCGCACACTCTGGCACCCGCTGCGCCCGGCGGGTACGACCCGGGCGCCACCGCCGCTCAGGACGCGCTCGACGAGGCGCTGGCCGTCGGCGACGTCGGCGCGCTGCACCGGATCGCCCCGACGGTCGTGGGCCGGGTGGCCTATCAGGTGCTCGCAGGGCTCGCCGAGCCCGGACCGGCATCGGCGTCGGAGCTGCACCGGTCGGCACCCTACGGGGTGGGCTACTTCGTCGGGCAGTGGCATCCCGTCGCTGCCCACGGGGTGCGGGGCCGGTGATGAGGCCGCTGGCCATCATCGGCCCTACCGGTTCTGGCAAATCGGCGCTGGCTCTGGCGGTGGCCGAGCGGCTCGGTGGCGAGATCGTGAATGCCGATGCCATGCAGCTCTACCGCGGCATGGATATCGGTACCGCGAAGCTGGGGGTCGTCGAGCGCCGCGGCGTGCCGCACCACCAGCTAGACGTACTCGACGTCACCGAGACCGCGACGGTCGCGCGCTACCAGCAGGGCGCCGCGGCCGACGTCGAGGCGATCGCCGGTCGGGGTGCGGTACCGATCCTGGTCGGCGGTTCGATGCTCTATGTCCAGTCGCTGCTCGACGAGTGGACGTTCCCGGCCACCGACCCCGCGGTTCGCGGCAAGTGGGAGCTTCGGCTCGGGGAGGTCGGCTCCGCGGGTCTGCATTCCGAGCTCGCGCGGGTCGACCCGGACGCCGCCGTGGCGATCAGGCCGACCGACGGCAGGCGCATCGTGCGGGCGCTGGAGGTGGTGGAACTGACCGGCCTGCCGTTCGCGGCGACCGCACCGACGATCGGGACACCCCGGTGGGGAACGGCGATTGTCGGACTGGATTGGGACACTGGGGTGCTCGACGAACGGCTGGCGCGGCGCACCGACACTATGTTCGCCGACGGTCTGGTCGACGAGGTCGAGGCGCTGCTGGCCCGCGGACTGCGCGACGGGGTGACCGCGTCGCGGGCGCTCGGGTACGCCCAGGTGCTCGCCGCACTCGACGAGGGCGGGGGAGCGGCGCGTATCGCCGACGCCCGCGAGCGCACGTTCGTCGGCACCCGCCGATACGTGCGACGACAGCGCTCCTGGTTCCGCCGTGACCACCGCGTGCATTGGCTGGACGGCGCGTCACCCGACGCCGTGGAGCGCACCCTGCAGGTGTGGCGCGACGTATCCTGACCGGGTGGAGTTCGCCAAGGGGCACGGCACGCAGAACGATTTCGTGCTGCTGCCCGACCTGGAGGCCAGGCTGGCGCTGGCGCCGGCTGCCGTGGCCGCGCTGTGCGACCGCCGCAGGGGTCTAGGCGCCGACGGTGTGCTGCGGGTGACCACCGCGGGGGCGGCCGCGGGTGCGGGTGTGTTCGACCGCCTCCCCGAAGGCGTCGCGGCGGACGACTGGTACATGGACTACCGCAACGGCGACGGGTCGATCGCCCAGATGTGCGGCAACGGGGTGCGGGTGTTCGCGCACTACCTGCGGGCGGCCGGGCTCGAATCGCGCGACGAGTTCGTCGTCGGCTCCCTGGCAGGCGCCCGGCCCGTCGTTCTGCACGCCGCCGGTGCCACCACCGCCGACGTCACCGTCGAGATGGGCAAAGCCAACCAGCTCGGCCCCGGCTCTGCGGTCGTCGGCGGGCGCCGGTTCACCGGCCTGGCCGTCGATGTGGGCAACCCTCACCTCGCGTGCGTCGACCCCGCGCTGACACCCGCCGAGCTGGCCGCGCTGGATGTCGGTGCGCCCGTGCAGTTCGATCCCGCGCAGTTCCCCGGGGGTGTGAACGTCGAGGTGCTCACCGCGCCGACCGGCGACGCTGCGGTGGCCATGCGCGTGCACGAACGGGGCGTCGGTGAGACCCGGTCCTGCGGAACGGGCACCGTCGCCGCGACGCTGGCCGCCCTGCACCACCAGGGTTTGTCTACGGGCACGTTGACGGTCCGCGTCCCTGGTGGGGAGGTCACCGTCACCATCACCGACGCCACCAGCTACCTGCGCGGCCCCTCCGTACTGGTCGCCCGCGGTGAGCTGTCGCAGGAATGGTGGGCGGCCCAACAGTGTTAGATCAACCGCAGTGTTAAATCAGATGCGTGACGCCGTCGTGGCGGGCACCATTCCCAATTACCTATGACATATCCACATACTTTCTTTCACGAATCCCCGAGCACGGGCGAACTGGCCCTCGAAGACCGCAGTGCGCTGCGCCGCGTCGCCGGGTTGTCCACCGAACTGGCCGACGTCTCCGAGGTCGAGTACCGGCAGCTGCGCCTGGAGCGTGTGGTGCTGGTCGGCGTGTGGACCGAGGGCAGCGCCGCCGACGCGGATGCCAGTCTGGCCGAGCTGGCTGCCCTGGCCGAGACGGCAGGCTCCGAGGTGCTCGAGGGCCTGATCCAGCGGCGTGACAAACCCGACCCTTCGACCTACATCGGTTCGGGTAAGGCCTCCGAGCTGCGCGACGTCGTGGTGGCCACCGGCGCCGACACCGTCATCTGCGACGGTGAGCTGAGCCCGGCCCAGCTGACCGCGCTCGAGAAGGTCGTCAAGGTGAAGGTCATCGACCGCACCGCACTGATTCTCGACATCTTCGCCCAGCACGCCACCAGCCGCGAGGGCAAGGCGCAGGTGTCGCTGGCGCAGATGGAGTACATGCTGCCGCGGCTTCGCGGCTGGGGTGAGTCGATGTCGCGGCAGGCCGGTGGCCGGGCCGGCGGCGCCGGCGGCGGCGTCGGCACCCGCGGTCCCGGTGAGACCAAGATCGAAACCGACCGAAGGCGCATCCGTGAGCGGATGTCGCGACTGCGCCGGGAGATCAAGGGCATGAAGAAGATTCGCGACACCCAGCGCAGCCGACGAGTGTCGAGCGATGTGCCCTCGGTGGCCATCGTCGGCTACACCAACGCCGGGAAGTCCAGCCTTCTCAACGCGCTGACCGGCGCCGGTGTGCTGGTCGAGAACGCGCTGTTCGCCACCCTCGAACCCACTACGCGCCGAGGCGAATTCGACGACGGGCGGCCGTTCGTCATGACCGACACCGTCGGGTTCGTGCGCCATTTGCCCACCCAGCTGGTCGAGGCGTTCCGGTCCACGCTGGAGGAGGTCGTCGACGCCGACCTGCTGGTGCACGTGGTCGACGGCTCCGACGTCAATCCGCGCGCCCAAATCGAGGCCGTTCGCGAAGTGCTCAACGAGGTCGTGACCGACCATCACGCGCCCCCTGCCCCGGAACTGTTGGTGGTCAACAAGGTCGATGCCGCGAGCGGCCTGGCGCTGGCGCAGCTACGCCGGGCGCTGCCCGATGCGGTGTTCGTCTCGGCGCACACCGGCGACGGGCTGGATCGGCTGCAGCAGCGGATGGCGGAGATGGTCGCCCCCAGCGATACGGCGGTGGACGTGACCATCCCCTACGACCGGGGCGACCTCGTCTCGCGTGTACACGCCGACGGGCGGGTGGATGCTACCGAACACACCGCAGACGGCACCAGGATCAAGGCCCGTGTTCCGGCGGCGCTCGCCGCCGGGTTGCGGCAGTACGCCACCTGCTAGACCAGATCGAACACCTCGGCTGGTGATGCCGCCACCACCTGTTGCGCCAGTTGGGCTTTTAGTGTGTCAAGGCGTTGCTCCTGGGCGTGCGTGCGGTTTTCGGTGCGGGCCAGGCCGATGAACTCGCCGGTGACGAATCCTTCGCGTAGCAGCAGGGTGACCGCGTGCCGGTCAACGCCGATCTGGAACACGAAGTCCTCCAGCAGCCGGCCGCGATCCGCTCGGAGCAGCGAACGGTCCACTACATAGCGTCCGTCGGAGACCGCACGGGTCACCGCCTCGAAGCCGTCGCGCGCTCCCGGTCCGCGAAACGCGGTGCGCACCACGATCGATCGCCGCCGTGGCGGCCCGTGGGGCGAGAGCAATGGGAACGCACGCCGCATTGCCTGGAACGCGACCGCGACCCCGCCGGGGGAGTGGGGGCCATGGAACGAGGCATGGAACCGCATCACGTCGTCGAACGTGAACGACAGTGGGTGTCCGCGTTCCTCCACGACGAGGCTCTCCGTCATCGGTACACGCTCACTCGCGAGGCCGGATGACCGGCGGTTCGTGGGCATGCACAGGCGGCAGTGCACCGGTGAACTTCTCCACCTGGACGAGCACATGCGCGCCGGTGCACCCGCGGGCGAGCGAGGACGTCCCGACGTCGTCGGTGAGCATGTTCGGGTTGCCGTGCACGCACATGGCGTCGGGGTCCGCCGGATCAAGCGGGTCGAACCACGCGCCGGTCGACAGCTGAACCACCTCGGGACGCACCCCGTCGTCCACCACCACGCCCGCCAGGCACGCGCCGCGGTCGTTGAACACTCGCACGACGTCGCCGTCGACAAGCCCACGCGCCGCGGCGTCCGTGGGATGCATCCGGATCGGTTCGCGCCCATGCACTTTCGACGCCTGGCTGGTCGCGCCGATATCGAGCTGACTGTGCAGCCGGGTCGCGGGCTGGTTGGCGAGCAGGTGCAGCGGATAGTGCTCGGTCCGCGGGCCGCCGAGCCACTCTGACGGCTCATACCACGCCGGGTGCCCCGCGCAATCCCGGTAGCCGAATCCGTCGATCTCCGCGGAGAAGATCTCGATGCGACCGCTGGGGGTGCCCAGCCGGTGCGCGTCCGGGTCGGCGCGGAAGTCGGCCAGCAACGTCAGCCCCGCCTCGGTCGGCAGCTCGAGCCTGCCGCGCCGCCAGAACTCGTGAAACTCCGGCACTGCGAAGTCCAGTCCAGAGGCCCAGGTGTCGTACATGTGGGTCAGCCACTGCCACGGGGTGCGGCCCTCGGTGAACCGGGCGCCGAAGCCCAGGCGTTCGGCCAGTGCGGCGAATGTCGTGTAGTCGTCGCGGGACTGGGCGTACCGTTCTGCCAACTTCGGCATCGCCACCAGCAGCGGGTCGTTGCGCGACCCCGAATAGTCGTCACGCTCGTAGGACGTGGTCGACGGCACGACGATGTCGGCGTGTTTGGCCATCGCGGTCCAGTACGGGTCGTGGACGACCACGGTGTCCACTCGGCCCAGCGCACGGCGCAGCCGCGGGATGTTCTGGTGATGGTGGAACGGGTTGCCGCCGGCCCAGTAGACACATTTGATGTCGGGATAGGTCAGCCGCAGTCCGTTGTACTCGAACGGCTCGCCGGGGTGCAGAAGCATATCGCTGACCGCCGCGACGGGGATGAACGACGTGACCGGATTGGCGCCCTGCGGCAGCCGCGGGAGCCTGACCCGCAGTGGCGGCAGTCCGGGCTCGTTCATCGATCCGTAGCCGTGCCCGAAACCGCCCCCGGGAAGCCCGATCTGACCCAGCATGGCGGCCAGGGTCAGCCCCATCCAGGGTGCCTGCTCACCGTGCCTGACCCGCTGCAGCGACCAGCTGACGGTGACGAGCGTGCGACCGGCCGCCATCCGCCGCGCGAGTGCCGTGAGGTCGTCGGCCGGCAGCCCGCAGATCCCGGAAGCCCACTGCGGCGATTTCGGCACCCCGTCGTCGGCGCCGAGCAGGTACCGCTCGAAGCGGTCGTAGCCCACGCAGTAGCTGGCGAGGAAGTCTCGGTCGGCCAGCGATTCGGTGGCCAGGACGTGGGCCAGGGCCAGCATGATCGCCACGTCGGTTCCCGGCACCGGTGCGTGCCATTCGCATTCGCCGTCGACGTCGTCGCGCAACGGTGAGAACGACACGATCCCGCCGCCGCGGCCCCGGAACCGGCGCAGCGCCGCGCGGGCGGGATGGCCCGTGGTGCCACCGTGGTTGAGGCCGGTGTTCTTCAGTCCGATCCCGCCGAAACACACCAGCAGATCGGTGTGCGCCACGATAACGTCCCAGGCGGTGGAGCGGTTGAACAGGTCGTCGTGGGTGCCAACTACGCGGGGCATGATCACCCCGGTTGCGCCGAGGCTGTACGAATGGCGTGACGAGGTGTAGCCGCCGAGCATTTTCAGGAAGCGATGGACCTGGCTCTGGGCGTGGTGGAACCGTCCCGCGCTGGCCCATCCGTAGGAGCCGCCGTAGATCGCCTCGTTGCCATGCGTGTCGACGACGCGGCGCAGCTCATCGGCCAGCAGCTCGGTCAGCTCGTCCCACGAGACGGCGACGAACTCGTCGGCACCGCGCGCGGCGCTGGGGCCCGGACCGTCGCGCAGCCAACCGCGGCGGACTGCGGGTTGGGCAATCCGCGCCCGGTGCCGGATCGATCCGGCGAGATTGCCGAGCAGCGGCGAGGGGTCGGTGTCACCGCCCAACGGGACGACCGAGGCGATGTCACCCGCTGCCACCTCGGCGGTGAAGGCGCCCCAATGGGCGAGGGTGAGTGGGCCGTTCACCACGTCTGCGACCATGCCCGAAGTCTAGGTCGGCGCACCGACAGCTCGACCTCCCAACCATCCGGTTGGGTGAGATATGGTCGAGGTGCTGGATGCAGTTTCTCGGGGAGGTGGGCCGTGGGTTCAGAACGAACGCCTGTCGTCTTGTACGAGCGCACGCTCTTCGAGCCGGAGCACCAGCTGTTCCGCGAGTCGTACCGCGCCTTCCTCGATCGCCATGTGGCGCCGCACCACGACCAGTGGGAGAAGGACAAGCTCGTCGACCGGGGTGTGTGGCTGGAGGCCGGCAAGCAAGGGTTCCTGGGCATGGCCGTACCCGAGGAGTATGGCGGCGGGGGGAACCCGGATTTCCGCTACAACGTCGTTCTGGGCGAGGAGACGGTCGCTGGAAGGTACAGCGGCATCGGCTTCGGGCTGCACAACGACGTCGTCGCGCCGTATCTGCTGCGCCTGACCACCGAGGAGCAGAAGCAGCGCTGGCTGCCGAAGTTCTGTAGCGGCGAACTCATCACGGCCATCGCGATGACCGAGCCGGGGACGGGCAGCGACCTACAAGGCATCAAGACCCGCGCCGTCAGGGACGGCGATCACTACATCCTCAACGGGTCCAAGACGTTCATCACCAATGGCATCAACAGCGACCTGGTGATCGTCGTCGCGCAGACCGACGCCGACAAGGGCGCGATGGGGTTTTCGCTGCTCGTTGTCGAGCGCGGGATGGAGGGCTTCGAACGCGGCCGCCATCTGGACAAGATCGGGCTGGATGCGCAGGACACGGCGGAGCTGTCGTTCGCCGACGTGAAGGTGCCGGCGGAGAATCTGCTCGGCGAGGAGGGTTTGGGTTTCGTCTACCTGATGCAGAACCTGCCACAGGAACGGATCTCGATCGCGGTGATGGCAGCGGCGGCGATGGAACAGGTGCTGGAACAGACGTTGGAGTACACCAAGGAACGGCGCGCCTTCGGCAAGCCGATCGGCAGCTTCCAGAACAGCCGGTTCCTGCTGGCCGAGTTGGCGACCGAGGCCACACTGGTGCGCATCATGGTCGACGAGTTCGTCCGCCTGCACCTCGACGAGAAGCTGACGGTCGAGCAGGCGGCGATGGCCAAGTGGTACAGCACCGAGAAACAGGTGCATCTGATCGACCGGTGTCTGCAGTTGCACGGCGGCTACGGCTACATGCGTGAGTACCCGATTGCCCGCGCCTATCTCGACGCCAGGGTGCAGACGATCTACGGGGGGACGACGGAGATCATGAAGGAGATCATCGGCCGCAGCCTGGGCGTTTAGCGGTCCAAGCCATGTGTGAGCCTGGGCGTTGAGCGGCCCGGGCCGAGCGAAACCCGCAATATGGACGCTTAACAGCGCACATTCTGGGCAGTCTGCGGGGTATTTTGCCCAAATCGGGACATGCCCCGGGGCATTACGTCCCCACGCATCGTTGATGGACGCGCTATTTTGAGAGCACTTTGCCGAAGCGCGGGGAGGTTGGATGAGTGGCCAGCGTAGCTTGCTAGGCATAGGAGCGCGACGAGTTGCGCTGGGCCTGCTGGCCGTTTCCGCGACGCTCTTGCTGGCCCCGGCAGCGGCGGCGACACCGGAAACCGACGCGGACGATGCGGTCACCGCCGCGTGGGAATCCAACGGCGCGGCGACGGGTCCGCTAGGCGACCGGCAAGGTGGCGTGTACCCGATCGGCGCGGGGTTCGGGCAAGACTTCGCCGGCGGAAAGGCCTTCTTCACCCCTGCCACAGGTGCGCACATCATGCACGGCGCCATTCTGGAGAAGTACGAGGCCCTCGGTGGGCCCGCGGACAGCGATCTGGGTTTCCCCACGATCGACGAGGGCCCGGGCCGGATCGGCCCCGACAGCCGCAACACGACTTTCAGCGCACCCGACAACCCCGTCATCTTCTGGACTCCGGCTACCGGCGCACACGTGGTGCGGGGTGCCATCAACGCGGCGTGGGACAGAATCGGCGGCTCGGCGGGACCGCTCGGAGTCCCGTCCGACGACGAGGTGTTCAGCGGTGACGTGGTGTCGCAGAAGTTCACCGGCGGTGAGTTGTCCTGGAACATGCGGGATAAGACGTTCACGACCGTGCCACCCCAGTTCGCCGATCAGCTCGCTGGACTGGCGGTCCCGGATGACCCGGCATCGGCGATCAACGCCGCCCGGCGGGCGGCTGGGGGACCCTCGGGGCCGCTGGGCGCGGCTGACGGCGAGCCCTACAAGATCGGCGCGGACGGTGTCGCCCAGAACTTCACCGGCGGAAAGATCTTCTACAGTCCGGAAACCGGCGCCAACGTCCTGACTGGGCAAGTACTCGAGAAGTACGAGAGCGTCGGCGGACCCGAGGGTGACCTGGGTTTCCCGACGAGCAGTGAACGTGAGGGCGGTCTGGGGCCCAACAGCCGTGTCGTGTCCTTTTCGGCCGACGATCAGCCCGTCATCTTCTGGACACCGGACACCGGCCCGGTTGTCGTTCGGGGTGCGATGAACGCCGCCTGGGCGAAACTCGATGGCGCGGAAGGAAAGCTCGGCGCGCCGACATCCGATCAGACCGAGGACGGCGACGTCATCACCCAGCGCTTCAGCGGGGGAGCCATCTCCTGGGACAAGGGCACGCATCAGTTCACCGCCGACCCGGCCGATCTGGCGACGACCCTGTCGGGTCTGCAGGTGCCGGGCCAGGACTTGCCGGCCACGCCCAGTGCCCCGCAGGCGTCGGATACCGACGGGGACAAGGTGTTCCGCTGGCATTGGAACTGGTGGTGGCTGGTCGCGCTCATCCCCGCGCTTCTGGTTGCCGGCCTGGTGGCCGGCGGCGTGCTGCGTAACCGACGCCGGGGGAGCGGTCCCGACGGCCCATTCGCCGCAGAGAAGGCACAATTCGGCGCCGTCGCGCCGTGGGGACCCCCCAGTGCTGATCCGGCCGTGCGCGACGAGGCCGACGATGACGGGGCAGGCGAGGCCGGCGTTGACGGGACCGGTGGCGCCGCGGACTCCGACATCGAACTGTTCGGCGCCCTGACTGACCCTGATTCGGTTGACACCGAGCCCAACCGGATCGAAACGTTCTCCGCCGACGCCGACGCCACTCAGGTAGAGACGGAGTTCGATGAGGCGCCGACGCAGACGGTGCCGCGGGTCGTTGAGTCCGGCGAGCCGTCGCCCATCGAGGCGGTCCCCGCGGAGTTCGATGTGGAGCCCGAGCCGGTGGAAGCAGATTTCGATGAGGCGCCGACGCAGATCGTGCACCTGGTCGGTGAATCCGATTCGTCTCCCGATGTGCCAGACCAATCGCTTTCGGACAAATCCGACGAGCATGCGGCGGTGGCCGAGCCGGCCGAATACGAACACGATGAGGACTCCACCCTCGTGGAGAAATCCGAAGGGGACAGCACGCTGGTCGAGATAGTGGAGGAACCCGCCGCGGAATCAACGTCCGTCGCGACTGTCGACGACGATTCCGTCGATGAGCAGACGCTGAGTGTTCCACCTGCCCCGCAGTCCGATACCGAGCCCGAATTCCCGACAGGACGGCATGCGGCCATCGACGTCGACGAACCGACACCAGGGCGTACCGCCATCCACCTCCCGCTTGAGAATCCTCACGAGGCTCCCGACGGCTATCCGATCAAGGCCGACACCAGGTCCGGACTCTACTGGTCGCCAAGCAGCGGACGGTATGAGGACGCCGTGCCCGAAATCTGGTTCGCCAGTGAGGAACTCGCGCGCACCAACGGGTTTGTCAGCGCCGACTGACGCTTGTGTCGCGGTCAGAGTCGGCGGATGACCGTGACCACCTTGCCGAGCACGGCGGCGTCGTTTCCTGGGATCGGGTCGAACGCCGGGTTGTGGGGCACCAGCCACACCTGACCACGAGTTCGCTTGAATGTCTTGACCGTTGCCTCGCCGTCGATCATGGCGGCGACGATGTCGCCGTTGTCCGCCACATTCTGCTGACGCACCACCACCCAGTCGCCGTCACAGATGGCGGCATCGACCATCGAGTCGCCCACCACCTTGAGCAGGAACAGCGAGCCCTCGCCAACGAGTTCGCGCGGCAGCGGGAACACGTCCTCGACGGCCTCCTCGGCGAGGATCGGACCACCGGCGGCGATGCGGCCAAGGACGGGCACGTAGGTCGGTTCGGGCAATGCGTCGGACCCCGCGACGTCGGTGGAAACCACCGGCGAGGCCGGATCGTCGGCGGCCCGTACATCGACAGCACGGGGCCGGTTCGGATCTCGGCGCAGATACCCCTTGCGTTCGAGGGTGCGCAGTTGATGGGCGACTGACGAGGTCGAGGTCAACCCGACCGCGTCGCCGATCTCGCGGATGCTGGGCGGATAGCCCCGACTGGTGACCGAGGCGCGAATGACCTCGAGAATCGTGCGTTGACGTTCGGTCAACCCGGAATCAGGCCTACGCCGGCCCGAGTCGACGTCTGTACCGGCCGCGCGGTCACGAGTGTCGCTGCTGTCCTCGCTCATGGCGCCGAATGTAGTCCGAGACGTGCGATTAATCAAACATGTGTTCGAGGCGTGTCATGCGCCGCCGAAAGTTGTCGGTGGCCCGTCCTAGTGTGAGCAACGGTTCGATCACACGTTCTATGAATCGAACATATGATCGACTAGGTTCGAACATCAGAGCGAAGAGACAGGGATAGGGGCGACGCGATGACAATCCTCGGCACTCGGGCGCATCAGACAGCGTGGCCGGCGCGCGCGGAGTGGGCCGTATGGCCTACGCGGGTGGGATATGTGGAGCACCCGACGGGCCAGGCGCGCCGGAGCGCCGCAGACCGCCGGAGCGCCACAGACAGCCGGACCGCGGCCGTGCGCAGGCCATCGCCGGGAGGTCCACCGGAGATGGGGGTGCGCTATCGGGGAACGGGGGTGCCGGTGTCGCGGGCATTCCACCGGCGTCGGCCGGTCAGGCCGGCGACCACGATGCTGGTGGCGCTGGCTGCGGCGGCGGTCACGGTGTGGCTCGGCATGGTGGCACAGATGGGCGGCGTCATGGGACAGGAGCCGGGCACGCCGAGCCGGCTGGCTGTGGTCCGCGTCCAGGAGGGCGAGACGTTGGAGCATGTCGCGCGGCGGGTCGCCCCGGGTGTCCCGGTCGCCGGGGTCATCGCGCGGATCCGCGAACTCAACCAGATGGAGTCAGTCAGCGTCGATGCCGGGCAATCGCTCATCGCGCCGGTCGGCTGACGCTGCGATGGGCGCTGAAACATCCTGCGGGACAACGGGCATGGGGAGTGCGCCGATCAGCTACTCGCCGCTGAATCCATTGTTGGGCTACCTGGGTGCTGCGCAGGTACGCTCGGAGGCGTTCGAAGTTCATATATGTCGGCGCCCGGCGCGGCCTCACCACGGAACCGGTTGCCCGGGACGGCGCGAAGGAGCGGTAATGCACTGTCCGTTCTGTCGCCATCCCGACTCGCGCGTGGTCGACTCCCGCGAGACCGATGAGGGCCAGGCGATCCGGCGCAGGCGGTCTTGCCCCGAATGCGGCCGCCGATTCACCACGGTGGAGACGGCGGTGCTCGCCGTGGTCAAACGGAGCGGGGTCACCGAACCGTTCAGTCGCGAGAAGGTGGTTCGCGGCGTGCGGCGGGCCTGTCAGGGCAGGCACGTCGACGACGACGCGCTGAACCTGCTGGCTCAGCAGGTCGAGGACGCGGTGCGCGCGACGGGCTCCCCCGAGGTGCCCAGCCACGAAGTCGGGCTGGCGATCCTTGGTCCGCTGCGGGAACTCGACGAGGTTGCCTACCTGCGATTCGCGTCGGTGTACCGATCGTTTTCCTCCGCGGAGGATTTCGAGCGTGAGATCGAGGCGCTCCGCGCCCATCGCAAGGTGCCGACGTCGGGCTGATCGACGCCGCTGCCAGTCGATCTGCGCGGTCGGTCGAACCGGGTCGCGTGCCGATCTGGGTCGTCAGTCGATCTGCGTGGTGCCGTCGTTGACGACCCTGCCTGCCACGCGCACCCAGCCCTCCGGGCTCCACGTGGTGTAGATGAAAGATCCCTTGCCCTGCACGATCGTCAGGTCTCGGCTGAGGTAGTCGGTGATCCGCACCGCGGCGGCGCCGGTGGCCTCATCCTCGGGGATGCCGAGGTTGACCGCGAACATCCGTGACCGGATGACGCCCTGGTCTTTGTCGGCCCATGTCCACAGGTAGTTCTCGACGTCGTCGGGATAGTCCGCGGGCTCAGCGGCCTCCAACTCCTCGACGGAGGAGAGGTCGTAAATGGCGAACTCCGGCGCCCACTCGGAGCGGGCGTTGACGGCCGTCACACCGTCTTCGTGGCTGACCTGGACGATGCCGATGGGAACTTGCAGGGTGTTGAGCGGGAATCCCTTCTCGTGCAGCCACCACGACGCTCCGACGGTCGGGTGCCCGGCGAAGGGGAGTTCGGTCACCGGTGTGAAAATCCGGGCGTGAGCGGTACTCGATCCCGCCTGCGGGATGTCGACGAACACCGTCTCGCTGTAGCCCAGTTCGGTGGCGATCCGCTGGCGGTCGTTCGGATCGACCGCGCTGGCGTCCACGACGCCGAGGGGGTTGCCGAACCTTCCGTCCGAATCGGTGAAAACGCGCAGAACTGTCACGTCGATGGCCATGCGCCGATGGTACGTGGTTGGTCAGAACGCCTGGTCAGGTGGCACTGCGTTCGTCGGCACCCATCGCGTCGAGGACCGCGACCCGTGTGTCGATCGAACCTGAGATCGTGCCTTCGCTGATGCCGGTGCGCAGCAAGTGACGCAACAGATCCTGGTCGTAAACGGCCGGCTCGGTGGAGTCGATGAACTGTTCGACCACCTCGACGAAGCGGTCCGGATCCTCGTGAAACGGAAAATGCCCAGCCCCCGCGAAGATCTCCAGCCGGGAACCGGGCATCGCGGAATTGGCCATGTGGGCGTGGCTGACGGGTATGACAGCATCGCGTGATCCCCAGATCAGTTGCACCGGAACGGATTCGGTCAAATAACATCGATCCAGCATGGTGACCACCTGGCCGCGCCAGTCGACGACGGCGCGCAGCGTGCGCGCGAAAGCCGACGATGCCGTCGGCTCGGGCAGGTCGGCCAGGATCCTCAGTACGTCAGGCAGGTCCCGGCCGACGCCGGTGGAGCCGATCAATGCGCCCGCGACGCGTCCGGCCACCTGCAGCGAGGGCAGCACCAACGGCAGGCGCAGCAGGGCCAGCGCCTCGGTGGCCATCGGCAGCGAAGCGAAGCGCAACGCCATGCTGACGTCTTTGGTCACGCCCCCTGCGCCCACGAGGATGAGTCGATCGACCAGGTGCGGGAATTGGTAGGCGAACTGCATGGCCACCCCGCCGCCCAGCGAATGCCCGACGACTGTCACCCGGTCCAAGTCGAGGACACTGACCAGATCCCGCATGCCGTTGGCGTACGCCGCGACCGAATAGTCCGCGCGCGGCTTGTCGGACCTGCCGTGACCCAACAGGTCTGGCGCGATCACCTTGAACCGCTGTGCAAGCTTGGCCTGAACAGTGCTCCAGGTCGTGGAGTTGTCGCCGATGCCGTGGATGAGCAGGATCGCCGGGCCGGTGCCGGCTACCCGGAACGCGCGGCGATACCCGTGGATGGTGCGAAACTGTAGCGACGGTGTCACTTCCCGCACGGGTCGCAGGTTGGGCTTTCGCTCCGTCATATCGCCAACTTCGTTGTCGGGCCGGCTCAGTCAGGGTCAGTGATCGTCGCTATCGGCGACACCGTCCCCGAAACCGTCTTTGTACTTGTCGTCCTTGAACTTCTCGCCTGCCTGCTGCGCCAGGAACCGTTCGAACTCTGCGCCGAGTTCATCACCGCTGGGCAAGTCCTCATCGCGGGCCAGCAGTGACCGATTCTCCTGTGCGGCAACGAACGCATCGTACTGTCGCTCCAGCGCCGTGACCACCTGAGCGACCTCACTGCTGGCCTCGACCTGCTCGTTGATCTTGTCGCGAACTTCCGAACCGGCCTCGGCGAGTCCGTTCAACGGGATATTCAGCGAACCTGTCCTGGCCACCTCCGCCAGAAGGGCTTCCGCCGCAGGGGGATACGCCGTCTGGGCGAGGTAGTGCGGCACGTGCACGGTGAAACCTACGACCTCCTGGCCGTGCTGGGCCATGCGAAACTCCAGCAGGTTCGACACGCTGCCCGGAACCTGAATCTCCCCCACCCACGGCGGGTGCTCGGAGATCAGCTCCTTGTTGTTCGAGTGTGCGGTCAAGGTGACCGGTCGGGTGTGCGGCACCGCCATCGGGATGGAACCCAGGCCGATCACCTGCCGAACGCCGAGCCGCTCCGCCAGCAGACGCACCGCGGTGATGAACCGCTCCCACCGCAGGTCCGGCTCTAGGCCGGCGAGCAGCAGAAAGGGTGTCCCCACGCTGTCGTGCAGCGCGTAGAGGTTCAGTTCCGGATCCTCGTACTTGGTGAAGTGATCGGTCTTGAATGTCATGAGTGGACGCCGGGATCGGTAATCCAGCAGTTCGTCGATGGCGAATGAGGCGACCAGCTCGGTATCCAGCGTGTCCTTGAGATGCTCCGCGGCCAGCCGGATCGCGTGGCCAGCGTCCGAGAAGCCCTCCAGCGCATGCAGCATCACCGGCCCACGGCCGTCGGCCGAGGACAACTGAGGCGCCGGGAACTCCAGCTCGTACATTCCGGTGTGCTCGGGCTGGTAATGCTGCTCCGGGCTGTCTGCGTTTTCAGGCATTCGCCTCGCCTCCTCGCCGTGGCGCCGGGATTCCTGGTCGAGGGAACTGGACGCCGTGTCCACTAGTGTCGCTCATTCCACGGTGGATGCCATTGGGAATCCCACCGTCAAGTCTGAACGCGGCGTCACCGACGCGGCATTCCGGCCCGGATCTCCGCTGCTCCACCGACCGATCTCAGCCCGGATGTGTTTGCCCGGTGCCCCGGGGCCAATCGTCGGGCAAGATCGGTGTGCATGCGTGCGCGGAGGATCGCTGCGGCGGCGCTGCTCGGGTGGTGGTCGGTCGGGTGCGGCCACGCGGCGCCCGTCGGGCGCGAGGTCGGGTCGGCGTCGACCACGTCCCCGGTGACGCTGGTCCCTGGCACGCAGCCCGTGCCGCCCGACCCCAGGATTGGTGCGGTGTTCCTGGGTGGCGGGGATCTCCACACCTGTACGGCGTCGGTGCTCGACTCCGCGCGGGGCGATCTGATTCTGACTGCGGCGCATTGCCTGTCCGGTGCAATCGACGCCACCTTCGTCGCGGGCTTTGACGACGACGCCGATGCCGCCGACACATGGCACATCGACACGATCTATCTGGATCCGCGCTGGGTCGCCCAGCAGGATCCAGTGGCGGACTTCGCGATCGCGCGGGTAAGCGGCCGACCGGGGGACTCGGTCGCAGCTCGGGCCGGCGGCGGGCTGAGGATCGGGGCGGCGCCGGCCCGTGGGACGACCGTCACGGTGACGGGGTACGGCGTCGGGGAGGGCGGCGGACCGATCCAGTGCCGATCGGCGACCGCGTGGACGGCGGGCTTCCCCTCGCTGAGTTGCCGCGGACTCGTGGCCGGGGTCAGCGGTAGCCCATGGACGAACGGGACGCACAACTCGACCGTGACGGGCCTGGTCGGGGGTCTCGACGGCGGCGGTTGCGACGACGACGTCTCCTATTCGCCGCCGTTCGACGGTGCGATCACGCAACTGCTCGCCCGCGCTGAGGCGGGCGGTCCGGGAGATGAAGCGCCAACGGTTTTCGACGACGGCTGCTGAATCACCTACGCGCGGAACTGGTTCAGCGCGCGCAGCTTGTTCATGACGTCGAGTGCGGCGACCTTGTATGCCTCCGAGAAGGTGGGGTAGTTGAAGACCGCATCGACCAGATATTCGATCGTTCCGCCGCATCCCATCACCGCCTGCCCTATGTGCACCATCTCGGTCGCGCTTGTTCCGAAGATGTGTACGCCCAATAACTTCAGGTCCTCGGTGGAGACCAGCAGCTTGAGCATGCCGTAGGAATCGCCGGCGATCTGTCCGCGCGCCAGCTCGCGGTACCGGGACACGCCTACCTCGTAGGGGACCGAGTTCTTCGTCAGATCGACCTCGGTGGCACCGACATAGGACACCTCGGGGATCGAGTAGATGCCGATCGGCTGCAACTCGGTGATCGCGTTGCCCGATTCCCCGAACGCGTGATAGGCGGCGAGCCGGCCCTGATCCATCGACGTCGCGGCCAGCGCCGGAAACCCGATCACGTCGCCGACCGCGTAGATGTGGTCGACCTTGGTCTGGAACCGGTCGTCGACGAACAGGCGACCCCGTGCGTCGACCTCCAGCCCTGCCTTGTCCACGTCGAGGTTGTCGGTCTGACCCTGGCGGCCGGCCGAGTACATGACAGTCTCGGCGGGAATTTGCTTGCCGCTGGCCAGCGTCGTCACGGTGCCCACCGACCCGACGTCGACGGCAGTCACCTCCTCGCCGAACCGGAAGGTGACGGCCAGATCGCGTAGGTGGAACTTGAGAGCCTCGACGATCTCAGGGTCGCAGAAGTCCAGCATCGTGTCGCGCTTCTCGACGACGGTCACCTTGGTGCCCAGCGCGGCGAACATCGACGCGTACTCGATGCCGATCACGCCGGCGCCCACCACCACCATCGATGCCGGCAGCGCCTTCAGGTCGAGGATTCCGTCGGAGTCGAGGACACGATGCTCGTCGAACTCGACCCCTGCCGGTCGCGCCGGCTTGGTGCCCGTGGCGACCACGACGTATTCGCCGCTGACCGTGGTGCGTTCACCGCGGGTGGGCTCCTCGACCAGCACGGTGTGCGGGTCGACGAACCGGCCGTGGCCCTGGATCAGGTCCACGCGGTTGCGCATGAGTTGCGAGCGGACGACGTCCTGCTCCTTGCCGATCACGTGCTGGGTCCTGGCGAGCAGGTCGGCAGGGGTGATCTTCTCCTTGACCCGATAGCTGGCGCCGTAGAGCTCGCGCTGGTTCATCCCGGTCAGATAGACGACGGCCTCGCGCAGTGTCTTGGACGGGATGGTCCCGGTGTTGACGCACACCCCGCCCAGCATTCGGCCCCGTTCGATGACGGCGACGGATTTGCCGAGCTTGGCAGCGGCGATGGCTGCCTTCTGGCCGCCTGGACCGGAACCGATCACGACCAGGTCGTACTCCAGCTTCGAACCCATGGCAACAAGGTGTACGCCGGTTGGGGTGATCTCGCATGCCGAGGGTATCAACAGCACGTGAACAGTCCGGTTGTTCGGCGCGTCCGGTCGCGGTCCGCCGACCGCGGTTGAGGCGATCCGGCCGTTCATCCCCAATCGCGGTTTCATCCCCAGGGTGAGTCCCGTTGCGATCTGGCGGCCCGTTTCTGACGGGACGGGTTGGGACCGTCTGTGCATGACGACATCGCAACCCTTCGACTTCGACCTCAACCGCCCCGGCGCCCTTATCGCGGGGCTGCCTGCCGTGCTGGGATTCGTCCCGGAGAAATCCCTGGTACTGATCACCATCGACCGCGGCGAGATGGGATGTGTTCTGCGGATTGATCTTTCACAGACGGTGCTCGCAGCGGTCGGCCAACTCTGCGACACGGCCGCGGCCGCGTGCCCGGATGCGGCGATAGCCGTGATCATCGACGACGCCGGCGCCGGATGCCGCATGTGCAGTGCCGAGCATCGCGAGCTCGCCGACGAGCTCGCTGTGGGGCTGCGGGAGCGCGGAATCGAACTGCTGGCGGCCCATGTAGTGGATCGCGTGGCGGCCGGTGGTCAGTGGCGCTGTGCCGACGAATGCGGCAGGGCCGGTGCCGTGGATGATCCGTCGGCGTCTCCGCTGACGATGGCGGCCGTGCTGGAGGGCCGAAGGCTCTACGATCGGCGCGCCGACCTGGAGCAGGTTGTCGATCTCGACGCCGTCCGCAGCGCCAGACTGGCCGACGTCGTCGACCGGTGTGCCGAGCAGAGGGGTGACCGCACGGACGCCGACGCGCGCACCGACATCGAGAACGTGCTCGCGGCCAGCGCACGGGTGGACGAGGGCATCGTCCTCGGCGACGACGCGTTGGCCGGGATCGCGTGTGCGTTGACCGATTCGCAGGTGCGTGACCCGCTGTACGCCCTTGCGGTGGGCGAGCGGGCAGCGCAAGCCGAGGCCCTGTGGGTCATGCTGTCCCGCTGTCTCCCGTCGCCGTGGCGGGCGGAGGCGCTGGTGCTGTTGGCCTTCTCGGCCTACGTCCGTGGTGACGGGCCGCTGGCCGGCGTCTCGCTGGAGGCGGCGCTGCGCTGCCAGCCGAACCATCGGATGGCGGGCATGCTCGACACCGCATTGCAGTCGGGCATGCGCCCGGAGCAGATCAGCGAACTCGCGATGACCGGGTTCCGACTGGCCGACCGCCTCGGCGTGCGTCTTCCGCGGCGGCAGATGTTCAACCGGCGAGCCGGCTGAACACCGTCAGACCTTCTCCACCTTGACGGCGTGGGCCATGTGATGGGGCAGCTCGACCTGCTCGTGGCCGGAAATCATGATCAGCACGCCGCCGTTGTCGCTGCCCTGCACGGTGACCCGCGCGTTGGGTACGACTCCGGCGTCCTTGAGGCGCGCGATCAGCTCGGCGTCGCCCTGGACGTGCTCGGTCAGCTGGCGAACGACAACGGCGATGGGCATGCCGGTGGGCAGTTCGGTCAGGCGGATCAGGTTGACGTCGTCGGCGCGGCCATGATCGTTGTCGACACCCAGTTCGGCCAGGCCGGGAATCGGGTTGCCGAACGGTGAGGTGGTGGGGTTGTCGAGCACCTTGAGTAGACGGCGCTCGACGTCATCGCTCATCACGTGTTCCCACCGGCAGGCCTCGGCGTGCACTTCCTCCCAGGGCAACCCGATCACGTCGACGAGCAGCCGCTCGGCGAGCCGGTGCTTGCGCATGACTGCGATCGCGAGCGCTCGGCCCTTGGCGGTCAACTCGAGGTGGCGATCGCCGGCGACGTGAAGCAAGCCGTCTCGTTCCATCCGCGACACCGTCTGGCTGACCGTCGGACCGCTCTGATCGAGCCGCTCGGCAATGCGGGCGCGCAACGGGACCACACCCTCTTCCTCGAGGTCGTAGATGGTCCGCAAATACATCTCGGTGGTATCGACAAGATCGTTCATTCCGCACCCTCCGTCGCATCGAGTCTACCGGTCTGCCCGCTTGAACTGCGGCGCAACACCTGCCCGCGACAGCGCTTGGACCGCCGGGCGATCGGCGGGCCAAGGCTTCTGTTGGTATTGGACAGGTCAGCTGGCGTAAGAACGCAGCCGATCTGCGCGCTCGCCATTGCGCAACTTGGCCATCACTTCGCGCTCGATCTGGCGGACACGCTCGCGGGACAGCCCGAAGAGCTTGCCGATCTGGTCGAGGGTGCGCGGCTGACCGTCGTCGAGACCGAACCGCAGCCGAATGACCTGCTGTTCGCGCTCGTCGAGGGTGGCGAGCACGTGGCGGATGTCGGTGTGCAGCAACTCGGAGATGACGGCGTTCTCGGCCGACATCGCCTCGGCGTCCTCGATGAAGTCGCCGAGCGGGGCTTCCTCGTCGGTTCCGACCGGCATGTCCAGGCTTACCGGGTCGCGGCTGTGCTCGAGCAGGTCGGTAATCTTGTCGACCGGGATGCCCGACTCGGCGGCCAGTTCCTCATCGGTCGCCTCGCGGCCAAGGTTCTGATGCATCTCCCGCTTGATTCGGGCCAGCTTGTTCACCTGCTCGACAAGATGCACGGGCAGCCGGATGGTGCGGCTCTGATCGGCCATGCCGCGCGTGATCGCCTGGCGGATCCACCAGGTCGCGTAGGTGGAGAACTTGAAGCCCTTGGTGTAGTCGAACTTCTCCATCGCGCGGATGAGGCCGAGATTGCCTTCCTGGATGAGGTCGAGCAGCGGCATCCCCCGGCCGGTATAGCGCTTCGCCAGCGATACCACCAGGCGCAGATTGGCTTCCAGCAGATGCCTGCGGGCCGCCTCGCCGTCACGAACCACCAGGCGCAGGTCATGTTTGCGACTGTCGCCGAGTCGCTTCTTGGTATCCAGCACGTGCTGGGCGTAAAGGCCCGCCTCGATACGCTTCGCAAGTTCAACCTCGTCGGCCGCATTGAGAAGCGCCGTCTTGCCGATGCCGTTCAGATACACGCGTACGAGGTCAGCGGCCGGACTCTGCGCGTCCAGGTCGTGGTCGACGCGGGTGGTGGTGGCATTTGCCATGACGGCCTCCTGATCGGGTCGAACTGTCATGAGGTAGAACGCTCGAAGTCCGTCAGGAGTTCCCGAAAACTGCCCGCTTCACACGTGTTGATCTGCGGTTTCTCGTCGCCGACCTGAGAATGTCCTGAGAATAGAGATAGAAGTGTCTCAGCGGGGGACGTCGTCGCCGGGATCGACGTGATCCCGTTGCGGTGGGTTCTCGGGGCGGCGCTCGATAGCCGGTCGTTCGGCGGTGGGAATCAGCGGAATCCGCCGTGGTGCCTGATATCGGCGAGGCTCCTCGGCGCGCCGGGGCGGCCGATCGTTGGCGATGAGAACCGCCATCCACGGCAACGGCACGGAGACGAGGATGATCGCCAGGGAGATCAGCCCGTTGTGCCACAGACCGTACGCGGCGGCGGCCAGGATCAGCGCCGGGATCCGGAAGGACATCAAGGTCAGGTACTTGCGAACCCGTTCGCGGTGCTGCTCCTCGTACGCCGGAGCGGCCCGGGTGATCAGGATGGGCCGACCCTCGTCGTCGAAACCCAGCTCTTGGCCGTGTTTCATGACTCCACTGTTACACATCTGGGTCGCTCTGCGTCGGTCGCATTCCTAACCAATGCATGACCGGGCAGAATGTACGTATGCAGACCCAGACGATCGAGCGCACAGACACCGACGAACGCGTCGACGACGGGACCGACAGCGACATCCCCAAGTACTTCCACTACGTCAAGAAAAACAAGATCGCCGAAAGCGCCGTCATGGGCACGCATGTCGTCGCGCTGTGCGGTGAGGTGTTCCCCGTGACGCGGGCGGCCAAGCCGGGCTCTCCGGTCTGCCCCGATTGCAAACGCATCTACGAGACGCTCAAGAAGTAGCCGTCGGACCGTCGCTCTTGGCAGACGACGCCGTCCGGGACTCGGCCTGCTTGTTGTTGCCGTTCTTGTTGCCATTCTTGTTGTTGCCATTGAGCGATTCGGCTCGTTCCTCGAACTTCTCCTCGAGCCAGCCCCGGAAGCGGTGAGTGTGGGTGACCGGCGCGGGAAACTCCTCCTCGATCGCGGCGTTGAGTTCTGCACCGATCATGATCGCGAAGCCAAGGAAGAACGCGAACAACAGAAATGCGATCGGGGTGGCCAGCGCGCCATAGGTGTAGCCGGTGCTGGTGATCCAGGTCAGGTAGACGCGCAGCCCGAACGTCGTCACCAGGAAGACCGCCGAGGCCAGCAGCGCGCCGTAGATCAACCGGTGCGAGGGCAGCGGCTTGGGCAGCGACACTCGGTAGAGGATGTTGACGGCCACCGTCAGCGCAACGAACAGCACCGGGTAGTAGCCATAACGCAGGAAGCTGTCCCAGCTGTCGGGAATGTACTCAGCGACCTTGCGCGGACCCAGCGCCAGCAACGGCGCCGTCACGATCGCGAATACGAGCATCGCGACGTACAGCCCCAGCGCGTAGAAGCGCTGCCGGACCGGATGCCGCAACGGTGTCTGGTCGTGCGCCTCGACGATCGAATCCACGAACGCAGATATTGCCGACGAACCCGCCCACAACGAGATGACGAAGCCGAGCGAGACCACCTCACCGCGGGCGCCCTGCACGATGTCGCGGACGGTCGGTTCGATGATCTCGTTGACGACGTTGGTCGAGAAGAACCGCGTCGCCGTGCTGACCAACTGGTTCTCGATTGTCACCAGGGTGTCCGGCCCGAACAGCGGCGCGATATAGGCCAGACTCCCGAGCATGCCCAACAACAGTGGGGGCAGTGACAACGCGCACCAGAAGGCCGCTTGTGCCGACTCCGCGAAGATCGAGTCGTCCCAACTTTTCACCAACGTGCGTCGTGCGATGGCGCGGATGTGGTGGCGCGATGGGCGCGCCCGCACTTGTTGGTCAGTCATGACCAGACAAGCATTACTGACGAAACGTCGTCCTGCCCAGGCTCAGCTGATTCCGGAGTGTGTACTCAGGGATGCAGCGGGCTGATTTCCAGCACCGCAGACTGTTCGATCAGCTTCGCTTCGTGCTCGTTCGCGTGGTGCTGGCAAAACAGCAGTTCCGCTCCCGAGGGAAGCTTTGCGCGGACTCGAGCAGCCGCGCCGCAGCGATCGCAGCGATCAGCCCTTGTCAGTTCCGGACTGGTCAGAGTTGCGTTCATGGCTCCTCCGTAGTTGCTAGTGCCGCGTACGTCTACTGTCTCAGACGCATTCGGTTCCGGCCTTGTTCCCCAGGGGTTTACCGGTGTGTCGTGTCTCACGTTCCGGCCGAGTTGCTCCTCCGGCACGCTCACGTTATGAACGCTTCTGCGCCAGATTTAGTTCACCTGTGCAGCGCTGCCGAATGGGAGCGCGCCAGCGACGTCGGCGAGCATCGTCCTGCGTCCCTCAGCGCGCAGGGATTCGTCCACCTTTCGACGCCTGAGCAGGTGCATTTGCCCGCAAACCGGCTCTACTCGGGTCGCGCCGACCTTGTGCTCCTGCGAATCGATCCGGCCCGGCTGACTGACCCGGTCCGCTGGGAGCACGGCGTCCCGACCGACCCGGCCTCGATGCTGTTCCCGCACCTGTACGGACCCCTACCCGCGGACGCTGTGATAAGTGTCACGCCCTATCCTCCGGACGCCGAAGGCGTCTTCCCGGCGCTGGGGATGTCCGGCTGACCCGGGCGGCCACCGCGGCTCCGACTCGGGGCCGGAGCGGGCATGCGGCCGAACGGTGGGTCACTCCGGCAGCACCGCGTCGGCCTCGATCTCGACCAGCAGCTCGGGTGCGATCAGCGCCGACACTTCGACCATCGTGGCGACGGGGCGAATGTCGCCGAACACCTGCGCATGCACCTCGGCGATCTCACGCCACCGTGAGATGTCGGTGACGAACATCCGGGTGCGAACCACGTCAGCCAGCGTCGCCCCGGCCTGTCGCAGCGCGCTGTCGATGCGGCGCAGCGCCTCGCGCGCCTGGGTGGCGACGGTGTCGCCCGGCGCGGTGGTTCCCGCGACGACGATGTACGGCCCGACCCGGACGGCCCGGGAGTATCCGACGGCATCCTCGAACTGCGAACCCGAACCGATGTTGACGCGGTGCATCCGTTCAGAATAGTCGCGCTGGAGCTGAAATCGGCTGTGCACCAACGATGTTTACCGTCGCGCTCAGGGGTGCTGGGATTCGTAGGCGTCGACCGCGCTCTGCAACCGGTCGAGCACCTCGCGAAGTTCGGCCAGGGCGTCCCGCAGCTCGACCGCCGTCTCCGGCGTTCCCTCACCGACCGGCGGCGCCGCCGGACGTGGTACGGGCTGGGGTCCCGCCGCGGGCGGTGCCGATTCCGGTGCCGGGGGAGCCGCCATCGCCGCGTCGCCGCCGGGCGCCGTCGCCACACGTCCCGTGCTCGGACCGAACAGCTGCTCGAGCGCCTCGGCGAGCGTCGGTGCGTAGCCGATCCGCACCCCGTTGGTGTCTGGTTCGCGGAAGCTCACCAGAACCCGCGAAAGCTGCGGAAACGTCGAGCTGTTCGGCGTCGTCGGGATGCGCTCGGTGTACAGCGGCTCGACGTAAAGCACGCCGCCGTCCGCTATCGGCAGCGTCAGCAGGTTGCCGAACTGGATCCGGTTCGACCGCTCCAGCAGTGTGCGTTCCGACGCGACGCGGGTATCGGAGATCATTGAGTTCTGAATTTGCTGCGGGCCTTGCGTCAAGGTGTTGGTGGGTAACCGCAGCACGGTGATCTTGCCGTAGCCGTCGGGGTCCGACCGCACAGAGATGTAGGCGGACAAGAACTCCCGGTTGTATCCCACCATGGCGGTGGCGAGGTGGAACGACGGTTCGGCGGTCTGCTCGTCGCCGATGAGGACGTAGAACGGCGGCTGGGACGCCTGGGTATCGTCGGTGGGGTCGCTGGGCACCGACCAGAATGCGTTGGTGGTGAAGAATTCCCGCGGTTCGTTCACGTGGTACTTAGCCACGAGTTCACGCTGGACCCGGAAAAGGTCTTCGGGATAACGGAAGTGGGCACGCAGCCCGTCGGGGACGTCGTCCTCGGGTTGCACGGTGTCCGGGAACACCCGCATCCACGCCTGCAACACCGGATCGTCGCGATCGACCTGGTAGAGCGTCACGGTGCCGTCATAGGCGTCTACGGTTGCCTTGACCGAATTGCGTACGTAGGAAGCCTGTTTGCCGCCCCGCAGTATCCCACTGGCGCTCACCACCGGTTCCTGCAGCAGGGAGCGCTGCGCGTAGGGATAGCTGTCGAGGGTCGTGTACGCGTCGACGATCCAGGTGATGCGTCCGTCCACCACCGCCGGGTATGGGTTGGTGTCGGTGGTCAGCCACGGCGCGACGCGTTGCACGCGTTCGCGCGGGTCGCGGTGGAAGATCAGCCGCGACTCGGCCCCGATCGCCCGCGAGAACAGGATGTTGCGTTCCATGTACTTCGTCGCGAACATGCCGCGGTTGAACCAGTTTCCGATTGGCACCCCACCCGCGCCGGTGTAGGTGTAGGTGGATGTGTCGGTGTCGTACTCGCGAGGTGCCGACCCGGGTGCGCCGCCGACGATGGAGTAGTCGGGATTGGCTTGTGCGATGACCTCGCCGAAGTAGATCCGTGGCTGTTGGACGGGAATCACCTGTTGGTCGGAACCCTGTGAGGCGATGTCGCTGACAGTGTAGATGGGGTAGCCGCTGTTGCTGTCCGAGGTGTTTGCGGCGTCGCGGACGGCGGCGTTGACCCGGTTTGCCGGCGCGGCCACGAACCCGTTTCCGTGAGTGTAGACGGTGTGCCGGTTGATCCAGTCGGTCTGGTTGCCGGTGAGGCTGTTCGGGGACAGCTCGCGTGCGCCGACGATGTAATCCCTTAGCTCACCGTCGATTTCGTAGCGATCGATGTCGAGTCGATCCGGAAAGCCGTAGAAGTTCTTCAGCTGCTGCTGTTGGGTGAACGTCCGCGACAGGATGTTGGGATCCAGTAGCCGGGCGTTGGCGATGGTGGTCACGTCGGCGGGCACATCGCGCGGGGACTTGGTGCCCACACCCGCGTAATCGCGGTACTCCACCCAGTCCTCGCCGAGTCGGTAGGCCTGTCTGGTCGCGTCGATGTTGCGTTCGATGTAGGTGCGCTCGACGTCGGCGGCGTTGGGGCGCACCGAGAACTGCTCCATGAGCAGCGGCCACCCTCCGCCCACCAGCGCCGAGGAGAGCACCAGAAGCGCCGTGGCCATCGCGGGGATCCGGATATCGCGCAGCACGATGACCGCAAAGAAGCTGACGGCGCACAACACCGCGATCGCGAGCAGGACGAGCCGGGCGGGAAGGACGGCGTGGATGTCGGTGTATCCGGCGCCGCTGAACGTCGGCTCCTTGCGGCCACTCGTCAGCAGTGAATACCGGTCCAGCCAGTAGGAGGCCGCCTTCAAGAGCATGAACGCCGCTGCGATCAGCGCAAGCTGAACCCGGGCCGGACGGGTCAGCACGCCCTTGTTCTTCGAGACGCTAAACCCGCCGACCAGATAATGGGTGATCAGGCTGGTCACGAACGCCAGAATCGAGGCGGTGAACAGCCAGTTCAGCACCGACCGGTAGAACGGCAGGCCGAAGGTGAAATGGCCGATGTCGTGGCCGAACTCCGGATCGGTGACGCCAAAGGAGCCGCCGTGGAGGAACAGTTGCACCGTCACCCAGTCGATCTGCGCAATCAGGCCGCTGACCACACCGACGGCGATCGGGATACCCCACCCCAACTGCCGCGGCCTGCGCACGATCTGCGTGCGGATCTGCTCGATCGGGTCGTCGGCCTTGCCTGACGGCACGAACATCGGGCGGGACCGATAGGCCAGGAACATAGCGAGTCCGACGGCACCGCCGACGATGAGCAGGACGGCGGCGAGGATCGCCAGCCGGGTGAGGATCACGGTCAGCCAGACTCGCCGGTAGCCGACCTCGCCGAACCACAGCCAGTCGATGTAGATGTCGACGAGGCGCAGGCCGGCGACGGGGAGAATGAACAACGCGACCGTGACGGCGATGAGAATGTGCGCGCGCCTGCCGGGCGATCGACGGACTTCGGGCGAACGTGTGCCCACGTGCATGCTCCTTTGCATGCCCATAGCTTCGGCAGCTGCGGTGCAGCAACCCGGACCCCTCAGCAGGCGTTGCGCTCAGCGCGCGGCCCGTTCACAGGATTCTACCGGCGTTCTCACAGCTACCTCCGGCGCCGCCCGCCCGAGCGGCGTCCGTCTGAGTCCAGTCTCAGTCCAGGTAGTCGCGCAGCACCTGAGAGCGGCTGGGATGCCGCAGCTTCGACATCGTCTTCGACTCGATCTGGCGGATGCGCTCGCGGGTCACGCCGTACACCTGGCCGATCTCGTCGAGCGTGCGGGGCTGGCCGTCGGTGAGACCGAACCGCAGCCGTACCACGCCGGCCTCGCGCTCGGAGAGCGTCTCCAACACGGACTGCAGTTGATCCTGCAGCAGGGTGAACGACACCGCGTCGACGGCCACGACTGCTTCGCTGTCCTCGATGAAGTCGCCTAGCTGCGAGTCGCCCTCGTCACCGATGGTCTGGTCCAGCGAGATCGGTTCACGCGCGTACTGCTGGATCTCCAGCACCTTCTCGGGCGTGATGTCCATTTCCTTGGCCAGCTCTTCGGGCGTGGGCTCGCGGCCCAGGTCCTGCAGCAGCTCCCGCTGGATGCGGCCCAGCTTGTTGATGACCTCGACCATGTGCACCGGGATTCGGATGGTGCGGGCCTGATCGGCCATTGCGCGGGTGATGGCCTGACGGATCCACCACGTGGCGTACGTGGAGAACTTGTAACCCTTGGTGTAGTCGAACTTCTCGACCGCGCGGATCAGGCCCAGGTTGCCCTCCTGGATCAGGTCGAGGAACGCCATTCCGCGGCCGGTGTAGCGCTTGGCCAGCGACACCACCAGGCGAAGGTTCGCCTCCAGCAGATGATTCTTGGCGCGATCACCATCGCGGCAGATCCACTGCATGTCGCGGCGAGCCTGGACAGCCAGCTTCTCGCCCCTGTCGGCGAGTTCGGTCAGCTTCTGGGTGGCGAACAGCCCCGCTTCGATGCGCTTGGCGAGCTCGACCTCTTCCTCGGCATTGAGCAGCGCGACCTTGCCGATCTGCTTGAGGTAGGCGCGCACCGAGTCGGCGGATGCGGTCAGCTCGGCGTCCTTGCGAGCCTGGCGCAGCGCCTCGGATTCCTCCTCGTCCCAGACGAAGTCCCCGGACGCCTTCTCCTTCTCCGACGGTTCGGGAATCTCCTCGTCGTCGGCGGCAGGCGCCGTCCCTGCGGCAGTGGCCGCGGCGGGCGCGGGTTGGGCTGGCTGCGCGGCGCCCGCGTCTTCGGCCTCATCGTCAGCGTCGTCGGTGTCGTCCTCGTCGGCAACTTCGTCGTCGACATCCTCGTCGTCGACGTCGAGTTCATCCAGATCCAGGTCGGAGTCGTCCTCGAGGTCCTCACCCGGCTCGGTGTCCAAGTCCACGTTGACGTCCTCGTTGACGTCGAGGTCGTCGGTCGCCAGGTCTTCGTCGCCCGCTGTGGGGTCCGGAGTGCCCTTCGTACCGGCGGTCCCGTCTGCGGCCTTGTCCGAACGCGGCCGGCCGGCCCGCTTGGCGGGCTTGACTCCCGCCGGGCTGGCGGACTTCGCTGGGGCGGCTTTCTTGCCGGGAGTCTTGGTGGCGGTTCGCTTCACCGGCTCATCGGTTGCCGGGCCTGCCTTTGTCGCTGCCACGTACACCCTTTCGGTCTTGCTTTATCCGGTGGGCACGGGCATGCACCACCGAAGCGTCGGCTATATCGAATGTCGGCGTTGATCTCAGCTCGGATACTCACCGCTATTCGGTAGGCGGCCGCCGTTGACCATTGTAACGACAGTGTGAGATAAAGCCGTGTCGAGCGGCAAAATCTGACGCCGCCGCAGGCTCGGACGGCGGCGTGGAGGGCACGGCCGCGCGGGTGCGGCTCAACGCGTTCAGTGGCCCGCGACGGCCGTGGCCGTAACGTCGACCTCGGCGGCCATCGCCGCGCCCACGATGCCTGCGGTGTTCTGAAGCGCCGCGGCCACGACCGGCGTGCGGTTCTTCAACAGCGGAATCCACTTGTCGGCCTTGCGGCTGATACCGCCGCCGACGATGAACAGATCAGGCCAGATCGCGTTCTCGATAGCCACGAGCACCTGGGTGACCTCGTCGGTCCACCTCTTGTAGCTCCACTCCTTTTTCTCCTTGACCGACGATGCGGCCCGGTGCTCGGCCTCCATCCCGCCGACCTCGATGTGCCCCAGTTCGGTGTTGGGCAGCAGCACGCCGTTGTGGATGACCGCCGAACCGATGCCGGTGCCGAAGGTCAGCAGCACGATCACACCCGAATTGGCCTTGCCCGCACCGAACCGCTCCTCGGCAAGACCCGCCGCGTCCGCGTCGTTGAGGACCGTCACCGGCTGCCCGCCCAGCTCGGCAGCGATCACCTTTCGGGCGTTTGTCCCGATCCAGCCCTTGTCCACGTTGGCGGCGGTGCAGACGATGCCGTCGGCCACCACCCCGGGATAGGTGACGCCCACCCGGTCCGTCCAGCCGAATTCGTGGACCACCGCGGCGATCGTCTTGGCAACCGCGTCGGGCGTAGCCGGCTGCGGGGTTGCGAGTTTGAACCGCTCGCCGATCAGCTGCCCGGTGTCCAGGTCCACGATGCCGCCCTTCACACCGCTGCCGCCCACGTCAATGCCGAACCCACGGCGCTGCGGACCGCCGTTCGTACTGGGATCTCCCGCAGGCGAATCGGCGGTAGTCATAGGTGCGCTCCTCTGCATGGGTCGGCTGTGCGCGACAGCGCCAGGAAAGGACGATGCGTCCCTCACCCTAACGGCTCGGCAACACTTTGGTGTGGGTGCTGCGCAACCGCCTCGGCGACATTTCCCGCCAAACATGCTGCGATACCACCGTGACACAAAACGAATCCGACCCGACGGCGCTGCGGTCGGTGGCCGAGCGGCTGGCCGCAGAGGCCGCCGATTTCGTGCGGCGGCGCCGCAGAGAGGTGTTCGGCGACGCCGCCACCGGGAACAACGGCTCCGCCGGCGGGACTAACGGCGGTGCCGTGCGTTCCAAGAGCACGCCCACCGACCCCGTTACGGTGGTCGACACCGAAACCGAGCGCCTGCTGCGGGAGCGATTGGCGCAACTGCGCCCCGGCGAGCCTATCCTCGGGGAGGAGGAAGGCGGCCGCGCCGGCGTCCGCGAGGGCCAGCTGACCTGGGTCCTCGATCCGATCGACGGCACCGTGAACTTCGTCTACGGCATTCCGTTCTACGCCGTGTCGGTCGGCGTGCAACTCGATGGGGAGTCGCTGGCGGGCGCGGTAGCCGACGTGCCCGCAGGCACCGTGTACTCGGCCGCTCGCGGACACGGCGCGCACCTGCGGCGCGACGGTGCCACCTCGGTGATCAGGTGCAGCGACGCAGGTGATCTGTCGATGGCGCTGATCGGCACCGGCTTCTCATATTCGCCCGAACAGCGGCTGCGTCAGGCAGAGCTGCTCACCCGGGTTCTTCCTGCGGTTCGCGACGTCCGACGCGTCGGTTCGTGCGCCCTGGACCTGTGCATGGTCGCCGCCGGGCAGCTGGACGGCTACTACGAGGACGGGGTGAACGTCTGGGATTGGGCCGCGGCCGCGCTGATCGCCACCGAGGCAGGGGCCCGAGTGTGGCTGCCACCCCGCGACGGTGCGGTCGGCGGGGGTGGCCGGGTGGCCGCGGCGGCACCGGGCATCGCCGATGCGTTTCACGCCGCGATTACCGGCTGAGCCTGCTCAGCAGGCCGCGGTATGGATCTGCTCGAGCAGTGCGGTATCGGTCGGCTGAGTGGCGTCGGGGCGCAGACTTGCCAATACGGCCTCGATGTCGTCGCTGGTCGCCAGTTCAGTGAAGTCCGTCCCCACCGCCAGATCCACGGTGTCGTCCGGCCTTTCGTCCTGGAACAGCTCCGTGCACGGCGCGACCAGCCAGACGGCCGCGGCGGAGGCGCGGCCGGCGGGACCGAAGCGGATCTGGCCCTGGCAGGCCAGCCGCTGCGAGGCGTAGACGGGGTCGTTCGCCGCCTCCGGCGGCGGGAAGCCCGCGTCCCGCAGCTCACCGGCAACCTCGGCGGCCTGACCGCCCCAGCCGCTGGCGTTGAGCACTCTGACCCGGACGTCGGCGAGTTTGGCCGGCGTCACGTCGGTCATGACGGTGCGCGCCACTTGTGTCCCGAGCTTGGGCACCGCGGGGTCG
The DNA here is from genome assembly GCF_044223235.1 of Mycobacterium sp. Taxonomy (GTDB): domain Bacteria; phylum Actinomycetota; class Actinomycetes; order Mycobacteriales; family Mycobacteriaceae; genus Mycobacterium. The sequence continues at coordinate 36,303 of NZ_JBGAME010000022.1, forward strand.
GTGGCCGGCGGGGGAGGGTTGCAGACGGCCGCTTCGCGGATGTCGGGGGGACGGCTCAGCGCCACCACCCACACCAGCGTCGCCGCGACCGCGAGCACCGCGAGCAGGATGATCGCCGGCAGCGCGTTGCGCCGACGGAACGGGCGCCCGTGCTTGTCGAAAGCTGTGCCTTCGGTGATGTTCGCGACCACCCCGACACTCTAAAGCCCCGGTAGCTTGGGCTCGCGGGTCGGACGCACCGCCGGTGTGACGTAAATCACAGTGAAACCTGTGGCAATCCGGGCACGAATCATTTGGGGAATGCGTTCGACGCTGGTACAAAGCTCAGCTGCAAGGTTTACGGAGGGGATTAGGACGATGGCCACCGACTACGACGCCCCACGGCGCACTGAGACCGACGATGTTTCCGAGGATTCCCTCGAGGAGTTGAAGGCACGGCGCAACGAAGCCCAGTCTGCAGTCGTCGACGTCGACGAATCCGAGTCCGCCGAGTCATTCGAATTGCCAGGCGCCGACCTGTCCGGCGAGGAACTGTCGGTGCGGGTCATCCCGAAGCAGGCTGACGAATTCACCTGCTCCAGCTGCTTCCTCGTACATCACCGCAGCCGCCTGGCCAGCGAGAAGAACGGTGTGATGATCTGCACCGATTGCGCCGCCTGACGGGGTCCGTCACCGCAGTCAGGCGCTGCACGCCGCCGTCAGCCGCGCAACGCGGCGAGCACACGGTCGGGGTGGCGCGTGCTCACCAGCCAGTAGGGGGTGGGATCGTCAGGATCGTCGAGCACCAGCAGCGCCATGGGACCCACCCACGCGCGGTGGACCACGTAGGCCGCCGGGTCGAGCTGGCGACCCAGCGCCGCCGACTTCGCCGATTGGGGGACCGCCGCCGAGCGTGAGACCACGCTCACCGGCAGGTGCGCGTCGCCGACCCACAGCTCGGTGTCTCCCGAGGACTGACCGACCACCCGGACCTCGGTCTTGCTGAACCACACCAGGACGACCGCCGCCACCGGCAGGAGTACCGCGAAGGGGAGCCAGTTGGGCAGCGATCGCACGCCCTGATTCACCTCGAGAGCGATCAGACCGGCAAGGCCCATCGCCGGTGGCCACCACCACCACGGCACCCAGAGCCGCTCGTGATAGCGCACCGATTGGGTGGCTGCGCGCGTGTCGGACACGCGGCTCAGAGTAATCTGTGACGTCGTGTCCACCTCTCTGGCGGTCGTGCGTCTGGACCGCGACCTGCCCATGCCTACCCGGGCCCACGACGGCGATGCGGGTGTCGACCTGTTCGCCGCCGAGGGCGTCGAGCTGGCGCCGGGCCGGCGCGCCCTTGTGCCGACCGGTGTCGCGGTGGCGATCCCGTACGGGATGGTCGGGCTCGTCCATCCGCGCTCGGGTTTGGCTTCGCGCGTAGGACTTTCGATCGTCAACAGCCCGGGCACGGTCGATGCCGGCTACCGCGGGGAGATCAAGGTGGCGCTGATCAACCTCGACCCGGACACACCCATCGTCGTCCACCGCGGTGACCGAATCGCGCAGCTGCTGGTGCAGCGGGTGGAGCTGCCCGAATTGGTCGAGGTGACCTCGTTCGACGAGGCAGGTCTGGCTGACACTTCCCGTGGCGACGGCGGCCACGGTTCCTCTGGCGGACATGCGAGTTTGTGATGGCATTCGGAAGACGTAAACGCAGCGACGGCGGCGATGACAGCGATCCCGGCACCGTCGGTGGGCCGGTCGAGGCCGTGGACGACGCCGTGAACCAAGCGGTGGATGACGACGCGGCTGATGGCCCCTTCGACATCGACGATTTCGACGATCCGTCGGTGGCCGCGCAGGGCCGTCTCGACCTGGGGTCGGTACTCATCCCGATGCCCGAGGCCGGTCAGGTGCAGGTCGAACTGAATCAGGGCGGGGTGCCGAGCTCCGTGTGGGTGGTGACCACCAACGGCCGCTTCACGATCGCGGCGTATGCGGCACCCAAATCCACCGGCCTGTGGCGCGACGTCGCAAGTGAGCTCGCCGACTCCCTGCGCAAGGATTCGGCGAACGTCCGCATCCAGGACGGCCCGTGGGGGCGTGAGGTCATCGGCAGCGCGCCTGGCGCCGACCAGGCCGGATCGACGGCGGGCGTCGTGCGCTTCATCGGCGTCGACGGCTACCGGTGGATGGTCCGCTGCGTGGTCAACGGTGTGGGCGACAGCATCGACGCGCTGGCGGCCGAAGCCCGAAACGCCTTGGCCGACACCGTCGTTCGCCGTGGTGACACGCCGCTGCCGGTGCGCACTCCGCTGCCGGTGCAGCTGCCGGAACCGATGGCCGCACAGCTGCGCGCGGCCGCCGCCGCTCAGGTCGCGGCGCAGCAGGCAGGGCAGCAGCCACCGCAACCGGCCGCCCGTCGCAGCGCGCAGGGATCGGCAATGCAGCAGCTGCGCACGATCACCGGCGGCTAGAGGAGCCGTTCAGCGCGCCCGCAGCGCCCGCGCCGGGTCGTCCGCCTCCCACAGCGCTCCGACGCACGCCGCGCCCAGTGCGGAGGGATCGGCGCCGATCTCGTCGAGAGTCACGGTGCGCAGGGCCGCACGCGGTGCGGCCGACACCCACTCCGCGCCCACCTCGACCGGATGGATCGGATCGTCCGTCGCGGCGGCGACCCCCATCGGCACGGTGAGGCCCTCCAACTGACCGCAGGTCGGGGCGACGTAGGCTGCCGCGGCTTCCATCGCTTCGGGCAGTGACGGCCACTGCGCGACCCAGGACCGGGTCAGCTCCTCGGCCAGCCACGCCGGGCTGCCCGCGCGCATCTGGGACGTCGCCGACACCAGGCCGTCGCGCCGCAGCAGGTGTGCGGACTGCCGGGCTGCCAGGGCCGCGGGCGCGGTTTCCGGCGAGCCGGTCCACGGCGGCAGCGCGGCCAGGACGGCGACGACATGCCCGGGATGGGCCAGTGCCCACGTGACGGCGATAGCGGCGCCGAGGGACACGCCGCCGACGGCGATCACGTCGTGCGATCCCGCGCGGTCCAGCGCCTCCCGGTAGCCGTCTATGAGCCGGTGCGGCTCCGGCGGCGGGGTGACCACCACCGCGCCGACGTCGTGCAACGCCGGGGAAAAGGCCCGGTAGACGTAGTCGTCGTCGGACCCGGTGCCGGCCAGCAGCACCGTCGTGACGCCACGCAGATTGACCGCCATCACATGATCGTGCCCCGTCCGTCAACTGCGCGCTCAGGCGCCTCCCCGGTCGGGCCCCCCATGACCGCGTGCGGCACCTGCGCGCCCCGCGTGGCGTACGGGAACCAACAGGTCTACCGTGGCGTTTGGTTGTGTGGATCCATGGTGGATCCGCGGAAGGTCAGGAGAGACCATGGCTACGGCCGAAGGGTATCTGCGCCGGCTTACCCGGCGCCTGACGGAGGACCCTGAGCAACGCGATGTCGAAGAGCTCAGTGACGAAGCCGCCAACACCGGCGCTCAGAAGGCAATCGACTGCCAGCGGGGCCAGGAAGTGACGATGGTCGGCACCCTGCGCAGCGTCGAGGCGAACGCCAAAGGTTGCGCGGGCGGTGTGCGCGCCGAACTGTTCGACGGCACCGACACCGTGCTGCTGGTCTGGTTGGGCCAGCGCCGCATCCCGGGTATCGAATCCGGCCGCACGCTTCGGGTGCACGGGCGGCTCGGCCTGCTGGACAACGGCACGAAGGCGATCTACAACCCGCACTACGAGATTCAGAAGTGAGTCAGCCCGGAACCGACCGGGGAAAGCCCACCTCCGCGCACGCCCTGCTCGAGCAGATGGGTGGTTTCAGCGGCCTGATCTACTCCTCGCTGCCCGTCGTCGTATTCGTCCCCGTGTCGTCGGCCTACGGCCTGATGCCGGCGATCGTCGCGGCGCTGGCAGTGGCGCTCCTGATCCTGGTCTGGCGCCTCGTTCGCCGCGAGTCGACGCAGCCTGCGATCTCCGGCTTCATCGGCGTGGGCATCTGCGCGCTGATCGCCTACCTCATGGGCGAATCGAAGGGGTATTTCCTTCTCGGCATCTGGATGTCGCTGGTCTGGGCGTCGGTATTCGGCCTGTCGGTGCTCATCCGCAGGCCGGTGGTCGGCTACCTGTGGGGTTGGGTCAACGGCCATGACCGGGGCTGGCGCCAGGTGCGCCGCGCCGTGGTGGCCTTCGACGTCGCCACCATCACCTGGGTGTTGGTCTTCGCGTCGCGGTTCGTCGTCCAGCACCACCTCTACGACGCCGACCAGACCGGCTGGCTCGGCGTGGCAAGGATTTCGATGGGCTGGCCGCTGACCGCCGTCGCGGCCTTGGTGACCTACCTGGCGATCCGGGCGGCTCAGCGGGCGATGCACGCGCACGGCACCGCGGCGCCCGCTGCAGCGGCTGACGCGCGCACGGACTGACCTCGCCACGGACCCGCCGTTCCAGGCGCGATCGCTTCGGGCGCCGTGGGTTTCGCGACCGCGCCGAGCCGTGCGCTCAGCGCGGCTTGGGGTGCAGTAGTAGTGCCTGTAACTCGTCCTCGGACTCGGAGACGGCGACGAAGAGCAACTCGTCGCCGCCTTCGAGCGGTTCGTCGCTCTCGGGCACGATCACCCGGGGTCCGCGCAGAATCGTCACCAGGGTGGTGTCGCGCGGCAATTCGAGCCGCTTGACCGGTTTGCCGCCCCACGGGGTGTCGTCGGGCAGCGTGATCTCGACGAGGTTGGCCTGTCCGGTGCGGAACTCCATCAGCCGCACCAGATCACCGACCGCGACGGCCTCCTCCACCAGAGACGCCAGCATCCTGGGCGTCGATACGGCGACGTCGACGCCCCAGTTCTCGTCGAAAAGCCACTCATTGCGAGGGTCGTTCACCCTGGCAACCACCCGCGGCACCGCGAACTCCGTCTTGGCGAGCAGGCTCAACACCACGTTGACCTTGTCGTCACCGGTGGCCGCGATCACCACGTCGAACGTCTCCAGCTGCACCGATTCCAGCACCGTCAGCTCACAGGCGTCGCCGAGGATCCAGCGAGCGGCCGGGATCGAGTCCTCGTCGATATGGTCGGGACTGCGCTCCAGCAGGGTGATGTCGTGACCGTTCTCGACCAGCTCCCTGGCGATGGACGTGCCGACGGCGCCGGCCCCGGCGATTGTGACCTTCACCTGTCCGGCTCCTAATCCTCGTCCTCGCTGGGGGGCAGCGCGGCGATGGCAAGCGCTTCTGCGATGCGGCCCGCGACCGCGGCGACGTAGACCTGGTCACCGGCCTGAATCATGGTTTTCGCGTCGGGCAGCAGCCCCCCGCCGAACCGGATGATGAAAGCCACCCTGGCCCGGGTGGCCGATTCGAGTGCGGTGATCCGGCGGCCCACCCATTCCTCGTGCAGCGCCAGTTCGGCCACGCCGACGTTGCCCGACGGGTCGCGCCATTTGGTGGTTTGGGTTTCCCGGGTCAGGACGTTGAGCAGCCGGTCGGTCGTCCACGGGACGGTGGCCACCGTGGGAATGCCCAGCCGCTCGTAGACCGCGGCGCGTTTGGCGTCGTAGATGCGCGCGACGACCCGCTCCACCCCGAAGTTCTCGCGTGCCACCCGCGCGGAGATGATGTTGGAGTTGTCGCCGGAGGACACCGCGGCAAACGCGCCCGCCTCCTCGATACCCGCGCGCAGCAGGACGTCGCGGTCGAACCCCATACCCACAACACGATCGCCGGTGAAACCCTGGCTCAGCCGGTGAAACGCCGTCCTGTCGCGGTCGACGACGGCGACTTCGTGGCCGATGCGCGCCAGGCTGTCCGCCAGCGACGCGCCCACCCGTCCGCAACCCATCACCACTACCCGCACTTGACGGTCCTTTCCGGCTGCGACCCACAAGTATGTGTGCAACCCTGCGCACTCCGAACGCTACAGCCAAACGTTCCTGGGCTTACCCTTGGCTCTCGTGTCCAAGCTTTCGACCGCTGCGCGCCGGTTGCTCATCGGCCGTCCCTTCCGCAGCGACAAGCTGTCCCACACACTGTTGCCGAAACGGATCGCGCTGCCGGTCTTTGCCTCGGACGCGTTGTCGTCGGTCGCCTACGCTCCCGAGGAGATCTTTCTGGTCCTCTCGGTCGCCGGGCTGAGCGCATATTCCATGGCGCCGTGGATCGGTGTCGCCGTCGGCCTGGTGATGCTCGTGGTGATCGCGAGCTACCGCCAGAACGTGCATGCCTACCCTTCCGGCGGTGGGGACTACGAGGTCGTCACCACCAACCTGGGGCCAACCGCGGGGCTGACGGTGGCAAGTGCACTGCTGGTCGATTACGTGCTGACAGTCGCGGTCTCGATGGCATCGGCCATGTCCAACATCGGTTCGGCGGTCCCGTTCATCGCCCAGCACAAGGTGTTGTTCGCGGTCGCGGCCATCCTGCTGCTGGCCTCGCTGAACCTGCGCGGAATCCGTGAGTCGGGCACCGCTTTCGCGATCCCGACGTACGCCTTCATGGTCGGCATGTACATCATGCTGGGCTGGGGGCTGTTCCAGATCTACGTGCTCGATGTGCCGCTGCGTGCCGAGTCGGCGGGGTTCGACATGCACTCCGAACACGGCGACATCATGGGGTTCGCGCTGGTGTTCCTGGTGGCACGGGCGTTTTCGTCGGGCTGTGCCGCGCTCACCGGTGTCGAGGCGATCAGCAATGGTGTGCCCGCGTTCCAGAAGCCCAAGTCTCGCAACGCCGCAACAACCCTGGCACTGTTGGGCGCGATCGCGGTCAGCCTGTTCATGGGCATCATCATCCTGGCCAAGGAGACCGGCGCAAAGGTCGCCGAGCGGCCTGAGGAGCAGCTCATCGGCGCACCTCCCGGATACCACCAGAAGACACTGATCGCGCAGCTGGCCGACGCCGTCTTCCACGACTTCCCACTGGGCCTGTTCCTCATCACCGGCGTCACCGCCCTGATCCTGGTGCTGGCGGCCAACACCGCCTTCAACGGCTTCCCCGTGCTGGGATCGATTCTGGCCCAAGACCGGTACCTGCCACGCCAACTGCACACCCGCGGTGACCGGCTGGCGTTCTCCAACGGGATCCTGTTCCTGGCCTTCGCCGCCATCGCGTTCATCGTCGCGTTCCAGGCCGAGGTCACCGCGCTCATCCAGCTCTACATCGTCGGGGTGTTCGTCTCGTTCACGCTCAGTCAGATCGGCATGGTGCGACACTGGAACCGGTTGCTGCGCATCGAAACCGACGGCGCGGCCCGCCGCACGATGATGCGCGCCAGAGTGATCAACACCGTCGGCTTCATCTGCACCGGGGCGGTGCTGCTGGTGGTGGTGGTCACCAAGTTCCTGGCCGGGGCATGGATCGCCATCATCGCGATGGCCAGCCTGTTCATCATCATGAAGCTGATCCACAAGCACTACGACGCCGTGGCGCGCGAACTCGAAGCGCAACAGGCCGAACAAGTCGACGTCGTGCTGCCGAGTCGCAACCACGCGGTGGTGCTGGTCTCCAAACTGCACTTGCCAACCCAGCGTGCGCTGGCCTACGCGCGCGCCACCCGGCCGGACACCCTGGAGGCCATCACCGTCAACGTCGACGACGCCGAAACCCGTGCGCTCGTCCACAAATGGCAAGACAGCGACATCACGGTGCCGCTCAAGGTGATCGCGTCGCCGTATCGCGAGATCACCCGGCCGGTACTCGATTACGTCAAGCGGATCAGCAAGGAGTCACCGCGCACCGTCGTCACCGTGTTCATCCCCGAATACGTGGTGGGGCACTGGTGGGAGCAGGTGTTGCACAACCAAAGTGCGCTGCGGCTGAAGGGTCGATTGCTGTTCATGCCCAACGTGATGGTGACATCCGTTCCGTGGCAACTGAATTCGTCGGAGCGGGTAAAGCTCACGCGAACCCCGGGCAGTGCGCCCGGTGACACCCGCAGGGGAATCCTGGAGTGAGCGACGAAGGACGTGCGTCACGAGTACCCGGTGAGGAAACCGAGGAGCCCCAACCGCTGCCCACCGACCTGATGATAACGGTCGGCCCGCCCGCCAACGGGGGGCGCTGCGTGGCCCGCCACGACGGCCGGGTGGTGTTCGTCCGGTACGCGCTGCCCGGGGAGACGGTCAGGGTGAGGGTGGTCAGCGATCACGGATCGTATTGGCACGCCGACGTGGTCGAGGTCGTCGAGCCGTCGCCCGACCGCATCGACTCGCTGTGCCCGATCGCGGGCGTGGACGGCGCGGGCTGCTGCGATCTGGCGTTCGCCGACCCCGCCGCCGCCCGGCGGATCAAGGGCACCGTCGTGGCCAATCAGCTGTCACGGCTCGGCGGCTTCGACTGGCGCGAACCCGACGCCGCGGTCGCCGATCCCGTGGGCGCGTCCGGGTCCACCGGCTGGCGCACCCGGGTTCGACTGGATACCTCGGGTGAGGGCCGGGCCGGATTCCACCGCTATCACAGCTCCGAGCTGATCGAGAATCTGGCCTGCGGGCAACTGCCGCCGGGCATGCTCGACGGTCTGGCGGATTGGGTGTGGCCACCGGGGTCGCATCTGCATGTGGCAGTCGACGATGACGATGTGCGCCATGTGGTTCAGTCTGGCCCGTTCAAGGGCGGGCGGCATTCGACGAAGGTCGTCGAGGGAAACTACGAGGCCGTCCAGCGGGTGGGCGAGCGCACGTGGAAGGTACCCGTGACGGCGTTCTGGCAGGCGCATCGCGATGCGCCCGAACTGTACAGCGCGCTGGTGCGGGATTTGGCGCAGCTGGACCCGGGAATGACGGCATGGGACCTCTACGGCGGCGCAGGCGTCTTCGCCGCCGCGCTGGCCGGCGCCGTGGGGGACCGCGGCCGCGTCGTCACCGTGGACACCTCACGCGGCGCCTCCCGCTCGGCGCGAACGGCGCTGGCCGACCTGGGCGGTGTCTCGGTGGTGACCGACTCGGTCCGTCGTGCGCTGTGCCAGCAGCGTGGGCGTGCCGACGTGGCGGTGCTCGACCCGCCCCGGTCGGGGGCGGGCAAAGAGGTGATCGACCTGCTGGCCGCGGCCGCGGTGCCGAGAGTGGTCCACATCGGTTGTGAGGCAGCGTCGTTCGCCCGCGACATCGGCCTATATCGGTCGCACGGCTACGCGGTCGAGGGGCTGCAGGTATTCGACGCGTTCCCGCTGACCCATCACGTGGAATGCGTTGCCGTCCTGACCCGATGACCGCGCGCTACGCCATCCTTCTCCTGCCGATGCTGTGGGTCGGCATGGTGGCTGGCATCTCGTTCCTGGAGGCTCCGCTCAAGTTCCGCGCACCTGGGGTGAGCACGGTGATCGGCCTGGGCATCGGCCGGCTGGTGTTCCGGGCGGTCAACGCCGTCGAGGTCGTCTTGCTGGCGGTGTTGGTGGCGGCCTTCCTGCTGGCCCGGCCGGGTGGTGCGGCCGCGGCGCTGCTCGCCGCCGTCGCGGCGGTGCTGATCGGTCAACTCGCCGTGGTCAGGCCCGCGCTGAGCCGCCGCGCGGATCGGGTGCTCGCCGGCGAGCGGCTCCCGCGTTCGCGGGCTCACGTCGCCTACGTCGCGCTGGAAGTGGCCAAAGTGGTGCTCCTCGTGGCGTTGTCGATCGTGCTGGTGGGTGCGGCGCTCGGGGACTGACAACGGAGGCGCCGGGTGGTGTCTTCGCGTGGTGGCCGGGGCGGGTGGCTGCTAGCTTTGGTTCCGGTGTGCCGGGAAGTCTGGTCGGCGATCGATCCATTCTGACTTGGGAGCACACGATGACCGATGGCGAGGACCACGGGCGACTGCTGACCCGCGGCTCCTGGCGGGAAGCGCAGCGACTCGCCGGAATCCTGCGGCAGGAGACCGTCGGCGGCGTGCTGTTGCTCATCGCCGCCGCAGCCGCCCTCGTGTGGGCCAATTCCCCGTGGTCGAGCGCGTATCGCTCGATCTCCGAGTTCACCGTCGGCCCCGCGTCGCTGCACCTGGACCTGTCCATCGCGGCATGGGCCGCTGACGGCCTGCTGGCCATCTTCTTCTTCGTGGTGGGTCTGGAGCTCAAACGCGAGTTCGTCGCCGGAGACCTGCGCGACCCGGCGCGCGCGGCGCTGCCGATCGCCGCCGCGGTCGGCGGCATGATCGTGCCCGCCGTCATCTACCTGACGATCAACCTGGCCACGGGCCACCCAGAGAACCTGGACGGCTGGGCGGTGCCCATCGCGACGGATATCGCTTTCGCGCTGGCCGTGCTGGCGGTGCTGTCCACCCACCTACCGACCGCACTGCGCACGTTCCTGCTCACCCTGGCCGTGGTCGACGACCTGCTGGCGATCACCGTCATCGCCGTGTTCTACACCGACCACCTGGCGCTGGGGCCGCTTGCGCTGGCGCTGATCCCCGGCGTGCTGTTCGCCATCGGGGTGCAGCGCGGCCTGCGCAGCGGGTGGATCCTGGTGCCGCTGGCCGTGGTCACCTGGGCGCTGGTGCACGCCAGCGGGGTGCACGCCACCGTCGCCGGAGTTCTGCTGGGGTTCACCGTTCCGGTACTGAGCAAGCCCACGAGCGCGGGCGGGCGTGCTGATCCGACCTCGATGGCCGAGGAATTCGAGCATCGTCTGCGCCCGCTGTCGGCGGGCTTGGCGGTCCCGGTGTTCGCGTTCTTCGCTGCAGGGGTGACGGTCGGCGGATGGTCCGGGCTGGGTGAGTCGCTGCTGCGTCCGGTCACCATCGGGGTAATGGCGGGTCTGGTCATCGGCAAACCCGTCGGCGTGCTGCTGACGACCTTCCTGCTGGCCAGGTTCACCCAGGCGCGCCTGGACAAGGACCTGGCATGGTGGGACGTGCTCGGGGTGTCGGCGCTGGCAGGCATCGGGTTCACGGTGTCGCTGCTGATCGGTGAACTGGCCTTCGGCTACGGCACGGTGGAGGGCGCCGAGGTGAAGATCGGGGTGCTGTGCGGATCCGTAATCGCAGGTCTGCTGGCTGCGGTGGTGCTGGTCAGCCGCAACAAGGTGTACCGCCGCATCGAAGCGCGCGAGAGGGTGGATACCGACCACGACGGCATACCAGACATCTATGAGTCTGATCGCGACTGATGGCCGGTTCCGTGCGTACACTGTCGGAATGCTTGAACAGATCCGCGGTCCCGCTGATCTGCAGCACCTGTCTCAGTCGCAGCTAACTGATCTGGCCGCCGAGATCCGTCAGTTCCTGATCCACAAGGTGGCTGCAACCGGAGGGCATCTCGGCCCCAATCTGGGTGTCGTGGAAGTGACGCTCGCGCTGCACCGGGTGTTCGACTCTCCGCACGACCCGATCATCTTCGACACCGGCCACCAGGCGTATGTGCACAAGATGCTCACCGGCCGATGCCACGACTTCGACACGCTGCGGATGAAAGGCGGTCTGTCGGGCTATCCTTCGCGCTCCGAGAGCGAGCACGACTGGGTGGAATCCAGCCATGCCAGCGCGGCGCTGTCCTACGCGGACGGCCTTGCCAAGGCCTTCGAGCTGACCGGCCATCGCAACCGGCACGTGGTGGCCGTGGTCGGCGACGGTGCGCTGACGGGCGGGATGTGCTGGGAGGCGTTGAACAACATCGCCGCCGCCGGCAGGCCGGTGGTCATCGTCGTCAACGACAACGGCCGCAGCTACGCCCCCACGATCGGGGGCTTCGCCGACCACCTCGCGGCCCTGCGCCTGCAGCCCGGCTACGAGAAAGTGCTGGAAGAGGGCCGCAAGGCGGTCCGTGGGCTGCCCATCATCGGCGAGTTCTGCTATCAGTGCATGCACAGCATCAAGGCGGGCATCAAAGACGCGCTCGCCCCCCAGGAGATGTTCACCGACCTCGGGCTGAAGTACGTCGGGCCCATCGACGGACACGACGAGCATGCGGTCGAACTCGCACTGCGCAACGCGCGCGGCTACAACGCGCCGGTCATCGTGCACGTCGTCACCCGCAAGGGGATGGGTTACGCCCCCGCGGAGAACGACCAAGCCGAGCAGATGCATTCCACCGGGGTCATCGACCCGACCACCGGGCTGGCGACCAAGGCGTCCGCCCCCGGCTGGACAGGGGCGTTTTCCAAGGCCTTGATCAGGCAGGCGGTGCGTCGGCGCGACGTGGTGGCAATCACCGCCGCGATGCCTGGCCCGACCGGCCTGAGCGCCTTCCGTGAACGGTTCCCGGACCGGTTCTTCGACGTCGGCATCGCCGAGCAGCACGCGATGACATCGGCGGCCGGGTTGGCGATGGGTGGTCTGCACCCCGTGGTGGCGATCTACTCCACCTTCCTCAACCGGGCGTTCGACCAGATCATGATGGACGTCGCGCTGCACAAGCTGCCGGTGACGATCGTGCTCGACCGCTCAGGGGTGACGGGTCCCGACGGGGCCAGCCACAACGGCATGTGGGACCTGTCGATGCTCGGCATTGTGCCGGGCATGCGGGTGGCGGCCCCGCGGGACGGCGCCCGGCTGCGTGAGGAGCTCTCCGAGGCCCTGGACATCGACGACGGCCCGACCGCGATCCGGTTCCCCAAAGGCGATGTGGGTGAAGACATCCCGGCCATCGAGCGCCGCGACGGCGTCGATGTCCTCGCTGTTCCCGACGCCGGGTTCGGCGATGACGTGCTGCTGGTTGCCGTCGGGCCGTTCGCATCGATGGCACTGGCCGCTGCGGCCCGGCTGCGCAACCAGGGCATCGGGGTCACGGTGGTCGATCCCCGCTGGGTGCTGCCGGCGCCCGACGCGATCATCGACTTGGCCCGCGGGCACAAGCTGGTGGTCACCGTCGAGGACAACGGTGTGCACGGAGGTGTCGGATCGTCGGTGTCGGCCGCGTTGCGCCGCGCCGACGTCGACGTGCCGTGCCGAGACGTCGGACTGCCGCAGGAGTTTTTCGCCCAGGCGTCGCGTGCCGAGGTGCTGACTGCCGTGGGGCTGACGGACGGCAACATCGCCCGTCAGATCACCGGCTGGATCGCCGCTCAGGGCGCAGACATCACCAGCGGCGAGGAGCCCACCGAGATCAGCGAGCAGCTGGACTGATCTCGGCCGGGAGGCCGATGAGGGGCGTTAAGGGGCGGGGCCCAGTGCCGCGGTGAGCACCGGTACGACGAGTTCGCGCTGCCAGTGCCGTGCTCCGGCGCGCACCAGAAAGTCCTCGATCGCGGCGGCGGTGGCTTCGGCGCTGTCCAGCGGCTGCCAGTCCCAGCACAGCCTGCGCACTGTATCGGGGCTCAACAGATTCTCGGTGGGCACCGAAAACCGTTGTGACAGATCGGCTATGCCGGTGCGGGCCGCCTCGAGCCGGGCCGCGGCCTCGGGCTTGCGCCTGGGCCAGCGGGCCGCGGGGGGTGGGCCGTTCGATGGCTCCTGCACGTCGGGAGGGGATGGGTCGCGGCGCGCGCGGTCGAGCGCGTCGAGCCAGATCTGGGCGCTGCGCCGCTGCCGGGAGCCACCGAAAATCGGTAGTGCGGATAGCTTTTCGACGGTGTCCGGGTCCGCCATAGCGGCGTTGATGATCGCCGAGTCGGGCAAGATTCGGCCCGGTGCGATGTCTCGCCTGCGGGCGATGTGGTCGCGGGTGATCCACAACTCCCGCACTGCGGCGATCGCGCGGGCAGTGCGCACCTTGTGGATCCCGGAGGTGCGCCGCCACCGGTCGCGTCGGGTCGGCGGGCCGACAAACGTCCGTAGTTGCTCGAATTCCTCTGCTGCCCAATCGGATTTGCGCTGTTCGCGGAGTACGGCTGCGATCGCCGTGCGCAGATCCAGCAGCACTTCGACGTCCAGTGCGGCGTAGTTCAGCCAGTCGTCGGGTAGCGGACGCTTCGACCAGTCGGCCGCGCCGTGACCCTTCATCAACTGCAGGTCGAGCAGGCGCTGCACCATGGCCGCCAGGTTCACCCGCTCGAAGCCTGCGAGCCGGCCCGCCAGTTCGGTGTCGTAGAGCCGCGGCGGTGTCATGCCGATCTCGGCCAGGCACGGCAGGTCCTGGTCGGCCGCGTGCAGCACCCACTCGTCGGTGCCGAGCACGTGTGCCACCGGCTGCATCGTGGTGATCGGGTCGGCGCCGTGGTTGACCGGGTCGATCAGCACCGTGCCCGCCCCTGCCCTGCGGATCTGCACCAGGTAGGCGCGATTGGAGTAACGGAATCCGGACGCGCGTTCGGCGTCGACGGCGAACGGTCCGTGACCGGAGGCCAGAAGGTCTGCCGCACTGGCGATTTCGCGTGGGGTGACGCACACCGGCGGTACGCCGTCGGTCGGCGTCAGAAGCGGCGTGGCGGTGGACTGGACCGGTTCGGTGTCCTCGGGACGTGGCTCTGATGCCGGTGTTGACGCCTGGGTCATCTCACGCGCGGGTGCGGGCGGCCAGATCGGTCACCCCGGTCGGCGGAAGGCCGGCCGCGTGTTCGAGTACCTCGCAGAAGGCCTCCACGTGCGGGCCGAGCTCCAGCGTCGTCGCGGTCCACGACGCCCGCAGTTCCAGCTGATGCGCGCGCGGGGGCCCGGAGATGTCGCCGTAGCGCACCGACGTGGTGGCGGTGACGGTGCCACCGAGGGCGGTCATGTGTTCGGCGCGCGACTCCAGCGCATCGACCAGCCAGCTCCACGCCACCTCGGGCAGCAGCGGGTCGACGGCCTCGGTGGAGTCCAGGTCGGCCTGGATGTAGGCGACCAGACGCATCGTGCCGTCCCAGGCCTCGGCGCCCTCGGGGTCGTGCAGGAGGATCAGTCGCCCGAACGCGTCGCCCTCGGACCGCTCGGGAACGATGGCGGTCTCGGGATGCCGGACTTCCGCGCCCAGGGCATAGCTGTACGGTGCCAGCCGCTGCGGCGGCCGGATCGGGCCGAGCTCGATTTCCGGCCGAACGGTGGTGGCGTTCATCGCCGCCACCGCCGCACGGAACTGAGCCGGTTCGGCGGATGTCACATCGCTTGACGCTAGACCATCTGCGCTGGCCTGTGCGCAGGCGCGCCGATTGTACCGTGACCGACCCGGGTCCGGTGTTCTCGCCACTGTGGACACGCGTTAGCTGTGGCCATGGTTCCTCTATCTAGTGACCTGATGGATGGGCCTGTTGACTTTCATGCAAGGGTTGCCGAGGTGGGTGTGCACCGGTGGACCGGGCGGGCGGCCGTTGGCGTCCACGGCGGCCGGTCACGGCCCGAAAGCCCGAGGCACACGCCCGTGGCACCATGGGAGCCGATGAATACCCGTCGCGAGCTGCCCGAGTCGCCCTATCTGGCCGCCGCGGGCGGCCGCACACCCGACCGGGTGCCCGTGTGGTTCATGCGGCAGGCGGGGCGCTCATTGCCCGAGTACCGCGCGCTGCGCGCCCAGCACCGCATGCTGCAGGCATGTTTCGACCCCGAACTGGTCTGCGAGATCACGTTGCAGCCGGTGCGCAGGCATGGCGTCGACGCGGCCATCCTGTTCTCCGACATCGTGGTGCCACTGCGGGCGGCCGGCATCGAGCTGGACATCGTGCCCGACGTCGGTCCGGTCATCGAGCATCCGGTTCGCACACTCGCCGACGCCCGCGCGCTGCCAAAGCTGCAACTGCAGCAGGTCGCCCCGATCGGTGAAGCGGTATCGCTGCTGGTCTCAGAGCTGGGGGAGGTCCCCCTGATCGGTTTCGCGGGGGCGCCGTTCACGCTGGCGTCCTACCTGGTCGAGGGCGGGCCCAGCCGCCACCACGAGCGCACCAAAGCGATGATGCTCGGCGAGCCCGACACGTGGCACGCCCTCATGACCGCGCTGACCGACGTGACGATCGGGTTCCTCCAGACGCAGGTGGATGCCGGGGTCGACGCGATCCAGCTGTTCGATTCGTGGGCGGGCACCCTGTCCCTGGCCGACTACCGCGCCTACGTGTTGCCGCACAGCAGCCGTGTCTTTGCGGCGCTGGCTCCCGCGAACGTCCCGATGACACACTTCGGGGTCGGTACCGCGGAGTTGCTGGGAGCGATGGCCGACGCCGTCAGCGCCGGTGGCCCCGCGGTCGTCGGGGTGGATTGGCGCACCTCCCTGACCGACGCCGCCGCGCGTGTCAAACCCGGCGTGGCCCTGCAGGGCAACCTGGACCCCGTGGTGCTGCTGACGGAGTGGCCGGTGGTGGAGCGCGCGGTCCGCGCGGTCGTGGAGGACGGCAGGCGCGCCGTGGGCGCCGGGGCTGCGGGCCACGTGTTCAACCTGGGGCACGGGGTGTTGCCGCCCACGGATCCCGGGCTGATCACCGACGTCGTCGCGCTGGTGCACTCGTTGTGAGACCAACGTATTGTGTTGTGGGCGGCGGCATTTCGGGACTGGTCGCGGCGTATCGGCTGCGGGTGGCCGCGGGACCGGGTGCGTCCATCACGTTGTTCGATCCGGCCGACCGGCTCGGCGGTGTGCTGCGCACAGAGCGCGTCGCCGGCCAGCCCCTCGACATCGGGGCCGAGGCCTTCGTCGCGCGCCGTCCCGAGGTGCCCGCACTGCTCGCCGAACTCGGGTTGGCACACCGGCAGATCGGCACCACCGGTGCGCGTCCGCTCATCTACAGCGAACGCAGGCTGCATCCGATGCCGCAGGGCACCCTCAACGGGATCCCGGCGCAGGCCTGTTCGCTGGCGGGGCTGGTCGACGACGCCACGATCGCATGGATGATCGACGAACGCACCCGGCCGCTGCGGTGGCGCGCGGGCGCAGACCCCACGGTCGCGGAGCTGATCGGCGAGCGGTTCGGCAGCCAGGTCGTCGCACGCTCGGTTGATCCGTTGCTCGCAGGCGTCTACGCGGGCTCGGCGTCGACGATCGGGCTGCGCTCGGCCGCGCCCGCGCTGGCGGCGGTGCTCGACGGCGGGGCGCGCAATCTGACCGACGCCGTGCGGGAGGCGCTGGCGGGGCTCGCACCGCCCGCGCACGGATCGGTGTTCGGCGCCGTCGACGGTGGCTACACGGTGTTGCTCGACGAGCTGCGCCGCCGGGCCGGGTTCCGGTGGGCGCAAGTGGCGGTGGAACGCATCGACGGCACCCCGCAGGGCTGGCAGCTGGTCGACGACGAGGGCACCCGGTGGTCGGCCGACGCGGTCGTCGTCGCCGTCCCGGCGCCTCGGCTGGCCCGGCTGGTCGAGCAGGTCGCGCCGCGCACCGCCGCGGCCGCCCGCCGCATCGAGGTGGCGTCGGCCGCGGTGGTTGCGCTCGCTTTGCCGGGGGGTACACCGCTTCCGCAACAGTCCGGGGTGCTGGTCGCCGCAGGGGAGCCGCTCCACGCCAAGGCGATGACGCTGTCGTCACGCAAGTGGGGCAGGCGCGGCAACGTCGAGCTGGTGCGGTTGTCGTTCGGCAGATTCGGTGACGACCTGGCCCGCAGCGCCGGTGACGACGAGCTGTTGTCGTGGGCGTCGCGGGATCTGACGTCGGTGTTCGGGATCTCCGTCGACCCGGTGGACAGCCGGGTGCACCGCTGGATCGACGCGATGCCGCAGTATGGGCCCGGCCACGGCCAGCTCATCGCCGAGCTGCGGGAGGGTCTGCCCGCGAACCTGGCCGTCGCCGGGGGCTACCTGGACGGGATCGGCGTGCCCGCGTGCGTTGCGTCGGCGACACGGGCGGTGGCGTCGCTGACCGTCGCCGCGGCGAGCCGTTAGGCGTCGCGCCCGCGCGGTCGGGGCGCCGGACGCGGCGTGGCACGATGGGGCCATGGCCAAGCTCGACTTCGAAGCCCTCAACTCGATGACCCGGTACATGATGATCTCGGTGTTCGCCGTGCATCCCGGCGAGCTGGATGAGGACCGGACCGAGGTCGTCGACCAGACGGCGACGTTCCTCAAGCAGGTGGAGGATCGCGGTGTCGTGGTCCGTGGCCTCTACGACGTCGCCGGGATGCGGGCCGACGCCGACTTCATGATCTGGACGCACGCCGAGCGGGTCGAGGATCTCCAGGCGACCTATGCCGAGTTCCGGCGGACGCCGCTCGGACGGGTCAGCGACCCGGTGTGGAGTGCCGTGGCGCTGCACCGTCCCGCCGAGTTCAACAAGAGCCACATCCCGGCGTTCATCGCCGGCGAACCCGCCGGCGACTACGTGTGCGTCTATCCGTTCGTGCGGTCGTTGGAGTGGTACCTACTGCCCGACGACGAGCGACGCAAGATGCTGGTCGAGCACGGCATGGCGGGGCGTGACTATCCCGACGTGCGCGCCAACACCGTGCCCGCCTTCGCGCTCGGCGACTACGAGTGGATCCTGGCGTTCGAAGGTCCAGATCTGGCCCGCATCGTCGAGCTGATGTGGAAGCTGCGCTACACCGAGGCGCGCCGCCACGCCCGCGAGGAGACCCCGTTCTTCACCGGCCCCCGCATCGCGGTCGAAGAGCTGGTCGCCCGGCTGCCCTGAGCCCCTGCGCATCGCCCCCTGTTCATCGCGATTTCTGCGCCATGGTCGTCGCTGCCCGCCTCGCAACGACCCTGTCGCAGAAATCGGCGGATCAGCGGCGAGGGTCGGCAGGCCGCTGCCCTGGCGCGCGGCGGTTCTGGGTCCGGAGGCGGGTGTGCGCGGGTTGCGCGACTGACGAAGCGTCGCCCGTCTACTGCGCCCCGGGCGCCAGCCGCAGCGAGATCGAGTTGATGCAGTACCGCTGATCGGTCGGCGTCGGATAGCCCTCGCCGGAGAACACGTGGCCCAGGTGGCTGTGGCAATTGGCGCACAGCACCTCGACGCGCCGCATGCCCAGTGACTCGTCGGACCGCAGGATCACCGCGTCGGAATCGGCCGGATCGAAGAACGACGGCCAGCCGCAATGGGATTCGAACTTCTCGCTGCTGCGGAACAACTCGGCGCCGCACGCGCGGCACTCGTAGACGCCCTCGGTCTTGGTGTCGGTGTACTCGCCGGTGAACGGGCGCTCGGTGCCTGCCCGCCGCAGTACGGCGAACTCCTCCGGGCTGAGCTTCTCGCGCCACTGGTCGTCGGTGAGCGCCACGTGCGGACTCGGCAGGGTCATGGATCCACGTTAACGCTTCCGGCGCCGGCGCGGCCGGTCGATCCCTAACGTCGAGAGATGCCCGAACGGACACTGCGCGACCGAGTCGTCGAACACGAGAGCCCCGAGACCGACGTGGCCAGAGGTCGGGCGCTTCGTAAGACCACGCCGCGCCAGTTCCTGGCCCGGCTGGTTCCCGCCGCACGCAATGCCACCGAGATCCTGGTGGCCCAGAACGAGACCCGGCTCGCGGAGCGGGTGCCGCTTCCTCATCGGGCCGGAGGGATCCCCGCTCATCCTGCAGATCAACGAGGCCTGTCGCTCGGTCCTCGATGAGTACGGCGACCGCTGGCAGTCGCAGGGCCTGGTCGATGCCGTCGACGCCGCAGGAAGCGGCGCGAGGTGGCCGAATCACCCGCCCGGCGATTTGACGATCAGCGCGCGGGGTCGAACTGCGGGGTGTTCGGCGATTTGGTGTGCATCCATGGCGGGTCGATGCCCTCATCGAGCCGGCCGTCGGCCTTGGCGTCCAGATACCGGAAGGACAGCACGCAGGCGACCACCACGATCATCAGCGACCAGCCGTAGGTGATCTTCATATACTCCAGGAACCGTCCCGTGGTCGGCCAGTGCCACATCAGCCAGCGGTCCATGGTCATGAATCCGTATACCGCCAGCCAGGCCACCCAGCTGCGGATCACCGAGTTCGGCAGCACGACCGTCATCAGGAACGGGAACAGCATCATCGAGTAGTAGGCCTGCCCCAGCGACAACACCAGGAACGACGTGATGAGCAGCACGCCCGAGGACGTGAGCATCCAGAACAGCGGATCGCGGGTGCGGTAGTAGCGGTACAGCAGCCACAGCGACAGCACCGCCAGCCCGGCGAAGACGATCCGCAGCAGCAGGATCAGCCACATCGGCAGGCCGTAGTAGAGGCCGTTGCCCAGAATCGAGCTGTTGAAGTAGTCGCGGGTTTCGAAGATGTAGGGCACGGTCCGGTGCACGAAGTTCCCCGGGTCGACGACCAGGGGCAGCGCGGCCAGGTTGAACACCAGCGGCACCGCGAACGCCGTCACCAGCGCCCGCCACTGACGGTTGAGCAGCGGCAGCAGCAGCAGCGGCACCAGCGACGGCTTGATCACCAGCGTCAGCCCGATGGCCGCGCCCGCCAGCCATTCCCGGTTGACTCGTGGACGATTTGCTCCTCGCGTCCGCTCAGGTTGATCTGCTCCTCGCGTCCGCTCAGGTTGATCTGCTCCTCGCGTCCGCTCAGGCCCATTTGCTCCTCGCGTCCGCTTGCCGTCGAGCAGCCACCGGAAGAACAGCACCTCCAACAGCAGCATGCAGCCGTTGATGTTGGTGAACACCAGCGTGTTGGTCACCGACTCGGTGCAGAACATGGCCAGCAGCAGCGCCGGGGCGGCCACCGAGCTCAGCGTGAAGTTGAACAACCGCAGCAGCAGATACGCCGCGGCGATGATGGCCACCGTGTTGAGGACGATGAACCAGTTGCGCGACGCTTCCTCGGGCACGTAGGCGAATGGGGCCAGCAGTAGGGTGCCGCCCGGGGGATAGAGGTAGTGCGGGTCGACGTAGGAGAAGTTCTCGTCGTACACCGGCAGACCGAGCTTCATCCGCACCACGGCGCGGTACACGGGGGCGAAATCGTTGGTGATGTAGCCGTTCGTGGCGAGTACGTAGCTGCGGTGGATGACGGACAGGATCGCCACCGGCCATAGCGCTGCACGCACCACGGATGCCGTGCTCGGGGGAGCGGTGCGCGGCCCGAACGCGTTCAGGATCCCGCCCCGAATGGAGTCAACTGCCGCCACGAGCGCACCGTACACTGCCCGCCGGTACCCGCCGGTCAGGCGGGGCAGTACGTGTCGGTGTCCGGAAGCTTGCCGGTGTCGAGGTAGCCGATGACCGGCGGCAGTGCGCAGGGCGAGAAGATGCTGGCGCCGTGCCCGATGCCCTGCCACATCACCCGCTTGTTGGCGGCGCCCGCGTTGATGACCGTGGCCGCGACCGCCGCGACACCCTCGTTGCCGACAATCGGGTCGTTCTGTACGCCGAGGAGCAGCACCGGGATCGGCAGGTTCTTGGGGTCCTTCGCCGCCGACCCGCTCGGCCAGTTCAGGCATTGCACCAGGTCCAGCGCGCCGACCGCACCGAACTGCGGGTAGAGCTTGCCCCAGGCCACCACCAGTTCCCTGACCCGGTCGGGCGTGGGCCGGTTCAGGGCGTCGCTGCATCCGTTGACGAACTGGCCGTCGGTCTGCCGCAGGGTGTCGGCTTGGCCGATGAGGTCGGTGATCGGGTTGGCGTTGCCGTCGCGCGCGGCCGCGAGCGCGGCGGCCAGGTCGTTGGTGGCGCTGACGCGGTCGCCGCGCGGGAACGCCAGTGCGGTGGCGATCGCGTCGGCGAGGGCCGCCACCGACGCCCCGCCGGGGCCGCGGCCCGCGCGCGCGTCCGCGAACAGCGCGTCGATCGCCGTGCGGCGAAAGCATCCAGCGCGCCCTGCTGGCCCTTGATCCGCTGCTCGGCGGCGGCTTCGGCGGCGATCCCCAGCGGCAGTGGGGAGTCCAGCACCAGCCTGGCCACCTTGTTCGGGTGCGAACCGGCGTAAGCCAGCGCGACCTGCGCGCCGTTGCCCACGCCCAGCAGTGCCAACCTGGGCACGTCCCAGGTGCTGCGCAACCGCTCGAGGTCCTCGGCGGCGCGTCCGTTGTCGTATGCCGAGTCGCCGGGCGCGATGGTGTCGGTGCAGCTCGTCGTCGCCGCCATCGTGACCTCGCCGAGGTTGGCCACCCGGTCGTCGCCCGATTGGAACTGCGCCTGGTCGATCATCTCCTGGCGGTCGTAGTAGTCGCGACAGTCCAGCGCTCCGGACAGTCCGATCCCACGGCGGTCGACGGCGACGATGGGATGGGTGTCGAGTACGTCGGCGCCCGAGCGCGACAGCCACACCGGCAATTGCACCGAGGACGGCAGATCGGTTCCGGTGGTCAGCACCACCGGTCCGGCGTCGGCAGGCGTCCGGGCCGAGGTGGCGCGCACGACGCCGATACTGACCGTTCCGCTGGCGCCGTTGATGGGGTCGAGGTCGGCGTCGTAGCTTGCGCAGTCCAGCTTCACACCGGGTACGGGCGGCTCATTCGCTTCGTCGAACAGGCGGGACGTGCAGTCCCGCCAGGCCAGGTCGTTCTTGGGCACCGCGACGGCCGGCGGCCCGGCGGGTGTGTCGGTCGGTTCGGGTTCACCCTGCGGGCCCGCGCCGGTATCGGTGGCGTAGCGCGGATTGGCAGCCAGGCCGGGTGCGCATGCCGCCAGCAAAGCCACCACGGCCACCGCGGACGCGAGGAGCGATAGGACTCCCGCGGACACGCTCTTGGCCAAGAGAGGCTGACGACGCCGACGCATGCAGACCACAGTAGCGATCCCGCAGCGGTGTTCCCGGCCAGCCGGTCCGGGCCGGTCAGTCCGCCCGGACGTAGCGGATGTATCGGGTGTATAGGTAGCCCTCGTCGTCGGTCAGCACGTGGCTGCGCCGCATCCGGGTGCGGACGGCGCCGACGCCGGCGGCGATGCGCTGGGCGCTACCGCCGACCAGCAGGGGCGCCACCGTCACGCACAGCTCGTCGAGCAGGTCGCCGTCGATCAGCGATCCGAGCAGGTGCGGGCCACCCTCGACGAGAACCCGGGTGAGGTGGCGTGCGGCCAGGATCTGCAGCACCCTGGCGGGGTCCACGTCGGCGGGATCGGCGCCGGAGGCGTCGATGACCTCGGCTGAGGCGCCGAGCCGGTGGCGGGCGTCGGCGGCCGAGCGGGTGCAGGTCATGATCAGCGGCCGGACCACGGTGCGGTTGAACACCTTGGCGTTCGGGTCGAGCCCGGCGGATCGGGTGACGACGGCGATCGGCGGAACCTCGGCCTGGCCGCGGCGCTGCCGGGCCTGCCGTTGGGCGATGGACGGTTGGGCTCCGGAGTAGTTCTCGATGCGGACGGTGCCTGCGCCGACGAGGATGACGTCCGCGGCGTTGCGCATCTGCGCGAATACCGTGCGGTCGCCCGGTCCGGCAAGGCCGCCGGATTTGCCGTCGTCGGTGGCGCCGCCGTCGAGAGTGGTGATCATGTTGCCTCGGACCCAGCAGGTCGCTAGACCTTCGGGGTAGGAATACAACCCTTCGAGCGCGTCGTCGTCGGCCGCGTCCATCGGCGCCCCGGCCGGCCCCAACATTGTGAGGTGTGTCCCAGCGGTGGTATCGGGCATGAGCACGATTGCAACACGTCGATAAAGTGCCTCCATGAACGGGTCCAGCGCAGTGAGTCACCTGGCCGATCGGCGTCCGACCGTCACGCCGGATCGGCTGATCGCGCAGCTGGTGCCGCCGCCGACGTTCGCCGAGGTGAGCTTCGAGAGTTACCGTCCCGATCCGGCCGAGCCGACACAAGCCGCGGCGGTCGGGTTCTGCCGGCGCTTCTGCGACGAGGCGACCAAACGCCGCGAGGGCAAGCGGAAGATGTTCGGCAAACGTGAGGCGCTGCCGGGTGTCGGCATTTACCTCGACGGCGGCTTCGGGGTGGGCAAGACCCATCTGCTGGCGTCGTCCTATTACTTGCTGTCCTCGCGCCAGGCCGCGCCGGCGGCGTTCGCGACGTTCGGCGAGTTGACGCAGCTGGCGGGGGTGTTCGGGTTCATCGAGTGCATCGAGCTACTCGCCGACTACGTCGTGGTGTGTATCGACGAATTCGAGCTCGACGACCCGGGTAACACCACGCTGATCTCCCGGCTGCTGTCCCAGCTGGTGGAGCGTGGGGTCTCGGTCGCGGCCACCTCGAACACGCTGCCCGAGCAGCTGGGCGAGGGCCGGTTCGCCGCGCAGGACTTCATGCGGGAGATCCACACGCTGGGGCAGATCTTCACCACGGTGCGGATCGAAGGTCCCGACTACCGGCATCGCGACCTCCCGCCCGCCCCGCAACCGCCGACCGACGCCGAGGTGTCCGACCGGGCCGCCGGGGTCGCGGGTGCCACGCTGGACGATTTCGACGGGCTGTGCGCACATCTGGCGACCATGCATCCGTCGCGGTACCTGACGCTGATCGAGGGTGTCACCGCGGTATTCATCACCGGGATGCACCTGATCGACGACCAGAACGTGGCGCTGCGGCTGGTGTCGCTGACCGACCGGCTCTATGACGCAGGCATTCCGGTGATGGCCTCGGGTGCCAAGGTCGACACGATTTTCAGCCCCGAGATGCTGGCGGGCGGATTCCGCAAGAAGTATCTGCGGGCGACGTCGCGGCTGCTCGCGTTGACCGCAGCGGGTATGAAACTCTGACCCGGGTCAGGGCAGCGGGCGGGCCATCACGTAGTCGTTCTCGACCGCGGCGCCGAGGCGGAAAGACTTGGTGCCGGTGATGACGAAGCCGTGCTTGGCGTAGAAGCGTTGCGCGCGGTTGTTGGCCTGGTTGACCCCGAGCCAGATGCTCCGCAGGTCCAGTGCGGCGGCTCGGTCGACGGCGGTGCTCATCAGCGCGGCCGCGACTCCCGCGCCGTGACCGTCGGGCAGCACGTACATCTTGGACAGTTCGATGGCCGGGCGCTCGGTGACCGCGCGCTGGACGTCGGGGTCGTCGGGCACGCCGCGGATGAGCATCGCGTAGCCGAGCGCCTTACCGTCGACGCCGCGGGCCAGCAGCACGACCCGGTCGGGGTCGGTCAGGTAGCCGCGGAATCGGTCTTCGGAGAGGTGCTCGGAGACGAAGGCGGCAATGTTGTCCTCGGTGGCTGAGGCCGGACAGGCCAGCGGAAACGTCCGCGCCGCGACGTCGGCGAGTTCGGGAAGGTCGGCGGGCGCGGCCGCAGCGACGTCCGGGGTGATTTGCGCGGCCACCGTCAGCCCAGGTTCGGTTGGGCCTGGTGGATGCCGCTGAGCCGGTCGATCAGCATCATGTTGGACACCATCTCGCGGTAGCTGTCCACGAACATCTCGCCGGTGGCGGTGGCTCCGGCGAGGTGTTCTGCAGCTCGTCCGGCACGCCGGAGAGCGTCACGTCGGCGAAGATGCCACAACCCTGTGTGCTCCTGCCGCCAGACCGCATGTCTCGCATGATGGCACACGCGCGCGGCAGCGCTGCGGGGTTCCCCTACTGCGCCCAGGGGCCGACGCCGCCGACCTTGTCGATCCGGATGTGAGTCAGGTAGCCGGGCGGCGGGTTGTCCGGCGGGAACGGAACACCCGGCGGCACCCGCGTCTTGGCGAGCTCCTCGAGGAGTTCCGGTGCGCCGCCGTCGGTGACGTAGGCCGTGCCGTCGATCGCCAGATACGGCGTCATCGGCTGACCATGTCCCGCGGCCGCGACGATCGTCACCGCGACGCGCGGGTCGCGGCGAATGTTGCGGACCTTCTTGTGCTCTGCCAGGTGTGCGACGACCAGTTCGTCGCCGTCGGGGGTGGACTGCAATGCCGCCCACACCAGGGTGACCTGTGGGCTGCCGTCTGGGTTGAGAGTGACAAGGGTGGCGTCGGACGCCGATTCGACGAGTTCACGGGCGGCGGGATCGAGTCTCATGAGCAGTTCTACCGTTGTCCAGCCACTTTCATTCCCGGTCAGGCCGCCTCCAGCTCCAGCAGCGTGGATTTCGCCGTCTGGCCCCCGATGTACTGGCCTGTCGAGCCGTCCGACCGCACCACCCGGTGGCAGGGGATGACGAGCGGAAGGGGGTTATGCGCGCAGGCGGTGCCGACTGCCCGTACCGCGCGCGGGCTTCCGATTGCGGCCGCCACCGTCGCATAACTCTCCCGATGGCCGTAGCCGATATCGCGGAGGTGTTCGATGACGCTGCGCTGGAAGCCGGAGCTGAGGCGC
This sequence comes from Mycobacterium sp., assembly GCF_044223235.1. Lineage (GTDB taxonomy): Bacteria > Actinomycetota > Actinomycetes > Mycobacteriales > Mycobacteriaceae > Mycobacterium. Next base: position 62,103 of record NZ_JBGAME010000022.1, read on the forward strand.
AGATCCACCGGCAGCTCAAAGGTGGTGCGCCGCTTGGCGAAATACTCCTCGATCTGGCGCGCCGCGTCGTCCAGTCGGGCAGGTGCGTGCAGGATCCGAGGGCTCACCGTCTCGGCCAAACGGGCGAGCACGGCGGTATGGTCCTCCACGTCGTAGGCGACCCGGATCAGGCCGACGGTGGTGGCGGCCAGCAGCAGAGCGCCGACGGGGGTGTCGACGCGGCGGTAGGCGATGTCGAGAACGCCGGCCTCATCGGCGGCTGTCTCGAGGCGGCGGTGCAGGTGGGCCAGACCGGCGGCGTCGGCCTCGATCTCGTCAAAGATGTTGGTGCTCATGCTGATTGGTCCTTCGGGTAGATCTTGCGGAGCGTCCTGATGCCGTCGGCGGCGGCGCGACGTGCGGCGTCGGGGGAGTTGCCGAGCAGTTCGGCGATCTCGGTGAACGGCAACCCGGCGATGTGGTGGTAGGCCACGGCCTGCCGCTGTTTGGTGGGCAGCCGGCCTAGCGCGGCCCACAGGTCCGGGTGGCGTTCCGCGGGATCGGCGTGCGCCGCTTGCCGGTCGGGCAGGGTGTTGGTGGGGACCGGTGTGCGGGACCGGGCGCGGCCGACGTCGAGGGCGCGGCGGTGGGCGATGGTCACCAGCCAGGCTTCGACGTTGGCGTCGCCGGGTAGGTCCGGATATGCCCGCAGCGCCGACAGAAAGGTCTCCGACCATGCGTCATCTGCGTCGACGGGGCCCACGACGGCACGGCAGACACGCAACACGGTGGGGCCGTGCTGGGCAACCACATCCTCGAACGGTCGCACTGTCACATCATGTAGACGCCGCGGCGGTCCGGTTTGTGAGATCAGCTTGTGCCGATCTGCTGCAGGGCGCTGACGAGGTCGCGTTCGAAGCGGCCCTTATCGATGCCGAGCCGGTGCAGCGGACCGCCGCCTTCCTCGACCTCGAACAGCGCCAGCAGAAGGTGCTCGGTGCCGATGTAGTTGTGGCCCAACCGAACCGCCTGGCGGAAGGTCAGCTCCAGCGCCTTCTTGGCCGGACCGTTGAACGGGATCAACGCAGGCGGTTCGCCGTCGGAGGGAGGCGGCAGGGTGATCGCCTCCTCGACGTCGGCGGTGTCGATACCCTGGCTGGCGAGCAGTCTGACGGCGAGCCCGTCGGGATCGGCTACCAGCCCGAGCAGCAGGTGTCCCAGGGTGATCTCGCTGTTTCGCGCCTCATGGGCCTTGTTCTGTGCGACGACGACGGCGTTGCGCGCGCGTGGGGTGAATCTGCCGAAGCCGGCGCTGGGGTCGAGCGCGGCCGATTCGAAGTCGGGTGCCTTCGGAACGAAGCGCTTTTGCGCGGCCTGCTTGGTGACGCCCATGCACTTGCCGATCTCGGTCCACGACGCGCCGGACCGCCGCGCCTGGTCGACGAAATGGCCGATGAGGTGGTCGGCGATCTCATCGAGAGACTCGGCGGCGAGAACAGCATCAGTGAGTTGTTCGAGTGGTTCGTCGTGGACTCGCTTGATGATGTCGATGAGATCGTCGAGTCGCACGGGATAGGAGATCTTGGCCGGCTGTGGCATGTCGTCAACTGTAGGTTGACGTTGCAGTGGCGTCAATGCGCAGTTGACGACGACGCGTGCCTGGCTTATCGGTCAGGTGAACGCGGGAACCCCGGCGCGGAAGTTCGTTTGCGCGAGATTTGATGCGCTTCAGCAAACCCCTGCACGCGGTTTGCCGGTGACGTAATGTGCAACTTCACAGTGAGTCTCCAGGAGGTGTGCAGTGCGTGGCAAGTTCGCGTTGATGGCAGTGGCGGCCGGCACCGCACTGGCGACCCTTTCGGCCGCACCGGCGTACGCCGACGAGATCGACGACATCTTTATCGGCGTCCTCGATGACGAGGGCATTCCGTACACCTCGCCGGGTGATGCGATCACCGTCGCCAACGCGGTGTGCTCATACATGGCCGACGGAAACACGTTGGTGGACGCCACCTATCAGGTGATGGAAGATAGCGGTCTCGGGGCCGCCGACAGCGGATTCTTCGTGGGGGCAGCGGCGGCGGCCTATTGCCCCGATTACGCGCCGTAGCTAAGTCTGTATCGAAACACTTCCTGCACGCCGGTTTTGGCGGGGTCGCCGGGCTTCACGTAGAACGGCCCGCCACCGGGGGGTGGTGGCGGGCCGTGCGCGGAGCACCCGGAACGGGGAAACCGGAATGCTCACCGGGTGGAGCCCGCTACGGGCGGTTCGACCATTACCGCCCGCAGCGCGTCCTCCCATAACCATCACAACGCACCAGCGCCCGAATGCGAACCCCTCGCAGCAGACTCGCAGCGAGCCGTGGGGAGCCAGACAGCCTGCCGCGCTGGCGATTGTGCACGCCGGGTTGCGGGTGCCGCTCGTTTCTGTCCACGAATCGCGGCGGATCCCGCCCCGCAGGTGGACATGCGGTGCCACGATGGCAAGTGGTCGAGATCATCCCAGGAGCACGGAGAGGTCAGACGATGGCGGACGAGTCGGGCGGTCAGGTCAGCGGCCAGTTGAACGAGCTGCTGCAGGACAACCAGAGCCGGATCAAGGCGCTTGCCGACCAGATGGTCGAGCAGTGGGATGCGCAGCGCAAAGCGTTCGGGGAGCTGTTCGAACAGCAGTGGGACGCCCAGAGGAAGGCGGTGGCGGACCTGTTCGACAAGGAACGGGTCGCCGAGGTCGCCGAGAAGTGGGACTCCCAGCGCAAGGCGCTGGCAGAACAGCTCGAACAGCAATGGGTCGACCAGCGCAAGGCCGTCGCCGAGCAGCTGGAAGAGCAGTGGACCGCTCAGAAGAAGGCGGTCGAGGATTCGTTCAAGTCGCTGGGTGGGATTTTCAACAAGCCCTGATTCACGGCCCGTCGTAGCGAGCCGATGGGCCGCCTGGCATCGGCGGTTGGGCGTGTCCGCTTACGTAATGGCGGAGAGTTCAGTGACGAGAAGATCGAGGCGGTCGGAATCTCGCCCGGGACGTAGTCGGCCGCTGCGGGTCAGCGTGATCATTCCGTGTAGCGCTGCCCAGAGCACCTCGGTCAGGGTGTCGACGTCCTGGTTGTGGGCGAGGGCGGTGACTACAGCACGGAGTTGGGCGAAGGCGGCCGACAACTGATGCGGCGTTTCGGCGGTGGCGGAATGCAGCGTGTTGGCGCGGGTGAACATCGCGTCATAGACGGCCGGGTTCTGTTGGGCGAAGTCGACGTTGGCACGGGCAACCTGTCGCAGCGCCTGTTTGGGTGTCGAGATGCGCTCGATCGATATCTGGCGGGTGGGCAACGGGATATTCGTCGAGCACTGGGACGAACTCAACACGCTGCAGTTTCTTGAGCAAATGACTGCTCTGCCACAGCTGGCGGGCGGCGACGCGTGATCGAGCTCGCCAGGATTGCCGCTGGCATGGCGGTGTTGGGGACCGCGGTCGTCTACGGCTCCGACGTCTTCTGTGCGATGGTTCTTCGGCCCGCTCTGGCTCGTGTCGATGACCGGTGGCTGGTTGCGGTGATGGGATACGTGCATCTGTACGGCGACCGACGGATGCCGATTCCGGGAGTGCTGGGCACTGTCGGCGCGGCCACCAGTGCCGCACTCGCCGCGGTCGCCGGCCGTCTCTGCCGGTGCCGCCGTGGGCCTGCTGCTGGTCTGGCTTGTGCTGTATGTGCGGGTGAGCGCGCCGATCAATCGGCAACTCGCTACAGCCGCCACGACAGGTGAAGTCCCACCGAACGCCCGTGTGCTGCAAGGTCAGTGGGACCGAATCATCACCGGCAGGGCGGTCGTACAGGGCCTTGTAGCCGCCCCCTGTGTCTCACGCTGATGACCTGATCAGCGCACAAACATCACTGCGCCGTTCGCGACCGAAGGGATACCGAAATCGCGTTCCAGCTCAGGATTTACACGCTGCGCTCGGCCGAGGCGCTCAAGCAGTACGCGCGACAGTGGGTCGTCGCGGTCGGTCCCACCGAACAGATGGGGGTCACGTCAGCGAGCCGCACCAGGAAGACGCGGGTGCCGCGCGTGAGCTGGTCGAGCAGCTCGCCGACGGACACGCCACTCAAACGCCCGGTTCAGCATCGGGGTCATGGCCGTTACCGCGAGCCCCACCAGCAGCTGCGCGAGCATCGCTAACTGGAGAATTGTTACCGCTTCGACCTAAAAGGTTTACACTCAGTGAGTTGGCAAAGTCGGAAAAGTATGCTAACTCGCCCCCGAGGAAAGGACCTCCGATGAAGCAGTCCACATTCCTGTTCCCTCCCGCTATCGCCGGTGTGGCCCTTGCCGCCCTAGTAGGGCTGGGCACGCCAACCGCCTCGGCCGCGCCCGGGGCCGCCGTCAACGTTAGCGGTATCGGCGTTAGCGTGGGCGACGCCGATGCCGATGCCACCTTCGGCAACGCCGCTGCGGCGCTCAACGGTGGTTCGGCCAGCGCGAGCGGCGGCATGGGCAACATCGCCCTCGCCATCGGCGAGAACAGCGTGTCCGAGATCAACGGTGGCTCCCTCAACGTCGCCGCCGCCAATGGCGAGAACAGCACAGCCAGCGTGACCGGCGGCGGCAGCAGCAATGTCGTGACCGCCAGTGGCGACGACAGCTCAGCCCGCGTGGAGGGCGGTAGCGCCAATATCGTGTTCGCGGGCCGCAACTCCGGCAGCGAAGTCGTCGAGGGAGCCAACCTGAACGCCATGGCCAACTTCTGCGACAACGGCACCACGATCGTCAGCGCGCAGTCCGCGCGCATCACCATCAGCCCTGGCACCGACCCTTGCAAAGAAAAGTAGACCCGCCCGACGGAAAGCCCCAGGTCGTTGTCCCACTTGGGGCTTTCCGATAGCCCCTTCAAGTGACAACCCCCACCGTGTGGCAGCACCCCTACCGGCGCGAACCGCACAGGGGGGTCCGGCCGGCCGGGCACCCGGTCGCTCGCACGTTCAGCTCGATCGATGCCGTCTACGACAAGTAGTGGCTGATTCCCGCCGACCTCGTGCGGGCGATGACATTGTGGACAGCACCGGGGCGTGCTGCGCGCATGTAACTTGGCGGGGTCTCGTCGCGATGAAACAACGCCGAGCGCCCACGGCAAAGCCTCGCCGGGCAGACGCGAGGTGTGGGCGAGCGCGTTGAGCAACGCACAGTCACACCTGCGGCTGTTTGCTGACGGCCGCGTCGGCTACACGCCTGAAACCTGATCGGCAGTAATCGCGCCCACGATCACGAGTACGGCGCAGCCAGTGCGGCCGTTAGATCTCCGAGGATTGTCTTGGCTTCGGCGCCACCGGTGAGGAAGTGGCGGTGTAACGGACTTGGTAGCGACCCGACCGCATCTTGGTGATGGTTGCGAAGCTGCGCACCAGCACTTATGCATCTCACCGCCCACCGGCGCTCTGTTGACCGCCGGTCGCACGTTCACCGCCCGCATTGATGCCGAAGCGTGGATCACCGACAAGCGCCCCGAAATCGAACGTGGCCGCTGGCGGGACAGCACCCTCGCGCCGCCGGTCACGTTCGCCGAGTACGCCGGAACATGGCTGGACAACCGGCACGTGTCGGGTCGCCCGATCAAACCCCGCACCCGAGAGCTCTACGCCCGAATCCTTGAGGATCACCTGTTGCCGACGTTCGGGACAAGGCACCGGCCGGTATCGCGCCGAAGGACGTTCGGGACTGGCACGCGGCCACCCTCACCGAAAAACCCACCATGCGTAGCCACACGCCTACAGCCTGCTGCGCACCATCATGGGCAGCGCCGTCAACGATGAACTGATCAACAACAACCCGTGCCGCATCGTCGGGGCGGGCCGCGCCAAGCGCGTCCACAATATCCGGCCCGCATTAGTCGAAGAGTTGGACGTCCTCACCTAAGCCATGCCCAGGAAAGACCCATTCCCTGACCCGGCCATCACATTGCCGGGTGCCCCGGGGCCGTGCATCCAGCAGCCGCAGTGACCGCTGATGGGCAAACGCAGGTGCCCCGATGGGAAGCCGCTTCCGACATTGCTGCCAGCGCCATGTTTTCCAGGTGTTGGTGGCATATCGGTTGCGGCGCTAATCGGGTGCCCCAAAAGCACGCCTTGAGCATCGGAGCTGGTGCGCGATACTGGGATTGAACCAGTGACCTCTTCCGTGTCAGGGAAGCGCTCTCCCGCTGAGCTAATCGCGCCGGGATCCTGCTGGAGGTGGAGACGGGAATCGAACCCGTGTGCACGGCTTTGCAGGCCGTTGCCTCACCACTCGGCCACTCCACCGCTGGGGTTGATGCGACTGCACCTCGAGCGGATGACGGGATTCGAACCCGCGACCCTCACCTTGGCAAGGTGATGCGCTACCAACTGCGCTACATCCGCGCGCCACGGACGAGATCGTCGCCCATCGCGATGCACGACGATAGTCCACGCAAGCGTCGGCACACAAATCCCCTCCCCGCGGCGAGTCGTGGCTTCCGGCGAGGTCAGGACAGCGAGTATCGCTCGCGTGAAAGCGAGAATGCGCCGCCGTGCGCAAAGTCCCAGCATCGGATGCCTGCAGAGGTGCTTTCGCAGCGCAGGCGCCCGGCGGTGATGGTGTCGCCGAACGCCAGGGGCGGTCCGCTGTTGAGCGTGGTGTCGCCGGCGCAGACGAATCCAGCGGATCCACCTCCTCGGGAGTGAGGTCCTGGCCGAAATCCGTGAAGTCAGGACAGTCCGCCGGCTTCGGCGGCGGCGCCCAGTCACGCTCACCGATGTCGCACTGCACAGTCTCCGGATCGATGTAGCAGCCGATGTTGCCACTGCGCGAGGTGAACCCCGTGCCCTCGACAACCTCGGTGTCGCCGGTGAGAACGACGTCGACGCCGTCGACCGTGACGACGGGTGGGTGGTCAGCCAAGGCGATGGCGCCGCCGGCAAGCACAAGCATCGTCACGCCGACGGGGCAAGCAACCTGCAGTAACCGACCGCGGCGAGCCATGTTCGGCAGGTTGCCGGGACTTCGACGCGGCGGCCGCTCGATCTGGCAAAGCCGGCGTCGGCGGTCCGGACGTGTGCGGGACTATGGATTCGGGGCTCGAAGCCTGTCCGTGCTAGTGTTCGACGTCGTTCGGCCCGTCGATCGCACGTCGACGGACTCCCCGGTCTCGTAGCTCAGTGGGAGAGCGTCCGCCTCACACGCGGAAGGTCGCTGGTTCGATACCAGCCGGGACCACCCACCATTTTTCTGCGCATCTGCCCCATGCCGTCGACGTCATACCGGCTGTGGATCGTCATGATTCGTTCTTAGTACTTCCTGGACGGGGCGTTCGGCCCGCTCAGGCATTAAGGAAACCTCAGACGGGGTTCAACAGATCCGAGTGATTTCCGCAGGTCCGAGCACGGCCAAGGGCTAGGGCGCCCCGTAGGCCGCCGCGATATGCTCCCGGTCGCGCTGGTGCCGCCGATGTGTATGTTGAACCGTAGCGAGTACTGCGCTAACTACGCTGAGGGCTCCCGGCACCGCGATCAAGGCGATCGGCAGCCAGTCAATCGTCATTGCTCTGCTCTCCTAGCGTGATAATCCAGATGATACTCACGCCGATCACGAGGCTCACGACAAAAGCCGTGACGGACCATCCGAAGATGTGATCGGGAGGGGCTGGTATCGCATGCCGGGGCATCGTTGTCGGATCGTTCCAGCGGACGCTCCAGTACTCAGCACTCTTGATCCGTGCGTAAAAGAGCGCGCCGCCGAATAGCACCGAGATTGCGCACACCACGTTGAAAATTGCATACAACGAAAGGCGGCTCTTGGCGTTCGCCAGCAACTCGCCAATAGAACCAATAGCCAAAACGGCAGAAATCAATATGAGTTCGCCTGTGGCGATGACATCAACGATGCTGCTGGGCTCGCCGGTCGACGCCCGTTGCGAGCTGATCAAGTACAGCGGCGTGAGCCCACCGACCACACCGAAGAGTATCCAGACCACAATTCGCCGACGCACAGCATGAAGAAATTCTCGACGCGACGACACCACCAGCCCCCCAAATCGACGTTCGATGATGCAGCGAGATAATACGTTGACCAGGGGCTCGAAGCTCGCAGGATGCCCGCGGGAGTTGGGAAGTGACGCGCGTCAGAGTGAGGACGAAACCGTTCGAAGGTCCGGCGCCGCCAGCGCGGGAGGTCGCGTTCTACCTGTCCAACACCGAAGCGGGCTGGCTCTTTTCACATCCGGAATGTGCAGGATCGTCCGCTGAGGGCGCGCGCGATACCAATGCAACGGTCAGGGGATCAGCGACGACCGCGAACCGCTTCGTGGACAACGCCTCCAAACGAGGCAGCTAACCGCGCCAGTGGCGGTGAGACCTACGACATGGTGTGTTGGCACGCCGCAACCGACCGCGTCGCTGTGGTAGATATCGGCCCGACCCGGGCAGGAGGGTGGTGGGCCGTCAAGGGCCAACCACAGGATTCACTTCCCCGGCGAATGACCATCGCATTGATGGCGTCTCGGTGGGGCCTACCGCGCCGACGCGCGGGCCTCAACCCTACTGCGGCACAAGTCGTCCGATGTGGTCGAGCAGGGACTCCGCCAACGCGATGTCACCGCGAAGGTCTCGGTCCTCATCATTTCGGGGGAGGCCCGCGCCGAGTGCGATCGCATCGCCGACAGCGCCCGAGTATTGATCATCGAGGCCACGCTGCCGCAGCAACCGCACGGCGCCCAACAGTTCGCAGCCGAGCAGTACGCGATACGCGGCGATGGACCGCTCGAGTTGTTGCGCGCCCTGCGACGCGAAGGTGGCGTCCTCTTCGGCACCTCTCGACAGCACCAGTGTGCCCGCCGACGCCGGCTGAGCGGCGTTGCGGATCTCGGCGATGGCACCCGCGGCGACGTACTCGACCATCATCAACCCAGAGGAACCGTCCGGTCCGCCGGCGAGGAATGCTTTGCCGCCGTTGGTATCCGGATCATTGAGCATTCTGATTCGGGAATGCGTGATGGGTGCCGTCAAGGCCAGTGCGAGAGTGGTTCCGTCCAATTCGAGTGCGAGCGAGGCCTGATAGAAAGCGCCGTGGTGGACAACCGCATCTCCGTCGACGTCGAACAGCGGATTCTCCTGCGCCGTGTTCAGGGTCCGCTCGAGGATGACAAGTCGCTGTTCGCTGCGGAGAACGTCGTCCCGGTTATCAAGTCCGCCAAGCAGACCGACACCATCACCACAACACTCGACTCCGTGTCGGCCAAACTGACGACCGACGACCTCATCTCGATGAACGCCGAAGCAGCCAAGGGAACCAACCTCGCCGACATCGCCACGAAATGGCTCGCCGACGCCGGCCTCAGCACCAAATGACCTAGGCCGGGAGTCTCCCCGGTCGGCGAACACCGACTCGTGCCAATCGAGCCGCGGCAGGGAAGTGTCATTGCGGTGGATCGCCGCATATGGGGGCTAGCCGGAATGACCGCTCCCTGCCAGCACGCCCACGATATGGTGGTCAGCATCGAAGACAGGAGCGGTCGCACGGACAAAGGTCGAAGTGGTCAGCGAACTCGGCCGAAGGGGAACGACTTGACCGCCTCGATCACTCGCAGCTCGGACTCTGTCTCCTTGATCGACGTGAGCTCGGTGCTCGTCGCGAGCTTCGGCACACACGTCGATGATCTGCCCGAGTTGCCGTTCACGGCAACGGATCCGCTGATCGTGGGCCGGCGCAATCCCATCGAGAAGTACTAGGGCATGCCTGATCTCGTCGGAAGGCCGATCAGCCGGGTCGAGGGCCGAGACAAGGTGACAGGCCGTGCCCGCTACACCGCGGACACCCCTGTCGCCGGGGTGACGTACGGAATGCTCGTCCAGTCGCAGATCCCGCACGGCCGCATCACACCCGAATCGATGGCGGCCGCGGCGGCTCGCGCCGCTGCCGCCCCGGGAGTCGTGCACGTGCTGACTCCGTTGAACTGCCCTCCACTGCAGGAGCTTCCAGCCGATCTGACATGGGACCTGCCGCTGGAGCGGCGTCCGCCGCTGTCCGATCTGGCGGTGCACCACGTCGGTCAGCACGTGGCGCTCGTCGTCGCCGATTCGCCGGAGAATGCCGCCGACGCCGCTTCGCGGATGACGTTCGACTACGTCGTCGCGCATGCTCAGCTCTCCGCCGCGCAGGTGCTCGCCGAACCGGTGGTGCCCGACGGGGATGACGGCCGGGTCCGTCACGGCGTCTACCACCCCGACCACTTCGTGAAGCTGGCCGACGAGAAGCTGCAGGACCGCCGCGGACCGTCCGTCGAGCCGCCCGGCGTCAAGGTGGAAGAAACCTTCACCACAGCGGTGAACGCGCACTACCCGATCGAGCTGTCGGCGACGATCGCACAGTGGGACGGTGACTCCCTCACCGTCCACGACACGACGCGGTGGATCACCGGTGAGCGAAGGGTGCTGGCGGCCTATCTCGCGATTCCCGAAGAGCGGATTCGCATCCTCTCGCCACTGGTCGGCGGTGCGTTCGGGTCCAAGAGCTTTCTGTGGATGCATGTGGTTCTGTGCGCGGTCGCGGCGCGTGAGATCGGACGACCGGTCAAGCTGGTGCTCACCCGCGACCAGATGTTCACCTCCACAGGGCATCGCCCGCGCACCGAGCAGCGGGTGGCCCTCGTCGCCGATCACGGCGGTGAGATCGTCAGCACCGAACAGCACACGCTGACCGAGACGTCGACCGTCGCGCACTTCTGCGAGCCAGCCGGCCTGTCGGCGCGCTTCCTCTACCGCTCACCGCGTCTGGAGGTGTCACACACCGTCGCCCGAATCAACTCGCCCACGCCGTGTTTCATGCGCGGCCCAGGCGAAGCGCCGGGGCTGTTCGCGCTCGAGGTCGCCATGGACGAACTCGCCGAGGCAACCGGAATGGATCCACTCCAGCTGCGCATGGCCAATGTAACCGACCACGACCAGACCAACGGCCGACCTTGGTCGGGTGCGCATCTCGACGAGTGTTACGCGACGGGAGCACGCAAATTCGGCTGGCACGATCGCCCTAGCGCACCGAGATCACTGCGCCGCAACGGTGTTCAGGTCGGCTGGGGCATGGCGACGGCCACTTACCCCGGCCGTCGGATGCCCGCGGGCTGCCAAGTGCAGACGTCGGTCGACGGCACAGTCCGATTCAGTGCGGCGACGCATGAGATCGGCACGGGCGTCCGCACCGTCATGGCCCAGTTGGCGTCCGACGTGACTGGACTGCCGCTATGGCAGGTCAGTTTCGAGTCCGGCGATTCGTCCTTCCCCGACGCGCCCTACAGCGGAGCATCGCAGACGACCGCGACAGTCGGTTCTGCCGTCTACGCCGCGGGCCTGGAGTGGCGGCGACGACTCGACACGCGCCGGGAACCGGGCAGCGCCGAGTCAGCGTCACGGCTCTTGGCTCGCGGCGGAGCGGAACTCGCGGCGCACCTGTCGTTCACGGTTTCCAGCGGCGGGGCTCCCGAAGGCGGCGCGGTATCGCAATCCTTCGGCGCGCACTTCTGCGAGGTCGAGGTCGACGAGTTGCTCGGGCGCGTCACCGTCACCCGCTGGGTCGCGGTGCTGGACTGTGGGCGGGTGCTCAACCCCAAGCTGGCCACCAACCAGGTGATGGGCGGCATCACCTTCGGGCTGGGAATGGCGCTGCTCGAACACCTTCCGGTGGATCCGCTCACCGCGCAGCCGATCGGCGAGTACTACCTGCCCACCCACGCCGACCGCCCTGATTTCGACATCACGTTCGTCGATCGTCCCGACCCCAGCCTCGACCCGATCGGTGTCCGCGGGATCGGCGAGATCGGTGCCTGCGGGGTGCCTGCGGCCATCGCCAATGCGATCCACCACGCGACCGGAAAACGGCTGCGAAACCTGCCCGTCACCCTGGAGACGTTGCTCAAGCCGCTCGAACCGGCCCGCGCAGAGAGGAATCCGCAGTGACCGGCCAGGCTCACCGTGTCGGCTTGAAGGTCAACGAAGTCGCACACGACATCGAGTTGGATGTCCGTTCCACGTTGCTCGACCTGTTGCGCGAGCGGCTGGCGCTGACGGGCACCAAAAAGGGGTGCGACCACGGCTTGTGCGGCGCTTGCACGGTCGAGGTCGACGGCGAGCGGGTACTGAGCTGCCTCACGCTCGCCGTTTCGGTCGACGGAGCCAGTGTGCGGACCGTCGAGGGAATGGCCGACGGCGACGAGCTGAACCCGGTTCAACAGGCTTTCGTCGACCACGACGGATTTCAATGCGGCTACTGCACCCCCGGGCAACTGACGTCGGCATGCGCGGTGCTCCGTGAGCATGCGCGCGGCGACCTTTCGGCCGCGACGTTCGACGGCCCGCTGTGCGACGTCGCAAAGGGTCCGACCGAGTTGTCCCACAACGAGATCAGAGAGCGGATGGCGGGGAACATCTGTCGGTGCGGTGCGTACGCGAACATCGTCGCGGCCATCGCGGAGGTGTCCGAGCGAGCATGAAGACGTTCGAGTTCCGCCACGCTGTCTCCGTCGAGGACGCCATCGAAGCCGCGGCAGGTGGTGCGCAGTACTTCGCGGGTGGTACCAACCTGCTGGACCTGATGAAAACCGGTGTGCAGGAACCGGCTGCGCTGATCGACGTCGGCCGCCTGGGTTTGCGCACGGTGGAGCGGACAGCGGCGGGTGGGGTCCTGATAGGCGCCGGCGTCACGAACTCCGCGCTGGCCAACGATCCGCTGATTCGGCAGGACTACCCCATGCTCTCTCAGGCGATCCTGTCGGGGGCCACGACGCAGATCCGCAACATGGCCACCGTCGGCGGAAACCTGATGCAGCGCACGCGGTGTCCGTACTTCATGGATCCGGCATTCGACCAGTGCAACAAGCGGGTGCCGGGTTCGGGTTGCACCGCCCGTGCCGGCTTCAACCGTGAACACGCGTTGTTCGGTGCCAGCGCCGAATGCGTCGCAGTGCACCCGTCCGATATGGCGGTCGCACTGGTGGCATTGGATGCGGTCGTGCACGTGGTCGGCGCCGGGGGCGCCACGGCGATCCCGATCAACGATTTCTTCGTGCTACCCGGCGTGCACCCGGAGCGGGACACCGCCCTGGATGGAACCGAACTGATCATCGCCGTGGAACTGCCGGCGCCGTCATACGCGACCCACAGCTGGTATCTGAAGGTCCGCGATCGGCACAGCTATGCGTTCGCGCTGGTATCGGTGGCCGCCGGTCTGGAGATCGACGACGGTGTGGTGGAGTCCGCGGCCATCGTTCTCGGCGGAGTCGCCGCGAAGCCATGGCGATTGCCTGCGGTGTCGGGGGTGCTCGCGGGGAAGCATCCGTCTGCGACGGCATTCCGGGACGCCGCACGTATCGCGGCGGACGGTGCTTCACCGTTGAGCCAGAACGGATTCAAGGTCGAGCTGGTCGTGAACTCGGTCTTCCGGGCGCTGCAGTCCGCGGCCGCCCGCGCCTAGCCGTGGGGTGGTGGTCAGCCGAGCGATGCGATCCGCGACACGGTGAGTGCGGCCGTCAGCTGAAGCAGGTCGCCGGGGCGGGACAGGCGCAGCCCCGTGAGCTCCTCGAGTCTGCGGATCCGCTGCGCAACGGTGTTGGGATGCAGGTGGAGCACCGCGGCCGTCGCCTGGCGGTCCAGGCCGTGGTCGAGAAGTACCCGGGCGGTGCGCAGCAGCTCGGTGGATCTTGCCTCGTCGTATTCGATGGCGCGGCCGAGCACCGACAAGGCGAACTGGCGCAACCGGTCTGGATCGTCGAGCTGGAGCAGCAGGTGATCGACGGTGATCTCGTTCAGATCGATCACCGCCGAATCGGTTCGGTCTCCGGCCAGATCGAGTGCGCCACGGAGGGTCCGGAAGGCGCCGGGTAACTCATGGGCCGTCAGCTCGGGCGACACCGCGGCCACCGCCTGATCGGCCGTCCCGGTGGTGGCCAGTGATTCCACCAACTGCGACGCGAGCTCGACTGTCGAGCCGGCACTCGCCCGTCGATGTGCGGACGACGACGGAACGACCACGACGACATCACCGCGGTACACGGCCGACAGGGGTCGCGGTTTCGCCGCGGCGACGAACCGGTCGGCCGCCGCAAGTACCCGCTCGGTGGCGGGGCGCCCGTCGGATCGTCGTGACTCCGGGCACCGGATGGCGATGAGCGTCTGCCCGCCGGAAAGGTTCCAGCCCAGTCGGCGCGCTCGGACCAGTAGTGCGGCCATCCCGGCGTCGTCGGCGGTGAGAAGATCGGCGACCAACGAGCCGCGAAGGCGCTGTTCGACTTCGGCGGCGGTGCGGGCCCGCAACAGCTCCAGAGCCGTGACGGTGGCGGCGTGCTCCACTGCCCGGATCTCGAGCGCGGACAGCTCATCCTGTTGCGCGGCAATCTGGATCTGCGCGACGGATGCGCCCTCGAGCACCACATCGGCCACGGCGTGACTCTCCCGCGGTCCGCCATTGTCGGCCCACCCGGCACTGCCAAGCGCTTCGTCATAGACGTCTCGGATCCGCACCGGGCGATCGAGCAGCTCGGCCAGTGCGCGCGCGACCCCAGACACCCCCTCGCCGCGCAGTGCGGTCGCCGTGAGCAACCGGTGAACCTCTTCGGCACGGCGCAGCTCCCGGATCGTCGCCTGTTCCTGGGCGCGCAGCTGCGCGGTGCCCAGTGCTATCGCGACTTGCGTCGCAAGCGTTTTGACCAAGGTGATCTCGGCACGGTCGAAGCCGTGCGGCTCGGCGCGGTACCCGTTGAGGACACCGACGGTCGCCTCGCCTCGTCGCATCGGCGCGGAGATCAGCGCTCGATAGCCCTGCTCCTGCGCCACACCGCTCCACGTGAAGTCGGGAACGACAGCGATGTCCTCCAGCGTCACGACGTCTCCGGTTCGGAACGCGACGCTGGACGGAGCCTCCCGCTCGCCGCGCAGGTCCAGCAGGATCGGCCGGTTCGCGTTGACCTGCGCGACGTATTCGGGGGACAGGCCATGGGATCCGACGATCGTCAGAGCCCGGCCGTGGTCGTCGGGAAGGAAGACGGCGCAGAAGTCGTAGCTCAGCAGCGTGCAGGCGGTTCGGGCAACCCGGTCCAGGACGTCGGCAACGGGTTCCTCTCCGCCCACCGCCACCCCGATCTCGGCGAGCGCATCGAGCCAGTGCTCGAGCTGCGGCCCCGCTCCGCTGTATGTGTCACAAGACATAGCCAAGAGCATAAGTGTGTGTCGATAGACATTGTCGACAGTGGTCTGCCGCACGCATGGTGGTGGTCGTGATCATCGTCACTGAACAGGGAGGTTGTTGGTGACCCTTTCGCTTCGCACCTGCGCCACGACGGCCGTGGCAATCGTGTCCGCGGCCACGGTCGCGCTGTCCACGGGGTGCTCCGCAGGCCTCGGCGGCCCGGCGTCGTCGCGGACGGCCGCCGACGGCGTCATCCGCTTCACGTTCGCCCCCGACCCGATCTGGGACTACATGCACGACACCGGGGTCGTCGAGCAATGGGAGGCCGACACCGGCTACTCGATCCAGACCAGCGCCACCTGGGACGAATTCGGGCTCTTCGCCGGCGGACACGCCGACATCATCTCAACGGCGTCCTTCGAGGTGCCCGGGTTGGAGGAACAGACGGAACGGGAGACGGTGATCATCGGCCGCTACAACGCCGAACGCAGCCGCATCCTCGTGCGCGCCGATGATCCCGCCGAGACGCTCGCCGACCTCAAGGGAAAGCGGCTCGGAGTCTTCACCACCGTCTCCGGCACGCTGGTGTGGAGCGCGCTGGTCAAGCAGATGCACGACCTGCAAATCGTCGACGGCGACTTCGATGTCGTGGTGGCCGATATCCAGAACCTGTCCAACCTGTTGGCGCGCGGCGAGATCGACGCCTGCATCTGCTACCCGGACCTGTCCGCCCGCGAACTGCGGGACGGCTCGGTGCGTCCGCTGTACGACGGCAAGTCGTCGGCCGACCTGTTCGCCGAACTCGTCGCCCCGGGGCATGACGGCCCGATGGGCAATGTGTTCGTTGCCCGTAAGGACTGGGTGGACGGCCATCCGGGGGAGGTGGCGGCCTTCCTCGACCTGTGGGACCGCGGTCTCGTCGAATGGTCCGAACACCGCGACGAGATGATCGAGCGCTACCCCCAGCATTTCGCCGTCGCCACCCCCGAAGACATCGAGTTCATGAAGAGCTATGTGGCCCAGCATGACTGGGTGACCGACCGGGTCCGCTTCGATGCCAAATGGGCCGAGGACGAGAGCTCGATCTTCGATCTGATGCGCACCACCGGTGTGATCGCCGGCGACGAAACCGACCCACAGTTCCTGCCGACCGAAGGAGTCCACCCGTGACCCAGACTGTCGCCCCACCCGACACCCGGTCCGAGCCGGTGCAGCCCACGCCCCGTCCGGCACCCGGTACGCCGCTGTGGCGCCGTCGCTGGCTGGTCTCCGGCGTGACGCTCCTCCTGACCATCGGTGCATGGGCCGCGGTCGCCGCCTGGGTCGACGACCCGATCCTCCCGCGGCCCGCCGGTGTCGCCGAGCGGGTTGTCGCGATCATCGCCTCGGGCGAGGCGTTCACGAACTTCGCGGCGAGTATCGCCAAGATCGCCGCGGGCTTCGCCATCGCGATGATCGGCGGACTGGTCATCGGATTCGTCATGGGGCGCAGCAGTTTCATGACGTCCTACTTCTCGCTCCCGCTGTTCGTCCTCGGCAATATGCCCGGTCTGACCTACGCGGTGTTCGGACTGCTGATCTTCGGGGTCGGGGCCGGTGGCCCGATCGTGGTCTCGGCGCTGGTGGCGCTGCCCTTCATCGCGATGAACGTCGCGGAAGGTGTCCGCTCCGTCGACGGCAACCTGCTGGCGATGTGCCAGGCCTTCGAACGCAAGCGCTCCGACATCCTGCGTCACCTCTACCTGCCTGCGCTGACCACGTTCGTATTCGCCGGGGTGCGATACGGCTTCGCGATGGCGTGGAAGGTGGAGGCTCTCACCGAGGTGTTCGGCGCGAGCAACGGCGTCGGCTTCATGATCCGCAAGGCATACCAGGAGTTTCAGGTCGACGACATGCTGGCCTGGACGGCACTCTTCATCGTCGCGATGGTGCTGATCGAACGCGGTCTGGCCCACCTCGAGACTCGATTCTTCGCATGGCGAAAGGAACTCGCGTGACCACACTGCAGTCCTGGCAGCGTCGACTAAGCGGCCAAAGCATCTCGGCCACCGCCACTCTCGCAGCAGTCCTGAGCATCTTGGCGGCCTGGCAGCTGGCGGTCGTCGTCGGCAACCGGGTGCCATCGGTGAACGAGACGGTCCAGCGGCTCGGCGCGGAATCAGCCGCCGGCGAACTCTGGGGCAACCTCGCGATCAGCATGAATCGCTTCGCGCTCGGACTCGCCGCGGCGCTGGTGGTGGGCGCAGCGATCGGCGTGGTGATGGGGCTTTCGCGGGTTGCCGACGTTGCCCTGTCCGACCTGACGGCGGCGGCGCTCGCGATCCCCGCGGTGATCTGGGCCCTGCTGACCACCATGTGGTTCGGGTTCGGCTGGCTCACCCCGGTGGTGACCGTGTTCCTGTCCGGCCTGCCGTTCGTCGTCGTCAACATCGCGAAGGCCACCCGTGCGGTACCCGCCGACGTCCTCCTGATGGCGCGCGCCTTCGGTGTGTCTCGGACCCGTGTGCTGCGTCAGATCGTCGTGCCGGCGGTCGCCGGATCCACGGTCGCCGCCGTGCGATTCGCGATCATGAGCGCGTGGAACGGACTACTGCTCGCGGAGTGGTTCGGCGCCACCTCGGGCGTCGGCTGGCGCGCCCGCTACTGGTACGACGCCAACCAACTCGACGGCTTCCTGGCCTGGGTGCTGGTGTTCATCCTGCTCCTCGTCATCGCCGACCTACTGATCCTCGGACCCATCGAGCGCTTCGCCACCCGCTGGCGCAACGCCTGACCAAGAGAGCGAGACAACCATGGCTTCCATCGAAATCCAACGTCTGATCAAGGAATTCACCGATCGACGGGGTGCCGTCACCCGTGTCATCGACGATATCGACCTGACCATCTCCGGAGAGACCTTCGTCTCCGTCGTCGGTCCGTCGGGCAGCGGCAAGACGACGCTGCTGAACATCGTGTCCGGCATCGAATCCCGGACATCGGGCAGTGTCCGACTCCGCGCCGGCGTGCGGGACGCGCGAGTGGGCTACGTCTTTCAGGATCCGCGCCTGCTGCCGTGGCGGACGGTGATGGCCAATCTGGGATTCGTCCAGCACGAGCGCGCCGGCTGGCAGGAGAGGGCGGCCCACTACCTGGACCTGGTCGGCCTGAGTCACTGCGCGGACAGGTTCCCCGCTCAGCTGTCCGGTGGGCAGCAGCAGCGCATCGGTATCGCGAGGGCGTTCGCCGTGGAACCCGACGTGCTCTTGATGGACGAACCGTTCAGCCACCTCGACGCGATGACCTCCCGGACGCTACGTGAGCACCTGGAACGCATCTGGCTCGAATCCCGGCGCACCGTCATGTTCGTCACGCACGATGTGACGGAGGCGGTTCAGCTCTCGGACCGGATCGTGGTGCTGGCGCCCGGCGGACGGATCCACGAGATCATCGACGTCGACCTGCCGAGACCGCGGCGGGCGTCGGACCCCGCGGTGGCCGTGCTCCAGGCCGAGGTGCTCGCCCGCTTCGAGGCGCTCGAGGCCGTGAGGTCGGCGGCATGACGGTGCGGCCGGGGCCGATCGACGTCCACGCGCACTGGCTTCCCGACGACCTGTTCGGGCTGGCGCCGGGTTCCCCGCTCCCGGCGTTGCGCGACCACCGCGGCCAACTGCATCTCGGCGATCTGCCGCTGTCCATCGAGACCGAGGCGATGAGCGATGTACAGCGGGTCCTCGCCGACACCGATGCCGCCGGGCTCGGTGCGCGTGTCATCTCCGCTCCGCCCTTCGCCTTTCCGGTCGCCGCGGCCGACGGTGTCGACGAGTTCGTCCGCAGCTTCAACGACGCGCTCGCCAAGGCGTGCCGGGACAGCAGCGGGCGGCTGCTCGGGCTCGGTCTGGTGACGCTGCATGACCCCGAAGCCGCCCGCAAACAGCTCCTCGAGATCGCGAACTCGGCAGAGGTGCGCGGAATCTCGGTGCCGCCGCTGCTCGACGGGACGTCATTCGACGCCGCGCCGATGCGGGACATCCTGGTCGCGGCCGCCGAGCATGACCTCGCGGTGCTGGTGCACCCCATGCAGCTGCCGCGGCCGGAGTGGTCGTCTTACTACCTGACCAACCTGATCGGGAATCCCGTCGAATCCGCCACGGCCGCAGCAGCTCTCACCCTCGGCGGCGTCATCGACGAATTGCCGCGGTTGCGGATCTGCCTCGTACACGGCGGCGGATGTGCGCCGGCGCTGGTGGGGCGCTGGCAGCACGGGTGGCAGCACCGGGCCGACGTCCGTGCGGGTGGCAGCAGGGCGCCCCGGGAGGCTTTCACCGAACTCTGGTTCGACACCCTGACACACGATGTCGCCGCCCTGAGGCTACTGGCCGCACACGCGGACCCGCAGCGGCTCATGTGTGGCAGCGACTACCCGTTCGACATGGGAACCCCAGACCCCCTTTACCTCTCCCACGCGGCGGACATCGACGACGCCGTGTTGGAAGCCAACGCCCGGGTGTTCCTCGGGCTCGACACAGGAGAAGGACATGAATGACAGCGCGCGGCAGGACTGGAGCGGTCACCGGGCCCTCGTCATCGGGGGTTCGATCGGCGGCCTGACGACGGCGCTATTGCTGCGCAGGCTCGGCTTCGACGTCGACGTCTACGAACGCACCCCGAGCGACCTGGACGGCAGGGGAGGCGGGATCGTGCTGCAGCCCGACACGCTGCGGTGGTTCGTGGAGTGCAGCAGCCAACGCCCGGAAACCGTCAGCACATCAACGCATTTCGTCCAGTATCTCGGGCCGGACAATACGGTGGTCTACCGCGAGGAAGCGCCGTGGCGCTACACCTCGTGGGGGACGTTCTACCGGGCGTTGCTCGCCGACTACGGCACCGGGCGCTACCACCTCGGCGAGTATGCGGCGGGCTTCGATCAGGACGCCGACGGTGTGGAGGTGCGGTTCACCTCGGGGCGACGCGAACGCGCCGACCTGGTGGTCTTCGCCGACGGCATCACCTCGCCGAGCCGACGCCGGATCTCGCCGGAATCCCGGCTCGAGTACTCGGGATACGTCGGGTGGCGTGGCACGGTGCCCGAAAGCCAGGTGTCTGCCCAGACGTTCGAGCTGCTGCGTGGCTCGATCAGCTACAGTCTGGCGCCCCACACTCACATCAACGTGTACCCGATCCCGTCGCAGGATGGCGGCCTCAGGCCGGGGGAGCGCCTGCTGAACTACGTGTGGTACCGCAATGTGGCCGAGGGGCATGCGCTCGACGAGTTGATGACGGACAAGCGGGGCTTCGTCGCGGGCGTCTCTCTGCACCCCGGTCAGGTGCAGGACCGCTTTGTCGACGAGATGCGCTCGGCGGCATCGCAGGTGCTCGCACCGGCGGCGGCGGAAGTGGTGCTGCGTACCGAACAGCCCTATCTGCAAGCCGTTTACGACGTCGACGCCCACCAGATGGCGATGGGCCGTATCGCACTCGTCGGGGACGCGGCGAGTGCCGCGCGGCCCCACGCCGCGGCGGGCACCGCCAAGGCCGCCGCCAATGCGTGGGCGCTCTACGACGCATTGTCCGACAGCGCCGATATCGCCGAGGCGCTCGCCAAATGGGAACCCGGCCAGCTCGAACTTGCCCAGCGACTGGTGCGTCGGGTCAAGGAGATGGGGACCCGTTCGCAGGTCGATTGCACGTGGGTGCCCGGCGATCCGGAGAACCGGTTCGGCCTGTACGGGCCGGGCCGCTAGACCACACCGCCGGCTCGACCACATTGCCGGCTCGACCACACCGCCGGCTCGACCACATTGCCGGCTCGACCATATTGACGGAAGGAACAGCAATGACCAGCACCAAGGACTTTCTCACCGACGCCCCGCTGGCCGGTTCGCTGGTGGCCACGAATTTCGACGGATGGAGCGACGAGCTGCGCGCCGAGTTCGAAACGCATTCGCATGACGGGCACGTCGGCTCCCGGCTGCTCAGCCAGAACGACAGAGTGCGGGTCTGGGAGATCAGGCTCGCTCCCGGGCAGCGCTGGCACGCCCACCGTCATGTGCTGGACTACTTCTGGACGGCAGTCAACGCGGGCCGCAGTAGACAACACACGTCGGACGGCACCACCCGCGACGTTTCCTACGGTGCGGGGGAGACCCGTCACTTCACCTTCGCCGAGGGCGAATACCTGTTGCACGACATCGAGAACGTGGGCGACACGGACCTGGTGTTCACCACGGTCGAGCACCTCGACTCGGCGAACGCCCCGCTGGACCTCTGACCGGAACGTGGCTCAGGAGCCAACGGAAAAGTGTGGGGGGGGGGGGGGGGCG
>NZ_JBGAME010000023.1:0-80061 GCF_044223235.1 Mycobacterium sp.
ATGCCCGTCGCACCCGCCCGCCGGAGGCGCCCCGCCGCGAACAGCTCGAGCGTGTCGGCGAACTCGGCGAGATCGCGCACGTGCACGGCGCCGGTCACGTCGCACAACGCCGCCCAGGCCGCCACCTCACCGGCGAGCGCGCCCGAATGCGCGGCCACCATCGCCCGTCCGCGCGGCGAGCCACCGACCGGCAGGAGGACGATCGCGACGTCCTGCTCGGCGGCGCGCACCAGCGCGCGGCGCAGCCGGTACACCTGCCGGGCGCTCTCCATCAGCAGCGCGATGACCCGGGTGCCCGGATCGTCCAGCGCGTATTCGACGTAGTCGGCGGTGGTGGTGACGAGTTCCTGACCCGAGGACACCGCGAGGCGAAAGCCGAATCCCCGCCGCGAGCGCAGCATCGTCGAGAAGGCCGACCCGGAGTGGGTGACCAGGCTGACTGGGCCGTCCGGCAGCGGATCCGGCTCCAGGTAGCCCAACGCGCGCACTCCGAGAGCGTTGTTGACGAACCCCATGCAGCCTGCCCCGCAGATCGCCATACCGGCGTCCGCGGCGATCGCGGCGACCTTCTCGCGGAGCCCGTGTGCCGATCCGAACAGCACCGCGGCCGGGATGCCCGCGGTTGCCACCGCCTCCAGCTGCTCGATCAGCGCGGCGTCGGGTACCCCCATCAACGCGAGGTCCACGGGCTCGTCGAGGTCGGCCAGCGAAGGCACGCAACGCATGTCGCCGATGCACTCATAGCGCGGGTTGACCAGATGCACACGCGCAGAACCCCGTTGGGCCTCGATGATCATCCGCTCACCGAGGCTGCCCGGTCGCGCACTGGCACCCACCAGCGCCACGGAGCGGGCGCCGAGCATGGCGGCGACCGCGCCGCGACGTGCCCGATCCGTCGGGTCCATCGGTGACCCGGCTAGGTCCGGCGGCTCAGCGCCGCCAGCACCCGGTTGCGGCCACGCTTCTGGTCGGCCAGCGCCGCCCGTGCGGCCTGCCAGCCCGGGATGCCGCATACGCCGCCGCCGGCGTGTGTCGCCGAGCTGCCGTTGTACAGCCCGGCGACCGGGGTGCGGTAATCGGCGTAGCCGGGTGCGGGCCGCATGTGAAACAGCTGCTCCAGCGAGAGCTCGCCGTGGAAGATGTTGCCGCCGATGAGGCCGTACTCCTGCTCCATCTCGTGCGGTCCGACGATGTCGCGGTGCGTGATCGAGGACTTGAAGCCGGGGGCCACCTGGTCGTAGAGATCGATGAGCCGGTCGGCGTAGGCGTCGAGTTCCTCGGTGTGCGGCGCCTGGCTCCAGTCCGACGGCACCCACTGGGTGAACAGCGACATGATGTGCGTGCCATCGGGATTCAGCGTCTTGTCCAGGGTGGTGGGGATGACGCCGTCGCTGAACGGCATCAGCGCGGGACGGCCGGCGCGCGCGTCCTGGAACGCGGCCTCGATGAAGTCCATGGTCGGCGCCATCTCCACCGAACCCGTGTGATGCTCGGCCTGACCGGAGCTGGGATCGGCGGTGAAGTTCGGCAACTCGGCCAGAGCGAGGTTGATCTTCACCACGCCGCTGCGGCTCTTCCAGTGTTCGATGTCGTTGACGAAGTCGTCGGGCAGCTCGGTGCGCGCGATGTGGTCGAGGAAGGCCGTCCTGGGGTGCAGCGTCGTCACCACCAGGGGTGCGTGGATCTCGTCACCGTTGTCCAGCACCACGCCGGACACCCGGCCGTCCCGCACAGTGAGCCGGGAAACCCGTGCACTGGTGCGAATCTCGG
The DNA here is from genome assembly GCF_044223235.1 of Mycobacterium sp. GTDB lineage: Bacteria > Actinomycetota > Actinomycetes > Mycobacteriales > Mycobacteriaceae > Mycobacterium. The sequence continues at coordinate 1,771 of NZ_JBGAME010000023.1, forward strand.
CCCCGAAGCTGCGTGCGGAGCGGGCGATCGCCGCGGACACGCCGCCCATGCCGCCCTCCGGGAATCCCCAACTGCCCAACTGGCCGTCGCCCACGTCGCCGATGGAATGGTGCGCCATGACGTACGCCGTGCCCGGCTCGTACGGCCCCGCCCAGGTTCCGATGACGCCGTTGACCGCCAGTGCGCCCTTTATCTGCGGTGATTCGAACCAGTCGTCGAGCAGGTCGGCGATGCTCATCGTGAGCAGTCGCGTGATATCCGCGGTGATGCGCGGCGTGATCCCGCGTTGCGTCCACGCCAGCTTCGCGAGGTCGAGCAGATCCGAGGGACGTTTGGACCCGATGTTGGGGGGCACCTGGGTGAGCAGCGGGCCCATCACGTCGGCGATGCCTTCCAGCCATTCGTTCCACTTCGGCCACGCGTCGGCGTCCCGCTTCGAGAAGTTGGCCAGCTGTTCGTGCGTGCGTGCCGGGTCGTCCTCGTGGATGGTCAGCGAACCGCCTTCGGGAAACGCCTGGTAGTAGGGGCCCATCGGGTGCACCCGGTAGCCGTGTCGCTCCAGGTTCAGGTCCCGCACGATGGTCGGCGGCATCAGGCTCATCACGTATGACAGCCGGGTGACGCGCAGATGCGGCGCGTCGGACCATGGCGCTTCGGTGGTGGCCGCGCCGCCGAGGGAGCCGCGGGCCTCCAGCACCAGCGTCTTGGCGCCGGACCGGGCGAGATACGCGGCGGCGACCAGACCGTTGTGGCCACCCCCGACGATGACGGCGTCGTACGTATTCGACATCAGAAGACCTTTCGTCCGCACCTGATCGCACGCCTTGACTGACTGTTCAATCTAACCAAGTGCTACGCTACAGACAAGTGGCAGCAACGCGTACGAGGGGGGACGAGGACGTCATGGCCGAACCAGCGCCCGCGACCGAGAACAACGAGGGCCGCCGCATCGAAATGCTACGCGCCGCAGCGGAGCTGATCTGCGAACTGGGCTTCGGCGAGACCCGCATCGCAGATGTCGCCAAGCGGGCCGGTGTCAGTTCGGCGCTGGTGATCTACTACTTCGGCACCCGCGACCGGCTGCTCGTCGACGCGCTTCGCTACTCGGAGGAGTCGTTCTACGAAGCGGCGGAGAAGATGCTGGCCGAGGTTCCGTCACTGCGCGAACGTCTCTCGCTGCTCATCAAGTGGACGTGCGTGCCCGACGGTGACGGGGAGTACGACATACCGGGGGCGTGGGGGCTGTGGTTCGACCTGTGGGCCCAGGCGTTCCGGCACAGCGAGGTCAAGGCCGGCCGCGTCGAGCTGGATGCCCGCTGGCGCAAGATGATCGTCGATGCGGTGAAGTCGGGCATGGAATCGTCGGAGTTGCACACCGACGACATCGACGCGCGGATGTTCGCGCTGGAGTTCTCCGCGCTGCTGGACGGGTTGTCGATACAGGTGGCGCTCGATGATCCCGAGGTCGACGCCGATGTGGCCTACGACATCGCAATGCGGTTCGCCGAGCGCGAACTCAATCTCGCGCCCGCGGCAGCCGCGGGCAGGAAGGCCGGCGGACGGGCTAGGAGGCGCTGAGCGCCCCGACCTGCTCTGCCGCAGGATCGGTGATCGGCGCGGCAGGGCTGCGGTGCAGCACCCTGACGGCGTCGTAGGAGCAGACGCAGTTCACCGCGGACCCTGGCTCGTGCGACACCGAACGCGGACCCGCGTGGTTGGGCACCTCGACCACAAGGGCGGTCGGTGCGCCGACGTCGACGTGCACCTGGGTGCAGGACCCGAGATAGACCACGTGGGCGACCATCCCGGCAATCACGTTGCGCCCCGGGCCGATTGGCTCGTCGGCGCCGTGCAGCGAGATGCGTTCGGGACGGATGACGATCGCGGCGTCACCGGGGGTTGCGGACTTGTCGACGGCGGCGCCCAGCCGGGTGTCGATCGCGGAGCAGATCGCCGACCCGTCGCCGACCTCCAGCACGTTGGCGTCGAAAATGTTGGCCGCACCGAGGAATCCGGCGACGAACGTGGTGGCGGGTGCGGAGTAGATCTCCTCCGGCGCGCCCACCTGCTCTACCCGCCCCTCGGCGAGCACGGCGATCCGGTCGCTCATGGTGAGCGCCTCCTCCTGGTCGTGCGTCACGTAGACGAACGTGATGCCGACCTCGCGCTGCACCGACCGCAGTTCGAGCTGCAGCTGTTTGCGCAGTTTGGCGTCCAGCGCGCCGAGCGGCTCGTCGAGCAGCAGTACCCGCGGCCGCAGCACCAGGGCCCGGGCCAGCGCGACGCGCTGCTGCTGGCCGCCGGACAGCTGGCCGGGTTTGCGTTTGGCGAAGTCGCTCATGCGCACCAGGTCCAGCGCCTCGCCGACGCGACGCTTGGTGTCCTCACGGGATGTCTTCTGGTACTTCAGTCCGAAGGCGACGTTGTCCCACACGGACATGAACGGGAACAGTGCGTAGGTCTGGAAGACGGTGTTGACCGGACGCCGGTGCGGCGGGTCGCCCGCCACGTCGCGCCCGTCGAGCTCGATGCGTCCCGAGTCCGGCTTCTCGAACCCCGCGATCATGCGCAGCGTGGTGGTCTTGCCGCAGCCGGACGAGCCGAGCAGGGAGTAGAACTGGCCCGCCGGGATCTCCAGGTCGATGCCCGTGACGGCGGGCATCCCGGCATAGGACTTGGCCAGTTGATGCAGCTGGATATGCCCGCCGGTCGGCTTGCCCACTCCGCCGCCGGTCACCGTGATCCGCCGATCAGCGGGAGACCGCCGCCGCGAACCTGGCGAAGTTCGCGGAGAATCGCTCGACATCGTCGCGATCGTGCTGAACCGACAACAGCCATTGCTCCACCTTCCCCCAGGGCGGGAGGAATACACCGCCATTGTGCTGCATCAGCCAGTGCAGATGTCCCAGTCGGGCGTCGATCTCCAGGAAATCACGGAACTCACGGACCCGCTCGCGACGGAAGGTGACACATCCCTTGGCCCCGACGCTGACGACGTGCCAGCCACAGCCGTGCCGGGCGATCGTGTTCTCCAGCGATCCGCGCAGGTGGGCGGCGAGCCCGCCGAGATGAGTGTAGGCCTCGGGCGTCAGCACGTCGGTGAGCGTGGCGCGGGTGGCGGCCATCGCGAGCGGGTTGCCGTTGAACGTCCCCACCTGTTCGTAGCGGCCGTCGGCAATCGCGGACATCACCGCGCGTGTCCCGCCGATCGCCGCGACGGCGATACCGCCGCCCAGCGCCTTGGCCAGGCACACGATGTCGGGCACCACGCCCGAAAGCGCCGTGACACCGCCGGGGCCGGCGGTGAACCCCGTCTTCACCTCGTCGAAGATCAGCAGCGCGCCCGCCGCCTGCACCAGATCCCGCACAGCCGCAAGGTATCCGTCGTCGGGCGGGATGATCCCGGCATTCATCATCACCGGCTCGAGGATCATCGCCGCCACCCGGCCGCGATGCTCGTCCAGCGCCCGCTGCACCGCGGCCGCATCGTTGAACGGCACCACGACGACCAGTTCGCGGATCGCGGCGGGGATGCCGGTATTTCCCGCAACGCCGATGGGGTGGTCGCGGGGGCCGATCTCGTCGGCCTCCGGCAGCACCGACACCTGCACCGAGTCGTGGTGGCCGTGGTAGCACCCCTCCACTTTGATGATCAGATCGCGCCCGGTCAGGCAGCGCGCGAGGTGGACGGCGTCCATCGTCGCCTCGGTACCCGAATTGGCGAACCGCCACAGCGGCAGGTCGAACCGGCGCGACAGCTCGTCCGCGATCCAGATCGCGTCCTCGGTGGGCTGGGCGAAGTGCGTGCCGCGCCGGACCCGCCGGCTCACCGCCTCGACGATCGCCGGATGTGCGTGTCCCGCAATGGAAGCGCCGTATCCGCCGTGCATGTCGACGTACTCGGTGCCGTCGACGTCATACACCTTCGAGCCATCCCCGTGGCTCATCCACACCGCCTGGGGCTGGGCGATCTGCCAGTTCGACGTGGCACCGCCCGCCAGGTGTTCGGCGGCGGCGGCGATGAGTTCGGTGCTGCGCGGCTGGCGCTGCAGGAACACCCTCTCTTCGTGAGCGATCAGCTCGTCGACCTGATTGGATTCTGGGCTCGTCACGGGGCTTTGCACCACCGACGAAGACACGGTTGAACCTCCGTTGCGGAACGGTTGACTGAGCATTCAGTCTATGCGAGAGTCAAGAGTAGAGACAAGAGCCTTGAGCTGGGAGGTCTAGATGCCCGTACCCAACGACCCCGAGCGAGGCTTGTCGGGCAGGCCGTTCCTGCGCTCGAACCGACGCCAATTCCTGACCCGCGCAGGGCTTCTGGCCATCACGGCACCCACGCTCGGCGCCTTCCTGCAGGCCTGCTCGAACGCTGCGCCGCCGTCGGCTGGCCCGACGCTCACACTCGCGGCGCCGGACAGCCCCGTGACCTGGGATATCGCCGACGACAACAAGCCGATCGCCGACGGGCTGTCCCCCGAATCGGGTGCGACGCTGCAGGTCTACACCTACGCCGACTACCTCAGCCCGGACGCGGTCAAGTCCTTCCAGGACAAGTACAACACCTCCGTGCAGATATCGACCTTCAACGACACCACCGAGGCGATCACCAAAATCCTGGGTGGCAGCGTCGAATACGACCTCTACTTCCCCAGCTACGACCAGATCGGCCGGCTGGTCACCGGCGGGCTCATCCGCCCGCTGAACCACACCTACGTGCCCAACATCAGCAACATCTGGCCGTTCTTCTCCGACCCCTGGTACGACAAGGAGTGGCGCTATTCGGTGCCATACACCGTCTACACCACCGGCCTGGGCTGGCGCACCGACCAGGTCACCGAAGATATCGGCGCCCGCGCCAATCCCTATGACGCACTGTGGGATCCGCAGTACAAGGGCAAGACGGCGATCATCGACGACTGGCACACCGCCATGTCGATGGTGTTGCTGCGCCTCGGCATCACCGACATCAACACGTCATCGGACGCCGATCTGCAGAAGGTCAGCGCGGCACTGAACGAGCTGGTGGCGGCCACCTCGCCGAAGGTCACCATCACCATGTACAACGACCTGCCCGCGGGCCAGATCGGGTTGACGCAGATGTGGTCGGGCGACGTGGTCAACTCCGTGGCATACCTGCCCGACGGGGTGTCGCCCGACATCCTGCGATACTGGTTCCCGGCCGACGGCAAGGGCCAGGTGGACAACGACCTGATCGTGTCGATCCGCAGCGGCAAGAACCCGGTGCTGGCCCATCTGTTCATCAACCACATGCTCGATCCGGACGTCGCCAAGCAGAACTTCAGCGCGATCGGCTACCAGCCGCCGCAGAACTCGCTGAACCCCGACACTCTGGTGGCCGACGGCTTCATCCCCGAGAACCTCAAGACCGCGGCCGTGCGCCCGGAGTACTTCGACGTCGGATACCGACTGCTGGAGCTGGACGCCAACAATGACGCCGCCTGGCAGAACATCTGGAACGCCTTCAAAGCCGGAGGAGGCTCCTGAGTTTGACCGCGGTTCCGGATGTTTCGCCACCGCCGGTAGCCGATCGGCCGCCGAAGGTACGCACGAGGCTGCTCTGGCCCGCTCTCGCGTCGCCGGGCATCGTCTGGCTGCTGCTGTTCGTCGTCGCGCCCCTGTACGTGGTGCTCGCGATCGTGTTCGGCTACGTCGACCCGATCTTCCGCACCCCGATCCCGGTGTGGAATCCGCTGCAGTGGAATCCGGCCCAGTTCAACTACGTCCTGACCCACATCGTCGGGCCGAACGGGGTGTACGGTCCCGCACTGCTGCGCACGCTCGTCTTCGTCGTGATCGCCAGCATCCTGTGCCTGCTCATCGCCTTCCCGGTGTCCTACTACGTTGCCCGCCTTGCGGGAAAGTGGAAGGGCCTGTTGCTGGTGCTGCTGATCGCCCCGTTCTGGATCAGCTACATGATGCGAATGCTGGCCTGGGTCAACCTTTTACAGGATGACGGGCTGGTCAACCGGATCCTGCGGCTCGGCGGGTTGTTCACGGTCAACGTCAATTGGTTGACCGGCCAGCCGGTGGTGGTGATCCTCGGACTGGCGTATGGCTATGTGCCGTACATGATCCTGCCGCTCTACGCCGGGCTGGACCGGCTTCCCCAGGCCACCCTCGAGGCCGCAAGGGATCTCGGCGCGAACCGCTTCGCCTCGTTCTGGCGGGTGACGCTGCCGATGTGCCGCCCCACCATCGTCGCCGCGGTGCTGCTGACGTGCCTGCCCATGCTGGGCGACTACTTCACCGGTGACCTGCTGTCGGCCTCGCCGACGACGGCGATCGTAGGCAACCTCATCAACAACGCCGTCCAGTCGCCGGGTCAGGCCGGTCAGGCGGGTGCGTTCGTGATGCTCGTGCTGATCGTGACGGTGCTGCCGATGTTCTACTACGTCCGGGTGGTGTCGCGCGGGGACGAGGTGAAGGTGTGAGGCCCGCGGACGCGAGGAGCGAAAACAACACCGCGGACGCGAGGAGCGAAAACAACACCGCGGACGCGAGGAGCAAGAACAGGACCGCGGACGCGAGGAGCGGCACGGCGACGGGTAGGACGGCGAGTGGAAAGCCCCGCATCCGGGGGCCGATCGCCTGGTGGAACGATCCGTGGCGGCCACCGCGGATCCTGGTCGCCGTCACCCTCGGCTATCTGATCTGGTCGCTGCTTCCGGTGCTCATCGCAGTGATGTTTTCCTTCAACGACGGACGGTCGCGCACCCATTGGCAGGGCTTCTCCTTCCGGTGGTACTGGGGCGACCCGACCCGGTCGGTATGGCACGACGCCTCGCTGCACACCGCGCTCATACAGACCCTGAAGCTGGGCGTGATCACCACGCTGATCACCGTCCCGCTCGGCGTGTTGTTCGCCATCGGCATCGACCGCTGGCGGGGCCGGATCCCGGCGGGGGCCAACCTGCTGATGCTGATCTCGTTCGTGGTCCCCGAGGTGCTGCTCGCCGTCTCGCTGCTGTTCGTCGTCACGTCGCTGACCCTGCCGATCACTCTCGGCACCACTGCCCAGGTCATCGGGCTGGTCACCTTCCAAATCGCCTACCCGGCCGTGCTGGTACGAGCCAGGCTCGCAACGATCGGACGACAATACGAGGAAGCCGCGATGGACCTCGGGGCGTCGCCCCTCGGATCGCTGCGCCGGGTCACGCTGCCGATGCTGATGCCCGCGATCTTCGCCAGCACGGTACTGGTGTTCGCCGACGTCATCGACGACTTCGTGCTCGTGCGCTACCTGTCCAGTGACGCCTCGACCGAACCGGTGTCGGTGAAGATCTACAACACCGCCCGCGCGGCGCCAACCCCGGCGCTCAACGCGCTGGCGACGCTGTTGTTGCTTGCGGCGCTGCTGGCGATCGCGATCGGCTTTCTGGTGTTCCGGCGGATGACCCGCGGCGATGCCACCACCGCCGATCGAGGCATCGGAGCCTTCGCCGGCGAGCTCTGACCCGTCGTCGCGCCCATCGGCCTCACCCCTTCATTTCTGCGTCAGGGCTGGGCGCCAGCGGTGTTCACGACCCAGGCCCAGATTTCGGCGGCGAGGATCGCCATGGCGAAGATCGGCTCGGTGGCGGGGGCGCGGGGGGCGGGGGAGTCGTGTGGATACGCAGGGGTTTTCAGCGCTGGACCAGCACGCTCCCGCCCAGTATCCTGACTGTATGGTCAATAAAAATGATCGTGCACCCCTGCCCGCCGACGGCCTGGCCGCGGCGCTGGCGCCCTTTGGCCGGTCTCGTATGCTGCCGCGGGAGGCGTACGTCGATCCGGCAGTCTTCGAATGGGAACATCGCAACATCTTCTCGGGCTGGACGTGCGTGGGCCATGCCAGCGATCTTGGGACCGTCGGTGCCCAGAAGGCGGTCGGCACCGGGGCCAACGGCGTGCTGCTGGTGCGTGCCGAGGACAGCATCCGCGCCTTCGCCAACACCTGCCGCCACCGCGGCCACGAACTGCTGGCGTGCGGCGCCACCGCCAAGGGCCGCGGCATCGTCTGCCCGTACCACTCCTGGTCGTACCGCCTCGACGGCACGCTGCGCAATGCGCCCGGCTTCCGTGACGTCGAGGGTTTCGATGCCGGCGAGTTCGGACTCGACGAGCTGAGGCTGGTGAACTGGCACGGCTGGCTGTTCGTCGACCCCAGCGGGGGCGACGTCGAATTCTCCGAGCACGTAGCCGGTTTCGAGTCCGTCGTCGAGAACTACCACGCCGAGGACCTGACCGTCGTCGCCCGGCACTCCTACGAACTGGAGTGCAACTGGAAGGTCATCGCCGAGAACTACCAGGAGTGCTATCACTGCTCGACCATCCACCCCGAACTGTCCCGGATCAGCCCGCCCAAGAGCGGGGAGAATCTCCAGGTGACAGGACCGTGGATGGGCGGCTGGATGTCGATGATCGACGAGGCCGAAACCATGTCGTTGGACGGTAAGAGCGGCGGGGTCGCCATCCAGGGCCTCACCGAGCACGAGCTGCGCTCCGTCATGTACGTGGTGGGTTATCCCAACTTGTTGATCAGCCTGCACCCCGACTACATCATGACGCACCTGATGACGCCGCTGTCCGTCGACCGGACCCACGTCGAGTGTGCCTGGTCGTTCCCGAAAGACGTTGCGGCCAAACCTGATTTCGACCCGTCGTACGCGGTGGACTTCTGGGATCTGACCAATCGCCAAGACTGGGCCGCCTGTGAGTCGGTGCAGCGCGGGCTGAGCTCACCGCATGCGCGCCCGGGGCCGCTGGCACCCGACGAGGACGGCGTCTACCAATTCGTCACACGGGTCGCCAGGGCCTACGCGGGCGGCTGAGCGTCACGGCGCAAGCGGTGTGCGGTTCCGCTCCGGCCGGGGCGGGACGCCGTTGACGCCGGCGGTGGACTGCGAGTACGTGGCAACGGCGAACCCGACGGCTCGTGCCATCACCGCGAGCGCCTCGCGGTTGACGTTGCCGATGTCGTCGCGGCGGGTGTGATAGTCCGGATCGAACGCGACACCCGCCTTGCCGCCCCACAACCTGGCCTGCACGTCGGTCTTACGCTGTGACGATCCGGTGGTGACTCCGCCGATCGGGACCCCGGCGCGCAGGAAAGGGTTGTCGTCGCGTGTCCGCGCCAGCGGCATGTCCGCGGGTCGCACCCCCGCCAGGTTCAGGAAGCCCGCCAGCGTCCGTTCGACGCCCGCCGATCCGTCGGGCACGGCGTCGAGGGCCACCTCGGGGCTGGGCTGCCCGGACTGGTCGCCGTCGTAGGTGAAGTAGCCGGCATTCGGCGAACCGAGCATATCGGCGTTGAGGTACATGGCGATGTCGGTGAGCGCGTTGCGATCCAGGCCGCGTACGTAGGCCGTCGACCCGGCGCCCCCGATCTCCTTCGAACCCCAGAACGCGAACCGGACCGCGTTGGTCACCTTCGGCTCCGCACCAAGAGCGCTCGCCGCCGCCAGCAGCGCCGCCACCCCCGTGCCGTTGTCGTTGATGCCGGGGCCGCCTGCGATGCTGTCCAGGTGGGCGCCCGCCATCACGACGTTGCCGGCATCGCCGGTCTTGGTCTGTGCCAACACGTTTCGCGACCTCACCTGCACCGCCTGCCGATCGAGGACCAGCCGGACCGGACGGTTGGTGCGTCGCAGCGCGGCGTCGGCCTCCGGGCCGATCACCCCGACCGGGGTATCGAGCCCGCGGTAGTAGCCCTCGGGGAACAGTGCCTCGGGGCTGCCGTCGGGACCCGGGGCGCTGACGACGAGCAAGCCGACCGCGCCCTTGGACACGGCCACGTCGTGCTTGTCGACGACCGAGCAGCCTGCGTCGTCGACCACCGCGATCGCACCGCGGACGTTCACCGGACCGTAGTCGGCGGGCAGGCAACCCGTTGGCTTCTGCGGTCGTAATGTGATGGCGCTGAGCCCTTCACGCGCCGTGGTGTGCAGCAGCGACGCCTGCTCGACCGGGAAGCTGCGGCCGGCGACGGTGAGCCCCGGATTGCCTCCCCTGGTCATGCCCAACCGCTCGAAGTCCGCGATCTGCACCTCGAAACCGTTGTCCCGCAATGTCTTCACGACATAGTCGACGCTGGCGTCGAAGCCCGGGGTGCCCTCCGCGCGGGTGCCGCCGTTCGCGTCGGCGATGTCCTGCAGGGCCCGCAGGTGGGGTTCGAGAGTGTCGGTGGTGATCGCGTCCGCGATGCCGCGGGCGAAATCGGCGGGCGGTGCAGGCGGCGAACCCGTGCAGGATGCCAGCGCGAGCCCCAGCACCGCGAGCGCCGCCGCCCGCCGGTTCGGCGCACTCATGAGTTGCTGATCGGATGGCGCGTGCGGTCGTCGCGAATGGGCACCCCGTTGCGGCCACCCTGGTCCTGCGCGTAGAGACCCACCACGAAAGGCACACCGCCGCCGTTGATCTCCATGGCGGTGCGATTGACGTGGGCCACGGTGTCGGTCGGCTTGTGGTAGTTCGGGTCGAATGGCGCGCCCGCGGTTCCGCCCCACATCTGAGCCTGCTCCTCGGTCATCTCGTCCTCGGCACCAGAGAACAACCCGCCTGCGGGCACACCCGCCTGGGTAAACCCGTCGTAGTCGGACCGGCCGTCGAAGCTGGTGTCCTGCGCGGGTTTTCCCGCACCGTCGAGATAGGCGACGAGGGTGCGCTCGATCCCCGCGGAACCTTCGGGAACGCGCGGGACACCGCTGCGCGGGTTGGGCGGTGCGGATTGATCGCCGTCGTAGGTGAAATAGCCGGGGTTGGGCGAACCGAGCATGTCGAAGTTGAGGTAGAGCGCGATGTCCTTGAGCTGCTCGACGTTCAGTGAGCGCACGTAGTCGGCCGAGCCCCTCAGCCCGGTCTCCTCGGCACCCCAGAAGCCGAACCGCACCGTGTTGCGCACCTGTGGCGAACTACCCAGTTGCAGAGCGGTTTCCAGCACCGCGGCGACACCGGAGCCGTTGTCGTTGACGCCGGGGCCTTCCGGGACGCTGTCGAGGTGCGCACCGACCATCACCACGTCGGCGGTCGAACCGGTCTTCGTCTGGGCGATGACGTTGCGGGTCTTCGCATCGCGCACCCCGGCGTTGAGTTTGATGGTCACCTCACCCGCCTCGCCCCGCAGCCGCTGCCCCTCCTCCTTGGTGACGCTCACCACCGGGATCGTGACGTTGGTCTGTTCACCCAGCGTCCCGCCCATCCGGTCCTCGTCGACGTTGTTGGCGACGAGCATCCCCACCGCGCCGCGTTCGGCGGCCACGGCCATCTTCGCCGCGAAGGGGCAGCTCCCCCGATCGACGAGGACGACCGCGCCCTCGACGGGCAGTCCGTCGTAGTCGCCCGCCGTGCATCCCGGCGACTCCTCGACGGGCGCGGCGACCAGCGGGCCCGACACCCCGTCCGGCGGCGTGCCGATGGTGAACAAGAGCGGGTGGGCCGCGACCGCCCGGTCGCCGACGGTGACGTCGGGTTCGTCGGCGAAGGGCAGCCGCACCTCGAACTCGGGGGTCTGGACGTCAAAGCCCTTATCGCGCAACGCGGTGGCGACGTAGTCGACGCTGGCGTCGTAGCCGGGGGTGCCGAGCGCCCGGTTGCCGCCGTGCGCGTCGGCGATCTCCTGCAGCTTGTCCATGTGGGCCATCATCGCGTCGACGGTCACGCTTTTGCGCAGCTGCTCGGCGAAGTCGGCCGCGACGGGCACACCGTCCCCGGCGGGCGGCACCGCCTGCGGCTCGGCGCCACCGGCGCATCCCCCCACGGTCAACACCAACGTCACCACGATGGCCAGCACCGCCGGCACTCCCCACCTGTTACGCACCATCGGCAACCACGTTAGTCCGGCCCGACGGATGCCGAGGCGCGGCCACCTGCGTCACGCATCCCGACGGTCGAGCACGACCGCCGCCGCGCCGAAGATCAACGCCACGAACACGCCGAAATAGACCAACGAACCCAGCGGCCCCCACGGCACGGCGTAGGCGGGGTACAGCCACGTCACGTCGAGGAACCGGAACATGTTCGCGAACGGCAGAAACGGCCCGACCGCCGGGCCGAAGCCGGGCATGTTGCCCAGCAGCGGTTCGGCCACCATCGGCCACAGCAGCAGCACCGCGACCGCGCCCGCCGAGAACCGCACCAGCGCACCCACGGCCACTCCAAGCACCGCGGCCAGCGCCGCGTACAGGGCGATCGCCCCGGCCAGCCGCCACGTGCCCGCCCCCGTCAACGACAGCGCCGAACCGGCGGGCCGCTCGGCGGCCAGCCCCGCCACCATCACCGCGGCCACCACCGCCAGTGCCGCGCAGCCAGCCGAAAATACCGCGTTAACAACGGCTTTGGCGACCAAGACCAGTGTCCGGTCCGGCATCGCGGTGAAGGTGGTTCGGATCAATCCGCTGCGGTACTCGCCAGTCATCGCCGAGGACGCGAGGACCATCAGCACCGGGACACCGAACACCGCAACCCCCAGCGCCGCCCGCGCCGGCGGCAGCGGGCGAGAGCCGTACGACGTCCATCCCTGGACGGCGGCGAGGCCCAGCGACAGGACGAGCACCCCCAGCGCCGACCACAGCGGCCAGCGGGTGGTCGACAGCTTGATGCCCTCGGCCCGCAGCACCGCCAGAGCCACCGGCGCGCTCACGGCTGCGCCCGATGGTCGACGACCTCGTCGGTCATTTTCAGATAGGCGTCCTCCAGTGAGGCCCGCTGCGCACTGAGCTCATGCAAGGTGACGCCATTGCCAGCGGCCAGTTCGCCGACCACCTCGATGGCCACGCCACGCACCACCAGTCCCGACGCGTCCGGTTCGTCGCGGACGTCGACGCCAGCATCGGAGAGCACCGTGCGCAGCAGGTCGAGCTGCGGGCTGCGCACGCACACCGTATCGCCGCCGGAGCGGCTGACGAACTCGGCGACGGTGGTCGAAGCGATCAGCCGCCCCCGCCCGATCACCACCAGCCGATCGGCGGTGTTGGCCATTTCCGCCAGCAGGTGGCTGGACACGAAAACGGTGCGTCCCTCCCCCGCGAGCCTGCGCATCAACGTCCGCACCCAGTGGATGCCCTCCGGGTCGAGGCCGTTAACCGGTTCGTCCAACAGCAGCACCGGCGGATCGCCCAGCAGCGCCGTGGCGATGCCCAGCCGCTGGCTCATCCCCAGCGACAGGGTTCCCGCTTGGCGTCCGGCCACCTCTGTCAGGCCGACGGCGTCGAGCACGTCATCCACCCTCTTGGCAGGCAGCCGGTTGGTCGCGGCGATCCAGCGCAGATGATTGCGCGCCGACCGGTTCGGGTGGGCCTGCCTGGCGTCCAGCAGCGCGCCGACGGTGCGCAGCGGGTCGCGCAGCTCGCGGTACGGCCTGCCGTCGATGGTCGCGGTGCCCGCAGTGGGGTGGTCCAAACCGAGGATCAGCCGCATGGTGGTGGTCTTGCCCGCGCCGTTGGGTCCCAGGAAGCCGGTGACGACCCCCGGCTCGACGGAGCAGGTCAGGTCCTCGACCGCGCGGGTGCGGCCGAAGGTTTTGGTCAGGCCGACGAGTTCGATCGTCACTCCCGCGAAAGTACGGTTGTTGTACCGATTTCGCGAGAGACCGCGCGAACAACCGTACTTTCGGCGTTCACCAGGACACGGCGGGGCTGGACGCCTGCGCCCAGAACCGCTTCGGAATCCGCCCGGCGCCCCTGGCCAGACGACCGGCGGTGACCGCCGCCGCCATGGCCGCCGCCATCGCGGGCGGATCGGCGGCGCGGGTCACGGCGCTGGCCAGCAGCACGGCGTCGCAGCCGAGCTCCATGGCCAGCGCGGCATCGCTCGCCGTCCCGATGCCTGCGTCCAGCACCACCGGAACCCCGGCCTGCTCGACGATCATCTCGATGTTGTGCGGGTTGGCGATGCCGAGCCCGGTGCCGATCGGCGAACCGAGCGGCATCACCACCGCGCAGCCGGTGTCCTCCAGCCGGCGGGCCAGCACCGGGTCGTCGTTGGTGTAGGGCAGCACCACGAAACCGTCGTCGACCAGCCGCTCGGCGGCCTTCACCAACTCGACGGCGTCGGGCAGCAGGGTGCGTTCGTCGGCGATCACCTCGAGCTTGACCCAGTCGGTGCCCAGCGCCTCGCGCGCCAGCTGCGCGGTCAGCACCGCCTCCCCGGCGCCCCGGCAGCCCGCGGTGTTGGGCAGCGGCGTGATGCCCAGCCGATTGAGCAGGTCCAGCACACCCGTCCCGCCCTCGGCGTCGACGCGGCGCATCGCGACGGTGGTCAGCTCGGTGCCCGACGCGATCAGCGCCTCCTCGAGCACCGCGAGGTTGGCCGCCCCGCCGGTCCCCATGATCAGCCGCGAGCCGAACTCACGGCCCGCGATCGTGAGCTTCGAACTCAGCTCAGCCACCCTGCACCGCCGTCACGACCTCCACCCGCGCGCCGTCGGGCAGCGCGGTGTGCCACTCCGACCGGGGCAGCACCGCCCAGTCCACCGCGACGGCGATGCCCTTGTCCGGAAAGCCGAGCGTCTCCAACAGCGTCGCGACCGTGGTCTGTTCCTCGACCTCAACCGCCGCGTCGTTGACCGTCACCTTCATCGTGTTCCCACCAGTTCCGCCTCGGGTAGCGGCGCGCCGTTCAGCTCGCCCATGATCGCCTCCGCCGTCCATGGCGCAAGCAGGAAACCGGACCTGCCGTGGCCGGTGGCGACCAGCGTCCGCGCGTCGAGCCGGCCGACGATCGGCAGGTTGTCCGGCGTCATCGGGCGCAGTCCCGCCGCGCACTCGGCCAGTTCGTACTCGCCGAGCGCGGGCATCACCGCACACGCGTCGTCGAGGAGTTCCCGCACACCGGTCACCGCGGGGGCGGTGTCGCGGCCGTGTTCGTACTGGGTGGCACCGACGACGACGCCGTCGGCCCGCGGCACCAGGTAGACCTGGCGGCCGTGCACGCGGGCCCGCACCACCCGCTGCGGGGTCGGCATGCAGCCGCGGCGCCAGCGCAGCCGCAGCACCTCACCCTTCACCGGCCGCACCGGAAGGCCGGGCCACAGCGACGGCGCGTCGATTCCGTTGGCGATGACCGTGACATCGGCGCGTACCGAGGCGAGGTCGGTCACCGGCGGAGCCCACTGCACGCCGAGGCGTTCGCACTGCGCCGCGAGGGCGTCCACCACGGCGCGGTTGTCCACCGCGAGCTCGGTCTCCGCCACGAAGCCGTGCCTGATGCCCTGCGCCAGCATCGGTTCGATGTCACGCGCGGCGGTCGTCGGGGTCACCGGATGGCCCTGCGCGGCCAGCCACTCGCCGACCGTGCGCAGGTCGGTCGCGTCGGCCCGGTCCACGGCGACCACCAGCGACTCGTGCGCCGTCACCACGTCCGCGGGCAGGCCGTCCAGGAAGCTGCCGGGACCTTCCTGGCGCCACAACGCCAGCGACGCAAGGCCCAGCCGCAGCAGTCGCTCCTCCCCCGGCCAGCCCTCGCTGTGCGGCGCGATCATGCCGCCCGCCACCCACGACGCACCGCGACGCTGGTCGCGGTGCACCCGCACCGACCAGCCGTCCAGCGCCGCACGCCGCGCGACGGCAAGCCCGATGACGCCGCCACCGATGACGGCCAGTGCGCCTGATTGCATTCCTCTCCCTTCGCCGGCATGACCCGGATCAGGTGCGACGGTAAGGGCAGGTCTGATACGTGCCCACTCTCAGTCCCCTCGCGGGACTCCCGTGTATCGGGCTCCACCCTACTCCGGGCCGCAGGCTAGCGTCACGGTGTGCATACACTTTCGGAACCCTTGGCACGCTTGGCGTCGGCGTCGCTGTACCTGTGCACCGACGCCCGCCGGGAACGCGATGACCTGGCCGACTTCGCCGAAGCGGCGCTTGCCGGCGGGGTCGACATCATCCAGCTGCGCGACAAGGGCTCGCCGGGCGAACAGCGATTCGGACCGCTGGAGGCGCTCCAGGAAATCGGGGCGCTGGCGATTCTCGCCGACGCGGCCCGCCGCCACGGAGCGCTGCTGGCAGTCAACGACCGCGCCGACATCGCGCTGGCCGCCGGCGCCGATGTGCTGCATCTGGGCCAGGACGACCTGCCGCTGCCGGTGGCGCGCGGCATCATCGGCGATCGCCCGCTGATCGGCCGGTCCACCCATGACGAGGCTCAGGTGAGCGCGGCGGTCGACGAGGCGGTGGACTACTTCTGTGTGGGCCCGTGCTGGCCGACGCCCACCAAACCGGGCCGTCGGGCGCCGGGGCTGGATCTGGTGGGATTCGCCGCGCAGCGCGCAGGGGACAAGCCGTGGTTCGCGATCGGCGGCATCGACGAGGAGCGGCTGCCCGACGTGCTCGCCGCCGGGGCGCGGCGGGTGGTGGTCGTCCGTGCCATCACCGCGGCCGAGGATCCTCGGGCGGCGGCCGGCAGGCTCAAGGCGGCGCTGAGCGCTGCTCGTTGACCAGCAGCGGGATGCCCGAGGCCACCTCGCGCAGCCGTTGCCAGCTCGCGGCCAGCCCCGGATGCAGCGGCAGCGCGGCCACGTCGGGTTCGGCGACCCAGCGCAGCTCCGCGCTCTCCCGGTTGGGCACGGTGTCCAGCAACACCGCCGCGTCGGCGATCACCGTGATGTAAGTCCATCGCGCGCCGTCGGTCCCGGCCACCTCGGCCGTCAAGACGGTGGTGCGCACCGTGAGCCGGTCGGCGGCCAATCCGGCTTCCTCATGGGCTTCGCGCACGGCGGCCTCCTCGGCCGACTCGTGGCTGTCGCGGGCGCCGCCGGGCAGCCCCCACGTCCCGCCCTGGTGACTCCACGGCGCCCGGTGCTGTAGCAGCACGGCGGGTGAACCGTCCGGTCTGGGCGCGCGCAGCAGCAGGCCCGCGGCGCCGTGCCTGCCCCAGAAGCGGGCGCCGTCGTCGGCCATCACCCAGCCGTCGCCGTCGCCACGCACCCGTACAGGATAGGTCGGCTCACGCCGACCGGCCCGGGCAGCGGCTGTTCGGAGAATCGGCACGCGTCACGGGTGTAACTCTTAGAATTCTTTTATAGAGTTGGAGCAGTCGGGGACGATAGCCGGAAGAACCCAATACAGAGTCAAAAGATGAGGTTCGCGCAACGTGACAGTTGAGTTGGCGCACCCCTCGACCGAGCCGTTGGCGTCACGGTCGCCGACCACACCAGCGCATCCACGCTGGTGGTTTCTGTGGACGACGCCTGGCCGAATCCTGACGATCGGGTTCCTCCTCGCCGCCCTCGTGGCCGCCAGCGCGTTTGCCACGTCGACCACGATCAACGACCGGCAACGGGCTCTGACCACCGTGCTCGATCACACCGAGCCGCTGTCGTTTGCGGCGGGCCAGCTCTACACCACCCTGTCGGTGGCCGACGCGGCGGCGGCGACCGCCTTCATCGCCGGGGCCGAACCCCGCGACGTCCGCCAGCGCTACGAGCAGGCCATCACCGACGCGGCGGTGGCGGTCACCCGCGCATCCAGCGGCCTCACCGACGAGGAACTCGTCCAGTTGCTCGGCCGGATCAACGCCCAGCTCGCGGTGTACACGGGCCTGGTGGAGACCGCCCGCACCAACAATCGCGCGGGCAATCCGGTGGGGTCGTCGTACCTGTCGGAAGCCTCGTCGCTCATGCAGTCCCAGATCCTGCCCAACGCGCAACGGCTTTACGAGCAGACCTCGGCGCGGGTGGACGCCGAGACCACCACCTCTACCGAGATACCCGCGCCGGTCATCCTGGTTGTGCTGGCGACGCTGCTGTTCGGTGCGTTCGCCAACCGCTGGCTGGCCCGGCGCACCCGGCGGCGGGTGAACATCGGCTTCGTCGCGGGGGGGCTGGCGGTGCTGGTTATGGTGGTTTGGGTGGGTACGGCGCTGGCGATCTCGACCGCGGACAGCCGCAGCGCGAAGGAAACCGCAGCCGATTCCCTCAAGACCGTCACCAACCTGGCGATCACCGCCCAGCAGGCGCGTGCCGACGAGACGCTGGCGCTGATCCGGCGAGGTGACGAAAACGTCCGCAAACAGTCCTATTACCAGCGCATCGACATGATGCAGAAGCAGCTCGCCGACTACATGGCCCGCGACAACTCGATCGACAAGAGCGGCCTTCTCAACGCCGATGAGTTGCTGACCCGGTGGCGGGCGGCCGACGACCGCATCAACGCCTACATCGCGGTCGGCAACTATCAGGCGGCCACGCAGGTGGCGCTCGGCACCGGCCAGGACGATTCGACACCGGCCTTCGACAAGCTCGATTCGGCGCTGAGCAAAGGCATTGAGGAGAGCCGCAGTCAGCTGCGCAGCGACATCCTCAACGCCAGGCGGGTGCTGTCCGGCGCGACGGTGGGCGCGGCGCTGCTCAGTGTGGGGGCGGCGATCGCGGTGGGGCTGGGCCTGTGGCCACGACTCAACGAGTACAAGTGATGACGACGAACACGGGTGCCAAGAAGCTGGCGGCGATCCTCGCCGCGGCCGCGGTGCTGGCGGGCTGCGGCCAGGCGAGCTCGGTGACGCAGACGCCCGGGGTGACGCTGGCGCCGCCGACCCCCGCGGGAATGGAGGAGCTCGCGCCGAGGATCGCGCGGGTGCCGACGACCGACGACGACTGCGACCGGACCGCCAGCCTTCGCCCGTTCACCGATTCCTCGGAGGCCGACGCCGCGGTGGCCGACATTCGCGCCAGGGGCAGGCTCGTCGTCGGCCTCGACATCGGCAGCAATCTGTTCTCCTTCCGCGACCCGATCACCGGCGACATCACCGGTTTCGACGTCGACATGGCCGGCGAGGTGGCCCGCGACATCTTCGGCACTCCGTCACAGGTCGAATACCGGATCCTGTCGTCGGCCGATCGCATGGCCGCACTGGAGAACAATCAGGTCGACATCGTCGTCAAGACCATGAGCATCACCTGTGAGCGCAAGGAGAAGGTCGGCTTCTCGACGGTGTACCTCAACGCCAACCAGCGGATCCTCGCGCCGCGCGATTCAACGATCACACAGCCGTCGGATCTGTCGGGTAGGCGGGT
This sequence comes from Mycobacterium sp., assembly GCF_044223235.1. Taxonomy (GTDB): domain Bacteria; phylum Actinomycetota; class Actinomycetes; order Mycobacteriales; family Mycobacteriaceae; genus Mycobacterium. Next base: position 20,780 of record NZ_JBGAME010000023.1, read on the forward strand.
CTGCGTGGCCAAGGGCAGCACGTCGCTGGATCGGATCCAGGAGATCAACCCGCCGCCGCTCATCGTCGCCGTGGTGACATGGGCCGACTGCCTGGTGGCGGTGCAGCAGCGGCAGGTCGATGCGGTCAGCACGGACGATTCGATCCTGGCGGGGCTGGTGTCGCAGGATCCGTATCTGCACATCGTGGGGCCCAGCCTCAACGAGGAGCCCTACGGTATCGGCGTCAACCTGGAGAACACCGGGCTGGTGCGGTTCGTCAACGGCACGTTGGAGCGGGTCCGCCGCGACGGCACCTGGAACACCCTGTACCGCAAGTGGTTGACGGTGCTTGGGCCCGCACCCGCACCTCCGGTCGCGAGGTACGTGGACTGATGGCCGCGCCGGAGGAGAAGGCACCGCCGCGGGAGGCGGTCACCGAGGAGCCCGCCGAACACCCCGAGTCCGAACACCCCGAGTCCCAACACCCCGGGACCGACCACCCCGAAGCCGAGCACGACGATTACGCCGGTCCGGGTACCCAGCCCGCCGACTTCACCGTCGACTCGCTGTCGACGTTGCGGCCCATGGCGACCCAGGCGGTGTTCCGCCCCCAGTTCGACGACGACTCCGAGGGCCTGATGGTGCATTCGGGCGACACCGAGCCCGACGAGCACATGACGACGGTGACGCGCGCACTCTCGCCGATCCGCCGCCTCGGGGGCGGACTCGTCGAGATCCCCCGGGTGCCCGCCAAGGATCCGCTCACCGCGCTGATGACCAATCCCGTTGTCGCCGAATCGAAGCGGTTCTGCTGGAACTGCGGCCGCCCGGTCGGGAGATCGTCGGCGGACGGGCGCGCGTCGTCGGAAGGCTGGTGCCCGCACTGCGGCAGCCCGTATTCGTTTCTGCCCCAACTGAACACGGGCGAACGCGTCGCCGACCAGTACGAGATCAAGGGCTGTATCGCGCACGGCGGACTGGGCTGGGTGTACCTGGCCTTCGACCACAACGTCAACGAGCGGCCGGTGGTGCTCAAGGGTCTGGTGCACTCGGGTGACGCCGAGGCGCAGGCCATCGCGATGGCCGAGCGTCAGTTCCTGGCCGAGGTCACCCACCCCGGCATCGTGAAGATCTACAACTTCGTCGAGCACCCCGACCGGCACGGCAACCCGGTCGGCTACATCGTGATGGAGTATGTCGGCGGGACGTCGCTCAAACCCGCCAAGGGCAAGAAGCTGCCCGTCGCCCAGGCCATCGGCTACATGCTGGAAATCCTGCCCTCGCTGGCCTACCTGCACTCCATCGGGCTGACCTACAACGACCTCAAACCCGAGAACATCATGGTCACCGAGGAGCAGCTCAAGCTGATCGACCTCGGCGCGGTGTCGCGGATCAACTCGTTCGGCTATCTCTACGGCACCCCCGGATACCAAGCGCCCGAGATCGTCCGGACCGGACCGACGGTGGCCAGCGACATCTACACTGTGGGCCGCACGCTGGCGGCCCTGACGCTGAATCTCCGCACCCGCAAGGGCCGCTACGTCGACGGCCTGCCCGAGGACGATCCGGTGCTCACGGAATACGACTCGTTCGGCAGGCTGTTGCGCCGCGCGATCGACCCGGATCCACGCCGCCGGTTCAGCAGTTCCGAGGAGATGTCGGGCCAGCTGCTCGGTGTGCTGCGCGAGGTGGTCGCCCAGGACAGCGGGGTGCCCAGGCCGGGTCTGTCGACGGTGTTCAGCCCGTCCCGCTCGACGTTCGGGGTCGACCTGCTCGTCGCGCACACGGATGTCTACGTCGACGGTCAGGTGCACACCGAGAAGCTGACCGCACCCGAGATCGTCAAGGCGCTGCCGGTACCCCTGGTCGATCCCGCCGATGTCGGTGCGGTGGTGCTGTCGGCCAGTCTGCTCAGTCAGCCTGTGCAGACGCTGGATTCGCTGCGCGCGGCGCGGCACGGCGCGCTGGACTCCGAGGGAATCGACCTGTCCGAGTCGATCGAGTTGCCGCTGATGGAAGTCAGGGCGCTGCTGGACCTCGGTGACATCGCCAAGGCCGACCGCAAGCTCGACGACCTCGCGGAGCGGGTCGGCTGGCGCTGGCGGATGGTGTGGTTCAGGGCGGTCGCCGAACTGCTGTCCGCCGACTACGACTCGGCGACAAAGCATTTCACCGAGGTGCTGGATACGCTGCCAGGAGAGTTGGCACCCAAGCTCGCGCTGGCCGCCACCGCGGAGCTGGCGGGCAACGTCGACGAACGCACGTTCTACAGCACGGTGTGGGGCACCGACAACGGTGTCGTGTCGGCGGGCTTCGGGCTGGCCCGCGCTCAGTCGGTGGCGGGCGAACGCGACGCCGCGGTGCGCACGCTCGACGAAGTCCCGCCGACGTCACGGCATTTCACGACGGCCCGGCTCACCAGCGCGGTCACCCTGCTGTCCGGCCGGTCCACCAGCGAGATCACCGAACAGCAGATCCGCGATGCCGCCCGCCGGGTCGAGGCGCTGCCGGACACCGAGCCGCGGGTGCTGCAGATCCGCGCGCTGGTGCTCGGCACCGCGATGGACTGGCTCGCCGACAACTCCGCCAGCACCAATCACATCCTGGGCTTCCCGTTCACCGAGCACGGCCTGCAGCTGGGCGTCGAGGCGTCACTGCGGGCCCTGGCCCGGGTGGCCCCGACGCAGGCGCATCGCTACGCCCTGGTCGACCTGGCCAACAGCGTGCGCCCGATGAGCACGTTCTGAGCGGTCATCCTTAGAAGTAGACGACCATCAGCTGAGCCAGGAATACCTTGGCGATCATGCTCACCGGGAACAGCACGGCGTAGCCGAGCGCGACCCGCTGATCGGGCACCCTGGTCATCGCGTACGCGTACGGCGCCGGGTTGAGCTGCGACCCGGTCAGGCCGCCCAGCGATCGAGCGGTGCCGTAGCGCAGCACCGAGCGCAGCCCGATCACACACACCAGGGCATGCGCCGCCGAGACGGTCAGGCCGAGCAGCACCAGCTGCACACCGTCGGCGGACAGCGCGGTCACCAGCCCGCCGCCCGCACCCGTGCCGACGGCGACCAGAAAGATCAGCAGCGAGAACTGGTTGAGCGTGTTGGCGACGTTGCCGGGCAGGGTCCAGATGATCGGCCCGGTACGCCCGAGCGCGCCGAGCACGACGCCAACCACCAACGGTGCCGTCGCGGTGCCCAGCACCAGGGTGCCCCCGCCGGGCAACGGGATTTTCAGGAATGCCAGCACCAGACCGATGGCCAGCCCGAGACCGAAGCCGACGGCATTGATGTCGCCCGCGGTGCGTTCGGAATCGCCGAGGGCCTTGGTGATTTCGGCCAGCCGCCCGCGCGGCGCGGTGACCCGCAGCCGGTCGCCGCTCTGCAGCACCAGATCGGGGGTGGCGATGATGTCGACGTCACCGCGCCGCACCCGGCTGACGACGGCGTCGAAGCGTTCCTCCATGCGCAGATCGTGCAGTTCCCGGCCGATGCAGGCGGGATTGGACAGGGTGACCCTGCGGAAGTCGATCTCCGTGCGGTCCATCCACGGCTCGTGCACTGCCGGCCGCCCCAGGTCGGCGACGATGCTCTCGAAGACGTTATCCCTGCCGGTGATCGTCAGCAGGTCCCCATGGGCCAGCGGCTCCTTCTCGTGGGCCACGACGGTGACCCCGTTGCGTGTCAGCCGGGAGATCACCGCCTCGTAGCGTTCGGCCAGCCCGGCCACCGTGAGCCCGGGGTCACCGACCAGCTCGAGGGTGCGCACCACGATCGGCGACACCGACTCCCGGTCCTCGGCCGTGGGTTTGCGCGTGCCCGCGCTGATCAGGTACGAGCAGGCGACGATGGTGAGGAACACGGTGATGGGGTACGCGACGGCGTAGCCGATGGCCGGTTCCGGCGGTATGTCACCACCTGCGGCGAGCTGCTGCTGCACCGCACCAAGGGCCGCGGTGGCGGTGCCCGCGCCGGAGAACGCCCCCGCGATCGTCCCGACGTCGAAGCCGAACGCCTTCCCGACACCGAGCGCCGCCGCGGCCATGGCCAGCACCGCCAGCAGCGACACCACAACGGGTTGCCACCCGGTGCGCAGCGCGCTGACGAATGCGGGCCCCGCGGCGATACCCACCATGTAGCAGAAGACGCACAACGACAGGCTGGTGACGATCGGCGGCAGCGCGACGTCCGGTTCGATCGCCGAGAGGGCCAGCGCGACGAACAGCGCCCCCGCTGGCCCAAAGGAGACCGGCCCGAACCGAATTCGTCCGAAGAGACTTCCGACGCCGACGCAGAAGAACAGCGTGAGCAACGGACTGTCGGCGAACCACTGCATCAGTGCTCCTGACGGCCGTTCGGGTCGAAGGGTTCGACTCTAACCGCTCGTCCGCACCGGCGTGTGCCGAACCGGCGGGCGCTCATCGGTCCGACACCGCCTCATGGCAGGCCCTGGCGATCGCCAGCTCCTCGTTGGTCGGGATCACCAGCACGGTGATCGGCGACGCGTCGGCCGAGATGCGCCGGGGCCCCCTGCCGGGGCCGTCGTTGAGCCGCTCGTCGAGCCGGATACCCAGAGGCGCCAGGCCGGACAGCGAATCGCGCCGGACGGCGGCGTCGTTCTCACCGACCCCCGCGGTGAACGTGATCACGTCGGTGGCGCCGAGCACGGCCAGGTAGGCGCCGATGTACTTGCGCAGCCGGTGGATATACACCTCGTAGGCCAATTGTGCTGCCTCGTCACCGGATTCGATCCGCTTGTGCAGCACGCGGAAATCGGTCTCGCCGCTGAGCCCGCGCACCCCCGACCGCCGGTTGAGCATCGATTCGATATCGTCGACGCTCATCCCCGCGCTGCGCCACAGGTACATGATCACGCCGGGATCGACATCGCCGGCGCGGGTTCCCATCACCAGCCCCTCCATCGGGGTCAGGCCCATGGAAGTGTCCACCGCACGCCCGCCTGCGACCGCCGACGCCGACGCGCCGTTGCCGAGGTGCAGCACGATCTGGTTCAGGGATTCCAGCGGAACGCCGAGTAACGCCGCCGCCTGCGTGCTGACGTACTGGTGCGAGGTGCCGTGGAAGCCGTATCGCCGAATATGCCACTGCGCGGCAATGTCCCGGTCGATGGCGTACGTGGCGGCCGCGGCGGGCAGGTCGTGGAAGAACGCCGTGTCGAAGACGACGACATGCGGGAGGTCGGGCAGGATCTTGCGGGCCACCCTGATGCCGAGCACCGCGGGCGGATTGTGCAGCGGCGCCAGGGGCGAGAGCTCGTCGAGCTGGGCGATCAGCGCGTCGTCGACCACGGTCGGGCGGAACAGGTCCGGACCGCCGTGCACCACCCGGTGGCCGACCGCCATCAGTCCCAGTGTCTCCAGATGGCCGCCGACCTCGGCGAACAAGTCGAACGTCAACCGCAACGCGGACTCGTAGTCGGGTATCGGCTCGTCACGGCGCGCCTTCAGCCCGCCGAACTCGAGCAGCGCCGACGAGTGCCGGTCACCAATCCGCTCCACCATCCCCTTGGCCACCGAAACCCCGGAATCAGGTTGGACCAGACTGTATTTCAGCGACGAGGAGCCGGAATTGAGGACCAGCACGGTTGGTTGCACGGCTAACCCACCTGGGCCTGGATCGCCGTGATGGCGACGGTGTTGACGATATCCTCCACGAGCGCACCGCGGGACAGGTCGTTGACGGGCTTGTTCAGGCCCTGCAGCACCGGGCCGATTGCGATGGCGCCCGCGCTGCGCTGCACCGCCTTGTAGGTGTTGTTCCCTGTGTTCAGGTCGGGGAAGATCAGCACCGTCGCGCGGCCCGCCACCGGCGAGTCCGGCATCTTTGTGGCCGCCACAGACGGCTCGACCGCCGCGTCATACTGGATCGGGCCCTCGACGAGCAGACCGGGCTCTCGCTTTCGCACCAATTCGGTTGCCGTCCTTACCTTTTCCACGTCAGCGCCGGTGCCGGAGGTTCCGGTCGAATAGGAAAGCATAGCCACCCGCGGCTCGATGCCGAACTGGGCCGCGGTGCGCGCCGACGAGATCGCGATGTCGGCGAGCTGCTCGGCCGTCGGGTCGGGCACAATCGCGCAGTCGCCGTAGGCCAGCACCCGGTCGGCCAGGCACATCAGGAAGATGCTCGATACGGTCGACACGTCGGGTTGGGTCTTGATGATCTCGAACGACGGGCGCACCGTGTGCGCGGTGGTGTGCGCCGCACCCGACACCATGCCGTCGACGATCCCGTTGTAGACGAGCATCGTGCCGAAGTAGGAGACGTCGTGCATGGTATCCCTGGCCCGGTCGAGCGTCATGCCCCGGTGGCTGCGGAGGTCGGCGTACTGCGCGGCGAACTCGTCGACCAGCGGGCTGGTACGCGGATCGATGACGGTGGCGGCCCCAAGGTCGGCACCGAGTTCGGCCCCGCGCGCACGGACCCTGGCCTCCTCACCCAGAATCGTCAGGTCGGCGACGCCGCGGTGCAGCAGCCGGCCTGCGGCACGCAGGATGCGGTCGTCGTCGCCCTCCGGCAGCACAATCCGCCGCCGGTCCGCCCGTGCGCGTTCGAGCAGCTGGTGGGCGAACATCTGCGGTGTCGTCACGGTCGGGATGCGGATCGCCAACTGCGCCAACAGGTCCGCGATGTCGACGTAGTTGTCCATCAGGGTCAGCGCGGTGTCGATCTTGCGCGCCGAGGACGCCGTAACCCGGCCCCTGGTCGCGGCCAGCCGGCTCGCGGTGTCGAAGGTGCCCAGACCTGTCGCGATGATGGGTAGCCGCAGCCGCAGGCCTGCCACCAGCGCCGCGACGGACGGGTGCAGCTCGAGCCCGCCGTTGAGGATCAGGCACGACAACGACGGAAAGCCTTCTGCGGCATGAGCGCTCGACACCGCCAGCACCACGTCGGAACGGTCGCCCGGGGTGATGACGGCGACGCCCTCGGTCAGCCGCTCCAGAACGTGTTCGGCCGTCATCCCCGCCACCATCACGCCCATCACCTCGCGCGTGAACAGTTCCGGGTCACCGCTGAGCAGGCGGCCGCCGACCGCCCGCTGCAGATCGGTGACCACGGGCGCGGACAGTAGCGGTTCGTCCGGCAGGACATAGCATTTCAGGTCCAAACCGCGCAGCGCCTCGGTGACGTCTGCTATCTTCGTCGGTTCGCACCGGTTGGCCACCACCGCGGCGGTGTGCGCATGCTGAGCGCGCAGCTCGGCCAGGCACACCTCGACCACCTGGACGATCTCCTCCGGCGTTCGCTCCTTGGCCCGCACGGACAGGACGACCGGCGCGCCGAGGTTGACCGCGATGCGGGCGTTGACGTTCAGCTCGCTCGGCGTGGCGACGTCGGTGTAATCGCTGCCGACGATCACCACCGCATCGCACCGGGCCGCGACGCGGTGAAACCGGTCCACGATGTCGGCGATTGCCGAATCGGGGTCCTCGTGCAGCCGCTGGTAGGTGACGCCCACGCACTCCTCGTAGGGCAGCCCGGCGGTCGTGTGCGCAAGCAGCAGCTCGAGGATGTAGTCGCGATCCTCGCCCGCCCTGGTGATGGGCCGGAACACGCCGACCCGCGCGACGCTCGCGACAAGCCGGTGCAAGATGCCCAACGCGACGGTGGACTTGCCGGTGTCGCTTTCGGGCGAGGCGATGTAGATCGCGGAGATGCGGGCGTCCGAGGTGAGATCCGAGGTCGGGCTGGGCACCCTGACAGCCTGCCGTATCAGCCCAGGCGTCGCAGCCTGGGCTCCAGATCCTTTCGGAAGAGTTCAAGAAATCGTCGCTGATCGTGACCCGGCGCATGGAAGACGAGATGGTTCAGGCCCCAGGTGACGTATTGGCCGACCTTCTCGACGGCCTCGTCGGGATCCGACGCCACGATCCAGCGTTTGGCGACCTGCTCGATCGGAAGGGCATCGGCGGCCTTCTCCATCTCCAGCGGATCGTCGATGCTGTGCTTCTGCTCAGCGGTCAGCGACAGCGGCGCCCAGAACCGAGTGTTCTCGAGGGCCAGCTCGGGGACGGGGTCGTAGGAGATCTTGATCTCGATCATCTTGTCGATCGCGTCGGCGTCCCGCCCGGCGGCTGCCGCGCCTTCGAGGACAGCCGGGATGAGCTTTTCGGTGTAGAGCTCCTCACCCTTACCCGAGGTGCAGATGAAGCCGTCACCGGCACGCCCGGCGTACTTGGCCACCGCGGGCCCGCCCGCGGCGATGTAGACGGGGATGCCGCCGTCGGGCACGTCGTAGATCGACGCCCCCTTGGTGCGGTAGTACTCGCCGTCGAAGTCCACCCGGTCACCGGCCCACAACTGACGCATCAGGCGCACCGATTCGCGCAGCCGGGCGAAGCGCTCCTTGAACTCGGGCCACTCGCCCAGGTATCCCGTCGCGATCTCGTTGAGCGCCTCCCCGGTGCCGACGCCGAGGAAGATGCGGCCGGGATACAGGCACCCCATGGTGGCGAACGACTGCGCGATCACGGCCGGGTTGTAGCGGAATGTCGGTGTCAGCACCGAGGTGCCCAGCACGATGCGGTTCGTGCGTTCACCCACCGCCGTCATCCAGGCCAGGGAGAACGGCGCGTGCCCGCCCTCGTGGCGCCACGGCTGAAAATGGTCGCTGACGGTGGCACTGTCCATGCCGTGTTCCTCGGCCGCCACCGCGAGTTCCACGAGTTCGCGGGGTGCGAACTGTTCCGCCGACGCCTTGTATCCCAGTTTCAGTTCAGCCACGCCTTCTTTTCTACTCCTGCGGGGAACCTAGACTCGCGGGATGGCTGCCACCGGGCCAGAGCTCATCCGGATCACCGACACGGTCCATCTCGCGCGTACCGACCTGGTCAACTGGACGTTGGTCACCGACGACGGCGGTGTGCTGCTCATCGACTCCGGGTTCCCCGGCAGCCGCGCCGATGTGCTGGCGTCGCTGCGCCGCCTCGGGGCGGGGCCCGCCGACGTGACCGCGATCCTGTTGACCCACGCGCATGTGGACCATCTCGGCTCGGCGGTGTGGTTCGCGAAAACCCATGGCACACCGGTGTATTGCCATGCGACCGAGGTCGGGCACGCCAAGCGTGAGTATCTCGAGCAGGCGTCGCCGCTTGGTGTGATGACCCACGCGTGGAATCCCCGGTGGCTGACGTGGACGCTGGCGATCGTGCGCAAGGGCGCCCTGGACCACGCGGGTATCCCGACCGCCGCGGCGCTGACGGCCGACATCGCGGCCACGCTGCCGGGGGCACCCATGCCGATACCCACGCCCGGTCACACCGGGGGGCACTGCTCGTACGTGGTGGACGGCGTCCTCGTCAGCGGTGACGCGCTGGTCACCGGCCATCCGGTGTCGACGCGCACCGGCCCGCAATTGCTGGCGTCGCTGTTCAACCACGATCAGGCCGCGTGTGTGCGCAGTCTTGCCGCGCTGGGAATGCTCGACACCGACGTGCTGCTGCCGGGGCACGGGCCGGTGTGGCGGGGGTCGATCCGCGAGGCGGTCGAGGCGGCCACCCCGCCGCGATGACTTCCGGCGCGGCGCCCTACCGCGCGGTGCATTGACCGTCAGCCGAGGTGGTCGCGCAGTGTCGCACCGGAGTACTCGGCGCGAAAGCTGCCACGTTCCTGCAGTAGCGGGACCACCTGATCGACGAAATCGTCCAAGCCGTGCGGGGTGAGGTGCGGCACCAGGATGAACCCGTCACACGCGTCGGATTGCACGTGCAGGTCGATGTCGTCGGCGACCTGGCTTGCGGTGCCGATGAACTGTTCGCGGGTGGTCACCGCGATGACCAGCTCACGGATGCTGAGCTGCTGCTCCTCGGCCCGGCGCCGCCAGTTCGCGGCGAGCTCCTTCGGATCGCCGTGGCGGACGCGGCCCCGGGTGACGGACGGATCGTCGGCGGGGTCGATCTCGGGCAGCGGGCCGTCCGGGTCGTAGCCGGACAGGTCACGCTGCCACACCTGTTCGAGCATGGCGATCGCGGTCGGGCCACTCACCTGCTGGTGGCGGATGTGGCGTGCCCGGTCGGCCGCCTCGGCGTGCGTATCGCCCAGCACCACGCTGGCCGCGGGAAACACCTTGAGCCGGTCGGGATTCCGCCCGGCGGCGACAGCGCGCGACTTGACGTCGGCGTAGTAGCGGCGGCCCGCCTCCAGCTCGGTGTGCAGCGTGAACAGCGCGTCGGCGTGCTCGGCGCCGAACGCCCTCCCCTCGGCGGAGTCGCCGGCCTGAAGCAACACCGGGTGGCCCTGCGGACCCGCGGGCAGCGTCGCCACACCGGCGACGTCGAATTGCGGCCCGCGATGCTCGACCCGCCGGATCCGGCCGGGGTCGGCGTACACGCCGGAGTCCCGGTCGGCCACCACGGCGCCGGGTGTCCAGCTGTCCCAGAACCGGCGCGCGACGGTGAGGAACTCCTCGGCCCGACGGTACCGGTCGGCGTGGTCGAGAAAGCCGCCGCGCCGGAAGTTGGCTCCGGTGAACGCATCCGATGAGGTCACCATGTTCCAGCCGGCCCGCCCGTCGGACAGGTGGTCCAGGGTGGCGAATTGCCGTGCCACCTCGAAGGGTTCGTTGAACGTCGTGTTGATGGTGCCGACCAGTCCGAGTCGGTCGGTGACCGCCGCCAGCGCAGCGAGCACGGTGAACGTATCCGGCCGGCCCACCACGTCGAGGTCGTGGATGCGCCCCATGTGTTCGCGCAGCCGCAACCCCTCGGCGAGGAAGAAGAAGTCGAACCTGCCCCGTTCGGCCGTGCGGGCCAGGTGCACGAACGAGTCGAAGTCGATCTGGCTGCCCGACCCCGGGTCGGTCCACACCGTGGTGTTGTTCACCCCGGGGAAGTGCGCCGCAAGGTGAATCGGCTTGCGGTGCACACCTTCCCGGATCGGCACGGTCATCCGGTCAACCCCCAGCGCTTGGCGATGAGTTCATGCGAGCGCAGCCGGTCGGCATGCCGGTGGGTGACCGAGGTGACCACCAGTTCGTCGGCGCCGGCGACCCGCCGCAACGTGTCCAGCTGGTGCGCCACCTCATCCGGGTCTCCGACGAATTGCGTTGCGGTGCGGTCCTTCACAGCGCCGAGCTCCGTCTCCGACAGCGGCTGGCGGGTGTCGGGATCGGGGTAGGGCACGGCCCCGGCTCCGGTGCGGACGGCATGCACCCAGTGGCCGTAGCTCGACGCCAGGTGACGGGCCGTGGCGGTGTCGTCGGCGACCACCACATCTGCCGAGACCACGACATAGGGCTCCGGCAGGTAGTCGGACGGGGTGAACGCGGCGCGGTAGGCCTCGATCGCCTCCAGCGCGGTTCCGGGGGTGATGTGGTAACTCGCCACGAACGGCAATCCCCTGCTACCGGCGACAAGCGCGCTCTCCCCCTTGCTGCTGCCGAAGATCCACGGTGTCAGGCCGGCTCCCTCGCCGGGCACTGCGTGCAGGCCGAAGCCGTCGGCCTGAAAGTCGCCGCCGAACATCGCCAGGATGTCGTCGACCTGTACGGCGAAGTCGGGCGCCACCGCGCCCGGCTGCTGCAGCACCGACAGCGTCGCGCGCATCTTGGGGCTGCGCATGACCGCGCTGACGTCGAACGGCGGTGGCACCACCACGCCGCCGACGTCACGCCAGTCCCGCGGTGCGGCGGGCGGCGCGACAGGCTGGGACTGCGCGGCTTGCGCCCTGCGCTGTCCCGATCGGCCGAGTCCGAGGTCGATCCGGTCGGGGTGGAATGCGGCGAGGGTTCCGAACGCCTCGGCGACGGCCGCCGAGGTGGTGAAGCCGAGTTGTACGGCGGCCGAACCCACCCGGATCCGGCTCGTCGCGGCGGCGATCTGGCCGATCAGCACCGCGGGTGAGGAGCTGGCCACCGCGACGAAGTGGTGTTCGGCTATCCAGTACCGCTTGTATCCCCACAGTTCGGCGTGCTGGGCGAGGTCGACGGTGTTGCGCAGGGCGGACGCCGCGTCGGCGCCTTCACTGATCGGTGCGAGGTCGAGGATCGACAGCGGAACGGTCATGAGGGCGACACCTTCGCGTAGCGGTTTTGGGCGGCGGGCAGCCCGAGCCGCCCGCGCAATGTATCGCCGTCGCGGTAGGTATCGGGATATCGGCCCGCTTTCTGCAGCAACGGCACGACCTCGTCGACAATGGCGGGCAGGTCGGTGGCGTTCACGGCGGGCCGCAGCCGCACCCCGTCGACCCCCAGCTCGTGCCAGCGCAGCAGCAGATCGACGAGTTCGGTTGGGGTGCCGTCGAATACGAGCGCATCGGAGCGCAAGTCGGCGGATCGGCCCAATGCGACGACGACGTCGGCATACACCTTCAGGTGAGCCCCGCCCACGCCGGCGACCTGCCCGAGAATGGTGCGGACCGAATCGTCGTCGGTCGGCGTGACGAACACCAGATCGGCATGCCGAGCGGCGAATTCGTAGACGCGCTGGTTGTGGGCGAGCGCGGCGACCACCGGCTGTCCCTGCGGCGGGCGCGGCGTGATCGAGGGTCCCTTCACGGAGAAGTACTTGCCGGTGAAGTCGATGTAGTGCAGCTTGTCCCGGTCGATGTACCGTGCGGTTGCCTGGTCGCGGATGACCGCGTCGTCCTCCCACGAGTCCCACAGCCTGCGCACCACGTCGACGGCCTCACCGGCCTCGTCGAACAGGGCGTCAGCCTTGAGCGACTCGAGCGGCCGCCGCCCGAACAGGGCGGCCTCGTGGGCGGTCGGGCTCACCCGGGGCTGCCAGCCCGCCCGCCCCCGCGACACGAAGTCGAGTGTGGCAATGGCTTTGGAGACGTGGAACGGTTCGGTGTGGGTGACAGTGGCCACGGGTATCAGTCCGATGTGCCGCGTCACCGGCGCCACCCGGGCCGCGACCAGGACGGCGTCGGGGCGACCGGCCAGCCGGCCGGGGTCGATCCGTTCCCGCCGCCCGGATTGCGCCATCAGGGTGTCGTCGATGGTCAGGAAGTCCACCAGACCGCGCTCGGCGGTGGCCGCCAATCCGGCCCAGTACCGGCCGCTGGTCACCGGCCCGGAATCCCCGGTCAGCCGCCACGCCTGCGGGTCCCAGCCGTAGCCGTCGAGTGCGACGCCGAGGTGCATGCGCGGCCCGCTCATATCAGCGCCTTCCGGAATGCGACGGGATAGACCTCCCGCTCGGCGGGCAGCGGCTCGTCGAGGCGCTGGTAACCGGCCGACAGGTACAGGGCCTCGGCCTCGGGCTGGCGATCCCCGGTGCTCAGATACACATACCGATAGCCGAGCGACCGGATGATCCCTTCGAGCTGGTTCAGTAGCGCCTTCGCGTGGCCGCGTCGCCGGTGCCTGCTGTCGGTCCAGATGCGTTTGAGCTCTGCGGTTTCGGCGTCGAAGCGGCGGAACGCACCGCCGGTGACCGGGTCGTCGCCGATCAGCCCGATGATCAGGCCACCTCCCGGCGCGGCGAACTCCTCCGCGGGATAGCCACGAAGCCAGGTCAGGATTGCGTCATGGCTGCCCCGGTAACGCTGGGCGTATTCGACGGCCAGTTCCTCCAGCAGCGGCTGGGCCAGCGGGTCGGCCTGCGTCACCGCTACGAAACGCAGTTGATTCAGCGCAGGCACGGACATCACTCACTTTCTAACGCAGCGAGCACCGGCGCATTCCGTGAGCGCACTTCTGCTCGCGCTGATTTGAAAGTGGGCCGTTACGCGAGACCCACCTTTTGCAGGCAAATCCCGAGTCGCGCGCTGCAAAATGTGGATCCCGCAGAGGTCAGGCCAGCGCGCGATCCAGGTCGGCGATCAGGTCGTCGGTGCCCTCCAGACCGACCGAGATCCGCACCACCCCGTCGCCCAGACCGATCGCTGCCCGGCCCTCCGGCCCCATCGCGCGGTGCGTGGTGGTGGCGGGATGGGTGATCAGCGACTTGGCGTCCCCGAGATTGTTGGAGATGTCGATCAGCCGGGTCTTGTCGAGCACCTCGAACGCCCGTTGCTTTCCGTGGCCTTCCGGCGCGTCCAGCTCGAACGTGACGACCGTGCCGCCACCGGTCATCTGCCGTTTGGCCAGGTCGTATTGCGGATGGGACTCCAGGAACGGGTAGCGCACCCAGCGCACCGCCGGATGGGCTTCGAGGAACTCGGCGATCCGCTGAGCCGAGGCGTTGCTGTAATTCACCCGCACCGCCATCGTCTCCAGCCCCTTGAGCAACGTCCATGCGTTGAACGGGCTGAGCGCCGGACCGGTGTGCCGCATGAGCTGCTGCACGGGTCCGTCGATGTACTCCTTGTCACCGAGGATCGCCCCCCCGAGCACGCGGCCCTGCCCGTCGATGTGTTTGGTGCCCGAGTACACCACCACATCGACCCCGAGCGGGAACCCTTGCTGCAGCAGTGGTGTAGCAAAAACGTTGTCCAGCACCACTTTTGCGCCGGCCGTATGCGCCATGTCGCATACCGCGGCGATATCGACCAACGATTGCATCGGGTTGGATGGCGTCTCGAAAAACACGGCCTGCGCGGGCACGGAGAGCGCCGCTTCCCACTGCGCGAGGTCGTCCCCGTCCACGAACACGGTCTCCACACCCCAGCGCGGCAGGATCTCGCTGCACACCACGAAGCACGACCCGAACAGGCTGCGCGCGGCGACCAACCGGTCACCGGCGCGCAGCAGGGCGCCCAGCGAGGTGAACACCGCCGCCATGCCGCTGGCGGTGCCGAACGCGGCCGGCGCACCCTCGATCAGCCGCAGCCGCTCCTCGAACATCGACACAGTCGGGTTGCCGTACCGCGAGTAGACGTAGCGGTCGATCTCCCCGGTGAAAGCCTTCTCTGCGTCGGCCGCCGACGGGTAGACGTAGCCCGACGTCAGGAACATTCCCTCGGCGGTCTCTTCGAAGCCGGACCGCAGCAGTCCGCCGCGCACTCCGATGGTGGCCTGGCTGACGCCGTCGGGTAGGGGCGTGGGCACCCGGACGGAGGGAACGTCGTCCCCAGCGGGGCCGGTCATGACTGTTTCCAGGGCAGGCCGACGGCCTTCCATCCGGTTCCGCCGCGGTGCTTATCCCCGTCCAGGCCGCCTTCGAAACCCTCGAGGACGTTGTAGGAGGGAGCGATGCCCGCCGCGGTGGCGGTTTCGGCGGCGGGGATCGAGCGGTTGCCGGAGCGGCACAGGAACAGCACCGGCCGATCGGCGGGGGTGACCCCGGCGGCGTTCAGCTCGGCGACGAAGTCCTGGTTACGGGTGCCGTCCGTGCGATTCCACTCCACGAACACCACGTCGCGGTCGAGCGGCGAGAGGTCGGGAACGCCGACGAAGCGCCATTCGGCGTCCGTACGACAGTCGACGAGGACGGCCTCGGGGTTGTCGCTGAGCACCTTCCACGCCTGCTCCGGCGTCACATCTCCGGCATAGCTCACGGCGGTGAGTCTCCCATACCTAGCTGGGCTCGGTCGAACAGACCTTCCATGCACCGTCCTCGCGCACAAACGACGTGGGGACACCGGTTTTGGTGTCGGGGGTCTTGTCGAAATGGTAGGTGACGGTGGCGGAGGCCCGGTCGCCGTCGATCACCACATCGGCGACGTCGTCGACGTAGCGGGCACCGTGCCGATCGACCGATTCCTCTTGTCGCGAAAGGAAATCCGCCTTGTCGCCGAGTTGGTCGCGGCAGGTGTAGACACCGAAGTCGGTGAAGTCCCGCCGCTGCAGCGCATCGTTCTGGCCGACCGCGGCGCGCCCGACCCGCTCTTGCTCGGACAGGCCGTCACCGCCGAGGACGTTGAACAACACGATTCCGATCACGACGACCGTAATGACGGCCAACGCGGCCAGGAAGGGGGCCATGGTTGGCCGGTCCGTCGGGTCGGCCGGTCCGCGCTGGTCGGTCACGACTACCAGAGCTTGCGCAGTTCGGCGCCGACCCGGCGGGCCCTGTCCCGCGCGACGATGATGTCGGGCGCGGTCGCCAGTGCGACGGCGAGCCGGTGCCTGGCATCGGTTTCGTCGGGACGGGTGAACAGCCGGACGTCGCTTTCCTGGGTGGCCAGCGCCTCGGCGAGCACCGCGTTGAGGTCGCCGGCGCCAGCGCGATCGCCGGTGTCGGTGCCGCCGTACCTGATCTCCGCCGCACCCGGCGAGATCATGATGGTGTCCACGCCCAGGCCGAGGATGGCCCTGGCGTGTAGTTCGAACACCGACAGGCGTTGTGAGCGCAGCGTGACCAGGCCGCTGTCCTGCGGACGCGCCCGTACGTCGGAGAAATAGACCTCGTCGCCGCGGACGAGCAGCTCCACCGCGAACACACCGCGCCCACCCATCGAGTTGACGATGCGCGCGGCGATGGACCTCGCGGCGTCCAGGGCCGCGGGCGCCATCTGCAGCGGCTGCCAGGCCTCCAGCACGTCGCCGTCGACCTGACGGTGGCCGATCGGTTCGCAGAAGTGCAGCATCGGCCCGGTCGGGCCGGTGGTGCGGATGGTCAGCAGCGTGACCTCGTGGTCGACCTCGACGATGGTCTCGGCCATCACTCGGTTTATCGGCAGCCGGCCCGCGGCGATCGCACGCTGCCAGGCCGGCTCGACGTCATCGGGGCGCAGCAGCACCGACTGCCCCTCGCCCGGCGCCCCGGCGACCGGTTTGACGATCAGCGGAAAGCCGACGTGGCGGGCGACCGCTGCCAGCTCCTCGACCGACCCGGCGAACCAGAACGGTGCGGTCGGCAGGCCGAGTTCATCGGAGGCCAGCCTGCGCAGCCCTTCGCGGTCGACGCCGAGCCGGGTGCTGCGCGGCGTCGGCACGACCTCGACGGAGCCGCGCTCGGCCACCGCGATCAGCGCGTCGGCGGCGATCACGCCGGATTCGGCCACGACATAGCGCGGGTCCTCGCGGTCGATCAGCGTCGTCAGTTCCTCGGCGTCGTTCATCTTGACGACGGCGCAGCGGTCGGCCACCTTCAGCGCGGGGGCGTCGGCGTAGCGGTCGACGGCGATGACCTCGGCGCCCAACCGCTGGAAGGCCAGTGCGAGCTCGCAGCTCAGCTCACCGGCGCCCAGCAGCATGACGGTTGTCCTGCGGTCGGCACGGGTCGCATCGGGGATCCGCACGGCGGCCAGCGTCGGGTCGGTCGCGTCCTGGCCGGAATCGTCAGGATCGCCCGTGTCTCCCGCGACGCTGTCCCCCGTCACGCTGTCCCCTGTCACGCTGTCCACTGCCACCAGGGTGTCCTCAGCGACCACAGCGTTCTGGGCATCCGCAACCTCGGCCGTCGCGTCCGCGGTGCCGGGTTCCTCCGCGGCGGCCGCCCCGACAACCGGTGCAGTCGTCGGGGCATCCGGCTCGGGCTCACCCGCAAGCCCGGCGTCGATCTCGCCGTCAGTCGTCTTACTCATCGCCCGTCCAGACTGCCAGATAGTCATGCGTCACCGGCGCAGGCGGGGTGCGGGTCTCACGGCGCCGTGATCTCCTCGGCATGCTGAACAAGGATAGATCCGGCACCCGGCCCCCGGGAGTGCCGCAACGCGGACGGCAGGCGGTGGGGAGTTCACCATCGCCGCCGCGCTGGTCCTCGGCGCGATAGTCGCACCACCCGACGCGGTGTCGGCGACCGCCGTCGGCAGACGCCTGAGGTTGCCGCGGCGTCTGATGACCCTGCTCGGCGGGGAGAGCCTGCTCAACGACGCGACGGCGCTCACTGCCTACAAGGTGTCGCTGGCGGCGGCGATCGGTGCCGCCACGAGCTGGGGCGGCGGCATCGGAACGTTCGCGCTCGCGATGGCGGGCGGTATCGCAGTCGGCCGGCCGCTCGGCATGGTCATCGTCGTCATCCGGTCGCGTCTCGACGACCCGTTGGTCGAGAGTGCCATCGGCCTGCTGGCGCCGTTCTTCATCTACCTGATCGCCGAGTCCGTCCACGGCTCGGTTGTGCTGGCCGTGGTCACCGCCGCCCTGATTTCCGGCCAGCGATCCATCCACGCCGGCTATGCGACACACCTGCAGGACTTGGCCGTGTGGAAGTCGCTGCAGGTCGTGCTCGTGTCGTTCGCCTTCCTGCTGATCGGCCTGCAATTGCCAGCGTCGTGCGTGAAATGGCCGGGATCCACGCGTCGGCGATCGTCCTGTCGTCCGTGGCGGTGCTCGCGACGGTCGTCGTGGTGCGCGTGGCCTGGATCTACCTGGTCGCCTACCTACCGAGGCTGGTGTCGCCGCCTACCCGGGCGCGTGGACCGGCACCCAAGCCGTCGTACCTGTTCGTCGTCGCGTGGGCGGGATGCGCGGGGTGGTGTCGCTGGCCGCGGCGTTCGCCGTCCCCCTCACCACGTTGTCCGGCGATCCGTTCCCGGGCCGACCGCAACTGGTGTTCCTCCCGTGCGTGGTGGTCATCGGGGCGCTGCTGCTGCACGGCCTGACGCTGCCGTGGGTGATCAAGGTCCTCAAAGTGCACGTCGAGGACGCGAGCGCCGACGCCATGGCGGTGGCCACTGCGCAGGAACGCGCAGCGCGCGCAGCCGCCGCCCGGCTCGACGAACTGCTGGCCGAGCAGCGGGCGGAAGAAGCGACCGATGCGCAGGAGCAGGCCGCGGCGGTGCTGCGCGCATGGAGCAACCGGCGCCGCAGCTTCGCCCTCAACAAACTCGACCCCGACAAGCTCGACCCCGACGAGGTGGACGTCGGCGAAAGCGCTCCCGCGGCGTTTCGCCGGCTGAGGCTGGAGATGCTCGCCGCCGAACGTGACGCGTTCATCGGCGAACGCGACGCTGGGCATATCGATGAAGAGGCGCTGCGCTCGCTCCTGCATGGTCTCGACCTGGAGGAAGCGACGCTCAACCGGGGCTACCCTTAAACACGAATAACCATTAATTTTCTGAAACGATTGTCGCTATGACCGGTCGCGCGTCGCTGCTGCTTGCGGTGTTCATCGTCGCGGTGTCGGGACTGTTCCTCGCGATGGTGTCCACAGGCGAATCCGGTGAGCGATCCCCGGTCAACGTGCCGGACGGCGCCGAGTCGGCTCGGGCCGATGCGCTGCGGACCCAGTTCCCTGGCGGCGACCAAATGCCCGCGATCCTGGTGGTGACCCGCACCGACGGCGCCGCGCTCACCCCTGCCGACGTCGGCGCGACGGATCAGGCGCGCCAGCGAATGCTCGCCTCCGCGGGCGGAGCATCAGCAGACGCCACGGGCGGCGCCCCGGCAGGGCCACCCAGCGCGGTGTCCGCCGACGGCAGGGCCGCGGTCGCCACCGTGCCGCTGAGCGCCACGTTGTCCGGCTTCGCACTCAACGATGAGGTCAAGGCCGTGCGCGCGGCCGCGACGCAGGGTTTGCCCGACGACCTGCGCGCCGAGGTGACGGGCGGGCCTGCCTTCGGTGCCGACATCGCGAATTCGTTTGCCGGAGCGAACGTCACACTTCTGGCGGTGACGGCGACGGTGGTCGCCCTGCTGCTCATCGTCACCTACCGTTCGCCGGTGCTGTGGCTGGTCCCGCTGGCGGTGATCGGGTTCGCCGACCGCGTCGCCGCCGTCTCAGGAACGGCGATCGCGACGGCGGCGGGGCTCTCGCCCGACGGTTCGACCGCAGGCATCACCAGCGTGCTCGTCTTCGGCGCCGGCACCAACTACGCGCTGCTGCTGATCTCGCGCTACCGCGAGGAATTGGCCCGCACCGCCGATCACCGCGTTGCGCTGCAGGTGGCGGTGCGCGCGGCCAGGCCCGCGATCCTCGCAAGCAACGCGACGGTGGTGCTCGCCCTGCTGACGCTGGTCTTCGCCTCGGCACCGAGCACCCGCAGCCTTGGCGTGCAGGCCGCGTCCGGCCTCGTCGTGGCCGCCGTGTTCACCCTGCTCGTGCTGCCGCCACTGCTGGCGGTGTGCGGCAGGCGGTTGTTCTGGCCGTTCATCCCCCGTGTGGGTGGCGGCGACCTCACCGAAAGCGGTCCGTGGCACCGCGTCGCCACTGCCGTCGCCCGCCGGCCCGGCCCGGTCGCAGCGATCGCCGTCGGGGGGCTTGCCATACTGTGCGCGGGGCTGCTGGGCACGCCCATCGGGCTGTCCCAAACCGAACAGTTCCGGGTACAGGCCGAGTCGGTGACCGGCTACCGCACCGTGGCCGCGCACTTCCCTGGCGGTGTGACCGACCCGGCCCGCGTCATCGGCCACTCGGATCGCGCCGAGCAGATCGAGCGCACCATCACCGCCACACCCGGGGTCGTGTCCGCCGCAGCGGTGGGCCGCTCTCCCGCCGGGCTGACGCAATGGTCGGTCGTCCTCGATGCCGCACCGGGATCCGACGAGGCGTTCGAAACCGTTGATGCCCTGAGACATTCGCTGCATCAGGTCGATCAGGAGGTGCTGGTGGGCGGATCTGACGCCCGGGGGCGCGATGCAGCGGCCGCCGCGGAGCGCGACCGCGCCGTGGTGCTCCCGGCGATTCTGGCCGTCGTGCTCGTCGTGCTCTACGTGTTGCTGCGCTCCGCGCTCGCACCGCTGGTCCTGGTGGCGGTGACGATGCTGTCCGCGGTCGCCGCCCTCGGGGTGGGCGGCTGGGCCAGCGTCCACCTGTTCGGTTTTCCCGCCTTGGACGAAACCACACCGCTGTTCGCGTTGCTGTTCCTGGTCGCGCTCGGCGTCGACTACACGATCTTCCTGGTCACCCGCGCCCGGGAGGAGAC
The DNA here is from genome assembly GCF_044223235.1 of Mycobacterium sp. Lineage (GTDB taxonomy): Bacteria > Actinomycetota > Actinomycetes > Mycobacteriales > Mycobacteriaceae > Mycobacterium. Next base: position 41,411 of record NZ_JBGAME010000023.1, read on the forward strand.
GCCGCGCCACGGCACCCGGCAGGGCATCGTGCGTGCGGTGTCCGCGACCGGTGCCGTGATCACCAGCGCGGGCGTGGTGCTCGCCGCGGTCTTCTGCGTGCTCGGAGTGTTGCCGCTGATCGTGCTGACACAGCTGGGCATAATCGTCGGCCTCGGCATCCTGCTGGACACGTTCGTCGTGCGCACGGTCATCATCCCGGCGCTGTTCACTCTGACCGGACCGCGGATCTGGTGGCCCGGGCTGACCGCCCGCCCGTGAATCGCGGGTAGCGTCGGAAGCATGACGCAGGTAGATACCTCGCAGCGCGGCGATCAGACCCCCGCCGCGCAGCGCGGCAATCAGACCCCCGCCGCGCACCCGCACAACGAGCGAACCGAACGCGAACTGCCGCCATTGCACATGCGGCGCAACACATTCGACCCGGTTCCCGAACTGCGCGAGATCCGCGAGAACACCGGTGTGCGGACCGTCGTCAACGCGTTCGGCATGGAGGTCTGCCTGGTCACGCGCTACGAGGACATCAAGGCGGTGCTGGCCGATCACGAGCACTTCGCCAACTCCCGGCCGCCGGGATTCGTCCTGCCCGGGGTGTCGCAGACCGAAGAGGAGCAGGCCACCGTACGGGCGGGAAACCTGCTGGGCCTCGATCCGCCGGAACACCAGCGGTTGCGCCGCATGCTCACACCCGAGTTCACCATCCGCCGGATCAAGCGACTCGAACCACGCATCGTCGAGATCGTCGACCAGCACCTCGACGCGCTGCAACACGCCGGACCACCGGCCGATCTCGTCAGCGGCTTCGCGCTTCCGATCCCATCGCTGGTGATCTGTGAATTGCTCGGGGTCCCGTATTCCGACCGGGACGATTTCCAGCGCCGCACCGCCCGCCAGCTCGATCTGTCGAACCCGATCGACGAGCGCATCGAGCTGCAGCGGCAGGGCAGGGTGTACATGCACTCGCTGGTCGAACGCGCGCGGCTGTCCCCGGACGACGACATCCTCGGCATGCTGATCCGCGAACACGGCGACGAGTTGACCGACGACGAGCTGGTCGGGATCGCCAACCTGTTGCTGGTCGCCGGTCACGAGACCACGTCGAACATGCTCGGACTCGGCACCCTCGCGCTGCTACGCCACCCCGGGCAACTCGCCGCGGTGCGTGACGATCCGGCCGCGGTCGGACCCGCGATCGAGGAGATGCTGCGTTGGCTTTCCATTGTGCACAGCGCGATTCCGCGGATCACGACGGCCGACGTCGAGGTCGCCGGGGTACCGATTCCGGCGGGCCGGCTGGTTTTCGTGTCCCTGCCGTCGGGCAACCGGGATCCCGACTTCGTCGAGGCGCCGGAGGTGTTCGACATCCGCCGCGGCGCACCGGGCCATCTGGCCTTCGGACACGGCGTACATCACTGCCTGGGCGCACCGCTGGCACGGATGGAGATGCGGATCGCGTTTCCCGCTCTGCTGCAACGATTCCCGAGCTTGGCGCTGGCCGAGCCGTTCGAAGAGGTGGAGTTCCGGTCATTCCACTTCATCTACGGCCTGCGGTCCCTGGCGGTGACGTGGTGAGGGTCGTCGCCGACCGGGAGGTGTGCATCGGCGCCGGGATGTGCGTGATGACCGCCGAGGCGGTGTTCGATCAGGACGACGACGGGATCGTGCTGGTTCTCGTCGACGAGGTCCCGCACGCCGAGGAGGTCCGGGTACGTAACGCGGTGCGGGTGTGTCCGTCCGGTGCGCTCAGCTTCGGCGCCTGATAGCGGCGGTCCCCGACCCGATCACTGGACTGTCAGAACGACGACCAGGTTTTCCAGCCCGACCTGCATCACCCTCCCATACGCCTTCTCCACGATGGGGTCGGCCAGCCTGCCGAACAGTCCGCCGAGCCCGGCCTCGGTCTCGATGCGGAGCGACATCCGGGTGCCGTCCTCGTGTTCGGCGTAACTGGCGATGCTCGTGAACCAGAACGGGGCATCGGTCGAGCGGAACACCGTCTTCCGCATTTCCGCGACGTGGGTGAAGCTGCCGGTCCACGAGATCACTGGCCCGAGAAACCGCGACCGGCCACTCCAGACGGTGCCCACCGCCAGTGGGCCGTCGGTGAGCTGTTGCACCTCCACTGTGCCCGGCAGATACGTCGCCGCGTTCGCCGCGTCCGTGCAGAACTCCCACACGGTCGTCACAGGTCGCGGAATCACCACTTCTGCCTCGGAGATGGGCACCGTGGATCCTCTCGCCGCCGGACGTTCGTACACGATCCGCTGCGTTGATTGTGAGCCGTCCCAACGCGCAGCGGGTGACGATTCCAATGGTCAGCCGGCCTCAGGTTTCGTCATCGTCGCGGCGCAGGTCGATGATCCCGGCGCGCGCCAGCAACAGGAGGCTTACCACCAGCACCCAGATCGGGAAGGCCAGTACGAGCCACATGCTGATGTCACTGGCCAGCAGAAGGCCCACCGCCACAAGGTAAGTGACAACCACCAGCCAGCGCGGCATGAGGCCGGTCCTCAGCCAGATGGTGGCCAGCGACATCATGAAGACTGCGGCCATTCGCAAGCCGTACGTTTTGCTCAGCGCCAGCAGCAGCATCTGACCGAAGGTCGCGACGTCCGAAGCGGCCGTGACATCCCGCATCCCCGCCCTGCTGGCGATCATTCCGGCGCCGACGGCCGACGTCGTGAACATCATCGCCAGGAACAGGAGCCCACTGCCGAAGAACACCGACGAGAAGAACTTGTCTTCGAATCGGCCGAAGCCGTCGCGAACCACCCCGATGAACCACAGGAACGAGATGCCGGCGAACGGCATCAGCACCGCGGACACCCGCAGTCGGCCACTGGCGCCGTCGATCCACTGGGAGCCGGGTTCGGCGCCTTCGGGCAGGGCGGTGCGGATCAGGATCAGCGCCGCACCGAATAGGAGGGCGAATAGCACTCCGGCCACAGCCGCGGCGCGCGGAGTCGACAAGCGGCGAAGGTGACGGTCGACCACGCCGTCATCGTCACACGGCTAGGGCTGCCCGGGCAGCAGGCGCACCATGAGGCCATGGCTTTCGGCCAGCAGATTGCCGTCGGGGTCGCGCAACTCGGCGTTGACGAACGCCTTGCGCCCCTCGACGCCGGATACCCAGCCACGGGCCGACAGCGGGGTGTCGATGGGTGTGACCCGGCGGTAATCCACATGCAGGAACGCGGTGCGGCTGATCGGCCTGCCCGCGGCGTGGATCACCATGCCGAACACCGAATCGAACAGCAGCGGCAGCACACCGCCGTGCACCGCGTAATTGCCGCCGACGTGAAACCGGCTGAACCGCACCGACAACTCGACTCCGTCAGGGCCGAACGTCACCACCGTCCACGGCGCCTGCAGCAGGCTGCCCGCGCCGGGCAGATCCAGGGTGCGGTTGGCCGGCCCGACGCCCTCGGCGGCTTCGTACGGATCGAGGAGCTTGACCAGTTCTTCGGCGCGCTCGGCGGCTTCGTCCCAGATGTCGCCGTCGGGATCGGCCGAAACCGCCAGATCCTGTGCCCGGCGGATCGCGGTCAGGAAGCGGGCGAAACCCGGTCCGGGGTGGGCCAGTTCGAAATTCGGGAAGCCGCCGTGGTGGTCGTATTCGGGATCGACGAGGTGCGGGTCGCTCATCGGTGCCTTCTGCTCTTCGCGCAAGCGCTCATCGCGGACTTGCCAGGATGTCGCGGCGCACGATCGTCTGATCACGGCCGGGACCCACCCCGATGCACGAAACATACGCTCCGGCAAGCTCTTCGAGCCGCAGCACATAGTCCCGCGCCTTGGCGGGCAGGTCGGTGAACTGTCGGGCCGCGGAGATGTCCTCCCACCAGCCGGGCAACTCCTCGTAGATCGGCTCGGCGCGGGCGATGTCGGACTGAGTCATCGGCATCTCGTCGGTGCGCTTGCCGCCCACCGTGTAGCCCACGCACACCGGCACGGTCTCCAGGCTGGACAATACATCGAGCTTCGTCAGGAAATAGTCGGTGATGCCGTTGACCCGGGTCGCGTAGCGGGCTATGACGGCGTCGAACCAACCGCACCGGCGGCGGCGGCCCGTCGTCACACCGATCTCGCCACCCGTCTTGGCCAGGTACTCGCCGTTCTCGTCGAACAGCTCGGTGGGGAACGGACCCGAACCCACCCGGGTGGTGTACGCCTTGAGGATTCCGAGCACCGTGGTGATGCGGGTCGGGCCGATGCCGGAGCCGACGGCGGCGCCACCCGCGGTCGGGTTCGAGGACGTGACAAACGGATAGGTGCCGTGATCGACGTCGAGCAGCGTGCCCTGCGATCCCTCCAGCAGCACCGTCTCGCCGTGTTCGAGGGCGGCGTTGAGAAGCAGCCGGGCGTCGGCGATGCGATGGCGGAAGCCCTCGGCCTGCGTCAGCAGGTTCTCCACCACCTCCGCCGGATCCAGCGCCTTGCGGTTGTAGATCTTGACCAGCACCTGGTTCTTGAATTCCAGTGCGGCCGTGATCTTTTCGGCCAGCAACTCGGCGTCGAGCACATCGGCGACGCGGATGCCGATGCGGGCGATCTTGTCCTGGTAGCAGGGGCCGATTCCGCGGCCGGTGGTACCGATCTTCTTGTTGCCCATGTAACGCTCGGTCACCTTGTCGATGGCCACGTGGTAGGGCATCAGCAGGTGGGCATCCGCCGAGATCAACAGCCGGCCGGTGTCGACGCCGCGGTCCTCGAGGCCCTTGAGCTCGGTGAGCAGCACCCCGGGGTCGACCACCACACCGTTGCCGATGACGTTGGTGACGCCGGGGGTGAGGATGCCCGACGGGATCAGATGCAGGGCGAAGTTCTCGCCGGTCGGGAGGACTACCGTGTGCCCGGCGTTGTTACCGCCCTGATAGCGCACGACCCACTGGACCCGGCCACCGAGCAGGTCGGTCGCCTTTCCCTTGCCCTCGTCGCCCCACTGGGCGCCGATGAGGACGATTGCCGGCATGGCGCTGTCTCCCGCTATCTCCTGCTCATACTGCGCTCGTTAGTGTGTGCAGCCGGTGACACACCCTATCCCAGCAGCATCCAGGAGTTGTCTTGACCACCCGCGGACGCGCCGAACAGGCCGGCGACGGCATGGCTGACGGCCACAAGAGAGACGGCACCGCGGTGTTGTCGTTCGGCGGCAGGCGCATCCCCCGGTCGCTGCGTGCGCTGCGCACCGTGGCCGTCGCAGGGCCACCGGACATCGATGCGGCCGCCGAGCGTGTCAGCCGGCTGATCGTGGTCGGCGGTGATGCCGATCTGGCCGACGTCCTGACCCGCCTGATGCGCACCGAACGACTCGACGTGGAGGTCGGCCAGGCGCGTGGGTGGCTCTCGGCTCGCCGGGCCCGCACGGGGCGGGCGCGCCGTGTTCCGCTCATCCGCGACGAGACGGGCACGGTGATCGTCGGCCGTGCGGAATGGACCGGCCCACCGGGGGCGGGCGGCCTGCACGGTGAGGCGGTGGTCGACGACACCGTGCTCTTCGATGGCGACGTGCCCGGTGTACGCGTCGAGCCGACGCCGTCGATGCCCGGGCTGCGTGCCACGGTGCTGTCCGGACGCGGACGTCCGGCGCGCTGGGTGACCGGGCGCGCCGCACAGCTCGGCACGACGGGGGCAATGGTCGTCCGCGACGGTCGCACGGCACCCAGGCCGGTACGGCGCTCCACGTTCTACCGGCACATCGAGGGCTGGCTCAGGGTTTCGTAGAGTTTCGCGGGGTCTTCCTACGGGCCTGTCGTAAGGACGCGTAAGGGCTCGTAAGACCCGTCCTGAGCTACCTTCGTCGGGTGAGCATCCGTCCGCCGCGCCAATCGGTGCGGCCGAGCCCGGTCTTTCTCCTGGCCGTCGCGATCACCGCGGCCGGCGGTGTGCTGGCCTGGATGTCGGCGGCGGATATCCGGCCGTTGGCCTACGTCGGGGTGTTCACCTTCGTCGTCTTCGGCTGGTTGGTGTCGCTGAGCCTCCACGAGTTCGGTCACGCGGTCACGGCGTGGCGGTTCGGGGATCGCGACGTCGAGATGCGCGGGTACCTGACGCTGAACCCGCTGAAGTACTCGCACCCGATGCTGTCGCTGGGCCTGCCGGTGCTGTTCATCGCGCTCGGCGGCATCGGCTTTCCCGGCGGCGCCGTCTACCTGCGTACGACGTTCATGACAGCGAGGCAGCGGACGCTGGTCAGCCTGGCCGGGCCCGCCGCCAATGCGACGCTCGCCGCGCTGATCCTCGGCCTGACGCGGCTGTTCTACGACCCGGCGCACACGGTGTTCTGGGCGGGCATGGCGTTCCTGGGTTTTCTGCAGGTGACGGCGCTCGTCCTGAATCTGCTGCCCATTCCCGGGTTAGACGGGTACGGCGCGCTGGAACCGCATCTGAGCCCGCAGACGCAGCGCGCCCTGCAACCCGCCAAACAGTGGGCGTTCTTCGTGCTGCTGCTCCTGCTGCTGTCGCCCGCCGGCAACCGGTGGTTCTTCGACATCGTGTTCTGGTTCGTCGACCTCGCCGGAACGCCACCCTGGCTGGTGGGGACGGGCGGCCAGCTGACCCGGTTCTGGTCGGCCTGGTTCTAGGCGGGTTGTCCGCCGCAACCCGGGCTGCTTGCCACATATGCGCTTTTACGCATATATTGCTGGCATGGGTGCGGGACACGATCACGGCCATGCGGACGCCCGCGTGAGCCGGATGATCTTCGCTGCGGCGATCCTCTCGGTGTTCTTCGTCGTCGAACTCACGACGGCGTTGATGATCGACTCGATCGCGCTGCTGGCCGACGCGGGACACATGCTGACCGACCTGGTCGCGATGTTCATGGGACTGACGGCCGTGCTGATCGCCCGGCGCGGCAGCTCGTCGCCGGCCAGGACCTACGGTTGGCACCGGGCCGAGGTGTTCACCGCGGTGGCCAACGCCGTGTTGCTGCTGGGCGTTGCGGTGTTCATCCTCTACGAGGCGTTCGAGCGCCTGGGCAACGCGCCCGAGGTCCCCGGCGTCCCGATGATCGTCGTCGCCCTGGCGGGCCTGCTGGCCAACCTCGTCGTCGTCCTGCTGCTGCGGTCGCACTCTGAGCAGAGCCTGGCGGTGAAGGGCGCATACATGGAAGTCGTCGCCGACACCGTAGGCAGCATCGGTGTGCTGATCGCCGGCATCGTCACGGTGACGACGAGCTGGCCGTATGCCGACGTCGTGGTGGCCGTGCTGGTCGCGCTGTGGGTGCTACCCCGCGCCATCGCCCTGGCCCGCGCGGCGCTGCGAATCCTGTCGGAATCGTCGCCGAGTCACATCGACGTGGAGGAACTCCGCGATGCTCTGTCCTCGGTGGATGGCGTCACCGAGGTCCACGACCTGCACGTCTGGACCCTGGTGCCGGGCAAGGACATGGTCACCGCACACCTGACCAGCAAGGCGGACTCGGCGCGCGTGCTCGGCGACGCCAGGGCGGTGCTGATCGCCCGCGGACTCGACCACGCCACCGTTCAGGTGGAAACCCCAGAAGGCGGGCGGGACTGCGGCTGCGCCGCGAAGTGGTAGCCCGGCGTCAGTCGAGGCCGAGTTCGGCGCGGGCCGAGGGATCGCAGTCGTCGAGCAGATCCAGGCAGCGCTGGTTCTCGTCGGTCTCGCCGATCGAATCCGCCGCGCGCGCCAGGGCGGCAACGCAGCGCAGGAAACCCTGGTTGGGTTCGTGGCGATAGGGAACCGGGCCGAAGCCCTTCCACCCGTTGCGGCGCAGCTGGTCGAGGCCGCGGTGATAGCCGGTGCGGGCGTAGGCGTACGCGGTGATCGCCTTGTCGTCGTCGAGGGCCTGCTCCGCCAGCGCGGCCCAGGCGACCGACGCGGACGGATGCGCCGCGGCGACGATCGCGGGGTTCTCGCCGGCCAGCAGATCCTCCTCGGCTTCGCTGTCGCCGGGCAGCAGCACCGGCTCCGGTCCCAGGAGATCACCCATGCGCATCATGTGGTCATTGTGCCGTGTCCCCGGCGGCCTCAACCGGCGGGCCCGCGGCACCGCCTGGCATACCTCGATAGGCTCCATCGGTAGCGTCGTACGGGAGGACCACAGCACGGATGTCGAACCCATCGGGGCCAGACCAGGAAAACCAGCCATCGGAGGGCGCCGAACGCGCCGCAGCCTCCGGCGAGCAGGCCGAACCGACCGGCCCGGCGGGACCCGCCGAACTGCGCGACGCGCCCGACGCCGAGACGGAGGTGTTTGCGCCGCCCACAGGGCCGGCAGATCCGCAGCCGGCCGAGCGCCGATTCACCGCCCCGTCAGGCTTCGACGGTTCGACGCAGAAGATCGGCACTCCGCCGCCGGACCCGGCCACCGAGGTCTTCGCGGTAGCGGACGCACCCGCGGGAGCTGCGGCCGCCGGCGCGGCGACCGAACCGTTCAATCCACAGAAAGTGGCGGCGCCACAGCACATTCCACCCAGGGATGACGCGCAGGCGCCACGCCGTAGCTGGGGTTGGGTGATCGCGGTCGTCCTTGTCATCGCGGCGCTGGTGGCCATCGCCGTGCTGGCGTTGGTGTTGTTGACCCGGGGTTCGGACTCACGGGCGTCGCAGGAGGATCAGGTCCGCACCACGATCCAGAACTTCGACGTCGCCATCCAGAACGGCGACCTGGCGACGCTGCGCACCATCACCTGCGGTGCCACCAGGGACAGCTACGTCCGATACGACGACGAGGCATGGGAGGAAACCCACGCCAGGGTGGCCGCGGCCAAACAGTATCCGGTGGTGGCCAGCATCGATCAGGTGGTGATCAACGGCGACCACGCCGAGGCCAACGTCACCACCTTCATGGCATACGCACCGCAGACCAGGTCCACCCGCAGCTTCGACCTGGAGTTCCGCGACGAGCAGTGGAAGATCTGCCAGGCCCCCCAGTAGCGGCGGGGCGCACAGTAGGCCCCTCACCCCGCGGCGGCCCCTCACCCCGCAGTCCCCGCGGGCCCGCTGCGTCCCCGCGGGCCCGCGCCGAAATCCACGTTTTGCAGCGACCCACTCGCACTTCGGCTGCAAAACGTGGAGTTCGGCGCAGAAGAGTGCCTGGGTCAGCCGGCTGACACGCTCCGGCCCGCGCTGTGCAGGTCGTTGCAGGCCTCGATGATGCGCTCGCTCATCGACGCCTCGGCCTTCTTCATGTAGACGCGCGGGTCGTAGGCCTTCTTGTTGCCGACCTCGCCGTCGATCTTGAGCACACCGTCGTAGTTGGCGAACATGTGCCCGGCGATCGGGCGGGTGAACGCGTACTGGGTGTCGGTGTCGACGTTCATCTTGACGACGCCGTACTTCAAGGAGTCCTCGATCTCCGACTTCAGCGAGCCCGACCCGCCGTGGAACACGAAGTCGAAGGGCTTGGACTCCGCGGCGAGACCCAGCTTGGCCACCGCCACCTTCTGCCCCTCGGCCAGCACCTCCGGCTTGAGCACCACGTTGCCCGGCTTGTACACGCCGTGGACATTGCCGAACGTCGCCGCGAGCAGATACTTGCCCTGCTCACCAATACCCAGGGCCTCGATCGTCTTCTCGAAGTCCTCCGACGAGGTGTAGAGCTTGTCGTTGATCTCGGCCTCGACGCCGTCCTCCTCACCGCCGACGACACCGATCTCGACCTCGAGGATGATCTTGGCCGCCGCCGCCGCCTTCAGCAGTTCCTGAGCGATCGCCAGGTTCTCGTCGATGGGCACCGCCGAGCCGTCCCACATGTGCGACTGGAACAGTGGGTTCTTCCCCTCGTCCACCCGCTTTTGTGAGATCGCCAACAGCGGCCGGACGTAGGTATCGAGCTTGTCCTTGGGGCAGTGGTCGGTGTGCAGCGCGACCGTGATCGGGTACCTGTCGGCGATCACGTGAGCGAACTCCGCCAGCGCCACCGCACCGGTCACCATGTCCTTGACGCCGAGGCCGGAAGCGAACTCCGCGCCGCCTGTCGAAAACTGGATAATCCCGTCGCTACCTGCGTCGGCGAAGCCTTTGATCGCTGCGTTCACCGTCTCCGACGAGGTGCAGTTGATGGCCGGGAACGCGAACGAATGGTCCTTGGCGCGGCTCAGCATCTCGGCGTAGATCTCGGGAGTAGCGATGGGCATGTTGTCCTACCTCTCGAATGCGATCTTTGGGCCGACTGGCCCTGTTCCAAGTCGTTTGCCCCTGTCATCCGAATCGTAGACCCCGGCGCCTCTCAGGTCTCCCTGTCTGCAACACGCCGGTAGTCTGGTCGCCGTGACGGTCCTGGCATCCCCGGAAACGGTGACCTATTTGGCGCTGCTTCCCGGCTTTCTCGAACCGGTCAACCTGCTGAATTCATTCGGCACGTGGACGCTTGCCGGCTTGCTGCTGGTCGTGTTCATCGAATCGGGCCTGCTGTTTCCGCTGTTGCCCGGCGATTCGCTGCTCTTCACCGCGGGCCTGGTCGCCGCAGGCGGCTCCGAAGAGGTGCCGCCGTTCGCCCCGCTGTGGTTGCTGATGGTCCTCATTCCCCTGGCTGCAGTGCTCGGCGACCAGGTCGGCTATGCGATCGGTAAGAACGGCGGAGAGCGACTGTTCAAGAACGACGACGCCAAGATCTTCAAGAAGCGCTACCTCGACGAATCGCATGCGTTCTTCGAGAAGCACGGCCCCATCACCATCTTCCTGGCGCGATTCGTGCCGATCGTGCGGACCTACGCGCCGCTGGTCGCGGGCGCGTCGAATATGCGCTACCGAACCTTCCTGAAGTGGAACGTGGTCGGCGGCATTGTCTGGGGAGCCGGGTTGACCCTGCTGGGGTATCTGCTCGGCCAGATCGGCTTCATCCGCGAACACGTCGACCTGATCTTCATCGTCATCGTGCTGGTCTCGATCATCCCGATCGTCCTCGAAGTCACGCGACGGTCCCGCAACGGGCGCGCCACTCCGGCCTCAGAAACCTGACCTTCGGCTCCGCCTCAGAAACCTGACCTTCGGCTCCGCCTCAGAAACCTGACCTTCGGCTCCGCCTCAGAAACCTGACCTTCGGCTCCGCCTCAGAACCCCGACGGACCCAGCGCCGCAAACAGGTCGCGCAGCCCGGTCAGCGAATGCGCGGGCAGGAACAGGTCGCAGTACGGCAACGCGGCAGCCATCGAACCCACCAGCGGGACGAACCCGGGTTGCGCGGCGCGTGGGTTGAGCCACACCAGCAGGTGCGCCCTGCGCCGCACCCGCTCCAGCGCATGTTCGAGCAGTTCGGGCGGATCGCTGTCCCAGCCGTCCGACGCGATGATCACCACCGCGCCGCGCAGCGCGTTGCCGTGCGGAGCGGCCAGCAGCTCGCCCATGCAGCGGCCCAGATGAGTTCCGCCGTAGCGGTCGGGCACCGCGGCGTTGACCCTGGTAAGCGCGACCTCGGCGGAGCGGTGGGACAGCACCGCGGTCAGCCGCGTCAGCGAGGTCGAGAACGCGAACACCTCCGGGCGGATGCCCGCGCGCCGCAGGGCGGCCGCCCGCATCAGGTGCAGGTAGACCGTTGCGTAGGGCGCCATCGACCGGCTGACGTCGCACACCAGCACCACGCGGCGGGTCCGCAGACGCGGCCGGGTCCGGGCCAGCCTCAGCGTCTCCCACCCGGTGCCACGCGATCGCCGCATCGTTTCCCGCAGGTCGATCCGCTTGCCGTTGCGGTCGGCTTCGCGCCGAAGGCTGCGCCTGCGCGGCCAGCGCTGCATCGCATGCTCCAGCCAGTCTCCGAGCCGGCGCAGATCGTCGGGATCGAACCGGTCGAACGGCTCGTCGGCGCGGCCCGCGAAAGGGCTGGGTAGGGGGTCGGGCACCAGCCACCCGATGTCGTCGGAACACTCCGGATGCGCCGGGGCGGTGCGGGTGATCCACGGCAGGGAGCCGGTGCCGCCGCGGGCGTCGTCGCCGCCCTGCGAGCCGGACTCGGGCACCGGCGAGGACCCGCGGCGTTGCCTCATGCCCGGCGGGTCTAGCCCCAGCACCGCCCCGTCGAAGACGGCGCCGAAGGTCGCGTCGAACGCCGGGAGGTCCTCGACCCGGTTGACCAGGGTCAGCCGGGCCGCCCAGTACAGCTGGCTTCGTGAGCGCGGCGCCAGCTGACGCAGCGCGGCGACGAACCCGGCCGGCCCGCTGGCTGCCACGTGGACACCGCAGCGGCGCAGCCGGGCGACGAGGGCGACTGAGAACCCCGCGAGGTCACAACCGCGGAGCGCCAGCGGAGCGGTCATCAGGGCCGGGGAGCGGTCAGGAGATCAGCGCCGCGCATTCCTGGCGATGCGAAGCCGGCCCAGGGTGAAGATCAGGGCCGCCAGCGCGAATGCCGCCGCAATGGGCCCGTACTTCTTCACCAATCCGCCCCCGGCGAGCTCGAGCAGATCGATCGGGGCTGCCTCGCGGGGCGGCTCCGCCGGAGCCTGTGGCTGCTGCGGTGCGGCCGCGTCCGGACGGGCAGCACCGTTCGAGCTGACGTCGGCGACACCGTTCGAGCTGACGTCGGCGACACCGTTCGAGCTGACGTCGGCAGCGGGTGTCGCCGCGGGCGCAGCCAGTTTGGCCTCCAGCGACTGCACGAACTCGCCGAGCAGCTTCTCAGAGACCTGCTGCAGCATCCCGCTGCCGAACTGGGCCAGCTTGCCCACGACCTTGAGGTCGGTGTCGACCGTGACGCGGGTCTGGTCGCCGGCGTCGTGCAGCTGTGCGGTCACGGTGGCCGCCGCGTTGCCGCTACCCCGTGATTCCTTGCCCCGCCCGTCGATCACCGCGCGGTGTGCGTCGTCGTCCCGCTCGACGAAGTGGGCCTTGCCGTTGAACTCGCTCGTCACGGGGCCGACCTTCAGCTTGACCTTGCCGAGCACGTCATCCCCTTCACGGCCGGTCAGCGACGCCCCCGGCATCAGCGGAATGACCTGCTCGAGGTCGGTGAGCACGTCCCAGGCCTTGTCGATGGGAACGCTGACCGTGAACTCGTTGGCGATCTTCATGGCGGTTGTCCTCTCTACGGTTCACCCTGAGCTGTACTCGACAAGGGCGTCGCGAATCAAGATGCGATCGTCCGGTGTCTTGGCCAGTGCCCCGATTCCGGCCAGTGCCCGTTCGGTGGCCGGGTCGACGAGGTCGGCCACGCCGAGGGCCGCCAGGGCCGCGACCCAGTCGATGGTCTCCGCGACGCCGGGCGGCTTGTCCAGGTCGAGGGTGCGCGCGGCGCCGACGAATTGGACGGCATGTTCGATCAGCGCGGTGGTCGCACCGGGGACGCCGCGGCGAACGACGGCCACGGCTCGGATCGGGTCCGGGTAGTCGATCCAGTGGTACAGGCAACGACGACGCAACGCGTCGTGCAGGTCGCGGCTGCGGTTGGACGTCAGCACCGCCACGGGCGGCCGCTCGGCGACGAACGTGCCCAGCTCGGGGATCGTCACCGCGGCCTCGCCGAGGAACTCGAGCAGCAGCGCCTCGAATTCGTCGTCGGCGCGGTCGATCTCGTCGATCAGCAGCACCGGCGGCGTCGGGCCTCGGTACCGCACGCATTGCAGGATCGGCCGCTCCACCAGATACGCCTCGGTGTAGAGGTCGGCCTCGTCGATGCCTGCGGCCCCGCCAGTCCGGTGCGCCTCGGCCAGCCGGATGCTCAGCAGCTGCCGCTGATAGTTCCAGTCGTACAGCGCCTCACTGGCGGTCAGCCCCTCGTAGCACTGCAGTCGGATCAGCGGCGCACCGGTGACCCGGGCCAGCGTCTTGGCCGCGGTCGTCTTGCCCACGCCGGGCTCACCCTCCAGCAGCAGCGGCCTGCCCAACGCGATGGCGAGGTAGATCGCCGACGCCGTGCCCTCATCGAGCAGGTAGTCGTGGGCGTCGAACCGGCGGATGACGTCGTCGACGCCTGCGAACCCGCTCACGGCGGCGTCCCCACCGAGGCGGCCAACAACCGCTCATAGTCGTCCCAGGTGTCGACGTCCGGCGGCAGGTGTCCGTCGACGTCGACTGCCCGGACCGCGATGTCGCCCCCCTCGATCAGCTTCCACACGCCCTTGTCGCCGTGCAGGCGGGCGACGTCGGGGAACACCGCCCTGCCCAGCCAGAACGGGTGGCCGACGCCGTCGGCGTATCTACACACCGCGATCGGCGCGTCGCCGCGGCCGTCGATCAACCGCCGCACGGCGTGCACCGACACGGACGGCTGATCGCCGAGCAGCAGTACCAGTCCGGCAGTCCGCGGGTCGACTACGGCCAGCGCGGTGCGCAGCGACGCCGAACAGCCCGAACCGAAGTCTTCGGCGACCACCACCTCGATTGCGTCCAACGCCACCGCGGCGCGCACGGCGTCGCCCGCGGCGCCGAGCGTCACGATCAGCTGATCGAACCGGCAGGCCCGGGCCATCGCCAGGGTCGCCCCCAGCAGAGTCGAATCACCGTATGGCAGAAGCTGTTTTGGTGTTCCGAGGCGGCGGGAGGAGCCGGCCGCCAGCACCACACCGGCGATGCGTTCAGTGGCCATGCGCCGCGCAGTGGTGCTCGTCGCCGGGCGAGGCCGACGTGGCCGCGGCCGCGTGCATCCCACCGAGCCGGCGGCCAGGGATGATCTCGGCGATGATCTCGGCGATGATCGACACCGCGATCTCCGCCGGTGTCCGCGCGCCGATCGGCAGCCCCACGGGAGTGTGCACCAACGCACGCTGTGCGCCGGTGAGGTCGAGCCCGGCCAGTACCGACGCACCGCGCGCCGGGCTGGCGACCAGACCGACGTACCCGACCCCTGCGTCGAGCGCCGCCATCACGGTCTGCGCCTCGGGGCCGCCGTGACTGGCGATCACCACCGCGGTGGCCCCCGCGAATCCGGTGCCGTCCTGCCCGTCGCGCTCGACCTCGTAGCCGAGCACCGAACAAAGCTGCGCGAGCGCGTCGGCGATCGGGCTGGTCCCGCAGATCCGGATCAACGGGACGGGAACCCGTGGCGCGAGGAAGATCTCCAGCGCGCCGCCGGACAGGCAGGGGTTGACGACGACGCATGCGCCGGGCGCCTCGGGGAAGTGGACGTCGCCGTCGGGCAGCACCCGCAACAGCACGCTCTCCCCCGCCTGCAGCGCGCCGAGGGCGGCCTTGCGCACCGACGCCTGGGCGCATTGACCGCCGACGAATCCCTCGATCGTCCCGTCGGGCAACAGGATCGCCTGATCCCCCGGATGCGCCGAGGTGGGCTGCTGGGCCCGGACCACGGTGGCATGCACGAACGGCATCCGCTCGCGCAGCAGCTGCTCGGCGCGTTGACTGATCAGCATCTGGACTCCCGGATCAGATGGGCGGCGTCGCCCGGCCCTGCATGGCCTCCCACACCCGCGACGGGGTGAGCGGCATATCGGCGTGCCGAACCCCGTACGGCGCCAACGCATCCACCACGGCATTGACGACCGCGGGCGGCGAGCCGACGGTGGCGGATTCGCCGATGCCCTTGGCGCCGATGGGGTGATGCGGCGAGGGTGTGACGGTGAAACCGGTCTCGAAGTGCGGCACCTCCATCGCGGTGGGGATGAGGTAGTCCATCAGCGAGCCGCCGAGGCAGTTGCCCTCCTCGTCGAAGGCAATCATCTCCATCAGCGCCATGCCGATGCCGTCGACGAGGCCGCCGTGCACCTGGCCCTCGATGATCATCGGGTTGATCCTGGTGCCGCAGTCGTCGACGGCCAGGAACCGGCGCACCTTCACCACCGCGGTCCCCGGGTCGACGTCGACCACGCAGAAATACGCACCATAGGGGTAGGTCAGGTTCTCCGGGTTGTAGCACACCTCGGCGTCCAGGCCGCCCTCGATACCTTCGGGCAGATCGCCCGCGCCGTGCGCCCGCATGGCGATGTCCTGGATCGTCACCGACGCGCTGGGATCGCCCTTGACGTGGAAGGACCCCTTCAGCCATTCCAGGTCGGCGACGGACACTTCGAGCATGCCCGAGGCGATGATCTTGGCCTTGTCGCGCACCTTGCGGGCGACCAGCGCCGCCGCCGCACCGGAGACCGGGGTCGACCGGCTGCCGTAGGTGCCCAGCCCGAACGGGGTCTGGTCGGTATCGCCGTGCACGACGTCGATATCGTCGGGCGGGATGCCGAGTTCCTCGGCGACGATCTGGGCGAAGGTGGTCTCATGCCCCTGGCCCTGGGTCTGAACCGACAGCCGCACAACGGCTTTGCCGGTCGGATGCACCCGCAGCTCGCAGCCATCGGCCATGCCGAGACCGAGGATGTCCATGTCCTTGCGCGGCCCGGCGCCCACCGCCTCGGTGAAGAAGGCCATCCCGATGCCCATCAGCTCACCACGTTCGCGCTTCTCACGCTGTTCGGCGCGCAACGCGTCGTAGCCGATCATGTCCATCGCCAGCCGCATGGTCTTCTCGTAGTCACCGGAATCGTAGGTCCAGCCCGTCTTGGACTTGTACGGAAACTGATCCGATTTCAACAGGTTTCGCAGTCGCAACGCCGCGGGGTCGAGTTTCAGCTCGTACGCCAGGCAGTCCACCAGCCGCTCGACGAAGTACACCGCCTCGGTGATGCGGAACGAACACGCGTAGGCCACCCCGCCCGGGGCCTTGTTGGTGTACACGGCCGTCATGTGGCAGTAGGCGGCCTCGATGTCGTAGCTGCCGGTGAACACCCCGAAGAACCCGGCGGGGTACTTCACCGGGGCGGCGGTGCCGTTGAACGCGCCGTGGTCGGCGAGCACGTTGGAACGGATCGCCAGGATCTTGCCGTCGGAGGTCGCGGCGATCTCCCCGACCATGATGTAGTCGCGGGCAAAGCCTGTGCTGGTGAGGTTCTCGCTGCGGTCCTCCATCCACTTGACCGGTTTGCCCAGCAGCAGTGAGCCGACGATGGCGCACACGTAGCCCGGGTAGATCGGTACCTTGTTGCCGAAGCCGCCGCCGATATCCGGTGAGATGACCCGGATCTTGTGTTCGGGCAGGCCCGCCACCAACGCGTACAGCGTGCGGTGCGCGTGCGGGGCCTGCGTGGTGGACCACAGCGTGAGCTTGCCGGTGACGGGATCCAGATCCGCCACCGCGCCACAGGTTTCCATCGGCGCGGGGTGCACCCGCGGATACACGATCTCCTGCGTGACCACGACGTCGGCCTTCGCGAACGCGGCCTCGGTGGCCGCGGCATCACCGGTCTCCCAGTCGAAGCAGTGGTTGTCGGACTTGCCCTCCAGGTCGGTGCGGATGACGGGGGCCTCGGGCGCCAGCGCACGGCGGACGTCGATGACGGGGTCAAGGGGTTCGTAGTCGACGTCGATGAGTTCGAGCGCGTCGCGGGCCGAGTAGCGGTCCTCGGCGACGACGAATGCGACCTCCTGCCCCTGGAAGCGCACCTTGTCGGTGGCCAGCACCGCCTGCACGTCGTTGGACAGCGTGGGCATCCACGCCAGACCCTTGGCGGCCAGGTCGGCACCGGTCACCACCGCCTTGACCTTCGGATGTGCTTGGGCCGCAGACACATCGATGCCGATGATGCGGGCGTGCGCATACGGTGAGCGCAGGATCGCCAGATGCAGCATGCCGGGCAGCGCGACGTCGTCGACGTAGTTGCCCCTGCCGCGGATGAACCGCGGGTCCTCCTTGCGCAGCATCCGGCCGTGCCCGCAGGGCTTCTGGTCGTTGTCGGCCAGGTCGTCGGGCTTGGAGGTCTCCAGGGTGGTCACGCCGTCACCCCCTCGTTCTTGGCGGCCTCGGCTCTGGCGGCCCACTGGACGGACCGCACGATGGTGGTGTAGCCGGTGCACCGGCAGATCTGACCCGAAATCGCTTCGCGGATCTCGTCTTCGGATGGGTCGGGATTGCGGTCGAGCAGCGCCCGCGCGGTGATCATCATGCCCGGTGTGCAGAATCCGCACTGCAGGCCGTGGCACTGCATGAAGCCCTCCTGTACCGGGTCGAGCGCACCGTCGACGGCGAGTCCCTCCACGGTGCGCACGCTGTGGCCCGAGGCCATCGCGGCCAGCATGGTGCACGACTTCACCGGAACGCCGTCCACGTCCACCACGCAGGTGCCGCAGTTGCTGGTGTCGCAGCCCCAGTGGGTTCCGGTGAGCCGCAACTGATCCCGCAGAAAGTGCACGAGCAGCATGCGGGGTTCGACATCGGCGGTCACCGATTCGCCGTTGACGGTCATGGTTACCTGCATGGCTTTAGTTCCCTTCCAGGGCCGGCGTCGCACGCACGCGCTGCACCGAGGTGCGCAAGGTGCGGATGGTCAGTTCGCAGGCCAGATGCCGCTTGTAGTCGGCGCTGCCGCGCATATCGCTGACCGGCTCGCAGGCGTCGGCCGCGCGGCGTCCGGCGTCGGCGAAGGTCTCCTCGGTGGCCGGCCTGCCCGCCAGCGATTCGGCCAGTGCGCGCAGGCCGTCGCGGTCGGCGTTGACGGCGGTCAGTCCCACCCGCGCGGCCACGATCGCGTCGCCGTCGACGGTGACCGATGCACCCGCCGCCGTGACCGCCCAGTCCCCGACCCGGCGTTCCACCTTGGCGTACGCGCTCGAGGTGTTGTGCCGCAACGGGATCCGCAACTCGACCAAGATCTCGTTGTGCGCCAGCGCCGTTTCGTATGGGCCGAGCAGGAAGTCGTCGATCGGGATCTGGCGTTCACCCGACGGTCCCCTGGCCAGGCAGACGGCGTCGAGCACTTCGCAGACCGTGGTCAGATCCTCGGCCGGATCCGCTTGGCACAGTGACCCGCCCACGGTTCCGCGGTTGCGCACCACCGGATCGGCGATCACCCGTTCGGCGTCGCGGAAGATGGGGCACACCACTGCAAGGGCGTCGGAGTCGAGGACCTCGCGGTGTCGGGTCATCGCCCCGATCCGCACCAGCAGGGGGGAGCTGACGCCCCCGACGGAGATGAAGCCGAGCTCCGGCGCCAGGTCGTTGATGTCGACCAGATACTCGGGGTTGGCGATGCGCAGTTTCATCATCGGCAGCAGGCTGTGGCCGCCCGCGACGATCAACGCCCCGTCGCCCAACCGGTCCAAGAGTCCGATGGCGTGGTCGACGCTCGTCGCGCGTTCGTATTCGAAGGGTCCTGGAACTTGCATGTGACCGCCCTCACGTCCGCGGGAAGGGATTCCCAGTGTCGGCCGCGTTAATTGACTCGTCAACTACCGGTTAAGGAATCACTTAATTCGGTCGATTCGTCCTGGTCACGATGGATTCGGCCGTCGGTTTCTGTCAGCGGTCTACCGCTGCCACCCCATCGGCTGGCGATGATCTCCGCCGCGATCGACACCGCGGTCTCCTCGGGCGTACGCGCACCGATGTCCAGTCCGATGGGGCTGGACAGGCGGGCCAGCTCGGCGTCGGTGAGCCCCACCTCCCGCAGCCGGGCGATGCGGTCCTCATGGGTGCGGCGGGACCCCATCGCCCCGATGTACCCGAGCTGAGGCAGCCGCAGCGCGACCTCCAGCAGCGGCACGTCGAACTTCGGGTCGTGGGTGAGCAGGCAGACCACCGTGCGACCGTCGATAGACCCGGACTCGGCCTGCGCGCGCAGATAGCGGTGCGGCCAGTCGACGACGACCTCGTCGGCGGTCGGGAAGCGCGCGGTGGTGGCGAACACCGGGCGCGCGTCGCACACGGTGACCCGGTAGCCGAGCATCGTGCCCTGACGGGCCACCGCAGCCGCGAAGTCGATCGCCCCGAACACCAGCATCCGGGGCCGCGGGGCGTAGCTGGCGACGAACACCTCCATACCCTCGCCGCGGCGCTGTCCGTCGGGTCCGTAGGTGAGCACGGCGCTGCGGCCCGAAGCCAGCAGCCCGCGCGCGTCGTCGGTGACCGCGGCGTCGGCGCGTGGCGAGCCGAGCGTGCCGGTCACGTCCTGCCGCAGCACCAGTCGCCGCCCGACCCAGTCCGCGTCAGGGTGGGCGATCACCGTCGCCACTGCCACAGGCCGGTGGCCCGCGATGTCATCGGCGAGATCGTCCAGCTCCGGAAAGTCCACGGCCGAAACGGCTTCGACGAACACGTCGATGATGCCGCCGCACGTCAGGCCGACCGCGAACGCGTCGTCGTCGCTGACGCCGTAGCGCTGCAGCCGGGGCAGTCCGTCCGCGGCGACCTCGGTGGCCAGTTCGTACACCGCGCCCTCGACGCAGCCGCCCGACACCGAACCGCTGACCGTACCGTCGGGGGCGACCACCATCGCCGCGCCGGGGGGTCGTGGGGCCGAGCGGAATGTACGCACCACCGTGCCGACGCCCGCGGTGCCGCCGGCACGCCACACGGCCAGCAGATCGCTCAGCACGTCCCTCACACGTCCAATCTAGGCGGGCCGGGCAAGGCCCGTAGGCTCTGGTCGTGACACCAGCGCAGCTTCGCGCGTATTCGGCCGTCGTGCGGCTGGGTTCCGTGCACGCGGCGGCCGCCGAACTCGGCATGTCGGACGCTGGGATTTCCATGCACGTCGCGCAGCTGCGAAAGGAGCTCGACGATCCGCTGTTCAGCCGCACGGCTGCGGGGCTGGCCTTCACCCCGGGCGGGCTGCGGCTGGCCAGCCGGGCGATCGAGATTCTCGGGCTGCAGCAGCAGACGGCCATCGAGGTCACCGAGGCCGCACACGGCCGTCGGCTGCTGCGGATCGCGGCCTCCAGCGCGTTCGCCGAACACGCCGCACCCGGTCTGATCGAGCTGTTCTCCTCACGGGCCGCCGACCTCTCGGTGGAGATGTCGGTGCATCCGGCGAGCCAGTTCCGCTATCTGATCGAATCGCGCGCCGTCGACGTCGCGATCGGCCCTGCCGGCGCGGGCACCGCGGAGAGCGCGGGGGCGATCGCCGTGCGACCGTTCCTGAAGTACCAGATCGTCACGGTCGTCGCAGCCGGACATCCGCTCGCGGGTGCCGCGCCCAGCCTCGGCGCATTGCGGGAACAACAGTGGATGCTGGGTCCCTCGGCGGGCAGCGTCGACGGCGAAATCGCGGTGATGCTGCGCAATCTGGCGATCCCGGAGGGCAATCAGCGGATCTTCCAGAGCGATGCCGCCGCACTCGAGGAGGTGCAGCGGGTCGGCGGCATCACCCCGACGATCGGCTTCGCCGTCGCCAAGGATCTGTCGGCGGGGCGGCTCGCCGTGCTGAAGGGTCAGGGGCTGCAGATCTCGGGCGAGTGGGCGGCCGCCACACTGCCCCCGGCGTCGCGGCAGCCCGCCGTCTCCGAGCTCGTCGGGTTCATCACCACACCGCGCTGCACCCAGGCGATGATCCGCGGCACCGGGGTGGGCGTCACCAGGTTCCGGCCCAAAGTCCATGTGACGCTGTGGAGTTGAGCTGCGCGCTTGGCTACCGGACGCGGCCGGCCTCCAGCGCGCGGATCAGTGATGCCGCATCCCACGGACCCTTGTGCCGCACACCGTTGATGAAGAACGTCGGGGTGGCGTTGAGGTCCATCGCCTCGGCGTCCTGCGCGTCGTCCTGCACCCGGTGCAGCACCTTCGACGAATGCACCCGCACATCCTCGTCGAACTTTTCGAGGTCGCAGCCGATCGCGGCCGCGTAGCGGTACATGTCCGACCACTCCAGGTCGTCCTGGTGGGCGAACAGTTCCCGGCCCATCTCCCAGAACTTGCCCTGCAGTGCGGCCGCCTCGCTGGCCCGCGCCGCGTCGAAGGCCCGCGGATGTTCCCGCTCCAGCGGGAAATGGCGCCACACATACCGCAACTCGTCGCCGAAATGTGCCAGCACCTCATCGATCCCGCCGGTCGCCCGGCTGCAGAACGGGCACTGGAAATCGCCGTACTCCACCAGGGTGAGCGGCGCGTCCGGGCGGCCGCGCAGGTGATCACGCTGGGGATCCACGGGACGCACCAGGGTCATCCCCACCGGTTGGGGCGGGCTGACCAGATCGGTGATCCGGAAGATGGCCCAGCCGAGCAGGAACGCCACGACCGACGCGGCGAGCACCCCGACGCGCGCCTCGTCCTGCTTGACCGGATCGTCGATCGCCAGGTCGACGATGAACAGCGAGATGGTGAATCCGATGCCCGACAACGCCGCGCCACCGGCGATCCGGCGAAGCGTCAGGCCGGGGGCCAGCTGACCGAGACCCGTCCATTTCATGACCGCGGTCGCGCCGGTGATTCCGACGAACTTGCCGATCACCAGGCCCGCCACCACACCCCAGGTGAGCGGCGAGCGGGCCGCGGCGCTCAGCGTCTCCCCCGTGAGCCGCACACCCGCGTTGGCCAGCGCGAAGATCGGCAGGATCACGAACGACACGTAGGGGCCTACCGCGGTCTGCAACCGCTCGTTGATCGAGATCGACTCGCGCAGGCTGCGTGCCGCGGCGCGGGCGTACTGCGAGTTCGGCGACTGGCGGAAGGCCCGGATGACCTCGACCGCCTGCTCCACCCGCTGACGCTCGGGGGTGAACACCGGAATCAGCAGCGCCACCGCCACACCGGCCAGCGTCGGGTGGATGTGCGCCTGAAACAGCGCCAGCCACAACGCAAATCCCAGCAGCGCGTAGGCGGGGCCGCGATAGAACGGTAGCAGCCGTACCGCGGCCAGCGCACCGACCAGCGCAATGGCGACGGCCAGGGGCACCACCTGGATGTCGTCGGAGTAGAACACGGCGATCACCGCCAACGCCCCGACGTCGTCGACGACGGCCAGCGTCAGCAGGAAGATCCGAAGCCGGCCGGGAAATTTCGGGCCGATCACCGCGAGCGCCCCGACCAGGAAGGCGGTGTCGGTGGAGATCACCACACCCCACGCCCTGGCATCCTCCGTCGACGCGTTGAACAGCAGGAAGATCGCGGCGGGCACGACCAGGCCGGCCAACGCCGCGACCACGGGCACCGCCGCCCTCGCCCGGTCGGTGAGTTCGCCGATGGTGAACTCCCGGGTCACCTCCAGGCCGACGATGAAGAAGAAGAACGCCATCAGGCCGTCGTTGACCAGGTGCTTGACGCTGAGCTCCGCGTGGCGATCGCCGAAGACAAGCCCGACGTGGGTGTTCCAGAACGTCGAATAGCTGTCCGCCCATGGCGAGTTGGCCCACACGATCGCCGCCACGGTGAAGATCAGCAGCAGTGCCGCGGCGGTGTTCTCGGTGTTGCGCGCGGCACCGGGGGTGCCGGTGAATCTGCTCGGCAACAGGCGAACGATGCTGGGATTGGCCTCGTTCACGTCAGCGCGTGCCCCCAGACGGATCGGTGGGGTTGACGCCCAACAGGATTCGTGTGATCGGAATCTCCAGCCGGTTGCCGGTCATGGTCGCAGAACTGTGCACGACCATATCTGCCGCGGCGCGCCGACGCGATGCGATGCTCACTCCGCCCGATCGGCGGCCTCGCCGTTGGACACGACGTGGGCGGCCTCCATCAGCATCCAGCCCGAGAGCTGGACGGACAGATCGCGCTCGGGGACCGCCGACTGGTTGACCGCACCGTCGACGGACTGCGCGGCGGCGCCGCTGACGGTCGGCAGCTCGGCGGTGCGGTCCCAGAACGGCCCGAACAGCGGAAGGCCGTCGACGTCCTGGCGGTTGTCCCACGCCGCCCGCGCCGAACTCACCACCAGCGCCCCCGCTGCCTCGCGCGCCTCGGCGTCGGCGGGGGTGCGCTGCGGCAGCGTCGTGACCACCAGTGCCAGGTAGCGCGCGAGGATCGCGTTGAACAGTCCACCGTCGCCACCGCCCGCGCCCTTGATCACCCCGTCGGGCGCCATATTGTCGCGCACCGCGGCGACCAGCCGGTGCACCCGCTTCGCGTGATCGTCGTCGACGGTGCGCGCCGCCAGTTCCACCTCGAGGCCGATCACCACGCCCTGGCAGTAGGTGTACTGCGCGCGGACCAGCGAACCCGCCTTGAGGCCGTCGAACACGAGATGGGTCTCCGGGTCGATGAGCAGCTCGTCGATCCAGTCGGCCATCTGCTGGGCACGGCGCAGCCTGTCGTCGTAACGGGCCAGGAAGATGCCCGCAGGCCCGTTGGCCGGGGCGTTGAAGAACTGATCCTGCTTGCGCCACGGAATGCCCCCGCCGTCCTCGGGCACCCACGCGTTCACCAGCTGGGCGCACAGCTTGTCCAGCGCGCGCGGCTTGTCCACACCGGCCAGCCGACCGGCCCGCTCCAACGCCAGCGCCAGCCAGGCCATGTCGTCGTAGTAGTTGTTGACCCAGGACAGCCCGTTGCGCAGCCAGTGCGCCCGAATCTGGCGGGTGATCTGCGTCTGGCGTTCGGGTTTGGGGTCGCGCAGCTGCGCGTCGACCAGGCAGTCCAGCAGGTGCGCCTGCCACCAGTAGTGCCAGATCTTGAACAGCCGGTAGCGCCGCGCGGACGGCCAGGCCACCATCCCCAGCTGGGTTCCCGGCAGACCGTACAACGGCTTGAGGTGCCGCCCCGCGATCGCCGCCTCTGCGCTGGCGGCGCGGTTGGCCCATAGCTGATCCATCAGCTGATACTGCCCTACCCGCGCCCACCCCGCGTGGGGGTGTCACCGAGAAAGCCATGAGACAAATGTGTATCACATGAGCTACATTCGTCTCATGACGCCGGATCGTGATCGCTTGTTGCGCGCCGCCGCGGAGTTCCTGGGCCGCCGGCCCAACGCCACCCAGGACGAGGTGGCGGCCGCGGTCGGGGTGAGCCGCGCGACGCTGCACCGGCACTTCGCGGGGAAACCGGCGCTGTTGGCCGCGCTGGAAGAGCTGGCCATCGCCGAGATGCGGGCGGCCCTGGAATCCGCCCGGTTGCCGGAGGACTCCGCCATCGATGCGCTGCGGCGCCTGGTCGCGGCGTGTCAGCCGGTCGCGCCGTACCTGTGCCTGCTGTACAGCCAAAGTCAGGAGCTCGACGTCGACCAGTCGGCACGGGCCTGGTGGGAGATCGACGCCCAGATCATGGCGCTGTTCGAACGTGGCCAACGCTCCGGCGAGTTCCGGCCCGACCTGACCCCGCCTTGGCTGACCGAGGCGTTGTACAGCCTGGTCGCGGGCGCAGGCTGGGCCATCCAGGCGGGCCGCGCCGCCGCCCGCGATTTCGACTTCATGATCACCGACCTTTTGTTGAACGGAGTAAGACCCTCATGAACCGCCGCTGGCTCGCCCTTGGCGTGCTGACCCTGGCCGTCCTGCTGGTCGGGATCGACGGCACGGTGCTGGCCCTCGCCACACCTTTCATCAGCCGCGATCTCGACGCGACAAACACCCAGATCCTCTGGATCGGCGACATCTATTCGTTCGTGCTCGCCAGCCTGCTCATCACCATGGGCAGCCTCGGCGACCGCATCGGGCACAGGAAGCTGCTGCTCGGCGGTGCCACGGCCTTCGCCGCCGTCTCGGCCCTCACCGCGTACGCGCCCACCGCCGAACTGCTGATCGCCGGCCGGGCGCTGCAGGGTGTCGCGGGCGCGACCCTGGCCCCGGCCACGCTGGCGCTGGTCCGCGGCCTGTTCCCGGTGGCGCGCGAACGTGCGCTGGCCGTCGGCATCTGGGCCGCCGCCTTCTCCGCTGGGGCCGCCATGGGCCCGCTACTCGGCGGTGTTCTGCTCGAGCACTTCTGGTGGGGTTCGGTGTTCCTCATCAACGTGCCGGTCGTGGTGGTGCTGGTGACCGGCGGGCTGGTGCTGGTACCCGAGCTGCGCAACCCCGCCCGCGGACCGTGGGACCTGCTCAGTGTCGCCCTCTCGATGGTCGGCATCCTGGCCGTGGTCTACGGCATCAAGGAGACCGCCGCGGCCGGCGTGCGGCTCGACGGTGTCGTCGCCGCCGCGGCCGGCCTGATCGCACTGGCGCTGTTCGTGCGCCGTCAGCTCCGCCTGGACCACCCGCTGATCGACGTCCGGTTGTTCCGCAACCGCGCGTTCTCCGGGGTGGTCGGCGCCAACCTGCTGTCGGTGCTCGGCCTTTCGGGCCTGGTGTTCTTCCTGTCCCAGTTCTTCCAGCTGGTCCAGGGCTTCGGCCCGTTGCAGGCGGGCCTGGCCGAACTGCCTGCCGCCCTGGCGGCCACCGTGTTCGGCGTGCTGGCCGGTGTCGCCGTGCGCTATTGGTCCAAACGCGCGGTGCTCACGACCGGTCTGGCGATGGTGGGTGTGGCGATGGCGACGCTCACCGTCATCCGGCCCGACACGTCCTACCCCCAGCTCGGGGTGGCGCTGTTCGTCGTCGGCGTCGGCCTCGGGCTGGCGTTCACCGTGGCCAGCGACGTCATCCTGGCCAGCGTCCCGCGCGAACGCGCGGGGGCGGCGGCCGCGGTGTCCGAGACGGCCTACGAACTCGGGATGGCGCTGGGCATCGCCACGCTCGGCTCGATCGTCGCCGGCGTCTACCGCGGCTTCACCACACCCGCGGGCACTCCGGCGGAGCTGGCCGCCCACGCGCACGATTCGCTGGCGGGCGCGGTGCGGGCGGCCGAGTCGCTGCCCGCAGACCATGCAGCAGAGCTGCTCGACGCGGCACGGACCGCGTTCACGGACGGCCTTGCGATCGCCGCGGGTGCGGGGGCGGCGCTGATGCTCACCTCGGCGCTGGGGGTGTGGATCCTGCTGCGGGATCTACCAGGCCCGGCCGAGGTTGGCGTGCTGGACAACCCAGGTGTGCATGGCAATTCCGGCGGCAACGGCGGCGTTGATGCTGCGGGTCGACCCGAACTGTGCGATCGAAACTGTTAGTTCGGCCCCGGCGCTGGCCTCGTCGGTGATGCCGGGGCCCTCCTGCCCGAAGATCAGCAGGCACCGTCGTGGCAGCGTGGTGTGTTCCAGCCGCACTGCACCCGCCACGTTGTCGACGGCCACGACGGTGAGCCCGGCCGTCGCGGCGAACGCCAGCAGCTCCGCGGTGCTGGTGTGGTGGCACAACCGTTGGTAGCGGTCGGTCACCATGGCGCCGCGCCGGTTCCAGCGGCGCCGCCCGACGATGTGCACGGTGTCGACGGCGAACGCGTTCGCGGTGCGCACCACCCCGCCGATGTTGGCGTCGTTGACGAAGTTCTCGATGGCGATGTGCAGCGGGTGGCGGCGGGTGTCGATATCGGCGACGATCGCCTCCCGCGTCCAGTACCGGTACGCGTCGACGACGTTGCGGGCGTCCCCGTCGCGCAGCAGCCCCGGGTCGTAGCGCGGATCATCGGGGAGCGGACCCGGCCAGGGACCCACCCCGGGGGGGTCGCCCCACTCCGTGGGGCCGGGACCGTCAGTCACGTGTGGTCCACAGCCAGACGACGACTGCACACAGCGCCGCGATGAGTGCCCGCACCGGGTTCAGGTGCGGCCGCGGCCGGTGGCGACCATCTTGTTGAGCCTGCGCAGTACGGACCGCGGTGTCATCCGCATGGCGGCAGTGAGCGCCTTGTACTGCAGCCCGGGGATGATGACGACCCGGCCCTTGGCCACGTCGGCGAGGCAGTCGCGGACCACGTCGGCCACCTGCAGCCAGGCCAGCGACGGGGTTCCCGACATGTCGATGCCGGCCCGCTCGTGGAACTCGGTCTTGACGAATCCGGGGCACAGCGCATGGACCGTGACGCCGGTGCCCGCCAGCGCGTTGGCGAGGCCCTCGGTGAAATACACCACCCAGGCCTTCGACGCCGAATAGGTCGACCCGCGGCCGGAGGCGAACGCCGCGACGCTGGCGACGTTGATCACGGTTCCGGAGCGCGCCTGGAGCATGGCGGGCAGCGCGGCATGCGTCAGCTGCATGACCGCGGTGACGTTTACATCCAGCTGGGCCTGCAGGAGGTCGAGATCGGCGGTCCAGAACTCGCCGGAAGTGCCGAACCCGGCATTGTTCACCAGAACCTGCACACCCGACGCGAGCCGGTCGGCCACCCGCGCCCGGTCGGCCGCGACGGCGAGGTCCGCGGTGAGCACCTCGACGTCCGCGCCGGCCTCGTCGTGGAGTTCGGCGGCCAGCCGCTGCAGACGTTCGGTGTCGCGGGCGACAACGACCAGGTCGTAGCCGTCGGCCGCGTACCGGCGGGCGAAGCCCTCACCCAGCCCGGACGTCGGCCCGGTGATGAGTGCGACGGGGCGTGGCATGCCGACAGCGTACTCAGCGCCGTCCGCGGCGCTGACCGCTACCGCTGCAGATTGGGCGACTGGTGCCCGTTGCGGGCAGGCGGAGGTCGCCGCCCGGCCCCTTCCGACCGGGCCGGCGGCACATCGGAGCGGGTCTGTGTTTCGGCGTGGGACTGCGTGTAGCGGGCAACGTCGGCGCGCCCCGGCGGCAGATCGGCGCGGCCGGGCGGCAGTTCGGACCGAACCGGAGCTGGCGCCAGCGGCCTGCTCGGTGATCCGCTGCGCCGGGCGATCGCCTGCGCGGCCCCACCCGGTGGGCCGTTCTGCGGTACCGGCGGCAGCACCCGAAGCAGGTCGTTGAACTGGCGGACGGTCCGCAGACCCTCGTCCCACTGCGCCCTCGTGCTGGTCACCGGCATGCTGACCAGCGTCCAGTTCTGCTCGTTCCACATGATCTCGGCGCAGTCGGGCGCCGTGTGGGCGAACGTCACCATCCGCCGGTCGCAGGCGCGCCGCGCCGCGTCGAGGTTGGTCGAGTACACCATCCGCGGGCCGATCGCTCCCAGCAGCCAGATGTCGTTCTCGCGCGGCTCCTTGATGCCCTTGAGCCGCAGGTCGACGACGACGTTGGTACCCACCTTGCGGTGCAGGGCGATAACCGTTGCGACGTCCTCGAGATCGAAGATGAACACCGCCTCGCCGCGGATCTGTCCGAGCACGACGTTGCGGGCGGTGACGTCGCCGACCGTGGACATCACGCCGCGCTTCCAGCGCTTGAGGATGTCGCTGGATTCGTGTTCGTAGTCGAAGCCGTGCGACTTCGCCCAGGATTTGCGGCGGCGGCCCAGCCCGCGCCGACGGTCGATGTCGACGTAGAGCAAAACGGCTGCACCGACGAAGCACAGCGCGGACAGGGTGAACCAGAGCGGAACCATCGCCGCCTAGCCTAACGGCTGAGAAGGCGTTCGCCCGAACTCGAGCACATCACAACCTCGTCTCGGCCCCCCGCTACGCGCCTCAGCCCAGCACCAACGAGTCCCCGTCGGCGCTCACGTTGACGGGCACCACGTCCCCGTCGTGGATGTCGCCGGCCAGCAGCATCTTGGCCAGCTGGTCACCGATGGCCTGCTGCACCAGCCGCCGCAGCGGGCGGGCGCCGTAGAGCGGGTCGAATCCGCGCTCTGCCAGCCACTTCTTGGCGGGCAGCGAAACCTCGAGGGTCAACCGCCGCTGGGCCAGCCGCTTCTGCAGCTGCTGCAGCTGGATGTCGACGATCTGGACCAGCTCCTCGGGATTGAGTCCGTCGAAGATGATCACGTCATCGAGCCGGTTGATGAACTCGGGCTTGAACGACGCCCGCACCGCCGCCATCACCTGCTCCTCGGAGCCGCCCGCGCCCAGGTTGGAGGTCAGGATGAGGATGGTGTTGCGGAAGTCGACCGTGCGTCCCTGGCCGTCGGTCAGCCTGCCCTCGTCGAGCACCTGCAGCAGCACGTCGAATACGTCCGGATGCGCCTTCTCGATCTCGTCGAACAGCACCACCGTGTAGGGACGCCTGCGCACCGCCTCGGTCAGCTGACCACCCTGGTCGTAGCCGATGTAGCCGGGAGGAGCACCGACCAGCCGAGCCACCGAGTGCTTCTCGCCATACTCGCTCATGTCGATGCGGACCATCGCCCGCTCGTCGTCGAACAGGAACTCCGCCAGCGCCTTGGCCAGTTCGGTCTTACCGACCCCGGTCGGGCCGAGGAACATGAACGAGCCGGTCGGCCGGTTCGGGTCGGCGACGCCGGCGCGGGAACGCCGCACGGCATCGGAAACCGCCTGCACGGCCTTGCGCTGCCCGATGACGCGCTTGCCGAGTTCCTGTTCCATGCGCAGCAGCTTGGCGGTCTCGCCCTCAAGCATCCGCCCGGCGGGAATGCCGGTCCAGGCCTCCACCACCTCGGCGATGTCGTCGGGGCCGACCTCTTCCTTGAGCATCACACCCTCGCGCGCTGTGCCCTGGCCGGCGGCCAAAGACCCTGCCGCGTCGAGCTTCTTCTCGACCTCGGGGATGCGGCCGTACCGCAGCTCGGCGGCCTTGGCCAGATCTCCGTCGCGTTCGGCTGCCACCTGAGTGTGAGCTTCGCTAGCTTTTCTTGGAGATCAGCCAACTCTGCGCGCAGCTTCTCCAGCCGGTCCTTGGAGGCGTCGTCCTCCTCCTTCTCCAGCGCCATCTCCTCGATCTCGAGGCGACGGACCAACCGCTCGACCTCGTCGATCTCGACGGGCCTGCTGTCGATCTCCATGCGCAGCCGGGAGGCGGCCTCGTCGACCAGGTCGATGGCCTTGTCGGGCAGGAAGCGCGACGTGATGTAGCGGTCGGACAGCGTGGCCGCCGCGACCAGCGCGGAGTCGGTGATGCGCACGCCGTGGTGCACCTCGTAGCGGTCCTTGAGGCCGCGCAGGATTCCCACGGTGTCCTCCACCGAGGGTTCGCCGACGAACACCTGCTGGAACCGGCGCTCCAGGGCGGCGTCCTTCTCGATGTACTTGCGGTACTCATCGAGGGTGGTGGCACCGACCAGGCGCAGCTCGCCGCGGGCCAGCATCGGCTTGATCATGTTGCCCGCGTCCATCGAGGAGTCGCCGGTCGCACCGGCACCCACGATGGTGTGCAGCTCGTCGATGAAGGTGATGATCTGCCCGGCCGAGTTCTTGATGTCGTCGAGGACGGCCTTGAGGCGTTCCTCGAACTCACCGCGGTACTTCGAGCCGGCCACCATGGACCCGAGGTCCAGGGAGACGACGGTCTTGTCGCGCAGGCTCTCCGGGACGTCGCCCGCGACGATGCGCTGGGCCAGGCCCTCGACGATGGCGGTCTTGCCGACGCCGGGTTCTCCGATGAGCACCGGGTTGTTCTTGGTGCGACGGCTGAGAACCTGCACCACGCGCCGGATCTCGTTGTCGCGGCCGATGACCGGGTCGAGCTTGCCTTCGCGGGCCCGGGCGGTCAGGTCGGTGGAGTACTTTTCCAGCGCCTGGTAGGTGCCCTCCGGGTCCGCGCTGGTCACGCGGGCACTGCCACGCACCTTGACGAACGCGTCGCGCAGGGCCTGCGGGGACGCACCATGGCCGCTGAGCAGCTTGGCGGTGTCACTGTCGCCGCTGGCGAGGCCGAACAGCAGGTGCTCGGTGGAGACGTACTCGTCGTCCATCTCGGTGGCCAGGTGCTGCGCTGTGGTGATCGCCGCAAGCGACTCGCGGGACAGCTGCGGCTGGCTGCTGGAGCCGCTGGCGCTGGGCAGCCGGTCGAGCAGCCGCTGGGCCTCCGTGCGGATGGTTGCGGGTTCGACGCCGACGGCCTCCAACAGCGGGGCGGCGATGCCATCGTTCTGGGTGAGCAATGCCATCAACAGGTGGGCGGGGGTGATCTGGGGGTTGCCTGCAGCGCTGGCCGCCTGCAACGCCGAGGTCAGCGCCGCCTGGGTCTTGGTCGTCGGATTGAACGAATCCACGACTACCTCCGATCAGTCTTGTGGGGGTTGAGCAAAATGCTTGTCGTCTGATGCAACGTCGTCAAGGTTGAGTCTGTTCCGCTCAACTTTAGCTGAATTCCGGCTGCCGGTGTGAATCCGCACACGTCTGGCATCACGGCGACCGGGCGATCGGCGGCAAAACCCCTGCGGATTCGCTACGTTGCTCGCGTGACGAGTCTGGGTTCGGAACTGTCCGAACTTCTCCCCCTCGCGTTGATCATCGCGTTGTCGCCGTTGTCGATCATTCCAGCGGTCCTCATCCTGCACACGCCGCGGCCCCGCCCGGCGGGCCTGCTTTTCCTCGCCGGCTGGCTCGTGGGTCTGGCCGCCCTCACCGCGATCTTCGTCGGTGTTTCGGGGTTGCTCGGCGGCGTCGGCACCACGCCGTCCTGGGCGTCCTGGCTGCGCATCGTCGTCGGTGTCGCGCTGATCGTCTACGGCGTCTACAGCTGGCTGACGCGGCACAAGAAACCGCACCAACCCGGGTGGTTGCGTCACATCACCGAGGCGGGACCCAGCAAGGCACTCATGCTCGGTGCCATCCTCGCGGTCGTCAACCCCAAGGTGCTGTTCGTCTGCGTCGCCGCCGGACTGGCGATCGGCAGCTCGGGGCTCGCCCCCCATCAAGTCTGGCTGGCGACAGTCGTGTTCGTCGCGGCGGCGGCCTCGACGGTGGCCCTCCCGATCCTGGGGTACGCCGTCTCCGGTGACCGGCTCGACCCCGCGCTGACACGGCTCAAGGCGTGGATGGAGAAGCACAACGCCGCGATGGTGGCCGTCATCCTGGTGTTGATCGGGATTCTGCTGCTGTACAAGGGAATTCACGGGCTATAGCCCAGGGCGGCGCTCCGGCCGAACAGGCCCTCCGCGGGCTGACCTAAACTCGGGCGGCGTGGGACTGGACGACCGCGACGCACTGGGCGCGCTGCGCGATGCGGTCGACCCGCGACACGGATCGGAGGAGTTGATCCGCCGGTTCTACACCCGCTGGTTCGCCATCGATCCCTCGGCGCGGGATCTGTTCCCGCCGGATATGGCTGCCCAGCGAGCCTCCTTCGCCCAGGCGCTGACCTGGCTGTTGGGGGAACTCATCGCCCAGCATGCCGAGGAGCCGGTGGCGTTCCTGGCCCAGCTGGGCCGCGACCACCGCAAATACGGTGTGACACAGCAGCATTACCAGACCATGCAGGATGCACTCCTGTCGGCGATGCGCAGTCACCTGATCGAACGCTGGGACACCAGGATCGACGAGGCCGCCCGCGACACCGTCGACCTGATCGTCGGGGTGATGAGCGGGGCGGCCGACGCCGAGCAGAGCCCGCCCTACTGCGACGGGACGGTGATCCAGCACGTCCGGGCCACCCGTGACGTCGCGGTGATCCGGCTGCAGCTCGACACTCCGCTGCAGTATCACCCCGGCCAGTACGTCACCGTCCAGGTTCCCCAGTTGCCGCGCCGGTGGCGCTACCTGAGCCCGGCCATTCCCGCCGACGGCGGCGGCGCCATCGAATTCCACGTCCGCTCGGTGCCCGGGGGCATGGTCAGCACCGCGATCGTCGGCGAAACCCGCCCCGGCGATCGGTGGCGGCTGTCCAATCCGCATGGCGCCATGCAGATCGACCGCGAAGACGGCGACGCGCTGCTCATCGCGGGCAGCACCGGGCTGGCGCCGCTGCGCGCGCTGATCATGGACCTGGCCCGGTTCGGCGTCAATCCGCGCGTGCACCTGTTCTACGGCGCGCGCTATCCCTACGAGCTCTACGACCTCAAGACCCTGTGGCAAATCGCGTCCACCAACCCATGGCTGTCGGTGACCCCGGTCTCCGAGTACAGCACCGACCCGCCCTGGGCGGCGGACTACCCCGATCCGCGGCCGCCGCGCGGGCTGCACGTCCGCCAAACCGGCACGCTGCCCGATATCGTCACCAGGTACGGCAGCTGGGGCGATCGCCAGATTCTGGTCTGCGGCGGACCGCGCATGGTGCAGGCGACGAAGGTCGCGTTGATCGCCAAAGGAGCGCCCCCACAACGCATCCATCACGATCCGCTGGCGAGCTGACCGTGACACAATCGGGCCATGGCCGACCTTGAGAGCGTCACGCTGCGTGACCCGTCGTCACCGCTGACGGCAACTTTCGTACCCAACGCCGGTTTGATCGGCACGTCGCTGAACGACGACGGCGTGGAACTGCTCGGCCAGCGGCGCGGCCTGAAAGCCTACGTCTCCAATCACCGCACGATGGGCATCCCGATCCTGTATCCGTGGGCGAACCGGTTGAGCAGCAACGGCTATGGGGTGGACGGAGCCGTGGTGACACTGACCCCGGGGACCGGTGGTGTGCGCACCGACCAGCACGGCGTCCCGATCCACGGAGTGCTGGCGGCGTTCCCGGACTGGACGGTCGTGACGCTGCTGGAATCTCAGCTCACCGCCGAACTCGACTTCGGTTCGCGGCCAGGACTGCTCGCCAGTTTCCCGTTCCCGCACCGATTGACGGTCGACATCACGCTGATCGATCGCACCTTGACCGTGCGCACAACAGTGACTCCCACGACCGACGCCACGGTTCCGCTGTGCTACGGCTATCACCCGTACCTGCAGCATCCCGATGTACCACGGTCGGAATGGATCGTCGAAACCCCGGCGATGCGGCTGCGTCCGGTCAACGCCTGGGGCATCCCGACTGGCGGGATGGAGGCCTCCCCCGCGGTCAGCGAGGCGCTCGGCGACACCTTCGTCGACAACGGCTATGACGAAGTGCCGCCCGGCGCGGTGTTCGCGGTGTCTGGCGGCGATCGCCGGATCGAGGTGGTCCTGGAGAAGGGCTATCCGGCGGCGCAGGTCTTCGCACCCGGCGACGACGAGGTCATCTGCTTCGAGCCGATGACCGCGCCGACCGATGCGCTGCGCCGCGGCGGCTATCGGGTCGCCCGGCCCGGCGAGCCCGACGAATCGGTGTTTGCGATCCGGGTGCGCTGAGCGCGCTCCCCGTTTGCGCCTCCGCGCGTCCCGTTTGCGCCGAGGGTGACCCCACGGCGGGATTCCCGCCGGATCACCACCCTGGCGTTACCCTCGCGGGCCGCCGATCAGCAGCTACGGGGGATCAGCGCCGCTGCCACAGGACAAGCGCCGTGCTCTTGGGCACGACAGCGACGTCGCGGCGCTGGTTGGCGCGCAATTCCTCGATCTCGCTCGCCATCTCGACCAGCCGCGACCGCAGCGCCTCGACCTGATTGGTCAACTCGATGATGCGTTTGATGCCTGCAAGATTGACGCCCTCGTCCTGCGACAGCCGCTGCACCTCACGCAACAGGTCGACGTCGCGCTGCGAGTAGCGCCGGCCTCCGCCCGAACTACGACGGGGACTGACCAGACCGAGCCGGTCGTAGGTGCGCAACGTCTGGGCGTGCATACCAGCCAGCTCGGCGGCCACCGAGATGAGGAATGTCCTGGCCTCCTCGTTGGATCGCTCGCTCATCGGGACCCAGCCCAACCGGCCCGCGGGTCGAATCCGCTCGCACGTTCGGCCTTCGCGTAGGCTTCCAGCGCCTCGGCCGCTTCGCCTTCCAGGCCTGGCGGCACAGCGACTTTCACGGTGACCAGCAGGTCGCCGTGGCCACCGGAGCGCTTGGGCACACCCCGCCCGCGGACGCGCAGGATACGGCCGTCCGAGGTGCCCTTGGGTACCCGAACGCCGACCTTGCCCTCCAGCGTCGGAACCGAAAGCGTTGTGCCCAAGGCTAATTCGTGGAAGCTCACCGGGACGGTGACAGTGAGATCGTCGCCGTCACGGCCAAAGACCTTGTCCGGACGGACATGCACGGTCACATAGAGATCGCCCGACGGCGCGCCGCGCAGGCCGGCCTCACCCTGACCTGCGAGTCGGATCCGCTGGCCGTCCTCCACGCCGGGCGGGATCCGCACGTTGATGGTGCGGGTCCTGGTCGTCACGCCGGTGCCGTTGCACTCTTGGCACGGGTGCTCGATGATCGAGCCGCTGCCGCGGCATTCGGTGCACGGTTCGGAGAATCCGAACGCGCCCTGATTGCGGCTGACGACGCCGGCGCCGTTACAGGTCGGGCACACCTTGGGGCTGGTGCCCGGACGCGCTCCGCTGCCGTGGCAGTTCGTACATGGAGCCGGGCTGGTCAGCCGCAGCGGCATGGCCACGCCCTTGGTGGCCTCCATGAACGACAGCTCGGTCTCGGTCTCGAGATCGTTGCCGCGACGCGGACGGCTCGGACGGGGTGACCCGCCGCGGCCGAACAACCCGCCGAACAGATCACCGATGTTCGCGCCGCCGGTCTGCCCCGCGGCATCGAACAGATCGTTCAAATTGAACTCGACGCCATCCCCGCCGAATCCGCCGAATCCTTCGCCCTGGCCGCCGTAGCCGCGCCGACCGAACCCGCCGCCCGCGAACAGGCGGCGGGTTTCGTCGTATTCCTTGCGTTTCGCCGTATCCGACAACACACTGTGCGCCTCGGAGACCGCCTTGAATCGCTCGGCGGCATCCGGGTCGGGGTTGGTGTCGGGGTGAAGATCGCGCGCCAGCTTTCGGTAGGCGCGCTTGATCTCATCCTGGCTGGCGTCAGAGGAGACGCCGAGCTCCTTGTAGAAGTCCTTCTCGACCCACTCGCGTTGGGCCATGCCGCGTCACCTCCTTACCTTTGACTAGTTATCTGATTCTGCTGTCTGTACGCCCGACACGGCGGAGGTATCCGGCGTGTCGGTTTCCGGTACGGTGTCGACCACGCCGACGAGGGCGTGGCGCACCACCTGTTCACCGACCCGGTAGCCACGGCGCATCACCGTGCCGACGACCGGATGGGTGCCTTCGCCTTCGTGCTGGACGGCCTCGTGCAGCGCGGGATCGAACTCGTCGCCCTCTGCACCGAACCCGGACAGACCGAGGCCCTCAAGCACACCGACCAGCTTGTCGGCAACCGCCTTCAGCGGGCCGGACTCCAGGTCACCGTGGCTGCGGGCGCGATCGAGATCGTCGAGCACCGGCAGCAGCTGGGTGACCACGGTCGCCTTGGCCCGATCGGCGGCCACCTGCTGATCACGCAGGGAGCGCTTGCGGTAGTTGGCGAAGTCGGCCTGCACCCGCTGCAGGTCGGCGAGCAGTTCCGCGGCCTTGTCCTGCTCCTCGGGGGACTCGCCGACGAACGCGTCCGGCCCCGGCCCGCTGGGGGCCGAGTCGGACACGTTCTGCCCGCCGGAAGTCGCCTCGGGTCCTTCCGCGCCTCGCGTGTGCGATCGAACCTCGCCGGTCTCCGGATCGATGCGCCGTTTGTCGGTGACGGTCACCGGCTCGTGCGAATCGTTCTGACTCACTTGTTCTCCCGGTCGTCCTCGACCACCTCGGCGTCGACCACGTCGTCGCTGTCATTGGCAGCGCCGCCCGGCGTGGGTCCGGCAGCCTGTTCGGCCTGGGTGGCCTCGTAGATGGCCTGACCGAGCGCCTGGCTCTCCTGGCCCAGCTTCTCCATCGCCGTCTTGATCGCGGAGATGTCGCTGCCTGCCAGCGCCGTCTTGGCGTCGGAGATCGCGGCGTCGACCTTGGCCAACGTGTCCGCGGGAACCGCCGATCCTGCTCCAGACTCGCGAGCCTCACGCTGTTCCTTGACGAACTTCTCCGTCTGGTACACCAGCGACTCGGCCTGGTTGCGGACGTCGGCCTCCTCGCGGCGCTTGCGGTCCTCCTCGGCGTGCGCCTCGGCGTCCTTGATCATCCGGTCGATCTCTTCCTTGGACAGGCCGGAGCCTTCCTGGATGCGGATCGTGTTCTCCTTGCCGGTGCCCTTGTCCTTGGCGGTGACGTGCACGATGCCGTTGGCGTCGATGTCGAAGGTGACCTCGATCTGCGGGACACCGCGCGGGGCCGGCGGGATGCCGGTCAGCTCGAAGGAGCCGAGCAGCTTGTTGTGCGCAGCGATTTCGCGCTCACCCTGGAACACCTGGATCTGCACCGACGGCTGGTTGTCGTCGGCCGTGGTGAAGGTCTCCGACCGCTTGGTGGGGATGGTGGTGTTGCGCTCGATGAGCTTGGTCATCACGCCACCCTTGGTTTCGATGCCCAGGGACAGCGGGGTGACGTCAAGCAGCAGAACGTCTTTCACCTCACCCTTGAGCACGCCGGCCTGCAGCGCGGCGCCGACGGCGACGACCTCGTCGGGGTTGACGCCCTTGTTGGGCTCCTTGCCGCCGGTGAGTTCCTTGACCAGATCGGTCACGGCGGGCATGCGCGTCGAGCCGCCGACCAGCACCACGTGGTCGATCTCGGACACCGAGATGCCGGCGTCCTTGATGACCGACTGGAACGGCTTGCGGGTGCGGTCCAGCAGGTCCTGGGTGATGCGCTGGAACTCGGCGCGGGTCAGCTGCTCGTCGAGGAACAGCGGGTTCTTGTCGGCGTCGACGGTGATGTAGGGCAGGTTGATCGAGGTGCTCTGCGAGCTCGACAGTTCGATCTTGGCCTTCTCGGCCGCCTCGCGCAGCCGCTGCATGGCCATCTTGTCCTTGGTCAGGTCGATGCCCGAGGTGCCCTTGAACTTGTCGACCAGCCATTCGACGATCCGGTCGTCCCAGTCGTCGCCACCGAGGTGGTTGTCACCGGAGTGGCGCGGACCTCGACGACACCGTCGCCGATCTGGAGCAGCGAGACGTCGAAGGTGCCGCCACCGAGGTCGAACACCAGGATGGTCTGTTCCTTCTCGCCCTTGTCAGGCCGTAGGCCAGACCGCCGCGGTGGGCTCGTTGACGATGCGCAGCACGTTGAGTCCGGCGATCTGGCCGGCCTCCTTGGTGGCTTGACGCTGCGCGTCGTTGAAGTAGGCGGGCACGGTGATGACCGCGTCGATGATGTCCTCGCCGAGGTATGCCTCGGCGTCGCGCTTGACTTCATCAGAATGCGCGCGCTGATCTCCTGCGCGGTGTAGTGCTGCCGCCGTCGATCTCGACGGACCAGTCGGTGCCCATGTGCCGCTTGACCGAACGGATGGTCCGGTCGACGTTGGTCACCGCCTGGTTCTTGGCGGGCTGACCGACCAGCACCTCACCGTTGCGCGCGAACGCGACGACCGACGGGAGTGGTGCGGAAACCCTCGGAGTTGGCGACGACGACGAAGTCGCCACCCTCCAGAACC
>NZ_JBGAME010000024.1:0-74249 GCF_044223235.1 Mycobacterium sp.
GATCTGACTGCTGACGCGGTGCTGACCCGAGGGCCCGAAAGTGTTGCAATCGCTCATCTGTTCGAGACGAAAACCACCTCTACCTGCACTTATTCGGTGCCCCCAGTCGGACTCGAACCGACACTGTGCGGATTGTAAGTCCGCTGCCTCTGCCAATTGGGCTATGGGGGCCACCGATGATGGTAGAGGCCGGGGCGGTATCAGGGTGGAGGCGGCCGCCTGCCCCACGCATACCAAGTCTCCAAGATGACATGCCCCACCGAGGGGTCGTGCAAGCGTGCCACGCAAGCATCGATCTGTTCGGCGGTGACTCTGCCGGTGGCCACCATTCAGTCGCGCACCACGCCTATGGAGAACTGATTGATTCGAACGCTGCCGATGTCTCCGCCGACCTCGCAACGACGAAACGATTCGGCATCGACTTCTTCCAAGCCGAGTTGGCGCATCCGCTCGGCCATCCTAGGTGCCCACGTGTGATCCCAGCCCGCCTCGTTGACGACCGCGAGGAACGCTTCCTGGGTGAGCATGTCCTCGGGCGTCGGGTGAATCGGTCCGCCGAGAGCGCCGCCGAAATCGCAGATTGCCACCAGGCCGCCCGGGCGAGCGGCTTCGATCAGACGTGCCAACCCCTCGATTCGCTCGGGCAGATGTTCGAGGAGGCACCGCGCATGAACGACATCGAACAAATCGCGCGGGAAGTCGTCGGCGAACAGATCCATCTGCCGTGCCTCGAGGCGCTCCCGTTCGCGATCCCACGCCATATCGAATACGTAGCCTGGCTCTGGGCGGCCCACGACGCGTGCGCTACGCCCTTCAGAAGGGCGGCGGTTCGAGACGTTCTCGCGTGTAGATGTCACTCTTCGCGCGTTAGGCGTTGATCCGTCGCTCGCGGTCGATAGCGCGGGTTTGGCGGCGGCGCAGCATCATCAACCCCCTGGCCGGAGACGGCGCAGGAACGTCGGCTGCTTACCCGCCCAACCCCCGAGTCCGCACCCGAAGGATTTCAGCAAATGGTGCCTGCGACAAAGACATTTGAGGGTCGGTAACAAGTCATCGGGCTACCCTCTGGCGGACCAGAAGATATCGATGGGCCCGTGAGCGATGCTCCGGCGTTTTTCGTATGCACCGAGAAGTTTTGGTCGTCGTCCTCCACCTGCTGATATGGCTCGGCGAGATCGCGGCGCGAATCACGCAAGGTAGTCGCCCCACAGCGGGTCCTCGGTGAGGTAGCGCTGCAGCACTTCGACCGCTCCTGGCTCGGACAGCACGGTGTAATAGCCCGGCTTGATCGTCGTCGCCAACCGCACTGCCTGCAGGAAGGTCGAACGGTCCAGGGGGTCGTGCTTCATCGCCGCGCTGAATCCGGTCTCATCGAGTACGCGTCGCACGGTGGAGTGGTGCGGATTCTTCTGTAACCACGTGGTGGCGATGGTCGCCACACCGACCTGTTCGCCGTGCATCCGCGGTCGGTCGGCAATCTGATCGTAGGCATGCGAGATCAGGTGCTCACTGCCCGAGGCCGGACGAGATGAGCCCGCCACCTCCATCGCGACTCCGCTCATGACCAACGCCCCGCAGACGAGTTGCAGGAAGTCGAGGTCGTCGATGGACTTGACCGGGTGGAAGACCAGATTCTCCACGCTCTGCATCGCAATGGTGGTGGCGAAGTCGTTGATCGCCTCGCCGGTGGCGTGGTACGAGCGCTTCCAGTCGCTGATCGCGCTGTACTTGGAGATGAGGTCACCAATCCCGGACAACGTGAAACGCGGCGGGCAATTGCGGATCACGGTGGTGTCGATCACCACACCGAATGGGATGGTGGCCGCCGCGCTGATCCGGGCGCCGTCGACAAGCAGGCTCGCGCCGGGAGAGGCGAAGCCATCGTTGGAGATCGCCGTCGGAACCGCGATGATCGGCAACCGGTTGAGGAAGGCGACGTACTTGCCGACGTCGACCGCAACCCCACCGCCGACAGCCACAATCGCCTGGGTTCCCCTGGGCAGACGGAACGCGGTGCTGACGATGGCATCGGCGTCGTTGCTCAGCGCGATCTGCTGCGTCACCACGGTGATCTCGGACGAAGCCAGCGAGATCCGCACGCTCTGCCCGACCAGATCCTCGATACCCTCGCCGTAGAAGAGGGCAATTCGATCGAAGCCGTACTTGCGCAGATACTTTCCCAGCTTGAACAGGGCGTCCGGCTTGATGCGCAGCAGGGAGGGGATGCGGATCTCCATCAGTGCGGCTTCCCAAGCACGACGGGATCGATGTCCGCGACGCTGTCGTAGACGAACGTCGGGCGGTAGGGGAAGCCGTCGACAGCGGCGCGGTCGGACACCCCTGACAGCACAAGGCAAGTCTGCATGCCGGCCTCGAGTCCGCCGACGATGTCGGTATCCATTCTGTCGCCGATCATCACGCAGTCCTCAGCGGGAACCCCGAGCATTCCCCGGGCGTAGAACATCATCAGAGAATTGGGCTTCCCGACGATGTATGGCTTTGTCCCAGTGGCCGCCTCGATCGATGCCAGCAGTACCCCGGCGGCCGGTTCGGTGCCTCCTTCGACGGGATCCACCATATCCGGGTTGGTGCCGATGAACTTCGCGCCCTCGTCTATGAGTTGCGCGGCCTTGCGCAACATGGGATACGCGAATGATTCGGTCTTGCCGACCACGACGTAATCGGGCGCGGTATCGGTGATCGAGTAGCCGATCTTGTATAGCTCCGCAGTCAATCCGCTGCCGCCGACGACGTAGGCAGTGCCATGCGGTTTCTGGTTGTTCAGGAATTGCGCGGTGGCCATTGCCGAGGTGATGAAGTTCTGCTCGGTGAGACCATGGAACCCGAGCCCGGCAAGCTTGCGCAGCAAGTCGAGCGCACTCTGCTCGGAGTTGTTGGTCAGGAAGACAAATCCGACCCCGCTCTCGCGCAACCGGTCGATGAAGCCCTGTGCACCGGGAATGGCCCGCTTGCCTCGATAGATCACGCCGTCCATGTCGGAGATCACGCCAAGCCTGGGCACTCCCGCACCTCCGATGGGCGATTCGGGCACCCGCCAGTCGGAGGAGTATTACGTGAATTCCCGGGTCGGCACATTATCGACACCCTTCCAGCTTGCCGCGGTCACCGGCTCGGGCCGACCTGTCAGAGGTCCCGAGATGCGGTGTCCTTCGACCCCTATCTCGGGAACCGGTTTCGTCTCTACGTTGACTGACATGTCTGAAAATGGATTGCGCCGTAACAAAGTTGCCATCGTCGGAGCGGGAGCGGTGGGCGCGACGCTTGCGTACGCGAGCCTGATCCGCGGAGCGGCGCATGACGTGGTGCTCTATGACCTCTACGCCGAGAAGGTCGAGGCAGAGGTGCTGGACCTGCGCCACGGGCTGCAGTTCGTCCCTCGCGCGGAGGTGCACGGTTCGGACGACATCCAGGTCTGCGCCGGCGCCGATGTCGTCGTGGTCACCGCCGGTGCGAAGCAGAAGCCCGGGCAGACACGACTCGAGCTAGCCGGGACCAACGTTGAGATCTGCCGGGCACTGATACCCAAGCTGCTCGACGTCGCTCCCGATGCGGTCATCGTGATGGTGACGAATCCCGTCGACGTGCTCACCCTGGCAGCGCTGAAGTTCTCCGGCCTGCCCGCCCACCGTGTACTCGGCACCGGGACGGTGTTGGACTCCTCGCGACTGCGCGACCTCGTCGCCCGGCATTTCGGCGTCGCCCCGCAGAGCGTGCATGCCGTCATCGCCGGTGAGCACGGCGACTCGGAGTTTCCTCTTTGGAGTACCGCCACCGTGGGAGGCCTGCCCTTGGCCGGCTTCGCAATGCCCGGCCGGCCCACGTTGGACAACGCGACCGAGGAGAGCATCGCCCGCGAAGTGGTCACGGCAGCGGAGCGCATCATCCGGGGCAAGGGCGCGACAAACTACGCGGTGGGTCTGGCGGCAACCCGGGTGATCGAGGCGATCCTGCGCGACGAGAACGGCGTCCTTCCGGTGACATCGTTGCTCGACGGGCACCTCGGTCTGTCGGACGTCTGCTTGTCCCTACCATCGGTGGTCAACCGCAGCGGCGTGGCCGCCGTGCTGGACGTGCCGATGTCCCCGCGGGAACTCGATTTGTTGCAGGCCTCGGCGCAACAAGTGCGTGACGTCGCCACTACCTTTGGTTTGTAGCGCGCCGCCACGTTCGACATCCTGGCGGTTGCGAACACGTAACCCGGCTCTGGGCTGTCCACGACTCAGAAGGTCGGCGGTTTCAGGCGTTCTCGGGCGTAGATGTCGTTCTTCGCGCGTTCGGCGTTGATGCGTTGCTCGCGGTCGATGGCGCGGGTTTGGCGGCGGCGCGGCATCATCAACCCCCTGGCCGGTGACGGCGCAGGAATGTCGGCCGCGTCCACGGCTACCGGCGCGGTCGGCCGCGTCAGCGCCGGGAAGAACAACCGGCTACCCGGATGGGTGGTGTACGTGAAACCGCCAGGGGCAGTCCATATGACGGTACCGTCGGGCAGTTGGCTATCCGACCAACCCGCGGGTCCGCACCAGAACGATTTGAGCAAATGGTGTCTGCGACAAAGACATTTGAGGTTGGACGCCTGGGTGGGCCCCACCGGCCAGGGGATCGTGTGGTCGATGTCGCAGTCGAATGCGGGCGCGTCGCAGCCCGGGAACCGACACGTCAGATCCCGGCAGCGGACGAACTCCGCCAGCGCCGTCGAGGGAGTG
The DNA here is from genome assembly GCF_044223235.1 of Mycobacterium sp. Lineage (GTDB taxonomy): Bacteria > Actinomycetota > Actinomycetes > Mycobacteriales > Mycobacteriaceae > Mycobacterium. The sequence continues at coordinate 4,725 of NZ_JBGAME010000024.1, forward strand.
TAGCGAGGTTCGGGTCCCGCAGCGCCGGGATGGACGATCGTGCGCACCACCGCGCGCTGGGCCAGTGCGGCGGCCAGCGGAGCAGACATGATGGTGCCCCCGATCAGCAGCGCGGGATTGCACGGGCTCGGCTCGGTCGGCGGGTCGGGGGCAAACGCCTCGGCGATCGTCGTCGTCGCGTTGATGTCCCGCGGCTGCGGATCCTCCCCGTCCAGCGCCGCAGCGGTCGTGTCCTCGACGGTGTCGGCGTCGGCCACCACGTGGATGACCACCGCGCCCGGGGAGGCGTCGGCGGCCGGGCACTCGGATTCCCCACAGGCGCAGGCCAGCCGGTCGGCCCCGCCGGCCAACGCCCCCAGTGCGTCGGCGCGGCGCTGATCGAGTGTGCGAGGGTCGCCGTCGCACACCGCCTTCGCCATCGCGTCCAGCCGTTCGTCGAGCACGGCGGCATCGGTGGCGTACAGATCGCCCGAGATCGCGGACAGCCCGTCACCGTTGCTGCGACGGTCGACGATGACGCCGCGCGAGCGGGCACGGACCTCGGTGCGGCGCAGTGCGTGCGGGTCGAAGCGGTCGACCCAGTAGTCGATGGCCTTTTCGATCTTGGCCTCCGACCAACCCCTCCACCGATGCAAATGCTCCGCAATCGCAGCGTCGATCTTGGCCATGGTCTCCGGGTCCGTCGCCAACGAGGTGCGGGTGACGATGACAGACGCCAGGCGATAACTGAGGTCCCCTGCGGTCAACAGCTGCTCGACCCGAGGGAGGCGTTCGTGCAGAGCCTTCGCAACGAGCAGCTGGTTGGACACCACTCCACCGGACAGGCCTTGGGCTGCAGCGATTTCCGCGCACACCGCTGACCAATTGTCCAAGCACCACTGCTCCCGTTCGACGGCCCCGTCGGCGGCCAGGCGCGCTTCCAGAACGCCGAACATCGCCGACAGCTTCCGCGCGCATGCGGCGTTCTCGACCCGCGCCCACTCACCGACCGCGCCGGCGCCAGCGGCACTTTCGGCGGTTGTCAGCAAATCGAACATACGTGCGATATTACCTGCGGCCACCGACAAGAGGTGACTCGGCGACCGCGAGCCTGTGAACAAAATCGGCATTGGGGATAACCCGGGGTGTGTCGTCCGAATGGATGACACCGGATTCATCCGCCCGTTCGCCCGAACGCAGGATGCGACGACTCAACGTTGTGCCGCAACCTCATTCGTATGACGAGAACACTTCCCACCCCCACTGCCGCATCACGCCGCCATCAACATCGCAACGCTTTCGACATCCACAAGGCCCAGCGCACACGACGCCAGGACGTCCGAGTGAAGTACGCCGTCGAGGCGATCGGCACCTTCTTCCTGGTCGCCACGATCGGCGCCACGGCACACACCGGCAGCCCGCTGGCCCCACTGGCCATCGGCGCGGTCCTGATGGCGATGATCTACGCAGGCGGCCATGTTTCCGGCGCCCACTACAACCCCGCGGTGACCCTGGCGGTGCTCGTCCGCGGCCGCATCACGGTGCATGACGCCGTCGGCTACTGCAGCGCCCAGGTCGCCGGCGGGTTGGTCGCCGCGGCGGGAATCACCGCCGGTCTGCCCCGCACTCCGTCCGCCCCGATGCACATCGGGCCCGCCGCCATGGTCGCCGAGCTGTTGGTCACCTTCGCGTTGTGCTACGTCGTGCTCAACGTCGCGACCAGCAAAGACCACCCCGACAACGGCTTCTACGGCCTGGCGATCGGCTTTACCGTGCTGGCCGGTGCGATCGCCGTCGGCGGTATCTCCGGCGGCGCATTCAACCCGGCCGTGGTCCTCGCCGGCGTGGCGATGGGTCAGTTCGGCGGATCGGCCGTGTGGCTCTACCTCCCGGTCCAGCTGCTCGCCGGCGCCGCTGCCGCTGCCGCATTCCGAGTGCTCAATCCCGGCGACAAGTACAAGTAAAGGCAGCCGGCGGCCCTTCTCTCGCTCATGGGAGAAGGGCCGCCCCGGGTGAGAGCGCCACGAGCGGACGGGGGAAGCGAAGTGCCTCGCAGGCCTCGTCGATCGAATCCTCAACCGCTGCGGCGAATCCGGGCAATTCGACTGCCCAATCGCCGGGCGGGACGACGCTTCGCCCGCACAACCCCAGCCGGCACAGCACCACCCCGTGGCGGCGGCCGATCATCGCCATCACCCCGACCAGGTACCGGATCACCTCCGAGTGCACGCCTCCCTTCGAGGCGATATCGCCATACACTCCAACGAGATTGAACTTCAGGATCTCGGCAATCGGTGCGATCTCCCGATCAGTGGTGTCCGGTTCCCTCAACCGCACGGCCACCGACTGCCGACGACTGCGGACACAGGAGGCAACCAGTTCGGCCTGTCCCGCCGAGCTGACCACCACCCGCCGGGCACCACCGCTGACCACCGCACACAGCTCGGCGTCCCCGAGAACATCGGCGTGGACGCTCATCTGGCCCGGCGGCACCCCGGCCGCGAGAGCCACGTCGATGTCCTCCCCCGCGCGGACATCGACCGGCACGCGGTGATCTCGCACCCAGGACGCGACCTCCTCATCCTTGAGAGCCGTTGCCGGAAAATCGATCTCCGCCGCAGGAAAGGCAGTGCGATAGGTGACGTAGCGACGCACCGTCGCGTGCCGATCCGCCCGCTTGCGGCGCTCGATCGCTGACAGTAAGACGTCGGAGATGGTCACGATGACCTCCTTTCGCCGACCTGTCTACGCCGCCATCCTGAGATTCAGCCCGCACCGGCGCGTACTCGAAGCACCACCGCAGCACACTCACAGGCGTCCCGATTCGCCCAATACCCGTGCGCACCCGCCTGCACGGCGTGACACCGTAAGACCTCCGTTAAGGGCGCACCCGTGCCCGTCAAGAAACCGTCAACGCCGCGCTGAGCGCCCTGAACTGGACGGACGCTGAACACATGCCGGTGAAATCGCCGGCGGCGTTAACGGGTTCGAACGGAGAGACATCTCGTGGTTGTGCTCATAGTGGTGTTCACCGTCCTGACGGTGGCGATCTTCGCCCTGCTCGGCCAGGTGATCAAGTGGGTCGAGAGACTGTGATCGAGAACGTCGTCGGCCTGGTGCTGGCCGCCCTCATCGCGCTGTTCCTGTTCGCCGCGCTGCTGTTCCCGGAGAGGTTCTAGTGACCACCACTACGGCGGGGATCGCATTCCTCGCCTCGCTGATAGTCGCCCTCGCCGCTGTGCACGTCCCGCTCGGCGACTACATGTTCCGCGTCTACACATCGCAGAAGCACGCCCGCGGTGAACGCCTCGTCTACCGCATCATCGGGGCCGATCCCGAGTCCGAACAGACGTGGGGGGCCTACGCGCGCAGCGTGCTGGCCTTCTCCGCGGTCGGCGTCCTGTTCCTGTTCCTCCTGCAGCTGGTCCAGGGCAGGCTGCCACTGCACCTTGATGACCCGGCCACCCCGATGACACCGGCGCTGGCATGGAACACCGCGGTCAGTTTCGTGACGAACACCAACTGGCAGGCGTATTCGGGCGAGTCGACGCAGGGTCATCTGGTCCAGATGGCCGGCCTCACGGTGCAGAACTTCGTGTCGGCCGCCGTCGGCATGGCGGTCGCGGTCGCGTTCGTGCGCGGCCTGGCCCGCCAGAGCACCCACGAACTGGGCAACTTCTGGGTTGACTTGGTACGCGGCACATTCCGCATCCTGCTGCCGCTGTCGATCGTCGGCGCGATCATCCTCATAGCCGGTGGCGTGATCCAGAACTTCCACCTGCACGACCAGGTGGTCGGCACCCTGGCCGGCGCACAACAGACGATCACCGGTGGGCCGGTGGCAAGCCAGGAGGCCATCAAGGAACTCGGCACCAACGGCGGCGGCTTCTTCAACGCCAACTCGGCGCACCCGTTCGAGAACCCCACCGTCTGGACCAACTGGGTGGAGATCTTCCTGCTGCTGATGATCAGCTTCTCGCTGCCGCGCACGTTCGGCCGGATCATCCATAGCCGCAAGCAGGGGTATGCGATCGTCGCGGTGATGGGTGTCATCGCCACCGTCAGCGTCAGCCTGATGATGCTGTTCCAACTGCAGCATCACGGCACCGTGCCCACCGCGGTCAACGCCGCGATGGAGGGCGTCGAGCAGCGGTTCGGGGTCGCCGACTCGGCGGTGTTCGCCGACGCGACGACGCTGACCTCGACTGGCGCGGTCAACTCGTTCCACGACTCCTACACCAGCCTCGGCGGGCTGATGGCGCTGTTCAACATGCAGCTCGGCGAGGTGGCGCCCGGCGGCGTCGGCTCCGGCCTCTACGGCATGCTCGTGCTGGCGATCATCACGGTGTTCGTCGCGGGACTGATGGTCGGGCGCACCCCGGAGTATCTCGGCAAGAAGATCACCCCGCGCGAGATCAAGCTGGCCGCAACCTATTTCCTGATCACCCCGCTGATCGTGCTGACCGGCACGGCCGTCGCGATGGCGATGCCCGGCCAGCGGGCGAGCATGCTCAACTCCGGCCCCCACGGGCTCTCGGAGGTGTTGTACGCCTTCACCTCGGCGGGCAACAACAACGGATCCGCCTTCGCGGGCATCGGCGTCAACACCGAGTGGTACAACACCGCGCTCGGCCTGGCCATGGTGTTCGGCCGCTTCCTGCCGATCATCTTCGTGCTGGCGCTGGCGGGCTCACTGGCCAGCCAGGGCAAGACACCCGAATCCATCGGCACCCTGCCCACCCACCGGCCGCAGTTCGTCGGCATGGTCGCAGGCGTGACGCTGATCCTGGTCGCGCTGACCTTCCTGCCGATGCTCGCGCTCGGACCACTCGCCGAAGGAATCCACTGACATGCCCACCCTGACACTCGAATCCGCGCCAGCGAGCACAAGCGCCAAACCGGCCAAACGCATTCAGGGCGGTCTGCTCGACCCGAAGATGCTGTGGCGATCCCTGCCCGACGCGCTGCGCAAGCTCGACCCGCGCACCATGTGGCGCAACCCGGTGATGCTCATCGTGGAGATCGGCGCGGTGTGGAGCACCGTCCTTGCCGTTACCAGGCCTTCGTGGTTCGCCTGGCTGATCGTCGTGTGGCTGTGGCTGACAGTCGTTTTCGCCAACCTCGCCGAAGCCGTCGCCGAGGGTCGCGGGAAGGCCCAGGCGGCGAGCCTGCGCAATGCCAAGACCTCCACGATGGCCCGCAGGCTCGTCGACTGGCACCCCGGCGCACCGGCGCGGGAGGAGGCGGTGGCCGCTCCCCTGCTCCAGCAGGGCGACGTCGTCGTCGTGGAAGCCGGTCAGGCCATCCCGGGCGACGGGGACGTCGTCGAAGGCATCGCGTCGGTGGACGAGTCGGCCATCACCGGTGAATCCGCTCCTGTCATCCGGGAATCCGGCGGCGACCGCTCCGCGGTGACCGGCGGCACCACCGTGCTGTCGGACCGCATCGTCGTGCGGATCACCCAGAAACCGGGCGAAAGCTTTATCGACCGGATGATCTCGCTCGTCGAGGGCGCCAACCGGCAGAAGACACCCAACGAGATCGCGCTGAACATCCTGCTCTCGTCGCTGACCATCATCTTCGTATTCGCCGTCGCCACCCTGCAGCCGCTGGCGATCTTCTCCAAGGCCAACAACCCGGGCGTTCCGGACAGCCTGGCGCTCACCGGCAATGGCGTGACCGGCATCGTGATGGTGTCGCTGCTGGTGTGCCTGATCCCGACCACCATCGGCGCCCTGCTGTCGGCGATCGGCATCGCCGGTATGGACCGGCTGGTGCAGCGCAACGTGCTGGCCATGTCCGGCCGTGCCGTCGAGGCCGCCGGTGACGTCAACACGCTGCTGCTGGACAAGACCGGCACCATCACCCTGGGCAACCGGCAGGCCGCGGCGTTCGTCCCGATATCCAGCGTGAGCGCAGGGGAACTCGCCGACGCGGCGCAGCTGTCAAGCCTCGCCGACGAAACACCCGAGGGCCGCTCGATCGTCGTGTTCGCCAAACAGCAGTACGGGCTGCGGGCCCGCACGCCCGGTGAACTCGCCCACGCCCACTGGATCGAATTCAGTGCGAATACCCGGATGTCCGGCGTCGATCTGGACGGGAACAAGCTGCGCAAGGGCGCCGCCACGGCGGTGGCGGAGTGGGTGCGGGCTGAGGGCGGTCAGGTGCCCGCCGAGCTGGGTGAGATCGTCGACGGCATCTCGGCCGCCGGTGGCACGCCGCTGGTGGTCGGGCGGGTGCGCGCCGGTGCCGCGACCGTGCTCGGGGTGATCCACCTCAAGGACGTGGTCAAGCACGGCATGCGGGAGCGGTTCGACGAGATGCGCAGGATGGGCATCCGCACGGTGATGATCACCGGCGATAACCCCTTGACCGCCAAGGCGATTGCCGACGAGGCCGGGGTGGACGACTTCCTGGCCGAGGCCACACCCGAGGACAAGATGGCCCTGATCAAAAAGGAGCAGGCCGGCGGCAAGCTCGTCGCGATGACCGGCGACGGCACCAACGACGCACCCGCACTCGCGCAGGCCGACGTCGGCGTGGCGATGAACAGCGGCACGTCGGCCGCCAAGGAGGCCGGCAACATGGTCGACCTCGACTCCGATCCGACCAAGCTCATCGAGATCGTCGAAATCGGCAAGCAACTGCTGATCACCAGAGGCGCCCTGACGACGTTCTCGATCGCCAACGACATCGCCAAGTACTTCGCGATCATCCCGGCGATGTTCGTGGCCATGTTCCCCGGCCTGGACCTGCTCAACGTGATGCGGCTGCACAGCCCCCAATCGGCCATCCTGTCCGCGGTCATCTTCAACGCGCTGGTGATCGTCGCGCTGATCCCGCTGGCCCTGCGCGGTGTCCGCTACACCCCGAGCAGTGCGTCAAAGCTGTTGAGCCGCAACCTCTACGTGTATGGACTCGGAGGAATCATCGCACCGTTCATCGGCATCAAACTGATCGACCTGGTCATCCAACTCTTCCCCGGAATGTGACATGAGATTCTCCGCCCTGGCCCGACAGCATTGGGCCGCGCTGCGTGCGCTGCTGTTGTTCACCGTCGTCCTGGGTCTGGCTTACCCGGCGGTCATCTGGCTGGTCGCGCAGCTGCCCGGGCTGCGGGACAAGGCCGACGGGTCGATCGTCGAGGCCGACGGAAAGCCGGTGGGCAGCAGCCTGATCGGCCAAGCCTTCACCGACGCCGACGGTAGCCCGCTGCCGCGGTACTTCCAGAGCAGGCCGTCGGCGGCGGGCGACGGGTACGACCCGCTGGCCAGCGGCGCGAGCAACCTCGGTCCCGAGAGCATCGTCGACACCCCCGATGACCCCAGCCTGCTGACTCTGGTGTGCCGGCGCAGCAAGGACATCGGCGAACGCGACGGTGCCGACGGCGCCCGGCCGTTCTGCACCGGCGGCGGCGTCGGCGCGGTGTTGTCGGTGATCGGCCCGCGCGACGCCCGCGGCACCGTCGTCCAGCCGGCACGGGTCGTCAGCGTCAACGAGCCGTGCGAATCGGTGAGCACCCCGTTCCTGGCCAGCTACGAGGGCGTACACGTCGAATGCGCGAAGCTCGGTGAGGATTACAGCGCGGGGCAGATCGTGCCGATCAGGGGCAACGCACCCGCCGACCCGCAGGTGCCGTCCGACGCCGTCACCGCCAGCGGCAGCGGTCTGGATCCCGACATCTCACCCGCGTACGCCGACATCCAGGTGAACCGCGTGGCGCAGGCCCGCGGCGTCACGCCCGAGCAGGTCCGTCGGGTGGTGAGCGACAACACCAGCTCCCGCGGTCTGGGCTTCCTCGGCGAACCCCGCGTCAACGTGCTCGAGCTCAACCTGGAGCTCGACCAGAAGTACCCGGCGGCGGGCTGATCCCGAGATGGCCACGTCGAGCCCCGACCACAAGAGCAAGCGCGGCGAGCTTCGCATCTATCTCGGCGCGGCGCCCGGCGTCGGGAAGACGTACGCGATGCTGGGTGAAGCGCACCGGCGACTCGAGCGGGGCACCGACGTGGTCGCCGGCGTCGTCCTCACCCACGGCCGCAAGAAGACCGCCGAGCTGCTCGACGGCATCGAGGTCATCCCGCCGCGCTACCTGACCTACCGCGGTGGCACCTTCCCGGAGCTGGACGTGGCTGCCGTCCTCGCGCGCCGCCCCGAGGTCGTGCTGGTGGACGAACTCGCCCACACCAACACCCCGGGCAGCGCGCACCCGAAGCGCTGGCAGGACGTCGAGGAGCTGCTCGACGCGGGCATCACGGTCATCTCGACGGTCAACGTGCAGCATCTGGAAAGCCTCAACGACGTCGTCACCCAGATCACCGGCATCGAGCAGCAGGAGAAGGTGCCCGACGAGATCGTGCGGGCCGCAGACCAGATCGAGCTCGTCGACATCACACCGGAGGCGTTGCGGCGCAGGCTTTCCCATGGCAACGTCTACCGGCCCGAACGCATCGACGCGGCGCTGTCCAACTACTTCAGACCCGGAAACCTCACGGCGCTACGCGAACTGGCGCTGCTGTGGCTGGCCGACCAGGTCGACGCGGCGCTGGCGAAGTACCGGGCGGACAACAAGATCACCGAGATGTGGGAGGCCCGGGAACGGGTCGTCGTGGCGGTCACCGGCGGACCCGAGTCGGAAACCCTGGTCCGCAGGGCATCGCGCATCGCGTCGAAGTCCAGCGCGGAGTTGATGGTCGTGCACGTCGTGCGCGGCGACGGGCTGGCGGGCATCTCGGCACCGCAGATGGGCAAGGTCCGTGAGCTCGCCGTCAGCCTGGGCGCAACCCTGCACACGGTCGTCGGGGACGACGCCGGTGGGGTGCCTGCGGCCCTGCTGGATTTCGCGCGCGAGATGAACGCCACCCAACTGGTCATCGGGACGTCGCGACGATCGCGCTGGGCCCGCATCCTCGACGAGGGCATCGGCGCCACCACCGTGCAGCACTCCGGCAAGATCGACGTGCACATGGTCACCCACGAAGAAGCCAAACGGGGCTTCCCGCGGCGAGCCACGACGCGGCACACCCCGGGCAGGCAACGCGTCGCATCGTGGCTCGCCGCGGTGCTGGTGCCGTCGGCGATCTGCGCCGTCGCCGTCGGGGCACTCGACCGTTTCCTCGACGTCGGCGGGCAGAGCGCGTTGTTCTTCGTCGGTGTGCTGGCCGTCGCCCTCCTTGGCGGCGTCGCACCCGCTGCGCTGTCGGCGCTGCTGTCGGGGGCGTTGCTCAACTACTTCCTCGTCGACCCGCGGCACACGTTCACCATCGCCGAACCCGACAGCGCCATCACCATCGTCGTGCTGCTGGTCGTCGCGGTCGCGGTGGCGGTACTCGTCGACGGCGCGGCCAACCGGTCCCGCGAGGCCAGACGCGCCGCCCAGGAGGCCGAACTGCTCGCGTTGTTCGCCGGTTCGGTGCTGCGCGGCGCCGACCCGGACACCCTGCTGGAGCGGGTCCGCGAGACCTACTCCCAGCGTTCGGTCAGCCTGCTGCGCGAAGGACGCGAAGGATCTGCCGGCGCAACCGTTGTCGCCTGCGTCGGCGCCGACCCGTGCCTCGACGTCGACTCCGCCGACACGGCGATCGAAGTCGGCGGAGACTCACCCCGGGACGAGTTCTGGCTGCTGCTGGCGGGCAAGAGGCTTTCCGCCCGGGACCGCCGCGTGCTCGCCGCCGTCGCCAAACAGGCCGCCGGGCTGGTCGAACAACGCGAGCTGAGCGAAGAAGCCGGCAAGGCCGAAGCCCTCGAACGGGCCGACGAGCTGCGGCGCTCGCTGCTCTCCGCGGTCAGCCACGACCTGCGCACCCCGCTGGCCGGCGCCAAGGCGGCCGTGTCCAGCCTGCGCAGTGACGACGTCGACTTCTCCGACGAGGACACCGCCGAACTGCTGGCCACCGTCGAGGAGTCCATCGACCAGCTGACCGCACTCGTCGGCAATTTGCTCGACTCGTCGCGGCTGGCCGCCGGGGCGGTGCGGCCCGAGCTGCGCCGGGTCTACCTCGAGGAAACCGTGCAGCGAGCCCTCGTGGGGCTCAGCCGAAGCGGCAGCGGTATCGGCCACGACGTCTTCGACCGGGTCAAGGTCGAGGTCGGCGGCACGGTGGCGATGGCCGACGGCGGCCTGCTGGAGCGTGTGCTGGCCAACCTCATCGACAACGCGCTGCGCTATGCACCGAACGGCCCGGTGCGGGTCACCGCGGGCCGGGTCGGCGAGCGCGTCCTGATCGCCGTCGTCGACGAGGGCCCCGGCATCCCCCGCGGCACCGAGGAAGGCCTCTTCGGGGCGTTTCAGCGGCTCGGCGACGGCGACACCACCAGCGGGGTCGGTCTCGGCCTTTCGGTGGCCCGCGGATTCGTCGAGGCGATGGGCGGCACCCTGACCGCCGCCGACACGCCGGGCGGCGGACTGACCATGGAGATCGACCTCGGCGCACCGGCAAACGGCACGCCGTGACGCTGGTGCTGGGCTACCGTTGCCAGGAATGACCGCGGCTGAGCGAAAATGAGACGGTGAGCATACGCCGGCGCAAACGCGGAGATCTGCGGATCTACCTGGGCGCGGCGCCGGGTGTGGGCAAGACGTACGGCATGCTCGGCGAGGCCCATCGGCGGATCGAACGGGGCACGGACGTCGTCGCCGGGTTCATCGAGCCCCACGACCGCCGCAAGACGACCCAGCAGATGGCGGGCATCGAGATGATCCCGCCGCATTACGTCGAGTACCGCAACCAGCGCCACCCCGAACTCGACGTCGACGCGGTGCTCGACCGCCGCCCGCAGGTGGTGCTCGTCGACGAGCTTGCCCACACCAACACCCCGGGCAGCCGCAACGCCAAACGCTGGCAGGACGTCGAGGAGCTGCTCGAGGCGGGCATCACGGTGCTCACCACCGTCAACGTCCAGCACCTCGAGAGCCTCAACGACGTGGTCGCCCAGATCACCGGGACCGAGCAGAAGGAGACCATCCCCGACGAGGTGGTCCGCCGCGCCGACCAGATCGAGCTCGTCGACATCACCCCGGAAGCGCTGCGGCGACGGCTCGCGCACGGCAACATCTACCCGCCGGAGCGGGTGGATGCGGCGATGTCCAACTACTTCCGCACCGGGAACCTCACCGCGCTAAGGCAATTGGCGCTGCTGTGGCTGGCCGACGAGGTCGACGCGGCGTTGGCCCGCTACCGCGCCGACAAGAAGATCACCTCCACCTGGGAGGCGCGGGAGCGGGTGGTGGTGGGGGTGACCGGAGGCCCCGAGTCGGAAACGTTGGTGCGCAGGGCTTCCCGCATCGCCTCGAGATCCAGCGCCGAACTGATGGTGGTGCACGTGATCCGCGGCGACGGACTGACCGGGGTCAGCGCACCCCAGATGGGCCGGATCCGTGAGCTGGCCGCAAGCCTTGGCGCCAGCCTGCACACCATCGTCGGCGACGAGGTGTCCACGGCGCTGCTGGAATTCGCCGTGGACACCAACGCCACCCAGCTGGTGCTCGGAACCTCCCGGCGGTCGCGGTGGGCCAGGATCTTCGACGAGGGCATCGGCGCCACCACCGTGCAGCAGTCCGGGAAGATCGACGTGCACATGGTCACCCACGAGGAGGCCAAGCAGCCCTCCGCGTGGTCGCGACTCGGGCCGCGCCGCAAGCATCTGATGTCCTGGCTGGCTGCCCTGGTCATCCCGACGGGGATCTGCGCGCTGATCGTGCTGGCGCTGGACCCGTATCTCGGCATCGGCGGGGAGAGCGCGATGTTCTTCGTCGGCGTCCTGCTGGTGGCTCTCCTCGGCGGTGTCGCCCCGGCGGCGCTGTCCGCGGTGCTGTCCGGGCTGCTCTTGAACTACTTCCTGGTCACCCCGCGGCACACGTTCAGCATCTCCGAACCGGACGGCGCCATCACCATCGTCGTCCTGCTGGCCGTCGCCGTCGCCGTCGCGGCGCTGGTAGACGGAGCGGCCAACCGGTCCCGCGAAGCCCGACGCGCGTCCCAGGAAGCCGAACTGCTCGCCCTGTTCGCCGGGTCGGTGCTGCGCGACGCCGACCTGGACACCCTGCTGGAGCGGGTCCGCGAGAGTTACTCCCAACGGGCGGTCAGCCTGCTTCGCACCGGACCCGACGGGGCGGCGGTCGCCGCCGCGGTGGGTGCCGACCCGTGCGGCGACATCACATCCGCCGACACCGCCGTCGAGGTGGATCCCGACGCACCCCACGACCAGTTCTGGCTGCTGCTGGCGGGCAGGAAGCTGTCCGCCAGGGATCTGCGGGTACTGACCGCCGTGGCCAAACAGGCCGCGGGTCTGGTCAGGCAACGGGAGCTCACGGAGGAGGCAGGCAGGGCCGAGGCGATCACCCGGGCCGACGAGCTGCGGCGCTCGCTGCTCTCGGCGATCAGCCACGATCTGCGCACCCCGCTGGCCGGCGCCAAGGCGGCCGTGTCCAGCCTGCGCAGCGACGAGGTCGACTTCTCCGACGAGGACACCGCCGAACTGCTGGCCACCGTCGAGGAGTCCGTCGACCAGTTGACCGCGCTCGTCGGCAACCTGCTCGACTCGTCGCGGCTGGCCGCCGGGGCGGTGCGGCCCGAGCTGAACCGGGTCTATTTGGACGAAACCGTGCACCGGGCGCTGCTGGGTATCAGCACGGGCAGCACCGGCTTCCGCCGCGCCGGTGTGGACCGGGTGAAGGTCGAAGTGGGCGACGCCGTCGCGATGGCCGACGGCGGCCTGCTGGAGCGCGCACTGGCCAACCTCATCGACAACGCGCTGCGTTACGCGCCGGATAGCCCGGTGCGGATCACCGCGGGCCGGGTCGGCGACCGGACGCTGATCGCCGTGGCCGACGAGGGCCCCGGCATCCCCCGCGGCACCGAGGAAAGACTCTTCGGGGCGTTTCAGCGGCTCGGGGACAGCGACACCACCAGCGGTGTCGGCCTCGGCCTTTCGGTGACCCGCGGATTCGTCGAGGCGATGGGCGGCACCGTCACGGCGGGCGACACCCCCGGCGGCGGACTGACCGTCGAGGTCGACCTGCCCGCACCGCCCGGGGGCGACCCGGCATGACGCGGGTGCTGGTGATCGACGACGAACCGCAGATCCAGCGCGCCCTGCGGATCAACCTGTCCGTGCGCGGCTACGAGGTGTTGACCGCCGCCAGCGGCGGTGAGGCGCTGCGGACCGCCGCCGCCCACCGACCCGACGTCGTGGTGCTCGACCTGGGGCTGCCCGACATGTCCGGCATCGACGTGCTGGGCGGGCTGCGGGGTTGGCTGAGCGCACCGGTGATCGTGCTGTCGGCCCGCACCGACTCGGCCGACAAGGTCGAGGCACTCGACGCCGGCGCCGACGACTACGTCACCAAACCCTTTGGTATGGACGAATTCCTGGCCCGGCTGCGGGCGGCGGTGCGGCGCGCCGCCGCGTCCGACACCGACGAGCCGGTCGTCGAAGCGGCGGCGTTCACCGTCGACCTGGCCGCGAAGAAGGTGACCAAGGGCGGCACCGAGGTACACCTGACCCCCACCGAATGGGGCATGCTGGAGATGCTGGTGCGCAACCGGGGCAAGCTGGTGGGCCGCGAGGAGCTGCTCAAAGAGGTATGGGGTCCGGCCTACGCCAAGGAAACCCATTACCTGCGCGTCTATCTCGCCCAGCTGCGGCGCAAGCTGGAGGACGACCCGTCCCACCCGGTCCATCTGCTCACCGAGGCGGGGATGGGCTACCGCTTCCAGCCTTGAAACGACCGCTCACCGGATGGTTTCGACCGTCCGCTCCGATGTGACACGCATCTCACGCTACGGTGCCCGGTATGGCTGGCTATCGCGAACAGTTCGACCTCAGTATCCAAGACCCTGCGGCCTTTTGGGCGGAAGCGGCCAAGGCCGTCACGTGGACCCGGCCACCGGAACGCATCCTCGACGACACCAATCCGCCGTTCTACCGCTGGTTCCCCGACGCGGAGCTCAACACCTGCGCCAACGCGCTGGACCGCCACGTCGACGGCGGCCGGGCCGAGCAGCCCGCGCTCATCTACGACTCCCCCGTCACCGGTAGTCAGCGCACCTACACGTTCCGCGAGCTGCGCGACGAGACCGCCCGGTTCGCCGGGGTGCTGCGCGAGCTCGGCGTCGGCAAGGGCGACCGGGTGGTCGTGTACATGCCGATGATCCCCGAGGCCGTCATCACCATGCTGGCCTGCGCCCGGCTGGGCGCGGTGCACTCGGTGGTGTTCGGCGGATTCGCACCCCACGAGCTGGCGATCCGCATCGACGACGTGCAACCGAAGGTCGTCGTGTCGGCGTCGTGCGGCATCGAGCCGAGCCGGGTGGTGGAGTACAAGCCGATGCTCGACCACGCCTTGGAACTGACCGAGCACCCGCCGACCAATTGTGTTGTCGTCCAACGTGACCGGCTGCGGTGCGAGATGGTCGACGGCCGCGATCTGGACTGGCACGAGCTGATGGCGAACGCACAGCCCGCCGACCCGGTACCGGTGGCCGCGACCGATCCGCTCTACGTGCTGTACACGTCGGGGACGACCGGCAAGCCCAAGGGCATCGTGCGCGACAACGGCGGGCATGCCGTCGCGCTGATGTGGACCATGCGCAACATCTACGACATGGCGCCCGGTGACGTGTTCTGGGCCGCGTCGGATGTGGGCTGGGTGGTCGGCCACTCCTACATCGTGTACGCACCGCTGCTGCTGGGCGCCACCACCGTGCTCTACGAGGGCAAACCGGTCGGAACACCCGACCCCGGCGCGTTCTGGCGGGTGATCAGCGAGCACGGCGTGAAGGCGCTGTTCACCGCCCCCACCGCGATCCGCGTGATCCGCAAGGAGGATCCCGACGCGAACTACGTCTCGAAGCACGACCTGTCCGGTCTGAAATACCTCTTCGTCGCGGGTGAGCGGCTCGATCCCGACACCTACCACTGGGCCAGCGAACACCTCGCGATTCCAGTCGTCGACCACTGGTGGCAGACCGAAACCGGCTGGGCCATCGCGGCCAATCCGATGGGTGTGGAACAACTTCCGATCAAGGCAGGTTCACCGACGGTGCCGATGCCCGGCTTCGACGTGCGCATCCTGCACGACGACGGGTTCGGCTGCGGCCCCAACGAGGAGGGCGCGATCTGCATCTCGCTGCCGCTCCCACCGGGCACGCTGCCCACCCTGTGGAATGCCGAGGCCCGCTACGAGGCCTCCTACCTGTCGGAGCATCCCGGCTACTACCTGACCGGCGACGGCGGACGGTTCGACGAGGACGGCTACCTGTTCGTGATGGGCCGCATCGACGACGTCATCAACGTCGCCGGCCACCGGCTGTCCACCGGGGCGATCGAAGAGGTACTCGCCACCCACCCGGCGGTCGCCGAGGCGGCGGTCATCGGGGTGCCCGACGAGATCAAGGGGCAGGCGCCCCGCGGTCTGGTCGTGCTCAAGGCGGGCGCCTCCGGCGACGGACTGGCCAAGGAACTCGTCCAGCTGGTGCGCGACGAGATCGGTGCGGTCGCGGCGTTCCGGATGGTCGACGTCGTACCCGCGCTGCCCAAGACCCGCTCGGGCAAGATCCTGCGCAAGACGATGCGCGGCATCGCCGACGGCAAGGACGAACCGGTGCCCTCGACGATCGAGGACGCGTCGGTGCTCGATGCGCTGAAGCCCATTCTGCGGCCCTGAGCGGTTTGGCGGGCGGGCACCCCCGCCCGGCAAACCGCCGTTGGGCTGCCGTTCCGGTGCGCAATCGCGGAAAGCGGCGGAAATCATCGTGAAATCGGCATATGTTGATAGGTGTCCATGTCCACGAACTCTGCTCCCGCCGGGTCGGCGGTCAGACAGTCACAGGAGTTGACCTGCGATGCGAGTTTCCGAAACGAAGGCCGGATCGGGCTGTACCTGTCGCTGTAATGCATGCGACGGCGGGCACCACTGCGGCAACCTGAGCAGCGGCTGCAAGGTGCGCCGTTAGCCGCTGACGCCGTCCCGCGACCCCACCGCGCCGATTAGCCGCGCGGTCACGCGGGTACTTCTCTAGCCTGCCGGTCAGGAGGGCGGGGAGGTGGGGAAGCGATGCCGAAACGTCGCACGTGCATGGCGGTCCAAGGCGCAGCCGTCTTCGTCGGGGCGGCATTGCTCGCACTGGGAATCGTGGGTTTCGTTCCCGGGGTGACCCAACATCTGGACCAGTTGACGTGGGCGGGCAACCACACGGGAGCAAAGCTTTTCGGGGTGTTCGCGGTGTCGGGGCTGCACAACGCCATGCACCTCGCGGCGGGCATCCTCGGCTTGGTCTTTGCACGCACCTATGCCGCCGCGCGTGCCTACCTGTTGTTCGGCGGGCTGGCGTTCCTGGCGCTGTGGGGATATGGACTGTTGATCGACGACGCCAGCAGCGCAAACATCGTCCCGGTCAGCGCCGCCAACAACTGGCTTCATCTGGGCACTGGCGCCGTGATGGTGCTGCTCGGTCTGACGCTCGGCGGTCAGCACGACCCCACCAAACCGAGGCGGAAGTTCAAGGCGCGCACCGGCTGAGGCCCGAACACCCAGCCCACATGCGCGGTTGGCGAAGCGCTGAACTCACATGCCGAACTGCGTGCGGCGCACCGCCGATCCGGGCCTTCGGTTCGCCTCGCCGAACCCGCACCCGCTCGGCGGGGCAGGCCCACTCGATCTCGAGCCCGCAACCGTCGAGCCGCCGACTCAAGTAGCGACCGCCGCGGCATACGTTTCGCCATAAGGCGACATTCATCGCCGCCGTGAGGGTACGAGGTTGTCCTCCGTTTGCTCGACGGATGTCCTCGTGATGGACGAAGAACTCGTTGAGATTTGCCACCTCGCGAACCCATCCGATCCGGAACAATCCGAAGGGCGGGCCGGACCAGACACGGTCCGGCAATGACATCACGTTCCCGCAACACGAGGTGGGCGGCGAGATCATGGGCAGTCCAGCCGTCGAGCAGAGTAGGCGCGGAAGGACCAACCTCATCGAGAAGGTCGCACAGCGCACCGCGCTCCAGCATGTCCAGGCCGACCACAGACATATTTCCCTGTTGTCCTCAAACGCTCAGTGGCGAAGGCGCTTTCGACCGAGACGACATGTTCCCCGTCATCCCGAACAGTCTTCAAGGCCGCCGGACCTCCACTAGACTGACGGTTGGCTCCGGGAAGTCTGGTCGGAAACGTGGTACACCTCGCCCGCGGTGGCGTCGCAACGTCGACGGCTCCGCGCCGACCGAAGGACACCGGAAATCGATGCGCACAGACGCCATGCAACGCAGGTCAGCTGCCGCCAGGACATCGGTCATCGACGTTCAGGCGCTGACCTACACCTATCCCAAGTCGTCTCAGGCCGCGGTGCGCGGGATGGATTTCACCGTGGGGCGTGGGGAGATCTTCGGTTTCCTGGGCCCCAACGGGGCAGGCAAGTCCACCACCCAGAAAGTGCTCATCGGTCTGCTGCGGGGCCATGGCGGCCAGGCGCTGGTCTGGGGCAGAGCACCACAGGCCTGGGGCCCTGACTACTACCAGCGCATCGGCGTTTCGTTCGAGCTGCCCAATCACTACCTGAAACTCACCGGTGCGGAGAACCTCCGATTCTTCGCCTCCCTGTATGCGGGAACCACGCTGGATCCGCGGGACCTGCTCGGCGCCGTGGGCCTTGCCGACGCCGCCGACACGCGAGTGGGCAAGTACTCCAAAGGAATGCAGATGCGCCTGACGTTTGCGCGGTCACTGCTCAACGACCCCGAATTGCTGTTCCTGGACGAGCCGACGTCCGGCCTGGATCCGGTCAACGCCCGCACGGTCAAAGACATGATTCTGGACTTGAAGGCGCGCGGCCGCACCGTTTTTCTCACAACCCATGACATGGCCACCGCCGATGAATTGTGCGACCGGGTCGCCTTCGTCGTCGATGGGCGCATCGTGGCCATGGACCAGCCCGCGGAACTCAAGATCGCTCGCAGTCAGCGGCTGGTGAGAGTGGAATACCGCACGCCGAACGGCGGATTGGCTGCCGCGGAATTCCCGATTGATCGCCTGGCCGACAACGCCGAGTTTCACTCCCTGCTGCGCAACCACCCGGTTGAGACCATCCACAGCACGGAAGCCAGTCTCGACGACGTGTTCGTCGACGTCACCGGGCGGAGCCTGGCATGAGCCGGTGGACTAGCGCGCTGCGGCTGGAAGTCACCACGCTGGTTCGCCAGCGGTTCGCCCACGCGGCGGTGCTGTCCGGGTTGCTGTGGCTGGCGCTGCTGCTGCCGATGCCGCCGCATCTGCGCCGGATCGTCGAGCCCTATGTGCTGGTGGGCGACATCACCATCATCGGGTTCTTCTTCATCGGCGGCTCGGTGTTCTTCGAGAGGCAGGAACGCACCCTGGGCGCGGTCGTTTGCAGCCCGCTGCGGTTCCGGGAGTATCTCTCGGCCAAAATCACCGCCCTGATGGGAATCTCACTGTTCGTGGCATTGGTCGTGGTGATCGCCGCCAACGGCACCACCTTCCATCTGGCAGCGTTGACGGCGGGAGTGGTGTTGGGAGCACTGGTGATGCTACTGACGGGGTTCGCCTCGTCGCTGCCGTTCGCCTCGGTCAGCGACTGGTTCCTGTCCACCACGGTGCCGCTGGCGGTCCTGTCGCTGCCGATGCTGCACCTGTCGGGGGTCTGGTCCAACTCCGTGCTGTATCTCATTCCCACCCAGGGGCCACTGCTGTTGTTTGCGGCGGTGTTCGGCCAACCGCTGGCGCCGTGGCAGGTCGGCTACGCCGTGACCTATCCGCTCGTCTGCTCAGCCGGGCTCTACTGGCTGGCGAAGACGTTGTTCGGCCGCTACGTGATCGAACGGTCAGGGGTGCTGTGATGGCCGGGGCACTGCGCGCTTGGGCGGCGTTTGGCCGCAACGATATTCGCGGTACGTACCGCGACCCCTTGTTGGTCATGC
Source organism: Mycobacterium sp. (assembly GCF_044223235.1). Lineage (GTDB taxonomy): Bacteria > Actinomycetota > Actinomycetes > Mycobacteriales > Mycobacteriaceae > Mycobacterium. The sequence goes on from NZ_JBGAME010000024.1 coordinate 23,637, forward strand.
TGATGGTGGCCCCGGTGATCTGGACGGTCGGCACCTGGATCCTGGTGCCGCGGCTCACCGCGGTATTGGCGCGACGCTACGACTTCGACCTGGTGCCCTACTACCCGTTGGTCATTACCGCGTTGCTGTTGCTCACCAGCATCATCATCGCCGGCGGGCTCGCGGCGTTCCTGGTCCTCGACGAGGTCGACGCAGGCACCCTGACCGCACTGCGCGTCACCCCGGTGCGGCTGTCGTCGTTCTTCCTCTACCGGGCGGCCACGGTTGTCGCGGTCACCACCGTCTATGTGGTGGCCACGATGTCGTTCAGCGGCCTTCTGCAGCCGGGACTCGTGCCCGCACTCATCCCGATCGGCGTGGTCGCCGGCTTGTCGGCGGTGGTCACACTGCTGCTAATCGTCGCGTCGGCCAGCAACAAGATCCAGGGCATCGCGATGGTTCGCCTGCTTGGCATCGTCATCGCAGGACTGCCGTGCCTGCCCTGGTTCGTCGACTCCGCATGGAACCTCGCCTTCGGACTACTGCCCCCATACTGGGCGGCCAAGGCATTCTGGGTCGCGAACGACCACGGCACCTGGTGGCCGTATCTGCTCGCCGGGGCGATCTACAACCTGGCCATCGCGTGGCCGTTGTTCGTCCGCTTCACGACCAAGAACACCTGACCGGGCCACGGACAAACCGGAAGCATGCGCTACTCCCGGCTCATACCCCGGCGATGGACATGGCGATGCCGTCGAGGATGTCGCGCTCGCTGACCACCAGCTCGTCTATCCCGGCGCGGACGGCGAGCACGCGCGCCAGTTCCTCCACCACGATCGCGCCACCGCCGATGACGTCCACCCGGCCCTCGTGCATCGGCCCGAGGGCCGCGCGCTGCTTGCGGGTCATCGCGATCAGCTCCTCGCACACCGCCAGCAACTCGGCGAAGCCGACGCGGGACAGGTGGATCGCGTCCGGGTCGTAGGTGGTCATCCGTTGCGCCAGCGCCGCCAGCGTCGTCATGGTGCCCGCCACCCCCACCCAGGTGCGGGCCCCGTCGACCGGCACCACCCGTAGTGCATCGGCGATGCCCCGCCGCACCACCTCACGGGCCGCGTCGATCTCCGCGGCGGTGGGTGGGTCGGAGTGCAGGCACCGCTCGGTCAACCGCACGCACCCGATGTCGGCCGAGTAGCTGGCCTGCACCGAATCCGCGCCGACGACCACCTCCGTGGATCCCCCGCCGAGGTCCACGACGACGAAAGGCGCCTCGGCGGAGTCCAATTCGCCCACCGCACCGTGGAACGACAGCGCCGCCTCCTCGGTGCCGGCGATCACCTCGGCGACCGCGCCCGGCACGACGCGTCCGAGCACCTGCGCGGTCATCGCGAAGAACTCGTCGCGGTTGGTCACATCGCGGGCGGCAGACGTCGCGACCATCCGCACCCGCGACACCCCGAGCTCGCCCAGCAGTGTGGCGTAGTCGGTGAGTGCGACGCGGGTGCGTGCGAGCGCCTCGGGGGCGAATTGCCCGGTGGCGTCGACGCCCTGGCCCAGCCGCACGATGCGCATCTCCCGGTGCACGTCGCGCAGCCGTCCGTCGGCGCGGTCGGCGATCAGCAGCCGGATCGAGTTGGTGCCGCAGTCGATCGCCGCGACGCGCTCCTCCTGGCCGGTCATGTCGGCTCCTCGCGCAAGCGCTCGTCGGTCATGTCGGCTCCTCGCGCAAGCGCTCGTCGGTCATGTCGGCTCCTCGCGCCCATGTATCCGCCAGCGCCCGTCCAGGATGCCCTCCAGTCCCGGCTCGCCCGCCAGCCCGGAGAGCGCCTCGTCACCCAATGGGTTCACCCCCGGCCCCTTGGCGAGCGAATGCGCGATCAGCACGTGCAGGCACTTGACCCGGTCCGGCATGCCGCCGCCGGAGAAGGTCGTGCCGAGTGGTTCCAGCGCGTCGCGCTCGGCCAGATACGACTCGTGGGCGCGGCGATACGCGGCCGCCAGCGCGGGGTCGTGATCCAGCCTGGCCGTCATGTCGCGCATCATCCCCGACGACTCCAGCCGGCTCGCCGCCGCGGTGAGTGCGGGGTGGGTCAGGTAGTACAGCGTCGGAAATGGCGTCCCATCGGCAAGTCTGGGCGCAGTCTTCACCACCGCCGGTTCGCCGTTGGGGCACCGGTATGCGATCTCGAGCACGCCGCGGGGCTCGCGGCCCAGCTGTCGCGCGACGGCGTCGAGGTCCGAACGGTCAACCACCGGGTGCGGGGGGCTCGGGCGGCGGCGGGACGGGTGGCGAAACCCCGTGGGGGTCATCGGCAATCGTGCGCCACAGCGCGGTGTACCACGGCTGCCCGGACGGCAGCTGACCGCCCGGGCCCGTACCGGGCGCACCCGGCGCGTCCGGGCCCGGCGGCAGCTGGACCTGATACGGGATGTCACCGGGCATCACGAACCCCAGTCGCTCCCGGGCCTGCGCCGCGATGAACGCGGGGTCGGCCAGTTTCACCTTCTGCACTTCGAGTTCGGCGATCTGCGAACGCAATTGGGCCTCGGTGGCCTTCAGCTGCTGCATCTCCGTGCGCTGCGCGAAGTAGGTGCGAACCGGACCCGCGATCGTCAGCGTCAGCACGCACACCACCGCCGCCAGGATGGCCGCCCGCCGGGCCGCCGAACCGAATCGCTGTTCGGACTGCACCTCGGCGATGTGCTCGGCCCGCACGGTGAACGGCCGCGTAGCGATCTCCTTGCCCGGCTTGGCGGGTTCGGAGGCCTCAGCATCGTCGGAGGCATCGGCGTCCTCGGCGACCGGCTTGGCTTCAAGCGCCTTGGGCGCCTTCGGTTCGCGCCGGCTCGCCGACGCCCCCCGCGACCGGTCGCGCTTCGGCTCGCCGGGCTTCCCGGCCCCACCGGGCCGGGAAGCCGGCGACCGCCGCTTCGGATCGGGCCGCTTCGCTTCGGGCACGGGCTATTTGGACTCCACCACAAACCGCGGGAAGGCCAGGTCGCCCGCGTAGCGCGCGGCGTCGCCGAGGATCTCCTCGATGCGCAGCAGCTGGTTGTACTTCGCCACCCGCTCACTGCGGGCCGGGGCGCCCGTCTTGATCTGCCCGCTCCCGACGGCGACCGCCAGATCGGCGATCGTGGTGTCCTCGGTCTCACCGCTGCGATGGCTCATCATGGTGCGGTAGCCGCTGTTGTGCGCCAGTGCGACCGCGTCCAGCGTCTCGGTCAGCGTGCCGATCTGGTTCACCTTGACCAGCAGCGCGTTGGCGGCACCCTTTTCGATGCCCTCCTCGAGGCGTTCGGGGTTGGTGACGAACAGGTCGTCGCCGACCAGCTGCACCCGGTCGCCGATGGCGCTCGTCAGCGTGACCCAGCCGTCCCAGTCATCCTCGGACAGCGGATCCTCGATCGACACCAGGGCGTAGGAATCCAGCAGCCCCGCGTAGAACTCGGCCATCTGCTCGGCGGTGCGGATCTCCTTCTCGAAGGCGTAGCCCGTGCCGTCGGTGTAGAACTCCGTCGCCGCCACATCGAGCGCCAGCGCCACATCCGACCCCAGCTTGAAGCCGGAAGCCTCGATCGCCGTCCCGATCAGGTCGAGTGCGGCCTTGGTGCCTGCGACGTCGGGGGCGAAACCGCCTTCGTCGCCGAGCCCGGTGGCCAGGCCCTGCTTCTTGAGCACCGACTTCAGCGAGTGGTACACCTCGGCGCCCCAGCGCAGCGCCTCCTTGAAGCTGGGTGCGCCGATGGGCGCCACCATGAACTCCTGCACGTCGACGCCGGTGTCGGCATGCGCACCGCCGTTGAGGATGTTCATCATCGGCACCGGCAGGATGTGGGCGTTGGGGCCGCCCACGTAGCGGAACAGGGGCAGCCCGGCCGCTTCCGCGGCCGCCTTCGACACCGCCAGCGACACGCCGAGGATCGAGTTCGCGCCGAGGCGGGACTTGTCCGGAGTGCCGTCCAGGTCCAGCAGGGCCTGGTCGACCAGCCGCTGGTCGTCGGCGCTCAGCCCGATGACCGCCGGGGCGATCTCGTCGAGCACCGATTGCACCGCCTTCTCCACGCCCTTTCCGCCGTAGCGGGCGGCGCCGTCGCGCAACTCGACGGCCTCGTGTTCACCGGTCGAGGCGCCGGACGGCACTGCGGCGCGGGCGAAGGTGCCGTCGGTGAGCGCGACCTCGACCTCCACCGTCGGATTACCGCGGGAATCGAGGATCTCACGGGCTCCGACCTGCTCGATTATGGGCACTGGATGTCTCCTTCTCGATGTGCCGGGCTCGCCCGGTTTCGTCATGCGGCTGGACTGCGGTGAATCTCGTGCATGAGCCTAGAGCGTGAAGCCATGCGGGGTGGGCGGGAACCCACCACTAGGTGTGTCAGGAACCCCTCAGAGCGCGCGACCTGCGGCGTAGGCGGTCGCCCAATCCCGAACCATGCGCGCGTACTGGTCGGAGAAGTTGTACGCCCGCAGCGCGTTCATCCACCCGCGCGGCTTGGACAGGTCCTTGCCCCGCCAGCAGAGATAGCCGGCCGCCGACAGCGCCGCATCGTCGAAGTTGTCCGGGCTGACGACACCGTCGTTGTTGGCGTCCACCCCGTACAGGCGCCACGTGTCGGGGATGAACTGCATCGGTCCCATCGCACGGTCGAGGGTCGCGTCGCCGTCTAGCATGCCCACGTCGGTGTCGGCGATGTGTAGATTGCCGCTGGTCCCGTCCAGCCGGACACCCCGGATCGGCGGCGTGACATCGCCGTTGGGCGCGATCATCGCGCCGCGATAGGTCCCGTGGTGGCTCTCGACCATGCCGATGCCCGCCAGCGTCGTCCAGGACAGGTTGCATTTGGGGTTCTCCACCTGCGCGACGCGGGCGGCGTAGGCGTATGCCTCCAGCGCGGTGACCGGTATGCCCAGCGCGGGCGCCCGCTCGGCGGCCCATTCGTGCAGCTGGTCGGCCCCGCGGCCGGCGGCGTAGGTGTCGACTGCGGGCACCGGATCGCCTGCGGGCGGCGGGACCCCTTCGGGAATGGGAATGCCGAGCTGCCACGAACAGGAAGAAGCCAGCAGCAGAGCTGTCGCGCCCACCACCGCGGCAGGCCGCAGCCAACGGATCGGCGCCACGGCACTCCCTTACAACTACCCAGCACTACAACTACCCAGCACTCCCCTCGGAGCGACTTTGGTCTTTGCCCATAGTCCCACGCATCCGCAGCGCAAAGGCGCGGGGTGCGGGGTTCTTGGACCCGTTCCGGGGCGCATCTCACCCCTGATAAGGTGAGGCACACCTTGCTATGGCAAGCCAAAGCTGGGTAGGCACACAGGGTAGCGAGGACATATCGATGATTGCCGCCGCGAGCTTTCCGGCCAGCGTCCAGGCCGCCGCGCCCAACATCACATCACAGCTGTTCGGCAGCGGTTTGATCGGTCTGCGGGAGGGCCTGGAAGCCGCCATTGTGGTGACGATTCTGGTGGCGTTCCTGGTCAAATCCGAGCGCCGCGACGCACTGAAATGGGTGTGGCTCGGTGTCGCCGCGGCAATCGTCATGACCATCGGTGTGTTCCTCGCGATTCAGCTCAGCGCGTACACCATCACCGGGCTGGCCGCCGAGGCGATCGCCGGCGTCGCATCGCTGATGGCCGTCGCGATCGTCACCACGATGGTGCTGTGGATGAGAACCGCCGCCGCGGGACTGTCCGGCGAGCTGCGCACCGAGATGGCGCGCGCGCTGGAGACCGGGTCACTGGCGGTTCTGGCCCTGGCGTTCCTGGCCGTCGGCCGCGAAGGGGTTGAGACGGCGCTGTTCATGGTCGGATTCGCCGAAGCCGAGACGCTGTGGCCCCTCGTCGGCCTGGTCATCGGGGTGCTGTTCGCCGTCGCGATCGCCTACGGCATGTACCGCGGGGCCATCCGCATCAACCTCGCCAAGTTCTTCAAGTACACCGGTGTGTTCCTGATTCTGGTCGCGGCGGGGATCCTGTCCTACGGCGTCGGGGCGCTGCAGACCGTCGGCTGGCTGCCGGGGCTGAGTCACCGGGCGTTCGACATCACGTCGTGGTTCAACTGGTCGGCGTGGTACGGAGAGGTCATCCAGGGCGTCTTCAACGTCACGCCAACGCCGACGGTGCTGCAGTTCATCGCCTGGCTGACCTACCTCGTCGTCATCCTCGCGATGTTCCTGCGGCCGACGAAGGCACCCGCCAAGCCGTCCACTCCCCCGCCCACCGACACGCCGTCATCCAGCTCCGAGCCGCCGTCGGCATCGGAGTCCGCCACCGCATCCGAAAGGTCCAGCAAGTGAACATCCGCCCCGTCGGCAGAGCGGCCGTCGCCGCCACAGCCGCAGTGCTCACCGGCATCTCCCTGTCCAGCTGCCAGGCCAAGGAGGCCGAACCCGCCCAAGAGGGTCAGGCCGCCCCCACGGAGATCACCGTCGCGGCCTCGGACACGGAATGCGAGCTGTCGGGCACCGCCGGCACCACCGGCGCGAATACGTTCCTCATCACCAACAACGGCACCAAGGTCACCGAGTTCTACGTCTACGGCGAGGGCGACCGGGTGATGGGCGAGGTCGAGAACATCTCCCCCGGCCTGCAGCGCAAGCTGATCGTGCAGCTCGGCGAGCCCGGTACCTACCAGACGGCGTGCAAGCCGGGCATGGTCGGCGACGGAATCCGCGGTGACTTCACCGTCACCGGCGCCGCCGTGCAGATCGACACCGAGGGAAAGTTCAAGGAAGCCGCCGACAACTACAAGCGCTACGTCAACAGCCAGACGGAGGCCCTGATCGCCGCCACCCAGGTCTTCGTCGAGGCCGTGAAGCGCGGCGACGTCGAGACCGCCAAGGCGCAGTTCCCCATTGCGCGCACCTACTACGAACGCATCGAGCCCGTCGCCGAGTCGTTCCCCGACAACCTCGATCCCCGCATCGACCTGCGCGAGGCCGACCTCGAACCGGGCCAGAAGTGGACGGGTTTCCACGCGCTGGAGAAGCAGCTGTGGGTGACCGGTCTGCAGCCCGACGCCAACGCCCTGGCCGACCAGCTGACGGCCGACGTCAAGGAGCTCGACGCCGGCGTCAAGGCGACCGACTGGACGATCGACTCCACCCAGATCGCCGGCGGCGCGCAGGGCCTGCTCGACGAGGTGGCCAAGAGCAAGATCAGCGGCGAGGAGGACATCTTCAGCCACACCGACCTGTGGGACTTCAACGCCAACGTCCAGGGTTCGCAGACGGCGGTGGCCTCGGTCCGCCCGATCCTCGATGAGCGCAACCCCGACCTGGGCAAGCGGGTCGACCAGCGCTTCGCCGAGGTCGAGGCGCTGCTGCAGAGGTACCGCCAGGGCGACGGCTTCGTGTTCTACGACAAGGTCACCGAGCCGGAGCGCCAGGAACTGTCCAGGGCCATCGACGCCCTGTCGGCCGAAGTAAGCCAGGTGCAAGGTGTCATCGCCCCACAGTGATTCTCCGCAAGACCGCTCAGGGTTCTCCCGGCGCAAGCTGATCGGCGCGGCGGGCGTCGGCGCCGCCGTCGCGGGCGCGGCCGGAGCCGGCGTGCTGGCAGGACGGGCGTCGGCGGCGGCCCGGAAGCCGCACGGCGAACTGCAGAGCGCGGTGCCGTTCCGCGGCGAACACCAGGCGGGCATCGTCACCGAAGCCCAGGACCGGATGCACTTCGCGACGTTCGACGTCACCACCGAGTCCAAGGACGACGTGGTGGCGCTGATGCGCGAGTGGACGCACATGGCGGAGCGCATGACCGCGGGCGAGGAGGCCGTCAAGAACGGCGCCGTCGGCCTCAACCCGTACGCGCCGCCCGCCGACACGGGTGAGGCGCTGGGTCTGCCGGCATCGCAGCTCACCCTCACCATCGGCTTCGGGCCGTCGTTCTTCGTCAAGGACGGCAGGGAGCGGTTCGGTCTGGGCGGTCAGCGCCCCGGCCTGCTGGCCGATCTGCCGAAGTTCCCCAACGAGACCATGGATCCGGCCCGCTCCGGAGGCGATATCTGCATCCAGGCCTGCGCCAACGACCCGCAGGTGGCGGTGCACGCGGTGCGCAACCTGGCCAGGGTGGCCTTCGGCACGGCGGCGGTGAAGTACTCGCAGCTGGGATTCGGCCGCACCTCGTCCACCACCAGGGATCAGGCGACGCCGCGAAACCTGTTCGGGTTCAAGGACGGCACCAACAACATCAAGGCCGACGAAACCGACAACCTCGACAAGCAGGTCTGGGTGGCGTCCGGCGACGGACCGGACTGGCTGACCGGCGGCACCTACATGATCACCCGCCGCATCCGCATGCTGATCGAATCATGGGACCGGACAACCCTTCTCGAACAGGAGCGGGTGATCGGCAGGCAGAAGGGCAGCGGTGCGCCCAACGGGCTCGCCGACGAGTTCGAGGAGCTCGACTTCGATCTGGTCAACGACAAGGACGTGCCGCTGATCGACGTGGACGCCCACGTCCGGCTGGCATCCGCCCAACACCTGGGTGGCATCGAGATCCTGCGCCGCGGCTACAACTTCACCGACGGCACAGACGGTTTCGGGCACCTCGATGCGGGCCTGTTCTTCATCGCCTTCGTCCGCAACCCGGAAACCCAGTTCATCCCGATGCAGGCGGAGCTGTCGCGCAGGGATGCGCTCAACGAGTACATCACGCACACCGGCAGCGCCATCTTCGCGATTCCGCCCGGGCTGCGCGACGGCGACAACAACGCCTTCTGGGGGTCGACGCTGCTGGGCTGACGCCTGGCTAGTTGGCCGGGTCGGGCCAGGCCGTGCGCCATTCGTCGGCGCTGAGCGGCTCGGCGGTGGCGTCGTCGAGCCGCGCGCCGCGGGCGGCCACGATCGCCTTCTCGGCATGGCGAATATCGTCCATGAACGCCAATACCGTTGACCGCAGGTCATTTTCGGCATCTCCGTCGGGGGTGAGGGTGACGGCCAGCATGCCGGCTGGAATCAGGTCGGCGGGCAGCCCGGCCTGGGTGACCCTGGCGATGATCTTCTGCGCCAGGGCAAGCGCGGGCTGCGCGGTGGGCACGCCGTCGGTGATGGAATTGCGTGACCTCTTCTCCAGCGCCTTACGTTCCTCCCACTGGGCCAGCTGGTCCTCCAGCGAGATCTGCTCACCGGCGAGCACGGCGGGCACCCGGTTGCCCAGCTTGCGCACCAGCGTGTCCGCGACGTCGTCGATGCCGAACGGGTGCTGCGGGGCGTCCTCGGCGATGCGGGCGTGAAACAGGACCTGCAGCAACACATCTCCGAGTTCTTCACACAGCTCGTCGGCGTTGCCGTTGTGCACGGCGTCGAACAGCTCGTAGGTCTCCTCGAGCAGGTAGCGACGCAGCGAATCGTGGGTCTGCTCGCTTTCCCACGGCCCGGCGGTGCGCAGCTTGTCCATCATCGCGACGGCGTCGATGATGCGTTCACCGGGCTGCGGGCCGGGTGCGCCGATCAGCCTCTCCCCCGCGGCCAGCCGGGCCCTGACCGCCGGGTGGCTCGGGTCGGAGGACAGCAGCACCGGCGCGTTCTGCCCGTTGTGGGCAGGCCGCGCCGCGGCCAGCGACCACGGCACCTTGACCGGCAGCTCCTCGGTGTACTGGACGTCGCCTGCCAGCAGCGGGACCGCTTCGACCGGAACCAGTGAAGGCCGTCGCGGGTCCACCAGTATCACCGTCACGGGGATACGGTCTCCGCGCCGTACTTGGCCATATCCACTTCGTCGTGCGGTTTGCCCTGCATCGTCAGGATCAAACCCGCGACCATCTGCACCAGCTCGAGGTCCCGGATCCGCGGCGCCCCAACCCCGTTACCCGCCCGGGGAATCGGCACCTGAACCGTCGACGTGGTCGCCCGGTAGTGCGCGCCGGCATAGAGCCGCTTGAGACGCAGCTGCGCGGAATCGGGCAGCTGCAGCGGCGCCAGCCGCACGGTCGACTCGGACAGCGCGCCGATCTCGGTGATCCCGTATTCGCGGCACAGCAGCCGCAGCCGCGCCACCGCGACCAGGCGGCGCGCCGGTTCCGGAAGCGGCCCGTACCGGTCGATGAGCTCCTCCACCACGGCACTCACCGCGGCGTCGTCGGGCGCCGCCGCCAGTCTGCGGTAGCCCTCGAGGCGCAACCTGTCGCTGCCGATGTAATCCGGCGGCAAGTGTGCGTCCACCGGCAGGTCGATCCGGACGTCCTTGGGCTCCTCAGGCGCCACAACGGTTTTCCCATCCGCCGCGGCGCGGTAGGCCTCGACCGCCTCACCGACCAGGCGGACGTACAGGTCGAAGCCGACACCGGCGACGTGTCCGGACTGTTCGACGCCGAGCACGTTTCCCGCGCCACGGATCTCGAGATCCTTGAGCGCTACCGCCATGCCCGCACCCAGTTCGTTGTTCTGCGCGATGGTGGCCAGCCGGTCGTAGGCGGTCTCGGTGAGCGGAACCTCGGGCGGATACAGGAAATACGCGTATCCGCGCTCGCGGCTGCGTCCCACCCGCCCGCGCAGCTGATGCAGCTGCGACAGCCCGAATGTGTCCGCGCGCTCCACGATCAGGGTGTTGGCGTTGGAGATGTCCAGCCCGGTCTCCACGATGGTGGTGCACACCAGGATGTCGAATTCACGGTTCCAGAACCCCTCGACGGTGCGCTCCAGTTGCTCCTCGGGCATCTGGCCATGCGCCACCACCACCCGCGCCTCCGGGACCAGCGCGCGCACCCGGGCGGCGGCCTGATCGATCGACCGCACCCGGTTGTGGATGTAGAACGCCTGTCCGTCGCGCAGCAGTTCGCGGCGCAACGCGGCGGCGACCTGCTTGTCGTCGTGCGGGCCCACGTAGGTCAGCACCGGGTAGCGCTCCTCGGGCGGGGTCAGGATCGTCGACATCTCCCGGATCCCGGCCAGGCTCATTTCCAGCGTCCGCGGAATCGGGGTGGCGCTCATGGTCAGCACGTCGACGTGGGTGCGCATCGACTTGATGTGCTCCTTGTGCTCGACGCCGAATCGCTGCTCCTCGTCGACCACGACCAGGCCGAGGTTCTTCCAGCGCACCGCCGTCTGCAGCAGCCGGTGCGTACCGATCACGATGTCCACGCCGCCGTCGGCCATACCCTCCAGCACCGCGCGGGATTCGGCGGGATCGGTGAACCGGGACAGCCCCTTCACGGTGACGGGGAACCCGGCCATCCGCGCGGAGAAGGTCTGCAGGTGCTGGTCGGCAAGCAGCGTGGTGGGCACCAGCACGGCGACCTGCTTACCGTCCTGCACCGCCTTGAACGCCGCCCGCACGGCGATCTCGGTCTTGCCGTAGCCGACGTCCCCACAGATCACCCGATCCATCGGGATCGGCTTCTCCATATCGGATTTCACCTCGGTGATGGCGGTGAGCTGGTCGACCGTCTCGGTGAATCCGAACGCGTCCTCCATCTCGGCCTGCCACGGGGTGTCCGGCCCGAACGCGTGCCCGGGAGCGGCCTGCCGCTTGGCATACAGCGTCACCAACTCGCCGGCGATCTCGCGGACAGCCTTGCGCGCCTTGGTCTTCGTGTTCGCCCAGTCGCTGCCACCCAGCCGCGACAGCGACGGCGCCTCACCACCCACGTAGCGCGACAGCTGATCCAGCGAGTCCATCGGGACGAACAGCTTGTCGGCGCTGTCTTTTCCACTGCCCCGTTTTCCTGACGCGTATTCCAGCACCAGGTACTCGCGGCGGGCGCCGCCGACGACGCGCTCGGTCATCTCGACGAACCTGCCGATGCCATGCTGATCGTGCACAACCAGGTCACCCGCGGTCAGCGCCAGCGGATCGACGACATTGCGCCGCTTGGCGGCCAGTCGCTTCCCCTCGGTGGCGGTGACCCGGTTGCCCGTCAGGTCCATCTCGGTGATCACCACCAGGTTGGCGCCCGGCAGCACCGCACCGTCGTGCAGCGGGCCCTTGAGCACGCCGACCACACCCACCGACGGTGTCGCACCGGGCTCCAGAAGCGCTGCCGGCGTTTCGGATTCGGCCAGCTGTTCGACGACTCGCTGCGCGGTGCCCGCGCCGGGGGTGACGACGGCAGCGTATCCGCCGGTCATCACATGCGCACGCAGCATCGCGAAGATCCCGCTGATCCCGGTGCTCCCGGTGGTGGTGACGTCCTGGCCCCGCGCCGACGGTGACGGGCGGATGTCGAGCTCCGTCGCCGAACCGTCGGGCAGCTGACTCAGCGTCCACCACGGATGGCCGCCCGCCGCCGCGCGCGCCCTGACCTCACCCAGCCCCAGGAACCCCGACGCGCCCAGCGCCTCCACGTCGATGGGGACCTCACCCCCGACCGCGGCCGTCGACCAGGACGCCTCCAGGAACTCGCGGCCCGTCCTGATCAGGTCCGCCGCCCGGGTGCGCACCTTCTCGGGGTCGCACACGAGCACCGGGGTGCCCTCGGGCAGGTGGTCGGTCAGGGTGGCCATATCTGCCGACCGCAGCAGCGGCAGCAGCGCCTCCATCCCGTCGACCGGGATGCCCTCGGCCAGCTTGGCCAGCATGTCGGGCACGCTGCCTGGCAGGTGACTGTCGTGCGGCGGATGCTGCTCGGAGAGCTCGGCGGCACGTTGCCGCAGTTCGTCGGTGACCAGCACCTCGCGGCACGGGACCGCCACCAGGGTGTCGATGTCGATCTCGGGAATCGAGCGCTGGTCGGCCACCGAGAACATCCGCATCTCGCTGACCTCGTCGCCCCAGAACTCGACGCGCACCGGGTGCTCGGCGGTGGGCGCGAAGATGTCGAGAATGCCGCCGCGCACCGCGAACTCGCCGCGTTTGCCCACCATGTCGACGCGGGTGTAGGCGAGGTCGACCAGCCGGGCGACGAGGCCGTCGAAATCGCCCTCGTCGCCGACGGTCAGCGTGACCGGCTCGATGCCCGCGAGGTCCGGTGACATCGGCTGCACGAGCGACCTGGTGGTCGTCACCACCACCCGCAGCGGCGGGCCGAGTCGTGCATCGTCGGGATGAGTCAGCCTGCGCAGCAACATCAGCCGGGCGCCGACGGTGTCTACCCCGGGGGAGAGCCGTTCGTGCGGCAGGGTCTCCCAGGACGGGAAGATCGCCGCCGCATCGCCGAAGACGCCGCGCAGTTCGGCGGTCAGGTCGTCGGCCTCCCGGCCGGTAGCCGTGACGACCACCAACGGCCTCGCCTGCGCCAGGGTGGCGGCGACGAACACCCGCGCGCCCGCGGGTCCGACCAGGGTGAGGTCCTCCGGCCGCCCTGCCGCACGACGGGCAAGATCGGCGAGGGCAGGATCGCGCTGTGCCAACGAGACAAGCCCCGCGATCGGGGTCTGGACATGGGTGTGCCCCGATGAGGTCATGATCCGTCCATCCTAGGCACTCCCCCCAGGGCCGGTGCACGCGGCGATGCCGCGGCGAACGGCGCTAGTCAGCCTGCAGGTGCGGATCGGCTTCCAGATGGGTCAGCCCGTTCCACATCAGGTTCACCAGATGCGCGGCCACCACTTCCTTCTTGGGTTCGCGGATGTCCAGCCACCACTGGGCCGTCATCGACACCGAACCCACCAGCGCCTGCGCGTACAGCGGCGCGAGGTCGGGGTCCAGCCCGCGCCGGGCGAAGTCGCCGGCCAGGATCGATGCGACCTGGCTGACGGCGTCGTTGAGCAGGCTGGAGTAGGTGCCGGAGGTGATGGTGGCCGGGGAATCGCGGATCAGGATGCGGAAGCCGTCCGTGCGCTCCTCCACGTAGGTCAGCAGCGCCATGGCCACCCGCTCCACGCGCACCCGGGACCGATTGTTGGTCAGCGAGGCCGTGATCCCGTCGAGCAGTGCCGACATCTCCCGGTCCACCACGACGGCGTAGAGCCCCTCCTTGCCGCCGAAATGTTCGTAGACCACGGGTTTCGAGACATTGGCCCGCTGGGCGATCTCCTCGATGGAGGTGCCCTCGTAGCCACGCGCGGCGAACAGCGACTTGGCGATCTCGATCAGTTGCTGACGTCGTTCGCTTCCGGTCATTCTGGCGCGGGGTGCACGCGGGTCTTTCTCGGGCGCAGCCACGCCTGCAAGGCTATCCCCGCCCGGCCGTCTCGCGCTCAACGGCGCCGACGGTGTCGACTAGAGTCTCTGGCGGGCAATCCGTCGTGGTGTAATCGGCAGCACCTCTGATTTTGGTTCAGATAGTTCAGGTTCGAGTCCTGGCGACGGAGCGGCGAGTGAGGCTTGCCGAGCGAGCAGACAACAGAGGCTTGCCGAGCGACCATAAGCACGGAGCGGCGAGTGAGGCTTGCCGAGCGAGCAGACAACAGAGGCTTGCCGAGCGAGCATCCATCCAGAGCGGACATGGAGGAGACGCAGATGGCGGCTGACGGCGATATCGCGGTCATCGTTCTCGCCGCCGGTGCGGGCACCCGCATGCAATCCGACACCCCCAAGGTGCTGCACGGCGTTGCCGGCCGCAGCATCGTGTCCCACGTCCTTCGCGCGGTGTCCAAAGTCGCCACCAACCGCCTCGTCGTCGTGCTCGGGCACGACCGCGACCGGGTGGGAGCGGCCGTCGCGGCCCTCGCCGACGATCTCGGCCGGCCCGTCGCGACGGCGGTCCAGGACGAACAACTCGGCACCGGCCACGCCGCCGGATGCGGCCTGGCGGCGCTCGCCGACGAGTTCACCGGCACCGTCGTGGTGACCTCGGCCGACATCCCGCTGCTGGACGCCGACACGCTGGCCGAACTGGTCAGCAGCCACACGGTCAGCGCGGCCGCGGCGACGTTGCTGACCACCACACTGCGTGATCCCACCGGCTACGGACGCATCCTTCGCACCCAGGATCACGAGATCATCGCCATCGTCGAACAGGCCGATGCCAGCGCGTCGCAGCGCAAGATCCACGAGGTCAACGCGGGCGTGTACGCATTCGACACCCCCGCGCTGCGCACCGCTCTGAGCATGCTGCGCTCCGACAACGCACAACACGAGCTCTACCTCACCGACGTGGTGTCCATCCTGCGATCGGCCGGCCACACCGTGCGGGCCAAGCACGTGGCCGACACCGCGCTGGTCGCCGGCGTGAACGACCGCGTTCAGCTCGCCGAGGTCGGGGCCGAACTGAACCGGCGCATCGTCTCCGCCCACATGCGTGCCGGTGTCACCGTGGTCGATCCGGCCAGCACCTGGATCGACGTCGATGTGGCGGTGGGTCGTGACACCGTCATCCACCCGGGCACACAGCTGCTGGGAGCGACCCGGGTCGGCGATCGATGCCAGATCGGGCCGGACACGACGCTGTCCGACGTGACCGTCGGCGACGGCGCGTCGGTCGTCCGGACGCACGGGAGCTCGTCGGCGATCGGCGCCGGCGCAACCGTGGGGCCCTTCACCTACCTGCGGCCCGGAACGCGGCTTGGCGCCAACGGCAAGCTCGGGACCTTCGTCGAGACCAAGAACGCCACCCTGGGCGAGGGCACCAAGGTGCCGCACCTCACCTACGTCGGTGACGCCGACATCGGCGACCACAGCAATATCGGCGCCTCGAGCGTGTTCGTCAACTACGACGGGGAGACCAAGCGGCGCACCACCATCGGCTCTCATGTGCGCACCGGGTCGGACACGATGTTCGTGGCCCCGGTGACCGTGGGCGACGGTGCCTACACGGGTGCGGGCACTGTGGTTCGCGACGACGTGCCGCCCGGTGCGCTGGCCGTTTCGGGCGGCCGTCAGCGCAACATCGAGGGCTGGGTCGAGCGCAAGCGCCCCGACTCGGCGGCCGCCGCGGCGGCGCGTCAGGCCCGGGCCGGCCAACCGCCCGCACCTGAATGAACGTGCTTGCGCCAACCCGGAAACGTACCGCGAGAAAGGCTACGTACCATTAGGCCGTTATCGATTCCCGACCGGCGAGGGCGGACATTGAGCCACGACTGGAGCGACAACCGCAAGAACCTCATGCTCTTCTCGGGCCGTGCTCACCCTGAGCTCGCCGAGCAGGTGGCCAAGGAACTCGACGTCCACGTCACCGCGCAGACCGCTCGGGACTTCGCCAACGGCGAGATCTTCGTGCGGTTCGACGAGTCCGTGCGCGGCTGCGACGCCTTCGTCCTGCAGAGCCATCCGTACCCGCTGAATCAGTGGCTGATGGAACAGCTGATCATGATCGATGCGCTCAAGCGCGGCAGCGCCAAACGCATCACCGCGATCCTGCCGTTCTACCCCTACGCCCGGCAGGACAAGAAGCACCGCGGTCGCGAACCCATCTCTGCACGGCTGGTGGCCGATCTGCTCAAGACCGCGGGCGCCGACCGCATCGTGTCGGTGGACCTGCACACCGATCAGATCCAGGGCTTCTTCGACGGGCCCGTCGACCACATGCGCGGACAGTCGCTGCTGTGCAACTACATCGTCGACAACTACAACGGCCATGACAAAGTCGTGGTCTCCCCCGACTCGGGCCGGGTGCGCATCGCCGAGAAGTGGGCCGACGCGCTCGGCGGCGTCCCGCTGGCCTTCATCCACAAGACACGCGACCCGCGGGTGCCCAACCAGGTCAAGTCCAACCGCGTCGTCGGCGAGGTGAAGGGTAAGACCTGCATCCTGATCGACGACATGATCGACACCGGTGGCACCATCGCCGGCGCGGTGAAGCTGCTGTACGAGGACGGCGCCCGCGATGTCGTCATCGCCGCAACCCATGGCGTACTGTCCGACCCGGCCCGTCAGCGCCTCGCCGAATGCGGTGCCCGCGAAGTCATCGTGACCAACACGCTGCCGATCGGCGAAGACAAGCAGTTCCCGCAGCTGACGGTGTTGTCCATCGCGCCGCTGCTGGCGAGCACCATCCGTGCGGTATTCGAGAATGGTTCGGTGACAGGACTTTTCGACGGGGAAGCCTAGTGGCCGACCCGGTCATCTACCACAACCCTCGCTGCTCGACCTCGCGCAAGACGCTGCAGTTGCTGCGGGACAACGGCATCGAGCCCGCGGTGGTGGAGTACCTGAAGACGCCGCCGTCGCGCGATGAGCTCGAGACGTTGATCCGCGACGCCGGTATCGACGTCCGCGCGGCCGTGCGCAAACGGGAAACCCTGTACGCGGAACTGAATCTCGCCGACGCCGACGATGAGGAACTGCTCGACGCGATGGCCGAGCATCCCATCCTGATCGAGCGTCCCTTCGTCGTCACGGCCAAAGGCACCCGCCTGGCCCGGCCGATCGAGACGGTGCGCGAGATTCTGTGAGGCGGTTGCGCTGGCTGATCGTCGCCCTGCTCGTCAGCGCGGCGTCGGCGTGCGGCCACGATCCCCCCGACTACCAGGCGATCTGGAGCACGACCAGCGCACCGCCGACGACCAGCACGGCGCCCGCGGCGGTGCCGCTGTGGCAATTCCTCGAACAGTCCGGCGTCGTCGGAAACCCGGTGGCACCCGAACATCTCTCCGACCTGACCGTGACGATGCCGCAGCCGCCCGGGTGGGCCCCCTACACCAACCCGAACCTCGCGCTGGGCACCCGGATGATCGCCAAGGGCGACACCTATCCGACGGCCATGCTCATGGTCTTCGAGCTGACCGGCGACTTCGACGCCAACCAGGCGATCACACACGGCGCCGCCGATGCGCAGCTGTCGGAGAACTTCAAGCAGCTCTACGCGTCGACCGACAAATTCCGCGGCTTCCCGTCATCGATGGTCGAAGGCAGCTACGACCTCAACGGGCAGCGCATGCAGAC
Source organism: Mycobacterium sp. (assembly GCF_044223235.1). GTDB lineage: Bacteria > Actinomycetota > Actinomycetes > Mycobacteriales > Mycobacteriaceae > Mycobacterium. Next base: position 41,323 of record NZ_JBGAME010000024.1, read on the forward strand.
CTACAACCGGGTGGTCTTCGCCACCGGGGCGGCACATAAGCCCGAAGCAGCCGGGCAGCCCGCCCCGCCACCGCAGCGCTATCTGGTGCAGTTCACCGTGACGACGTATGCGGACAAGGCCGCCGAAGAGGCGCCCGACATCGAGGCCATCATCTCGGGGTTCACCGTCGCACCCAAGGCTTGATTCCGTCCAGATCACTTCCAGCGGCGGATTTCCGCTGCGGGCTGCTGGTGCGCTAACCTGACTCCGCCCGATATGGCCGGTTCGGCCGTGCGGGCACCACGGCGAGGGTGGCTCGAACCACCGTTATCGACGGGGACCCAGTTCTCAGTTGCGGCCCTTGCTGTGCCCAGTACCAACGACCGGCACAGGAGCAACATCCCGATGGCTCAGACCTCGAAGACCTCTCAGACCTCGGGCGGAAACAAACTCACCGCCTCGGTTCGCGACAAGACCGGTAAAGGCGCGTCCCGCCGCGCCCGCCGCGAGGGCAAGATCCCCGCGGTGCTGTACGGCCATGGCAGCGAACCCCGGCACCTGGAGCTGTCGGCCCACGACTTCGCCGCGGTGCTGCGCCACTCCGGCACCAACGCGGTGCTCAGCCTCGACATCAACGGCGAGGAGCAGCTCGCGCTGACCAAGGCTCTCGACATCCATCCGATCCGGCGCAACATCCAGCACGCCGACCTGCTCGTGGTCCGGCGCGGCGAGAAGGTGACCGTGGAGGTCAACGTCGTCGTCGAGGGCGAAGCCGCGTCGGGCACCCTGGTCACCCAGGACGCCAACGCCATCGAGATCGAAGCCGAGGCGCTGTCGATCCCCGAGCAGCTCACCGTGTCCGTCGAGGGCATCGAGGCGGGCACGCAGATCACCGCCGGGCAAATCGAGCTGCCGTCGGGCGTCGGCCTGATCTCCGATCCCGAACTGCTGGTGGTCAACGTCGTCGCCGCCCCGACCGCCGAGGATCTCGAGGCCGAGGGTGGCGGTGCCTCCGTGGAGGAGCAGACCGAGGCGACCGAAGCCGACGAGGCCGGCGCCGCGTCCGAGTAAGCCACGGGCCACACGAGGTCACCATCCGATATGGCCGAGACGCTGCTGGTGGTCGGCCTGGGCAATCCCGGGCCGAACTACGCCAAGACCAGACACAACCTCGGCTTCATGGTGGCCGATGTGCTGGCGGGACGCATGGGCTCCGCTTTCAAGGTGCACAAGCGCTCCGGCGCCGAGGTCATCACCGGCCGGCTGGGTGGCCGGCCGGTGGTGCTGGCCAAGCCGCGGGTGTACATGAACGAGTCGGGACGTCAGGTCGGTCCACTGGCCAAATTCTTCTCGGTGCCGCCCGCGGACGTGGTGGTGATCCACGACGAGTTGGACATCGACTTCGGGCGGATCCGGCTGAAGTTCGGCGGCGGGGTGGCCGGGCACAACGGGCTGAAATCGGTGGCGGCCGCGCTGGGCACGCACGACTTCGGGCGTGTGCGCGTCGGCGTCGGCCGTCCGCCAGGCCGTAAGTCGGGGGCGACGTTCGTGTTGGAGACGTTCACGACCAACGAGCGACCCGAGGTGCCGACGATCTGCGAGCAAGCCGCCGACGCCACCGAGCTGCTGGTGCAGCATGGGCTGGAGCCCGCGCAGAACACCGTGCACGCCTGGGCCTGAGGGGGTTACCACCCCCGCGCGCCCGGGCTAGGTGACCAGGGCGACCGAGTTGGCGCGGCGCAGCTTGCCCGACGGGGTCTTCGGGATGGTCCCCGGCCCGAGCACAACCACGTTGCGGGGACGGACGTCCACCTCGGAGACCACTTCGTGGGCGACCTGATGCTCGATGCGGCGCACCTCGACCGGATCCTGCCAGCCGTTGGATTCCACCGCGACCGCGAACGACTCGCGGGAGTGCCCGGCGTCCAGGCGCACCGCGACCGCACAGCCGGGGCGCACGCCCTCGACGCGGCCCGCAGCCCGCTCGATGTCGGTCGGATAAATGTTGCGGCCGGCCATGATGATCACGTCCTTGACGCGGCCGCAGACCACGACGTGGCCGTTCTCCATCACATAGCCGAGGTCGCCGGTGTCGTACCAACCGTGCTCATCCTGCGCGGGCACGAACCCGCCCATCGTGATGTAGCCCGGGGTCAGCGGCTCACCGCGCAGCTCGATCACCCCGACGCCGCGCGGCGGCATCACATCGCCGTGCTCGTCGATAATCCTGGCTTCCAGACCCTCCAGCAGCGGGCCGAGCGACGCCAGCCGCCGGGTGTTGCCCTTGGTGCCGGGCACCGCCTGGCGCAGGGCGGCGAGCAGGTCGGCGTCGATCTCGTCGACCACCAGCCCGGCACCGCACTCGGAGAACGACACCGCCAGCGTGGTCTCTGCCATGCCGTACGCGGGCAGGATGGCCTCGGGCTTCAGACCGAACGGCTTACCCGCGTCGATCAGGTCCTCGACGTCGGCCGGCTCGACGGGTTCGGCGCCCGACAAGGCGAACCGCAGCGTCGAAAGGTCGAACTGACCGGGCTGCGCCTGCTTGCGCAGCCGCTTGGCGAACAGCGCGTAGGCGAAGTTCGGCGCCGCGGTCATCGTGCCCTTGTACTTGTCGATCAGCTTGGCCCACAGGAGCGTGTCACGCAGGAAGTCCATCGGCGTGACCTTGACCAGCTCGGCGCCGAAGTACATCGGCACCGTCAGGAACCCGACCATGCCCATGTCATGGAAGCAGGGCAGCCAGCTGACCATGACGTCCTTCTCGACGTCGTATTCGGCCCCGATGAACATTGCCTCCGCATTGGAGTAGATGTTGCGATGGGTGATCTGGACTGCCTTAGGAGATCCAGTCGAGCCGCTCGTCAATTGCATGAGCGCAAGATCGTCCTCGCCGACCTCGATGGGATCGATCGGTTCGGCGGCCAGCAGGTCGGCCACCGTGACCACCGTGATGCCCTTCTCCTCAAGCACCGGAACCGCGGCCATGAACGGGTCGGACACCACCACGACCCTGGCCTCGATCATGCCGATGACGGTCATGGTGTCCTCGGCCCACAGCACCAGGTCGGTACGCAGTGTCGGCTGGTGCAGCATCGTCAGGCTGGCACCGCGCATCCATACGCCCTGGGCGGTGGGTGCGATCTCCACCGGGAAGCCCGCAAGCACGCCAATGGCGTCGCCGTGGCCGACGCCCACGGCCGCCAGCCCGCCCGCGACGCGCCGGGCCCGTTCGTGCACCTCACCCCAGGTGTGCCGGACCGGTTCGTGGGGCTCGCCGGTGACCATGCCGGAGGTGACGGTGCGGGCGTTGCGGTACATCTTCTCGGTGAATCTGCTCACGACAACCTCCTCTGAGCCGGCGCCGGTGCCCGGTCATACATGTTCCGCCTGATCACGGACTCGTTCGGGTAGGCACGCGCACACAATTGGGGAGCGGTTACATCTCGAAACGGTGTTGACGCCGGTGTTGATGCCGGTGATGATGCGGGAGACTGGCGCGGGACTGCACGACCGCTCCACCCAACGCAGTGGGTGGGCGGAGTCATCGCATCCGACGCTCGAGTCTTCACCGACGATCATCTTAAGAGACTCTTAAGTAGCTGCCAAACTCTGGCGATAATTGAGGTCGGAGTCACACCCGGGACGAGGATTCGGTGGGCGGTTACATCAGCCGCGACGGGGCGGGGACGACCCGCGCTCCCTGGACGGGCCCGCTGGCCACCCGGACCGTTCGGCACACCCCCACGCCTGCCAACCGCGCGCCGACGTCGATCGCCGCGGGCGCCGAAGCGCACAGGAACGCGCAGGTCGGTCCCGATCCCGACACGATCCCGGCCAGCGCGCCCGCGTCGACGCCGGCCCGCAGTGTGCGGCGCAGCCCCGGGTCCAGGCTCAGCGCGGCGGCCTGCAGGTCGTTACCCAGAAGCGGCGCGAGTTCGGCGGGATCCCCGGAGGCCAGCGCGGCCAGGACGGGTTCGGGATCCCCCAGCCGCGCGGGCGGGTTGCGTCCCTCCGCCCGCAGCCGGTCGATCTCGGCGAACACGGCGGGCGTCGACAATCCCCCGTCGGCGAAGGCCAGCACCCAGTGGAAGGTGTTGCGGGCCAGCACCGTCGCCAGCTCCTCGCCACGGCCCGTCCCGAGTGCGGTGCCGCCGTGCAGGGCGAACGGTACGTCGCTGCCGAGGTGGGCCGCCAGCGCGTGCAGATCACGCCGTGGCACCCCGAGCTCCCACAGCATGTTGATGGCCACCAGCACCGCCGCCGCATCGGCGCTGCCGCCGGCCATCCCGCCCGCCACCGGGATCGCCTTCTCGATGCTGATCGCGACGTCGGGCACCCGGCCGACGTGGGCGGCCATCAGCTCCGCCGCCCGCCACGCCAGGTTGCGCTCGTCGGTGGGCAGATCCTCGACGCCCTCGCCCGACATCTCCAGCGAGAGCACGTCGGCGTCACGGACCGTCACCTCGTCGAGCAGGGAAACCGCGTGGAACACCGTGGTGAGGTCGTGGTAGCCGTCATCCCGGAGGTCGCCGACACCCAGGTACAGATTGACCTTGCCGGGCACCCGGACGGTCACCGACCCGGTGGGCACCCATTCGGGGGCGATATTGCCGTCGGAGCCGGACACTGAACGACCTTATCCCCGGCATCCCCGGCGCGCGCCCTGCTCTGGATATCGGGGTCAGGCGTCGAGCTGCTGCTCGGTGTGCTCGGGCTGCCACTGCCCGGCGAGGTCGGGCTGCCACTGCCCGGAGCGTTCGAGCAGGCGCACGAAGTCGGCGATGCTCAACGTCTCACCGCGGCGCGCGGGGTCGATGCTCGCGGCCAGCAGCCTGCTGGCCGACTCGTTGCCCGAGCCCGCCCACTCCGCGAACGCATTGCGCGACGTCTTACGCCGCTGCAGGAAGCCGATGTCGATGAGATCGAACACCTGCCGGCGGAACGCGGCGTCGGTAGGCCACGGCGAGGCCTCGTACCGGTCGATGCGCACCAGCCCGGAATAGACCCGCGGGATCGGCCAGAAGACCGTCGGGGACACCATGCCGTAGCGGCGCACCTTGCCGTAAAACCGGACCTTGGCGCTCGGCACGCCGTAGTCCTTACCGCCGGGCTCGGCAGCGAGCCGCTCTGCTACTTCGGCCTGCACCATCACCATGACCGTCCGGATGGACGGGAACTCGGCGAGCAGGTGCAGCAGCGCGGGCACCGCGACGTTGTAGGGCAGGTTGGCGACCAGCGCTGTCGGCTCGTCCTGCAGGTCGGCGGGCAGAATGTCGAGTATGTCGCGGTTGTACACCGTCAGCCGGTTGATCTCGCTGTGGGAGTGCTCCGCGATGGTGATCGGCAGCTGCCGGGCCAGCACGGGATCGATCTCGACGGCCGTGACGTGGGCGCCGCGGTCGAGCAGTGCCAGCGTCAGCGATCCCAGACCGGGGCCGACTTCCAGCACGTGATCATGGCGGTGAATGCCGGAGGCCGAGACGATGCGTCGCACGGTGTTGGCGTCGTGGACGAAGTTCTGGCCGAATGACTTCCGCGGGCGGAAGTCGATGTCCTTGGCGAGCCGCCGAATCTCGGTACGTCCGAGTAGTCGGATAGTCAACGTACCCCCACTCTTCCGCTACACGTTGGCCATGCACCCCAGCCCTGTCGTGCCCGAGTAACTTCAGCAATCGCGATCTGTTCTTCTTTCGTTGCCAGATCCGCTCTGGCAGCATACCTCACACCACCGTTTCGCTCCCAGGTGTTCTGATCAAATTGCACGCCGCCGAAAAAACCGTTGCCCGTGTTGATGGCCCAGTTACCTCCGGCTTCGCACTGCGCAAGCGCATCCCAGACGGGTCCGTTGGTCACCGGCGGCACTTCGGTACCGGGTTTCGCACCTACCCGCAGCACCCCGTTTCGGGCCGGAAGTACAACGACATTGGCTACTGGCAACCTGCCGGTCTCCACACCGTTGACCCTCGAGATGGCGAAGGTCACATCCTGAGAACCCGCACTTCCGGGATCCTCAACGATTTGCCGACTCATGTTCAGCGTGACGTCCTCGATGCGAGTGCTGCCCGGCTCCAGCGGAATTCGTTCGGTCACCTTCTCGATCCGGATCCGGGTCACCTGGATCTGCATACCGTCCACGATGGGGCTCGACGGCGCGGGCGTCACCTTGTCGCTCTGCTCCAGCGGTATCCCTGCGGCAGCAAGGAGACCCGCCACGTTGGGCGCGGCCATGCGCACAGTGCGTATCACGCCGCCATCGTCGAGCTGGACCGTCCTGGGGCTCACGACGGGCAGGGCCATGCCCTCGAGCGGAACGCGGCTGCCGCGTGACGCGGCCAGGGGCGCCTTGTCGGTCATCTGCAACTGCGTGAGCGCTTCGTCGACAGTCGACGCTGTGGTCCAGATCTCCTGACTGCCCTGACCGTCCAGCGAGATCTGGAGCGGGCGGCTGCGGCGCAGCACGATGGTCCCGTCGGGTCCCACCGTCTGGTCGGCCGCCGGGTAGAGGTCGTCGCGGTCGCCGACCTCGTATCCGTTCTCCTCGACGATGTCGATGACCCGGGATTTCATCGTGGTCACCGTCATCGGTGATCCGTCGACCGTCAGCGTCACGGTCTTGTGGGAGGCGACGGCGAAGCCGCCGGCAAACGCGAGCGTGAGCAGCAGCGCGGCCACCAGAAGCCGCAGGGCCGGTGAGCGCGTCTCGTGCAGTCTGTTCAATGTATTCACAATGTGGTCTATCCCGACTATCGGTCTTGGAGGCGGAACGGGCCGCAGTCGATCACAAGACGGTAACGAAAAGGTCTACGCTCGGCAACTCTCATCGAGTCGATAGGTACGCGACGCCGTCGTCGCAGTTTGCTGAGCGAGCTCCTCCGGCGGTCGGCCGAGGAGTTCTGCGAGTGCCCGGACAGTGTAAGGGAGGCAGTAGGGCTCGTTCGGTGCACCGCGATAGGGGTGCGGGGTGAGGAAGGGTGCGTCCGTCTCGACAAGCAGCTGGTCAGAGGGGATCAGCGCCGCCGCGGCGCGCAGTGCACGCGCATTGCGGAATGTGACGGTTCCCGACAGGCTCAGCAACCAGCCGGCGTCGACACAGGTGTGAGCCATCTGCGCGTCGGAGGAAAAGCAGTGAAAGATCACGGTCTCGGGTGCGCCCTCCGCGCGCAGCACGTCGAGGACGGCGCCGTCGGCGTCCCGGTTGTGGATCATCAGCGGTTTGCCGGCCCGTTTTGCCAGGTCGATGTGCCAGGCGAAGGCCTCGCGCTGCTCCCGCGGTTCGGCGCAACCGGCCAGCCGGCCGGGCCAGTACAGGTCCATGCCCGTTTCGCCGATGGCGACGACTCTGGGGTGCTGCGCAAGCCGCTCCAATTCGGCGCGCGCCGCGTCGTCCAGCACATTGGCCCGCGTCGGGTGCAAAGCCACTGCGGCGTAGACGCGCGGGTCCCAGCCGGCCGCCTGGGTGACCCATCGCGCGGACGCCAGGTCGTCGGCGACGGTGACCAGCGCCCGCACCCCCACCGCGGCCGCCCGGTCGGCCATCGCGCGGACATCGCCTGCGTCGACGGCACCGCAGGCGTCGAGGTGGGTATGCGCGTCGATCAGCGGTGACAGGGGTCCGGGCGCCGGCGGCGCGGGTCGACGACCCGCGGACGGGGTCTCCTGGGAACTCACCGCAACACCATAAGGTGAGGACAAATGAGCACCGACATTCCCGACAGCGGCTCCGGGAGCCCGTACTACGTCACGACGGCGATCGACTACCCCAACGCGGCGCCCCACATCGGGCACGCCTACGAGAAGATCGCCACCGACGCCATCGCCCGCTTCAAGAAGCTCGACGGGTTCGACGTGCGCTTCTTGACCGGCACCGACGTGCACGGTCTGAAGATGGCCGAGACTGCGGCGGCCCAGGGCATCCCGACCGAGGAGCTGGCCCGGCGCAACTCCGACGTCTTCCAGGCGATGCAGGAACACGTTGACATCTCGTTCGACCGGTTCATCCGGACCAGCGACGCAGATCACTACGAGGCGTCCAAGGAGATCTGGCGCCGGATGGAGGCAGCCGGCGACATCTACCTCGGCGCCTACCAGGGCTGGTACTCCATCCGCGACGAACGCTTCTTCACCGAGGACGAAATCGAGCTGCGCGAGGACGGCAACCGCTTCGCGATCGAGACGGGCACGCCGGTCACCTGGACCGAGGAGCAGACCTATTTCTTCCGGCTGTCGGCCTACGCCGACCGGCTGCTGGCGCACTACGAGGCGCACCCGGAGTTCATCGGACCGGATGTGCGGCGCAACGAGGTCGTCAGCTTCGTCTCCGGCGGGCTGCGCGACCTCTCGATCTCCCGGACGACATTCGACTGGGGCATACCCGTGCCCGGGCACCCCGGCCACGTCATGTACGTATGGGTCGATGCGCTGACCAACTACCTGACCGGCGCCGGCTTCCCCGACACCGATTCGGCGGCGTTCCGCCGGTTCTGGCCCGCCGACCTGCACATGATCGGTAAGGACATCATCCGGTTCCACACGGTGTACTGGCCGGCGTTCCTGATGTCAGCGGGCATCGAACTGCCCAAGCGGGTCTTCGCGCACGGCTTCATCAACGTCAAGGGCGAGAAGATGAGCAAGTCGGTGGGCAATGTCGTCGACCCGACCGCGCTCGTCGAGGAGTTCGGTGTGGACCAGGTGCGCTACTTCCTGCTGCGGGAGATCCCGTTCGGGCAGGACGGCAGCTACAGCCCCGAAGGCATCGTCGCGCGCATCAACGCCGACCTGGCCAACGAGTTCGGCAACCTGGCGCAGCGGTCTCTGTCGATGGTGGCCAAGAACCTCGGCGGTGCCGTCCCCGATCCCGGCCCCTTCAGCGTCGACGACACCGCCCTGCTGGCCCAGGCCGACGGGCTGCTGGCCGCGGTGCGGTCGCACTACGACGACCAAACCATGCACCTGGCGCTTGAGGCGATCTGGTCGGTGCTGGGCGCAGCCAACCGATATTTCTCCGCCGAGGAGCCGTGGGTGCTGCGCAAGACCGACGCCGAGCGCTTCCGGACGGTGCTGTACACCACACTGGAAGTGGTCCGCATCGCCGCGCTGCTGACCCAGCCCGTGATGCCCGAATCGACGGGCAAGCTGCTCGACCTCCTCGGCCAGGCGCAGGAGCAGCGGACCTTCGCCGCGGCGGGCGTGCGGATCGCGCCGGGCACCGCGCTGCCCCCGCCGGAAGGGGTGTTCCCCCGCTACCAGGTGGGGTGATGTGCGCCACCAGGCGAAGTGATGTGCGCCATAGTCGGGGGTGACGCTGTCACATTCCGGCGCCGCCCGGTGTCACGAGGGCAGACCGGCTCACGATGAGCGGGACCACCTGAAGGAGACCGACAATGAGAGAACACAACACCAGGGTCGTGGTGCTCGGCGGCGGCTATGCCGGCGTGCTCGCCGCTAATCACCTGCAAACCGCATCCGGCGCCGACATCACGCTGGTCAACCCGCGCCCGCACTTCGTGGAGCGGATTCGCCTGCACCAGCTGGCCGCCGGCAACGACGACGCGACCGAGGATTACGGCGCGCTGCTGGGCGAGGGTGTGCGACTGCTCGTCGACGGCGCCGACCGCATCGATGCCGCGGCCCGCCAGGTCCGGCTGGCCTCGGGGGCGACGCTGGACTACGACTATCTGATCTACGCCGTCGGCAGCACCGGGACGGTCCAGGAAGACGTGCCCGGCGCAGCGGAGTTCGCCTATCCCATCGCCGAACTGGAGCTGGCACAACGGTTACGGGCCCGGCTGGCGGACACCGCGTCGTCCGCGCCGGTGGTCGTCATCGGCGGCGGCCTGACCGGGGTCGAGGCGGCCAGCGAACTGGCCGAGCAGGGCCGCCCCGTCACGCTGGTCACCAACCGGCTGGCACCGTCGGTGGGCGCCTCCGGGCGGCGGTCGCTGGCCAAGCAGCTGACGTCAGTGGGCGTCAACATCCTCGAGGGCGTCGCGGTGGCCGCCGTCGAGGCGTGCGCCGTCCGGCTGGCCGACGGCACCCGCCTGTCCAGCGCGGTGACCGTGTGGACCGCCGGCTTCGGCGTTCCCGGGCTGGCCGCCAGCAGCGGCCTGAGCACCGATGCGCTGGGGCGGCTGCTCACCGACGAAACTCTGACCAGCGTCGACGACACGCGCATCATCGGCGCTGGTGACGCCGTGTCCCCGTCGGGCATCCCGCTGCGGATGAGCTGCCAGTCCGCACTGCCGCTCGGCGCGCAGGCCGCCAACACCGTGTTGGCCCGCATCGCCGGCACCGAACCCGCGGCGATCAGCCAGGCCTTCACCGGCCAATGCATCAGCGTCGGGCGCCGTCGCGGCACCGTCCAGCTGGCGCACACCGACGACTCACCGCGCCGTGCCTACATCGGCGGGCACACAGCGGGGTTCATCAAGGAACGGGTGTGCCGGGCCACCCTGTCTTTTCTGAGCCGCGAGGCCCGCAAGCCGGGCTCGTACTTCTGGTTCAAGAGTGACTGGCGCGACGACGTGCTGGACGAGCGGGTCGCCCAGGGCGTGCCGACGAGATGACGGCCAACTCCGACGAGCACGCCGAACGATTCACCGCGCTGCGGCCGCTGCTGTTCACCATCGCCTACGAGATCCTCGGCGCGGCAACGGAATCCGACGACGTACTGCAAGAGAGCTATTTGCGGTGGGCCGAGGTGGACCTGGCGACGGTGCGCGACACCAAGTCCTACCTCGCCCAGCTCGTCACCCGCCAGGCGCTCAACGCGCTGAGGTCGCAGGCACGCCGCCGCGAGGAGTACGTCGGACCGTGGCTGCCCGAACCGCTGCTGCTGGACACCCAGGATCCGTCGGCCGACATCGTGCTGGCGGAGTCGGTGTCGATGGCCATGATGGTGGTGCTCGAGACGCTGAGTCCCGACGAACGTGCGGTGTTCGTGCTGCGCGAGGTGTTCGGCTTCAGCCACGACGAAATCGCTTCTGCGGTGGGCAAATCCGCGGGCACTGTGCGTCAGATGGCACACCGCGCCCGTGAGCACGTGCATTCGCGGCGCAAACGCTTCGAACCCGTCGACGCACAGCAGTCGGCCGAACTGACGACGCGGTTCTTCACCGCGGCCGCCACCGGCGACCTGGACGCGCTGATGTCGATGCTGGCCCCCGACGTGGTGTGGACCGCCGACAGCGGCGGAAAGGTCAGCGCGGCACGCAGGCCGGTCGCGGGCGCGGAGAAGGTCGCCAGGCTGGTCATGGGGCTGACCCGGCTCGGTGGCGTGGACGGACGCGCCGAACCGGCCATCTACAACAATGCGCCGGCCCTGATCCTCTACCTCGGCGACAGCCTGGAGGGCATCGTCACGGTCGAGGTCGTCGACGGCAAGATCACCAACTTCTACGCCATGCGCAATCCGGAGAAGCTGGCCACCGTCACGGTGCCCCGCCGGGTCAGCCGCTGAGGGCAGCCGTCTGGCAGGCTAAGGCATGCTCATCGAGCGGCTCGGCAGGCTGGGCGACACCTCCACGGTGCTGCGTGCCGTCGCCGACGCCGCCGAACGCCGGGACACCGCGCCGCCAGCCGCGCTGACGGGTGACTGGTTCGGATCGCGGGCGGTGATCGCGCCGAGCCTCGCGGCCGAGCCCGCCGGGGCCGTCTTCGACGTCGCGCCCGGCGTCGGGACCGCCGGCCCCGGCGGCCCGGTCGGGGGCGGCTGGTTCGGCTACCTGTCCTACCCGGACCCGGGCGCCGACGGTCGCGGGCCGCGCATTCCCGAGGCGGCCGGCGGCTGGTCGGACTGCGTGCTTCGCCAGGACCGCGACGGCGTGTGGTGGTACGAAAGCCTTTCGGCCGCAGCACTTCCCGGGTGGCTGCGGGATGCGGTTCGGGCTCCGGTGGCGCGCAGACCCTATCGGCTCGCGTGGGGTGGGGCCGACCGAGACCGACACCGGTGGGGGGTGCACGAATGCCTCGCCGCGATCGCCGCGGGTGAGGTCTACCAGGCGTGCGTGTGCACCCAGTTCACCGGTGAACTCGACGGCGCGCCGGTCGACTTCTTCATCGACGCCGTGCGGCGCCTGGCACCCGCGAAGGCTGCCTTCTTGGCGGGCCGCTGGGGCGCGGTGGCGTCGTTGTCGCCGGAGCTGTTCCTGTCGCGCCGCGGCGCGACGGTGATGTCCAGCCCGATCAAGGGCACCGTGCCGCTGTCGGCCGACCCGGCAGAGCTGCGGTCGTCGGTCAAGGACGTCGCCGAGAACATCATGATCGTGGACCTGGTCCGCAACGACCTGGGGCGCGTCGCGGTCACCGGGTCGGTGCACGTACCCGAGCTGCTGACGGTGCGGCCGGCGCCGGGCGTGTGGCATCTGGTGTCGACGGTGTCGGCGCAGGTGCCCGTCGAGCTGCCGATGACGGAGCTGCTCGACGCCGCCTTCCCGCCTGCGTCGGTGACCGGGACCCCGAAACTGCGGGCCAGGCAGCTGCTGCGGGAGTGGGAACCGGTGCGCCGCGGAGTGTACTGCGGCACGGTCGGTTTGGCGTCGCCCATCGCGGGGTGCGAACTGAACGTGGCGATCCGGACGGTGGAGTTCGGTGGCCATGGCTCGGCCGGGTCGGCCGTCTCGGCCGTCCTCGGGGTGGGCGGCGGCATCACCGCCGATTCTGACCCGGACCGGGAGTGGGACGAATGCCTCCACAAGGCGGCACCGATCGTCGGGCTACCGGCGTGCGCGCAGGACGGCGTCGTAGAGCTCGCGCCGTGACGGTGCGCCCGGGTGGGCGGCGACAACCTGCGCACAGGCATCCTTGACCCTGGCGCCCGCCTCGACGAGCGTGTCGACCTCGGCGACCAGACTCGCCACGTCGGCCTTCGGCTGCGCGCCCGCCAACACGACGGTGATCTCGCCGAGCACCCCGGGCGCGGCCCACTCCGCCAGCTCGGCCAGTGGGCCGCGCATCACCTCCTCGTGGATCTTGGTCAACTCGCGGCACACCGCCGCGTGCCGGTCCGGGCCGAGCTCGGCCACCGCGTCGCGCAAGCAGTCCGGCAGCCGCCGCGGGGACTCGAAGAACACGCAGGTGCGCGGTTCGGTGGCCAGTCCCGCGAACCAGGCCCGGCGCGCCGCGGGTCTACGGGGTGCGAAGCCCTCGAAGCAGAACCGGTCCGACGGCAGCCCGGAGACCGCGAGCGCGGTCGTCACTGCCGACGGCCCGGGCAGGCACTGGACCGGGAATCCCGCGGCGATACACGCGGAGACCAGCCGGTAGCCGGGGTCGTTGATCAGCGGCATGCCTGCGTCGCTGACGAGCAGCACGGTGGCCCCGGATTCGATGTCGCCGACGAGCGCCGACATCCGCGCCGACTCGTTCTGGTCGAACATGCTGACCACCCTGCCGCTCGGTTTCACCTCCAGCGACTGCGCCAGGGCACGCAGCCGCCGGGTGTCCTCCGCCGCGATCACGTCGGCGGTGCCCAGCGCACGGATCAACCGGTGTGAGGCATCGGAGGGCTGGCCCAGGGGGGTGGCGGCGACGAGCAGCCTGCCGGGTGTCATACCGGCTGGCGGGAGCGAAGCGACCGGGGAGTTTTCACGACCACAGCCTACGATCGGTTCCGTGACCGCCGTCGCCACCGAATCCTCCAGCGCCCGGCGCGCGGTCCCCGTCATCAGCCCGGGTCCGCTGGTTCCGGTGGCCGACTTCGGGCCGGTCGACCGCCTCCAGGGCTGGGCGATGACGGCCGTCATCACGGCACTGGCCGCGGTGACGCGGTTCCTCAACCTGGGCTCCCCCACCGACGGCGGCACCCCGATCTTCGACGAGAAGCATTACGCGCCGCAGGCCTGGCAATTGCTGCACAACCACGGCGTCGAGGACAATCCCGGCTACGGCCTGGTGGTGCATCCCCCGGTCGGCAAACAGCTGATCGCGATCGGTGAGGCGATCTTCGGCTACAACGGGCTGGGCTGGCGGTTCAGCTCGGCGGTGTGCGGCGTCATCCTGGTGCTGCTGGTGTGCCGCATCGGCAGGCGGATCAGCCGCTCCACGCTGGTCGGCGGGATGGCCGGCCTGTTGTTGATCGCCGACGGGGTGAGCTTCGTCTCTTCGCGCACGGCCCTCCTCGACAGCTTCCTGACCTTGTTCGTGGTGGCCGCGTTCGGCGCCCTGATCGTCGACCGGGATCAGGTGCGCGCGCGGATGCACACCGCCCTGATCGAGGGCCGGATCGCCGCGACGGCATGGGGTCCCCGGCTCGGCGTGCGGTGGTGGCGCTTCGGGGCGGGGGTACTGCTCGGGCTGGCCTGCGCGACGAAGTGGTCCGGTCTGTACTTCGTGGTGTTCTTCGGGGCGATGACGCTGGCGTTCGACGTCGCGGCGCGCCGTCAGTACCGGGCGCCTCGGCCATGGCTGGGCACCCTGCGCCGCGATGTGGGGCCCACCGCGTACGCACTCGGGCTGATCCCGTTCGGCGTCTACCTGGCGACCTACGCGCCGTGGTTCGCTTCCGAAACGGGCGTCGACCGCCACCAGGTCGGACAGTCGATCGGCGAGCACAGTGTGCTGCCGATCCCCGACGCGCTGCGTTCGCTGTGGCACTACACGTACGCCGCCTACCGGTTCCACTCCGGGTTGACCAACGCCGACGGAAACCACCACCCGTGGGAATCGAAGCCGTGGACGTGGCCGATGTCGCTGCGGCCGGTGCTGTACGCGATCGACAACCAGGACGTGCCCGGATGCGGGGCGACGTCGTGTGTCCGTGCGGTGATGCTGGTCGGCACCCCGGCGATGTGGTTCATCGCGATCCCGGTGCTCGGCTGGGCGGTGTGGCGGGCGTTCGTCAAGCGAGATTGGCGCTACGCCGCGATCCTGGTCGGCTATTCGGCGGGCTTCCTGCCGTGGTTCGCCGACATCGACCGGCAGATGTACTTCTTCTATGCGACCACGATGGCGCCGTTCCTGGTGCTGGCCATCGCCATGATCCTCGGCGACATCCTGCACCGGCCCGATCAGAACGACGAGCGCCGAATGCTCGGGCTGATCCTGGTGTGCTGTTACCTCGCGCTGGTCATCACGAACTTCGCGTGGATGTACCCGGTCCTCACCGGCCTGCCGATATCGCAGTCCACCTGGAATCTGCAGATCTGGCTGCCGAGCTGGCGTTGAGCCCGCCTCCCGCGAGATAGCGCTCCTGGTCGTGATTCCGGGTTATCCACAGCCTTGACTTCTCACTCGCGAACGGGACGGTCACTTCACGCATGATTTCCGCATGGGGGAGGTCGTTCGCGGCTCGGAGGCGGTTGCGGCGGGCATCCTCACCCGGGGCGAACTCCGCTGGAACTATCGCTCGATCTACCCCGACGTGTACGTGCCGAACGGATCCGTCCCGTCACTGAGGACCAGAACGATCGGCGCATGGCTGTGGTCGCGACGTCGAGGGGTCATCACCGGGCAGGCCGCGGCGGCCCTGCACGGCGCGAAATGGATCGACGACGCGGTACCGGTCGAGGTCCTGTGCGCCAACAACCGCGTGCCGAAAGGGATGACCGCGCGTCGTGACCGGATCGGACCCGACGAGATCTGCGACGTCGGCGGCGTAGCCGTAGCAACACCTGCCCGCACCGGGCTTGACCTCGGCCGCTACCTTCCGCGCACGGCGGCCGTCATCCACCTCGACGCGCTGGCGGCCGCGACGGCCGTCACCCAACCCGACGTCCTCGGCCTCGCGGCGCGCTACTGCGGCGCCCGGGGTGTGCGCAAATCCCGGGTGGCGGCGCTGCTGATGGACCGCGGCGCGCAGTCGCCCAAGGAAACCTGGCTGCGACTACTGCTTGTCGACGCCGGGTTCCCGCGGCCACAGACCCAGATACCGCTGGTGGACGGCTACGGCCGCGCATTCGCCTACCTCGACATGGGTTGGGCGGACGTCATGATCGCGGTCGAGTACGACGGCGACCATCATCGCAGCAGTCGCGCCCAGTACGCGTGGGACGTCAAGCGGCTCAGAATGGTGACGAATCTCGGCTGGCTGCATGTGCGGGTGATCGCCGAGGATTCCCCGTACGACATCGTCGACCGGGTGCGACGTGCGTGGACTCAACGCGAGCGAGAAGTCATGGCTGTGAATCGGCTCCCACCGCGACCGTGAGCGCTATCTCGCGGCCCACTACAGCGGGTCGCGGGCGGCGGGGCAGGACATGCAGCGCGGGCCGCCGCGTCCGGTGCCCAATTCGGAGGCCTCGATGGCGAGCACCTCGATGCCGGAGTCGGCCAGCCGGGCGTTGGTCTCCACGTTGCGCTCGTAGGCGACCACCACGCCGGGCGCGATGGCCAACGTGTTGTTGCCGTCGTCCCATTGCTCGCGTTCGGCGGTGACCGGGTCCAGCCCGGTATCGATGACACGGAGCTGCTCGATCCCCATCGCCTCGGCCGCGGCGTCCACGAACGGCGCCGCGTCGTCGATGCGGACGCCGGTGGGCGTGCGGTGAATGCTGAACGCGGACAACGAGCCGACGACGTTCGGGTACATCACCACCGCGTCGACGTCGACCATCGTGCAGACGGTGTCGAGGTGCATCTGGGCGCGCTCCTGGGCGATCGGCACGGCCAGCACGGTGTGGGCGAGGTCGTCGTCGAACAGGCTGCGCGCCAACGCCTCCGCTCCCGCCGGTGTGGTGCGCTCCCCCACCCCGACGGCGACGACCCCCGGTGCCAGCAGCAAGACGTCGCCACCCTCCACCGGAGCCGACCGCGATTCGTAGGCCCGACGCACACCGAGGAAACGCGGGTGGTGCGCGTAGATCACGTCGGTCAGCGACGTCTCACGTGCCCGTGCGGGCAGTGCCAGCGACGTGATGGCCACCCGCGGCCCGATCCAGAACGACGAGTCCCTGGTGAACATCAGGTTGGGCAGGGGTTCGATGACGAAGTCCCCGCCGTGGTGCATGCGCCGCACCAGCGACAGCTCGCCCCCGGCGAGCGGCAGCTCGTTGAACGTCATACCCGCCGTCAGGATGTGCGCCAGCGTCTCGGCCTCGATGGTGCGCAGGTACGCCGAGAGCTCGTGGGCCAGCGGCAGTCCCAGTCTGCGCGGGTCGACGGCCGCCGCGATGCCGTGCATCCTGGCCGCCCCGCTGTGCGAAAGAGCCTCGACAAGGAGATCCGCCAGCAGCAGCACCTCCACGCCACGGGAGCGCAGCACTTCGGCGAACGCGTCGTGCTCCCGCTGCGCCCTGGCTACCCATGGCAGGCCGTCGAACAACAGCGCGTCGTTGTTGCGCGGTGTCAGTCGCTGCAGTTCGGCGCCGGGGCGATGCAGGATGACCGTCCGCAGCACGCCGACCTCTGAGTTGGAGCCCAGCACGGTGTCCGTCACATGTAGCACGGTAGCGCCCCCACTTACCTCAAGTATGGTCAAGGTTATGGAGTCGCACGAGCTGACGCCCGGCGAGATGGCCCGCCGCAGCGGCGTAGCCGTGTCGGCGCTGCACTTCTACGAGCGCGAAGGACTCATCCGCAGCAGGCGCACCTCGGGTAATCAGCGGCGTTACGCGCGCGAGACGTTGCGACGGGTCGCGTTCATCCGGATGTCGCAACGGTTGGGCATCCCCCTCGCCCGGATTCGCGAAGCGCTGACGACGCTGCCCACCGACCGGGTGCCGACCAGCAAGGACTGGGCCAGGTTGTCGGCCGGCTGGCGTCAGGACCTCGACGACAGGATCCTGCATCTGCAGCGGCTGCGCGACAACCTCAGCGGATGCATCGGCTGCGGCTGCCTGAGCCTCAAGACATGTGCGCTGTCGAACCCCGGCGACGTGCTCGCCGGGGAGGGACCCGGCGCCGCACGTCTCTAGTCTTCGAACGCCTGTGCGATAGACTGCGGTCCATGGAGCTGGCGCTGCAGGGCTCGCTGTTCGACCACGCCGAACGACGCCAGCTCGGCTCCGGTGCGTGGATCGAGCTGCGCTCCGGCTGGCTGACCGACGCCGACTCCCTCTTCGCGGAGCTGCGACACACCATCCCGTGGCGGGCCGAGCGCAGGCAGATGTACCAGCGGGTGCTCGACGTGCCGCGGCTGGTCAGCTTCCACAATCTCGTGGACAATCTCGTGGACAATCTGGCACACGAACCGGCCCCGCACCCGCGGCTCAAACTGATCCGCAGGCGCCTCAACGACACCTACGGCCGCGAACTGGGCGAGCCGTTCACCACCGCCGGGCTGTGCCTCTACCGCGACGGGAACGACAGCGTCGCCTGGCACGGCGACACCATCGGGCGCAGCAGTTCCGAGGACACCATGGTCGCGATCGTCGGCCTGGGCGCCACCCGCGTGTTCGCGCTGCGCCCCCGGGGCGGCGGCAAGTCCCTGCGGCTGCAGCACCGGCACGGCGATCTGCTGGTGATGGGCGGGTCGTGCCAACGCACCTGGGAGCACTCGATCCCCAAGACGGGCAAGCCGACGGGTCCGCGGATCAGCATCCAGTTCCGCCCCCACGACGTTCGCTGACCGGCCTCAGCCCTTCACCGCTGCGACCGCCGCCGTCACCAGCTCCTCCGCCCGGTGGGTGTTGACCGGCCCGGCGGGCTGCCCCGGCTGCACCAACGCGTTCGCCGTCACGATCACCAGGAAGGGGCCGAAGCCGGCGACGTAGTTGTAGACCTCGCCGGTGCGGGTCTGGCCAGCGATAGTCGTCTGGACCATGCGGCGGATGCCGATCGTGTGGACGCCGTCGATCTGCGGCGCGTCGACGAGCTCGACCGACCCGCTGAGCGAGGGGCCGGTGAACGCCACCTTCCGGCAGCCCTGCCCCGGGTCCGTGATGGGGACCGGCGCGGAGGTCTCGACAGCGATCGCGATGAAGCGGTTGCCCTCCCCTTCCGCGGACGTCGCTGCCATATTGCCCTTGAGATCGGCCGGCAACACCTGGCCGGTCGCCAGCTTCGCGCAGTCAGCGGGGTCGAACGTCAGGCCCGGCGGCACCCGCTGCGGGGTCAACAGACGCGGGTCGATGCCGGTTCGCGGCACCTCGGTCACGCGGAACTGCGGACCAAAGCCGGACTTGACCTTGGCGATGTTGGCGATGTCGGCGTGGGAGTAGTCCGGTTCGGCCTGCTGGCTCGTCTGCTGACCGTTCGGCTGGCCGCTGGGCTGGCCCGAAGGCTCGCCGGCGTTCTCGCTCGACGAGCACGCGGCGAGGACGAAAATGCTGGCGGCGCAACAGGCCCGGCGGATGAACATCGCCGCCAATGTACCGGGTTCAGCCGCGTAACACGGACACCGTCGTCGCCAGCAGCGCCGCCGCGAAGTCGCGCCCGAGCGGTGGATCCGGCGATCCGGGGTCGGTGACTATCGCGACGATCGCGACATGGTCGCCCAGGTATGCGATAAAGGTGTCGGCATGGGAGCGCGTTTCGGTACCGCCCTCCACCACGGTGGTCGCGGCCGTCGTCATCGCCACCGCGTCCGCCTGATCCAGCGGCGGAGCGTCGAGCAACGTCACCGTGCCGCTGGTGTGTCCGGCTGAGACCGTCCAGCGCGCACACTCGTCGACCAGCGCCGGATCCATCGGCAACCCCTGGGCGACGATGGCGAAGACGATGCCGCCCGGCCCGGAGCCCGACCACCCGCGCGCCGTCGCCGGATCCCGGACCGGATCGCCCAGCTCCGCGCACCGCGCGGGCTCGGCGACCCAGCCGGGGCCGAATCCCCACAGGGTCACCGGTGCCACCCGCCCCGAGATGTCGGCGACCTCGTACCCCGGCGGCAGTTCGGGTCGCACCCGGTCGACTCTGGCGGGGTCGACGGCGCCGACGGCCGCCCCTGGCGCCGCCGGGGGCGGCGGATCCGGCGGCTGAGCGCATGCCGGCGCGCAAAATACCACCAGCACCGCGGTCACGAAGAGGCGCACGCCCGCGTTGATACCACACGGTTCGGCTTTGCCAGCCCCTGCCGCGCCGTGTCGGGGCGCGCCCGCGGTGAACCAAGTCGAGTGTCAGACCGTGTACCTGTCGTCGGAATGCTGACCCCACGGTCACTACAACCCCTTCTGCCATAAGGGATTCTCGAAAGGTCTTGCAGCAATGAAGCTCCTACTCAGCACCATCGCAGCTGCGACACTGGCAGCCGCCACCGTCGGGTTGGCGGCCAGCGCGGGCGCGGCCCCGTCGGGCCCGTCGCCGGTGGACGCCACCGTCAACCAGCTGCGCGCGCAGGGCTATCAGGTGATCGTCAACCGGGTCGGCGGTGCCGCATCGGATCAGTGCACGGTTCGCGCCATCCGGCCGGGACAGACGTTCTCTCGCACCGACTCTGGCGCACCGGGCGCCGGCGACGATCTCGTCACCACCGTCACCAACAAGTCGGTCTACGTCGACGTGCTCTGCTGAGTGCCGGCCTACGCGGCGTCGTTCTCCTGGCCGGGCTGCGACCCGCGGCCCGACGGCCTGTCGGCCGAGCGCGGCCGCGGCTTGTGCAGGGTGCGACCACCTGGCCGGTCCGAACTCTCGCCGGAGTCGACGGCTTCGGCGGCACTCGGTTCGGGCGGCCGCCCGCTCAGTGCGTCAAGCACCCGCCTGATCGGGCGTTCGGCCGGCTTACGCAGTGACGGTCCGTCGAACTCGATCGGGTCACGCACCTTGGGGCGCAGGGCCTTCGGGTGATCCGGCTTCGGTTCGGCCGCCGGCTCACCGGTAGCGGGCTGCGTTGCGTCGTCGCCCTCCGGGATGCTCGACGTCGTCAGCTTACTGTCTTGCACCGGTTGGTCTTTACCCGAGCTGACAGTGGATTCGATTATCGCCGTTGCGGATTCGGAATCTTTGGAATCATCCTGTGCGCCCAGTGGAATCAACCCGGGTGGAAGGCCGGCCAGGTCGGTGTCCTCGCCGCCGACACCGTAGACGCCCGACGGCCCGGTGCCCAGCGGACGACCCATACCCATCTCCTGCGCCGCGTCATCGAGACCGACCGGGATCGACTTCACCAGATTCACCGTGTCGGAGATCGGATCGGTGATGGGGATCAGGTAGGCCGTCGTCGGAACGCCTGGGTTGATGTCGCGACGATAGCCGGTCTCGATCATCACGCGCAGGGGTTCGTCGACGGCAAGCAGTATCGGCTTGGGCACCCCGATCTGCGCCAGCGGGCGCAGCAGCGGGACGATGTCGGTCCCGATGACGTAGTAGTCGGTGTCGCCGTAGGAGCCCTGCTCGACGAGATCTGGGTCCGTCACCATCGGATAGGTGCTGTGCAGGTATGCGATTCCGAACGTGGCATTGGCCACCGCCAGCAGGTTCAGCGGATAGATCGGAAAGTCCGACCATCCGTCGTGGATGAAGGTGATGTCCTGGGTGTCCAGCGCGTAATCCCCGTCGTTGTCGGGATTCTGCGGACTGTCGGTCGATCCGGCGCCGTCGAAGGTCACCTCCAGGATCGGGATGAACAAGCCGTTGAACCGCTGCAGGATCCCGCCGTTGCCCTTGTTCACGTCGGAGACCAGGACAAAGGCGAGGTCCGGATAGCTGGCGAAGTCCTCGCCGAAGTCGTCGATGAGCTGACGCTTCTTGATCGACGCGATCCGGGTGCTCTGCGAGTAGCCGAGGACCGCCAGCGGCTGATCCGGGTGATCGGCCAGCGCCTCGTCGAGGTCGGTGACGCCCTGCGCCACCGATTTGTCGAACGTCAGCGTGCTTCCGTTCACCGGCCAGAATTCCTCAGAGGTAGTCACGCCGACCGAGGTCACGGCGGTGAAGAACCCCGGCCCAGTGATGTAGTTGTGGGTCTGCGCGTCAACGTAGGCCTGGCTGGGTGCCGGGTTGAAGGCTCCGCCCATGATGAGCGCGGTGACGCCGGCGAGCGAGACCACCCCGGTCACCGCTGTCATGCTGACCGACAGCGCCAGGCCGACGACCCCCGCCACGGCGATTCCGACAACCGCCAGCGAACGCCACTGTGCACGCATGCCACGCACCTTCCTTCATGTCCGCGGCGCGGGCCTGGGCAGGATCCGGACGGGTCGCGCGGCTTCAGCTATCACCCGCAGCGCTGCGAACATCGCCGCACAGCAGGATTTTGCACCATCACCGCGGCCTGAAGGCTAATTCCGCAGCCATCAGCCGAAGGTAGTTGCATATGCAAGCAGAGTTCTTGCGATGGCAATGACGAAAGCGTGGCAAATGTCCATGAGCTCACGGCGGCGCCGAGGCCGCCGCGGCGCGCGGCCTTCGCGGTCCTGTGCGTACAAAGCATCCCGACTGCCGTCATGACCGGTATTCTCCGTGGCGATCTCACTTGCGCCACGGCTTTGCCGACGCACACGCCGACGCAGGGAACCTGAACCGACGGGAGACTCGATGACCCAACCATTGCGGGTCGGCGGCGTCGTGAGCGCGGCGATCGCGCTCGGCGTCGTGCTGGCCGGCTGCGGATCCAACACGACGACCGGGGCGGCGACCACCTCTCCGGAGACCGCCACATCCTCGGCGGTGGAGGAAACCGAGACCGCAACCAGCGAGACCACGAGCGGGGCGCCGACGACCTCGGCGTCGGGAGCCAACTACACGATCGCCGACTACGTCCGCGACAACAACATCACCGAGACGATCATCCACCGCGGCGATCCCGGCACCCCGACGGTGAATCTGCCCACCCCGCCCGGCTGGGAGGATGCCGGCACGAGCGCCCCCGACAACGCATGGGGCGCCCTCATCTATGCGGACCCGTCCGCGGCGGACGACCCGCCGACGGTCGTGGCGATCATGACCAGGATGACCGGCAACGTCGATCCGGCCAAGATCATCGAATACGCAGGGGGCGCCACCAAGAACCTGCCCGGGTATGGCAACGAAAGCGACGGGAAAGCCACCACACTCAGCGGATTCGACGCCTACCAGATCGGCGGCACCTATCAACAGGACGGGACCCGGCTCTTCGCGCAGAAAACGGTCGTGATCCCCGGACAGGACGGGCTCTATGTGCTCCAGCTCAATGCCGAGGGGCCCGAAGAGCAGTTCAACCCGTTGATGGATGCGACCGCAGCGATCGACGACGAGACGACGATCACGCCCTGATCACGCCGTGAGCACGGCGCTCACGCACGCGAGATAGTGCTGGCCTCGGCGACCTGATCGGGTGTCGGCCGCACGCCGGTGTACCGCTCGAACTGCTCGGCGGCCTGCAGGGCGATGACCTCGGCACCGGTGATCACCTTCACCCCTGCGGTGCGTGCGGCGGTGATCAACGGCGTCTCCGACGGCAGGGCCACCACGTCGAACACGGTGTCCGCCGCGGCGACGGTGTCCGCCCCGAACGCGCTGCGCGTCTCATCGGGGCCGCCGGCCATGCCGATCGGCGTGACGTTCACCAGCACCGGCGCGGTCAGCGTGCCGACGTCGTCGGCGAACTCGTAGCCAAGCCGCGCTGCCAGCTCTTGGCCGGCCTCGCGGTTGCGCGCCACCACGGTGCCGACCCTGAATCCGTGGTCGCGGAAGGCCACACCGACCGCGTTGGCCATCCCGCCGCTGCCGCGGATGAGCACCGGAAGGGTGGGATCGAGCCGATGCTCGTCGAGCAGGCGCTGCACGGCGATGTAGTCGGTGTTGGACGCCGTCAGATAGCCGTCGTCGTTGACGATCGTGTTGACGGCGTGGATCGCCTGCGCGGACGGTTCCACCTCATCCACCAGGGCGATGACGTCCTGCTTGAACGGCATCGACACCGAGCAGCCGCGGATACCGAGCGCGCGCACGCCACCGATGGCGGCCGCGATATCGGTGGTGGTGAAGGCCTTATAGAGGAAGTCCAGTCCGAGCTGATCGTAGAGATAGTTGTGGAACCGGGTGCCGATATTGCTGGGCCGGCCAGACAGCGAGATGCACAGCCGGGTGTCCTTGGACAGTGGCGGTCGCATCAATTCACCGCCCGGATGACCTGGCGGGCGACATCGCGGATGCGGGCCGCCAGTTCGGGTGTGAACGGCAGCTGGTCGGCGGTCGGCACGTCGATCTCGGTGACGACGACGCCGAGGTCGTCGCGGACCCACACCGCGCCGAAGTGATCGAGGATCTTGCGCATCGGGTAATTCTCGGTCAGGACCCTGGCGTTGAAGCGCTGCACCCCGTCATAGTGTCCCGCGACGGCGACGGCTGCCATCAGGAATGTCCCGATGCCCCTGCCCTGGTAGGCGTCGGCGACGGTGAACGCCACCTCCGCGGTCGTCGCGTCGTGAAAATCGCGCACGAACCGCGCGTCGGCGACCACCGGACCGTGTTCGCCGTCGGTCATCACCCAGACGAAGTGGTCGGAGTAGTCGACCTCGAACAGGTACCTCATCAGCGACGGCGTCGGCCGGCGCGCCGACTGGAAGCGCCGGTACATCGTTTCGCTGGAGAACTCGACCGGTCCGTTCGTGGTGCGTTCGTTGTCACCCGGCAGGACGGGCCGCAGGAACAGTTCCGCGCCATCTCGGATCTGGACGGGGATCGGATCGATGAACGCGGCGAGCCGCTGCCGGGCGATGGTGACCAGCTTGTCCATCATGCCGGGGATCTCGAGCATCGTCGCGAACGCGTCCTCGCCGCCCACCCAGCCGGTCAACAGCTCGGCCGCAACCACGGTCGCGCTGCGTGCGGCATTGCGCAGCAGTGCGATCTCTCCGACGATCATCCCAGGGGTCACCTCGACGACGGTGACGTCCCCGTCGGGTGCGGTATGAGTGACCTGCGCCCGGCCGGAACCGATCAGCAGAAACGAAACCGCGGGATCGCCCTCGCGCATCAGAACCTGCCCCGGCTCCGCGGTCAGCGGCCGCAACTGGGCCGCCAGGGGCGCCAGGTCTTTCGGGGCGCAGCCGGCGAAGAATTCCAGTGTCGCAAGCTCGTCCGCGCGGAGGGCTGTCAATCCGGCCACGACCCGAGGCTACGGCGTCGCCGTCGCGACGGGCAAGGACTCGGGCATGTGGCAAACACGATCGCGCGATGATTCTGCCCACACCCGTTCGGCCCGACGGCTAATGCCACTTATCATCTTGCGCTCCATGATGAAGTGGGCCACATCGAAGGCGGTATCGCCGTCCGCGCCACCGCTGCCCCAAACGATCACCCGGGTGCGCTGACCACGTTGGGGACCCGTCGCCCGTTCGAGCGCATCGTAGCTGTAGAAATCGCCCCGGCCTTCGCCGATCGGCCCCAGCCAAGGCCAAAGCTGTTCTGCGGGATCCGCGGGCAGCGGACAGATCCGCTCTGCGGGTGACGCACCCCACCCGTACATCCATGGCCGAACCCACCTGTGAAAGCACGCCGACAGCCACACCAACACCAAACTGCTGCCAGCCAAGGCCTTTTCCGGTTCAAGCTACGACGCCCCATCAGGATCGTTCGGCGTCGCCGCCGGGGGTCGCACCGATGTTGCCCCACGCATAGTCCGAGGCATGACACACCATCACCGGCACCGAACTGTGATGCAGCAGATTCAGGCTCGTCGAACCCAACACAGCGCTCGCGACCGCGTTGCGCCCACGAGTGCCGACGACCACGAGCTGGGCGTCGGCTGCGTGGTCCAGCAGGGCCCGGCCGGGTTTGGCTTGTTCCAGGATGCAGGTGACGTCCACGTCGGGGTACGACCCGCGCCACTGGTCTACCGTTTCGGCCAGCAGCGCGTTCTGCGCCGCCTCGACGGAGTCCCAGTCGATGAGCAGCGGTATCGTCACCCCTCCCGGGGGCAACCTGGTCGACCACGAATGCACGGCCCGCAGTGGGACGTTGAATCGGCTGGCGAACTCGAACGCCGCGGCCAGCGCGGCGCTGCCCGCACGGCTGCCGTCGACGCCCACCACCACCGGCTGCGCCGACGGAACAGGCGGCGTTCCGCGCCAGGTCACCACCGGACACACCGCGCGGGTGGACACGCCGAGGGTCGTCGACCCGAGCAGCAGGGCATCGACCGGTGTGACCCCGTCACCGCCCAAGACGATCAGCCGGGACTGTCTGCTGATCTCGACCAGTGCCTCGTCGACCGGTGTGGTCAGCGACGACGTGGCGATCGGCACTCCGGGGGCTACCGCGCGGACGGCATCGGCGGCCTCCTTGAGGAAGATCTCCGAGCTGTCCCGCTGAAACGACATCACGGCCGCACGGATCGCCGCGGCGGATTCCGTCAGATTCCGGCCGACGGTCGGCAGCGCGTGCACGATGTGCAGCGGTGCCGACACCCCGTGCGCGACAGCCCCGGCCCACCGGGCGGCACCGACCGCCTCGGGCGACCCGTCGATCCCCACCACGACCGCGCCGTTGATCTCCGACATCGATTCTCTCCTTTGACTTTCCGGCCGGTCGGGGCCGGCTTCGGTCAGATCGCCAGGCAGCAGATCTCGTGGGCCTCGGCCACCGAGTCGCCCAGTGGCTTTCCGGTGTCGATGCGATGGGCCGCCGTCCACGGGTGGTGCTCACCGGCCATCGCCGCCGCAATGGCGGGCGTCGCGTCGGAACCGGTCGCGTCACTCCTGCCGACGATCCGCGCCTGGGCTTCCTGCAGCGGCAGGGTGCACTCGAGTTCCACTGTCGGGCAGAACTCTTCGGCGGCCGCGTCGCGGGCCCGCTCGCGCTGCACCGGATCGCGCCAGCTTCCGTCGACGATCACCGAACGGCCCAGGGCCAGCTGCAGCGCCGCGCGGCGCAGCGCGGTGTCATAGACCGCGGCGACGTTGCCTGGGCTGTACAGGCCGGCCTCATAGTCACCTGCGACGCCGTCGATGAACCCGGTCTTGCTGAGTTCCCCGCGCACTTCGTCGGTCGATATCACCCACGCGACCTGCCGTTGCGCGAGCGCCCTGGCCAGCGTGGTCTTACCCGTTCCCGGGCCCCCACCGACCAGGATCAACCGAACGGCGCCCGCCCTGAGGTGCTCAACCGCCAGGCGAACGTGCCGCCGTGCGTCCGACTCGGCTCCGGCCCGGCCCTGGTCGGCGCGAATGCAGTCCACCTTCGCGCGCACCACCGCGCGGTAGGCGATGTAGAAGTCGACCAGCGAGGTGGGGGCGGTGTCGCCGGAGCGCCTGCGGTACTCGCGCAGGAAGTGCGCGGCGAGATCCGGGCGGCCGAGGAACTCCAGATCCATCGCCAGGAATGCGGCGTCGTCGATGCAGTCGACGTAGCGCAGGCTCGGGTCGAACTCCAGGCAGTCCAGCAGGACCGGCCCGTCGGGCAGACAGAAGATGTCGTCGGCCAGCAGATCGCCGTGGCCGTCGACGATGTGGCGTTGGGCGATCCTGGAGGAGAACAGCGCCCCCCGACCGGAGATGAACCGCGACGCCAACCGCGCCACCTCGGCAAGCTCGTCGGCGTCGATGATCGAACCCGCCCACCGCCGCAGTTCGTCGAGGTTGTCCTGCCAGCGTGAATTGATGGCGGGCATCCGGCCGCAACTCTCGATTGCCCGCGATCGGGTGGCGCTTCGGTGGAAGCCGGTCAGGATGGCGGCTATCGCGTCGAGGTGCCCCTCAAGCGGCTGGCCGGAGCCGATCATGGCCGACAGCCGGCACTCGTCCGGATATCGGCGCATGACGATCACCGGCTCGGACGGCCCGCCCTCCGGATCGGTCAGATGGGCCACACCGAGGTAGCTGTCGGGGGCCAGCCTGCGGTTGAGGGCCACCTCGACCGCGCAGGCCCGCTCCCGCCGCTCGACGGTGCCGAAGTCCAGGAAGTCGGTGACCACCGGTTTTTTCACCTTGTAGGCCCGGTCGCCGACCAAAGTGACAATCCCCGTGTGCGTTTCGCGGATCTCCGCGGGCGCGTGGGCCCCTTCGGCGACGACTTCGACGGCGGTTGCCGCGGTCCGCTGCACCGCGGTGACCCCAGGGGTGGCCGCGGGCAAAGGTGTGTCCATATCCCGATCCTCGCGCGCACGCGAGGTCCTCGACAGCGGTCATCCGACACATTCCGGAGGTAACAGGACCCGGCGGCCGGGGGCACAAAGACCCTGGCGCCGGCGCGGCGCGCTGGGCACCGTGGATAGGAGCTGATTCTCCTAGGAGGACCCCCGTGTCGAAGGTGATGGTGGCCGCCGCGGTCATCGAGAACGCCGTGCTCGTCGCGAGCCGCGCGCCGTCGTACCACAACAGCCAGCCGTGGCGGTGGGTCGCCGAGGGCGCCGGACTACACCTGATGCTGGACCCGGACCGGTTGGTGGCCACCGACGCGGGCGCCCGGCAGGCGCTGATCAGCTGCGGCGCCGTGCTCGACCATGCGCGGGTGGCACTCGCCGCCGCGGGCTGGGCCGCCGACGTCGAACTCCTCCCCGACGCAACCGACGCGAACCATCTGGCGTCGATCAACCTTTCACCGCTGCCCACCGTCAGCGATATTCAGCGGCGCCGCGCCGACGCCATGCTGATCCGCCGCACCGACCGGCTGCCGTTCGCACCACCCTCCGACTGGGGCACCTTTGAACCGGTGCTGCGGCGCAGTATCGACGATTCCCTCGCCGTGCTGGACGTGCTCGACGACGACGGCCGGCACCAGGTGGCCGAAGCCACTCGGCTGACCGAGGCACTGCGCCTCTACGATTCGGCGTACAGCGCCGAATTAAGTTGGTGGACAGCCCCATTCGAGACGACTGACGGCATTCCGCACAGCGCGCTGGTGTCGGCGGCAGAAAGCGATCGGGTGGACGTGGGACGCAGTTTCCCCATCACCCGCCATGGCGAGAGGCGGCTCGAGATCCCGGATGACCGGTCCACGATCCTGGTCATCTCGGCCAATGGCGACAGCCACCGCGACCTCATCGGCTGTGGCCAACTGCTGTCGCAGGTGCTGCTGGAGGCGACCATGGCGGGGCTGGCCAGCTGCACGCTGACCCACGTCACCGAGCTCCCCGCCAGCCGTGACATCGTCAGCGCGGTAACCGGCCGC
The DNA here is from genome assembly GCF_044223235.1 of Mycobacterium sp. GTDB lineage: Bacteria > Actinomycetota > Actinomycetes > Mycobacteriales > Mycobacteriaceae > Mycobacterium. Next base: position 70,202 of record NZ_JBGAME010000024.1, read on the forward strand.
GCGTATCCGGAGGTCCTGATCCGCGTCGGCGCTGTCCCTGCCCTCGACGACGTGCCGCCTCCGACACCCCGCCGGCCCCTCGGCGACGTGCTGGAGTTCCGGCTGTAGGCCTGTGCGCGTCAGGGCTGGCTGTTGGTGCGGCCGCTGTCGTCGCCGGCCAATTGCTCGAGAGCGCGATCCCAGTCCGCATACCGGCCCCGGTTGAGGCGCACATGCACCACCCGGACGAAGCCCAGCACGATCGCCGCCACGGCGATCCACAGCCCGATGGCAATCATCACCGCGTCGAGCGTGGCTTGGCTCAAGGGTGCAGGTGCGGCCACCTTCTTACCCTTTTCGTCGACCCAGATGCTGATCTGCTGGCCGGATTTCAGTGACTCGGGCCACTCGAACTCACCCGTGCGGTTGAGACCGTCGGCGTTCCAGCGAGCGCTGGCGATAAACGCGACCGAACCGTAGGAGGTATCGGTGCGACTGTCAGCGGTCGCGGTGGCTACCACGGTGTGCCTGGTGCGCAGCTGGTCGGCGTAGAACTCCGCGCGGCTATCCTGGACCGAGGTGCCAAACGCGCCGATGATCATGGTGCCGAGCAGGACGACGGTCAGTGCGAACATCATCACAATCGACTCGATGCGATCGCTCTTGCGTACCAGCGGATTGCGGTCGAATGCGCGGCGAAACCAACCGTGGCCCAGGCCGAATGTAATAGTTTGCACGACATCTCCTCCGGCGCTTTGTGCGCCTTGGGCCCCGATCGTGGCTGGTGCCCGCGTCAATGGTAAGGGCCGATGGCCTCTTCAGTGATGAGTAGTTCGTCACATCGGCGTGCAGTCCCGGTACCACCAAACGGCCTGGTAACAGGGTACGACGACTGCGGAGCCGATGCCTAGGGGATGTGATCGGGTAGGCACTGGGTGTTCCGGTGTTGCGCGAGACCGTGTGCCGTCACCAAACACGGTGTCGCCGTTGGGGTCGGCTGGGATCGCCGGTGTCCCCGATGTGACGCGGACCACTGGACCGGGTCAGTCGAACGCCGTGCCGTTGTTGTCCGCCAAACGTATTCGATCTGACTGCGGGACCGGCACGCTCAGCTGCAGCAGCTGTTGTATACCGAGGTCTGATAGGTGTAGGACAGCGCGTTCTCGTCCGCGGCGGCTTCGAGATCCTGGTCTGACACCGCCCAGTCGAGCACGTCCGTCGCGGTCGTACGCCCGCGGATTGCTGTGGTCATGGGTGTCCCCTCCTGGTGCTGCTCGCCGATTGATAAGCAGGCTAGGTTCCGCGGCGCCGCAGGAAACGAGTGGTGCACTACCTCAGTACTGCTCATTACTGCAGCCGTAGCGCGCAGCTTGGCACTCCATTGGGCACCTCTCACCCCGGGCGCGACGGGTTGTCGATGATCTTCACCGTGCTCGCCGCGTCGAGAACCATCGGACAGAGCTGCGTGTCATCCGACTCGGCCAGCAGGTGTCTACCGGCCAGCAGCCGTTGCAGCAGCGGCGCATCGGCGCCGGTCGACAGCATGTCACCGGATTGCGCGATCAGCTTCTGCGCGATCGCCTGGTCCTCCGCCTTGCTTGCCCGGTCTCTGGCGCCGCTCACCTGGATCAGACCCAGGCCGGTGGCAACGGCCACCAGCGCGAGGATTCTCTTTTGTGACCGTCCAGCCGGCGGCCGCCCCGCCGTGGGATCCGTGCATAGTCACGCCACCGTTGGCGGAGTGCACGGATACCTCTACTCCCACCCAGAAACCGAGGTTGAAAACCGCTCATGCGGGCGACTCATACAGCGACACAACGCAACTCGCCGAGTCGCCAGAAGGTGTGCCGCTGCGTTGCACGGCCACCGAGAAAGGTGATGCGGTGTGGACCGCCTACCCGGATGGTGCGCAGGACGATTCGGCACCCGAGTTGCGGCCCACGCCGGTTGTCGCCGCTCGCGCGAAGTGAGGACACCGAGCGCGGCGCGGGCGCCCGCATCACTGTGATGTGGACACCCGCACCGCGTTTCATGTTTCGTGTCGCGGACGACCGGCTATGACATCACCACGCTCGCACGCAATGCTGCACGGCCCCAACGCTATACGTCGTCATACGCCGTCATACGTCGGATCGACGGCGGAGACGCTTGCGCTTCTGCACCTCCGCAGGACGGCGGGGATAGCGCGCTTCGGTGCCTTCCCGACGACCCGCATTGGTCGCGACATACCACTGGAGTAGATACCTCATCCCAATCACCTCCCGCCCGAGCGGTGCGATATGCACCCTGGCCGATCGGGGGCTGACGCCGTGAACCGCGTTGTCCCGACCATGGGAAGAAGCTTTCCGGCCCTGAGTAAGCCGGCCTAGAGTAGGCCGCTACCCGTCTCTTGGCAGCCGCGCTACTCCATCACCGGCCACTCGGTGATCGAGGGGTTCCAAAGCGAAACGCCCCGGCCACGAGGCCGGGGCGATCGATCAATGGTGGAGCTAAGGGGAATCGAACCCCTGACCTACTCGATGCGAACGAGTCGCGCTACCAACTGCGCCATAGCCCCTGATACCGGTAGCACAGGCTACCAGCCGCCACGCGCATGCCGAAACCGGCAGGTCTACTGGCCTGCGGCACGTGGCAGATCGAACGCCCGCGCCAACGGCACATCGTCGAGATGCTCGAAGACGGGGTCCTCGTCGTCGATCTCCAGCACCACCGAACCCGGCCTGCGCAACCGAGACGGAACCACGTCGAGTTCCTGGTCCTCGGTGCTCTCCACGCCAAGCCGCGACCGCATCATCCGCTGCGCGCGGCGACGGCGCAGCCGCTCCTCGATGCGCGTCTGACGGCGCAGGTAGGCCAGGTAGAGCAGCGTCACCACGCCCACCGAACCGCACACCCACCACATCGACGGGGTCACCAGGAACGCGGCGCCCGCCGTGAACACCAGCATGACCGCCAGCGCCGACAGTGCGCGCTTGCGGAACTCGTACTTGCGTGCGCTGACCGCCGCGGCGGTCTTGGATTCGTAGCGGCGTCTGCGCGCCGCGGTCATCGAGTCGGCGAGCTTGAGATCGGTCTCCGACGGGGCTTCCAGACCCGACGAATCGTCGACGTACTCGTATTCGTCGGCCAGTCCGTTGCGTTCGGCCGCCGGTGCGGGCACCTCGTCGTCGAGCGGTAGGTCAGGCTCCACGGGCACGTCTGCGTGCGGAACCGCCTCCTTGACGTCCTCGTCTGCGGGCTGCGGCGCCGAGTCCGCGGGCGCGTCGTCCACACCGACCATCGAGCCGATGGGCAGCGCACCCGAATCCTCCTCGACGATGTCGACGTCGAGATAATCGGGTTCGGCCTCGTCGGCGGCGGCGGTCACCACGACGGATCGTCCGGGCACGGTGTCGGCGTCATACTCCTCGTCGAGGTCCCCGTCGATGTCGGCGTCGACGTCGCGGTCGGACGGCCGCCACTCCGGGTCGCTGCGGTGCCCTGCCGCCGGGCCGGTGCGACGCAACAGCCGCGCACCTCGCCCGGTGTTCAGCACACGGGTGGCCAGAGCGACGTCGCTGGTCCGGCGCACTGCGTCCCGCTTGCTGATCAGCATGGGCACTAGCACGAAGAGCCAGAGAACGACGAGGGAGATCCACAAGAGGGATTGGGGGATGCTTGGCATGTCGCCTGCTCCTTTCCCCATCAGGCTAGGTCTGTGACCAGCGCATCTGAGGGCGACGCGCCGAGGTCAATTACACACCTGTAATTCTCCCCTGACAAGCACCAATAGTCACATTGGTCACATACGTCACAGTGATGATTGTCATCCGCACCCAGATCTACGCCAGGGTCGCGGCACCGAAGGTTGCGAGGACCCTCGCGCAGAAATGGGCGAAGGGGCCATCCGGAAGGGTGACGGGGCACCCGAAACGGGCCGAGAAACGCCAACGGGCACCCCGCGTTGGGGTGCCCGTTGAGCGTGGGTGGGGTTTAGCGGCCGCTGTGGCGCACGGTGGTGTCGACGTGGGGGACGGTGACGGTGGGTTGGATGTCCTGGATCCAGCCGTGGTGGTCGATGTCGGCCTGG
>NZ_JBGAME010000025.1:0-74392 GCF_044223235.1 Mycobacterium sp.
GAAGCTGAGAATTTAAGCCCCAGTAAACGGCGGTGGTAACTATAACCATCCTAAGGTAGCGAAATTCCTTGTCGGGTAAGTTCCGACCTGCACGAATGGCGTAACGACTTCTCAACTGTCTCAACCATAGACTCGGCGAAATTGCATTACGAGTAAAGATGCTCGTTACGCGCGGCAGGACGAAAAGACCCCGGGACCTTCACTACAACTTGGTATTGGTGCTCGATGCGGTTTGTGTAGGATAGGTGGGAGACTGTGAAACCCGCACGCCAGTGTGGGTGGAGTCATTGTTGAAATACCACTCTGATCGTATTGGGCCTCTAACCTCGAACCCTGAACCGGGTTCAGGAACAGTGCCTGGTGGGTAGTTTAACTGGGGCGGTTGCCTCCTAAAATGTAACGGAGGCGCCCAAAGGTTCCCTCAACCTGGACGGCAATCAGGTGTTGAGTGTAAGTGCACAAGGGAGCTTGACTGCGAGACGGACATGTCAAGCAGGGACGAAAGTCGGGACTAGTGATCCGGCACCCCCGAGTGGAAGGGGTGTCGCTCAACGGATAAAAGGTACCCCGGGGATAACAGGCTGATCTTCCCCAAGAGTCCATATCGACGGGATGGTTTGGCACCTCGATGTCGGCTCGTCGCATCCTGGGGCTGGAGCAGGTCCCAAGGGTTGGGCTGTTCGCCCATTAAAGCGGCACGCGAGCTGGGTTTAGAACGTCGTGAGACAGTTCGGTCTCTATCCGCCGCGCGCGTCAGAAGCTTGAGGAAACCTGTCCCTAGTACGAGAGGACCGGGACGGACGAACCTCTGGTACACCAGTTGTCCCACCAGGGGCACCGCTGGATAGCCACGTTCGGACAGGATAACCGCTGAAAGCATCTAAGCGGGAAACCCCCTCCAAGACCAGGCTTCTCACCCATCAAGTGGGATAAGGCCCCCCGCAGACCACGGGATCAATAGACCAGACCTACACGCCCAGCAATGGGTTCAGGGAACTGGCACTAACCGGCCGAAAACTTACACACACCCCCACAAAGGGAAAAAGAAACCAAAAACCAGTGTGTAAAACCCAACAAACAAACGCCTCGCAACCACACCACACACCCACCCCACCACCAAAACACACCCCATAAAAACACAACACAATAAAGTTACGGCGGCCACAGCGGCAGGGAAACGCCCGGACCCATCCCGAACCCGGAAGCTAAGCCTGCCAGCGCCAATGATACTACCCAACCCGGGTGGAAAAGTAGGACACCGCCGAACACACATTAAGGAGCGATTTCTTGCGATCCAGCCCGCCCCCATATCCGGTGAGGCTGCCATTCGATCCGATCACGCGATGACAGGGCACGACGATTCCGATCGGGTTGTGGCCGTTGGCCAATCCGACCGCCCGCGCGGCGCCAGGTGAGCCGATCTGCTGTGCGATCTCACCATAGGAGCGGGTCTCGCCGTAGGGAATGGTCAACAGCGCATTCCAGACCCGGCGCTGAAAAGCGGTGCCGGCCAAGGCGATATCGACGTCGAACTCGGTCAGCTCGCCATCGAAATACGCCCCGAGTTGCTCGACGGCTTCGGGGAAGGCGGTGTCGTCGGGTTCCCAACCCTCGTGGCTGGGCTCGTAGGTCTGGTCGACCATGCGCAAGTGCATGAGGGTGCCGTCGCGACCGGCCAGTGTCAGTCGCCCCACCGGGCTGTCGGTCGTGCGGAAGTGCATCGATGTCATGTCATCTCCTTCGGCGGCCACTTATTCACCTCGTGCTCGAGCGTCGTCCACAAGTGCTGGGTGGCATATGCGCGCCAAGGCCGCCAACGGGTACTGCGTACCGCCAGGCCCCGGGCATTCGAGGGCAGTCCCAGCTGTTCGGCGGCCCGGCGCAGTCCCAGATCGCTGACGGGGAACGCGTCAGGATCGCCCAGTCCGCGCATGGCGATCATCTCGACGCTCCATGGGCCGACGCCCGGCAGGGCCGACAACTGGTCGCGCGCGACATTCCAGTCGCATCCTGGATCGAGGGCGAGATGCCCGCCGTGCAGGGCACTTATCAGCGTGACGAGAGAGGCGCGCCGTGCACGGGGGAAGGCCAGATGCGCCGGATCGAGGTCGCCGAGCTCTGCCGCAGAGGGGAAAACGTGCGTCAGGCCCCCGCCGGCGTCGGTGATTCGCTGTCCATAGCCGACGGCGAGCCGTGCCGCGTGGGTGCGGGCGGCGGCGAGGGATACCTGCTGGCCGAGGATCACCCGGACGGCAAGTTCGGCTTCGTCCACGGTGCGGGGAATCCGCTGTCCAGGTGCCTTGGCCACCAGCGCGGCGAGGTCCGGATCCGCTGACAACGCGTCGACCACGGCCTCCGGGTCGGCGTCGAGATCGAGGAGACGCCGGCACCGCGCGATAGCGCTGGCCAGGTCCCCGAAGTCGTCGAGTACAAGCTGGCAGCGGACGTGGTCGGGTTGTGGTGTGAGGCTGACGATTCCGCTGCCCGACGGCAACCGGAGCGTCCGCCGATAGGCACCTTCGCGGACCTCCTCGACGCCCGGCACGGCGCTGGCGGCCAGGTGGCCGAACAATCCTTCGAAGGCGAACGGAGTGCGTGCAGGCAGGCGGAGCGAGATCGCCCCGGCCGAACGGGTGTCGGCGCATCCGAATCTGATGCGCGCGCGGCGGCGCAACTCGGTCGGGGTCAGCGCGCAGACGGCCCGGATTGTGTCGTTGAACTGCCGGATGCTGGCGAAGCCGGCGGCGAAGGCGACGTCTCCGAACGGTAGATCGGTGGTGTCGATGAGAACTCGCGCGGTCTGCGCTCGCTGGGCTCGCGCCAGCGCCAGCGGATTGGCCCCGACCTCGGCTTGCAGAATCCGCTCGAGTTGGCGGGTCGTGTAGCCGAGCCGGGCCGCCAGGCCGGTGATGCCGTCGCGGTCGACGGTGCCGTCGGCGATCAGGCGCATGGCCCTGGCCACCAGATCGTCGCGGATGTTCCACTCCGGCGATCCAGGTGACGCGTCGGGTCGGCAGCGCTTACATGCTCGAAAGCCGGCGGCTTGCGCGGCAGCGGCGGTCGGATAGAAGCGCATGTTGCGTGCGAACGGCGGACGCACCGGGCAACTGGGTCGGCAGTAGATCCTGGTCGTCAGGACCGCGGTGACGAACCAACCGTCGAACCGCGCGTCCTTGGACTGGACGGCGCGATAACAGCGGTCGAAGTCGGTGTGCACACCTCGACCCTTACACGCCGTCACCGACATGACTGGCGGAAAAACGACATCGTCGTGAATCTCGCCGCAGGTCGGCGCGGGCGAGCGCATGCCGCCTTACCAGCACAAGATGATGCCGCCACTCTCCGGTGCGTCTGGCGAACCGGAGAGTGCGGTAGCGCTTCCGTCGCGCTCCGAGGCGACCCCGGCGTTTCCCTCTCGCTGGGACCGAATGGCTCGCCCTGCGACCGTGCTCAGGATGAACCGAAGCGGCGACACGCCCCACTGACCAGGCTTCTTGTTCAGATGCATTCTCTAACTCCATGGTGATCGGTGAGCCGCATTGGGCAAGTGTGCGGCGCGGCGCGATCAGGATCGACAGTAGTCGACTACTCGATGTGCGATGCCGACACCACGACAGGGGTGCATCAGCCTCCCACCCGGCGGATCGACGTGGTCGCGGTAGCCCGGCTCGCTAGACTCCGAGCCGTGGCGGAACTGGTGCAGCGATACCTCGATCGGATCCGCGAGGAACATGCCGGCGTCACCGAGGGCCACCTTGCCGACTACATCCCCGAACTGGCTACGGTCGACCCGGACCGATTCGGGCTGTCGATGTCCACGTCTGACGGCTTCGTCTACGAATCCGGGGACACTGCAGTTGAATTCACCATCCAGTCCATTTCGAAGCCGTTCACCTATGCGCTTGCCCTCGACCAGATCGGTCAACAGGCCGTTGATGCGCGGATCGGGGTCGAGCCCTCAGGCGAGGCCTTCAACGAGATCAGCGTGGACGACACCACCAAGACGCCGAAGAACCCGATGATCAATGCGGGCGCGATCGCGGCCGTGTCGCTGGTTCCGGGTGCCACGCCCGAGGAACGGTTCGAACGCATCCACGACTTCTACTCGGCATGCGCGGGCCGGCGACTCGGCGTCGACCTCGACGTGTACGCCTCGGAGAAGGCGACCGGCAGCCGGAACCGGGCGATCGCTTACATGCTGGATTGCTTCGGGGTCCTCGACGGCGACCCCGAGGAGGTGCTCGATGTCTACTTCCGGCAGTGCTCCATCACCGTCACCTGCACCGACCTGGCACGGATGGCGGTCACCCTGGCGCGCGGCGGCGTCAACCCGCTGACCGGCAGGCGGGTCACCGATGGATCGGTGGTGCAGCGGACCCTGAGCGTGATGGTGACGTGCGGCATGTACGACGCCGCCGGTGACTGGGTGACCGCGGTCGGGATGCCCGCCAAGAGCGGTGTGGGTGGCGGTATCGTCGCGGTGCTGCCCGGCCAGCTCGGAATCGGGGTCTATTCACCACGTTTAGATCGCAAAGGCAACAGCGTGCGCGGGATAAGGGTGTGCCGCAGCCTGTCTCGCGAGCTCGGATTGCATTTCCTCACCGTGACAAGGGAATCCCGCTCAACGATACGGTCGATCTACGACGCCGCCGCGGGAATCCGGGTCTACGAGGTGCACGGCGATCTGTTGTTCACCGGGGCCGAACAGGTCTTGCGCACCATCGAACGCGACAAGGACAGCTTCGACGTCGCAATTCTCGAGGTGTCACGGGTTGACGACTCCAACGATGCCGCGCGCAACTTGCTGGCCGGGATGCGGGCGATGCTGAAGGACATCGGCAAGGAGGGCTACGTCGTCGACCCCGACGGCGTGGTGGTGCGGTTCGAGCGGCGCGACGATCCGGTCCTTGACGTGATCGTGATGCCGGATCTTCAGGATGCGATCGACTCGGCCAAGCGGTTCCGCCGTGCACTGTTCTCCTGACGCGCCGCGTGCGTGAGCCCAGTTACACCGGGAGCGTCAACCGGGTCACCTACAGTTGTGCGGTGCGCCTCGTCATCGCCCAGTGCACCGTGGACTACATCGGACGCCTCACCGCGCATCTGCCGTCGGCGCGCCGCCTGCTGCTCATCAAGGCCGACGGGTCGGTCAGCGTGCACGCCGACGACCGCGCCTACAAACCCCTGAACTGGATGAGTCCGCCGTGCTGGCTCACCGAGGACAAAGAGGGCGACCTGCCGGTCTGGGTGGTCGAAAACAAGACCGGTGAGCAGCTGCGGATCACGGTGGAGGCGGTCGAACACGACTCCAGCCATGACCTCGGGGTGGATCCGGGGTTGGTGAAGGATGGTGTGGAGGCACACCTGCAGGCGCTGCTCGCCGAACACGTGGAGTTGCTCGGGGCGGGGTACACGCTGGTGCGCCGCGAGTACATGACGCCGATCGGCCCGGTGGACCTGCTGTGCCGCGACGAGCGAGGCGGGTCGGTCGCCGTCGAGATCAAGCGGCGTGGTGAGATCGACGGCGTCGAACAGCTCACCCGCTACCTCGACCTGCTCAACCGCGACAGCCTGCTCGCCCCGGTCACCGGGGTGTTTGCCGCCCAGCAGATCAAGCCGCAGGCCCGCACGCTAGCGAGCGATCGCGGGATCCGTTGTCTGACTCTGGACTACGACAAGATGCGGGGTATGGACAGCGACGAGTACCGGCTGTTCTGAGCTCCCTACACTGTGATCATGGGCAGGCGTCGCATCCCGTCTCGTAGGCAGGGGCCGCCACCGCCGTTGCCAGCTGCGCGGCGCATCGAGATCGGTCCCGACGGATACGACTACGAGGTGCGGCCGATCGCTGCCGCGCGGGCGGTGAAGGTCTACCGGTGTCCGGGATGTGACCACGAAATCGGGGTCGGCACAGCTCATCTAGTGGTCTGGCTGGCGGACGTGGGAGATTCGGGGGCCGAGGACAGGCGGCACTGGCATACGCCTTGTTGGACGCATCGGGCCACGCGCAGCCCGACCCGCAGATGGTCTTGACGCACCGTCGATCAGACGTCGCTGCCGAACGGTGATCGTAGGGCAGCATCGCCCCGGCGTTCGGTACTCCACCGCATCGGTGTGCCCACGCCTCGGAATGAAGTAGCGGACTACTCACAGCGAACGGCTGCTGCGGCGACATCATGATGCTGCGGAGGGTCGGGCACGGGCTTCGGTCGGAGGACGCGCTCTCGGCCGCCCGCTCTGCATCCCGTATTGCGTTGTGCTGCAACGGGAGAACATATGAGGACTCGACAGCAGGGGGAGTAGGTTATGAGGCTTATCGATTTCGCATCCCGAAAGATACCGCCGGCCGCCGTCAAGGGTGCGGGCTACGACGGTGTCGTCGCCTATGTCTCGGGGTCACGCCCCGGCGCGAACTTCGGGGCGAAGCCGCTGACGCGCGAGTACGCAGATGCCCTTCGCGCCGAAGGCCTGCACATCGTCAGCAATTTCCAGTTCGGCAAACCTGGCGGAACGGCACCCTCCGATTTCACCCGGGGGTTTGACGGCGGAGTCCAAGACGCACACACCGCATTGGGGCTTCACGAGGCCGCGGGCGGCCCGGATTCCGCACCGATCATCTTCAGCATTGATGAGGACATCACGCTCGCGACGTGGAACAGGGTTGGTGTCGAGTGGTTCCGGGGCATCAACTCGGTACTCGGGGTGGCGCGCACGGGCATCTACGGGCACTCCCGGGTGTGCGCCTGGGCGATCCAAGACGAGGTGGTCGGTCAATCGACGAGTCCCGGCCGGCGATGGGTGTGGCAGACGAGGGCGTGGTCACGTGGCCAACGTGAACCGGCGGCGGTGCTGTTCCAGAACGTCGTCGACACGGCGTCGAACCCCGGGCCGCTGGTCGGCGGCACTCGTGTCGATGTCAACGAGGTACTAGCGCCGGACTTCGGGCAGTGGGATCTCGACCGGTCGTCTCGGCTTCTGGTGGCCCCACCGCATTTCGAGGAGAGCACCGAAATCCGCAGTCCGTACCATGGCTCCCGCGGCGGCACCGATGTCCTGTGGTTCGTGCTGCACACCGAGGACGGGAACAGTCCGTCCGCCCGCCACCTGGCCCGGTATCTGTCGAACAACGAGAACCGGGTCTCCTACCATTACACCGTCGACAACGACGGGAACGTGTTCAACATCGTCGACACCGCACGCTACGCGAACTCTGTTTTCCAGCCGGGCAATTCGAAGTCCATCAACCTGGCGTTCGCGGGTTCCAAGGCTGGTTGGTCGCGCCAGACCTGGCTCGAGCGGATGCGACATGGCATCGATGTCGCGGCCTACCTCGCGGTTCGAGATGCTCGCCGTCACGGGCTGCAGCCGCGGGTGATCAGTCCAGAGGAGGCCGGAAGGGGCTTGACGGGCATCACCGACCACAACGGCGTGCGGATCGCGACGGGTGTCGGGACCCACACCGATGTTGGTGCCGGCTTCGATTGGGATTACTTCCGGCAGAAGGTGAGCCAGTACGCCGCGATGCCGGCGTTGGAGCCGGAGGCGATATCCGACGATACGTATCCGGGTGCGCCGATTGCCCAGGGAGCCGTCGGCCGGCACGTGGCGATGGTTCAGGATCGGCTCAACACCGTGGCCGACGCGGGACTGCTTGTGGACGGTGAGTGCGCGACACTCACGAGCGGCGCGATCGTGGCGTTCCAACGCGGCCGCGGGCTGACCGTGGACGGCGAGATTGGCGTCGTGACATGGGCGGAGCTTTTCGCGGACCGGTTCTCCGTCGTGCCTGAAACCAACGGCCACGCGACCAGGGCGACGGCCAATTCCAGCGATCGCATGGACGGCGTAGATGGCTATCCAGACGCCGTCGGATCGTGCTCGGGCCAGTCCGGCGCCGTGGCCGACGCGGCCGAGTCGACGGGGTCACCGGCCGCGGCGCGTTCGGCCACTGGCGACCCCGTATGGCTCGAGGATGTGCTGCGTCCTGCGCTTGGCGACAGGCTGCGGACGCTTCCCGGCTGGAAAACCTCTGGCGTCGGCGGCACGATGGGCCGGATATGGGGGATCATCTGGCATCACACCGGTAATGCCCGAGCATCCGCGCGGAGCATCCGCGACGGACGCCCGGATCTCAGCGGTCCGCTCGCGCAGCTCCACATCGATCCGAACGGGATCGTGACGATCGTTGCCGTCGGCCCCTGCAACCACGGTGGACGCGGATCGTGGGTCGGCATCGGAACCGACAACGCGAACGCGGTCACAATCGGTGTGGAATGCGCATGGCCGTTCGACACCAGCATCACCGAGGGCACCCAAACCCGGGAACGCTGGCCGGATGCGCAGATCATCTCGATGCGCGACGTCGGGGCGGCGATCACCAAATTCCTTGGGGTGGAAGCGGATCACAACATCTCACACGAGGAATGGGCGAAGTTCGGACCGGCCGGGATCCGGCAAACCAAATGGGATCCGGGCAATCTCGACATGGACTGGTTCCGCGGCGAGATCGCCAAGGATATGCGCGGTGAGTTCGAGGCGTCCGAGATAAGGACGCTGACACCGCCGCAGACACCGGATTACGTCAAGGAGATCCGAGACCAGCTGCTGATCGAATGGCCGCAGCTCGGCGGGCAGACACTGGTGGACGCGATCGCCGAGATCCGCGACAAGCTGACGAAATCGCTGGAGGCGCGCGGTGAGGAAGCTGTGACCACGTCACACATCTCGGCGGGCGTGCTCCAGAACTGACCAGGCCGGCGGTGCGGGGGCGGTGGTCGGGTGGCCACCAAAGCCGCGTCGGCGCGGAACCCGCCGGGACTACCGAGTTCGGTTGAGGCGACTCGGATTCAGTGGCCAGCAAACGCATCCGGTGCCGGTTCGACCAGCTCGACCAACACACCACCCGCATCCTTGGGGTGGATGAAGTTGATCCGTGAACTGGCGGTGCCCCGCCGCGGTGCGTCGTAGAGCAGCCGGACCCCGTGGTCGCGCAGCTGCTGGGAAAGGGCGTCGATGTCACTGACCCGATAGGCGAGTTGCTGCAGGCCGGGACCGCGCTTGCCGATGAACTTGGCGATCGTCGACGTCTCGTCGAGCGGGGACATCAGCTGGATCTGCACGCTGCCCTTTGGCGCACCGCGCACCGACAGCATCGCCTCGCGGATTCCCTGCTCCTCGTTGACCTCTTCGTGCAGCACGATCATGCCGAGGTGGTCGTGGTACCACTTGATGGAGACGTCGAGGTCAGGCACCGCAATACCCACATGATCAATCCCCGTCACAAGCGCTGTGGCGAGTAACGGACGGGCGTCGACTTGATCAGCGGTCATTACTTAACGGTAACCTAATGGGAAAGATCGCGCTTCCGTGATCGGCCGGTCGGCCGCGCGGGACCCTGTGGAGGTGGAAATGACAACGTCTGTCATCGTTGCTGGAGCTCGGACACCGATTGGCAAGATGCTGGGATCGCTGAAGGATTTCTCGGCCAGCGAGCTGGGTGGGATCGCCATCAAGGGCGCGCTGGAGCGGGCCGGGGTGGCCCCGGAGGCGGTCGAGTACGTGATCATGGGGCAGATTCTGACCGCGGGTGCCGGCCAGATGCCGGCGCGGCAGGCGTCGATCGCGGCTGGGATCCCGTGGACGGTGCCGTCGTTGTCCATCAACAAGATGTGTCTGTCGGGCATCAACGCGATCGCGCTGGCCGATCAGCTGATTCGGGCCGGTGAGTACGAGGTGGTGGTCGCCGGCGGCCAGGAGTCGATGACCCAGGCGCCGCACCTGCTCAAGGGCAGCCGGGAAGGCTACAAGTACGGCGATGTGACGATGCTGGACCATATGGCCTACGACGGTCTGCACGATGTGCTCACCGACCAGTCGATGGGCGCGTTGACCGACCAGTGCAACAGTGCCGACTACCACTTCACCCGCGAAGAGCAGGACGAATACGCCGCCCAGTCGCACCGCAAGGCCGTGGCGGCGTGGAAGGACGGGGTGTTCGACGACGAGGTGGTGCCCGTGTCGATCCCGCAACGCAAGGGGGATCCGATCGAGTTCACGACCGATGAGGGCATGCGGGCCGACACCACCGTGGAGTCGCTGGCGCGGCTGCGGGCGGGCTTCCGCAAGGACGGCACCATCACCGCGGGGACCTCGTCGCAGATCTCCGACGGTGCCGCGGCGGTGGTGGTGATGAGCAAGGAGAAGGCCACCGAGCTGGGGCTGACCTGGCTGTGCGAGATCGTCGCTCATGGCGCGGTCGCAGGTGGGGATTCCACGCTGCAGTCGCAGCCGGGTCAGGCGATCACGAAGGCGCTGAGCAAGGCCGGGATCACCGCCGCCGAGCTGGACGTCGTCGAGCTCAACGAGGCGTTCTCGGCGGTCGTGCTGGCGGGCATCCGTGATCTCGATCTCGACCCGTCGATCGTCAACGCCAACGGCGGGGCGATCGCTCTGGGGCATCCGGTGGGCATGTCCGGGGCGCGGATCACTCTGCATGCCGCCCTTGAGCTGGCCCGGCGGGGTTCGGGCTACGCGGCCGCGGCGCTGTGCGGCGGCGGTGGGCAGGGCGACGCGCTGATCCTGCGGCGGCCGTGACGTCGGTCACCTCGTCAACGACGCGGTGTAGTAGCTAGCCTGACGCTCCGGCACAATGGGGCTCATGACGAGCACCTTTGATTTCCGGAGTGTGGCCGGATGGTTCCGACTGGTGGCGCTGCTCGAGGCGGTCAGCTGGGTCGGACTGCTGGTCGGGATGTACTTCAAGTACCTGGGCAGTCCACGCACCGAGATCGGTGTCAAGGTGTTCGGCATGGCGCACGGGCTGGTGTTCATCGCCTTCGTGGTGCTCGGTCTGCTGGCCGGTTTGGCGTTCAAGTGGGGCCTGGGCACATGGTTGCTGGCGTTGCTGGCGAGCATCGTGCCGCTGGGCAGTGTGATCTTCCTCATATGGGCCGACAGAACCGGCCGAATGGGGGCCGTGAGCGTCACTGGACAGCCACCGGGGCGGGTCGCCGAATCGGCATGACAGACTTGGACGCGTGACACGTCCACGACCTTCCGGCGGGCCCTCCCTGGCCGGCGCGGTTGACCTTTCGGCGCTCAAACAACGGGCCGCGGCGCCAGCCGAGGGTGCCGGCACGGGCCCCGGCACACCCGTAGGCGTCGAGATCACCGAGGCCAACCTCGAGGCCGAAGTGCTGGTCCGGTCAAGCCAGGTTCCGGTGGTGGTCCTGCTGTGGTCGCCGCGCAGCGATGCCAGCGTCCAGCTTGCGACCATGCTTGCGACCCTGGCCAACGATGACCGCGGCGCATGGTCGCTGGCGACGGTGAACGTCGACACCGCGCCGCGAGTGGCGCAGATGTTCGGGGTTCAGGCGGTGCCGACGGTGGTGGCGCTGGCCGCGGGGCAGCCCCTCTCGAGTTTTCAGGGTCCCCAGCCGCCCGAGCAGCTGCGCCGGTGGGTGGATTCCTTAATCAACGCCACCGCTGGCAAACTCGGCGGCGCCGGTGACCCCGAGCAACCCGAGGAGGTTGACCCCGAGGTCGCCCAGGCGAGGGACCACCTCGATGGCGGCGACTTCGACGCTGCGCTTCAGACGTATCAGGCCATTCTCGACAAGACGCCTGACCACGCCGAGGCGAAGGGCGCGGTCCGTCAGATCGCCTTCCTGCAACGGGCCACCCTTCAGCGCCCCGACGCAGTCACCGTCGCCGACGCTGCGCCCGGCGATGTGCAGGCCGCACTCGCCGCCGCCGATGTCGAGATCCTGCAACAGCAGGTTGCTGCCGCGTTCGACCGGCTCATCGCGCTCGTGAAGCGGACCGCCGGTGATGACCGAACCGCGGTGCGCACCCGCTTGATCGAGCTGTTCGACCTGTTCGATCCGGCCGACCCCGAGGTCATCGCCGGCCGCCGCAAGTTGGCCAACGCCCTTTACTGAGCCCTGCCGCATTTCCTCGGTGAGCAGTCGCAAAGTGTCCGTGTTTATGGGGTTTTGGCGTCTGTTCCCGGGGGAAGGCGGGGGCCCGGTCGGGCTGGGTGGTTTAGCTGGGTTCGAACCAGAGTGCTGAAAGTGGTGGTAGGACCATGAGGGCTGAGGCTGGTCGGCCGTGCCAGGGGGTGTCGGTGGCTTCGATGGCGCCGAGGTTGCCGGTGCCGGTGCCGTTGTAGGTGGTGGCGTCGGTGTTGAGGATTTCGTGCCAGGCGCCGCGGTGGGGTAGGCCCAGGCGGTAGCGGGTGTGTTCGGTGCCGGAGAAGTTGAACACGCAGGCAAGTACGGATCCGTCGGTGCCGAAGCGCAGGAAGCTCAGCACGTTGTTGGCTGAGTCGTTGGCGTCGATCCAGGAGTAGCCTTCGGGTTTGGTGTCTTGGGACCACAGCGCGGGGTGGGTGCGGTAAAGGGTGTTCATGTCGCGCAGCATGGTTTGGATGCCGGTGGAGAAGCTGTGTTCGTCGAGTTGATACCAGTCCAGCCCGCGTTGTTCGGACCACTCGGCGCGTTGGCCGAATTCTTGGCCCATGAACAGGAGTTGTTTGCCGGGGTGGGCCCATTGGTAGGCCAGCAGGGTGCGCAGGCCGGCGGCTTTGACGTGGTCGTTGCCGGGCATGCGGCCCCAGAGGGTGCCTTTGCCGTGGACGACTTCGTCGTGGCTGATGGGCAGGACGTAGTTCTCGCTGAAGGCGTAGAGCATGGAGAACGTCATCTCGTGGTGGTGGTAGCTGCGGTAGATGGGGTCGCGGCTGATGTAGTCGAGGGTGTCGTTCATCCAGCCCATATTCCATTTCATGGAGAAGCCCAGCCCGCCCAGAGTGGTGGGTCGGGTGACTCCGGGCCAGGAGGTGGACTCTTCGGCGACGGTGACGATGCCGGGGGCGGTTTTGTGGACAGTGGCGTTCATTTCCTGCAGGAATTGCACGGCTTCGAGGTTCTCCCGGCCGCCGTAGACGTTGGGTGTCCAGCCGTCGGCCGGTCGCGAGTAGTCCAGGTAGAGCATGGAGGCCACGGCGTCCACGCGCAGTCCGTCGATGTGGAATTCCTTCAGCCAGTACAGGGCGTTGGCCACGAGGAAGTTGCGGACTTCGGCGCGGCCGAAGTCGAAGACGTAGGTGCCCCAGTCGAGTTGTTCACCGCGGTGGGGGTCGGCGTGTTCGTAGAGCGCGGTGCCGTCGAAGCGGCCCAAGGCCCAGGCGTCTTTGGGGAAATGCGCGGGTACCCAGTCCATGATCACGCCGATACCGGCCTGGTGGAGGTGGTCGATGAGGTAGCGCAGGTCGTCGGGGGTGCCCAGTCGTGCGGTGGGGGCGTAGTAGGAGGTGACTTGATAGCCCCAGGAGCCGCCGAACGGGTGCTCGGCTACCGGCATCAGTTCGACGTGGGTGAAGCCTTGCTGAACCACGTAATCGGTCAACTCGACGGCTAGTTGGCGGTAGGACAGGCCGGGGCGCCACGACATCAGGTGGACCTCGTAGGTGCTCATCGGCTCGAACACCGGATTCAGCGCCGCCCGGCGATGCATCCAGTCCTCGTCGCCCCAGGTGTAGTCGCTGACGGTGACTTTGGAGGCGGTCCGGGGGGGCGTTTCGGTGGCGAAGGCCATCGGGTCGGCGCGGTCGGTGATGCTGCCGTCGGCGCCGTGGACGCGGAATTTGTAGAAACCATCGGGGGCGAAGCCGGGCCAGAACAGCTCCCATACCCCGGTGGAGCCCAGCACCCGCATCGGGGCGTCGTTGCCGCCCCAGCCGTTGAATTCGCCGATCAGGCTGACGCCCGTGGCGTTGGGTGCCCACACCGCGAAGGACACCCCGCTGACCTCGCCGTCGGGCAGGGTGAAGGTGCGCGGATGCGCGCCCAGTACCTCCCACAGCCGCTCGTGGCGGCCCTCGGAGAACAGGTGCAGATCGATCTCGCCGAGGGTGGGCAGGAACCGGTAGGCGTCGGCCACGGTCGGACCGAAACTGCCGCCGTCCGGTGTCGGATAGCCGATCTCCAGCCGGTAGTCGACCAGGTTGGTGAACGGCAGCGCTACGGCGAACAACCCAGAATCGATGTGCTGCAACCGATAGCGTTCACCACCGATCACAGCGGTGACATGCTTGGCGTTCGGTTTGAACGCCCGGATCACCGTCTGATCACCGTATTCATGGGCACCCAAGATCGAATGCGGATCGTGATGCTCGCCCGCCAGCAAGCGGCCCAGGTCCGACGGGTCGGGCCGCAGGTGCACACTGGTGAGTTGATCGGTTCGCGTCATTGGTCTTTCACTCCCTGCGTAGCAAGTTGAATCGAGACTCGTACGGTATGACCGGCAGATTGAGCACATGCGCGACCGCCCTGACCGGATCGATCCGCACGTAATTCGATTGTCCCCATTGGTATTCCTCGCCTGTGATCTCGTCGCGCACCCAGAACCGGTCGTACCACTCCATTCCGAGTGCGGGCATGTCCAGCCGCAGCGTGGCTTCTTCCGGGCCGAACGCGTTCAGCGTCACGACCACCAGCACACAGTCACCGGTCACCGGATCGAACTTGCTGAACGCCAGCAGCGCGTCATTGTCGATGGAATGGAACTTGATGGTGCGCAGTTGGCGCAGCGCGGGGTGGTTGCGGCGAATCTCGTTGAGCCGCGCCAGGAACGGCTCAAGTGAGTGTCCTTCGGCCAGCGCCCCCTCGAAATCGCGGGGGCGCAGTTCATACTTCTCCGAGTTCAGGTACTCCTCGCTGCCGGGGCGCACGGCGCGGTGCTCGAAGAGTTCGAAGCCGGAGTACACCCCCCACGACGAACTCATGGTGGACGCGAGCACGGCGCGGATGGCAAACATGCCCGGCCCGCCGTGCTGCAGGCTTTCGTGCAGGATGTCGGGGGTGTTGACCCATAGACTCGGGCAGGCAACGTCGGCGTGCTCGGCGATCTGCTGGCCGAACTCGGTGATCTCCCACTTGGACGTGCGCCAGGTGAAGTACGAATACGACTGGGTGAAGCCGAGTTTCGCCAAACCATAGAGCCGCGCGGGTCTGGTGAAGGCCTCCGAGAGGAAGATCACGTCGGGGTCGTCGTTCTTGATGTGGCCGATGAGCCATGCCCAGAAGTTCGGCGGCTTGGTGTGCGGGTTGTCGACCCGGAAGACCTTGATGCCGTGGGAAACCCAGTACCGGACCACACGCAGGCACTCCTGGAAGAGGCCGGCTGGATCGGTGTCGAAGTTCAGCGGGTAGATGTCCTGGTACTTCTTCGGCGGATTCTCCGCATAGGCGATGGTGCCGTCCGGAAGTACGGTGAACCACTCGCGATGCGCCTTGGCCCACGGGTGATCCGGTGCGCATTGCAGCGCGAGGTCCAGTGCCACCTCCAGGCCCTGGTCGCGGGCGGCCGCGACGAAGGCGTCAAAGTCGTCGATGGTGCCGAGCCTCGGGTGCACCGCATCGTGGCCGCCCTCGTCGCTGCCGATCGCCCAGGGTGACCCGACGTCCTCGGGCGCGGAGGTAACCG
The DNA here is from genome assembly GCF_044223235.1 of Mycobacterium sp. Classification (GTDB taxonomy): domain Bacteria; phylum Actinomycetota; class Actinomycetes; order Mycobacteriales; family Mycobacteriaceae; genus Mycobacterium. The sequence goes on from NZ_JBGAME010000025.1 coordinate 15,487, forward strand.
AGTTGTTGCGGCCCTTGCGATGGACGTGGCCGATCGGGTGAATGGGCGGCAGGTAGACGATGTTGAAGCCCATCCGCGCGATGCGCGGGAGCGCGGCGGCCGCCGTGACGAACGTGCCGTGGACGGGGTGGCCCCCCTCGTCCCAGCCGCCGGTGGAGCGGGGGAATATTTCGTACCAGGCACTCACCCGGCCCAGCGGGCGGTCCACCCACACGCCGTATTGCTTTCCGCGGGTGAGCAATTCGCGCAGCGGATACTGGTCGAGGAGTTCGGTGACCTCTTCGGACAACGCCCCCCCGGCCCGCCAGAATGGATCGCCCGGCGTGCGCAGCGTCGTCGCCGCCTCCAACAGCGGATCGCGCAGCTTGCGGGGCAGACCGCTGGAGGCCCGCTCCAGCAGCCGCGCACCGAGCAGCAGGTCGTTGGACAGCTCGGACTCGCTCTGCCCTGCGTCGAGTTTGGCCGTGACGTTGTGGCGCCACGTGCTGATCGGGTCGCCCCAGCCGTCCACCCGGAAGGTCCACAGGCCGACGATGTCGGGGGTGAACTGGCCGTGGAAGAGGTCCGGTGTGGTTCCCAGCGACATCGGCAGCCGCTGCGGCTTGATCGGGGTGGCCGGATTGACGACGTCCTGGATCGGAACCGGCTGAACCGTCGCGGCCAGCCCGGGTGGATCCTCGGCCAGCGGCGGGTAAGCGGCGCCGTGGTAGCGCACCACCAGCGATGCGGAGACCGCGTCGTGACCCTCGCGCCACACCGAAGCGCACACCGGTATCACCTCGCCGACCACGGCCTTCGCCGGGAAGCGTCCGCCGGAAACGACGGGCTGCACGTCGTCGATCTCGATACGACCGGCCACCAACTCACTCCTTACGCTGGCGCGGCCGCTGACTAAGTCTGCCGACGCGGCCGCTATCTGCTTGTCTGGTCTACAGCCTCTGTCGCGCCTGTACCCACCGTAATGGCCGGTTCAATCCCCCGTGGTCGAAGAGATCACTTGGCTGGTCTGCGCCCGCACAATTTCTCAGTAAGGTGATGACGCGTGAAAGCTCTGCGTCGGTTCACCGTCCGCACTCACCTGCCCGGCCGGCTCGCGGCGCTGGAGAAGCTGTCCATCAATCTGCGGTGGTCGTGGCATAAGCCGGCTCAGGATCTGTTTGCGTCGATCGACCGAAACCTGTGGGAACGCGTGGGTTTTGACCCGGTTGCGTTGCTTGGAGAGGTCAGTCCGGTGCGCCTCGACGCACTGGCGGCCGACCAGGATTTCCTGGCCGCACTCGACCGTCAGGCGGCCGATCTCGACGACTACCTGACCAAGCCCCTGTGGTATCAGCAGCAGCTCGCCGCCGGAGCGGCGTTGCCGGTCGGAATCGCTTACTTCTCAATGGAGTTCGGTGTCACCGCGGTGCTGCCGAACTACTCGGGCGGCCTGGGCATCCTGGCGGGTGATCATCTGAAAGCCTCGTCCGACCTGGGCCTTCCATTGATCGCGGTGGGATTGCACTACCGCTCCGGATACTTCCGGCAGTCGCTGACAACCGATGGCTGGCAAGCCGAAACCTACCCGTCGGAGGATCCCCAGGGGTTGCCGCTGCGGCTGCTGTGCGACGGCACCGGGTCGCCCGCGCTGATCGAACTGGACATGCCCGACGACCGAGTGCTTCGCGCACGGGTATGGATCGCGCAGGTCGGCCGGGTTCCGCTGCTGCTGCTGGATTCCGACATCCCCGAGAACGAACACGAGCTGCGCAACGTCACCGACCGGCTCTACGGCGGCGACCAGGGGCACCGCATCAAGCAGGAGATGCTGGCGGGCATCGGGGGTGTGCGCGCGATCCGGGCGTTCACCGAGATCGAGCAGCTGCCCGATCCCGAGGTTTTCCACATGAACGAAGGCCATGCCGGCTTCCTGGGGGTGGAACGCATCAGTGAACTGATGGCCGATTCCGATATGGATTTCAGCACCGCGCTGGCGGCGGTGCGGTCCAGCACGGTGTTCACCACCCACACACCGGTCCCCGCCGGCATCGACCGGTTCCCGGTGGAGATGATCAAGCGTTACTTCGGCCGACCGCAGGCCCCGTCGGGTGCGGACTCACGGCTGCTGGCCGGTGTGCCGCTGGACCGCATTGTCGCCTTCGGCGCGGAGGACGATCCGTCGAAGTTCAACATGGCCCACATGGGTCTGCGACTGGCCCAGCGCGCCAACGGGGTTTCACTGCTGCACGGTCGGGTCAGCAGGGAGATGTTCAGCGAGCTGTGGCCGGGATTCGACGCGACCGAGGTGCCGATCGGATCGATCACCAACGGTGTGCACGCGCCGACGTGGGCGGCGCCGCAATGGATCGCGAAGGCCAAAACCCTCACCGGCGGCGCCTCGCTCACCGAGGGCAGCACCTGGGAGTCGCTCAAGGACGTCGAACCCGAGCAGTTGTGGCAGATCCGCGACGAGTTGCGCGGCCTGCTCATCGAGGATGTCCGGCGCAGGCTGCGGGCGTCCTGGCATCAGCGAGGCATGGCCGAGGCCGAACTGGGCTGGATCTCCTCGGCATTCGATCCGAACGTGCTGACCATCGGTTTCGCCCGCCGGGTGCCGACCTACAAGCGGCTGACCCTGATGCTGCGTGATCCCGAACGCCTCGAGAGGCTGCTGCTCGACGACCAGCGGCCGATCCAGCTCGTCGTGGCGGGCAAGTCACATCCGGCCGACGACGGCGGCAAGCGGTTGATCCAGCAGGTGGTGCGGTTCGCCGACCGCAGCGAGGTACGGCACCGGATCGCGTTCCTGCCCGACTACGACATGCGGATGGCACGCCTTCTGTACTGGGGGTGTGACGTCTGGCTGAACAACCCGCTGCGCCCGCTGGAGGCCTGCGGTACGTCGGGAATGAAGAGCGCGCTCAACGGTGGGCTGAACCTGTCGATCCGAGACGGCTGGTGGGATGAGTGGTACGACGGCGAGAACGGCTGGGAGATCCCGACCGCCGACGGTGTCACCGACGAGGAGCGCCGCGACGACCTGGAGGCGTCCGCGCTCTACGACCTGCTGGAGAAGTCGGTGGCGCCGACCTTCTACGAGCGTGACGAGCGCGGGGTGCCGCCGCGCTGGGCCGAGATGGTGCGCCACACGCTGGCCACGCTCGGGCCCAAGGTGTTGGCCTCCCGGATGGTTCGCGACTACACCGAGCAGTACTACGCGCCGGCGGCCAAGTCGCTGCGCAGGACCGTCGAGGTGGGCGCTGCCGCCGGGCTGGCGGCCTACCGGCAGCGTGCCGAGGACGCCTGGCCGAAGATCGAGATCACCGATGTCGACAGCACCGGGCTGCCGGACACCCCGCTGCTCGGCTCCGAGTTGACGCTGACCGCGACGGTCCATCTGGCCGGACTCAAACACGACGAGGTGACGGTGCAGGCCCTGCTTGGACGCGTTGACGGCGACGGCTCACTTCTGAATCCGATCACCGTGCCGATGGCCTACGCGGGCATCGGGGATGGCGGCAACGAGACGTTCTCGTCCACCACGCCGCTGCCGGTTGCCGGGCCGGTGGGCTACACCGTGCGGGTGCTGCCGCACCACCCGCTGCTGGCCGGCGACACCGAACTCGGGCTCGTCACCCTCGCCTGATCAGGGGAACCGCTTCACGCAGCGGTCCACGTCGCTGAGCACGCCGAGACGGAACGCGTCGATGCGGGAGAAGCCCGACGGCACCGATTCGCCGTTGACGTCGCTGGCCGCCAAGCCGTTGGTGAGGATGCCCGAGACCGCCTCGTCGACGTCGCCGGCGGTCAGCATGATCGTGTTGCCGTCGGGTGTGGTGACCTCGTGTGACAGTTTCGTGGTGGCCACGCCCGTCAGGCATGCGGTGCGCAGCGCTGCGACGGCGTTGTCGAGGACCAGCCCGCCCTCGTGCTGGACGGCCTGCATGTAGCGCGAGATCAGGATCGAGTACGCGCTGTTGTCCCCGGTGACAGGACCACCATCGGCCTCATCGGACTGCCTGCCCAGCGCCGTCAGCTCGGCCATGTCGACCGTGATGGTGTTGGTCGCGGGGCAGAACGACACCGGGGGACTGGGACGTGCGTCGGAGCACGCCACCTTCGCATCGAAGCTCAGCTGGGGCGGGTTGGCAGGCTTGAACAGGATGTTCATCGCGTCGACCATCTGCCGGACCGAGTCCTCGGAGACCGCCAGCTCGCCGGATAGATCTTCGGGCAGGAGCACGGGGAGATCGCCGCGGCGCTGAGCGATCTCACGCGGGTCGATCGCCGCGCATGCGGGTGGTCCGTCGGTGAAACCGAACTGGAACGCCGACACCCGCTCGAACGCCGAGCCGTGTTCGTCGACCCCAACCAGATCGTCGCCCTCGCTGAGAACCGGGTCGCGGAATGCGATCACCGACGCCAGCACGTTGTTAAGCCCATCGCCGGTGCTCAAGGTGAACCGCGACGAATTCCCTTCGGCAACCCAGCGCATGTAGGCCCCGGACAGGCAGTCGGCCTGCTGCTCGGCCACCAGGGTCTGCGTACCCCTGCTGACCAGTCCGGCCTGGCGCTGGATGGCGTGGCCGTACTCGTGGGCCAGCACCATCACGACGCCCATCTCGCCGTTGGCGTCGAGCAGGGCGGGCATCAGCACGCCGCGATCCCATCCGATGGTCTGGTCCTCCAGGCAGAACCCGGCGTTGATGAGCCCGTACGTGTACTGATCGCAGAACCGGCCATCGTAGCTGTCCGCATCCCACGAGATGAGGTCGTTCACGGGTGTGAACCCCTCGCCGAACGTCTGCGAATAGGCCTCGCCCCAATAGTCCTCGATGTCGCTGATCGCGCTGGCGGCCAGGTTGTCGATGTCTCCGCCGTCGGTGTCGGTGACCTCGCGTGACGGTGGCTGTGCGTCGGGCCGCAGCCCGGTGGGCCCTTCGGTCGCCGCCATGCCCGCGACCCGGAACGGGTCGTCGAAAACTGACACGGCTTTGCCATGCACCGTCGTGGAGCAGGCGGCGACGAGCACCGCTGTGACACCCGAGAGGGCGATACCCAGCAGGTGTTGGGAGCGCATGGGGAGCGCCTTTCGGATTGGTCGGGCGGCCCGTGGCGGCACGCGCGGAAAGTTCGCTGTCAGGCTGACAGGATAGTGAACAAACCTGCGCGGCGGTCCGCATCAGCCGCGCAGGCGTTGCAGGGCGCCGCGGACCTGCTGCGGGTCGGTGGTGGACCAGAACGGCGGCAGCGACGCACGCAGGTAGCCCCCGTAGCGGGCGGTCGCCATCCGGGAGTCCAGCACGGCGACCACCCCGCGATCGTCGACTCGCCGCAGCAGCCGCCCCGCGCCCTGGGCCAGCAGCAGGGCCGCGTGGCTGGCCGCGACGGTCATGAAGCCGTTGCCGCCGTGGGCGCTCACCGCGCGCTGGCGGGCCGTCAGCAGGGGATCGTCGGGGCGCGGGAACGGGATCCGGTCGATCAGCACCAGCGACAGCGACGGGCCGGGCACGTCGACGCCCTGCCACAGCGACAGCGTGCCGAAAAGCGACGTCTCGGGTTCGGCTGCGAACCGCTCGACCAGCGCGGAGGTGGTGTCCTCGCCCTGACACAACACCGGGGTGCCAAGCCGCTCACGCATCACCTCCGCGGCCGCCTTTGCGGCGCGCATGGACGAGAACAGCCCGAGCGTGCGGCCGCCCGCGGCGGTGATCAGCTCCTCGATCTCGCGCAGCTGCTCGGCCGACCCGGTGCCGTCGCGCCCAGGCGGCGGCAGGTGGGCGGCCACGTAGAGGATGCCGGCCCTGGCGTGGTCGAACGGCGAGCCGACGTCGAGACCCCGCCAGGCGGGCACGTCCTCGTCGCCGGATCCGGTGAGTCCCCACGCAGCCGCCATCGCCTCGAACGTGCCGCCGAGCGTCAACGTCGCGGAGGTCAGCACGACCGTCGCCTGGCCGAACAGCCTGCTGCGCAACAGTCCTGCCACCGACAGCGGCGCGACTCGCAGCACCGCCCTGGTGTCGTCGCGGTCCAGCCAGACCACGTCGGTGCGGTCGGGGACGGCGGGCCCGAACGAGCCGATGATGCGGGCCGCGGTGTCGGCGACGTCGGCAAGCGCGGTGACCGCCTCCGTGCGGGCCGAGGCCGCCTTCGGATCCCCGGGCGAGGTGTCGATCGCCGACCGGACCGTGCTCGCCGCATCCCGCAGCGCGGTCAGATACGTCGCCATCTCGTCGTCGAGCCGGTCGATGCGGCCGGGCTCGGCGTCGTGGACGGCCGACGACAGCGTGGCGATGGTGGCTTCCAGCCGCTGGGCGAGTTCGGGATCTACCAGCCCGGCCGCGCGTCGATGGGCCACGCCCATCGAGGTCGCCGACAGTTCGGCGGTGGCCACCCCGGTGACCCGGTCGACCAGTTCGTGGGCCTCGTCGACGACGAGCGCATCGTGTTCGGGCAGCACCGCGGCGTCGGAGATGGCGTCGATGGCCAGCAGCGCGTGGTTGGTGACCACCACATCGGCGCGGCCCGCGACGTCGCGGGCCTTCTCGGCGAAGCAGTCCGTGCCGAACGGGCAGCGCGCCACTCCCAGGCATTCCCGCGCGGACACGCTGACCTGCGACCACGACCGGTCGGGCACGCCGGGTTTGAGTTCGTCGCGATCCCCGGTGTCGGTGTTCGACGACCATTCGGAGAGGCGCTGCACGTCGCGGCCGAGCGTGCTGACCGCGACGGGCGAGAACAGCTCCTCCTGCGGCCCATCGGCGGGCTCCGCGGCGCCGCTGTGAATCTTGTTCAGGCACAGGTAGTTTCCGCGGCCCTTCAACAGCGCGAACGTGGGCCTGCGCGGCAGTGCGACGGTCAGGGCGTCGGCGAGGCGGGGCAGGTCGCGGTTGACGAGCTGGCGTTGCAGGGCGATCGTCGCCGTCGAAATGACGACCGGCTCGCCGGTGGTCACCGCCCGTGCGATGGCGGGGACGAGGTAGGCCAGCGACTTTCCGGTGCCGGTGCCCGCCTGCACGGCCAGGTGCTCACCGGTGTCGAAGGCGCCTGCGACGGCCTCGGCCATCTCCACCTGCCCGGTGCGCTCGCTGCCGCCCACCCCGGCGACGGCCCGGGCCAACAGCGCGCTGACGGGTTCCACTACCGCGGGATCATCCGGGTGGCGGGATCATCCGGGTGGGGATGGCCGGCTCACCCCGCGACAGCTTCAGGCCGTCCCAGGGCAGGCTGTGCAGCCCCGCGGCCACCCGGGAGCGCGCGGCGTCCAGGCCGGTCCGGGCGTCGGGGCCGGCGACCGGTTCTCCGCCGCGGACCAACTCGACGGTCAGGCGACGCTGGTCGGGTTCGGCCGGCGGGCGATCGTGGGGATGGACGATCTCCTCGACGATCGTGCCCGATGGTTTGGCCAGCCGGGTCGCCGCCTTGCGGCCGCCGTGGGATTCCTTGTGGGTGCTGCGCTTCTCCACCGGCATGCCGTCCACCTCGACGAGCTTGTACACCAGGCTGGCGGTGGGGGCACCTGACCCGGTGACCACGGACGTTCCCACCCCGTAGGAGTCGACGGGCTCGGCCCGCAGCGCGGCGATGGCGAACTCGTCGAGGTCACCGGACACCACGATCCTGGTGTCGGCGGCGCCGAGCCCGTCGAGCTGGTCGCGTACCTGGCGGGCCAGCACGCCCAGGTCGCCGGAGTCGATGCGCACCGCGCCGAGCTGCGGACCGGCCACTTCGATGGCGTTGGCCACCCCCGCGGTGATGTCGTAGGTGTCCACCAGCAGGGTGGTGCCCACTCCGAGCGCGTCGACCTGGGCCCGGAACGCCGCGCGCTCCCACGCCGAGGTGTTCGGCCCGCGATCGCCCGGCTCTGGCGCGGTGGTGTGCAACAGCGTGAAGGCGTGTGCGCTGGTGCCGAGGGCGGGCACGCCGTAAGTGCGCTGCGCCTCGAGGTTCGACGATCCGGTGAAGCCGGCGAGGTAGGCGGCGCGGGCGGATGCGACGGCGGCCCACTCGTGGGTGCGCCGCGAGCCCATCTCGATGAGCGGCCTGTCGCCGGCGGCGCTGACCATCCGCGCGGCGGCCGATGCGACCGCGGTGTCGTGATTGAGGATCGACAGGGCCAGCGTCTCGAGCACCACGCATTCGCCGAAGGCCCCGTGCACCGACAGGATCGGCGACCCCGGGAAGTACAGCTCACCCTCCGGATAGCCGTCGACGTCGCCACGGAATCGGTACCGGGCCAGGTAGGCCATGGTGTCCCGGTCGAGGAAGTCCTCGAGGGAGGCCAGCGCGGCGTCGTCGAACCTGAACTGCGCCAACGCTTCCACCAGCCGGGCGGTGCCCGCGACGATGCCGTAGCGGCGACCCTCGGGCAGCCGCCTGCCGAACACCTCGAAGGTGGTGCGCCGGTGTGCGGTGCCGTCGCGCAGCGCCGCGGCAAGCATCGTCAGCTCGTACTTGTCGGTCAGCAGCGCGGCCGTCACAGCTGCAACGTTAGTGGTTCGGAAGGTAGGGTACGGCCCGGCTATCCTTGTCCGCATGGTTACGCCGGCGAGGACGCGACCTGGGACCCGTGAAGAGCGCGACGTCTCGACAGCAGAGGCCACCGACAGCCCGTGGGTGACGATCGTGTGGGACGACCCGGTCAACCTCATGACGTACGTGACCTATGTCTTCCAGAAGCTGTTCGGCTACAGCGAGCCGCACGCGACCAAGCTCATGTTGCAGGTGCACAACGAGGGCAAGGCCGTTGTGTCGGCGGGCAGCAGGGAGTCCATGGAGGTCGACGTGTCCAAGCTGCATGCGGCCGGGCTGTGGGCAACCATGCAGCAGGACCGCTGACCGACGGTGCGCAAATGGAAGCGGGTCGACACCCCCGGCGGTCCGCGGCTGCGGTCCGCGCTGGCGGCCCATGAGGCGGCACTGCTGACCAGCCTGGTCGGCTCCCTGCTCGGCATGTTGGAGGATCGCGAATCCTCTTCCCCCGCAGACGAACTCGAAGAGCTCACCGGAATGAAGACCGGCAACTCGCAGCCGCCCCAGGACGCGACGATGAAGCGGCTGCTGCCCGACTTCTACCGGCCCCAGACCGACCACCCCGCCGGCTCCGCTACGGCGGAAAGCCTCAACCGCGCGCTGCGCAGCCTGCACGAGCCGGCCATCATTGACGCGAAACGTGAAGCGGCGCAACGGTTGTTGCGCACGGTCCCGGCGGGTGGCGGGAAGTTCGAGCTGACCGAGGACGACGCGCACGCGTGGGCGGCCGCCGTCAACGACGTGCGGCTGGCACTGGGCACCATGCTGGAGGTCGGTCCCGAGGGGCCCGATCGGTTGCCGCCCGAGCATCCGATGGCGGGCCATCTCGACGTCTACCAGTGGCTGACGGTGCTGCAGGAGTACCTGGTGCTCGGCCTCATGGGCAGCAAGCGATGAGTGGTTCGATCACCGACGTCGCGGGCATCACGGTGGGCCAGCACCACCGTCTGGACGACGACGCGACGCCGGGCTCGGGCTGGGCCAGCGGCACGACGGTGGTGCTCACCCCGCCTGGCACCACCGGTGGAGTGGACTGCCGCGGTGGGGCGCCGGGCACCAGGGAGACCGATCTGCTCGACCCCGCCAACTCGGTGCGCCACGTCGACGCGGTGGTGCTCTCCGGCGGCAGCGCCTACGGCCTGGCATCGGCGCACGGCGTGATGCGGTGGCTCGAGGAGCAGGGCCGGGGAGTGGCGATGGCGGGCGGCGTGGTGCCGATCGTGCCCGCCGCCGTCATCTTCGACCTGCCGGTCGGTGGCTGGGCCTGCCGCCCGACCGAGGAGTTCGGCTACGCCGCGGCGAGGAACGCGGGCATCGAATTCGCGCTCGGCAGCGTGGGTGCGGGCACCGGCGCACGGTGCGGTGTGCTCAAGGGCGGGGTTGGGACGGCGTCGATGACCCTGGCGTCAGGTGTCACGGTCGGTGCGATCGCCGTCGTCAACGCGGCGGGCGAGGCAATCGACAAGGCAACCGGGCTACCGTGGCAGGCCGACCTGATCGAGGAGTTCGGGCTCGTCGCGCCGCCCGCTGACGAGCTCGAGGGGTACGCGGACCGGATCGCCGAGCACAGCCCCCTGAACACCACCATCGCGGTCGTGGCCACCGATGCGGCGTTGAGCCCCGCCGCCTGCCGCAGGGTCGCGGTCGCCGCGCACGACGGGCTGGCGCGTACGCTGCGTCCGTGCCACACCCCGCTGGACGGCGACACGGTGTTCGCGCTGGCCACCGGGGCGATCGAGGTGCAGCCGGCCACCGAGATCCCGTCGTCGATGTCGCCGGAGGTCCCGCTGCTCACCGAGGTCGGTGCGGCCGCGGCGGACTGCCTGGCCCGGGCCGTCCTGGTGGGGATGGTGGCCGCCGAGCCGGTCGCCGGAATACCTACGTACCGCAGCCTGTTGCCGGGGGCATTCGAGTGAGAGGTGCTTGGCGGTGCTCGTGATTCGTCGTGACCTCGTCGACGCCATGGTCGCCCATGCCCGCGCCGACCATCCCGACGAAGCGTGCGGGGTGATCGCCGGACCGGACGGATCCGACCGCCCGGAGCGCTACATCCAGATGGTCAACGCCGAGCGGTCGCCGACGTTCTACCGGTTCGACTCCGGTGAGCAGCTCGCGGTGTGGCGGGCCATGGACGATGCGGACGAGGTGCCAGTCGTCATCTATCACTCGCACACCGCCACCGAGGCGTACCCCAGCCGCACCGACATCTCGTACGCATCCGAGCCGTTCGCCCACTACGTGCTCGTCTCGACCCGTGACCCGCACGCGCACGAGTTGCGCAGCTATCGCATCGTGGACGGCGAGGTCACCGAGGAACCCGTCACAATCGTTGACGAGTACTGAATTCACAGCACCGATTCACGAGGAAGAGCTCCCCATGGCTGTCACCGTCTCGATCCCGACCATCCTGCGCCCACACACCGGTGGGGAGAAGCGCGTCAGCGCCTCGGGCGACACCCTGCAGGCCGTCATCAGCGACCTGGAGTCGAACTACTCCGGGATCTCCGATCGCCTCGTTGAGAACGGCAAGCTGCACCGCTTCGTGAACATCTACGTCAACGACGAGGACGTGCGGTTCTCCGGGGGCCTGGCCACCCAGATCGCCGACGGCGACGCGGTGACGATCCTGCCCGCCGTGGCGGGTGGTTAGGTCTTGACCCGGTACGACTCGTTGCTGCAGGCCCTCGGCGACACCCCGCTGGTGGGTTTGCAGCGACTGTCACCGCGCTGGCGGGACGCCGCGGAGGGCGCGCACGTGCGGTTGTGGGCCAAGTTGGAGGACCGCAACCCGACGGGGTCGATCAAGGACCGCCCGGCACTGCGGATGATCGAGCAGGCCGAGAGCGACGGGCTGCTCACCCCCGGCTCGACGATCCTGGAGCCCACCAGCGGGAACACCGGCATCTCGCTGGCGATGGCGGCCCTGCTCAAGGGCTACCGGATGATCTGCGTGATGCCGGAGAACACCTCCGAGGAACGCCGCCAGCTGCTCGAGCTGTACGGCGCGCAGATCATCTTCACCCCGGCCGAGGGCGGCTCCAACACCGCGGTCGCCCGCGCCAAGGAGCTGGCCGCCGACCATCCCGAATGGACCATGCTCTACCAGTACGGCAACCCGGCCAACACCGACGCGCATTACCTCGGCACCGGCCCCGAGCTGTTGAAGGATCTGCCCGAGATCACCCACTTCGTCGCGGGGCTGGGCACCACCGGCACGCTGATGGGTACCGGCCGATTCCTGCGCGAGCACGTGCCGGGTGTGCAGATCGTGGCGGCCGAACCCCGCTACGGCGAGGGTGTGTACGCGCTGCGCAACATCGACGAGGGTTTCATCCCCGAGCTGTATGACTCCGATGTGCTGACCACCCGCTTCTCGGTGGGCTCCTTCGACGCGGTGCGGCGCACCCGGCAGCTGGTGGCCGAGGAGGGGATCTTCGCCGGCATCTCCACCGGCGCGGTGTTACATGCCGCACTCGGGATGGCGGCCAAGGCCATCACCGCAGGTGAGCGGGCCGACATCGCCTTCGTGGTGGCCGACGCCGGGTGGAAGTACCTGTCCACCGGCGCGTACGCCGGTAGCCTGGATGACGCGGAGGACGCGCTGGAAGGGCAGCTATGGGCATGATGGGTCCCGCCTACGGGACGCCGGCACCGCAGCCGAAGAAGCGCCCCACCTGGGTGGTCGGTGGGGCCACAATCCTCAGCTTCGTCGCACTGCTATATGTGATCGAGCTGATCGACGTCCTGACCGGGCACCAGCTGGACAGCAACGGAATCCGGCCGCTGGAGACCGACGGCCTGTGGGGCATCGCGTTCGCGCCGCTGTTGCACGCGGACTGGCAGCATCTGGTGGCCAACACCGCACCCGCCCTGGTGCTCGGCTTCCTGATGACGCTGGCGGGGATGGCCAGGTTCATCTGGGCGACCGCGATGATCTGGATCCTCGGCGGGTTCGGCACCTGGCTGATCGGCAACCTGGGGGCGCCGACCTACAACGGCATGGCCGTCGAGACCAACCACATCGGCGCGTCCGGGCTGATCTTCGGCTGGCTGGCGTTCCTGATCGTGTTCGGGATCTTCACCCGCACGGCGTGGGAGATCGCCGTCGGTGTCGTGGTGCTGATTGTGTACGGCGGAATCCTCTTGGGCGTGCTCCCCGGCACGTTCGGGGTTTCGTGGCAGGGCCATCTGTGCGGGGCCATCGCCGGCGTGATCGCCGCCTACGTGTTGTCCGGGCCCGAGCGCAGGACGCGGCAATCCCGCAAGCAGGCGGCGAACCCGTATCTGAGGTCGTGACCCACCCCGACGCCATGGCGCCTGTTGGAATCTTCGATTCCGGCGTCGGCGGTCTCACGGTGGCGCGCGCGATCATCGATCAGCTGCCCGACGAGGAGATCGTCTATGTGGGCGACACCGCCAACGGTCCCTACGGTCCGCTGACCATTCCCGAGATCCGGGCCCACGCCCTGGCCATCGGCGACGACCTGGTCTCCCGCGGTGTCAAGGCGCTGGTGATCGCCTGCAACACCGCCTCCTCGGCATGTCTGCGCGATGCGCGGGAACGCTACGACATCCCCGTCGTCGAGGTGATCCTGCCCGCGGTGCGTCGCGCGGCGGCGGCCACCCGTAACGGTCGCATCGGGGTGATCGGGACAGCGGCGACGATCTCCTCGGGCGCCTACCAGGACGCGTTCGCCGCGGCCCGCGACACCGAGGTCATCGCGGTGGCGTGCCCGCGGTTCGTCGACTTCGTCGAGCGCGGGGTGACCAGCGGCAGGCAGGTGCTGGGACTGGCGGAGGGCTACCTCGAACCGCTGCAGCGCGCCGAGGTCGACACGCTGGTGCTGGGCTGCACGCACTACCCGATGCTGTCCGGGTTGATCCAGCTGGCGCTCGGTGATCACGTCACGCTGGTGTCCAGCGCCGAGGAAACCGCCAAGGACCTGTTGCGGGTGCTGACCCAGCAGGATTTGCTGCGGCCTCACGATGCGCCACCTCCGCGGCGGGAGTTCGAGGCGACCGGCGACCTCGAGGCGTTCGCTGCGCTGGCGGCGCGATTCCTCGGGCCGACGCTCGACGGGGTGCGCTCCGCCCAGCGTCACGTCGGCGGCTGAAAGTGACGTTGGCCCACGAACCCCGTGATGTTTCGGTCACGGCGATTGTGGACATGGCAAGCTAGTGGTTGTGCGATTGACGGTCTTGGGGTGCTCCGGCAGCGTCGTCGGGCCCGATTCGCCGGCGTCTGGCTATCTCCTGACCGCGCCCGACACTCCACCGCTGGTGGTCGACTTCGGCGCGGGCGTGCTCGGAGCGCTGCAGCGCTATGCCGATCCCAACGCGGTCCACGTGCTGCTGTCGCATCTGCACGCCGACCACTGCCTGGACCTGCCCGGCTTGTTCGTGTGGCGGCGCTACCACCCGAGCCCGGCCGTCGGGCGAGGAGTCATGTACGGCCCCGAGGGCACCTGGGCCCGGATCGGCGCGGCGTCGTCGCCGGAGCCCGGTGAGATCGACGACTTCACCGACCTGTTCGAGGTGCGGCACTGGAGCGACGAACGCGCCGTGAAGATCGGTTCGCTGAGCGTCCTGCCGCGTCGGGTGTGCCACCCGACTGAGTCCTACGGGATGCGGTTCACCGATCCGTCCGGCGCCACGCTGGTCTACAGCGGCGACACCGGGGTGTGTGACGCGCTCGTCGAGCTGGCGCTGGGCGCCGACGTGCTCCTGTGTGAGGCGTCGTGGACCCACTCGCCGTCGCATCCGCCGGGGCTGCACCTGTCGGGCACGGAGGCGGGGCAGATGGCCGCGCGCGCCGGCGTGGGGGAGCTGTTGTTGACGCACATCCCGCCATGGACGTCGCGGGAGGACGTCATCAGCGAGGCCAAGGCGGAATTCGAGGGTCCGGTGCATGCCGTGGTGTCCGGGGAGGCATTCGACATCGGCGCGACCCACTAGGGTTGGCACGTGTCCAGACGAGACGACGGCAGGCTCGACGACGAGCTGAGGCCGGTGGTGATCACCCGTGGCTTCACCTCGCATCCTGCGGGTTCGGTGTTGGTGGAGTTCGGCCAGACCCGGGTGATGTGCACGGCCAGTGTGTCCGAAGGAGTTCCCCGCTGGCGTAAGGGATCCGGTCACGGGTGGCTCACCGCCGAGTACGCCATGCTGCCCGCCGCCACCCACGAGCGCTCCGACCGCGAGTCGGTCAGGGGCCGCATCGGCGGCCGGACCCAGGAGATCAGCCGGCTGATCGGCCGCTCCCTGCGGGCGTGCATCGACCTGGGTGCGCTGGGTGAGAACACGGTGGCGATCGACTGCGACGTGCTGCAGGCAGACGGCGGTACCCGCACCGCGGCGATCACCGGCGCCTACGTGGCGCTGGCCGACGCGGTGACGTTCCTGTCCGCGGCGGGCAAGCTGTCGGACCCGCGGCCGCTGTCGTGTGCCATCGCGGCGGTCAGCGTGGGGGTGGTCGACGGACGGATCCGCGTCGACCTGCCCTACAGCGAAGACTCCCGCGCCGAGGTGGACATGAACGTCGTCGCCACCGACACCGGAACGCTGGTGGAGATCCAAGGCACCGGTGAGGGCGCCACATTCCCGCGTTCGACGCTGGACAAGATGCTCGACGCGGCGCTGGCCGCCTGTGAGCAGCTGTTCCAGATCCAGCGGGAGGCGCTGGAGTTGCCCTACCCCGGGTCGCTGCCCGAGTCGGCGACGCCTGCCAAGAAGGCGTTCGGGAGCTGAACCCGCTGTGACTCGGCTCCTGGTCGCCAGCCGCAATTCCAAGAAGCTGGCCGAACTGCGGCGGGTACTCGACGCCGCCGGGGTGTCGCTGACGCTGCTGTCTCTGGCCGATGTTCCCGCCTTCGACGAGGTCCCAGAGACGGGGGCGACGTTCGAGGACAACGCGCTGCTGAAGGCCCGGTCGGGGTTCGAGGCCACCGGCCTGGCCTGTGTGGCCGACGATTCCGGGCTCGAGGTCGACGCGCTCAACGCGATGCCCGGGGTGCTGTCGGCGCGATGGTCGGGTGCACACGGTGACGACGCGGCCAACACCGCCTTGGTGCTGGGGCAGATGCGCGAGGTGCCCGCCGATCGGCGCGGTGCGGCGTTCGTGTCGGCGTGCGCGCTGGTGTCGGCGGCCGGTGAGACCGTCGTACGAGGGGAATGGCGCGGGTCGATCGTCGCCGAGCCCCGGGGAGCCGGCGGGTTCGGCTACGACCCTGTCTTCCTGCCCGAGGGCACCTCGCAAACCGCTGCTGAGTTGAGTCCGGCCGAAAAGGATGCGGTGTCGCACCGGGGCCGCGCACTCGCGTTGCTGCTGCCCGCGCTGCGGGAGCTGGCGGGAGCCTAAGAGGCTGGTGCGTTCGGGTGACGAGCATCGCTCGCCAGCGGGGCGTCATTGCTCGTCACTCCCGGAATCATTCGGTTGGCCTGCTGGTTCTATCCATCGGAAGTCGAGGACAGAACCTCAGAGAGAAGTGATCATCATGAAGAAGTTTGGATTGGCCGCAATCGTCGCCTCGGGTTTGGCGGTAGGCATCCTCGCTGCGGCGGGTCCGGCGCAGGCCGCGGTCGACCATCAGACATGGATCTATCAGATCAGCCCGTCGGTCTCCGTACCGCACGTCGACACCACGGTTCACCAGAGCCGCTGACGTCAGCGTCGGCGAGGGGCACCCGTTGTTCGGGTGCCCCTTTCGCGTCTGTGGGGTCGATGCCGGCGCTGCGCCCTACAAGCCGAACTGGGCCTTGATCTGCTTAGTTTGGAAATGCTCGACGATGATGCCGAGGAACGGCACCGTACCGGCCAGCAGAACGCCGATGGTCTTGCCGATCGGCCAGCGCACCTTGACCGCCAGGTTGGCGGCGAACAGCAGATAGACGAAGTACACCCAGCCGTGGACGACGGCGATCCAGCTCGGCGGATCGTCGACCTTGACGATGTACTTCAGCACCATCTCGTAGCACAGCGCGATCAGCCACAGACCCGTCGCCCAGGCCAGCACACGATAACCGAGGAGGGATTTCCGGATCGTCTCCTTGGGGGTGGCGGTGCTGGCGGTAT
Organism: Mycobacterium sp.; assembly: GCF_044223235.1. GTDB lineage: Bacteria > Actinomycetota > Actinomycetes > Mycobacteriales > Mycobacteriaceae > Mycobacterium. The sequence goes on from NZ_JBGAME010000025.1 coordinate 32,069, forward strand.
CGGATGCGGTCACGGACGGGTCCTGTCGTCTTTGTCGGCCTCGGCGAGTTCGGCGAGGTACTTGTTGTACTCGCGCAGGGCCGGATCGTCGTCGGATTCGGTGGCGGTGCTGTGGCGTTGGGGGCGCTCGGGCAGCAGTCCGGCGGGCAGTTCGGTCATATCCGTGCCAGGGTTCGGATCGGGCGGGGCGTCCTCGTAGCGGACGAACTTGTAGTACGCGTAGACGCAGAATCCGGCGAAGAAGGGCCACTGCAGGGCATATCCGAGATTCTGGAAGGTGCCGGAGTTCGACTCGAAGCGGGTCCATTGCCACCAGGCCAGGGCCAGGCAGCCCACGGCGGCGAGGATCACCAGCACGACCAGTGCCGGCCTCCTACGATGTGTAGTGGACACCGCTCCACGGTACCGCGACAGTACGGGTGGGCTCCCAACGACCGTTTCCCTCGCCGGGGCGACGGCGGGCGGCTCGGGCCGCGGTTCGTCCGAGACACACCCGGGCGCCCGACGCGGGGCGGGCGCCGTCAAAGCGATACGATCGCGACGCTGCGGGCGTGGTGGAATTGGCAGACACCCGGGCTTTAGGTGCCCGTGCTTGAAAGAGCGTGAGGGTTCGAGTCCCTCCGCCCGCACTGATATGGCCTGCGATCGGCAGGGGGAACGACCTGGCGACGGCGGTCATGAGCCGACGCGGAGCGTCGACGCGTCGGCCAGCGACACCACCCTGCCGAATGCCGCGACGAGTTCGCGGCGCATATCGGCGACCGTCACGTCGGGAGCGGTATCGGCGACGCAACCCACACTCTCCGGTTTCAGATCGAGATCCAAAGCCGCATAACCGATTTCGAGTGCCCGGCGCACGGGAACCGATTCCCGCACCGAGACGACCGCGCTGAATGCGTAGCCTCCGCGCGAAAGCCGCTGGCCGGTGCCGACGAGCTTCGCCGTCCCCGCGCGATTGACGCTGAACTTCCCCTCGCAGTACTCACCTGGCACCGGCCCGATGCGCGCGTCGACGCCGAATCCGGTCAGACTGTCGACGAGCACGTGCGCGAAGGCCTCGAAGCGCTGCGTGATGTGATCCCGCGCGGCGGGATGGGGTGCGGTGAGGTGGACGACGAGTGCCGCCTCGTCATAGATCGCCAGATGCCCGCCCACCGGGCGCACCATCGGTGCGAACCCGAGCGCCTCGACCTCGGCGCACGCCCGCCCATAGCCGGGTAGCAGCGCGTCGCGGGATCCGAACGCAGCCGTCGGCGGTGGGCACATCAGGTCGAGCTCACCCGTCGCGCCGTCGGCGATGTCGCGCAGCCGCTGCCGGACGTGGCGCACATCGTCATTGCCGGTGCGCGGCGCCGAGAACCGCACCGCGATCGGACCCGCGCCGAACGGATCCAGCGGCGGGGCAGCTTCGTTCACGCCGGCAGCACCGAGCCGGTCGCGGCGTCTCTCATTTCCAGAATCTACATCGGGACCACTTCTCGCGTCGCTGGGCGTGGACTTATCGCACGCAGATCGCGTATCGGCGTGCGATAAGTCCCGCGCTGATGCAGCATCGATTGACTGTGTCCCACCCCGGGTCCGACGCGCCCGAGTGCGCACGTTCCGACGTGATCACGACCGACGTGCTGGTGACGGCGGCGGTCGCGCGGGGGACGTGGGCGGTAGCAGATCGACGGCGATGAACTCGCGCCCGGCGCCAAGTCGTTAGTGAACACCACCAAGGGCCCGCTGCGATTCTCGGTTCTTCAACTGCCCGAGGACAGTTCGCGTGTCGACCAGCCGGCGGCGGCGGTGCGGGGCGCGGTGAACTCCTCCGACCGCGAGTACTTCGCTGACTGGCTTTCTCAGACCGGTGGGATGGCACCGGCGACACTGAGCATCAGTACGACGCCCGGCAGAAGGTTGACCACCTGGTGCACGACGATGCTGGCCAACAGGCTGCCGGAGTACAACCGGGCGAGCCCGATCGGAATCGCGATCAGGATGAGCAGCGGGGTCCGTTCGAACTCCAGATGGGCCACCGCGAACAACACCGTGGTGACCGCGAGCGCGGCCCACCGCCCCCACCGCTGCTCCACCGCACCCCAGAGCAGGCCGCGGTAGACGATCTCTTCGCAGACCGGCGCGAGGAACACCACGAGGACGAACACCGCCACTGCCCATGGCCAGGCGGCCAGGAAGCCGCCGAACGCCGCCCCCGCGGCCGACGTCGCGTCGGGCCCGACGGCCGTCGCGTACAGCATCGCGGCCGGAACGATGAAGAACAGCCCGCCGAAGCCGAACATCAGGCCGAGCCCCACCGCGCGCCCCGACCAGAACAGCCTCAAATCGGGTCCGGGGCCGTTACCGCGAATCATCGTGATCAGCAGGGCCAGACCCGCCGCGATCACCGAAGGTGCGGCCACCGCCACGAGGACGGTCGACAGCGGCAGCGGGCTGCCGCCGGAGAGGAGCGGAAGGAACGCCGCCGAGGTGAGCAGGTAGGCCAGCTCCACGACGACATAGGCGCCCAGGCCCCAGCGATGTTTCGCCGCAACGGGACTCGTGGGTGCGAGCGCAACCGGCGCATCGTGAGGATCGGCCGCCTCGTGGGTGAACTCCGCCTCCGGCCCCATGGCCGCGAGGCTACCGCAGGCCGGCCCGGGGCGCGCCGGTGGCGATCCGGGGACGCGCCCGTGACGTTGGGGAGACCCGGTGAACCTAGCGTGACGGCAAGCCCATCCAGGAGGTCGTCATGGAGTCGGTTCTCGCCCAAGATCATTACGCCCGCAACGGCAACGGGGCCGCGCCGACCGGTTCGCCGTTCCTCGGCGGCGGCTACCTCGCTGAGGTACCCGCGAGCACCCCGTTCGCGGACGCTCCCGTCGCGGGCCTGGTCTCACCGTTCGCAGGCTCCGTGGTCAGCCGCGGGCTCGGCGAGCACGAGGACGCACAGGAGCGGCTGTTCGACGAGCTCGAGGACGAGGCATTCGACGAGGCGGTGGAGGCGCTTGTCGACGAGGCCGCCGCCCTGCAACTGTCCTCGCCGTGGGCGACCGAATCCGAGGGCGGGCTCGACCATCTGCAGGCGTGGGGTCGGCGAGTCACCGACGATGCCCACCGCCTGCTCGATCACCTGGAGAGCCAATTCGCCGACCGCGCGCTCGACTCGCTCACCGAGGCCGAGATCGACCTTGCCACAGCACAATTCAACACAGAGCCGGTCAGCCCCGCCACCGAGCAGTTCCTCGGCGGACTTGGGAGCAAACTCAAGAGCGCGGTGAAAACGGGGCTGGCGGCGGTCGGCCGGATTGCCGGACTCGGCCAGATCACCGGTCTGCTCAAGAAGCTGGTGGGTCCGCTGGTCCAGCGCGTGGTGAACACCGTCGTCAACCGGTTGCCCCCGGCGCTGCAGGGACCGGCCCGAACGCTGGCCGCCCGGCTCACCGGCGGGGGCGCCGCCACCGCCGGTGAACTCAGCGCCGACTTCGACCGGCAGGTGGCCCAGGCGCTGACGGCCCCGAACTCGGCGGCGTTCGACCGGGTGTTGACCGCCGCCGACGAGGCCGCCGCCGCCGCGGCCGACGATCCGATCGGGGCGCTCGGCGAGGCACGGGCCCGGCTGGTCGACGACCTTCGAACCGCCACGACGGGTGAAGCACCCGTGGTGCAGATCGAGCAGTTCATCCCCGCCGTCATGGCCGCGATGCCGCTCATCCGCACCGCGACCCGCATGATCGGACGGGACCGGATCAAGGGGATGCTCGCGCAACCGGTCGCGGCGTTCATTGCGCCCTACATCGGCGGTCAGGCGGCGGGCCAGTTGGCGCCCCACATCGCCGATGCCGGCATGAAACTCCTGCAGCTCGAACATGAAACCTCGGCCACACTGGGCCTGGAGGCGCTCGTGTCGACCGTCGAAGAGACTGTCCGCCAGGTGCTTTCACTGCCAGAAGAGTCGCTGGCCGACGACCTGCGGGTGCGCGCGGAGGTGCAGGAAGCCTTCGCCGACGCCGCCGCCCGATACCTGCCTGCGCGGATGCTCCGGGCGGATCTCGAAGAGGGTGAAGCCGAAGCCGAGCGCGGTGGCTGGGTCATGATGCCAAGGGGAGCGCGCCCGCACTTCCGCTACCGGGCCCACACCCGCCCGCACCGGGTGTTGCTGAGCCGGCCTGCCGCGCGCGCGATCATGTTCGAGAACGACGAAACACTGGAGGACCGCCTCCTCGACGAGGGTGTGACGGTGTGGCCGGCGGAGGCAGAAGTGCATCTGTACGAGGCGATCCCCGGTACCCAGCTCGGTCATCTGTCCGGTGCCGCAACCGATCCCATGTCCGCCGAATGGGCGCCGAGCACTGAGTTCGGCGAACTCACGCCGCACGCCGCGGGCGTGCTGCTGCACGCCCCCAGCCTGGGCCGTCCGGCGGTTCGCGGTGGGGCTACCAGGATGGCTGCGCCCGGCCTGCGGTACTTCCGGGTTGTCACCGCGGGCCGTTCGGCCGGGCGGAGAGTGCGCCGCATCGCGCTGCGGCTGGATGTCGTTGCGGCTCAACCGGTCCTGCGGGTGCACCTGCGCATCGGTGAGCGTGCCGCGCACGTGATGGCGGGTCAGCTCGCCGAGCAGGCGCACACACAGGTGGTCGCGACCATCCGCACGTTGCTGGGTCCGGCCGCGCGCCGGGGGATCGCGGCGCGGCTGGGGCGCAGCCGTGCCCTCAACGCCACGCACCCTTTGTCCGACGATCGGTGTCTCGCGATGGCGGACACCCTGGCGGAAGCCATGCTCACCGCCGTCGCCAAAGACCTTCCCGCCGCGGCCGCGACGCTGGCGAGCGCGGCCAAGGACCCCGCGAGTGGGATCACGCTGACGTTCGCGTTCCCGTACCCGGATCGCACGGCCCTGCTCGACGGGCGACCGGGCAGTCCGGCGCTCACCATCCGCCCCGGACACCGCCGTGACTGACCCCGCGGCCGCGGAGCGTGACCAGGTGATGGACGAGATCGCCCACTGGCGCTTCGCCTGCGACGCCTTGGCCGATCTCGACTCCGTCGCCTCCCCGGCGGCGTGGGCCAGCCTCGAGGAATACCTGCGGATGCGGGTGCGGGACCGGCTGGCCGCCGCGGTCGCGGAGCTGTCGCGCGAAGCGGCGTCGGTGTCGAGTGGCTCGGCCCGCGGAGATGCGGCCGCGGAAGTGCGGCGACGGCTGCTGCGGCTGCGCAGGCACTACCTGCAGGTCGAAACCGTGCTCGATTTCTACGGCGACGCAGTCGGTTCCAGAAAGAACCCGACGCTGGCGGGCACACTGCGCGGACTGGACGTGATCGCCGCGGACAGCCTCGAACGGATGCTGAGGCCATTGGGGATCGTGGCACCGACCGCAATGGTGTACGTGGACAAGGGACTTGGCGCAGCCATCCTGCGCGCCGACGTCCGCCTCTGGGACCGGACCAGTGTGTCACCGGTCGCCGCGATCAAGCTGACCCGCCACAACCTGTGGTGCCCGACAGCGTTGTTGCACGAGACCGGACACCAGGTCGCCCACCTGACCGGCTGGACCGGTGAACTTGCCGACTGCCTGGATCGCGTCCTCGCGCCGCGATCGGCCGAGCTCGCGTCGACCTGGCGGGGCTGGGCCAGCGAGGTCGCCGCCGACGTGCACGCCTTCGTGCAGGCGGGCTGGGCCCCGCTGGCACCGCTGGCCAACGTCGTCGACGGCGACAGTGCCGGCGTGTACCGAACGATCCCCGGTGACCCACACCCGTTTCCGTGGATCCGGGTCATGCTCAACACGGCGCTGTGCAGGAGCTGGTTCGGCGCCGGTCCGTGGGACGCGGTGGCCGCGGCGTGGGTCAAGCGCCACCCGCCGTCGAAGGCACCCGCCGATATCGGCGCCCTGGCGCGGCTGAGTGTCGGGGCGTTCGGCGACATCGTCGACGTGTGCACCCGGCGACCGATGGACGCCTTCGGCGGACGACCGCTGAGTGCGCTGTCGGACCCCACGCGGGTGTCGCCGACGGCTCTCGATGCGCTCGCGCACCAGGCGGGTCCGGCGCTGCTCACATCGCAATACCTCGCCCGGCGCAACTCGATCGAGATCCTGTCGTGGCTGTCGACGCGGTCGACGGCCGATCCGGTCAACGCCGCCGCCCATCGCAAGACGCTGCAGGTCTGGTTGGCCGGCCTGTCCGCCGAGCCCACCGCTCGTATTGCCTGACAACACCTTTGAGAAAGGAACGCCCATGGAGAGCAAGTCGGTACGGCCACCTCGGAAAACCACGACCGCCAAAACCGTGCACGAGGTGCTGGAAATGTCTCCGGTCAGCAACGGCGACGCGCCTGCGCCCTCGGCTGACGTCGTGATCCAGAAGCTCATCGAGGTCCTCAGCCAGAACCTCGAGCAGAACACCCGGATGCTGGCGCGGGCCGACCAACGCGGTGCGCAACGAACCGACGACCGCGAAGCCGGCGTGGAGCAACTGCGAACGATCCTGAACTACCGGGCGATCGGGCAGATGATGGGCCGCGCCGGTGATGTGTTCCAGAAGGACAATCTGGTCAGTGCACGCCGATCCCTCGGGAATCCGGCCTCGCTTGCTCTGATCGGCGTTCCGGACGGTGTGGCGAAGGTATCGGTGCAGGTCGACGGCGCCAAGGACCCGGAGGTGATCACGGATTTGAGTTGGGTCGGTAGCGACCAGATCGACGTGGTCCTGGGCGCTTCCAAGGGCCGGGACATCGGCCGTATCGAACTTCTCGCTGAGGACGACCGACCGCTGCGCGTCGGCCCGCGGATGGTCGCACCTCGATCGACCCGCACCCGAACAGACGACTGAAAGAGACCGACATGTTCAGAAACCTTGCGCGGCTGATGGGCAGCCCCACCGACGTGTTCCGTATTCATCCCATGCAACTCAGCCGCTGGCTCGACGAGGCGTGGGCGTCGGCGAGTACCGTCCCGTCCTTCGGACATCCGACCTCTTCGCGGCCGCCTTTCATCAGCGACGTGGACATCGTCGACATCCTCGATCTGCCGCGTCCCAAAGTGATCGGTTACTCGCAGGAGCAGGAGATTGCCCCGGCGGGTATCGATTTCATCGGCGGTCAGGTTGTCGACCCCGACGTGTTCACGAACCGGGCCTACCGGATCGTCACCGAGAACGATGGGGTCGTGACTACGTCCGCCGGGCTGGTGTGGGACCACCTGATCTACGCCTACCTCATCGAGTCGACCGGCGTATTCGAGGTGATGGCCGAGGTGGTGCGCCGCCTGCTCGTCGGTGAGACGCTGAACACCCTGAGTGCGCCCAGCATCAAGTGGCTGCGGTCGACCGAGGAGCTGTTCTTCCGTGACCCGCCGCTGTTCTCGATCAGCGGAGCGGTCAGCGAGGTGCGTCCGTACGACCGCGTCAACCAGCGCAATGCTTACTGGCGGATGTTCGCCTTGGACCTGCCTCACCCGGTCCCGGGCCGGTGGGCCGGATCCGGCGGCGGTGAGACGTGGAAGTCCGACATCGGTGGCGGGGTGAATTCCGGGTTCCGGGAGAAGTGGACCGAGCTGCTCCGACAGGTGTGGTTGGGAATCGAGAACGCGCGCAACGAAACCGGGCCCAACGCCACCGACCGGGAGTACATCGCACTGCTCGCTCGCGCGCTGAAGGACATGATGAACATGCGCAGGCGCGGCGGCCAGCTCGCCCGCGAGGAGTTCATCTACGTCTCGACGATGTCGTGGTTCCACCTGACGCTGGCAAGCAACAGCCCGATCGTGCAGGACCTGCGGGCCGACGCCACCAGCGAGGCCGACCGGCTGGCCAGGATCGCGCAGCTGGTGGGCATGCAACCGGCTCCGCGCGCACGCGAGTTGTTCGACCTTGCCGACCTGATGTCCACGCTGCTGCGGATGATCGAGCTCGGCGACTTCGACACCGGAGAGAAGGCCGAGACGCTGTACGTGCCGCTGGCGGGTGGGGTCAACCAACAGCTGGTGCGGGATATGAACCAGATCATCGACCTGTGGCAGTCGGCCACCGGTGATCGAGTCAAGGACCGGCCGATCGGCAACACGGCCGGTGTGCTCAGCGCGCAGCCGCTGCGGATCCCGACTCCCGATCCCGTGCCCGCCGTCGCCGCCACCAATGGACATCGGTGAGACCCGTAGGAGTTGATCATGACCGTGTCCACGAATGGGCAATCGGCCACCGACACGTTGATCTCGCCCTTCGCGGGTCGGATAGCGCAGCCGGAAGCCGACGAGGCCACGCCGGCGCTCGAATCGCCGTTCGCCGCTCTCGTCGCTGAGTCGCCCAGCTTCGCCGACATGTTGGGTGAAGGTGCCGAGGATGCACACGAGGCCAATGCACACGAGGTTGATGCACAGGGGACCGAATTCGAATACGCGGAACCCGAATTCGGATCGGACGAGGCAGAACTGGATGAGGCCGAGCAGTTCGAATCGCCGACCTGGACGGGCTCGGCCGAACAGCTCCAGTTCCGTGAGCGGGTGCTGGCTGCACACCTCGCACACACCAGGAAGCGGCGCGGCGCACCGCTGCGAGACCTCTCGACCGATGAGGCGAAGAGGTTGGTGACGATCCCGGGGACGAACGTCACGACGTTCCCCGACACGGCTGCTGCGGCGGGCCGCCTGCTGCGGGCGGCTCACGCGGACTTGGCAACTGCCAAGCGAGCCGGCAATGCCGACGCGCTGCGCACGATCGGACTCGGCGTCAACAGCGGCTATCGCGGCAGTCAACGCCAGCGAGAACTCTGGCTGGGCTACTTCAAGGATTACTACAACCAGACCCGCGTCGCCCGTGCGAGCCTGCCCGACGGTCCGCATTCCCAACGCGCGGTCGAATACATGCTCGACCCCGGTGGATTCGGTTTGCGCGGAAAGATCGCGGCCCCGGGCTACAGCAACCACCAGAACGGCATCGCGATCGACTTCCGCCAGGATCGCACCGCTGGCCACGCGGTCAGGAACTCGACGACGTCGCGTGCACGAAAGGCATGGCGGGACAGTTGGTTTCATCACTGGTTGGGGCAGAATGCGGAGCTGTTCGGATTCCAGTCGATACCCACGGAGGAATGGCATTGGGAATACCGAAAGGGTGCTTCCAGTAGCCGTGAGGACGAGTTCGAAGTGTCAGGGTCCTTCGACGATGAGGACGGCGCAGCGGGGGACTACCCGGCGAGCAGGCTGCAATGGCCCGGCAGGTCCGCCGAGGAACTCGCGTTCATGCGTGCGGTCTACGACCGTCAGGGAGCCAAGTCGACCGGGACGTACACGGCCGATCTGCCGCAGGTTGCCACCATCGAGGGCAGGCACACCGCGCGTCCGGATGCCGCGGCGGCCGCGCGTGAGATGCTCGCTCAGGCCCGGGTGGATCTGGCCGCCGCGGGCCTGGCTGACCGCGTGACGATCGGCATCGTCAGCGCCTACCGGTCGGCGGGTGATCAGTTCGTCATCTGGCAGGGCAAAGGCAGGTCCGGCGGCTTTCCCTATTACTACAAGGAAATGCTCGACTCCGGACGGCTGCGCCGTGGCGACTTCGGGCCGACGGCCGTCGCAAAGATGGCCACGGAGATGGCGAAATGGATTGCGGCGCCGGGCTTCAGCAATCACCAGGACGGACTGGCCATCGACTTCGGGACGGGTGATCGCCGGCACGGCGGGCTGGGCAAGATCGGCGCGAAGTCCTGGTTCCACAAGTGGCTGACCACGCATGCCCGGCATTTCGGGTTCCATCCGTACCAAGCCGAAGCCTGGCATTGGACCTACCGGCGTCCCGTCGGTGCAGAAGCGTGGGAGGACGAGACCGCAAGCGGCGCGATCTCGGCGGGTGAGATCAAGGTACAGAGTGTGCCATTGCTGTCGGCGCATCGCGGCACCCGGCCGTCCTACGACCTCGTGCTGGGTTGGAACACCATGTCCGCGATTCCCGAGGCGATCGATGTCGTGGTACACCTGCACGGCTACTGGTATCCCCGTCCGAAGGTGCTCGACGACATCAGGCCCGTCAGCGGCGTGGATCTGTCGCCAACGCAGAGCGCCCAGCGGCGCTCACGTCCGACGCTCACAGTGCTGCCCCGCGGGCACGACACCGGTGTCACGCAGAAGTACAAGCAGAAAGACGGTACCTACAAGTACGGATACAACAAGTTCACCTTCCCTCGGATCGTGACGAAAGACGGACTGGACAGCCTCATCCGTTTTGCCCTGGAGCGGTTCGCGAAGCAGGTCGGTGGACCGCCGCCCCGCGTCGGCCGGCTGATCCTCACCGCCCACTCGGGTGGCGGAGCGGCGCTGCTGAAGATCCTCGAGCACACCGACCCCCATCAGGTCCATGTGTTCGACGCCCTCTATCAGGACGCCGGAACACTGGCCACATGGGCGCGTAACCGCATCGCCCGGGATCGACAGGCGTTGCAGGCGTTGGGGACACAGTCGGCTGACGAATACATGCGCACGCAGGGCGGAGCGCTGCGCGTCTTCTACCAGGGTCGGGTCCGCGGTGGCACCAGACCTCACAGCCTGCGGTTGCGCGATCAACTGGCCGGACACCTCGGGGACCTCGCGCGGTGGTATCGCGTGGAGGCGAGCAACTACGACCATTTCGCCATTCCGCGCAACTACGGCTGGCGACTGCTCATCGATGCCTCGGCCGATATGCCCGACGCTCAGGCGGAACGAGCAGTGGCCCGGGAGGACGAATGGGACGAGGGATCGCACACCGGGTCGGACGAATTCGAAACCTTCGAGGATGTCACCGAAGCGGAGGACGTCGGTTACGTGGACGAACTCGACGATGGCGAGTTCGTCGACATGCGTGAGGAAGAGGGGGCCGACGAAGGCGGCGCCGGCGAGTGGGAGGTCGACGACGCCGGCGAGTGGGAGGTCGATTCACCGAACGTGGCTCTTGGCAGCCTTGTGGTGCGGACCGCGACCCGCACCTGGTCCTACCAGTTCACCGCCGAGGATCTGGTATGGACCGCCAAACTGCTCGTGCACGAGGCCGGCGGCGAGGACAACGTGGACAACGCCGCCGTGCTGTGGGCGATGTTCAATCGCTATGCGCTGTTCACGTACGACGACTACCTGAGCTTCAGCAGCTTCATCCGGGCCTACTCGACCACCCTGCAGCCGGTGCTGCGCAACCCGCAGGCGGCCGCCCGGCACATGCACCGTCCGCCAAGCGAATTCGTCAGGACTGGGGGCACCTACCCGGGCACCGACATTCCTCGCGGCCAGCTGAAGCGGCATCTCGACATCCAGAAGGCGCCGTGGGGTGCGGTGAAACTGTCAGCGCGGCAACTTGCCACCCGCGCGCTGACCGGTCGGCTGGCCAACCCGGGGATCGGGCTGTCCACCCAGTTCGCCTCCACCAGGGTCTATTTCCGTCAGAAGCACGGGCGCTATCCGAGCACCGCGGAATGGCGTCAGTACACCCTGGCCTTCGCCGGAGCCAAGAAGTGGAAATGGATCGGTGAGGTCGCCCAGTTGAATCAGCTGAAGAACGCGTTCTTCATCCAGCGACCGGCTATAGGTCTGCCGGCCGGCGCGGTTCGCGTCCTGGCGCCGGGCGCCGCGGGTGAGGCGTTCGAGGACACCGAATGGGAACATCAGTACGAGGACATGTTCGAGGCCGGGGAGTTGTTCGACGACGAGGCCGAACTGGAGTCGGTGGCAGCGGCGCTGACCCGCGCTCTTCGCTCGGAGTGGCCGACGATCAGGGCAGGTCTGCTCCGGGGACACCAGCGCAACGACGGCGAGTTCGGTGACTACCGGTAGCAGGTGGCGAGGAGTTCCTCCATCTCGGCCGACGGTTCGACGCCGAACTCGGAGCGCAGCAGTCGTCGGTAGCGGTGACGTTCGCGCATCGCTTCGACGGCGTTGCCCTGGGCGAGATGGACGCGCATCACGATTCGCCGTGCACTTTCCCGCAGCGGCTCACTCTGGACCACGGCCAGCGCTGCGATCAACGCCGGTCCTGGCTGTTGTCGGTCGAGCAGGGTGTGTGCGGCGTTCTCCAGGGCGGCAAGGCGTGCCAGCCGGTATCGTTCTCGGCTGGCTACCACCCAGTCGTCGTCCCAGTCGGGCAAGACTTCGACGCGATCGATCAGAAGTTGCAGTTGGGACAGGGATTCACTGTCGGGGGCGTGTACCAGTCGATGTGCCAGTTCGCTCAGTTCGCAAATATCGATTGCGACATCGGGATCCAGGCAGATTCGCTCGCCGGTGATTCGGACCAGGTTGCGGTCGACCTGGCGCAGGCGCCACAACAGGGTCCTGAGCCGCTTCGCCGCGGAGTCATCGGTGCAGTCGGGCCATAGCGAACCGGCCAGCCGCGCCCGCGCCACGGGGTGGTTTGCCAGCGCAAGATAGGCCAGCACCCGCTCGGATATCGGCGGGATCGGCACCCGACGACCGCCGATGCACAGTGCGAACTCCTCGACAAGCGTCAAATACGTTGCGGAGAACGTGATTTCTCGTGTGGCCATTCCCAGTACTTCTCACTCCGATGCCTGATCACGGGTGACGAGGAAGCCGCGGCAGCCCTCGCGACCGAGGACGCGGTCCTTGTGGTGAATTTCGACGGTAGGCACCTCGTCGATCGGGCGCATGAGTAGAGAGCTACTTGTTTCCGGGGTGCTACCGGCAGCACGGAGCACTGTGAGACAAACACATCAACTGAACCTCAGCGGTTTGCCGCCGGAGTCATGCGCACCCGACCAACGATCCGCCAGCTGAACATCGGCTGTCGATATGCTGAAAGACACCCGGAACCCGCCAGGGCACCCCGTGAGAGGCGTTCGGCCGATAGCGCCCCGAAGCTACTGCAGGCATTCCCATGCAGCGCAGGTATTTGACTACTCGCGCAACACTGTGAACTCAGAACCCAGAAAGCAGGATGTGCTCGCAGCGCGAGAAGCCGTCGTTGCGCCCTGTGTAACGCAGACCACGCGTGCTCTCCTAATGGGCTCCCACGCGTCGCGTCACGTCCGTGTCCACGGCGGTGGCGATGTCGTGGACGAGCCGGGAATGCCACTGCTTGTGTGCCGCCAGGTCTGCGGTCAGCGCGTGACAGTCCGGGCAGGTCTGAGCGGCTTGTTGCTGTTGCTGTTCCATGGTGTCGCACCTCCTGGTCGAAATGGACATCCGCTTTCCACCGTGGCACGAACCTTCGCTGGAGTCCACCCCGCCTTTGAATTGCTCGACGATTGACGTAATACGTTAGGAATGACTAACGTATTACCGTGTGCTCGACGTGCTCGAGGTCGCAGCGGAGCCGACCAGGCGTCGGCTGCTGCAACTGCTGGCATCAGGCGAGTGCACCGTCACGCAACTCGCGTCGCAGTTCCCCGTCACCCGTTCCGCGATATCGCAGCATCTGGGGATCCTCGCCGAAGTCGGGCTGGTCACCGCCCGCAAGCGGGGACGTGAACGGTACTACCGGCTCGACGGGGAGGGGATGCGGCGGCTCCGGGAGATGTTCGAATCCTTCTGGAGCTCCGAACTCGACCGCCTCGTCGCCGACGCCACCCGACCCCGACAGAAGGAGACGTGACCGATGCCGTTCGACAAGTCCGTCGTCGTGCCGCTGGATCCGGCGCAGACGTTCGCGCTCATCACCCAGCCTGACCGGCTTCGGCGCTGGCTGGCGGTCACCGCCCGGCTGGAACTGCGCGCGGGAGGCGAGTACCGGTGGACCGTGACCCCCGGCCACATCGCCGCGGGTAGCGTCGTCGAGATGGAACCCGGCAGGCGGGTGGTGTTGACCTGGGGCTGGACCGACGGCGATCCCCACCCGGGCGGATCGACGGTGACGGTCACGCTGACGCCGGTGGACGGCGGGACGGAGGTCCGGTTGGTACACGACGGCCTGACCGACGAGCAGGCCGCCCGCCACGCCGAGGGGTGGAACCATTACCTGGACCGGCTGGTCGTCGCGGGCACGCGCGGCGATGCGGGTGCCGACGAGTGGGCGGCGGCACCCCAGCAGCTCGACGAATTGTCCAGCGCCGAGGCAACATTGGCGGTCCTGCAGAACCTGCTGCGGGGGCTGGACGTATCGGATCTGAGCAAGCGAACGCCCTGTACCGAATACGACGTCGCGGCGCTGGCGGATCACCTCCTGCGCTCGATCGCGACGATCGGCGCGGCCGCGGACGCGGCGTTGCCGCCGCACGACAAGAACGCCCCGCTGGAGACCCAGGTGGCCGACGCCGCCCAGGCGGCCCTGGAGGCATGGCGGCAGCGGGGCCTGGCCGGCACCGTGCAGCTGGCCGCGGCGGAAGTGCCAGCCGTGCTGCCCGCAGGTATCCTGTCGCTCGAATTCCTGGTCCACGCTTGGGATTTCGCTCAGGCTACGGGAACGTCCGTAACCGTCTCCGATCCGGTGTCGGAGTACGTGCTGGGGATTGCCAATCGGGTGATCACCCCGGCGGCGCGGGGCTACGCCGGATTCGCCGATCAGGTCGACCCGGCGCCCGACGCCGCAGCGCTGGACCGGCTGATCGCGTTCACCGGCCGTCGCCCAGCCTTTGTTGCATCTGCCAAGTAGAAGGGATCTCTCATGCCGAAGCGGACCGAATACGCCCAGGGCACGCCCAACTGGGTTGACCTGCAGACCACCGATCAGGCGGGGGCGAAGCAGTTCTACGCCTCGCTTTTCGGATGGGAGTACGACGACCTTCCGATGCCGGGCGCCGTGTACTCGATGGCCACGGTGAACGGCGAGACGGTGGCGGCGATCGCGCCGATGCCCCCCGGCGTCCCCGAGGGCAGGCCGCCGATGTGGAACACCTACATCGCGGTGGACGACGTCGACGCGACGGCCGCCGCGGTTGCGCCGGCCGGCGGGCAGGTGTTGATGCAGCCGTTCGACATCGGCGACGCCGGCCGGATGGCTGTCGCCGCCGATCCCACCGGCGCGACCGTGGCGTTCTGGCAGGCGAATGAGCGCATCGGTGCAACGCTCGTCAACGAGTCGGGGACCCTCATCTGGGATGAATTGCTCACGGACAACCCGGATTCCGCACTGGCGTTCCTCGACGCAGTGGTCGGCATATCGCACGCGTCGGTGGAGATGGGGCCAGGGCAGACCTACACGCTGCTCAAGGTCGACGGAGTCGATGTCGGCGGCTGCGCGCGACCGCCGATGCCCGGCGTGCCCAACCATTGGCATGTCTACTTCGCGGTGGACGACGCCGACGCGACCGCGGCTGCGGCGGCTGCAGCGGGCGGTGGCGTGGTGGCCCAGCCGTTCGACATTCCGTCGGTCGGGCGCTGCGCGGTGGTGAGCGATCCGCAGGGCGCCATCTTCAGCGTGCTGACGCCTGCCCCGCAGCAGTAGAGGCCGCCTCTGCGCCTGCGCCTGCGCCTGCGCCGCCCGCCGCCTCCGCGTCGAATGTACGGTTGTTCGCGCACCTTCTCGCGATTTGTGTACAACTTCCGTACATTCGGCGCGCCCGTCTGCCCGGCCGCGCCCGTGTGCCTGGCCCCGCCCGGCGTGGGGCGCGGTCGCTGTCACCGCGACCGGTTAGCCTGGCCGCACATCCACGAAAGAGGCGCTGCATGCTGGTCCTGCACGGGCTGTGGTCCAACGGTCTGTCGATGTGGGCAGAAGACTCCACCCTCGCGGTGAAGAGCCCAAGCCAGGCGCTGCGCACGGCCCGCCCGCATCCGTTCGCCGCGTCGGCCGACGTGATCGCGGGAATCCACCCGGGCAAGCCCGGCACCGTGACCCTGCTGCTGCCGTCGTTGCGGTCGGCGCCGATGGACTCGCCGGAGCTGTTGCGCATCACCCCGCGGCCCGCACCGCGGACTCCGCCCACACTCTTGGCATGGACGGTTCCGGTAATGTCCCTGCCCGCGGAGTCGGCGCTGGCCGCCCTGGCCCAGCCCGCCGCGGATGTGCGGTACGGCGCGTCCATCGGCTACTTCGCCGACCTGGCAACCTTCGCGCGGGATCTTGTCGAGCGCGGGCGGATCGTGCCGGCACTCGACCGCGACGAACACGGGCCTGCCGCCGTCTGGCGTCCCGTTGTCGAAGGCCCGGATGCCATGGCGCTCAACGCATTGACCGCCGCGATGCCGCCCGTTTGCCGCGCCGAGTCGGGCGCACCGGATCCCCATGCCCTCGCCGCGGCGGCGCTGCGCGCGATGGTCGACGCGGCGGTCCGCGATGTGGTGCCGCCGGCGTGCGAACTGCTCCCGCCGAGGCGGGGCCCGCGACCCAAACGCCTGCCGGCGCCGGAGGGCTGGCTGGCCGCGCTCACCGCCGCCGACGGCCGCTTCGACGCCGACGCCCGCGAGCTCGACGCATTGGCCGAGCAGCTCGGGCCGTGGAACGAGATCGGGGCCGACCGGCCGGGTTCGGCCAGGGCGACGTTCCGGCTGACCGACACGGAAGACGACACGGAAGACGACTCGGGCTGGCGGCTGGAGTTCCTGCTGCAATCCCTGGAGGACCCGAGCCTGCTGGTGTCCGCCGAGCAGACCTGGGACGACGACGGTGGCCTGCGGCGGTGGCTGGAGCGCCCGCAGGAACTGCTGCTCACCGAACTCGGCCGCGCCGCCCGCATCTACCCGCAACTGACCGCCGGTCTGCGGACGGCGTGCCCATCGGGGATCAGCCTTGACGCCGACGGCGCCCACCACTTCCTGTCCGCCGCCGCGCCGGCGCTGGACGGGGCGGGCTTCGGCGTGCTGCTGCCGTCCTGGTGGGATCGGCGGCACAAGCTCGGACTGGTGGTGTCGGCGTCCACGCCGGTCGATGGAGTGGTTGCCACGACCAGAAGGTTCGGCCGCGACCAGCTGGTCGAGTTCCGCTGGGAGCTCGCGGTCGGCGACGACACCCTCACCCCCGAGGAGATCAGCGCGCTCGCCGAGGCCAAAGCGCCGTTGATCCGGCTTCGTGGTCAATGGGTGGCGGTGGATCCGGAGCAGTTGCGCCGCGGACTGGAATTCCTGGCGCGCAAACCCAGCGAGAAGGGGAGTGTCGCCGAACTCCTGGCGTTGGCGGCCCGCCACGCCGAGGACACCGACACCCCGCTCGAGGTCACGGAGGTGCGGGCCGACGGCTGGCTCGGCGACCTGCTCAACGGGGCCGCCGGCCAGTCGCTGCAACCCGTACAGCCGCCGGCTTCGTTCACCGCTACCCTACGTCCTTACCAGGAACGCGGCCTGTCGTGGCTGTCGTTCCTGTCCTCGCTCGGGCTGGGCAGTTGCCTGGCCGACGACATGGGGCTGGGTAAAACCGTGCAACTGCTCGCCCTGGAATCCGTTGACCGTCAACAAGATCCGAACCTCGGACCCAGCCTGTTGATCTGTCCGATGTCGCTGGTCGGCAACTGGCAACGCGAGGCCGCCAAGTTCGCCCCGGACCTCCGGGTGTACGCGCACCACGGCGGCGGTCGCCTGCGCGGCGAGGAGCTGCGCGATCAACTCGATGCGACCGACCTGATCGTCAGCACCTACGCGACCGCCACCCGCGACATCGACGAACTCGCCGGGTACCGCTGGCACCGGGTGGTATTGGACGAGGCGCAGGCGATCAAGAACAGCCTGTCGAGGGCAGCCAGGGCGGTCCGACGGCTCGACGCCGGCCACCGGGTAGCCCTGACCGGGACACCGGTGGAGAATCGCCTGGCCGAGTTGTGGTCGATCATGGACTTCCTCAATCACGGACTGCTGGGCTCGCCGGAGCTGTTCCGCACCCGCTTTGCGATCCCGGTCGAACGGCATGGCCAGACCGAGCCGGCGGAACGGCTGCGTGCGATCACCCGTCCGTACGTGTTGCGTCGGCTCAAAACCGACCCGACGATCATCGACGACCTGCCCGAGAAGATCGAGATCAAGCAGTACTGCCGCCTCACCACCGAACAGGCCTCGCTGTACCAGTCCATCGTGGACGAGATGATGCAGAAGATCGAGAACAGTGAGGGAATTCAGCGGCGCGGCAACGTCCTTGCCGCGATGGCCAAGCTCAAGCAGGTGTGCAATCACCCCGCCCAGCTCCTGCACGACCGGTCACCGGTGGGCGCGCGGTCCGGGAAGGTGATCCGGCTGGAGGAGATCCTGGAGGAGATCCTGGCCGAGGGCGACCGGGTGCTGTGCTTCACCCAGTTCACCGAGTTCGCCGAAATGCTCGTGCCGCATCTCGCGGCGCGGTTCGGGCAGGACGTGCTCTATCTGCACGGAGGCACACCCAAGCAACGCCGCGACGAGATGGTGGAACGCTTCCAATCCGGTGAGGGCCCGCCGATATTCCTGCTGTCGTTGAAGGCCGGTGGCACTGGACTCAACCTGACGGCCGCCAATCATGTTGTGCACCTGGATCGTTGGTGGAATCCCGCGGTGGAGAACCAGGCCACCGACCGCGCGTTCCGGATTGGGCAGAAGCGCAGCGTGCAGGTGCGCAAGTTCATCTGTACGGGCACGCTCGAGGAGAAGATCGACGACATGATCGAGCAGAAGAAGGCGTTGGCCGATCTCGTGGTCGGCGACGGTGAGGGTTGGCTGACCGAGATGACGACCGGCGAGCTGCGCAGCCTGTTCGCCCTGTCGGAAGGAGCCGTCGGTGAGTGACTCCCGCTCGGGTTGGTTTCCGCCGCCGTCGCGGCCGCGTGCGGTCGACGGCGGCCTGAAGGCCCGCAGTGCCCGCGGTCCCATCGCCCAGACCTGGTGGTCTCAACGCTTCATCGAGGTGCTCGAGGACATCGGGGTCGGTAGCCGCCTGCAGCGTGGGCGCAACTACGCGCGCAGGGGGCAGGTCATCTCACTGGACGTCGCCCCCGGCCTTGTGACGGCGGAGGTTCAGGGCAGTCGGGCGCGGCCCTACCGGGTGCGCATCGGATTGGGAGCCTTCGGTAAAGCGGAGTGGTCGCTGGTCGAGCGGGCTCTTGCCGAAGACGCCTCGTACACAGCGGCATTGTTGGCAAGCGAGATGCCCGGCGACATGGAGGACGTGTTCGACGGGGTGGGCCTGTCGTTGTTCCCCACGAGTGCACGCGAGGTGTCGCTCGACTGCACCTGCCCGGATAGCGCGGTGCCGTGCAAGCACTTGGCCGCCGTCTTCTATCTGCTGGCGGAGTCGTTCGACGAGGATCCGTTCGTGATCCTCGCCTGGCGCGGCCGCCAGCGTGAGGATCTGCTGGCCAACCTGCAGGCTGCTCGGTCGGGCTCGGCGGCCGCGGACCGGACGGTGCAGTCCGGCAGGCCGCTCACCGACTGCCTCGATTCTTTCTTCGTTCGACAGGACGTGGCGTGTATGCCGAGCCCGCCGATGACCTCGTCGACGGCCCTGCTCGATCAGCTCCCCGACATCGGCGTCGCGGTGCGGGGGCGGTCGCTGGCCGAGTTGCTGCGGCCCGTGTATCTCACGCTGGGGCGCTGACCCAGCCTTAGCCCAGCCTTAGCCCTGCCTTAGCGCCGAACGTACGGTTGTTCGCGCACCGTCTCGCGATTTGTGTGTACAGCATCTGTACATTCGGCGCGCTGGACCAAACGTCACACCGATGAAACACAAACGGTATACCGTTTTGTGCAGGTGAGATGACGGCGCGCCGCGCCGCGGCCGAGGAACGAAAGCGTGGTGCGCGTTGCGCGCTCCTGTGAGCCCCCTTCTCGACCCGAACGGCAGCCCGCTCGACGAGCGCCAGCGCGCGGTCGTGCAACGGGTCGCCGACGCCGAGCGTGCCCACATCCTCGCCCTGCCCAGCAACGACCCGCTCGACCCCAAGCTGCGATCGCGCGTGCAGGCCACCGGACCCGAACTCTTCGGCCAGCCCGCGGCCATTCGGGCAACGCTGCAGTTCAATGGGGCAGCGTTGGATTCCATCGCAGAGCGGCTCACCGAGGGGATCCGCCGGGTCGTGCTGGTGGGCTGTGGCGATTCGCTCGCCGTCATGATCGCCGCCCGCCGGGCCATGGAAACCATGCTCGGCGTGCCCTGTGAACCGATGCAGAGCCTGGAGTTCGCCTACTACCACGCCAGCCTCGCCGACGCGGGCACCGCCGTCGTCACCCTGTCCAGTTCCGGGGAGACCACCCGCACCGTCGAAGCGCTCCTGACCGCTCAACTTCGCGGATCGTATACCGTTTCCCTGACGAACACGCCGGGTTCTACGTTGCAGGCCGAGGCCGACACGTCGCTGGCGATCAAGGCCACCCGGGTCGGCTGGCCCACCCAGTCCTCGACCGCCGCATTGGCGCTGCTGCTGGAACTGGCCATCCGTGTCGGCGAGTGGCGCGTCCCAGACCTGGCCGTATCTTTGCGCGCGGCGTTCGACGGGCTTCCCGACACCATGGCCGAGACACTGCACCGGATCGATCCGATGGTCGCAGGCATCGCCGCCGACGAGGTCGCCGCCGGGGTGCACACCGTGTTGTTCTCCGGGGCCGGTCCCAATCTGGCGTCGGCGATCGTCGGTGCGGCCAAGGTCAAGGAGTGCACGACGTTGCACGCCCTCGAGATCCAGGTCGAGGAGTACCACCACTACAACTCGCAGAAGGCCGGCGAGCCGCTGTTCCTGCTCGCGCCGTCGGGCCCGTCGGTGCCGCGCGCGGTCGACACGGGCAGCGACGCGCTGCGCTGGGGCGGACGTCTCTACGTCGTCACCACCGAGGGTGAGCGGGCGTTCGACGGTCTTGCCGGCCGTGTCATCACCCTGCCACCGGTCCCGGAACCGTTGTCGCCCTTGGTGTATATGCTGCCCGCCCAACTGGTCGGCTACCACCTCGGCCTGGCGTCTTATGAGGCCGCCCGTGGATGACAGGTTGATCTGCATCGGCAACCTGACTATCGACGAGGCAGTCTCGCCGTCGGGTGGACGCATCGAATCCGTCGGCGGCGACGCACTTTTCGCAGCGCTCGCCGCCAGGCTGGCCGGCGGGCATCCGACGATGCTCGCCCCGCTGGGCGCCGACGCCACTCCGGAACTGCTGGACGCGATCCGCGCCGCGGGGACCGATCCGGCGACGCTTCCGCGCCGCGACCTGCCCACCGTGCGCAACGTCGTGCGCTACGACGACGCCGGTGGTCGGGTATGGGATCTGATTCTCGGCGAGGAGCATTTTGAGATGTTGTCGGTGCACCGCTGCGATGTCACGGCCGCGGCGTGGAACGCCGACGCCGTGCTGATGTCGGCGATGGGCTTGCACGCCCAGCTCGACCTGGCCGCCTGGCTACGGCCCCGCACCGCCGCCACCATCTACTTCGACCCGCAGGAGGACTACATCACCGGGAACGAGCCGGCGCTGCTCGAGGCGGTTCGCAGCTGTGATGTGTTCCTGCCCAGTGCAATTGAGGCCACCGCCCTAGCGGGCGCAGCGGACGAGCGCACGGCCGCCAGGGCTTTCCTGGAACTTGGCCCGCGGGTGGTCGTGGTCAAGCTTGCCGAGGCCGGCTGCCTGGTCGCGACCCGCGAGCATCCCGAACCCATCCTCGTTCGCGCCGACCCGGTCGACCCGGTGGACAGCACCGGCGCGGGGGACGCGTTCTGCGGTGCGTTCGCCGCCGAACACCTGCGCAGCGGCGACGCGTATGCCGCGGCACGGGCCGGGGCGGCCGCGGCGCGTGTCGCCGTCAGCGGGCCGGGTGTCAACGGACTGTTGAGCGCGCTGGTGCCGGGAGTGCCGTCATGACCCGTGTCACCGTCATCAACCCAAACACCTCGGCCGAGCTGATGGTTGCGATCACCAAGGCGGCCCAGGCGGTCGCCGGGCCCGGGGTGACCGTCACCGGCATCTACCCGACGGTCGGTGTGTCCAGCGTCGAAAGCCATGCGGAGGAAGCCGTCGCCGCCGCCGGGGTCATCGAACTGGTCCGCGAATACCAGGCCGACACCGACGCGTTCGTGATCGCCTGCTTCGGCGACACCGGGGTGGCGGCGGCCCGCGAGGTCGCGACCTGCCCGGTGGTCGGGATGACCGAGGCCGCATTGCAGACGGCATGTCTGGTGGCGCACCGCTTCGTGGTCATCACGCTTCCGGCCCGCACCATCGCCCACAGCGAGCGGGTGGTCCGCGCGCTCGGGCTGGAGCACCGCTGCGACGTGCTCGCGGTCGACGTGCCGGTGGCGGAGCTGACCGCGGGTTCGACCCATTTGCTCGACGCGTTCGCCGCAGCCGCCCGCTCCGCCCGCCACGCCGAGGCCGTGGTCCTGGGCTGCGCCGGGTTGGCCGACCTCGCCGACCCGTTGTCGGAAACGTTGGGGCTGCCCGTCATCGACGGGGTAGCCGCCGGTGTCGGCATCGCGGCCGGCCTGGTGGCGATGGGGCTGAACACCTCGCGCGCCAACACGTTCGCCCATGTCGAGCTGCCGCCGGTCGGTTTGGTGGATCTGCCATGAGCGTGCTGTTCCGCGAGGTGTACGTCTACGACGCCGCCGCCCCGAATGCGATGACCGGTCCGACGGATGTGCTCGTCGAGGGCGACAGGATCGCCGCGGTCCGCGCGGTGCCGGACCCGTTGGGGGCCAGGGTCGTTGAGGGCGGCGGGCGTCACCTGCTGGTGCCGGGGCTGATCAACGCCCACTTCCATTCGACCGCCAACCATCTCAAGGGTTCGGTGCGCAGCCTGCCGTTGGAGCTGTTCATGCTCTATGAGTCGCCCGCCGAACCCGCGCTGACCCCCACCCCGCGGGAGGCGTACCTGCGGACGATGCTCGGCGCCATCGAGATGCTGCAGCGCGGCATCACCTGTGTGCAGGACGACGCGTTCATGATGCCGTTTCCCGAACCGGAGATCATCGACGCGGTCGCCTCGGCCTACCGCGACAGCGGGATCCGGGCCTTCATGGCGCTGGATCAGCCGGAGCTGCCCGAGGCCGAAAAGCTGCCATTCGTCGGCGAACTCGACGAGGCCGTGCGCAAAGTCCTCACCGCGCCTGCACCCGCGCCATCCTGGCAACTGTTGGAGATGTATCAGCATCTGATCGAGACCTGGCACGGTGCGGCGGATGATCGGATTCGTGCCGCGGTATCGATCTCGGCGCCGCAGCGGGTCAGCCTCGAGTACTTCGCGGCGCTGGACGATCTCGCCGAACGCCACGGGCTGCCGCTCTACGCACACATGCTCGAAACCAAGGTGCAGCGCACGCTGATGACCGAACAACCGCGCTTCGATGGACGTTCCGTGGTCGGCTACACCGCCCGGGCCGGGCTGCTCAAGCCGCACACCAACGTGATCCACGCGGTGTGGGTGGACGATGCCGACCTCGACGCGATCGCCGCCGCAGGCGCCACCGTCGTGCACAACCCGGTCAGCAACCTGCGACTGGGCAGCGGGGTGGCGCCGTGGCGGTCGTTCCTGGAGCGCGGCATCCCGGTGGCACTGGGCACCGACGAGGCGATCTGCGACGACACCATCAATGTGTGGACGGTCGCCAAGACCGCGGGCCTGATCCACAACATCAGCGGTCTGGACAGCGACGAATGGCCCACGCCCGCAGAGATTCTCGACGCCCTGTGGCCCGGTGGCGCCCGCGCAGTCCGGCGGGAGGACGACCTGGGCGTGATCGCGCCCGGCATGCTCGCCGACCTCGCGCTGGTCGACCTGCACACCGTCGCGTTCACTCCGCTCAACGACCTGAGGGAACAGTTGGTGCATTGCGAGGACGGCCGCGGCGTCGTGCTGACCATGGTGGGCGGCAGCGTCGTCGCCGAGAACGGCCAAGTCACCACCGTCGACGAGGAGGCAATCCTGAACGAGGCGCGGGAGCTGTTCGCCGCGAAGCGATCCGCGCTCAACGCCGCCCGCGACGTCGCCGAACACCTGCTCCCGGCCTACCAGCACATCGTCCGCCGAGCGGCCGCGACCGACGTCGGCTTCAGCCGGTGGGTGGCGCCATGACCGCGGGCTACACCTACAGTCCGCTGGCGGGCCGACCGGCAGGCTCCTGGCCGAATGGGGCCCGGTTGGCCGTCGTGGTGTGTGTCGGCGTGGAGTCCTACCGATTCGGCGACGGCCACACCGAAGACGTGCTGCCCGGCGTACCCGCCCCGGATCTGGTGAACACGGCGTGGCGGGACTACGGGAATCGAGTGGGCGTCTTCCGGATCCTCGATATGCTTGCCGGACTGGGTATTCCACCGACTGTGCTGCTGAACACCGACGTCTATGACGAGGCCCCCGCGGTACTGGACGCGGCGCGGCTGGCCGGTGCCGAGATCGTCGGGCATGGCCGGTCCAACTCCGATTCGCTGTCCGGGATGCTGCCGTCCGCCGAACGCGCCTACCTCTCCGGCGTCGCCGAGCGCATCCGCGCGCACGAGGGCGCGCCGCCCGGCGGCTGGTCCAGTCCGTGGCTCAGCCACACCCCGGCGACGCTGGGGCTGCTGGCCGAAACCGGATACCGCTACGTACTCGATCTGCGCGCCGACGACCAGCCCATCTGGCTGGCCACGAAAGCCGGCCGGCTGCTGGCGATCCCATACAACGCCGAACTCAACGACTCGTCGACGATGATCGGCAGGCAGGCATCGGCCCACGAGTTCGAGAGCATGATCGTCGACGAGTTCACCGAGATGTCGGCAACCCGGCACCCCATGGTGATGAGCGTCGTGCTGCACAGCTTCATCAGCGGGGTGCCGTTCCGGCTGCGCGCGGTGCGCCGGGCACTGCAACACGTCGCCGAGGCCACGGGCGTGTGGCTGACCACGCCGGGTGAGATATACCGGGCGGTGCTGGATGCGCCCAGCCTGTTCCCGGCGCCGGTCGCGGAGCTGCGGTCATGACCGGCGCCGTCGCGAGCGTAAGCGATTACTCGATCTCCCTGGTGCGCAACGGTGTTCGCAGCCAGGTCCTCAAGGGTGTCGACCTGCGGATCCGGCCCGGCGAGATCCTCGGGCTGGTCGGCGAATCCGGTTCGGGCAAAAGCGTTCTCGCCCTTAGCCTGCTCGGTCTGCTGCCGCAGGCCTCCCAGCCGCAGGTCGAGGGCGAGGTGGCGGTCGGTGGGGTGGACATGTTGCGCGCCAAGGCCGCCGAGGTGCGCCGGGTGCGCCGAGACCTGCTTGGCGCGATCTTCCAGGACCCGATGACGTCACTGAACCCGACGATGCGCATCGGCAGACAGATCGGCGAGCGCACCCACGACGACGCCGAATCGGTGCGGCTGCTGCAGACGGTCGGGGTGCGCGACGCCGAGCTGCGGCTGCGGGTCTATCCCCACGAGTTGTCCGGCGGCCTGCGGCAGCGGGTCATGGCGGCGATCGCGGTTGCAGGCCTGGGCGAGCGAAGCGACGGGAAAGCACTCCGGGGCAGCCTGATCGTGGCCGACGAGCCGACCACCGCGCTGGACGTCACCGTGCAGGCGCAGCTGCTAGACCTGCTGCGCGAGCTGCGCGACGACTTCGGCTGCTCGGTCCTGCTGATCACCCACGACCTCGGGGTCGCCGACCAGATCGCCGACCGGCTCGCCGTGCTCTACCGCGGTGAGCTGGTCGAAATCGGGCCGGCCGCCGAGGTGGTGCGCAATCCACAGCATGAATACACCCAGTCGCTGCTGGCGTCGCGGCTGACGTTGACGATGCCACGCGACGACCGGTTCTCCTCCGAAGACGATGTCGCGGAATCCGAACCGGCGGTGCGGATCCGCGAGCTGTGCCGCGCGTTCGGTGTCCGGCGGGGGCGGGGCGGGACGCGCGAGATCCGGGCGGTGGACGGGGTAGATCTGGACATCGCGGCGGGCGAGTCGCTGGCGATCGTCGGGGAGAGCGGGTCGGGCAAGTCGACGCTGCTGCGGATGGTCGCCGGGCTGGAGAAACCGACGTCGGGGACGGTGACGCTGAGCGGCGCCGGCGGCCCGCAGATGGTGTTCCAGGACGCCGGCTCGTCGCTGACCCCGTGGCTCAGCGTCGGGGAGATGCTGGGGGAGCGGCTGCGGTCGCTGAAGCTGTCGCGCGGTGAGGTCCGGTCCCGGGTGACCGAGGCGCTGGCGGCGGTCGGCCTGCCGCCGGACGTCGCGAAGGCACGCCCGGGGGAGCTGTCCGGCGGGCAGCGTCAGCGGGTCGGGCTGGCCCGCGCCACCATGATCCCGCCCGCGGTGCTGCTGTGCGACGAGCCGACCAGCGCGCTGGACGCGTCGCTGGCCAAGAGCATGCTGGCCCTCATCCGCGACCTGCGGGCTCGCATCGGGATGACGGTGCTGTTCGTCACCCACGACCTGGCGGTGGCCCGGCTGATGGGCGATCGGATCGCCGTCATGCACAACGGCCGCGTCGTCGAGCTCGGTCCCGCCGAGCAGGTGATCGCGGCTCCGCGGGAGGAGTACACCCGCACGCTGCTGGCCGCGGTGCCCGAGATCGCGGGGGCGGTGTCATGACCGACGAGCGCTTGCGCGAGGAGCCGACATGACAGATCGTGGGGACACGAGGTGACCGCGACGGTGCTCGTGACCCGGGGACGGCTGCGGCCGGTTGCGATCGGCGGTGCGCGGCTGGGGCGGCCGATGGCGTGGACGCTGGTCGGGTTGCTCGGGCTGGTGACACTCGTCGCCGTGTTCGCCCGTCAGCTCGCCCCGTACAACCCGATCCAGCCGGTGGGCGCGCTGAACCTGCCGCCGTTCAGCCCGGGCCACGTCCTCGGCACCGACGGGATCGGCCGGGACCTGTTGTCCCGCACACTGATCGGCATCCAGGTGAGCTGGCTGTCCGCGCTGGTGGTGGTAGCCAGCGGCCTGCTGATCGGCGGGACCATCGGGCTGATCGCCGGCGCGACCGGCGGCTGGGTCGACTCGGTGTTGCTGATGCGGTTGACCGACCTCTTCCTGGCGTTACCCGGCGCGCTGGTGGCGATCGCGATCGTGGCAGCGCTGGGGCCCGGGTTGGTCAACACGCTGATCGGGGTGGCGTTGGTGTGGTGGCCCTACTATGCGCGCATCATCCGCGGGGAAGTCAAGGCGTTGGCCGCCCGTCCGCACATCGAGGCGGCCAAGCTGGCCGGCGTCTCGCGCCCGCGGATCCTGACGCGGCACCTGCTGCCCGGTGTCGTGCCGACTGCGATCGTTACGGCCAGCCTGGACATCGCCAACGTCGTGCTGCTGCTCGCCGCGCTGTCGTTCCTGGGGCTCGGGCAGCGGGCGCCCGCACCGGAACTCGGCGCCGACACGGCGCGCTCGCTCTCGCAGCTGCTCAGCCAGTGGTGGGTTCCCGGCATCCCCGGCATCGCGGTACTGGTGCTGAGCCTGGTCGCCAACCTCGGCGGCGACGCCATCCGCAACCTGGTGCGGCGGTGATGCGATGCTGAACTTCCTGGCGCGCAGGCTCTCGGCGGCGGTGGTGATCCTGCTGGTGCTGTCGCTGGTGATCTTTGTGCTGCAATCCGTTTCGCCGGGTGACCCGGCGCGGGCCTACGTCGGCGCCAACGCCTCACCCGAGATGGTGGCCGCCGAGCGGCACCGGCTCGGCCTGGACGATCCGTTGCTCACGCGCTACGTCAACTTCCTGGGCGGGCTGCTGCACGGCGATTTGGGCCGCTCGCTGCGCACCCGCCAGCCGGTGACCGCCGACATCGCCACGTACCTGCCGGCGACGGTGGAGCTGGTGGTGACGGCGTTCGTGAT
Source organism: Mycobacterium sp. (assembly GCF_044223235.1). Taxonomy (GTDB): domain Bacteria; phylum Actinomycetota; class Actinomycetes; order Mycobacteriales; family Mycobacteriaceae; genus Mycobacterium. Next base: position 59,616 of record NZ_JBGAME010000025.1, read on the forward strand.
CGCGCTGGTGCTGGCGGCGCTGTTCGCGCTGTCGGGTGCGCTGCGGTGGCCCGGCGCCGCGCTCGGCCGCGGCGTGCTGCTGCTGCTGGCGACGGCGCCGCCGTTCCTGCTGGCGCTGGTAGGGATCATCGTGTTCTTCGGTCAGCTCGGCTGGCTGCCCGCCCGTGGTGTCGGTGATTTCGACGATCCCGGACCGTTCGGAATGCAGACGCTCGACACGCTGCTGCACGGCCAGGCCGACGCGTTCGGTGATGCGCTGCAGCACTTGGTGTTGCCCGCGGTGGTGCTGTCCATCGCCCCCGCGGTGGCCATCGGGCGGGTGCTGCGGTCGTCGCTGCAGGGGGTGCTGGACGTCGACTACGTGCGCACCGCCCGTTCGAAGGGGCTGACCGAGCCGCAGGTGGTCGGCCACCACGTGGTGCGCAACGCCATCGGGCCCGCGCTGTCGATGGCCGGGCTGCAGCTGGGATTCATGTTCGCCGGGGTCGTCGTCGTCGAGCAGATCTTCTCCTGGCCGGGGATCGGCAACTACCTGGCCGCGTCCATCCCGGTGTCCGACTTCCCGGCGATCGCCGGGGTGACGCTGGTGCTCGGCGCCATCTACGTCGTGTCCAACGTCGTCGTCGACCTGTTGCAGGCGATCGCCGATCCGCGGGTGACCGCCGAATGACCGTCCCGCTCAACCGATAGAGGAGTCCGCCATGCATGTTCGACCACTGCGCACCGGCGTCGCCGTGTGTGCCGCACTGACGCTGGCGCTGGCCGGCTGTAGCTCGGGCACGCCGAGTTCGTCGTCCGGGGGTGGCGGCGGGGGCGCGGCGGCGCCGACCGACGGGGTGCTCACCGTCGGGCTGCTCGGGGACATCGGGCAGCCGCCGGACCCCGACATCTACTACGCCAACAACGGCACCGCGATCATGATCAACGCCTACGAGGGGTTGGTGCAGTACAAGAACAACACCGACACGGTGCAGATCGCGCCGCGGCTGGCCGAATCGTGGGACGTCAGCCCGACCCACGACGTGTATACCTTCCACCTACGCCAGGGGGTGACATTCCATGACGGGACGCCGTTCACGTCGGCGGCGGTGGATGTGGCGTTCAAGCGCCGGATCGCGGTGAAGGGGGGTGCGGCGTACATGGTGGAGGTGGTCAAGAGCGTGGAGACGCCGGACGACCACACGGCCATCATCACGCTGAAGCAGCCCAACACCGCGTTTCTGAGCTATCTGGCGTCGCCGTTCGGCCCGAAGATGGAGAGCCCGGAGGGGTTGAAGGCCAACGCCGGATCCGACGACGCGCAGACCTATCTGTCCTCGCATGACCTGGGCACGGGTCCGTTCATGCTGACGACGGCGCAGACCGGCGTGAAGTACGAGCTGACTGCCTACGACGGCTATTGGGGGCCGAAGTCGCCGTTCAAAACCGTTGAGCTGCCGGTCTATACGGATGAATCGGCGCTGGAGCTGGCGTTCGACAACGGCACCGTGGACACGATCGTTGCGGCGCTGCCGTCGTCGAGCCTGGAGAAGTACGCCAACAAGGACGGGGTGTCGAACTACTTCCTGCCGACGCTGCAGGGGGCGATGGTGACGGTGAACCCGAGCCACGACTTCTTCAAGACGCCCGAGTCCCGGGTGGCGTTCCTGAAGTCGATCGACCAGGAGACGCTGGTGAGTCAGGTGCTGGGCAAGCGATCCGAGGTCGCCACGACCATGTACGCCAAGGGCATGATCCCCGCGGACTCCGGGGCCGTGGACAAGCAGCCGATCTCTTTCGACGCCGACGCGTTGAAGTCCTACGTCGATGCGCTGCCCGCCGGTACGGACAAGAAGCTGGTGATCGGATACGCGAACGGCAACGTCAACGCGCAGTCGATGACCAACATCATCGTGGCCAACCTGCAGGCTCTCGGGTTGGATGCTTCGGCGCAGGGCTACGACACGTCGACGGTGTTCGGCTGGATCAACGATCCGCCGAGTGGGCCGGATGCGTTCGTGGACGGCAACAACGGGCCCGACGGCGGCGACCCGTACATGTGGGGTCACGTGTTCTGGGACGCGTCCGGCGGGATCAACTACTTCGGTTGCGAGTCAAAGGAAGTCAACGATCTGCTGAATCAGGCCTTGGGCACCGGAGACATGAACACCTACGCCAAGGCCGGTGACCTGTACGGGCAGACCGGGTGCTTCCTCAACCTGTCGTACAACCAGAACTGGGTGGTGGCCCAGAAGTGGCTGACCGGGGTGCCGGAGAGCCAGAATATCGGTGCCAACGAGTTGAACTTCTCGTTGCTCGGCATCTCCAATGAATCGGGGTAGAGGTTGTGGCACCGTGAATCAACGGGATTCGTGATCGTGTCGGGGGAGGGGACATGACGGGGGACGTCGAGGTCGCCGGCGACTCCAAGGAGTCGTTGTCGCAGCGGATTTACACCACGGTGCGGGAACGGATCATCCTTGGGCAGTATCCGCAGGGCAGCCGGCTGCCGGAGGCCAGGATCGGGGAGGAGTTGAACGTGTCGCGGGTGCCGCTGCGGGAGGCGGTGCCACACCTGGAGCGCGACGGTTTCGTGCACTCCCGTCCGCGGCGTAGCGCCGTGGTGGCCCGCTGGGACGAGCAGGTGATCGACGACCTGTTCGATGCGCGACTGTCGTTGGAGGTAGGGGCGGCCCGGTATGCGGCGCGGGAGGTCGCGCGGGGCGGTTCGATGGACTCGCTGGATGCGGCGCTGGCCGAATCGGAGCGGATGCTCGAAGCTGGGGATCCATACGCGATCGCCCGGTCCGCCACGGCTTTTCACGAGGCGGTGGTGTCGACGTCGTCGAATGATCTGATGGTGCGGTTGATGTCGACGATCTCCGGGCGGATCACCTGGCTGTTCTACCTGACGTCGGGCCTGCCGGCGGATGAGGCGTTCCATGACCATGTGTTGCTGCGGGATGCGATCGCGTCGGGCAATGAGCGGGTCGCCGAGTCGGTGGCCTATGCGCACATCGAGCGGGACCGGGAGCCGACGTTCGAGGCGATGAAGGGGCAGATGGGATGAGTAGGCAGGGTTACTTCCGGACCACGGTGTCGGAACGATTCCAGCGCAGCTGAGGTCCCGCCACCGAATCGCGGTCACCGTGGTTGTGGCGCCTGGTCTGTGCGCGCGGCACGCACGATGCCGTCGGCGATCTGCCACACCGCGGTGTTCACGTGCATGGGCAGGATCGGAAGAGCAGCGGCCTCTCGCAGCACCATGACGGCCAGGGCTGTGCTGGTCCGCCAGGGCACGACAAGGATTCTCGCTCGTGCGCGGTCGCCGACCACCGACATGACCCGATGGTGACGTGTTTGTTGGGTGGAGGTGGCCGCGAGACCGCGACGCGTCAGTGAATCGAGGTCCGGCACCCCCTCCAACGGCGACCAGTTGACCCCGATGTCGATGACCTCACCCAAAGGCTCTCGGAGACCGTCGACCAGTTGGGGTAATTCGCGTGCCAGCGATGCCGACCGCGGCCACCACGCGCCATCGAGCCCGCTGCCCAGTACCGAGGCCAGCGTGAGCCGGATCCCGCTCTGCGAGCCCCGCCAATTCAGCGCGGCCGTAGCCGCCGGGAACGATTGGTACTGCGGGCGATCAACTTGTGCGTCAGTGCGATCCATGGGTCGGTCTTTCATTTCGAGCCGACGGCGGCGCATGACGGCGGTTCGGTGATCGAAGAGGCGCTTTGCGCGGGTTGGACGCAAAGGCAAGCGCCATGCTGACCTCGAGACGACTCACCCTTCAACCTACACCGAAGGCATCCCGCCGGGGACAGGGCAATAGACTTTACGGCGGCGGACCAATGCAACATTCGAAATCCGTTCCAGGGGAATCGATATCGTTGCCAGATAAACATCGGTCGGTGGCGTGCTAGCCTGAGACGGGATGTTCTCTGACATCCCTTCAGAATGAAAGAAGTTGACTAAGTATGGCACAGGGAACTGTGAAATGGTTCAACGGCGATAAGGGCTTCGGTTTCATCGCCCCTGACGGTGGCGCTGAAGACGTGTTCGTCCACTACACTGAGATCTCCGGAAGTGGATTTCGGTCGCTCGAAGAGAATCAGCGCGTCCAGTTCGAGATCCAACCGGGCGCCAAGGGTCCGCAAGCAGTCGGCGTGACGGCCGTCTGACTCAAGATTTCGTACAACGCGGGCTGGTGGAGATCTCTCTGCCAGCCCGCATCTCGTTTCTGGCCGCCTTGGGGGGCCATCCATCATCAGAATCGTTGAGGCGCAATAATTCAGCCGATAACTCTCGGCACACCGACTCCCAGGCCATGCGGGTCCCGGCGGTGTACAGTAGATCGCATCGGCGGTATGTCGCACGCGACCATCTGAGATTGTGTCGTCGCTGATTCAATCGGATTGGGCCATTCGAGGCTCAGACAGGATTATCCGATGGTTCCACCAGACGGTCCTGCTGTGTCCCATCGGTGTCGTGATGGAAACGCGAGCGTGCCGCGCTTACGCTTGAAGCGCAAAGCAGCAGTCACCGGATGCGTTGACGGGGGCGGGCGGCCTCACCGTGATGGTATCCCAACTGAGCTTCCCCGGTTTGCTCGTCCGCGCGCGAACCGACCCCGTCCATGCGCAGACCATCTCGAGGGGTGACAGCGGCGATGGACAACGCATCGAGTGCGGACCACGGGCTCACGAACGGCGCGTGAGCATCCAAAGATGAACTGGCACAAAACAGCCCGACTACCAACAGGATGAAACCGTAATGAAAAATGAGAACCAGACATTCAAGTCCTTCAGGAACTTCGGCGTCGACGACATCGATCCGGCGGGGACGATCTCACGGCGCATGCTGCGCCGACTCGAAGACATCGACAACGCGACCACACCAGGACCGAGCACCCCGGAGGGGCGTGCGGCTCTTGCAGCCAGCGTCGTCGCGCACGCCGTGGTCGAGCTCGAGGCTGAACTGAACGCACTGAAACGACAAATCGCTCGCCACGAATGATGCAGCGGCTCATTCACCAAGCAGGTCTCGCGCGCTGATGGTCGCACGGTTGTCTGTTTCTGACGCGATGGCTTTGGAGCACCCAAACTCCGCCGGTGCACACGGTTGGGCTGCTCATCTTGGCGGCGTCCGACGCTGAGCCATACCCGGTTACAACGGCTCATGGCCGTATCATTGCCGCAGTTGGCACGCTTGCGCAGTCGACTCGTGGGAAAGCCCTTGGGAGTGGGCCAGCCGGTCTGGGCCGAGATCGACGATTTCGACCAAGACCCGCAGATTCACCGTGCGACGGTCGCGGCGCCAGGGGGCGACAACGGGCTCGCCGAAATGGTTTCGCGGCTGGGTGGAGAAGCGCATCACCGGCGTCGACCACTGTGGGAAGGGTCGAGCATCGACGGTGTGGCCGGGTGGCCGCTGGGCGTTGGCGGTGACGATATCGCCGTTATTGAATGACGGCGGCTACGGCATTCCGTCGGTGTGGAAGCGCCTGGTGGCTGGTGGAGTCAGCGACGACGCGGTGGGCGATCTGCCGATCGAGGCCAGCCTGGGCCCGAAACCATCGCTCGGCGCACTGGTTGGCGATTCGTTGGCCGAGATCCTCGAGAGCCATATGTTAGGTGTCCGGCTGCTGGCCGACGCGGCCACTGGCGCGTTGCAGGCGATGTATCGTCGACCGATCCAGTGCAGGTTCTGGCCAACCTCCACACCGCCACCGAGAGGTTGAGAATCACTCGCGACGACGGCGAAAAGACGCGGGGGAGCTGTCGATCTCGCGACTGTGGTATCGCTGCTCCCGCCGTGGTTCGCACACATCGGGATGCGGGTCTGCGCCCAGTATGGCCCGCCCGGGTGGAGAACGCCGACGTGCCACGGCAGCGTCTCGTTTGTCACCGGAGCTACGAAGCCGACGTTGTCGCCGGCGCACAGGTCGTCGGCATGCACATCGCGGAGCCGCCGATGGCGGGCTGCGGGTGGAAGATCACCGCCACGACCGTCTCGAAGTGATGGATCTGTGCGTAAGCGCCTGCCCCGACAACGTGCCCGCGCTCATTGACATTGCGACCGGCGTCGTCCACGCCGCCGATGTCCTCGTAGCGGCAGCAGCACCTTCCCCCGTGGCCGCGGACGTTCCGTGGTGTCGGACATGACCTCCCACATCAACAGACGTTCACGTGCATAAGCGTTGCTAGAGCGTGATGGTGCGAAAGCTCGATCGAAATCCGGTGCCGAGTCGATCCGCACTGCGTGGAACGGCGACCCCGGAAGGTGACCCGCGCAACGGTGGCCCCGGCAAAAGTGTTGTTTTTCAGCGCTTCTTGTCGTTGAACAAGGCGTCGGCAGCCGAAGTCTTGGTCGCCGCCTTCGCGTGTTTGGCGGCTCGCTTTTCTTTGAGGGACTTGCCGGACTTCTTGGACATCGTCTGCCGGGGAGACTTGTCGGACATCGCTGACCCCTCGTTCGGGGGCCTGGTTGGTCCCGATCAGTCGAGCCTACTCGCGTGCCGAGCGCCGCAGAGTAATACTTGCAGGCCCAGCCGATGTGGGGTTCGGTGTGTGGGGCAGCCCGCCGGCTCCAGGAGGAGCCGCCCACTGATGACGAGGGTCGCACGCCATCCTGAGCCGTCGGGTGCGCGCCATCGCCATATGGTGGCAACTAGAGGATGGTGTAGGCATGACTCTGCCACCGCGTACACCGGGCGCTACCGATGCCCGGCGTGTGTTGGGGTAGATGTGGCGATCCGGAAACCCTCGGAGCAGCGGTCGTCCGGCACGCATGTACGACGAACTCCAGTTCGCCCTCGGCGAGGGTCGAGGGCGCGGTGTCGGAAATGTGTTGCGCTGGTCCCGGCCCCACGCACGCGCTGCGAAGCGCGGTTGTATCGGTAATGGGTGGCTGCGTGATGCCACCGACGCCTATCGGCACAGGTCTGCAGTCGCCCTGTTGTGGCGCCGATGTCATGTCGGCCAGCGCCGCACGGCGGCGCGGGCGAACGATGCGGCGTCGGGTGTGATGCGCTCCTGCCGGTCGAGACCGCGACCGCGATGCACGAGTCGCAGCCGGCGCATGATGTCCTTCACGTCCCAGGCGGCGCGCTCGGCCGAGGACCGCGTGATCGTGTTGCCGGCACCGGTCATCCAGCCGATAACGTCCAGCATTTCGGCGACGAACACGTCGGGATCGTCCGCACCCGCGGCGACCGCGATGAGGTAGAGCAGTCCGGCCTGTTGTTCGCACCGGTCGGTCGACGTGGGTGGCATACGTTCGGCGAGGTGCCACCACAGCGCGGCCGGATCATCACGCATCGCCTTCGCGCGTGCGGTCGCCGACAGACGTCCGCGGTGCTTGCGTAGGAGTCCCATTCGTTGCGCGGACTCCCGCAGATGCAGCACCGGGACGGTGAGGTCCTCGCGGTTGCCCTTGCCGATCCACGCGTCGGCGAGGTCGAGCTCGCGGAAGGCGGCCTCGACGTGGGCCGGCGGCAGGTATCCGGCTGCGGTCAGCTTGATTCCGTCGGTCCCCACACGGTCGATCAGCCACGCGTACGGCTGGACCGCCGCGGCGACGCTGTCCACGTCGACGAGAACCGGTGTCTGCGTCGCGGCGCCGATCATGCCGCGCAGCCGCCGTCGGTGGTACGGGCTGGGAACCGCGTCGAGCAGATCCGCCAGCGGGCCGGGCAGCTGGCTGACGTCGACGGTGATGTCGAAATCAGCGAGGGCCCGGTTGATTTCGTCGATGTCGAACGGCGTCGTCGGGAACGAATGCGGATCGATGTCGCCGAAGAACCGGTCGAACTCGGCCACGGCCCCGGCGTCGATGTTCGCTGCATCGGTGACCGCTGCGATCAGCTCGTAGCCGCCCACCCCGCCGCAGTCCTCGGCCGGTCCGGATCGGCGGCCGTCGGTGCAGACCGCGCGGCGCGCGGACGCGGGCCGCGGCAGCACCGCCTCGAGCCGCAGCACATGTTGCCAGTCGTCGCCGAAGTCGTAGCAGTACAACAACCGGTCGCCCTCGTCGACCAGAAGTTCGTCCAGTCGGACCTGCTCTTCGGGGACGCCGGCCTCACCCTCGTCCACCTCGAACGGCATCAGGTAGTACTCGGTCTCATCGCTGTAATACGCCGGGCCGCAACCGAATCGGTGCAGGTGGCTGTCGGTCCAGCCGAATGCGACCTGGATGATCCCATGCACGTCGTCGAGGAACAGGTCGGAGGCGAGTTCAAGGCGGCGCCATACCGGCGGTTCGGTGCCGGTCAGGTCGATCCGGACCCGGTAAGTCACGGGATCCTGCCGACGTGGGCGGCGTCGGGACGGTGGCGGGCGATGGGACGGACCGGTCATCGCCGCACCCTCCGAGGAAGGGAATATCTACTCATCTGGGCCGGGCGCATCAGAAGGAAGTCAATCACGACTGGCCCGGCCGCTGGCGGAACCGGTGCGGGGTTCATGGCTCTACGCTCGGGCCGATCCATGCTGACCACGCACGACCCACGCCTCCGCGGCAACGTCGTCCGGCGTCGTCTCGGCGAAGACGCGAGCCCGTGGCGTTGTCAACGACATCGACTTTCACGCGCGGACTCTCACGCGCGGACGCCGCTGACCGTCCACACGGCACGGCGGTCAGCCCCGTGTGTGCCGACACGGACACTGTGCAGACCGGCGGTTCGGCACTGGGCTGCAAAGGATTCCGCCTGCTGGTTCGTCCACCCGTGACTGGCGAGTCCGGTCGCACCGGGACGTACCTGACGTTCGATCGCCAGGAACCGCCCTCCGGGTGCCAGCACACGGTGTGCCTCAGCGAGTCCGTTCCCAACGTCCTGCCAGTGGTGCACCGTTGCCAGCGACCACGCGACCGTCGCAGAACCGTCCGGCAGCGGCAGGTCCTCCGCGGTGCCCTCGGCCCAGGTGATCCCCGCCCGGTTCCGTGTGACGGCGCGAGCGATCCGAAGCATTACCGGCGCTGGATCTATTCCGGTCACGCGGGCCCCACGACGGGCGGCTTCTCTGACGGCGCTACCCGGGCCGCAACCGATGTCGACGACGCTGTCGGCGTCCGAGACGGAGGCAACGCTGGCCGCCAGGCGTGCCCGACGGCGCCCCATGGCCAGCATGATGAGTGCGATCAAAGCGCCGCTCACACGGGCGAATCGGGGGTAGTCGGCGTGATGATTGACCGGAGTTGCCGGCGAAACGTTCATCGTTGGTCCCTTCGGCTGTGGTCAGATGTCCCGCCTTGCCGGTTCCAGTCTGCTTGACGACAAGTGGACGGCCTACCACCGAGCCGCCGATGAGGCCGGTGTCAAGAAACGCCGGCACTGCCGGGCGAGCGCAGAATACCGACGTAATCGAACCTCGCAGCCGAGCGCATCCATCACCGCGATCGTGTGCTCAGCCCAGAACGACGGATGCATCATCTGCTCTCGCAGCCGAGCGCATCGTCGTTGCCAGTACGACGGCGGCGAGCTCTCCGCTGTGAGAATCTGAATACCGGAGCACCCGTTCGGGTGCGGTGAGCATGCCTCATGGTCACTGTTTGTCGGGGTTTCGGGACGGACCGGCATGGCGCGAGGGATTAGGCCGCTCAACGTCACGCTGCTGACGCTGATGGTGGTGGCCACCATCAGCGGGGTCGTGGCGTTCGGGGTGGGGTTTCCGGGCCCAGCACGGTGGGTCGTCGCCGTGCATGGGGCGTCCGGATTGGGCCTGCTGCTGCTTGCCCCGGCCAAGATCAGGGTCGCGCGGCGGGGCCTTCGGCGGCCGGGACGATCGCGGAAGGTGATCAGCCTGACGTTCACCGCGCTGGTTGTCGCGGCGATCGCTAGTGGGCTGCTGCACGCGGTCGGCGGATGGCGGCCCTACCTCGGGCTGCTGCCGATGCAACTCCACGTCGGTGTGGCGGTGGGGGCGGTGGCCCTGCTGGTGGCGCATGTGGTGATGCATCACCGCAGCGCCCGTCGCCGGTGGCGGCCGTTGGTGCGCCGCACCGACCTGACGCGACGGCGAGCGCTGCTCGGCACCGGGGTCGTCGCGGGCTCAGCGGCGCTGTGGGTCATCGCGCCGGGGTTGGCGCGTCGCGAGACCGGATCTCATGAAGTCGGCTCGGGGAACATCGCGGCGGTTCCCGTCACGCAATGGATGTTCGACCGGGTGCCCCATGTCGCGGTTGCGGCCTGGCGCTTGCGGACCCCGGACAGATCGTTTGACCTGGCCGCCATCGCCGCGCTCCCGCAGAGCACCGTGCGCGCCGTGCTCGACTGCACAGGCGGCTGGTTCACCGAGCAGGAGTGGCGCGGGGTACAGCTCTCGGCGCTCGGGTTGCGTCAGGGTGCGGTGATCGAGGTGGTGTCGATGACCGGCTATCGCCGCCGTTTCCCCGGTGATGAGGCTGGGACGCTGCTGCTGGCGACGCATGCGAATGGCCGTCCGCTCTCGCGCGGCCACGGCGGCCCGGCCCGGATCGTCGCGCCGGGGCGGCGCGGGTTCTGGTGGGTGAAGTGGGTGGGGTCCATCGATGTGGTCGACGAGCCGTGGTGGTGGCAGCCGCCGTTCCCCCTGCAGTGATCACGACGTCGCGGCGAGGGACCGAGTTGCGGTTGGTCCCTTCGTGCAACATCGGGAATTGCCGGTGTGGTCGCTGGGTTCATGTGTAGCCGAACAGCAACCGCCGAAGAGCCCGCTCTGCCATTGCCTGCGGATCCTCTGAGATGCCGACGTGCGACAAGTCGCTCCCGATGGTCAAAGAGGCCATGCCGTGCAGCAGCGACCAGGTCGGCCCCGCGATCTCGCGTGGGTCTCCGGCCGGTAGGAGGTTCGCCGCCTGGCATCGAACGATGGCGTCGAGCAGGTCGTCGAAAGCGCGTAGACCGGCGGTGAGCAGCTCCGGGTTGTCACCCTTGTCCAGCTCGGAGCCGAACATCACCTGGTAGTAGTCGGGGTGGGTGACGGCCCAGCGCACATATGCCCGCCCCATCCCGAGCACCTGCTGGGTCAGGTCGGCCGATTCGGCCGCGGCGGCGCTCAGCGTCTCGTGTAGCTGGACGAAGCCCAGGGTGGCGGCAGCGGCCAACAGTTGTGACTTGTCCGAGAAGTGGCGGTACGGCGCAGCGGCGCTCACGCCTGCGCGTCGGGCGACCTCTCTGAGCGTAAAGCCTTTCGGCCCCTTCTCCTTGACCAGCCCCAGCGCCGCATCGGTCAGGGCCCGCTTCAGATCACCGTGGTGATAGGTGTCCCGCTGCTCAGTCGAGTGCTCGGGAATGTTCTCTCGACGCGGCATGTTTACGATGTTAACATGGGCGCATGTTAACGACGTCAACATCTACGGGAAGGTCTGTCATGTCTGAGAAAGACGAGGTCGGGGCGGGCTGGGCTGTCGTCACGGGCGCGAGTTCGGGCCTCGGCGCACTATTCGCCGAAAAGCTCGCCCAGCGGGGTTTGCCTCTGGTGCTCGCAGGGCGAGACGAGGCGCGGCTGGCGGGGGTGCGGCAGCGAGTTCAGCGAATTGCGCCAGGCATCGAGGTCGAACTCCTGGCGGGTGATTTGGACGCTCGAGCAGGTGTCGAAGCCTTGGTTGCGGCTCTCGACGGGCGAGTGATCGACGTCCTGATCAACAATGCGGGGTTCGGCACCTACGGCCGGCTGCCTGAGGTGGGCCCGGAGCGCGACCATGACTTGATAGCGGTCAATGTGGACGCGTTGGTGCGTCTCACGCACGCGGTGCTGCCCGGAATGCTGGCGCGCGGGCGCGGGCGGATTCTGAACGTGGCGTCGACCATCGCGTTTCAGCCCGCGCCATATCAGGCCACCTACGGAGCCTCGAAGGCATTCGTGCTGTCGTTCAGTCAGGCGTTGTGGGCCGAGACGCGGGGTTCGGGAGTCACGGTGACGGCGTTGTGCCCCGGCCCCACGCGCACCGGCTTCGTCGACGCCCTGGATGCGGACGTGTCGCAAACCGCTATCTACAAGCGACTCGCTTCACCCGAACCGGTTGTCGCCGCTGGACTTCGAGCGCTCGATCGCGGACGACCGGTGGTCGTACCGGGTCTGCGGAACTGGGTGATGGCCAACGGCGCACGTCTCAGCCCCGGGTGGGTCGGGGCGCTGATCAGCGGCCGGATGCTTCGCCCCGCCGGCGCCCCCCGAGCCCACGCCGCATCGCAATGATCACCGGCGGCGACCTGGCGGCGGGCGACAACGCGGCGCAGACGGTCGCCGAGGTACGCGATGATCCCGCCGGACGGATCCGCGTTGCGGCCGACGCCTACGGGTTTGGTCGAGGGGGCCGACGGTATCGGCCGTACCGGCGGGCGGTCGTCGCGTTCATGCGTTGGCAGCTGGCACGGGGTGTCCTCAACCCGCTGGACGAAGCCATACCCGGAAGTCCGTGGTGGCGCGCGGTCAACGAGGATCTGCTCCGCGACACCCTCGAAGCGAAGCTGCTCATCGAACGCGGTGGGGGAGCGCCGTCCCGGCCCAGCGTCGCGCACTGGGTCGGCTTCTTCACCGCTCCGTCGGCGCAGTCGTGGTACGCGGCGCATAACGCGAGCGTCGTCGCCGGGTATCTCGCGCACACCGCCCTCGCTGCGCGTGAGGCGCCGGCCGAGCGCTTTTTCATGAACGTCGTACTCGTGCGAGTGTTGTACGCGCACGCACTGGTGGTGGACGGCGACCTCGCGCTCGGTCGGTTGTCGTTCCTGGCACGGCCGATCGGTCACCCTAGGTCACGGGGACCACAGGCCTTGCTGTCGATGAAAGACATTCTGCCGGAGCGCTATCCGATTCCGGAAGTGCGAGTGGAGGAACTTATAAGCAGCGAGAACAAGCTCGGCCGAATGGTGGATTACGGTGTGATCGCCGCGCGCATCGACGCGCTGTACGCCTGCTCGGCACGCGCGTTGGGTGAGCCACTGCTGCTCGATTTGATCGTGGACGGCGCGCCCGCCTATCCCTGGCCGGCCGATGACCACCATGTCTGGAAGCCCCAGCCGCGGCGGGGGCTCACACCGCTGATCGAATTGCTGACGCGCCCCCGCAACAGCCACATGCGCCTGGAGCTTGCGGCGGCCTGATGCCGCAACGATCTCCCAAGCGCCGGGTTGCGACCTATTGACCGTTTTGGCGGCGGCCGATGAGCAGGTCCTTGATCTCGGCGAGCTGCTCGTCGACCGAGCGGAAAGTGGCTCGGGTCTCCTGACCAAAGTCCGTGAAGTCGATCTTGAACTCCGCCAGCTCGGACTTGACCTCCGTCAGCTGGAATGTGACGTCGGCCAGGCCCAAGGCGTGCTGTCGCTGGTTGGCGCCGAGCGTTGACCGCGGCCAGAACCGCACGGTAGTCGGCCTGGGAGGCTTCCAACGCCGCGATGCGCGCTTCGAGGTCTTCCAGGGAGGCCACCACGTCATCCTATGGCCATCCCATCGGGGGTATCAGCGGCAACTGGGCGGCCGGACGTCCTTGCGTGGGTCCCGTGGAAGCTGTCTCAACGCTGCACGGACACCCACTGCCCGAGTCGCGCGCTCTCCGCGATCGCCTCGCCGACGAGCACCTCTTCCAGTCCGTCTGCGAATGTCGGATAGTCCGGCTGCTCAGGGGCTTTCCCCGTGACGATCGCGGCGTAAACCGCGCGGTGCAGCGCCGTGAACGCGTCCGCATACCCCTGCGCGTGTCCGGGCGGGTAGTCGCCGGTGCTGCGCAGCTGAAGCTGGTTGGGCTCGTCGCGATGGCCGATCCACATCGGCTCGGGGTTCTCCGACCCCCAGGCCAGCGACGTCGACGAACCGCTCACCTCGAAGCTCAGATGGTTCTTCCGTCCCGGCGACACCTGCGACAGCGTCAGGACGCCGCGGGCACCGCCGTCAAACCTCAGCAGCATGCCCGCCAGATCCTCGGTCGTCACGACCGTCGGCTCGGTGGCCGCCGCTGAGTGGGTGAATGTCTCGACAGACTCGACGGGTCGCCGGCGCTGCGGGATCACCGTCGCGAGGTCGGCGGTGACGGATTCGACTCGCTAACCGCAGACGAAGCTCACCAGATCCAGCCAGTGCGAACCGATGTCGCCTACCGCGCGCAGGGACCCGCCGAGTTCGGGGTCGAGCCGCCAGTTCCAGTCGGTGTCCTTGGCCAGCCAGTCCTGGAGGTAGTTGCCGGTGACCAGGCGCACCGAGCCGACCTGCCCGGAGCGCACCCGCGTCGCGGCCTCCTGGCACAGCGGGTAGAAGCGCGAGATGAAGCAGACGGCGTTGACGAGGCCCAGACGCTCCGCGGTGTCGCGCAATTCGCGGGCCTGCGCCGTCGTCGTCGCCAGGGGCTTCTCACAGATCACATGTTTTCCTGCGTGCAGCGCCGCGAGCACCTGTCCGAAGTGCAGGTGGTTCGGCGAGCAGATGTGGACGGCATCGACACGATCGTCGGCGAGCATCTCCTCCAAACCTGCGTACACCGGCCCGGGGGATGAGCCGACGAAGCCGACCACCGGAACCCCGATGCGGGCCAACGATTCCGCGTGCACCCGGCCCATGAACCCGGTGCCGACGATGGCTGCTCGTACGCTCATGTGCGGAAGAGGAACCTTTCGACTCCGCCCAGGCGCAGCACGACGGCGAAGGCCAGCGCGACGACGGCGATGAAGAACGCGGAGACGGCGCCCGAGGGCGGGGGAGATGGCGCCGCGCAGACCCGAGTACACGAACACGGGCAGTGTCTGTTGTCGATGGTCACGAGCACCTGGCTGACGACGAAATCGGTGATGCTCAACAGGAATACGACGAGTGCGCCGGTGACGATAC
>NZ_JBGAME010000026.1:0-71501 GCF_044223235.1 Mycobacterium sp.
GTGGTCGACACACGGTGCGCGGGCGGTTGGGCTGCGGCGCGCATCGGCGGGCCCGCCCGCGGCGCCGACGCCCGCATGGCCTATCCCGTCATACCGCAGGCGAAAGGCCGTGCTTTTCAAGTGGTTTCGGGTTTGGTCGCGGCGTAGCCGACCAACGCAAGCGAGGTGGACTGGTCAAGAACCGGGAGCAGACGGGATCAGCGCGCACCGGTGAAACTCACCGGCATCCGACCCGTCCGTGGCATCGACATCGATGCCGCGATCTTCGGCGCAAACTGTGGCAATGTTGAATTTGCGGATCGTGGTGCCGTCCAGGTTGACCGACGACGTGATCGAGATTCTCGAACAGGATCCGTGCGTAAGCAGCGTCGCGGTAGTCCGGGCAGCTGTCATCCGTCCAGCCGGCGACCTCGTGTTCGCCGATGTCACCCGGGAGACTGCGAACGACATCATTTCGCGGTTGCGTGCTGTGGGTGTGCATCGCGAGGGCACCATCGAGATCCAACCGGTCCCCACCTGGCTGTCGAGCAGCGGGTTCACGGCCGAGTGCACTGCTCCGGGCAGCGGCGCGGACGCCGTTGTGTGGGCCGAAGTGGCGCAGCGCTCGTATGAAGAAACCGAACTCAATTGGACCTACTTGAGCTTCATGACGCTCGCTACAGTGATCGCAGCCATCGCCATCGTCCTGGATTCTCAGATCCTCGTGATTGGCGCGATGGTGTTAGGGCCGGAATTCGGGGCCATCGCCGCACTCGGAGTCGCCTTGGTTCGGCGCAGATTCGCGCTCCTCGCGCTCGCCGCGCGCACCCTCATCTTGGGTTTCACAGCAGCCATAGCCGTCACCGCGGTCCTTGCACTGATTGGCCGGGCCTTGGGATGGATCACCGTTGGCGATGTGATCGGGCCGCGGCCCGACACCGCGTTCATTTACACCCCGGACAGGTGGTCCTTCGTCGTGGCCGTCATCGCGGCGACGGCTGGCGTTCTGTCGCTCACATCGAGGAAGGCCGGCGGACTGCCCGGGGTGTTCATCTCGGTGACCACCGTGCCTGCTGCGGGCAACATCGCGCTGGGACTGGCCTTTGGCGTCGCCTCGGAGATTTGGGGCAGCGCGCTGCAACTGCTTTCAAACGTGTCCGGCATGGCCCTGGCTGGTTGGGTGGCACTGGCGCTCCAGCAAGCGGTGTGGTCGAGGGTGTCGGTCCGCCGGGCGAGGGCCATGACGCGACCGAAGCGCATGCTGTAGCGAGCCAACCAAACCGGGGACAGGTCGGCGACGTCAGCCCGCCACCGCCGTGCGCGGTTATTGAGTGAGCAGTTCCGGCATGGACGGCGACACATTGCCCGCGCTTTTGGTTGAGCTCGCCAACGGTCGTCATCAACCGCGAGCCGCCCGGCGACACGGCCACTCGGACACCCGCGGCCCCGCGAAGTAGTCGCCGAGGTAGCCGAACGGCGTTTCCCTCACACGCCGTCCGCAATAGGAGGGAAGTAAGTTTGATTTTCAAACTTACGTCTGGCAGACTCCCGACATGACCACAACGCCGCTGGCCAGCCTGCCCGGTCGGCCCTGCCCGATCGCAGCGGCACTCGAACTCGTCGGTGAACGATGGGCGCTGCTCGTGGTCCGCGAGATCGCGCTCGGGGCCACGCGCTTCAGCGACATCGTTGCCGGGACGGGGGCACCGCGTGATCGCATCGCCGCCAGATTGAAGGCGCTCGAGAGTGCGGGCGTCGTCACCCGGTCGCCGTATCACGAGGGCCCGCGCCGCTACGTATACCGGCTCACCGAATCCGGTGATGCGCTCATTCCGGTCCTGGACGCCCTACTGGTATGGGGCCAGCAGCACGCAGTCTCCCCCAACGATCCCGATCGACAACGCCGATACCCGCCGATGAGTGGGCTGAAGGAATCACGATGACCGCAGAACTGACCGATACCGGCAGGCGCGAAGGCTGGGGCCGGCCGCGCGCACGCACCGTCACATGGCACGAACCCGGGCCGAGCACAGCCCAGGGCCTTTCCCTGGCCGGAGTCGACTACCTGCGGGCGATGGCCAACGGTGAGCTGCCACAGCCCCCGATCGCGGGCCTGTTGCGGTTCGAGATCGTGTCGGCCGACCCGGGACGCGTGGTGTTCACCTGTGAACCGGATGAATCGGCATACAACCCGATCGGTGCCGTGCACGGCGGTGTGGTCTGCACACTGCTCGATTCAGCGGCGGGCTGCGCCATCCACAGCACACTGCCGCCGGGCAAGGGCTACACCGCGGTCGAGATCAAGGTGAACTACCTCAAGGCGGTCCGGCTGAACAGCGGGCTGCTCACGGCGACCGGAACCGTGGTGAAGACGGGTTCGCGGGTCGGCTTCGCCGAGGGCGTCGTCACCGATGCCAGCGGCGCGGTGGTCGCGACGGCCACCAGCACGCTGCTGGTGTTCGACCTTTGAGTCCCGTGTGATCCGAGGCGCTACGGTCGACCAGTGGCGGAGCATCAGCTCCTCGCAATTTTGAGGATTGGTGAACGAGTCAGCAACGCCGGAGGCGGCATGAGGCCACTCGTCACGACCAGGCGTCCGCGGGATGATGGTGGAAACATCGGAGGTGACCGAGATGGATCTGTATTTGATGCAGCACGGTCAGGCGACGACCGAAGCAGAGGATCCCGAGCGGCCCCTCACGGATGCCGGTCGAGCGGCGGTGCAGCGCGTCGCTCGACGAGCCCGGGCTGCGGGCGTCCGGATCAGCGGCTGCCTACACAGCGGAAAGCTACGCGCACAGCAGACCGCGCAACTGCTCGTGACGGAGATCGGCGTGGAGCCGAGCCTCGAGGCTCGACCGGGTCTCGCGCCGAAGGACCCGGTGGCACCGGTCGCGCAGTGGCTTCGAGCATCGAGCGGGCACGAGTCGCTTGCGCTCGTCGGCCACCAGCCATTCCTCGGCAAGCTCGCCTCGTTGCTGGTCGTCGGCGACGAGCAGGCACAGGTGGTCGGCTTCCAGATGGGTTGCCTGGTGAAGCTGGAACCGAAGGTCGACCGGGACGGCTTCGTCCTGGCATGGGCGCTTCCACCCGACCTCGCCTGACCACGCACCAAAAACTGGACGGCGCCCCGCATCACCGCCAAGGGTGCCGCGATGACGGCGACGGTCCGAGCATCAGTACCGTCTCCACCGATGCAGACGCGTCGACGTCCTCGCACTCATTTGTGCCAGCTCGAGTGGCCGCGGCGATGACCCGGGCGTGTACGGCAGGAATGGGCTGCTACTTCTCGAAGTGGCCAGGGCCGGGATCGAACCGGCGACCTTCCGCTTTTCAGGCGGACGCTCGTACCAACTGAGCTACCTGGCCGGAAGGCAATGGTCGCTACGACCAGAATGCCTCGCCGATCTGGCGACCCTGACGGGACTTGAACCCGCGACCTCCGCCGTGACAGGGCGGCGCGCTAACCAACTGCGCCACAGGGCCTTACTTACTACCTGTTCCTACTGCGTGCTCCGCGACAAAGCGAAACGCGTACCCCCTACGGGATTCGAACCCGCGCTACCGCCTTGAAAGGGCGGCGTCCTAGGCCGCTAGACGAAGGGGGCCAGCCGAATCTCTCCGGGGTACTCGCAACGCCGTGACGTTGGGAGCTTCGATAGCTTAGGGTACCGACCCCCAAATCCTCAAACGAGCCGGTCCACGGGACCAAACGAGCCGGTCCAGGGGACCAAAGGCGACGAAGTATCCTTAGTCCCCACGCCCCTATAGCTCAGTTGGTAGAGCTACGGACTTTTAATCCGCAGGTCGTAGGTTCGAGTCCTACTGGGGGCACAGGTGAGAGGCGGTTTCGCCGCGGAGGTGCCGTGATCGGTCGCAGCACCCGGCGCACCAGACCAAGACCACCGGCCCGTCGCGGAGGTGGCATTCTGGACACCATGTCCACTCGGATGTCCACCCGGATGTTCACCCGGCCGTTCACCAAAGCGGCCCTTACCGCGGCCCTGGCCGTGTCGGTCCTCGGCACCGCCTTGACCGTCGGGGTCGCACCGGCCGGCGCCACGCCCCAGGACGACCGGTTCCTGGGCATCGTCAAGCAACTCGACATCCCGGTGAACTCTCCCGAGGAAGCGATCCAGGTCGGCCAGGAGATCTGCAAGACCGTGGCCGAGAACCAGATCGAACCGGTGCGTGCGGTGCGCGGCATGCTCGGCAGGTTGATGGGGCAGGGCCTCAGCAAGGGCCAGGCGGCCAATCTCATCTGGGGTGCCGTCGGCGTCTACTGCCCGCAGTACAGCTCGATCGTCGGGCGCTGAGAGCGCGGCCCTGACGAGCTGAGAGCGGCCCTGACCAACCTCCGTCGCTAGGAGCCGGCGGGCACGTCAACCGGCGCGGGCACCTCAGACACCGGCGCGCGGACACTCACCGGCGGAGGCGACGCGAACTCCGCCAGCGCCAGCCCGATCTTCTCCGCCACCGCATCGATCACGCCGGGAAGCGGAAAGAACGGATCCACGCCGGACTCGGTCCTGGCGCCCATCAGCCGCGTCCCCGCCCGGCCGACACCGTCCAGCGCGTACTGCCCTGACAGGACGACGCCCGCCTGCGCGGTCTGGGCACACACCGTCGAGCACGCGCCGACAGTCGTGACCGCAATCCCCGCGACCGCCACGACGCCGACCCATCGCACCACGCCGCATCGGCGGTCGACGACTCGCGCCATCAGGTAATCGTGACCGACGCCGCGCCGATTGCCCAGCGCCAAGCCGAATGTGTTACCCGCCCGGAACCAAAAGCCTCGCCGGGGCGACCACAACGCACTCAACTATCACTGAGTTCGCAAGCGTGACTGTGAGCGCAGCCACCGCAGACACTTCCTGTCATCCCGACCACATCTGACAAAGGAGTGTCATGCTCGTAGCACTCGGCTTCCTGATGGTCGCCGTGTTCATGTTCCTGATCATGTCCAAACGTGCCACCCCCGTGGTGGCGCTGATCGCGGTGCCGGTCGTATTCGGCATCGCTGCCGGCGCCGGGTTCGGCATCGGCGACATGATCACCGACGGCGTGAAGGCCGTCGCCCCGACCGCGGCGCTGCTGTTCTTCGCGATCATCTACTTCGGCATGATGATCGACGTCGGCCTGTTCGACCCGCTGGTGCGGCTGGTGCTGCGGATCGTGCACGCCGACCCGATGCGCCTGGTCGTCGGCACCGCGGTGCTGGCCATGGTGGTGTCCCTGGACGGTGACGGGTCGACCACCTTCATCATCGTCACCTCGGCCATGCTGCCGCTGTACATGAAGCTCGGCGTGAGCCCCGTCGTCCTGACCGTCGTCGCCGGCCTGTCCAACGGCGCGATGAACATCGTGCCCTGGGGAGGTCCCACCGCCCGCGCCGCGGCCGCTCTCAACGTCTCGGCGACCGACGTCTTCGTCCCGATGATCCCCGCCATGCTGGGCGGCGTCGTCGTGGTGTTGCTGTTCGCCTGGCAGCTCGGCCGCAGTGAGCGGCGCCGCATCGGCACGCTCGTGATGAGTTCCGAGTCGTTGCTGGTCGGCGCCGCCGGCGGCCCAGGTCGCGAACGCCCCATCTCCGGCAACGCGGGCGACGGTGGCACCGGCGCCGACGGCCAGGAGCCCTTCGTCGACGGACTCGACCCGCAGCGCGCCACCCTGCGTCCGAAGCTGTTCTGGTTCAACGCAATTCTGACCGTCGCCCTGCTGACCATGCTCATCGTCGACGTGCTGCCCATCCCGGTGCTGTTCATGATCGCCTCCGCGATCGCGCTCACCGCCAACTTCCCCCACATCAAGGACCAGCAGGAGGCGATCACCCGGCATGCGTCGAGCATCGTCGGTGTGGTGGCGATGGTGATGGCCGCCGCGGTGCTGATCGGCGTCTTCAAGGGCACCGGCATGGTCGAGGCCATGGCGCAGTGGCTGGTGCACGTCATCCCGTCGGGGATGGGCCCGCACCTGGCGGTCATCACCGGTGTGCTGAGCCTGCCGTTCACGTTCTTCATGAGCAACGACGCCTTCTACTTCGGCATCATGCCGGTGCTGACCGAGGCCGCCAGCGCCTACGGCATCACCCCGGTGGAGATGGCGCGCGCGTCGATCACCGGCCAGACGTTCCACATGCAGAGCCCGCTGGTGCCGGCGATCCTGCTGCTGGTCACCCTCGCCGGGGTCTCCCTGGCTGACCACCACCGCAAGGTGCTGTGGCGCGCCGCCCTGGTTTCGCTGTCGATGCTGGCGATCGGCATCGTCCTCGGCCAGATCCCCCTGTGACATCCGAACACCCGAACCCCTTGCACACGAAGGAGATTCACGATGACTGTTGAGCACACCCCCACCCGGCAATCACGCGGCCCGCTGCACGGTATCCGGGTGCTGGACATCAGCACGGTTTATGCCGCCCCCATCACCGCGATGCTGCTGGGCGACTTCGGTGCCGAAGTCATCAAGGTCGAGCATCCCCGTGGCGATCCGGCACGATCGCACGGCGCCAACAAGGACGGCCACGGGTTGTGGTGGAAGGTCATCTCGCGCAACAAGAAATGCATCACCCTGAACCTCGGCACGCCCGAGGGCCAGCAGATCCTGCGCGACCTGGTCCAGGATGCCGACGTCCTCGTCGAGAACTTCCGCCCGGGCGTGCTCGAGAAGTGGGGATTGGGACCCGACCAACTGCAGTCCCTCAATCCCCGCCTGATCACGTTGCGGGTCACTGGTTTCGGACAGACCGGGCCGTATGCCCACCGGCGCGCGTTCGGCACGCTCGCCGAGGCGATGAGCGGCTTCGCGCATCAAACCGGTGAGGAGGGCGGACCGCCGACCCTCCCGCCGTTCGGCCTGGCCGACGGGGTCGCCGGCATCTCGGGTGCCTTCGCCGTGATGACCGCGCTCTACCATCGCGACACCCGTGACCGCGAGCGGCGGGGCCAGGTGATCGACATGTCGCTGCTCGAACCGCTGGTCGGCATCCTCGGCCCCGGACCGACCGCCTTCGATCAGCTCGGCACAATCGCAGGACGGCACGGCAACCGGTCGCCGAACAACGCCCCGCGCAACGCGTATCTCACCCAGGACGAGCGCTGGGTCGCGATCTCGGCCAGCGCCACCTCCGTCGCCGAACGGGTGATGCGGCTGGTCGGCCGTCCCGACATTGTCGAGGAGCCGTGGTTCGACTCCGCCGGTGAGCGCAGCAGGCACGGCGACATGCTTGACGAGGCGGTGGCTAAGTGGATCGCCGAGCGCCCGCTGAGCGAGGTGACCGAGGAGTTCGAACGCGTCGGTGCGGCGCTGGCGCCGATCTACGACGTCGAGCAGCTCATGGCCGATCCGCATGTGGTCGAGCGGGATTCGATCACCACCGTCGACGACGAGGACCTCGGGCCACTGAAGATGCAGAACCTGATGTTCCGCTTGGGTGCGACACCCGGCAGCATCCGGTTCCCCGGCAGGCGGCTCGGCCAGGACAACGATGACGTCTACCGCGAGGCGCTGGGCTACACCCCCGAGCGGCTTGCCGAACTCGCCGAGAAGGGTGTGCTGTAGATGGACCGGAGTTACCTGTTCGTGCCCGGGCACAACGAGAAGCTGCTCGCGAAGGTCTTCGACAGGGGCGCCGACGCGGTGATCCTCGACCTCGAGGACGCCGTCCCGCCGGAGCGCAAGGCGGCGGCACGGAGCGCCGTTGCCGAGGTTCTGCAATCCCACGCCGCGTGGGTGCGGATCAACGCGGCGGGATCCGAGCTCGCCGCGGCCGACCTGGACGCCGTCGCCGCTGTCGCCCACGGGATCCGAATCCCCAAGGTCGAGTCGGTCAACGATGTCCGGTGGGTCACCCAACGAGCACCCGGCAGCCCCCTGCTGTGCGCCATCGAAAGCGCCAAGGGGTTGGTCAACGCGCTCGCCATCGCCGAGCAGCCCCAGGTCGAACATCTCGCGCTGGGCGGGATCGACCTACAGCGGGACCTCGGGGTCGGCAGCGGCGACGCCCCGTTGCACTACGCGCGCTCACATCTGGTCGTGGCGTCGCGGGCGGCGGGCATCCAGCCGCCGATCGACAGCGTCTACCCCCATCTCGACGACCCAGACGGGTTACGGCGGCAGGCCGAGACCAGCCGGTCGCTGGGCCTGTTCGGCAAGTCGGCGATCCACCCGGCCCAGCTGCCGATCATCCACGCGGCGTTCAGTCCGACCCCGGACGAACTCGACTGGGCCCGCGACGTTCTCGAAGCGTTCGAGGAGGCGCGCGGCGGAGCCGCCCGCCTGTCCGGGGGCGAGTTCATCGACCTTCCCGTGGCGGAGCGGGCGAGGGCACTGCTGCGTCTGGCCGAGTCGCTGCCATCCTGAAGCAAGGAGCGCATGCGCTCGGCCGTCACTCCGTATGATCGGTGTCGATGTTCGACCAGCAAACCCGTCCGCCGTTCTGGCGCCGCCATCCGTGGATGAGCGGCACCGCGGCGTTGTTGACGGCGCTGCTGCTGTTCGACGGGTGGTATCTGACCGTCGGCACGGCCGCAGCCCTGGTCCTCTTCGTCGCTGTCCGCCGCCGCATGCGGGCGTTGGCGATACGCGAAGCCGGATTGCGCGCCCGCGCGGACTACGAATACCGGTTGAGCCTCGCCGGTGACCCGCGCGGCGTCTTCGGACGCTATCCGCCGGTGCAGGCGGGCTGGTTTCCAGACCCGCAGAACCGGCTGCAGATGCGGTATTTCGACGGCGCCATGTGGACTCGGCACGCCGTTCGCCGCTAGTCCGCCTCACCCGTCCACGGTGCGAGGAGTGACGTGCAGCCGGGTCAACGACAGGGCCGCTGGTCCGGACTTCCCCTGCGGGACCGCCAGGCTCGCAGGCGGGACGAATTGATCGCGGCGGGTATCGCCTTGCTCGGCGGGGCGGGCGGCCCGGTGCTGACCGTGCGTGCGGTGTGCCGTGAAGCCGCGCTGACCGAACGCTATTTCTACGAGAGCTTTGCCGATCGCGACGAGTTCGTCCGCGTGGTCTACGACGATGTGTGCCACCGCGCGATGACGACGCTGACGACGGCCGACACCGCCCGCGATGCGGTGGAGCGGTTCGTGGCACTGATGGTCGATGATCCAACCCGCGGCCGGATCCTACTGCTGGCCCCCGGCGTGGAGCCGGTCCTTGCCCAATCCGGCGCCACATGGATGCCGAGCTTCATCGAGCTGGTACAACGCAAACTCACCCGCATCAGCGACCCCGCTGTGCAGGCGATGGTCGCCACCGGTTTGATCGGGGCGCTGACCGCCCTGTTCACCGCCTACCTGAACGGCAGGCTCGCGGCTACCCGGGAGCAGTTCATCGACTATTGCGTCGAGATGCTGCTCAACCGGGTGTCGGGCTAGTGAGGCCTGGCCGGCCTCTACTCGTCAGGCGTGCTGACCAGCTGGAGCTCCTGCTCCTGTTGAGCGGCGGCCTCATCGGCGGCGGCCTTGGCCTCGCGGCCTGCCGGGCTCGCGACGGACGGACCGGCGCTGGCGGCCGTTGCGTGATCGCTGTTGCAGTTGAGGGCCAGCATGACCTCGCCGCCGGAGTGGCCGAACTCGCCGCCCACGTCGCGCACGAACGATCCGTTCCATGCGTTGGTCACCAGGCAGTCGTTCCGACTGAGCCGTCCACCGACGGTCGAGGCGACGACCGCGGTTCCGCCGGCGTCGGCGATCGCAGATGCCGCATCCGCATACCGCTCGCCCACCACATCCGGGGCCGCGGCGGCCACGCCACTACCGAAGAGCGCCATCGATGCTGATGCAGCGATGATGCCGCCACCGAGAACGATGTGCTGTTTCACGTGTGCCCGCCTCCGAGTCTGAGGGATGCCTACTTCTTTGAATATGGGCGTAACACTAATACCCGCCCGGATAGTACCGCCCATGAATCGGCCACGCAGACCTCATACGACACTCCGTTCGCGGTAACTTGATGTCACCGGAGTACACAGATATATTGACTGCAACCCACAGGTACAGATAACTGGGAGGCGCCGTGTCGAAAGACCTGACCGACCTACAGCTTTTGGAAGAACTTCAGCCGGCTGTCGAGCAGTACATGGACCGCCACATGAAGATGACCAAGGACTGGAATCCCCACGACTACATCCCATGGTCGGACGGCAAGAACTATTACGCGCTGGGCGGCCAGGACTGGGATCCCGACCAGGCCAAACTCTCCGAGGTCGCGCAGACCGCGATGGTGCAGAACCTGCTCACCGAGGACAACCTGCCCGCCTATCACCGCGAGATCGCGATGAACTTCGGCATGGACGGCCCGTGGGGACAATGGGTCAATCGCTGGACGGCCGAGGAGAACCGCCACGGTATCGCCCTGCGCGACTATCTCGTGGTTACCCGCAACGTCGATCCGATCCAGCTCGAGGAACTGCGTGTCGAGCAGGTCACCCGCGGCTTCTCGCCCGGCCAGAACCAGCAGGGCGACCTGTTTGCGGAAAGCCTGTTCGACTCGGTCATGTACGTCTCATTCCAGGAGCTGGCCACCCGGGTATCTCACCGCAACACCGGCAGGGCCTGCGACGAGCCGGTCGCCGACCAGTTGCTGGCGCGGGTGTCGGCCGATGAGAACCTGCACATGATCTTTTACCGCGACGTCAGCGGTGCCGGCCTCGACATCGCCCCCAACCAGGCGATGACGTCGCTGCACCGGGTGCTGCGCAACTTCAAGATGCCTGGCTTCACGGTGCCCGAGTTCCGCCGCAAGGCCGTGATCATCGCGGTCGGCGGGGTCTATGACCCCCGGATCCACCTCGACGACGTGGTGATGCCCGTGCTCAAGAAGTGGCGCATCTTCGAGCGCGAGGACTTCACCGGCGAGGGCGCGCGACTGCGCGATGACCTGGGTGAGCTCGTCAAGGAACTCGAGGACACCTGCGTCAAGTTCGAGGTCGCCAAGGAACGGCGCCTGGAGCGGGAACGCAAGGTCGCCGAGAAGAAGGCGATGAAGAACCTGCTGGTGTCCACCTCTTCATGACGTCCTCGTGACGGCGTCCGCCGCAACAGCTGCGACGGCCCGATCCGCACCGACCGATTCCCCCGCTGCTACCCGCGGGGTCACGATCGGCCCGATCGCGTTGCGCAGCCCGGTGGTGCTGGCCCCGATGGCCGGTGTGACAAATGTCGCGTTCCGTACTCTGTGCCGTGAGCTCGAGATCGCCAGGGCAGAAACGGTCAGCGGTCTCTATGTGTGCGAGATGGTGACGGCCCGCGCCCTCGTGGAACGGCACCCGTCGACCCTGCACATGACGACCTTCGCGCCCGACGAGTCGCCGCGATCGCTGCAGCTCTACACGGTGGACCCGAACACCACGTACGCGGCGGCGAAGATGATCGCCGACGAGGGCTTGGCCGATCACATCGACATGAACTTCGGCTGCCCCGTCCCCAAGGTCACCCGCCGCGGCGGTGGGGCCGCGCTGCCGTTCAAACGGCGGTTGTTCGGCCAGATCGTCAGGGCCGCGGTGGCCGCGACCGAGAACACCGACATTCCGGTGACGGTGAAGTTCCGGATCGGGATCGATGATCAACATCACACTCACCTCGACGCAGGCCGGATCGCCGCAGAAGAAGGTGCGGCAGCGGTGGCGCTGCATGCGCGCACCGCGGCTCAGCGCTACTCCGGCACGGCCGACTGGACTCAGATCGCGGCGCTGAAAGAGCAGGTCAACGGCATTCCGGTGCTCGGAAACGGCGACATCTTCGCCGCCGACGACGCGCTCGCCATGATGGCGGCCACCGGCTGTGACGGGGTCGTTGTCGGACGCGGCTGCCTGGGCCGGCCGTGGCTGTTCGCCGAACTCTCCGCCGCATTCACCGGGCTCGACATCCCCACCCCACCCACCCTCGGGGAAGTCACCGACATCGTCCGCAGACATGGCGAGCTCTTAGCCGCCCACTTCGGCGAGGACAAGGGCATGCGGGACATCCGCAAGCACATCGCGTGGTACCTGCACGGCTTTCCCGCCGGTGCGGACCTACGGAGGGCATTGGCACTGGTCAGGACCTTGGAGGAGCTCGACGTACTGCTCGACCAACTCGATCGCGACGTGGCCTTCCCGACGGCCGGGGAGGGACCGCGCGGCCGGCAGGGCTCAGCGTCGACGGTGGCACTGCCCGACGGCTGGCTCAAAGACCCCGACGACTGTTCGGTGCCCGCGGGAGCCGACCTCATGCACTCCGGCGGCTGAACCGAAACGGGTTCGCGAACTCCGCTGGCTGGCTGTCTCACAGCATGTCTCAGTACGATGGTCTGGCCGCGTCAGCTCCAACGTCGAAGCAGCCCGGGCGCGATGCCAGCTGAGCATGGCTATACCCAGGCGCTTTGAAGCGCGAACTAGCGCGAACTAGTCGGAGGCCCAGAGGACATGAGTGACGGTGAACACGCCGCTCCTGGCCCTGTGCGACCCCCGAACAGGCCCGGTAACCACTGGCATACACCCTCGCCCGACGAATTTCCAGACGCCACGCCGACGGCCAACTTCATAACTGTCGCCGACCTCATCGCCAAGGTGGCCGCCGACGGTACGGGCCCCCTCCCGGGGCGCGCACACCGCCGTGCCAGGGCCGACATCGACCAGGGCCCGCCCGCACCCACCGCGCCGCCCGCTGAGATCCTCGCGGCACCGCATGACGTCACACCGCCGGTCCCACCGGCTCACGTTGCACCGCCGGTCCCACCGGCGTACGTCGACCAGGACACCCTCGACACCGAGGCCATTCCTGCCACCTACCCGGTGGAACTGCCGGATCTGGCCGCCCTCGCCGCGCGGGACCGCGTGCCCCCGGCCCGGGTGGCGGGTGACGACGTCATGGCCGGCATCGGCGGCATGGTTGAAGCACCGCGGCACCACCGGGCCAGAACCGCAGGGCGCGTGCTGGCCGCCCTGATCGCCGTGCTGGCGCTGGCCCTCACCGGCGCCGCGTGGCAATGGCAGTCGTCGAAGAACAACAGTCTCAACAAGGTGTCCGCACTCGATCTGGATTCGCGCGACATCGTCGACCCCAACGCCCAGTTCGGTGACGAGAACTTCCTCATCGTCGGCGTGGACAGCCGGATCGGCGCCAACAGCGATATGGGAGCCGGCGGCACGGAAGACGCAGCCGGGGCGCGGTCGGACACCGTGATGCTGGTGAACATCCCCGCCAATCGCAAACGTGTGGTGGCGGTCTCCTTCCCGCGCGATCTGGCCATCTCACCTATCCGCTGCGAACCGTGGAATCCCGAAACCGGAGCGTACGGCCCGCTGTGGGACGAAGACTCCCAGACGTATGGTCCCGACGAGGTGTACACCGAGACGAAGCTGAACTCCGCCTACGCGTTCGGCGGACCCAAATGCCTGGTCAAGGTCATCCAGAAGATGTCGGGCCTGTCCATCAACCGGTTCATGGCCGTCGACTTCGCCGGGTTCGCCAAGATGGTCGACGCGGTCGGCGGGGTCGAGGTGTGCAGCACCACCCCGCTCAAGGATTACGAGCTCGGCACGGTGCTGGCCAACGCGGGGCGCCAGACGGTCGACGGCCATACCGCGCTGAACTACGTGCGAGCCCGCCAGGTCACCACCGAGACCAACGGCGACTACGGACGCATCAAGCGCCAACAGCTGTTCCTGTCCTCGCTGCTGCGGTCGCTGATCTCCAAGGACGTGTTCTTCTCCCTCAGCAAGCTCAACAACGTCGTCAACATGTTCATCGAGGACAGCTACGTCGACAACATCAAGACCAAGGACCTCGTCGACCTCGGTCAGTCGATCCAGGGCGTCAACGCAGGCAGGATCACGTTCGTGACGGTGCCGACCGGCATCACCGACGCCAACGGGAACGAGCCTCCGCGCACCGACGACATGCGTGCACTGTTCACCGCCATCATCGACGACGACCCCCTGCCCGGGGAGAAGAACCCGGACAACTCCCCAGTGCCCGGAACACCCGAATCGCTCAGCGCGACACCGGGATCCACGTCCGTCGAACACACAACCGCAACGCCTGAAGGCGGGGAGTATCTGGATGCGGTGACCACCGATCCGCACGATGTCACGGTTCGGGTGTCGAACTCAACCGGTGAGACGGGTCTGGCGACCACCGCGGCGAGCGAACTGGAACAGCACGGTTTCAACGTCACCACTCCCGACGACTATCCGACGTCGCTGAGTTCCACCACCGTGTACTTCTCGCCCGGCAACGAACAGGCCGCCGCCACGGTGGCATCGGCGTTCCCCAACCCGACCGTCGAGCGGGTCTCAGGCATGGGCGACGAGGTCCAGGTGGTGCTCGGTACCGACTTCGACGCGGTGTTGCCGCCCTCACCGAGTGGTTCGCCCGTACAGGTCCAGGTTCTGCGCGGCACCGACGCCACGTCCCACCTTCCCGAGGACCTCACCGTCACCAACGCCGCCGATACCACCTGCGAGTAGCGTCGGAGACGCGCTGCCGAACCATCCACTCGGGCGGCATTCACCTGCCGTTCACCGGTCACGCCGTGACGATTGGCCTGGTCAGCCCGTAGGCTTGAGATATGCGAACCGCGTATCACGACAAACTAGACGCGTTGACCAAGCTGCTCGGCGAGATGTGCGAGCTGGCGGGCACCGCGATGGAGCGTGCGACGCAGGCCCTGCTGCAAGCCGATCTGGTGCTCGCCGAACAGGTGATCACCGAGCACGAGCAGATCGCGATTCGCGCGGCCCGCGCTGAGGAGGCGGCGTTCGTGCTCCTGGCGCTGCAGGCGCCGGTGGCCGGCGACCTGCGGTCGGTCGTCAGCTCGATCCAAATCGTCGCGGATGTGGACCGGATGGGCGCACTTGCGCTGCACGTGGCCAAGATCGCGCGCCGCCGCCATCCCCAGCATGTGCTGCCCGAGGAAGTCAACGGCTACTTCGCCGAAATGGGCCGTGTCGCAGTCGAATTGGGGCACGCTGCCCAAGAGGTTCTGGAAACCCGCGATCCGGAGAAGGCCGCGCGCATCCGCGAAGAAGACGATGCGATGGACGATCTGCACCGCCACCTGTTCACGGTGCTGATGGACCGCGAATGGAAGCACGGCGTCACCGCCGCGGTTGACGTGACCCTGCTCAGCCGGTTCTACGAACGCTTCGCCGATCACGCGGTGGAGGTGGCGCGGCGGGTCATCTTCCAGGTCACCGGTTCATACCCGTACGAAGAGGAAATTTCCAGCCAGGTCTGAGGCGCGACCCGCCTTGTCGAGTGGAGACGCCTGGGCGGCAGGCGCGCCCATTTCCCCCCTGCCGCTTCGTTCGTCGTCCCGGCGGCGGGCACATGGAACCGGACTCTCCGCACCGTTCCGCGGCCGCATTGCGAGGAGTTCCGGCAGGCGGCACGCGGTGGTGCGGCTAGCTTCGCTTGGTGAGGGCGGTGTTCACAATCAGATCAAGGCGCCAGGCATGCGCGAGATCGCTGCGGTGAGTGAGATCTGTTGGGAGCCTTGGGTCTAACTCGGCCAGACCGGGCGCCAGGACGCGCCCGTAGACCTTGGTGAACAGCACCGCGACGCGGCGGCCCAATGGGGTGAGTTGGTAGCGGTGCCGGCCCGGCAGCCGGACGATCAGCGGGCGGGCGATCTGCTCCTTGTTCTCCCCCTTGGCGAACCGGCGCACCGCGACACCGTTGGCCTTGGCCCACCGGTGCACCTCGGCGACATAGGCGTCGCCGATCTTGCCGAACGCCGCCGACGACGGAATCCTGAAACCCTTCTGCCAGTACACGAACTGGCAGACTCCGCCCACGCACTGCAGTTTCGGAATGTAGGCCTGCAAAAAGATCCGGTCTACCGAACGACAGGTCAAAGTGACGTGATCTCGCAGTAAGGTTGCATAGTCGGCCACGATCGCCTCCTTGGTATCAGCAACCTTGAGGCTACGACCGACGCGAGGGATCTCCCACAGCGGAGATCCCTCGCCCTATCAGCAACTCGACTTTTCGCCGAGTTCCAACCGAGCCAGCTTCTCGATGAGTTCGCTCGCCACGGCTAGCCGAAGCGGCCGGAGATGTAGTCCTCGGTCGCTTTCTGGGTGGGGTTGGAGAAGATCTTCTCGGTGTCGTCGACCTCGACGAGCTTGCCGGGTTTGCCGGTGGCCTCGAGGTTGAAAAACGCCGTCTGGTCACTGACCCGGGCGGCCTGCTGCATGTTGTGGGTGACGATCACGATGGTGAAGTCCTGCTTCAGCTCGGCGATGAGGTCCTCGATCGCCAGCGTGGAGATGGGATCCAGCGCCGAGCAGGGCTCGTCCATCAGCAGCACGTCGGGCTGCACCGCGATCGCGCGGGCGATGCACAACCGCTGTTGCTGACCGCCCGACAGCCCACCGCCCGGCTTGTCCAGGCGCTCCTTGACCTCGTTCCACAGGTTGGCACCCTTCAGCGACCGCTCGGCGACCTCATCCAGGGTCTTCTTGTTGCGCACTCCCTGCAGCCTCAGACCCGCCACCACGTTGTCGCGAATCGACATGGTGGGGAATGGGTTCGGCCGCTGGAACACCATGCCGATGGTCTTGCGGACACCGACGGGGTCGACACCGGAACCGTAGATGTCCTCCCCGTCGAGCAGCACTGAACCCTTGACCCGCGCACCCGGAGTCACTTCGTGCATCCGGTTGAGGGCTCGCAACACTGTGGACTTGCCGCAGCCGGACGGACCGATGAAGGCGGTCACGCTGCGCGGCAGTACCGACAGGGCTACATCGGCGACCGCGTGGAACGAGCCGTAATAGATATTTAGATCCTTGAGATCCAGCCGCTTGGCCATGAAAACTCCTAAACCCTGTTCCGCGTCAGGAACCGGTTGACTAATGCGGCCGCTAGGTACAGCGCCGCGATGATGAGAATCAGGGTGAGGGCGGCGCCCCACACCCGCAGGACACCAGCCTCTTCGGGGTTGACCAGTTCGGTGTAGATCAGCAGCGGCAGCGACGCCATGTTGCCGTCGAACGCGTCGAAGTTGATCGAGCGGCTGTAGCCCACCAGCACCAGAACCGGAGCGGTTTCGCCCATGACCCTCGCCAGGGCAAGGAGAATCCCGCTGATCATGCCGGGCAGGGCAGTGGGCACCACGATCCGCACGATGGTCTTCCACTTGGGGACACCCAGTGCATAGGATGCCTCACGCAGCTCGTCGGGCACCAGCTTGAGTATCTCTTCGGTGTTGCGAACGACGACCGGCAGCATCAGCAGAACCAAGGCCAGCGACACAGCGAATGCGCTCTGCGGGAACCCGAACGTCGCGATCCACAACGCGAAGATGAACAACGCGGCCACGATCGACGGCACACCGGCGAGGATGTCGACCATGAACGTGGTCACTCTGGCGAAGGTCCCCCGCCCGTACTCCACTAGGTAGACCGCGGCCATGATACCCAACGGGACGGAGATCAGCGCCGCGATGGCGGCCTGGATGAGTGTGCCGTAGATCGCATGGTAGACGCCACCGGCGAATTCCTCCGGCAATACACCGGCCAGCGAGTTCGTCCACCACACCGAGGACGTGACAGCCCTGGCG
This sequence comes from Mycobacterium sp., assembly GCF_044223235.1. GTDB lineage: Bacteria > Actinomycetota > Actinomycetes > Mycobacteriales > Mycobacteriaceae > Mycobacterium. Next base: position 17,533 of record NZ_JBGAME010000026.1, read on the forward strand.
CCTCGCTCGAGCACCGTCCACAACAGCCACAGCAACGGGATGGTCGCGATCACGAACGACACGGTGAACAGCGCGGTCGCGACGTTATTCTTGATCTTGCGGCTGGTACTGACCGGGTGGAATGTCTGACCTTTAACCGCCTGGTCGAAAGTGGCTTCTGTCATCCTCCGCTAACCCTTCCGCCAGCCGCGGCCCTGGCCAGCGCGTTGACCACAAAGGTCAGCGCGAACAGCACGAAGCCGGCTGCGATGTATGCTCCGGTCGGTAGCGGCGCACTGAATTCCGCTGCTGCCGAAGCAATCTTGGACGCGAATGTGTAGCCGCCGTCGAACAGCGACCAGTGGCCGGCCTGCGCGGCGGTGCGCAGGATGATCAGGATCGCGATGGTCTCACCCAGTGCGCGTCCCAGGCCGAGCATCGAGGCGGCGATCATCCCGCTTCGCCCATAGGGGAAGACGGTAATGCGGACCACTTCCCATTTGGTGGCGCCCAGGGCCTGAGCCGCCTCGACATGACCCCGCGGGGTGAGCGCGAAAACCTCACGGGTGACCGAGGTGATGATCGGCAGGATCATGACCGCGAGCACGATGCCCGCCGTGAAGATCGTGCCACCGCCCGCCAGGGACACGTTGCCCTCGGCGAACAGGAAGAACCAACCGAGGCTGTCGTTCAGGAACGTCGCGACCGGCGTGAGCCAGGGGGCGAGCACGAAGATGCCCCACAAGCCGAAAACGATCGACGGCACCGCCGCGAGCAGGTCGACCAGCATGGCGAACGGCCGAGCAAGACGTTTCGGTGCGTAGTTGGTAAGGAAGGCCGCGATGCCGATCGCGATCGGCACGGCGATGACCAGCGCGAAAATCGAGCTGAGCACCGTGACCTGGAAGAGGTCGCGGATACCGAACCTCAGGTTGGCCGCATCATTCGTGACGAACTCGGTGCTCGTGATGAAGTTCGCCTGGTTGGCCTGCAGCGACGGGATCGCCTTGATCAGAAGGAACAGTCCCATCAGCGCGATCGCGCCGATGATGATGGCACCTGCGGCGACCGCGAGCGACTTGAAGATGGTGTCGCCCCAGCGGCTGTGGGTCCGGTGCGGGACCGCTGCCCGGTCCGGTGTGGTTGGCATCTGGGGAGTATTCCCGATCTGCTGTGGGCCCGGTGGGGTTGCCGACGAGCCCACAGCGGTCGAGTCCGGTGTCACTGCCATGGCTGGTTGGCTGCTACGACGTAGCGTTGATGGCGTCGACGGCCTCGGTCAGCCGAGTCTTGAATGCCTCGGGCACCGGAATGTAGCCGTTCTCCTCAAGCCCGGTCTGCCCGTTGCCGAGCGCCGAGTGCATGAACGCCTTGACCGCTGTCGCCACGTCGGCGTCGGGGTACTCCGAGCAGACGATCTCGTAGGCGGCGAGCATGATCGGGTACGAACCCGGCTCGCTCGGCATGTAGAACGACGTCGTGTCGAGCACCAGATCGTTGCCCTCACCCTTGAACTTGACGCCGTCGATGGCCTTGCCAGCCGTCTCCGTGCTCAACTCCACCGCTTCCGGTCCGGCCGAGGTGATGATCTTGGCGATCGACAGGCCCTGCGCCTTCGCGAACGACCATTCGTTGTACGTGATGGAACCCGGGGTGCTCGCAATGGCTGCTGACGTGCCCTCGTTGCCCTTGGCGCCCTCACCGACACCGCCGGCGAACGACTTGCCCGCACCCTTGCCCCACGCGCCGCCAGACGCCGCGTCCAGGTACTTCTGGAAGTTGTCGGTGGTGCCCGACTCGTCACTGCGGAAGATCACGTTGATCGGCTCGGCAGGCAGCGTGGCACCCTCGTTCAATGCCTTGATCTCCGGCGCATCCCAGGTGGTGACGGTGCCGTTGAAGATCTTGCCCAGCGTCGGTCCGTCAAGCACCAGGCCGTCTACGCCTTCGAGGTTGTAGGTGATGGCGATCGGGCCGAACACCGCCGGCAGATTCCAGGCCTCGTTGCCGCCGCAGCGTTCCTTGGCCCTGTCGACCTCACCCTTTTCCGCGTTCAGCGGTGAATCCGAACCACCGAAGTCGGTCTGCCCACCGAGGAACTCCGAGACACCGGCACCCGAACCGCTAGATGTGTAGTTCAGGGTGTAGCCGGGGCAGTCTTTTTCGTAGGCGTTGATGAACCGCGTCATCGCGTTGGCCTGTGCCGACGAGCCGCTGGCCTTCAGCGACTCCTTGCCCCCGCAGTCGCTGGCCGCTGCCGATCCGGCCTCGCCCGCTCCCGACCCCGAAGCGGCGTTGTTGTCGCTGCCGCAGGCCGACAGCAGCAGGGCGCCGGCGGCCAGCATGCTCAGCGCGGCGGCAGTTCGTTTGGCCTTCACGAAACTCCTTATGTGTACAGGTACGGGTAGACACGCGGGTGCCGGCCCTTGCCCGCCGACAACACACCTCGCGCCAAGCAGACCCATTGCTGCTCGGCTGTGAACCTAAGCGCTGCCCGTGAACCGATGCCCTACGGATGGTGAACGGAAGATGAACTGGGAAGGGGGGCGAGGCGACAATTCCGCAGCAGGGATTGACGCGACTACATCGACTCAGTACGGATTGACTCAATGTCGATTGAAACAAGTGCAGTCCTCGAGACGAGGGCCGCATTCTTTGCGGCTCTTTCGGATCCCGGACGGCTGGCAATCGTGGATCACCTGCTGCTGGCGGACGCCTCGCGCTCCGAATTGCGCTCCGCTCGCAGCCAGTTGGCCGCCCCGATCTGGAACCGCCGCAGTCCCGTGCCCGCGACCTCTGCCGGCACCCGGCCCACCGCGCAGGTAAACCCGGCGCCGTCGCCGCAGCCCGGCGAACCGAGCTGCCCCTTCGCCCCGTACCCCCTGCTACCTGCGTGACGTGCTGAGTCACGACGATCTGGTGATCGCGGTCTGCGACAACGCCCACGAAGAACTGCCTGCCGAATTGCCCCGCCTGCACTGGTCTGTTAGCGACCCCGCGCGCACCCCACGCACGAAGGCGTTCGACAGCGCCGTCCACGAACTGACCGAGCGCATCGAGCGCCTCGCCCCTACCTGCAATCAGCGTGAGAAGGAGAACACCATGACTGACGATATCGCCGCCGCCCATCCGCACCTTCACCTCGACCTGTCCATCGACCAGCAACTCGCCCTCAAGACGGCGGCGACGCAGCTGCAGAAGGAGTTCGGGGAGATGTTGGGTGTGGAAACGATCGAACGGTTCCTGCATTCGTCCTATGACCAATTCGCCGGCCGGGCCAGCATCCCCAACTTTCTCCCCCTACTGGCCGAACGCTTTACCCGGCAACGACTCCGGGCACTGGCGCGGGTGGAGGGCAAGCACCATGACGGCAAGCCGACGGTGCTGTTTCTGTGCACCCACAATGCTGGGCGGTCTCAGATGGCGATGGGGTTCTTCACGCAGATGGCTGGCGACGCAGCCGTGGCCTGGTCCGGCGGTTCCGAGCCCGGCAACGAGGTGAATCCTGCCGCGGTGCAGGCGATGGCCGAGCGCGGCATCGACATCGCGCACGAGTACCCCAAGCCCTGGACCGACGAGATCGTCCGAGCCGCCGATGTCATCATCACGATGGGCTGCGGCGACGCGTGCCCGGTGTTCCCGGGTCGGCGCTATGAGGAGTGGAAGCTCGACGACCCGGCTGGCCAGAGCGTGGAGGACGTGCGGCCGATCCGCGATGAGATCGAACGCCGGGTCCGTGCGCTATTGGCGGAACTTGCCGTTCCGATCAATGCGTAGTTCGGCGGCAGACAGATCACACAGTCAGACCACGCGGGTACTCGATGAGCTGGGCAGGAGAGTTGAAGCGGTCGACATCGAAGTGGCGATCGTCAAAGCCAACTCACGTTCTAGGTCAGCGGGCTCGAGAACGGGTTCGATTCGGCAAGGATGACGATGATGACGCGTAGGCGACATCGGTGTTGAACACCTCAAACCCCAGCTTCTGATAGGTGTTCACCGCCGCTGGGTTATCGGCCTCCACATAGAGCATGACCGCGGACTGTGAACCGTCCGATAGTCGTCGCGAAAGGTGATGCAGGCCAACCAGAGTCAGTGTGCGACCCAGTCCCCTGCCCTGGGCGGCCGGGTCGACGCCCACCACGTACACCTCGCCGAGGCCGGGGCTGTGGATCTTGGTCCAGTGGAATCCGAGCAGTGTGCCGGTTTCCTCGTCGATGGCCAGGAATACACCGGCAGGGTCAAACCACGGCTCGCCGCGGCGTTCGGCGATATCCGCTTCCGTCCAGCCGCCCTGCTCGGGGTGCCAGGAGAAGGCGGCACTGTTGACGCGCAGCAGTTCACCGTCGTCCGCCGGTCCCGCATACGTCCTGATCTGCACCCCTGCCGCGGGCTCCACCGGGGGCAGCGATCGCAACGACCGCCTCATCTGCAGCAGCTCCCGCACCGCGACCAGCCCCAGCGCGGCCGCCGTCGCCCGTGCGGCGGGCAGGTTGCCGTGCGCCCAGATCCGCGCACCGTCGCCGCCTTCGGCCAGTCCCGCCGTTACCATCGCCGCGCCGACGCCGCGGCGGCGGCTGTCGGGATGCACGACCAGTTCGGCCATGGCGGGACCTTCGGAGTTTGCCGGTGACAGATTCAGATATCCGACCACGGCGCCGTCTGCAGCCGTGGCCACCAGATGCCGGGTGCGGTCGTGCGGCAACTCACGCAGGACCTGATCCCCTACCGGCGCCACCCCGTCCCGGGCAGTGGCCGCGGTGATGATGTCGCGCACCTGGTCCTGGCCGGTCTGCGACAGCGGCGAGTGCCAGCCGATCTCCGTCACTGACTATGCAACGGGTCCAGCACGTCGACGCCGTCGCGGGTCGGGTCGAAGCTGTCGTCGATGTCGTCGTGCAGGTCGCCACCGGTCGGGGGCCTGCCGCGCGCGGGCCGCACCGCCTTGTAACCGACGTTGCGGACGGTGCCGATCAGAGATTCGTACTCGGTGCCGAGTTTGGCGCGCAGCCGCCGGACGTGGACGTCAACGGTGCGGGTGCCACCGAAGAAGTCATATCCCCACACCTCCTGCAGCAGCTGGGCGCGGGTAAACACGCGGCCGGCGTGCTGTGCGAGGTATTTGAGGAGTTCGAACTCCTTATAAGTGAGGTCAAGCGGGCGTCCGCGCAACCGGGCGGTATACGTGCCTTCGTCGATGACCAGCTCCCCGAGGGAGACCTTGCCGACGTTCTCCTGATTGGCCACCCCGCCGCGGCGCCCCACCAGGAGCCGTAAGCGTGCGTCGATCTCAGCGGGGCCGGTGCTGGGCAGCAGGATCTCGTCGAGCCCCCATTCGTGGTTGACCGCGACCAGGCCACCCTCGTTGACGACGGCCACCACCGGAATCGACGTTCCTGTGGTGCCGAGAAGACGACACAGTCCACGCGCGGCGGCAAGCTCCGTGCGCGCGTCGACGATCGCCACATCCGCGGTGCCCGCCTCCAATAAAGAGGAAACCTCCGTCGGCGCCGATCGCACTGTGTGCGCGAGCAGCGACAAGGAGGGCAGGACAGACTCGGGATGTGGGTCGACGGTTAACAGAAGTAAATCCACCAGGCCCTCCAGCACGCCCCTGAGCAGAATCACCGCGGACATCAACGTCCGGGTGATCTCCCAGATTCATGGCTGACACGTGGCCGTTACCCGGCCAGCCGTCACCTAACGATAGCGTGCTACCTGCTAGAAGGCCGCGCCAAGCCGAGCCGGCCGGGCTCATGGGCCAGAATGTGCAGGTGCGAAGGCTGCTGATCGGACTGGCCACGACGATGATCGCGGTGGTCGTCGGCGCGCTCGGCGTGGACTTCGGAACGGCTATCTACGCCGAATATCGCTGGTCGCGGGCGGTCCGAGACGCTGCTCACCTGCAGTTCGACCCGTGGGTGGGCATTATTGGCTTTCCGTTCATCCCGCAGGCGGTGCGGCGTCACTATGACGAGGTGGAGGTCCGCGCCAGTGCTGTAGATCACCCCGCCGTCGGTAAGGCCTCCCTCGAGGCAACCATGCATTCGGTGGACCTTGAGCAGGCCACCTGGCTCGTCAGACCCGAGGCCCAGCTGCCGATCGGCAAGCTGGAAAGCCGGATCATCATCGACTCGACGCATATCGGACGGTTCATGGGCATCAAGGATCTGCTGGTCGAGGCCCCTGCCCGCGAGACCAACGACGCCACCGGCGGCACCACCGAATCCGGAATCTCCAGCAATCGCGGGTTGGTTTTCACCGGAACACCGCTGCAGGCCGACTTCCACGAACGGGTCAGCATCGCCGTCGACCTTTCGATCGCCGGGCCCGAGCAGACCACGCTCGTGCTCACCGCCACCGACGTCCTCACCGGCCCGGGAACCGCCGACCACGACGTCCCCGGCGACAAACTCGGCGCCGTCCTCGCCGAGTTCAGCACCATAATCCCCGATCAGCGGCTGCCCTTCGGTGTAGCACCGACCAGCCAGGGCGCGCGCGGCTCGGACATCATCATCGAAGGCATCGCCGAGGGAGTAACCATCACACTCGACGGGTTCACTCAATCATGAACACTTCAGTGGTCGTGGTCATCGCCGTGCTGATCGCCGCGCTGGGGCTGGCTTACGTGATCGGCAAGCTCATCACGCTGCGCGCGGGGATGCTGCGGTCGGCCGAGCAGGCCGCCAACATCGATACCAGCGGCCTGGGGCTTTCCGACACCGGGCCGACGGTGCTGCATTTCAGCGCCGACTGGTGCGGCCCCTGCGCGGCCGTGCGCAAGGTGGTCGACCAGGTGTGTGCCGAACTGCCGGGCGTGGCCCATGTGGAGATCGACATGGACACCAATCCCGAAGCGGCGCGTCGGCTTTCGGTGCTGTCGTTGCCGACGACGATCATTTTCGACGCACAGGGGCATCCGCGGCTGCGAACGTCGGGAGTGCCCAAGCCCGCGGAGCTGCGGGCGGCCCTCGAACCGCTATTGGCCTGATCAACCCCTCATTGGGTAAGCTGTCCGCGTGTTCGCCCGCATGGAGCAGATGCTCACCAAGCGTCGCGCAGTTGACCTGTGCCGCACCGCGGGATGTTGCTGTTGTTGTTGTAGCTGCTGAGTAGCCGCGCCTCTATCTCTTTTGCGCCGCGCTCGGAGCCGCCTCTGCGCGTGCCCATGCCAGCCCAGAACCACACAGCAGGAGCACCTTTATGTCAGTAATGCCAGCACCCTCGTCCAGGCCATCTGCCATCCCGACGGCCACGCCCGCACAGGTGGACGTGCGCGGACCCCGTTTCGCCGCCTGGGTGACCACCGGCGTGCTGGTCCTCACCCTCCTCGTCGCGGCCGTCAGCCCAGCGGCGGCGGCGGCGATCCTGGCCGGGCAGGGCCTGGTGTTCGCGATCGGTGCGCTGCTCGGTCCCCGGCGTCATCCATATGGCCGGGTTTTCGCTCGTTTCGTCGCGCCGCAGCTGGGTCCGGTGACTGAACGTGAACCCGCGGCGCCGCTGAAGTTCGCCCAGTTGGTCGGTTTCGTTTTCGCTGTGGCCGGGGTGGCCGGATTCGCAGTGGGCGCCGACCTGGTGGGCCTTGTCGCCACCGGCTTCGCGCTGATGGCGGCGTTTCTCAATGCGGCTTTCGGCATCTGCCTTGGCTGCCGGCTCTACCCGCTCGCCGTCCGGTTTCGCAAGACTCCACGCCGGGCTCACGCCCCCATATAACGCTCGAATCATCAAGCAACCGAAAGGATTTCGTTCATGGCTCGCTCCGACGTCCTGGTCTCCGCCGACTGGGCCGAGAGCAATCTCGATGCGCCTAACACCGTCTTCGTCGAGGTCGACGAAGACACGTCCGCCTACGACGACGGACACATCGCCGGCGCGGTGAAGCTCGACTGGAAGAAGGATCTGCAGGACCCGGTCAAGCGCGACTTCGTCGACGCGCAGCAGTTCTCGAAGCTGCTCTCGGAACGTGGCATCGCCAACGACGACGCCGTGATCCTCTACGGCGGCAACAACAACTGGTTCGCCGCCTACGCCTACTGGTACTTCAAGCTCTACGGCCACCAGGACGTCAAGCTGCTCGACGGCGGTCGCAAGAAGTGGGAACTCGACGGGCGGCCGCTGTCCACCGACGCCGTGCACCGGTCCGAGACCTCTTACGTCGCCAAGGACCCCGACACGGCCATCCGCGCGTTCCGGGACGAGGTCATCGCTGCGATCGGCACCAAGAATCTGGTCGACGTCCGTTCGCCCGACGAGTTCTCCGGCAAGATCCTCGCCCCCGCCCACCTGCCGCAGGAGCAGAGCCAGCGGCCCGGCCACATCCCGGGCGCCATCAACGTGCCGTGGAGCAAGGCCGCCAACGAGGACGGCACCTTCAAGTCCGATGACGCCCTCGCCGCGCTGTACGCCGAGGCCGGCCTGGACGGCACGAAGGAGACCATCGCCTACTGCCGGATCGGCGAGCGCTCGTCGCACACCTGGTTCGTGCTGCAGGAGCTCCTTGGCCACGAAAACGTCAAGAACTACGACGGCAGTTGGACCGAATACGGCTCCCTGGTGGGGGCCCCGATCGAGTTGGGAAGTTGATTATGTGCTCTGCACCGACACAAGGACAGACCCTGCCCGCCGGCGTCGACCTGGAGAAGGAGACGGTGATCACCGGTCGCGTCGTCGACGGCTCCGGCCAGACGGTCGGCGGCGCGTTCGTCCGGCTGCTCGACGAGTCCGACGAGTTCACCGCCGAGGTCGTCACCTCGGCCACCGGTGACTTCCGGTTCTTCGCCGCCCCCGGCACCTGGCGCCTGCGTGCCCTGTCGAAGGTCGGCAACGGCGACGCCATCGTCGTACCGGCCGGCGCGGGTATCCACGAGGTCGACGTCAAGGTCGCCTGACCTGACCGTCTCTCCGCGAGCGTGCGTGTCTGTTCGGCGACACGCCGCGAAAAGTGAGCAATTACGCACGCTCGCGGAGGGAACCGGCGCGACTGGACCGGCCCGCACGAACTAGACTCATGCCCGTGGTGCTCTTTTTCGAGATTCTCCTCGTCGCTGCCGTCGTGGTGATCACCTGGTTCGCGCTCTATGCGGTGTACCGCCTCGTCACTGACGAGTCGTGACCTCCGACGAAGGTTCAGCCTTCGCAGGTTCTGGTGACCGCGCGGTCGCAGCTGCAGCCGAACGCGCGAAAATCACCGCTAGCCGTAACATCCCGGTTTTCGACGACCTGCCGCTACCGGCGGACACCGCCAACCTGCGCGAAGGCGTCGACCTCAACGACGCGCTGCTCGCGCTGCTGCCGCTGGTGGGGGTATGGCGCGGCGAAGGCGAAGGCCGCGGTGCCGACGGCGACTACCGATTCGGCCAGCAGATCATCGTCTCCCACGACGGTGGTCATTACCTGAACTGGGACGCCCGCTCGTGGCGCCTCGACGAAAAGGGCAATTACGCCCAGCCGGGGCTTCGGGAGACCGGCTTCTGGCGATTTGTCGACGACCCGTCGGACCCTTCCGAGTCACAGGCCATCGAGCTACTGCTGGCGCACTCCGCGGGCTACGTCGAATTGTTCTACGGCAGCCCACGCAACCAGTCGTCGTGGGAACTGGTCACCGACGCACTCGCCCGCAGCAGATCCGGGGTGCTCGTCGGCGGGGCCAAACGCCTCTACGGCATCGTCGAAGGCGGCGACCTGGCTTACGTCGAGGAGCGTGTGGACGCCGACGGCGGGCTGGTCCCGCATCTGTCGGCCCGTCTGGCCAGGTTCGTCGGGTAGTGCGACGACTGCGGTCCGCCGCGACGGTGTTCACCATCGCGGCGCTGTTGGCGGCGTGTTCGTCCGGCGCCACCCCACCCGAACCGCCGCCCACCACGCACGCCCCGGCCACCGCCGAACACGGCTCGCTGGCGCACTGCCTTGCCGAGCACGGCATGCCCGCGGCGCCGGGTCCTGTTGCCGGACCGCCCCCCGGCGTCGACCCGACCCACTGGCACGAAGCGATGCAGGCCTGCTCGCCGCTGGCACCGGGACCGGCGTCGTGACCCAAATCCTGACCGGCGTCGATCAGGAGACCTCGAACACAGCCGTGCAGGCCGCGCGGACCTGACGCCGGCCAACCGTCAGCCACCCGGGGGCGAGGTTCCCGCGCCGGTGACGCGGCGCAGGAACTCACGGGTGCGCGGCTCTTTCGGGTCGCTGAAAAGCTGACCCGCCGGACCGGATTCGACGATCACGCCGCCGTCGAGAAAGCACACCGTGTCGGCCACCTGCCGGGCGAACCCCATCTCGTGGGTGGCCATCACGATGGTGCTTCCGGCCGCGGCCAGCTCCCCGACGAGTTCCAGCACGTCGCCGACGAGTTCGGGATCCAGTGCACTGGTGATCTCGTCGAGCAGCAGCAGTCGAGGGTCGTAGGCCAATGCCCGGGCGATCGCGACCCGCTGCTGCTGACCGCCCGAGAGGGTGTCGGGGTAGGCGCCGGACTTCCCGGCGAGTCCGACCCGGTCGAGCAGTTCGCGGCCGCGCGCCTCGGCGCCGACGCGGTCCATCCCGTGTACGACCCGCGGCGCGAGTGCGACGTTGGACAGCGCGGTCATGTGCGGGAACAGGTTGTAGGACTGGAACACCATGCCCATCGCCTTCCTGGCGACGTCGGCGTCGATGCGCGGATCGCTGATATCGGTTCCGTCCAGCAGGATCTGGCCGTCATCGATGTCCTCGAGCAGGTCGATGCACCGCAGCAGTGTCGACTTCCCCGACCCGGACGGCCCGATCAGCACCACCACGTGGTGCTCGGCGACATCGAGATCGATGCCGTCCAGCACTGCCCGACCGTGGTAGGCCTTGCGCAGACCCCGGACCGACAGCACGGGAGCCGCGGCCGGCTTCACAGCGTCCCCTGCCTGGCAGCGGCGCGCCGCGCGGCCCAGTCGGCAACCCGGGCGGAGGGCACGGCCAGCGCGACGAACAGCAGGCCGGCGACGACGTAGGGCGTGAAGTTGTAGGAAGTGGCGGACTGGATCTGCGCCGCGCGGACGGCGTCGACGGCCCCGAGGACCGAGATGAGGCCGCAGTCCTTCTGGAGCGCGACGAAATCGTTGAGCAGGGCGGGGGTGACCCTGCGGATGGCCTGCGGCAGCACGACCAAGCGCATCATCCGGCGATGGTTCAGCCCGAGCGACCTGGCCGCCATCAGCTGTGATGGGTGAACCGACTCGATGCCGGCACGGATCACCTCGGCCACGAAGGCGGAGTACACCAGTACCAGCGCAACGGTGCCCAGCACGACCGGACTGGTGGGCATGCCCGTCAGGCGCAGCCCGGGCAGACCGAACCCCACCAGGTAGAGGCAGATCAGCAGCGGCAGGCCACGGAAGAAGTCGACGTAGCCGATGGTCAGCGCCCGGACGGGAAACCACACCGGGCCGCGCAGCGACCTCAACAGCGCCAGGGCGAGGCCGATGATCAGCACAAGCATCGAGGCCACCGCCAGCACCCTGATGTTCAGCCACAGGCCGTCGAGCAGCGCGGGCAGGCTTTCCCACCCGATGCGCAGGTTGAAGAACGACTCCCGCACCCGGGGCCAGCCCGGCGCCGAGCTGACGACCACGAACATCACCGCGGCGAAGACCAGCGTCGACGTCAGCGCCACCAGCGTCGAACGGCGGGCCTTCGCGCGCCGGTAGGCCTGCCGGTCCAGCGGCGCCGTGACCGGCGGCGTCACGACAGGAACGGAGCCGTCCCCGGCCCGGCCAGCCACTCCTTCTGCAGCCGGAACAACACGCCGTCGTCACCGAGCTCGTCGACGGCGGTGGAGACGCACGCCGTCAACGGGCTGTCCTTGTCCAGCACCATCCCGAACTGCTCGTCGGCGCCGGGCTGTGGCGGCAGCTGGCCGACGATCTTGGATCCCGGCAGTTCCGCTTGCACCGCGAACGCGGTGGGCAGGTCCAGCACCAGAACGTCGATCTGGTCGGCCGTCAGAGCGGCCTTGGCGTCGTCGTTGGTGTTGTAGACCCGCACCTCCTGATCGCCCGCGACCGTCTTGGCGGCTTCGTAGCTGGTCGTGCCCACCTGCGCACCCAGGCGCACGTTGCGCAGACCGTCAAGGGTGGTGATCGAGGCGGCCGGCGACGTCGCAGTGGTGAGGAATGCCTGCGTGACGTTGTAGTACGGCGAGGAGAAGTCGACGGCCTGCTTGCGCTCGTCGGTGATCGAGAACTGCGACAGGCTGGCGTCGAACGTCTTGGGGCCGGGTGCGATGGCGGCGTTGAACGGCACCCGCACCCAGCGGACGTCCTCGCGGCCGTAGCCGAGTTTGTCCGCGACCGCATAGGCGACCGCCGATTCGTAGCCCTGCCCGTTCTCGGGCTGGTCGTTGACGAACCACGGCTGATACGCCGGCTGGTCGGTGGCGAAGGTGAATACGCCGGGGGTCAGGGTGGACAGCGAGTCCTTCTGACATGCCTGCGGCGCGGCCGAGGTCTGGGGGGCGGGCTCCTCGGCGGGCGCGCAGGCGGTCAGCGCCCCCAACGCGCAGACGGTCACGATGGCGATGAGCGGATACGGGCGCATGGGCACGCATCATGTCGCACCTCGCGCATGCCCGCCAGGATTTTCGTCAGTGAAACGGCCAATGCGTTGGTAATCGCCTGGGGGGGTCCGGATATGGAGCGGCCCCCGAGCCGTAGTTCCTGGTTGGACGAACCGAGGGGCTCGGGGGCCGGGTGGCTGCGGGAAATTCGCCAGCGCGCGCGGTTCATTCGGCGCATCGCGTTGCCACGCGAATAATCCCGGTGCTGCTAGCGGGCAGCCACCTCACATGTCCATACGTCACTCAATTTGTCGGACCACCTCCTTCCCTGTGTACGAGCGACCGTACCCGCGCTCCGGCGCGGCGACAACCGGTTTACGCCAGCGGCTCAGCGATCACAGACGATCGCGGCGTCCACCAGGCCCGCGATATCGGCCGCCGAGGGTGCGTGCTGCAGCAGAGCACCGTCCAGGGTGTGCACCCTGGCCGCCAGCGTGATGCTCGATACCAGCCAAACGCCCTGCGCTGCAACCAGATCCGTGACGCGTAACGCACGGTAGTCGCAGTCATAGCCCTTGTTGCGTGCGACCTCGAACAGCGCCTGCTGGGTCGTGCCCCGCAAGATCGGATACCACGGTGGCGGGGTGAGGAGGCAGACGTCGCCGTCCTCGCCCTCGGTGGCGATCACCACCGTCGAGCGTGGACCCTCCAGCACGTAACCGTCGGAGCTGAGGAAGATCACGTCACCCGCGCCGTTACGCTCGGCGTGCCGCAGCGCGGCCATATTCAACGCATAGGAAAGCGTCTTGGCGCCCGCCAGCAGCCACGGCATATCCGCCAGCCCGCTCGAGGGCAGGCTGCGGGCCAGCGTCAGGGCCGCCACACCGTGGCGCCGCGCGTCGGCCACCCTGGCGGGCAGTGCCGCGACCGTCACAAACGCCGTGGGAGGCCCGCCGCTCTCGCGCCCGCGGCTGTACACCAGGCGCAGCACCCCATCGTCGCCGCTGCTGCCTGCGGTTTCACACCAGCGTTTGGCGGCGGCGCCCACCGCTGCGCGCCAGCGGGGCAGGTCGGGAGCGGCGAGGTCCATCATCGTGGCCGAATGCGTCAACCGTCCCAGGTGCGCCTCCAGCAGACACGGGCGGCCTTCACGCACCAGCAGCGTTTCGAAGACGCCATCACCGCGGACGGCGGCCAAGTCGTCAGCATGCAGCAGGGGCGTCTGCGGATCGTGCACCTCGCCGTCGAGAGTGACCACGACACCCGGTAGACCCGCCATGGGCATTGAGCGTAGCGCGAGCGCGACGAGCGGCATCACCGCGCACGCGAGGAGCGCATCATGACCGCGCACGCGAGGAGCGCATTCATGACCGCGCACGCGAGGAGCGCATCATGACCGCGCACGCGAGGAGCGACTCGTGACTGCGTGGGTGGAGCTGACCGTAGAGTTGTCATATGTCCGCAGTTCCAGCTCCCGATACCGGTCCAGACGCCGGTGCCATCTGGCACTACGGCGACCCCTTCGGTGAACAGCGGGCGGCGGCCGTGGAAGCCGTGGTGATCGACCGATCGCACCGTGCGGCGCTGACCCTGACCGGAAACGACCGCCGCAGCTGGCTGCACAGCGTGTCCACCCAGCATGTCAGCGAGCTCGCCGACGGCTCGGTGGTGCAGAACCTGAGCCTTGACGGTCAGGGGCGCGTCGAAGACCACTGGATCCAGACCGAGCTGGGCGGTGTCACCCACCTGGACACCGAGCCGTGGCGGGGCGCGCCGCTGCTGGCCTACCTGCGCAAGATGGTGTTCTGGGCCGATGTCCAGGTCAACGACGCCGAGCTGGCCGTGCTGTCGCTGCTTGGCCCGAAGCTGGCCGACACACGGGTGCTCGACACGCTGGGTCTGAGTTCGCTTCCCGCTGAATCCATCGCGGTCGCGCTGCCCGACGGCGGCTTCGCGCGCCGGATGCCGGCCAGCGGCGTCGAGCTCGATCTGGTGGTGCCGCGGGATCAAGTGGCGGCATGGCGGGATCGTCTGCCGGCGGCGGGCGTGCGCCCGGCTGGGGTGTGGGCCTATGAAGCCCACCGGGTGGCCGCGGTCCGCGCCCGGCTGGGCGTCGATACCGATGACCGGACCATTCCGCACGAAGTGGGCTGGATCGGGGGCCCCGGCCAGGGTGCCGTGCACCTGGACAAGGGCTGCTACCGAGGCCAAGAAACCGTCGCGCGGGTCCACAACCTGGGTAAACCCCCCCGGATGCTGGTGCTGCTCCACCTCGACGGTTCCACGGACCGCCCCGCAACGGGCGACCCCGTGCTGGCCGGCGGACGGTCGGTGGGTCGGTTGGGCACCGTGGTCGACCACGTCGATCTGGGCCCGGTTGGTCTGGCCCTGCTCAAGCGCGGCCTGCCCGCCGACACCGAGCTCACCACCGGTGGCCAGATCCCGGTGGGTGCGGCCATCGACGCCGACACCCTGCCGCCCGCCGATACGGCAGGCGCGGGACGCCTGGCGGTCGAGCGGCTGCGGCACGGCGCACGTTGACCCGGCCGCCTGCGCATGGCCATGTCAGCACACCGCCACCGGGCACGGTAAAGTGTTGGCAGGATAATAAAGACACACAGATCGGAGCCGCCTGCTCAATGGGCCGCTCCGTTATTGCGCGAGGGGGTTCCCCCATGGGCCGCGGCCGGGCTAAGGCGAAGCAGACCAAGGTTGCTCGTGAGTTGAAGTACAGCTCACCGCAAACCGATTTCGAGCGGCTTCAACGCGAGTTGTCAGGCGCTTCCGACGCCGACGACATCACCAATGACGACGATGACTGGTCCGACGACCACTGGCGGCGCTGACCCCGGTCTTCCGGTTTGAGTCCGCCGGGGTGACCGGCGGCTCGTCCTAGAACCGTGGATGCTGGCCCACAAGCTCGGCTCGTGGGCCTTCTTTGCCGCCCTTCATGACGGTGCCGAGGGTCCAGCACTTGAGATGGCGTGCGGTCAGGATCGCCAGTGCGCGGTCGGTGTCCTCCGGTGCGACGACGGCCACCATGCCGATCCCCATGTTGAACGTCTTCTCCATCTCGGCGCGATCGATCCTGCCGCGCTGAGCGATCATCCGGAACACGGGCGCGGGCGTCCACGTACCACGCTCCAACTCGGCGTACAGGCCGACGGGAATGACGCGTTCCAGATTCCCGGCCAGCCCACCCCCCGTGACATGGCAGAAGGTCCGCACCTGTGTCTCGGCGGACAGCGCCAGGCAGTCCTTGGCGTAGATCCGGGTCGGCTCGAGGAGCTCCTCACCCAGGGTGCGGCCGAACTCCTCCACATGGCCCGCCAGATTCATCCGGTCGATTTCGAGCAGCACCTTGCGGGCCAGGGAGTAGCCGTTGGAGTGCAGTCCGCTCGATCCCAGAGCGATGATGACGTCACCGGGCTTGACCCGGTCGGGACCGAGAACGTCGTCCGCCTCCACGATGCCGACCCCGGTTGCGGAGATGTCGTAATGATCCGGTGCCATCAGCCCGGGATGTTCGGCGGTTTCACCGCCGAGCAGCGCGCACCCGGCGATCACGCATCCGTTGGCGATGCCCGACACCAATTCGGCGACCCGTTCGGGGACGGTGCGGCCCACGGCGATGTAGTCCTGCAGAAACAGCGGTTCGGCACCGCACACCACGAGGTCGTCGACGACCATCGCCACAAGATCGAGTCCGACGGTGTCGTGTTTGTCCATGGCCTGGGCGACCGCCAGCTTCGTGCCAACGCCGTCGGTCGACGCTGCCAGCACCGGCTCGCGGTAGCCGCCCCGCAATGCGAATAGCCCCGCGAAACCCCCGAGGCCGCCCCGGACCTCCGGCCTGGTGGCCTTCTTTGCCAGTGGTTTGAACAGCTCGACCGCGCGGTCGCCCGCCTCGATATCGACCCCCGCAGCCGCGTAGGAGACGCCCCGCTGATCGCCCCGCTCACTGTCTCCGTTCATCGGTGCCCAAGGCTACCGTTCCCGATCAGCCCGCCGCACGCGCCCACGGGCACCGCAGGCGCGCCGTGGCCGGCAACCTGCCGACGTGGCTGGCCATGTGATCGAACTAGCCTGTCTGACAATGTGTTTGGGGGTTGTCGGGAGGGTCGGGGGTTTCGGCCGCAACGACTAGGGGCGGCGCAGCGCCGACACGTTGTCGTTGTCGGACTGCAACGGAACGCCGGTACGCGCGGCGGTAGCCAGCATGTGCTCGATGACGTTCTTGCCCAAGGCCGTCTCCCCCGGCAGCTCGATCGGATACTCACCGTCGAAACATGCCGCGCACAGCCGCGATGCGGGCTGCTCGGTCGCGGCGATCATGCCCTGTTTGGAGATGTAGGCAAGGGTGTCGGCACCGATGGCGTGCCGCACCGCTTCGAGCACCTCGCCCTCGTTGGCCTGGGTATTCGCCGCGTTGGCGATCAGCTCGGCGGGAGTGGCGAAGTCGATCCCGTAGAAGCAGGGCCACTTCACCGGCGGTGAGGCGATGCGGACATGGACCTCGATGGCACCAGCCTCACGCAGCATCCGCACCAGCGCGCGCTGGGTGTTGCCGCGAACGATGGAATCGTCCACGACGATCAACCGCTTACCGCGGATGACCTCCTTGAGCGGGTTGAGCTTGAGACGGATGCCCAGCTGCCGGATGGTTTGCGAGGGCTGGATGAAGGTGCGCCCCACATAGGCGTTCTTCATCAGGCCCTGCCCGTAGGGAATGCCAGACTCCTGGGCGTAGCCGACCGCGGCGGGCGTCCCGGACTCCGGAACACCGATCACCAGATCCGCGTCGACCGGGTTCTCGCGGGCGAGCCGCCTGCCGATGTCCACCCGCGTCCCGTGCACCGAACGACCCACCAGCGTGCTGTCCGGGCGGGCCAGGTAGACGTACTCGAAGACGCATCCCTTGGGCTCGGGGTTGGCGAAGCGCGTGGAGCGGACGCCGTCGGCGTCGATGGCAAGTAACTCGCCGGGCTCGATGTCACGGACGAACGACGCGCCCACGATGTCCAGGGCGGCCGTCTCGGAAGCCACCACCCATCCGCGGTCAAGCCGGCCCAGCGACAGCGGCCGCACACCGTACGGATCACGCGCCGCATACAGGGTGTTCTCGTCCATGAACGTCAGGCAGAACGCGCCGCGCACAGTGGGCAGCAGTTCGAGCGCGGCCTGCTCGAGGGTGGCATCGGCGGCACCGTGGGCCAGCAGCGCGCCCAGGATGTCGGAGTCGGTGGTGGCAGGCGCCGCGCCGCGGGTGCCCATCAGGCCCGCCTCGCGCGCACGAGCGGCCAGGTCGGTGGTGTTGACGAGGTTGCCGTTGTGCCCGAGCGCCACACCGGTTCCGGCGGCGGTGTTACGAAACACCGGCTGGGCGTTCTCCCAGGTCGTGGAACCAGTGGTGGAGTAACGGCAATGGCCGATCGCGACGTGGCCCTGCATGGCAGCCAGGGTCTGCTCGTCGAACACCTGGCTGACCAGGCCCAGATCCTTGAACACCAGCACCTGGGAGCCATCGGCGACCGCGATACCGGCGGCCTCCTGGCCACGGTGCTGCAGCGCGTACAGGCCGTAATACGTGAGTTTGGCGACGTCTTCGCCCGGGGCCCAGACCCCGAACACACCGCATTCCTCGCGCGGGGAATTCTCCGGCTCGATCAACTCAGCTGTCACGGCAGGGCGGCTCCCATAAGACGGGTGTGGTGACGCGTTCAGTCTACGGTCACCTACTCTTCAGTACGAAAGCTCGCAACGCATTTTCTGAGGCCAAATGCCGTCGGGGTGGTCAATCTCACACCTCAGCGGGCCGTGTCACCCATCGAGCTCGGTCAGCGGCAGCCAGTGCGCGATCTCCCCCGCCCGTGACCCCGACAGCCGCAGCGTGCCGTCCGCGGACGCCTCGTCGATCGTCTGACGTCCCGTACACAGCAACAGCCATGTCCGCGGGTCGGCCTCGACCACGTTGGGTGGGTTCCCGCGGGTGTGCTTCGGGCCGGCGATGCATTGCACCGCGACGAACGGCGGGACCCGGACTTCGACGCTGCTGCCCGGAGCCAGCGCGCCCAGGGTGCGTGCCGTCAGGCGGACCGCCTCGGCCAGCCGGACCCGGTCGGGCGCCGGGCTGGAGTCGTCGCGCAACCACTCAGCGACGGCGAGCACGGCGGCGCGGGTCGCCGTCGGATCGGGCGGGCGGCGAGCGATCATGGCCCCA
Source organism: Mycobacterium sp. (assembly GCF_044223235.1). GTDB lineage: Bacteria > Actinomycetota > Actinomycetes > Mycobacteriales > Mycobacteriaceae > Mycobacterium. The sequence goes on from NZ_JBGAME010000026.1 coordinate 36,252, forward strand.
GCGTCTCAGAACCACAGGCCGACGATGCCGGCAGACCCGCGCCTCCTGCGTTGAGTCGCGCAGGCGCAGAAGGTTTCGCGAATCCCTTGACCTGAAGAACAGTTAAGGTTCTAGCGTCACAGACATGTCGAACATCACCCTCACCCGCGCAGTCCAGGACAGGACCCATCGGGTGCAGCGCTGCACACCGGTGTGCGTCCAGGTGGCGTGCTGATGCCCTTCAAGCGGCATGAGGCCGCATTTCTCCGCGCCGCCGACCTGGGCAGGCTGGCCACCGTGCGCCCCGACGGCACACCGCAGAACAGCCCGGTCGGCTTCACGTTCAACGAACGTCTCGGAACCATCGACATCGCGGGCTACCGGATGTCGCAGAGCCAGAAGTTCCGCAACATCGCGTTCAACGAGAACGTCGCGTTCGTCGTCGACGACATCGTCTCCCGCGATCCCTGGCGGGTGCGGTGTCTGGAGATTCGTGGCACCGCGGAACAGGTTCTCGCGGAGCCCCGGGACGGCGGGACCGGCCACGAATGGGATCCCGCGATCATCCGCATCACGCCGCGCCGCATCATCAGCTTCGGCATCGACGACTCGGACACCGAGCCGCATCTGCTGCGCGCCGACAGCCGCGACGTATAGCGCCCGTCCAACGCCCACGTCTCAACGCCACGTCTCAACCGAGGGCAGGTCTTGACGCCAGGGCATGGCGCGTTCGCCGGACCCTCGCGCACTGCGGCGCTGCACCACCAGCGCGGCCACTGCCCCTGCCTCGTTGATCGCAAGATGGGCCAGCATCGGTGCGGCGAGGCTGCCGGATCGGCGGTACAGCCGATCGAAGACCCAGCCGGCCGCACCGGTCACCAGGATCGTGCCTGCCACCACCGTCGCGGCGCTGCGCGTGGCGGGCTCAGCCTCCGCCCCCTGCGGGCTGGCCGCCGTCGCAACCCCGAAGTGGGACAGACCGAATGCGGCGGCCTGCAGCACCGGGCCCACCCTCGGCCCGAAGCCGTCGTCGGCCAGCGCGCCGAGCGCCCCCCGGAACGCCGCTTCCTCCGACCACACCGTTCCGATCGGAATGCCCAGCAGCAGCCACCGGGCGGCGGAGTCGGGCAGCGGATGCGCCCGCATCGCTGAACGCACCCCGGGCAGCGCGGCCGCGGTCGCGACTCCCCCGGCCACCGCCGCCGCAGCGGCCAACCCCCACCGCAGGCCCGACCAGACGGCGGGCGGCCGCAGGCCGAGAGGGGCGCGGGTCACTGTGGCCAGCGCCGCGCCGAGCAGGGCGTGCGGCAAAGGGTGCCACCGCGGCAGAACCCTCGGGTTGACCACTCCGTTCCAGCCGATCAGCGCCGCCGCCACCGCGATCGCCCGTAGGCGGCGAAACCTTTTGGCGTGCATCAGTTCTTGGGGCCGTCCTCGGCGGCGGTCCTGACCAGCGCGCCCCGGATGCGTTCGGTGTCGGAGGCTGTCCAGCCGTCCGGCGCGGCCACCGCCACCCACCCGTCCAGAAGCGAGTCTCCGTAGTTGTGACCATGACCGCTCGGTACGCCCGCCGCGTTGGTCACATCGGCGCCGACCTGCAAGAACGTCACGATCGGATACCAGCGCATCGACGGGGTGCGATCGCGGCCGGGCGGCTCGACCAGCCAATCCGGCCGGGAGAACAGCAGATCCGGCGACCACCAGATGATGGGGTCGGACGGATGCTGCAGGAACAACACCCGCGTGCCCTCCCACGGTCCGGCGGCGATCTCGGCGATCTCGGCGGCGTCGACGGCCTGCGAGAACCGCACCGTCCGGCCGTCGTCGTAGCGCGGTTCCACCTCCGGTGTGCCGGGGTCGCGCCGGGCTGTCAACCCGCGCCACAGCGGGCTGGCATTGGGCGGCCCGACCCACAGGACCGACGAGAAGCCCATCCTTTCGATGTCGGGCAGCCAGCGAAATGCGCCCTGACCCGCCATCGCACCGAGGCTTTCGCCGTACAGCACCAACTTGGGCCTGCGGTCGGGCGGCAGGCGCACCCACCTGTCGTGGATGGCGTCGATCATCAGCCGGCCGATCACCATCGACCTTTCCCGGTCCGCCAAGAACGAAATCCAGCTGGGCAGATACGAATACTGCATACCGACAAGCGCGGTGTCGCCGTTGTAGATCAACTCGAGCGCGCGCGCGGCGAGCGGGTTGATCCAACCGGTTCCCGTGGTCGGGATGACCGCCAGCACCCGTCGATCGAATGCGCCGGTGCGCTCCAGCTCACTGAGCAGCGCGGCGACCCGCTGTTCGTCGGCGCCGGCCGTCTGCAGTCCGGCGTACACGCGGATCGGCTCCTTGGCGGTTCCGCCGTTGATCCGCTCGAGTTCGCCGGCGCGAGGACCGGTAGCCACGAAGTTGCGGCCCTGATAGCCCAGGCTGTCCCAGGGCGCGAACGACGTTGGACTGCCGGATCGCTCCGGCTCCATCGGCTGCTCGATGCCGGGCCTGGTCGAGGCGTTCTGCGGCTGGAACACCCTGCCGGCCCCCGCGATGAATCCACGCAGCAGCACGCCGTTGATCAGCGTGACGACCAGCACCACGACCAATGCGGTGCCGATGAACAGCGCCACCTCGCCTTGCACGTGCCAGCGCCGGATCAGCGCTCGCGCGACCGCGCGGATCGCGTCGAGCAGCAGCCGCGACACCGCGACCAGCGCACCGCAGACGAGGATGGCGATGATCAGGGTGCGCAGGTAGCCCGCCGTCGCGGGCCCCTCCAGACCCAGCTCGGCCGACATCTGCCGTTGCCATGCCGCCGCCGGAATCAGCATGAGTACACACGCGGCCGCCGAGACGCCGACCGTGACGGCCTTGCACCGCCACAGCACCCGCTTCGGCGGTGGCCACCACGACCGATTCTGTAATACGAAGCGGCGGAACTGTTTTCCCACCGCGACGCCGAGCCCGTAGCCGATCGCCGCGTTGATGCCGCCGATCAGCCCTTGGAAGAGCCAGTCGCGCGGCAGCAGCGACGGCGTCAGCGAGAGGCAGAAGAACAGGGCACCGAAGACGACGCCGACGAAGTCCAGCCGCAGCAGACTCCACGCCCACACCGGCATCGGATGTCCTTCTCGGCGCTGCGGTGTGTCCTCAACCGGACCGCCGGTCATCCTCTCCGGTGAGAAACTCACCCGAACAGCCCGGGAAGCACGCCCTCCGACGTGCTGCGCAGCTCCTCCAGCGACACCGTGAACAGACCCTGCACCTCGACCGCATCGCTGCCCTGATCGACCACACCGATGCGGGCTGCCGGCAGCCCCCGCGCATCGCACATCGACCGGAACCTGCTCTCCTCGGTGCGCGGCACCGCTACCAGCACCCGGCCCGCCGACTCGGAGAACAGGAACGTGAACGGGTCAGTGCCCTCCGCCCCGGCTTCGGGAATCAGGATGCGGCAACCGGTTTCACCGGTCAGCGCCGCCTCGACCACCGCCTGGATCAATCCGCCCTCGCTGAGGTCGTGCGCGGCGGACACCAGCCCGTCGCGGGAGGCGGCCGTGAGCACGTCGGCCAGCAGCTTCTCGCGGGCCAGATCGACCTTCGGGGGCAGGCCGCCCAGGTGATCGGCACTCACCTGCGCCCAGATCGACCCGTCGAACTCGTCATGGGTATCGCCCAGCAGCATCAGCGTCTCACCGGGCTCCGCCCCGAATCCGGTGGGGATGCGCCGCTTCACATCGTCGATGACACCGAGCACCCCCACGACGGGGGTGGGGTGGATCGCGGTGGTGCCGGTCTGGTTGTAGAAGCTCACGTTGCCGCCGGTCACCGGAATGCCCAGCGCCGCACAACCATCCGCGAGTCCCCGGACAGCCTGGGAGAACTGCCACATGACCCCGGGGTCCTCTGGTGAGCCGAAGTTGAGACAGTTGGTCACCGCCACCGGGGCGGCACCGGTGACGGCCACATTGCGATACGCCTCCGCCAGTGCCAATTGCGCTCCGGCATAAGGGTCCAGCGCCGTGTAACGGCCCGAGGCATCGGTGGAGACCGCGATGCCGCGGCCGGATACCTCGTCGATGCGCAGCACTCCACCGTCGGCGTTCTCGGCGAGCACGGTGTTGCCGCGCACATAGCGGTCGTACTGTTCGGTGATGAACCGCCGACTACACAGGTGCGGGCTGCCCAGCATGGCAAGCAATGTCGCGCGCAGGTCGTCCCCGCTGACGGGTCGGGGCAGGCTGTCGGATGTATCGGCATTGAGTGCGTTCTGGGTTTCCGGGCGGGTCACCGGCCGCTCGTAAACCGGACCTTCGTGCGCGACGGTGCGGGGCGGAACATCCACCACCGTTTCGCCGTTCCAGGTGATCTGTAGCCGGTCGCCCTCGGTCACCTCACCGATGACCGTGGCCAGCACCTCCCATTTGCGGCACACCGCCATGAATGCGTCGACGTTCTCCGGCGCCACCACGGCGCACATACGTTCCTGGGACTCGCTGGACAGCACCTCGGCCGGTGTCATGTTGGCAGCCCGCAGCGGCACCCTGTCCAGTTCGATCGCCATGCCACCGTCCCCGGCGGACGCAAGTTCCGATGTCGCACAGGACAACCCGGCGCCACCGAGATCCTGGATGCCGATCACCAGTCCTGCCGCATACAGCTCGAGGCAGCATTCGATGAGCACCTTCTCCATGAACGGGTCGCCCACCTGGACCGAGGGGAGCTTCTTACGGCCCGAACCGGATTCGTCACCGGCGAAGGTATCCGACGCCAGCACCGAGACGCCGCCGATGCCGTCGAGACCCGTCCGCGCCCCGAACAGGATGATCTTGTTGCCCGCCCCCGACGCGAACGCGAGGTGCAGGTCCTCCTTGCGCAGCACACCCACACACAGCGCGTTGACCAGCGGGTTGCCCGCGTAACACGCGTCGAAGACCGTCTCGCCGCCGATGTTGGGCAGACCGAGGGAGTTGCCATAGCCGCCGACCCCGCGGACCACACCGTCGAGCACTCGCCGGGTGTCCGGCGCGTCCGCGGCGCCGAAGCGCAGCTGGTCCATCACCGCCACCGGCCGCGCACCCATCGCCATGATGTCGCGAACGATGCCGCCGACGCCCGTGGCCGCACCCTGGTACGGCTCGACATAGGAGGGATGGTTGTGCGACTCGACCTTGAAGGTGACCGCCCAGCCGTCACCGATGTCGACGACGCCTGCGTTCTCACCGATTCCGGCCAGCATCGAGGCCCGCATGGCTTCTGTGGTGGTCTCGCCGAAGTAGCGCAGGTGCACCTTGGACGACTTGTAGGAGCAGTGCTCGCTCCACATCACCGAATACATCGCCAATTCGGCATCGGTGGGGCGACGGTGCAGGATCTGACGGATCCGTTCGTACTCGTCGTCCTTGAGGCCCAGTTCACGGAACGGCTGCGGCTGATCGGGCGTGGCCGCCGCTCGCTCGACGGTGTCAACGGCCCAATTCGGGTCGTCGGCGGCTGAGTCTGCGGTTTCGAGGTCGGGGGTGAGCTCGGGCGTCACGTCGATAGTTTAGTTTGTGCCCGCGTGTGCGCGCGGACGGCGGCAGGTGCGCCGACGCCGTGGATCACCACTCCGACCGCTCCGATCTCTCCGGATCCCTCCCGTCGGGGCGTCTATTCCGCCGCGACACAGAAGGCATTGCCCGCCGGATCGGCCAGCACCACCCAGTGAAACTCCTCGCCGAAGCTGTTACGGGCGGTCACCTGGGCGCCCAACCCGACAAGCCGAGCCACCTCGGCCTCCATATCGTCGGCGCCGAGATCCAGATGAACCCGGTTCTTACCCGGTGTCGGATCGGGCACCCGCTGGAACGCCAAATTGGGTCCATCGGGCTGACTTACCAGCACGAACTCGCCTGGCACGACGGGATTTACCTCACCGCCGAGCGCATCGGCCCACCATTTCGCCAAGCCGTCGGGGTCAAGACAGTCGAACGTCGTCGACACAACTTTCAAGGACATGACCCGACCCTAGCCAAGCCCTCCGACAGAAAGGACTAGCCGGGCGAGAGGAAGGCGGCCAGCGCCGCGGCATAGGCGGGGACGTCGTGGGCGCCCATCAGTTCGCGCGCGGAGTGCATCGCCAACTGCGGCGCGCCCACATCCACCGTCGGAATGCCGGTGCGTGCCGATGTCATCGGCCCGATCGTCGAACCGCACGGCAGGTCCGCCCGGTGCTCGTAGCGCTGCAGGCCGACCCCCGCCTGCGCGCAGGCCAGCGCGAACGCCGCCGCGGTGCGGCCGTCGGTGGCATAGCGCAGATTCGGCTGGACCTTGAGCACGGGACCCGCGTTGACCTCGATGAGGTGTCCGGGTTCGTGGCGGTCGGGGTAGTTCGGATGGGTCGCGTGCGCCATGTCGCCGGAGGCGACCATGGACCCCGCCATGCGGCGCAGAAAGTCCTCGCGGTCACCGCCTGCCGCCAGGGTGATCCGCTCCAGCACGGTCAGCAGCAATTCCGACTGCGCGCCGTGATCCGACGTCGAGCCGACCTCCTCGTGGTCGAACAGGGCCAGCACGGGTGTGTGACCGCTCGGCTCGGCGACGAGCAGTGCCTCCAGGCCCGCGTAGCAGGTCGCCTGGTTGTCCAGCCTGGGCGCGCTCACCAGCTCACCGTCCACCCCGACCAGCGCCGACGCGGTCAGGTCGTGTGCCATGAGATCGAACCCCAGAACATCGCCCGCCTCGACGCCCGCCCGGCCCGCGACGAACGTCAGGAAGGACCGCGGGCCGCTGCCCACGCCCCATACCGCGTTGACGTGGCGCTGCGGATCCAACGCGACCCCCTTGCGGTCGTCGGACAGGTGGATCGCCAGCTGCGGGACGCGCAGGATCGGGTCGTCGATCCGGACGAGCACGTGGTCGAGACCGCTGCCCACTTTGACCGACAGCCGGCCGCTGATGCCCAGATCGCGGTCCAGCCAGGAATTCAGCCATGCCCCGCCGTACGGCTGAAGCGCAACCACCTGCCAGCCCGTCACGAACCGGTCGGGGTGTTGTTTGACACGCAGATTCGGGCTATCGGTGTGAGCGCCGATGATCCGGAACGGCCGGCCGCCGTCTTCAGCGTCGTCAGCTTTCGAGGCGTTCCAGGCCACGAGCGACCCCGCCCGCACCGTGAAGTGGCGACCGCCCGCCGGCCACGCGTCCACCTCTGCCAGTTCGGTGAAACCGGCGCCGAGCAACCGATCGGCAACCGTGTGGCAGACGTGAAAGGGCGACGGTGAGGCGTCGATGAATTCGCACAGACCCGCTGCGGACGGGGATGACAACGCGCTGGGGTTCGCCGAGCGATCAGGCATGCCGACCATCTTTCGCCATCGGGTTGTCAGGCGTAGCCGCTAGGGTCTGGTGGTGCCCTCAGCTCGACCGCAGCCGATCCTCTCCCCGCTGACCCGGGCGGCGATCTTTCTGGTCGCGACCATCGACGACGGCGGCGAAGCAGCCGTCCACGACGCACTGGCCGGTCTGTCGGGACTCGCGCGCGCAGTCGGGTTCCGGGTCCCGGCTTCGGGTTTGACGCTGGTCACCGGAATCGGATCGGACGCCTGGGACAGGCTGTTCGCCGGTCCGCGGCCCGCCAAACTGCACGACTTCCCCGAACTCAACGGAACCCGCCATCACGCCCCATCCACACCCGGCGACCTGCTTTTCCACATCCGCGGCGAATCGATGGATGTCTGCTTCGAGTTGGGCGGGCGCATCCTGGACTCGATGAGCGGAGCGGTGACCGTCGTCGACGAGGTGCACGGTTTCCGGTTTTTCGAGCAACGCGACCTGCTGGGGTTCGTTGACGGTACCGAGAATCCCGACGGCGCCGACGCTGTCACGGCGGCACAGATCGGTCCCGACGACCCCGACTACCCGGATTTCCCCGGCGGCAGCTACGTCCACGTCCAGAAGTACGTGCACGACATGGCGGCGTGGAATGCGCTGAGCGTCACCGAACAGGAATTGGTGATCGGGCGGACCAAGCTCGAGGACATCGAACTCCCCGACGCCGAGAAGCCACCCAATTCCCACCTGGCGCTCAACGTCATCACCGACGACGAGGGCAATCAGCTGCAGATCGTCCGGGCGAACATGCCGTTCGGCACGCTGGGTGACGGCGAGTCGGGCACGTACTACATCGCCTACGCTGCCGACCCGGACGTCACCGAACGGATGCTGCACAACATGTTCATCGGCGACCCGCCAGGCAACACCGACCGGATCCTGGACTTCTCCACGGCGGTCACCGGCGGACTGTTCTTCACACCCACCGTCGGGTTCCTCGACGACCCGCCTCCGCTGGCGGGCGACTCCGAAGAACCCGCCGTCGTCCCGGTGCTCGTACCGGTCGAATACCACGGCTCACTGGCGATCGGCAGTCTGAAAGGATCCCCCTGTGAATAACCTCTACCGTGAGCTTGCCCCGATCACCGAATCCGCGTGGGCGCAGATCGAAGAGGAAGCGACCCGAACCTTCAAGCGCCACATCGCAGGCCGGCGGGTGGTCGATGTCAGCGACCCGGGCGGACCGGTGACGGCCGGGGTCAGCACCGGTCATCTGCTCAGCGTTGACGCCCCCGGCACCGGCGTGGTGGCACACCTGCGGCAGTCGCAGCCGTTGGTGCGGCTGCGCGTTCCGTTCACCGTCAGCCGCACCGCCGTCGACGACGTCGAACGCGGTGCGCAGGATTCCGACTGGGATCCGGTCAAGGACGCCGCCAAGAAACTCGCCTTCGTCGAGGACAGGGCCATCTTCGAAGGCTACGAGCCCGCGTCGATCGAGGGCATCCGCAAGTGCAGCTCCAACCCCGCGCTCGCGTTGCCCGAGGATCCGCGCGAGTACCCCGATGTGTTCGCCCAGGCGCTGTCCGAGCTGCGACTGGCCGGCGTGGACGGGCCCTACTCGGTGCTGCTGTCGGCCGACGCCTACACCCTGGTCAGTGAGACGACCGAACACGGGTATCCGCTGCGCGAACATCTGAACCGGCTCGTGGACGGCGACATCATCTGGGCGCCCGCGATCGACGGCGCATTCGTTTTGTCAACCCGCGGTGGCGATTTCGACCTGCAGCTGGGCACCGACGTGTCGATCGGCTACCTGTCGCACGACGCGGACACGGTCCAGCTGTATCTGGAGGAGACGCTGACGTTCCTGTGCTACACCGCGGAGGCCTCCGTCGCGCTGACCCCGTGAACCCGCGAATGCCGCGGCGGCTCCGGGCTATTCGGTGTCGCGGGTCAGCTCAGCGCAGCGGTCAGACCGACAGTACGGCGTCGAGGAGCGAGTAAAAAAGGCCGAGCCCGTCGTCGGAGGGACCGGTCAACGCCTCGGTGGCGTGCTCGGGATGCGGCATCAACCCGACCACCCGGCCGCTGGCGGAGCTTATCCCGGCGATGTCGCGCAGCGATCCGTTCGGGTTGTCGCGGTAGCGGAACACCACTCGCCCGTCACCCTCGAGTTCATCGAGAGTCTTCTCGTCGGCGACGTAGCGCCCCTCCCCCGACTTCAGCGGTATCAGCAGGTCGGCGCCGAGGTCATAACGTGTCGTCCATGCCGTCGAATTCGCCGCGACCTCCAACCACACGTCGCGACAGATGAAGTGCAAGCCGGCATTTCGGGTAAGCGCGCCGGGCAACAACCCGGCCTCGCACAGCACCTGAAACCCGTTGCAGATCCCCAACACCGGCATGCCGCGTCCGGCGGCCTCGATCACCTCGCCCATCACGGGCGCGAACTTCGCGATCGCACCGCAACGCAGGTAGTCGCCGTAGGAGAACCCCCCGGGAACGACGACGGCGTCCACACCCTTGAGGTCGGCGTCACCGTGCCAGAGGCTTACCGCCTCGCCGCCAGCGATGCGCACCGCACGGGCGGCGTCGACGTCGTCCAGCGTGCCAGGGAAGGTGATCACTCCCACACGCGCTGTCATATCGGCTCCTCGCGCAAGCGCTCGTCGGTCATGTCGGCTCCCTGCTTACCGACCAGTCCTCGATGACCGTATTGGCCAGCAACGATTCGGCGATCTCGGCGACGGCCTCGTCGTCGACGCTGTCGTCGACCTCGAGCTCGAATCTCTTGCCCTGGCGGACATCCGACACACCGGCCACGCCGAGGCGTCCGAGCGCTCCAACGATGGCCTGCCCCTGCGGGTCAAGAATCTCCGCCTTCGGCATCACGTGCACAACGACCCGGGCCACGCGCGGCTCCTCCACATCGGCTGCTGATTGCTCGGCGATCACTCTACCGGCGACCGCAGGCACCCCGCTTCACCGGCACGAATCGATATAAGCCCTGCACAGCGGGCTGAGCATCGCATCGAAAACCTCCGCATCCGATACCGGCGACCACGGAGTCAGCGGCGGGGAGGTGGCCCACATAGCCAGCTCCACCACCGAGCTGCTCTCCGGGTGGGCCAGCAGGTACTGGCGCAGCACCCGCTGTCCGCCGATGCTGATTACCGCCGCAAGCCTGTCCGGCTCGTCGGTGGTGATCGACGGGGACGCGGCGGGCGCCGTAACCTGGCATGCGCGAAGGGTCGAGGCGGCGGTCTGCAGTTCGGCCAGCGCGGTCTGCCCACCACGCCACGTCTCGCCGCGCCAGTGCAGGACCTGCACCTGCAGCTGCCACTGGCCGGGAGGCTGCGGCACCACCGCGCGGGCGGCCACGGCGTACGCCCGCGCATCTCCGGGCAACGCCGGCGTCCCGCACTCCTCCTCGAACCGGAACACCGGCGCCATGACGGGCACACCGGCCGGCCGCGGCCAGCGGTAGACCCGGTCGAGCGGCACCGAGGTCGGCTCGATCCACGCCGAATCGGGGATGCGATCGCACACGGGCGGGCAGTCGGTGGGCTGAGCGTGCGCTGGCGCGCCGGCACCGACGGCCAAGACACAGCCGGCAACCGTCATGGCGAGCATTGCCAACAGCATTCGCATCGCAACCCCCGTTGGACATCGCGCCCGAGCGCCACAATATAGGCATGCAGCTCACGCATTTCGGCCATTCGTGCCTTCTCGCAAGTTTCCCCGCCGATTCGGGTTCTGAGACCTCGGTATTGTTCGATCCTGGCAATTTCTCGCACGGATTCGAGGGCATCACCGGGCTTTCGGCGATACTCATCACCCACCAGCATCCAGATCACGCCGACCCCGCGCGTCTTCCCGCGCTGGTGGAGGCCAATCCGCAGGCGGCGTTCTACGCCGATCCGCAGACCGCCGCCCAGCTCGGCGGACCGTGGAAAGCGGTGAATGTCGGCGACGAGTTCACCGTCGGGCATCTGACGGTTCGCGGCGTCGGCGGCCGCCACGCCGTGATCCACCCCGAGATCCCGGTCATCGACAACATTTCCTACCTCATCGGTGATGGTGAGCACCCGGCCCGGTTGATGCATCCCGGCGACGCCCTGTTCACACCGGGTGAACCCGTCGACGTGCTGGCCGCGCCCGCCGCCGCGCCGTGGATGAAGATCTCCGAGGCCGTCGAGTACCTGCGTGCCGTGGCGCCCGCCCAAGCGGTGCCGATCCACCAGGCGATCATCGACCCGATCGCCCGCGGCATCTACTACGGACGCTTGACGGAGATGACCAAGACCGATTTCCGCGTGCTCGACCCCGAGAACGCCACCGAGTTCTGACACGAGAGCGTCCCCCGCGAGCGGGGATTAGCCGGCGGCGCGTCCGGCGGCACGGCCCGAGAAGATGCACCCGCCGAGGAAGGTGCCCTCCAGCGAGCGGTAGCCGTGCACCCCGCCGCCGCCGAAGCCGGCCGCCTCACCCGCGGCGAACAGTCCGTCGAAGGGCGTGCCACCCGGTCGGAGCACCCGCGACTCCAGATCGGTTTCCAAGCCGCCCAAGGACTTACGCGTGAGGATGTGCAACTTGACCGCGATCAGCGGACCCGCTTTCGGGTCGGTGAGGCGATGGGGCGCGACGACGCGGGTGAAGCGGTCGCCGAGGTAGGTGCGCGCCGACCGGATCGCCATGATCTGGCTGTCCTTGGTGAACCGGTTGGCGACCTCCCGGTCCCGGGCGGTGACTTCGGCCTCGACCGTCGCGTAATCCAGCGGTATGACACCGGGTACGGCGTTCATCGCAAAGACCAACTCGCGCAATGAATCCGCGCTGACGAAGTCGACACCGTGGTCGACGAAGGCCTGCACCGGGCCCGGCGCGCCGGGGCGAACCCTGGACAGAATGTCGCGCACACTGCGACCGGTGAGGTCGGGGTTCTGCTCCTGGCCGGACAGCGCGAACTCCTTGGCGATGATCCGCGCGTTGAGGATGAACCAGGTGTAGTCGTGGCCGCTGTGGCCGATGTATTCCAGCGTGCCCAGCGTGTCGAATCCGGGGTAGAGCGGGACGGGAAGCCGTTTACCGTTGGCGTCCAGCCACAGTGAAGACGGCGCTGGCAGAATCCGGATGCCGTGCGCGGGCCAGATCGGATCGTAGTTCGTGATTCCCTCGGTGTAGTGCCACATCCGGTCGGTGTTGATCACATGAGCCCCGGCAGCTTCGGTGATGTCGATCATCCGTCCGTCGACGTGGGCCGGCACACCGCTGAGCAACGACTCGGGCACCCGACCCATCCGCGACGGCCAGTTCCTGCGCACCAGGTCGTGATTGCCACCGATCCCGCCGCTGGCGACGATGACCGACGAAGCCCGGAACTCGAATTGTCCCAACACTTCTCGCGACGACGCCACCCCACGCGCTGCGGACGACGGGGCCAGCACCGAGCCACGCACGCCTGCCGCGGCGCCGGATTCGACGATCACCTCGTCGACACGATGGCGGTGCACGAACCGCACCGCCGTACCAGCGTCGCGCAGCCGGCGCGCGAAGACCTCGACGATCGCCGGTCCGGTGCCCCACGTGATGTGGAAGCGCGGCACGGAGTTACCGTGGCCGCGGGCGTCGTAGCCGCCCCGCTCGGCCCAGCCGACCAGGGGGAAGGTCTGTAGCCCACGCTCACGCAACCAGCTGCGTTTCTCACCAGCGGCGAAGTCCACGTAGGCATGGGCCCATTGCCGCGGCCAGTGATCCTCGGGACGATCGAAGCCCGCGCTACCCAGCCAGTCCTGCAGCGCCAGTTCGTGGCTGTCGCGGATGCCCAGCCGACGCTGCTCGGGACTGTCGACGAAGAACAATCCGCCGAACGACCAGAATGCCTGACCGCCGACGTTCGCCTGGTTCTCCTGGTCGACGATCAGCACCCGGCGGCCGCGATCGATCAGCTCACACGCGGCGACCAGACCCGCCAGCCCCGCACCCACCACGACGACGTCGGCATCAGACATGGACGCCAATCTAGCGAGCGGATCAGGCGGCGTCCGTGAGGGCGGGGTCGCGCGGACGCCAGCTGTACACGTCAGGCTCGCATCGGTGCAGCAGGGAGAGGTCGACCGCGTCGAGCATCGCCTGACGCGGTCCAGGCGTCCGCAGATGACGAGCCGATACCGCGATCCTCACCATGCCCGACCTGCGCGCGGTCCGCTCGGCCGACAGCACCAACGTCCGGCACCACCACGGCTCACTCAGGAAGCCCTCGCCGATCCCGAGCACCCTGGCCCGAATCGTGGTGCGGTGCACCAGGTCTGTCACCCCAGTCATGCCGGCCAGCAACCGAAAACCGGTGCGCGGAAGCGCCCTCACGGTACCGTGGGACACCGCCCAGCCCGGTGCCGCGAACAACCGCGTGCGCAACCCCAGCCGCTCGAGGACCCGGTCGGCACCCAACAGGCGCAGACGAGCCTCGTGGGCGGGCAACGACGCGAACTCGCTGCGGCGTTTCTTGGTCGCCGCCTCGTCGTATCCGTGCAGGACGACGGCGTCACCGCGGAGTCGGCGCGCCGCCAGCCAGTCGACCGTTGCGCCGTCGCGTTCGAGTCGATAGCCGCCCTTGAGCCGCGGTGCCACCAGCAGGGATACCGGCACCTGCCGGGCGTCCAGTTCGGCGCAGAATCTGTCGATGTCGCCAAGGGTTCTGTCGCTGATCCCTGACACCGATACGACCAGTTGTCCAGCCACGTGTGCAGTGTGTCAACGTCAGGTTTCGCAACGGTTTACGGCATTTTGACGTGAGCTGTCCGTCAGCGGTCAAAGAGCATTCGGGCGATCCGCCCGGTGTCTGACATCGGGTCGTCGTCCGTGTCGATGGCCCCGTTGAGGCGCAGCATCGAGAACCCGTGCACCAGCGACCATGCCGCCAGCGCCGCACCGGCCGGATCGGCGCGGGCGTGCGGATCCGCCAGCGTGGCGACGCCGCGGCCCAGTTCGGCGCCCGCGGCCGCCTTCGCCGCTACCAGATCGACGTCGGTGGCGTCGTGCAGGGACCTGTCGAACATGACCGCGTAGTGGCCGGGATGGTCCAGGGCGAACCGCACATAGGCCAGTGCGGCGTCGATGAAATCCGGCCTGGCGTCGGCCAGCGCGTCAGCGAGCAGTCGGAATCCCTGCGTGGCAAGCGCGGTGAACAGGCCACGCCGGTCGATGAAGTGATGCGCGGGCGCCGCATGCGAAACGCCCGCCGTACGGGCCAGCTCACGCAGCGAGACACCGTCGGCCCCGCGTTCGGCCACCAGATCGGCCGCTCCCGCGAGGATCACCGCCTTCAGATCCCCGTGGTGGTAGGTATCCCTGGGCACCTCGTCATCCTAGTCCGCGAATCTTGACATCGGCAAGATGATTGGTATGGTCATCTTGACAGCGACAAGATGTTGGGAGTCTCTCCGTGGCCGTGTTCATGACCCTGGTATTCGGCAGCCTGCTTGCCCGGGCCGCCGGTTGGCTCGGCGTCGAGTACGCCGACAGCTGGTCGCGCGCGATCGCGATCGGCCTCGCGGCGATGTTCACGCTGACCGGTGTGGCACATTTCGTGCGGCCGCTGCGGGACGACATGATCGCCATCGTCCCGCCGCGGCTTCCAGCACCGGGATTACTCGTGACGATCACCGGCGTGCTGGAACTGCTCGGCGCCGCCGGACTGCTGTTCCCGCCCACCAGAGCCGCCGCCGCGGCCTGCCTGTTTCTGTTGATGCTGGCGATGTTTCCGGCCAACATCTACGCAGCCAGGTTGCCCGACCCGCCCGAATCGATGACCTCGCGGCTACCCGTCCGGGCCGCCGAAGAGGCTGTCTACCTGGCCGCTGCCGTGGTTGTCGCGATCGGCAGTAGCCAGGATCCAGGCGTACTGGAACGCCGCTTCCTTCCACCGCTCGTAACGACCGCTGATGCCGCCGTGGCCCGCGCTCATCTCGGTCTTCAATAGCACCGGCCGACTCCCTGTCGCGGTGTGCCGAAGGGCCGCAACCCATTTGGCCGGCTCGACGTAGTACACCCTGGTGTCGTTCAGCGATGTCATGGCGAGGATGGACGGGTAATCCGTTGCCCCGACGTTCTCATAGGGCGAGTAGGACTTCATGTAGAAGTAGACATCCTTGCCCTCCAATGGGTTTCCCCACTCGTCCCACTCGGTGACCGTCAGGGGCAGCGTCGGATCGAGGATGGTCGTCAACGGGTCGACGAACGGCACCTGAGCCAGGATCCCGGCGAACAGGTCGGGGGCCAGATTGGCCACCGCGCCCATCAACAGACCACCCGCGCTGCCACCGAGTGCCACCAGGTTCTCCGGGCGGGTCACGTCGGAGGAGACGAGATGGTTTGCAACGGTGATGAAGTCGGTGAAAGTGTTCTTCTTCTCCAGCAGTTTGCCGTGCTCGTACCAGGGACGGCCCAGCTCGCCACCGCCGCGCACGTGCGCGACTGCGAACACCATCCCACGGTCCAGCAGCGACAGCCGGGCGATGGAAAACCTCGGGTCCTCGCAGGATTCGTACGCGCCGTAGCCGTACAGCAGCGCCGGCGCCGGGAACTGCAATCCGGCGCGGTGGATGATCGAGATCGGCACCCGCGCACCGTCGGGGGCCACCGCCCATTCCCGCCGCTCGACGTAATCTTCGGGACGGTAGTCCCCCAGCACCGGCTGTTCCCGCAGCAGGACGCGCTCACCGGCAGCCAGGTCGATGTCGTAGATGCGCACCGGGGTGACGAATGACGTCGCACCCACCCGCAGGCGCGGGGCCGACCACTCCGGGTTCGCGCCAAGGCCCGCCGAGGTCAGCTCGGAGTCGAAGACGATGTCCTCCGGGCGCCCGTAGCCGGCCTCACCGCCGCGGTTGACTATGGGCCACAGTTGAATTCGCGGCAGCGCCTCGCTGCGGTAGCTGACCACCAGATGGTCCGCAAAGGCGTCGACGGAGTCCAGTCGAACGTCGGGACGGTGCGCGATCAGCGTGCGGCACGCCGTCGGGTCGGCCACCGGGGCCTCGACCAGAGTGAAGTTCTCGGCACCGTCGTTGTGCAGGATCAGGAACCGGTCCTCATCGCCGATGACGGCGTGCTCGACGGAGTACTCGACCAAGTCCCTGCGCGGCCAGACGATCGTGAACTCGGCCTGCGGGTCGGCGGCGTCGGCATACCAAATCTCCGACGTCACGGCGCTGCCCGCCGCGATGACGAGGTACCGGCTGCTGCGCGTGCGGCCCACGCCGAGCCAGAACCGCTCGTCGGGTTCGTGATAGACCTTCTGGGCGGGCAATCCCGATCCGAGCCGATGACGCCACACCGTGTCGGGCCGCCACGAGTCGTCGACAGTGGTGTAGTAGATCGTCAGGTTGTCCGTCGCCCAGGTGGCGCCCGCCCCGATACTCACGATCGTGTCGTCGTATCGCTGTCCGGTCCGTAAATCCTTGAACCGCAGGGTATAACGCTCATCGCCGACCGTGTCGACCGAATAGGCCAAGATGTTGCCGTCCGGGCTGACGGTCGCCGCCCCCAGCGAGAAGAAGTCGTGGCCCGCCGCCTCGGAGTTCTCGTCGAGCAGCACCTGCTCGCCCGCGATGTCGGCGTGCTCGTCGAGGACGGGCGGCGTCCAGTCGTCGGGATCGGCCACCGGACAACGGCAATGCACCGCGTACTGCTTGCCCTCGAAGCTACGCCCGTAGTACCACCAGCCGCCGCGCCGGGTCGGTACCGACAGATCGGTCTCCTTGGTGCGGGCCTTGATTTCGTCGAAGATCTGCTGGCGCAACGGCGCTTGCTGTGCGGTCACCGTCTGGGTGTAGTCGTTTTCGGCGGTGAGGTATCCGATCACCTCGGGATCCGATTTGTCTCGCAGCCATTCGTAGTGATCGATGAAGACATCGCCGTGGTGTTCACGACGGTGCTCCACGCGTTTGGCCACCGGCGGTGTGGCGGTCACGACAAAGGTCCGATCCAGTTACTGAACGTCAGTCCCGAAATGCGTTCGTAGGCTTCGATGTACCGCGCACGTGTCGCGTCCACGATCTCGGGCGGCAACGGCGGGGGTGGCACGTCGCCGTGGCGGTCCCATCCGGAGTCCGGCCCGGTGAGCCAGTTCCTGACGAACTGCTTGTCGTAGCTGGGTTGCACGACGCCCTCTCGGTAGGTGTCGGCCGGCCAGTATCTCGATGAGTCGGGGGTGAAGACCTCGTCGGCCAGTCGCAGGTTTCCGTGCGCGTCCACACCGAACTCGAACTTGGTGTCGGCGACGATGATTCCCCGTGTCAGTGCGTGGTCGGCGCCCTGAACGTAGGTTTGCAGTGTGCGCTCTCGCAGCTGGTTGGCGCGCACGGCTCCGACCAGCTCGATCACGTCGGCGAAAGTGATGTTCTCGTCGTGCTGTCCGAACTCGGCCTTGGACGCCGGGGTGAACAGGGGCTGGGAGAATCTGCTCGCCTCGCCGAGGCCGGGCGGCAGCGTGATGCCGCACACCTTGCCGGTCGCCCGATAGTCGATCAACCCCGACCCGGTCAGGTAGCCGCGGGCCACACATTCCACCGGAACCATCTCCAGTTCGGCGACGACCAGCGCACGTCCCAGCACCTCGGCGGGTATCCGCTCGTCGTCGGGCGGTCCGGCCAGATGGTTGGGCGCATCGACCAGGTCGAAGAAGAACACGCTCATCGCCGTCAAGATGCGTCCCTTGTCGGGGATCTCGCTGTCGAGGATGTAGTCGAAGGCGGATATCCGGTCCGAGGCGACCAGCAGCAGGTGGGCATCGTCGACCCGGTAGATCTCGCGGACCTTTCCGCTGGCCAGATGTTGGTAGTCGGATAGTGCGGGACGCATCGGGCCAGCTTAGTTGGCCCAGGTGGGGTCACCGGACAGCCGGTTCGAATCCCCGCGTCGGTGCGCTGCGCCCGTGCGGCGGGACATCGGGCAGCATCATCTCCATGACATCACGGTTTCTGCCCTACGCCACGACACCCGGCCGGCTCGTCACCCAGCTGGCCAGCGACCTCGTGGTGGCCGTGTGGAGCACGGTGTGGGTGCTGGTCGGGCTGGCCGTGCACACCGCGATCGACGCGATCGCCGACGTCGGCCACCAGGTGCAGAACGGCGCCAGCGGGATAGCGAACAACCTGGATTCGGCAAGCGAAGGCGCCGACCGGATACCGGTGATCGGCGACTCGCTCAGCAATCCGCTCAGCGCGGCGAGCGGGGCGGCCCTCGATATCGCGGGCGCAGGTCAGAACCTCGAGAGCACCGCGAGTTGGCTGGCGTGGGTTCTGGCGCTTGCGGTCGCAGCACCGCCGATCCTGGCGATCGGGATGCCATGGCTGTTTCTGCGGTTGCGCTTCTTCCGGCGCAAGTGGACCGCCATCACCCTGGCGTCGACGGCGGCCGGTGAGCAGTTGCTCGCGCTGCGGGCACTGGCCAACAGGCCGCTGGTCAAGCTCGCGGCGGTCAACGACGACCCGGTCGGTGCGTGGCGGCGTCAGGACGCAGTGGCGATCCGCGGGCTGGCCGCCCTGGAGCTGAGGTCGGCCGGTGTCCGTGTCCGACGGCTCTAGCGATTTCGGCGCGGATTCGTGCGCTGAGCGTTGAAAACCGCGCCGAAATCACTGCCCTGGGAGCCGGAGAGAGCCCTGTGACGTCCCATCGGCTGTGCTCGACGACTACCTGCGCCGCCATGACGGCGTCATCACCCTGGCCCAGGCAAGGTGCGCGGGGCTGAGCCAGTCCGCGGTAACACGCCGGGTCCGCTCGCAACGATGGGTGCGTTGCGCACAGGGCGTGTTCTTCGTCAACGATCGCCCGTTCACCGACGCCGCGCGGATCCGTGCCGCTGTGTGGCAGTACGGGCCGGCTTCTGCGGCCAGCGGACTGGCCGCCGCCTGGTGGCACGGCCTGACCAGATTCGCGCCCGCCACCGTCGAGGTGACCGTGCCACGCAACAGTCACGGCCGTAGCAAGCCCGGCTCGCGACTTCGCCGTCGCGAACTCGCTGCCGTCGATGTGAGCCTTGTACGCGGACTCAGGGTGACCGCGCTGGAGCTCACTGTCGTCGAAGCAGCGGCCCGGCGTGGCGGCGGCGTCAGGGTGATGGATACCGCACTGCAACAACAGGTGACGCTGTCCGAACTGTGGCGCACTCACGCGCGCAACAAGGGCCGGTACGGCTCACCCCGGGCTCGAATGCTCCTGCAGGCAGCATCCGACGGCAGCCGCTCGAAACTGGAACGGCGGTTTGCCGAACTCCTCCGGAAGGCCGGTATCGCTGGCTGGAAGACCAACTACGCCCTGGCCGGATACCGCGTCGACTTCGCCTTCCCGAGGGCCAAGGTGGCCGTCGAACTCGATGGCTGGGCATTCCACAACGACCAGGAGGACTTCCAGTACGACCGTGTTCGCCAGAACGCGATCGCCGTGCTCGGCTGGCAAGTGCTGCGGTTCACCTGGCTGGACGTCACGGAGTATCCCGACCGCGTGGTCGGGGTCCTTCGCGCCGCGATTTCGGCGCGCTGATCAACGGTGAGCGCACGCAACCGCGCCGAAATCGCTACAGGATCGCGCCCGAGGTGTACTTGGCTGCTTCGGGGTAGCGGCTGACCAGCTCGTCGACGGCCGCGACGACGGTATCGACCTGGTTGCCCGCGGCGCCGGTGAACGCCTGCTTGTCGGCAAGCGCATCGTCGAGCGCCACCCGGTCCAGCGGCAGCCGCGGATCGGCGGCCAGCCGGTCGAGCAGGTCGGGTTCGGCGCCGCGCTCACGCATGGCCAGGGCAACCGCGACCGCATGCTCCTTGATCACCTCGTGTGCGGCTTCCCTGCCCATGCCCGCGCGCACCGCCGCGATGAGGATTCGGGTGGTGGCCAGGAACGGCAGGTAGCGGTCGAGTTCACGCTGGATCACCGCCGGGTAGGCACCGAACTCGTCGAGCACCGTCAGGAACGTCTCGATCTGCCCGTCGACGGCGAAGAAGGCATCGGGCAGCGCGACGCGACGCACCACCGAGCAGAACACGTCACCCTCGTTCCACTGCGCTCCAGCGAGTTCGGCAGCCATCGCCCCGTAGCCCCGCAGCACCACCTGCAGGCCGTTGACACGCTCGCAGCTGCGGGTGTTCATCTTGTGCGGCATGGCCGACGAGCCGACCTGCCCGGGAGCGAAGCCCTCGGTCACCAGCTCGTGGCCGGCCATCAGCCGGATGGTGTGGGCCAGCGACGACGGACCCGCACCCAACTGGACCAGCGCCGAGACCACGTCATGGTCCAGCGACCGCGGGTACACCTGGCCGACGCTGGTGAAAATGTCTGTGAATCCCAGGAATTCGGCGATCCGGCGCTCAAGGTCGGCCAGCCGGTCGGTGTCCCCGCCGAATAGGTCGAGCATGTCCTGCGCGGTGCCCATCGGGCCCTTGATCCCCCGCAGCGGGTATCGCTCGATCAGCTCACGCAACCGGGTCAGGGCGATCAACGCCTCCTCGGCCGCCGAGGCGAATCGCTTGCCCAGCGTGGTGGCCTGCGCTGCGACATTGTGGCTGCGGCCCGCCATGACCAGGTCGCGGTACACCACCGCGCGCTCGGCCAACCGCGCCACAACCGCAACGCCGTGGGCGTGCACCAGTTCCAACGATCGGCGGATCTGAAGCTGCTCAACGTTTTCGGTCAGGTCGCGGCTGGTCATGCCCTTGTGCACGTGTTCGTGGCCCGCGAGGGCATTGAACTCCTCGATTCGCGCCTTGACGTCATGGCGCAGCACGCGTTCGCGGGCGGAGATCGACGACAGGTCGACCTCCTCGAGCACCCGTTCGTAGTCGACCACGACGTCCTTGGACACCGCCACGCCGAGCTCGGCCTGTGCGCGCAGCACCGCCAGCCAGAGCCGCCGTTCGGCGACGATCTTCGCCTCCGGCGACCAGATCGCCACCATCTCGTCACTGGCGTAGCGGCCGGCCAGGATATTGGGGATCGTCACAACCGAATACCTTACGCAGGAAGCGCTTCATCCTCGTCACGCGCGGGAACCGTGCGGCAGAGTTGGCGGCGTGTTCATCGGCCTCGACCTGGCGTGGGGTGCACGCAACCCGACCGGGGTCGCCGTCGTCGACGACGGCGGCGAACTCGTCCACGTCGGAGTGGCCGGCGACGACGAGAGCATCCTGGCGCAGCTGCGGCCGTTCAGCGCCGGCGACTGCGTGGTCGGGATCGACGCGCCGCTGGTGGTGACCAACCCGGCGGGCAATCGGGCATGCGAGGCGGAACTCAACCGAGATTTTCGCGCCTATCAGGCCGGCGCGCACCCGTCGAACACCGGCAGGCCGTGGTTTGCCGACGGCACCCGCGGCGGCCGCCTGGCCGCGGCGCTGGAGCTCGACATGGATCCGCGGTCGGGATCGGTCAGACGCGCCCTGGAGGTATATCCCCATGCCGCGACGGTGGCGCTGTTCCACCTCGACCGAACGCTGAAGTACAAACACAAACCCGGGCGCGACGTCGCGGAACTACGGGCCGAACTGACTCGCATGATGGACCTGGTCGAAGGTCTCGCGACGGCCGCGCCTGCGCTGCACGTCGCCGCTCACCCCGGCTGGGCGACGATGCGCACGACGGTGTCTGCCGCTGCACGCAAATCCGTACTGCGCAGGGCTGAGGACCCGGTGGACGCGGTGGTGTGTGCCTACGTCGCGCTCTACTTCCAGCGCAGACCCGCGGACGTCACGATCTACGGCGATCCCACCGCGGGGTGCATCGTCACACCGACCCTCGCTCCTCGTCTCGGCTCTTGTTAGTTCACCGCAGCGCGGTGGTGAGCTTCTCGAACGTCTCCCAGGACGTGCGGCGAGGCGAGGCCCAGATGGTCGGGCGTCAAGATCACGTCGAATCCGGCCGCCTCGGCTCTCTTGGCTTCCTCGACCAGGTCCGGGATAGAGGTGTTGCCAGGCAGGGTGATGCCGAGCTTGAGGGGGCGAGTGGTCATGGGGGCTTTCCTCAATGTCAGGTGAAGCGTCGAATTTAGATGTATTGCCAGTGTTGGCGATACATCCCTAGTTCGATTAATTCCCCGCAGCGGAATCAGCGGACGCAAGGGAGGCGTGTTGAGTTCTCGACCGCGCTTGTCAGATGGCGCGGTCGAGAACGGGAAGCATTACCGCAATTGGCTTCTCGATGCGCCTTTCGAGGTCGAACGGCCCCGAGAACTCAGTCGGGGGCCGAACCCAGGTGGGTCGGGTCGGTGATGCCGGCATCCCGGATGCCCAGCTGCCGGTTGATCGCCATCGTGATGAAGAACAGCACGACGCCGATCCCCACCAGCACGCAGGCGAGCACGTACTGCTGCGCCGGTCGGCCCGACAACGGTGTCACCAGGTACAGCGACGTCAGACAACCGATCACGGGCAGCGCCGTCGGGGTCTTGAAGTGTCCGCCGGCGGCCCGCACGTCGCGGCGCAGCACCAGCACCGCGACGTTGACCATCGCGAACACGGTGAGCAGCAACAGCGATGTGGTGCCGCCCAGCAGCGCGATGGCGTTGCTGTTCGCGAACGCCGTGACGTAGAAGATCAGCCCGAATGCGATGGTGGTGGTGAACATGATCGCCACCCACGGAGTGCGCCTGGTCGGATGCACCGACCCGAGCACCGGCGGCAGCACATGCTGGCGGGCCATGCCGTAGATCAACCGACTCGCCATGAGCATGTTGATCAATGCGGTGTTGGACACCGCGAACATCGAGATGACCGGAAGGATGTCCTCGATGGGCATGCCGGGTGCGCCCGCCTTGACCACCTCCACGAGCGGGGTGTCGCTGGCCGCCAGCTCACCCACCGGCACCAGCGCGACCGCGACAATCGCCACGATCACATACACCACGCCCGCGATGGACAGGCCGGACAACAGCACCTTGGGAAACACGTTGACGGGATCCTTGGTCTCCTCCGCCATGTTCACCGAGTCCTCGAAACCGACCATCGCGAAGAACGCCAAGGACGTCGCGGTTGTGACGGCAAGGAATGCGTGCTTGTCCGAAGCGGTTTCGAACGCCACGACCCGGGAGAAGTCGACATCGCCGTCGGTGAAGGCCCACAATCCGACCAGGATGACCATCAGCAGGCCGCTGATCTCGATGATCGTCAGCACCACGTTGAGCTTGACGCTCTCGCCGACGCCACGGAAGTTCACCAGCGCGAGCAGGAACATGAACAGCAACGCGACGACCACTATTCCGGCTGTACCCCAACTGAATTGGAATGCCGTGAAGAAGTTGGCAGCGAAGAACCTCGAGGCGGTCGATGCCGAGGTGATACCTGAACACATCACGACGAACGCGACCAGGAATGTCACGAACTGGATGCCAAAAGCCTTGTGCGCGTACAGCGCTGCGCCGGCGGCCTGCGGATACTTGGTCACCAGTTCCAGGTAGCTGAACGCGGTGATGGTCGCGATCAGGAACGCGGCGAGGAACGGAAGCCACGCCGCCCCACCGACTTCGGCCGCCACCTGACCGGTGAGCGCATACACACCCGTGCCGAGGATGTCCCCCACGACGAACAACAGCAGCAGCCCAGGACCCATCACCCGTTTGAGTTCAGGTTGGTTGCCGACACCAGTCGTATCCGCCATAGCCCCTCCTCAATGATCCGGCCCGAGAGTCACATCATCGAACAGCCGCGAAGCCCGTGCACCATCAACGCGCCGATCCGATCCAGTTATCGACGGTGCCTGTCATCGCACACACCCGCTCGAGGAAGCGGGCGGCCGCCCGCGGATCCTCGCTGCGTTGCCAGCCGAACGTCGTCGGCCGCTGCGCCCGGTCGTGCCAAAAGTGACCCGGCCGGGACGCGGGCCGGGTGGCGACGAGCCACACCGCGGTGTCCGCGCCGTCGGCGGCATCCCGCAACAACGGCGCCGTCAGCGCCGCGAACCGGGGCAGATACTCCGCAACCCCGGGCGTCTTGACCCAGCCCGGATGCATGCTCTCCACCCGGACGGCGCTGCCGCCCAGCCGGCGGGCCCACGCATCGGCGAGCACCACCTGCATCCGTTTGGTCCGCGCATAGGCGCGCACGCCGCTGTAGTCGTCGTCCCGGTACTCCAAATCGTCGACCAGCGGCGAGGTGTACATCCCGCCGGAGGACACGAACACCACCGACGCGCCACCGGCCGCGCGCAACGGTGCCAGCAGTGCGTCCGTCATCAGGTGCGGACCGAGCACGTGGGTGGCCAGCTGGAGTTCGTGTCCCTGGGCGCTTTCCCGCCGCTCGCGCGGCATGACTCCAGCGTTGTGCACCACGCCGTGCAGGGCGTCGACGCGCCCGCCCAGATCGGTGCACCAGGATCGCACCGCGTCGAGATCGCTGATGTCGCACAGTTCCTCGATCACGATCGCGGCCGGTGCCGATCCGCGAATCCGTCCGGCGGCTTGCCGCAGCCTCTCCTCGTTGCGGCCGACCATGTGCACCGTGGCGCCCGCCTTCGCGAAGGCGCCCGCTGTGGCCTCCCCGATGCCAGAGCTGGCACCGGTGACCACGACACGTTTACCCGCCAGCGCCGACCGTGGTGGGTCGGCCGGCCACCACAGCCGCCTGAGCCGGGAACCGATCTTGGTGTAGCCGAGGACCACGGACCGGTCGAGGGCCTCGTCCACGGCGGCGGAGATTTTCATGGCGGGTGAGGTAGCCCGCCATGCCGCAGCTCAAACGTGGTTACGCCCTGGTGAATTACCTCGCGGGTGCTCATCCGTAGGGCGCCAGCACGTCGATAACGTCGACCAACGTTGCGCGCGCGGTTTCGCGCGGGCTGTCACTGTCGCCGACCAGGGCTGCGACCACCGCGCCGTCCACGGCGCAGACCAGCGCGTTCAGCTGCTCCGGCCGCACCGAGCGGCCCGACCTGTTCACGACCTCGACGACGGCGTCGGTGCGTTGACGCAGGATGCGGCGCTGGATGTCGCGCAGGCCGGGCTGGCGCGCACAGGCGACGAAGCGTTCATAGCGGGAAATCAGCTGTTCGCTGACTCGTGTCCCCGGGGCATCGCCGACGAGCAGGTCGACAAGTACCTCGGCGGTCGACTCCGCCCCGCGCCGCCTCCGCGACAGTCCGGCCACCTGGGTGCGCAGCTGTTCGGCTTCGCGGTCGCCGACGTGCTCGACGGCGCTGGCGATCAGGTGGTCGAGCGACGAGAAGTAGTAGGTGGTCGAGGCCAGCGGCAGGCCCGCCCGTCGCGCGACAGCGCGATGCCGGACGGCTTCGAACCCGCCCTCGCAGAGGAGGTCAGCGGCAGCACTGACCAGCGCCGATCGTCGACGTTCCCCTTTGGGAGTGACCGCTGCCGTCACACCCAGCATGCTGCCAGCCGGGGGGTGGCGGCATTGCCCTTTCGGCCAATCATCATTCTTTACTCAGAGATGGCCTGAAGCGGTCAGCCGCGCCCCCGATGGCATGATGGCCGGCATGTCTGAGCTGACCCGCCGCGCCGTTCTGCGTCTGGGCGCCGCGGCCGCCGCGGGGGCGGCGGGGGCGGTCGCGCTGGGCGGACCGCTGCGAGGTGAAGCCACGTCTGCACCGCCAGTTTCTGCGCCGTCCTCGCCGCCGTTTGCACTGGCCAATGGCGGGGCGCCGCTGACACCGCCGCTCGGGCCGGCTCCCAGCCCGCCGCTATCACCCGCACCGACGTTCGTCAGCGGCTCGTTCGTGTCGGCGGCGCGCGGCGGGATCGCCACCAACTGGGCGATCGCCCGCCCACCCGGTCAGACCGCGCTGCTGCGACCGGTGATCGCGTTGCACGGCAAAGGCGGCAGCGCCGCGCAGGTGATGGCGGGCGGGGTGGAGCAGGGCCTGGCCGAGGCGGTGGATGCGGGTTTGCCGCCCGTCGCGGTCGTCGCGGTGGACGGCGGCGGAAGTTACTGGCACAAACGCGCGTCCGGCGAGGATTCCGGCGCGATGGTGCTCGATGAGCTGATCCCGATGCTGGGTGTGCAGGGCCTGGACGTGTCCCGCGTCGGTTTCCTCGGCTGGTCGATGGGAGGCTACGGCGCGCTCCTACTCGGCGCCCGCCTCGGGGCGCCCAGGACCGCCGCGATCTGTGCGGTCAGCCCGGCGCTGTGGACGTCGGCCGGTGCGGCCGCGCCCGGCGCATTCGACGATGCAGCCGACTACGCCGCCAACAGCGTGTGGGGTCTGCCCGGACTCGCGTCCATTCCGATCCGGATCGACTGCGGCGACAGCGACCCGTTCTATTCGGGCACCCGGCAGTTCATCGCCCAACTCGCCAACCCGCCCGCGGGCGGGTTCTCGCCGGGCGGCCACGACGCCGCGTTCTGGAGTTCGCAGCTTCCGGCCGAACTGACGTGGATGGCTCCCCTACTCGCCACCTAGCCCGGGGGTCAGACGCCGATGGCGCCCTCGGCTGCGGCGAGCCCGATGTCGGTGCGAAAGTGGCTGCCGGGCAGGCGGATCGAATCGATCAGCGAGTAGGCCGCGGTCCGTGCGGCGACCAGATCGGGGCCGGTACCGACGATCGAAAGCACCCGGCCGCCCGACGACACGACGGCCCCGTCGTCGCGGCGCGCCGTACCTGCGTGCAGCACACCGTCGGCCTCCGAACCGAGGATGACGTCACCGACCCGCGGGCGTCCCGGATAGTTCTCGGCGGCGACCACCACCGTCACCGCCGCACCGTCGCGCCAGCTCAGCTCGGTGTAGTCGGCGAGTCCGCCGGTCGCCGCGGCGCGCAGCAGCTGCCCGAGGGGGGTGTCGAGCAACGCCAGCACAGACTGTGTCTCGGGGTCGCCGAAGCGGCAGTTGAACTCCACCACGGCGGGTCCGCTGGAGGTCATCGCCAGGCCGGCGTACAACAGGCCGGAAAAAGCGCTTCCCCGCCGAACCAGCTCGGCGGCAACGGGTTTGACGACCTCGTCGACGATCTGGGCCACCGTCTGCGCGGGCAGCCACGGCAGCGGTGCGTAGGCGCCCATCCCACCGGTGTTGGGCCCGGTGTCATGGTCGCCGACACGTTTGAAGTCCTGGGCGGGAAGCAGCGGCACCACGGTTTCACCGTCGACGACGCAGAACAGGGAAACCTCGGGGCCGTCGAGGAAGCTTTCCAGCAGCACGGGATGACCGGAGTCGAGAAGACCGGCGGCATGCGCGCGGGCGGCGTCGCGATCGGCCGTGACCACCACGCCCTTACCCGCAGCCAGGCCGTCGTCCTTGACGACCCACGCGGGCTGCCCGGCGGGCGGCCCGAAGCGGTCCAGCGCCGCGTCGAGGTGCCCGGGGTTGTCGACGATCTCGCTGGCGGCGGTGCGGACACCGGCCTTCTCCATCACGTCCTTGGCGAAGGATTTCGCCCCCTCGATGCGGGCGGCATCCCGGCTGGGCCCGAAGCAGGCGATCCCCGCAGTGCGCACGGCGTCGGCCACACCGAGCACCAAGGGAACCTCGGGTCCGATGACGACGAGGTCGGCACCGATCTGTTTGGCCAGCTTGGTCACCGCCGCCCCGGAGGTGGCGTCGACGTCGTACTGGTCGGCGATGATGGCGGTGCCCGCATTGCCCGGCGCAATGGCCAGTCCGTCCACCTCCGGATCGCGCCGCAGCGCCAGAAGCAGGGCATGTTCACGGGCTCCGGAGCCGATCACGAGGACGCGCACGCTTGTCAACCCTAATCGCAGGCCCGCCGAGGGTGGTGACGCACTCCCACACGTAGGCCGCGGACGACCGCGCCGGGCCGGCAGCCGGCGCCCGGTGACCGGGCTCGGTCATGCGGCCGTCATACGGTCGGTCACGTGACGGTCAGCAGCAGCGACCGCCGGGGTACGAACACAAACTCGCTCCGGCGCTGACCTAGACCACCAATACTTCGGGATATTACGTTGCAGTGCAATCTGTTTCGTGATCCGTGGGCACCACTGCGTCGCCGATCTGGTGATCTGGACGCGCAGGCGGGGGTTCGACGGCGGCGGCGACTGACGCTCGGCGGCGAGGGAATGTCGCGATCATGACTCTTCTTCAGCTGCAACGTGTTTCGGGAGGAAAAGGAGAACACGGCCATCCCGACGTGTTCCGCACCGACCCCCGATCGGCCTGATGCAACGGGGGCGCGACGAGTTCGGCAGAACGGACAGTGCCACCGCCGACCAACCGGTGCACCTGACCGGTTGACCGCGGTGTCGCGCGCAAGCCTCTGACTATGCTCGACCCATGGCGACCGTGTTCACCAAGATCATCAACGGCGAACTGCCGGGCCGATTCGTCTATGAGGACGACGAGATCGTCGGGTTCCTGACGATCGCGCCGATGACACACGGCCACACCCTGGTGGTGCCGCGCGCCGAGATCGACCAGTGGCAGGACATCGACCCGGCGGTGTTCGGCCGTGTCATGGGGGTCGCGCAGCTCATCGGCAAGGCGGTGTGCCGCGCCTTCGGGGCGGAGCGCGCCGGCGTCATCATCGCCGGGCTGGAGGTACCGCACCTGCACGTCCACGTCTTCCCCGCCTACAACCTGACCGACTTCGGATTCGCCAACGTGGACAACAACCCATCGGCGGAATCCCTCGACGAGGCACAGGCCAAGATCAAGGCCGCGCTGGCTGAGTTGAGCTGAGCTCCCCCGACACGTCGGCATCGGGTGCCGCATGGCCGGGCACATCGGCGATGCGTGGCAGCCGCACGGTGAACCGGCACCCCATGCCGGGGGCGGTGGTGACCGTCACGGTCCCGCCGTGCGCGAAGACCAGGGAGTCCACGATCGACAGCCCCAAGCCGGTACCGCCGCTGGCTCGCGCCCGCGAAGAGTCGGCGCGGTAGAAGCGCTCGAACACCCGGAACGCGTCCTCCTGGGGCATGCCCGGACCTTCGTCGCACACCTCGAGGACGGCGTGATCGTCGCCGGTGCCGACCCGTACCGTGATGCGCGCCGTCTCGGGCGTGTGCTGCAGCGCGTTGGCTACGAGGTTGCCGAGCACCTGCCGCAGTCGCATCTCGTCGCCGAGCACCTCGGGTGTGCCCGGTCCGTCGAAGACCTCGAGGGTGATTCGCCGCTTCGGGGCGATGGACCGCGCGTCGTGCACCGAATCGCTGGCGAGCGCGAGCAGGTCGACCCGGCGCTGCTCCAACGGACGCTGCGCATCGAGGCGGGCCAGCAGTAGCAGGTCCTCGACCAGCAGACCCATCCGCCGCGACTCGCTCTCGATGCGGCCCATCAGCATCTCCACATCGCGGGCGGCGCCCTGGCGGTAGAGCTCGGCGAAGCCGCGGATCGTCGTCAACGGGGTGCGCAACTCGTGGCTGGCGTCGGTGATGAACCTGCGCATCCGCTCCTCGGAGGTACGGGCCTGTGCGGCGGAGGCTTCCGAGGCCGCGACGGCGCGCTGGATCTGGGCCAGCATGCCGTTCAGCGCGAGCGAGAGCCGGCCCACTTCGGTGCGCGGATCGCGCTCGGGGACGCGGCGGTCGAGCTGACCCGCGGCGATCGCCGCGGCCGTCCGCTCGACTTCGCCGAGGGGACGCAGGCTGCGCTGTACCACGGCGAACCCGACGATGCCGAGCACCAGCAGGACCGCGGCGCCGATGCCTGCCTGCGACCAAGTCAGTGCCCGCACCGTGGATGTGACATTGGACAGGTCGATCGCGACGGTGGTGAGTTCCCCGTCGGGGCCGCGGACGGTCATCGCCCGCCACTCCGCGTGGGAATGGTCGATCGATGGCACGGTGACCGGTATGGGCCCCACGTCGTTGTCGGGCGGGAGTACGGGTTCGGCCTCACGATCGTTGATGGCCATCCACATGCGGCCGTCCGGTCCGACGCCGCGAACATAGAAGTCCGAGGGCGGGCGGCCCGGGTTCGGCCCCTCCAGGGGAATCGGCGGCATGCTTCGCGGCGCCTGGGCCCAGCCGCGGGACGCGTCGAGGAGGGTCTGGTCGATCCGGTTGATGAGGGTGTGCCGCATGATCGACGTGACGGCGATACCGGAGGCCAGCAGCCCGCACGCCACCAGCACCAACGTCGCGGCCACCAGGCCGATCCGTAGGGGCACTCCCCTTCCGCTCAGTCTGGACACCTCTTTATTGTTCGCCAGTCTTCGCGCGGGCTATCGCGGTTCGCGCAGAACGTAGCCCACCCCGCGCAGCGTGTGCAGGAGGCGCTTCTCTCCGGTGTCGATCTTGCGGCGCAGATAGGAGACGTAGGACTCGACGACGTTGACGTCCCCGCCGAAGTCGTAGCGCCAGACGTGGTCGAGGATCTTCGGCTTGGACAGCACCGTGCCCGCATTGATGATGAAGTAGCGAAGCAGGGTGAACTCGGTCGGCGACAGCGACACCGGCTCTCCGGCCTTCCAGACCTCGTGGGTGTCCTCGTCGAGTTCGATGTCGGCGAATGTCAGGCGGGAGTTGCGCGGCTCCTCGACACCCCGCCCGGTGCGGCGCAGGATGACCCGCAGGCGCGCGACCACCTCTTCGAGGCTGAATGGTTTGGTGACGTAGTCGTCGCCGCCCAGCGTCAGCCCCGCGATCTTGTCCTGCAGCGAGTCACGGGCGGTGAGGAACAGTGCCGGCGCGTCGATCCCGTCGGCGCGCAGCCGCCGGAGCAGGCCAAAGCCGTCCATTCCCGGCATCATGACGTCGAGGATGACGGCGTCCGGCCGCACCTCGCGGGCCTTGTCCAGCGCCGCCGCGCCGTTGGATGCCGTGTGAACCTCGAAGCCCTGAAACTTCAGGCTCACCGACAGCAGTTCGACGATGTTCGTCTCGTCGTCCACCACGAGGACTCTCGCCTCGGGTGCGGATTCGGGCAGTGCAGCCATGGCCATCTGAACAATGTCTACGAGTTTCTTGAACTGTTCCTGCACGCTACCTGTCAATGTGCTGTGAGTTTCACAGGTTGTGTACAGATTGCGGCGCGTAGTGAGGCTCACGGGGTTTGCCGCCGACGCCCATACACTGGGCGCATGAACCTCGGCAGCGCCCTGGTACAGATTGCCACCGCCCCGGTCCGGGTGGGGCTCGCCGTCGCCGAGGCCGGTCTCGGTGTGGCCGGTGGCGCACTCGGCGTTGCCCAGCGGACCATGGGCGGAGTCAACGACCGCGCCAAGGCGGCGCCCAGTTCGGTCGCGCATCTGCTCGGAATCGACGAAGCCATCGATCGGGCGAATCGGGTGGCCAAACTGGTGGACGACGATGCACCGCTGGGCAGGGCGCTGGCCCCCGGCGGCCCGATCGATCGGTTGATGCAGCCGGGTGGCATCGTCGACCGGCTCACGGCGCCCGGCGGCGTGCTCGATCGGTTGACCCAGGAGAACAGCGGTCTGACGCGCGCCCTCGAGCCCGGCGGTCTGGTCGATCAGCTGCTGGACGAGGACGGACTTGTCGAGCGACTGCTGGCCGAGGACGGGCTTGCCGACCGGCTGCTGACCGAGGGCGGGCTGGTCGACAAACTGACCGCTCGCAACGGTCCGCTCGAACAGCTGGCCAACGTCGCCGACACCCTCAACCGGCTGACGCCGGGGCTGGAGGCGCTGGCGCCGACCATCGACACGCTGCGGGATGCGGTGACCACGCTCAGTCAGGTGGTCAATCCGCTCAGCAACATCGCCGACCGTATTCCGCTGCCGCGGCGGGTGGTGCGCAGGGCGCCCCCGCGCACGGTGTCGTCGCAGCGCATCATCGACCACGAGGAATAGACCACCCGGGCACCCGACCGGATAAACTCGGGCGCGCCACACGCCTCCTTAGCTCAGTGGTAGAGCACTCGCCTTGTAAGCGAGCGGTCGTCAGTTCAATCCTGACAGGGGGCTCCATTCGTGACCTGCGTCGTCATGCGCTGATCACATGTGCGCC
Source organism: Mycobacterium sp. (assembly GCF_044223235.1). GTDB lineage: Bacteria > Actinomycetota > Actinomycetes > Mycobacteriales > Mycobacteriaceae > Mycobacterium. Next base: position 68,393 of record NZ_JBGAME010000026.1, read on the forward strand.
GCGACGGGTCGCCCTATCGTTGGTCGATCGGGCTCGGGGCGGCCCGTAGATCGGCGGTACTGCGATGACAGGCGGTGCGGCATGCGCGTCATGTGGCGCTGGGCCGCGAGAAAACGCCAGATTCTGCGATCGATGTGGGTCGCGGCTGGCGACGCCGGCCTCGACCGCCGAGTACCAGCAAGTGACGGTGTTGTTCGCCGATGTGGTGGGTTCGATGGACCTCGCCGCTGTGCTGGAGTTGGAGCGGTTCCGCGAGATCATGACCGAGCTGGTGGAGCGCTCGACGGTCGTGGCACGCCGCTACGGCGGCACCGTGGAGTTCACCGGCGACGGCGTGATGGCGATCTTCGGGGCCCCCGTCGCGATGGAGGACCACGCCTTCCGGGCCTGCCTGGCCGCCCTGGCCATCCAGGATCAGATCCGCCGGCTGGCCGGCGAGGTCGAGCGCCGCGACAGGGTGTCGCTTCGTATGCGGGTGGGCCTGAATTCCGGTCAGGTGATCGCCGGGGCGATCGGCTCGGGATCACTGGGCTTCGCCGCAACCGGTCACCAGGTCGGGTTGGCGCAGCGGATCGAGTCGGCGACACCACCCGGTGAGGTGATGGTCTCGGAGTCGACCGCACGACTCGTCGAGCAGACCGCCACCCTGGCGCCACCGCAATGGGTGCGCGTCAAAGGCACCGACGACCCGGTACGCGCACACCGCTTGCTGGCCGTCGCCCCTCGCGACAGCCCCCTCACCCGCACCGAGGCAAACCTGGTCGGACGCCGCTGGGAAATGGCCGCCCTCGACGCGATGACGGACCGCGCCATCGCCGGGCGCGGCGGCCTCGCCAACCTGATCGGACCACCCGGCATCGGCAAATCACGCACCGCCCGCGAAGCCGCAGCGCTGGCCGCCGCACGCGGCGTCGAGGTGATGTGGACCTTCTGCGAATCCCACGCCCGCGACATCCCCTTCCACGCTGTCACCCGACTGCTGCGCGCAGGCCTTCGCATCACCGACCTGGACGACCCCACCGCCCGCGCCCGGGTCCGCGACCGACTACCCGACGCCGACCCGCACGACCTGCTGCTGCTCGACGACCTACTCGGCATCGCCCACCCCGACGTGGCGCGGCCCCCGATCGACCCCGACGCCCGGCGGCGCCGACTGACCGCACTGATCAACACCGCCTCGTTGACCCGCACCACACCCGCCTTGCTGATCATCGAAGACGCCCAATGGATCGACACCGTCAGCGAGTCGCTGATCGCCGACTTCCTCACCGTCATTGCCCGCACCTCATCGATCGTGCTGATCACCTCACGACCCGAGTACCACGGGAGGCTGATACACCTACCCGGCGCCCAGCCGATCAGCGTTGCCCCACTCAGCGACACCGACACCGCGACCCTGGTCACTCAGCTGCTGGGCATCGATCCTTCCGTCGCCGCGCTTGCGGCGACCATCGCCGACCGCGCCGCCGGAAACCCCTTCTTCGCCGAAGAGATGGTCCGCGAACTAGCCCAACGGCGCGTACTCAGCGGACAGCGCGGCAACTACACCTGCCACGCCGACAGCGCCGAGGTCAGCGTGCCCGCCACCGTGCAGGCCGCCATCAAGGCGCGCATCGACCGGCTGGACCCTGCGGCCAAGCGGACGTTGACCACGGCGTCGGTGATCGGCGCTCACTTCGGGGGACCGCTGCTCGCGGCGCTGGGTGTCGAAGCGTTGTTCGACGAGCTGCTCGGCGCGGAACTGATCGAACGGGTCTCGTCGGACCCGGGTTCCGAATATGCCTTCCGGCACCCGTTGATCCGCGCGGTGGCCTACGAATCCCAGCTGAGATCCGATCGCGTCGAGGTACACCGGCAGCTCGCGGCTGCCATCCAACAGCAGGACCCGGAGTCCACCGACCAGAACGCCGCGCTCATCGCCGAACATCTACGGGTCGCGGGCGACCGCCGTGCGGCATACGCCTGGCACATGCGCGCAGGCGGATGGGCCATCCACCGCGATATCGACGCGGCACGGTTGAGCTGGGAACGCGCCCGCCGGATCGCCGACGCGCTGCCTGCCGACGACCCCGACCGACTGCCGATGCGCATCGCACCGCGCACCATGCTGTGCCTGACCGCTGTGCGAGTCCGCGACAGCGCCGCCGGCAGTTTCGCCGAGCTGCGAGAGCTGTGCAGCGCGGCGGGAGACAAGAACTCACTCGCCCTCGCCATGACCGGACCGGCAGTCGAGCTCCTTATTGCTGGGCAAGCCCGGGACGCGTCGCGGCTGGCATCCGAACAGATGGCGCTGCTCGAGTCGATCGGCGATCCGACCCTAGCCGTCGGCGTCGGATGCTGGGCGATCTCCATCTGGTTCGACACCGGCGAGATACCCACCATCTTGCGGTGGTCACAGACCCTCGTCGACCTGACCCGCGGCGACCCGACGATGGGTGCAAGCTTCGGTTTCGGATCGCCATTGGCAGTGGCGATGGCATCCCGCGGCGTTTCGCGGTCGTGGCTCGGCCGAGCCGGATGGTCCGAGGACCTCGACGCCGCCGTTGCGATGGTGCGGACCAGCGACGCGATCACCCGAGGCGCGGTCGCCACTTACGCATACGGATGGACGGTCTTCTACGGGATGCGTAAGGCGGACGACTCCGCGGTGCGCGCCCTCGAAGAGGCACTGACAGTCGCCGAGGGATCAAGTGACGACGCCGCTCTCGGCGTCGTCACGTTCGCGTTGGCCGTGGTCCTGGTGTGCCGGGACAGCCCAGGGGACCGGCAGCGCGGACTCGCGTTGCTGACGAGCGTCCGCGAGATGTGGCGGCGTGAGCGATCCCTGCTCTATGGACTGCCGATGCTGGACATCTATGTGGCCCGGGAACACGCCAGATGTGGCGACCGCGACAGCGCCATAACGGCGATCCGCAAAGCAGTCGACAATCTGTATCAGGCGGGACGGCTGGGGTACGGCGTCTGCGGCGCCGCCCTTCTCGTGGAGGCCCTGCTGGGGCGTGGCACAGCGGCCGACATGGCCGAGGCCCAGTCCGCGATCGATCGCCTGGCGAACGTGCCGACAGACGGGGAGTGGGCAGTTCTCGACGTCTGGCTGCTGCGGCTGCGG
>NZ_JBGAME010000027.1:0-69737 GCF_044223235.1 Mycobacterium sp.
CTCGGGGCCGAAGCCCTGCACCTCGAATACCCCACCAAGGTGGTCTTCGACGGCGTCTCGCTCGGCGTGGACGAGGGGGACCGGATCGGCATCGTGGGCCGCAACGGCGACGGAAAGTCGAGCCTGCTGTCCCTGCTCGCAGGCCGCGGCCGGCCGGACTCCGGACGGGTGACGGTGCGCGCCGGCGTGAGCATCGGAATGCTCGACCAGGCCGACACCCTCGATGACGGCGACACCGTCGGACACGCCGTCGTCGGCGACGCCGCCGAACACGTGTGGGCGGGTGACGCCCGCGTTCGCGACGTCATTGCGGGACTGCTCGAGGACCTGGACTGGGACGCGCGGCTGGGCACCCTGTCGGGCGGGCAGCGGCGCAGGGTGGCCCTGGCTGCGTTACTCGCCGGGCCGTGGGATGTCCTGGCCCTGGACGAGCCGACGAACCACCTCGACGTGGAGGGGATCGCCTGGCTCGCCGAGCATCTGAAGCGGCGCTGGGCGGCCAGCGCGGGCGGGCTGCTCGTCGTGACCCACGACCGGTGGTTCCTCGACGAGGTCTGCACGACGACGTGGGAGGTTCACGACCGCGTCGTCGAGCCGTTCGAGGGCGGGTATGCGGCCTACATCCTGCAGCGCGTCGAGCGGGACCGTCAGGCCGCGGCGATCGAAGCGCGCAGGCAGAACCTGGCCCGCAAGGAACTCGCCTGGCTGCGCCGCGGCGCGCCGGCGCGCACCTCGAAGCCGAAGTTCCGCATCGACGCAGCCAACGCACTCATCGCCGACGTTCCCGAGATCCGCGACAAGGTCTCCCTGCACTCGCTGGCCGTGTCGCGGCTGGGCAAGGAGGTGGTCGATCTGCTCGACGCGTCGGTGTCCTACGACGGGCGCGAGGTGCTGCACGGTGTGGAGTGGCGCATCGCGCCCGGCGAGCGCACCGGCGTCCTCGGCGTCAACGGCGCGGGTAAATCCACGCTGCTCGGGCTGGTGTCCGGCGCGGTCGAACCCACCGTGGGACGCGTCAAGCGCGGCAAGACCGTCAGGGTCGCGACGCTGACACAGAAGCTGGACGACCTCGACGAGCACCTCGACGAGCCGGTGCGCGTCGTCGTCTCCCGGTTGGCCACCAGCTACACCATCGGCACCGGATCCAAGGCGCAGGAGCTCACACCGGGCCAGCTACTGGAACGCATGGGCTTCACCACGCCCCAGCTCTCCACCCCCGTCAAGGACCTCTCCGGAGGGCAGAAGCGGCGCCTTCAGCTGCTGCTGATCCTGCTCGACCAGCCCAACGTGCTGATCCTCGACGAGCCGACCAACGATCTGGACACCGATCTGCTTGCCGCGATCGAGGACCTGCTCGACTCCTGGGCCGGCACGCTCATCGTGGTGTCCCACGACAGGTATTTCATCGAGCGGGTCACCGATCAGCAGTACGCGATCTTCGGCGGCAAGCTGCGCCACCTGCCCGGCGGCGTCGACGAGTACCTGCGGCTGCGCCACGACCAGCGCCAGCGTGCTGCCACCCAGGCGTCCGCTTCCACCGGCGACGCCTCGCAGGCGGCACTGTCAGGTGCCGAGTTGCGCGCCGCGTACAAGGAACTCGCGGCGATCGAACGCCGGCTGACGAAGCTGGCCGAACAGATAGACGCCCAGCGGATCGCACTGGCCGAACACGACCAGTCGGACTATCAGGGCCTGCGGGTGAAGATGCAGGCCATCGATGAGATCCAAAGGGAGAACGCGCAACTCGAGGAACGCTGGCTGGAGCTCAGCGAACAGCTCTGAGTTCACCGGCGCAGCCGGGCCCGCAACCTCTCTCCGGTGTCACGGACCACGCCCAATTGCTTGGCCACCTGGACGGGCGCGGTGCCGCCGCGGGCGTCGCGGGAGTCCACCGACCCGCTGATGGTCAGCACCTCACGCACCTGGGGCGTCAGCTCTGGGTGGATCCCGGCCAGCTCGGCGTCCTCCAGGTCCTCCAACCCGACCCCGCGGGCCTCGGCCGCCCGCACCGCCGCGCCGGCCGCCTCATGGGCGACCCGGAACGGAATCCCCCTGCGCACCAACCACTCCGCGACGTCGGTGGCCAGGGTGTAGCCGAGCGGCGCCAGTTCGGCCATCCGGTCGGTGTCGAAGCGCAGCGTGCCGACCAGTCCGGCCACCGCGGGCAGCAACAGCTCCAGCTGGGCCACGGAGTCGAAGAGCGGCTCCTTGTCCTCCTGCAGGTCACGGTTGTAGGCCAGCGGCTGGGCCTTGAGCGTGGCGAGCAGGCCGGTGAGGTTGCCGATCAGCCTGCCCGACTTGCCGCGGGCCAACTCCGCGATGTCGGGATTCTTCTTCTGCGGCATGATCGAACTGCCGGTCGACCACGCGTCGTGCAGCGTCACATAGCCGAATTCGGTTGTGCTCCACAGGATGATGTCCTCGGCCAGCCGCGAGAGATCCACTCCGATCATGGCCAGGACGAACGCTGCCTCCGCGGCGAAGTCGCGCGCTGCGGTGGCGTCGATGGAGTTGTCCGCCGCCGAGTCGAAGCCGAGTTCCTCGGCGATCGCGTCGGGGTCCAGGTTCAGCGACGACCCGGCCAGCGCGCCGGATCCGTACGGCGACACCGCCGCCCGCCTGTCGACGTCGCAGAGGCGGTCGACGTCGCGCAGCAGCGGGTGGGCGTGGGCGAGCAGATGGTGCGCGAGCAGCACGGGCTGTGCGGACTGCAGGTGGGTCTTGCCAGGCATGATCGCCGTCGGGTGCGAAGCCGCCTGCATGGCCAGCGCCCCGACGACGTCGAGCACACCGCCGGCGACCCGCCGGATGGCGTCGCGCAACCAGGCCCGAAACAGCGTGGCCACCTGGTCATTTCGGGAACGGCCCGCCCGCAGCCGACCGCCGAGGTCGTCCCCCACGCGATCGATCAGGCCCCGTTCCAGCGCGCCGTGGACGTCCTCGTCGGTGACCAGCGGCCCGAAGCTGCCGTCGGCGACGTCCGCACCGAGGCTGTCGAGACCCGCCAGCAGGCCGTCGCGCTGTTCGGCGGTGAGAAGTCCCGCGTTGAACAGCACCCGCGCGTGCGCCTTGGACGCGGCGACGTCGTAGGGCGCCAGCACCCAGTCGAAGTGGGTGGACTTGCTCAGCGCGGCGAGCGCGTCGGACGGGCCGTCGGCGAACCGACCGCCCCACAGCGACCCCTCGTTGGTGCTCACCGGCGCGCCACCACTCCTGCGAGCGTGCGCATGTGTACGCGATCGGCGGCGTGTCCCTGTACAGACACGCACGGTCGCGGACAGGTGTGGGGGCGCGTCACTGACGGAGGTCCCGGCGCGCGGCGATCTTGGAGCTCAGGCCGTGCACGTGCACGAAACCCTTGGCGCTGGACTGGTCGAAGGAGTCGCCCTCGTCGTAGGTCGCGAGGTTGAAGTCGTAGAGCGATTCGGGGCTGCGCCTGCCGTTGACGGCGATGTGCCCGCCGTGCAACACCATCCGGATGTCGCCGGTGACGTGCTCCTGCGTGTGCGCGACGAAGGACTCCAGCGCCCGCTTCAGCGGCGAGTACCACAGGCCGTCGTACACCAGCTCGCCCCACTTCTGGTCGGTGGTGCGCTTGAACCGGCCCAGCTCCCGCTCCAGCGTCACGTGCTCGAGTTCGGTGTGCGCGGTGATGAGCACCATCGCGCCCGGGGCCTCGTAGATCTCCCGGCTCTTGATGCCTACCAGGCGGTCCTCGACGACGTCGAGCCGTCCCACACCCTGCGCGCCGGCCCGCCGGTTCAGTTCGACGATGGCCTCCAGCACAGTGACCGGCTTGCCGTCGATCGCGACCGGCACACCGCCCTCGAAGCCGACGACCACCTCGTCGGGGGTGTTCCAGTTCAGCGTGGGATCTTCGGTGTAGTCGTAGACGTCCTTGGTGGGCGCGTTCCAGAGGTGTTCGAGGAAGCCCGTCTCCACCGCCCGGCCCCACACGTTCTGGTCGACGGAGAACGGCGAGCGCTTGGTGACGTTGATCGGGATCGCGTTCTCCTCGGCGAAGGCGATGGCCTTCTCCCGGGTCCACGCGTAGTCGCGCACCGGTGCGAGCACCTCCAGATCCGGTGCCAGCGAGGCGAATCCGACCTCGAAGCGGACCTGGTCGTTCCCCTTGCCGGTGCAGCCGTGCGCGACGATGCCGCCGCCGTGTTCGCGGGCCGCGGCCACCAGGTGCTTGACGATCAACGGCCGGCTGATGGCCGACACCAGCGGGTAGCGGTCCATGTACAGCGCGTTGGACTGGATGGTCGGCAGGCAGTACTGCTCGGCAAACTCGTCGCGGGCGTCGACGACGACGGCCTCCACTGCACCGCAGTCCAGCGCCCGCTGGCGGACGACCTCCATATCCTCGCCGCCTTGACCGAGGTCGATCGCGACGGCGACGACCTCGCGGCCGGTCTCCTTGCCGATCCAGCTGATCGCAACCGAAGTGTCCAGACCGCCGGAATACGCCAGGATGACGCGTTCGGACCCCGGTTGTGACATGCCCAATCTCCTTCTGACTGTTCGCTATTGAAAGTTCTCGATGGTCGCGGCGAGTTCCGCGCCAGTCATGGGTTCGCGCGCCACCACCAAGATGGTGTCATCCCCGGCCACCGTGCCCACCACGTAGGGCAGCGCGGCGCGATCGATGGCGCTGGCGAGGTAGTGGGCCGCACCGGGTGGCGTGCGCAACACCGCGAGGTTGCCGCTCGCGTCGGTCGACACCAGCAGCTCGCTCAGCAGCCGCGATACCCGTTCGGTGCCACCCGAGACGCCACGCACCGGGCTGCCGTCCTCGGGCACGACATACACCCCGACGCCCCCGTCGGCACCGCGCAGCTTCACCGCGCCGAGTTCCTCCAGGTCGCGCGACAGCGTCGCTTGCGTGGCCTCGATGCCCTCCGCGGACAGCATCGCGGCGAGTTCGCCCTGGCTGCGCACCGAATTCGCCGACAGGATTGCCACAATGCGACTCTGACGGCCCGCGCGCGTCGCCGCCACTTCCGGGGCCGCCCGGCCGGCGACATCGGACACCGGAGCCGCCCCGGCGGCGACATCGGAATCAGCGGCGGCCTTGGGGTTACTCATCGGGGTTACTCATCCCGACTTTTCCAGGAGCCACACCAGCAGCGCCTTCTGCGCGTGCAGCCGGTTCTCGGCCTCGTCGAACACCGCGCTCTGCGGGCCGTCGATCACCTCGTCGGTGATCTCGTAGCCACGATGCGCCGGAAGGCAGTGCAGCACAACGGCATCCGAATCGGCCAGCGCCAGCAGTTCGGCGTTGATCTGGAACGGGCGGAACGGCCGCACCCGATCGAGCCCGTCGTTCTCCTGGCCCATCGACGTCCAGGTGTCGGTCACCAGGACGTCGGCGCCGTCGGCGGCCCGCTTGGGGTCGTCCGTCAGTGTCACCGTCGCACCGGTCTGCCTGCCGCGCGCTTCGGCGGCGGCGACGAACTCGGCGTGCGGTCCGAAACCCGTTGGTGCCGCGACGGTCACATGGATCCCGGCGGTGACCCCGCCCAGCATCAGCGAATGCGCCATGTTGTTGGCGCCGTCCCCGAAGTACGACAACTTCAATCCTTTGAGGCCCGACGGCCCCCCCTTGCGCTCGACCAGCGTCTGCAGATCCGCGAGCACCTGGCAGGGATGGAACTCGTCGGACAGTGCGTTGACGAGCGGCACCGTCGCGCCGGCGGCCATCGCCGTCAGGCGCTCCTGGGCGAAGGTGCGCCACACGATCGCGTCGACATAGCGCGACAGCACCCGGCCGGTGTCCTCCAGCGTCTCCTCGCGGCCCAGCTGGGTGCTGCGGCCGTCGACGACGACGGCGTGACCGCCGAGCTGGGCCACGCCGATCTCGAAGGAGAACCGGGTGCGGGTGGAGTTCTTGTCGAAGATCACGGCGACACCGCGCGGACCTTCCAGCGGGCGCCGCGAGAACGGATCCTTCTTCAGCTCGGCGGCCAGTGCCAGCACCTCCGCCTGCTCCCCCGGCGTCAGGTCGTCGTCGCGCAGAAAATGCCGTGTCATCGTGCGGCGTCCAGGATCTCGGGCAGGTCGGCGATGAACGCCTCGATCTGCGCCTCGGTGATGACCAGCGGCGGCGCCAGCCGGATCACCTCGGGTGCGGCAGCGTTGACCAGATAGCCGGCCTCGCGCGCCGCCAACTCCACGGCCTTGCCTTCCGGGGCGGTGAGCACGATGCCCCGCAGCAGGCCGCGTCCGCGGACGTGGTCGACCAGGGGGTGGCCCAATGCCTCGATGGCGTGGCTGAGTGTCTTGCCGAGCACCTGGGCCCGGTCGACCAGATCCTCGGCGGCCAGCGTGCGCAGCACCGCGAGCGCCGCGGCCGTGCAGACCGGGTTGCCGCCGAAGGTGCTGCCGTGCAGGCCCGGGATGAGGAGGTCGCCGGCCGCGCCGACGGCCAGGCAGGCCCCGATCGGCAGCCCGCCGCCGAGACCCTTGGCCAGGGTCACCACGTCGGGGGTGATGCCATCGTGCTGATGGGCGAAGAAGGTCCCGGTGCGGCCGACGCCAGTCTGCACCTCGTCGATCACCAGCAGCGCACCGTGTTTGGTGGTCAGCTCCCGCGCCGCGGCCAGGTATCCGGCGGGCGGGACGACGACGCCGCCCTCCCCCATGATCGGTTCGAGGAACACCGCGGCGGTCTGCGCGTCGACGACGCGCTCGAGTTCGGCGACATCGCCGTAGGGCACGTGGACGACGTCGCCGGGCAGCGGCGCGAACGGCGCCTGCTTGGAGGGCTGGCCGGTGAGCGCCAGTGAGCCCATCGTGCGGCCGTGGAAAGCGCCTTGTGCGGCAACGAGTTTGGTCCGGCCGGTGAGTCGGCTGATCTTGAAGGCGACCTCGTTGGCCTCGGTGCCGGAGTTGCAGAAGAACACCCGCGCCTGGACACCGAGCAGCCCGACGAGGGCCTCGGCCAGCGCGATGCCGGGTTCGGTGGCGTACAGGTTCGACGTGTGGCCCAGGGTGTTGAGCTGACGGGTCACCGCTTCGATGACCGCGGGGTGGCGGTGCCCGAGCACGTTCACCGCGATCCCGCCGAGCAGGTCGACGTAGGACTTGCCGTCGACGTCGGTCACAACTGCGCCGTCACCGCTGGCCAGCGCGACCGGCGGGGTGCCGTAGTTGTTCATCATCACCGCCGACCAGCGCTGCTGGACCGCCTCGGTTCCCGTTTCAGCCATGGGTGCCCACCACCTTGGTGCCCGTCCCCTCGTCGGTGAACAGTTCGACCAGCACGCAGTGCTCGACGCGCCCGTCGATGACATGCGCGCTGGGTACGCCGCCGCCGACCGCCCGCAGGCAGGCCTCGATCTTGGGGATCATGCCGGCCTCCAGCGTGGGAAGCAGTTGCGTCAGCGCCCCGGCGTCGATCTCGCTGACCAGCGATTCGCGATTGGGCCAATCGGTGTAGAGGCCCTCGACGTCGGTGAGCATGACCAGCTTCTCGGCCCCGAGCGCCTCGGCCAGCGCCGCGGCGGCGGTGTCGGCGTTGATGTTGTGCACGACGCCGTCGGCGTCGGGCGCGATGGTGGACACCACCGGGATGCGGCCGGCCTGGATCAGGTCGAGCACCGCGGCCGAGCTGACCCGCTCGACATCGCCGACCAGGCCGATGTCGGTGGCCACGCCGTCCACGGTGACGCTGCGGCGCACCGCGGTGAACAGCTGCGCGTCCTCGCCGGTGATGCCGACCGCGTAGGGGCCGTGCGCGTTGATGAGGTTGACCAGTTCGCGGCCGACCTGCCCGAACAGCACCATGCGGGCCACGTCGAGGACCTCCGGTGTGGTGACCCGGAAGCCGCCCTTGAAGTCGCCGGGGATGCCGAGGCGTTTGAGCATGGCGCTGATCTGCGGGCCGCCGCCGTGCACGACGACGGGGTGGATGCCGCAGTTGCGCAGGAACACCATGTCCGCGGCGAACGCGGCCTTGAGGGTGTCGTCGGTCATGGCGTTGCCGCCGTATTTGACGACGACGATCTTGTCGTGCAGCCGTTTGAGCCACGGCAGCGCCGCGGCCAGCACCTGTGCCTTGGTCGTCGTCGTGGCTGTCGTCGTCGTGGCTGTAGTGGCCTGGCTCATGAGCTGTAGGCCGAGTTCTCTTCGACGTAGGCGTGCGACAGGTCGGTGGTCCGGATCGTCGCGCGTTGCAATCCGGCGCCGAGGTCGATGGTGACGTCGACGTCGGCACCCGACAGGTCGACGTCACGAGCTCCCGGTGCGCCGACTCCGTCGATGCATACCGGAGAACCGTTGAACGACACGCTGATTCGTTCCGGATCCAATGTCACCGGGGCCATCCCGACCGCGGCGAGGACCCGCCCCCAGTTCGGGTCGGAGCCGAACAGCGCGGTTTTGACCAGGCTGTCGCGGGCCACCACACGGGCGGCGGTCACGGCGTCGTCCTCGGTCGCGGCGCCGGTGACCGTGATTGCGATGCGCTTGGTGACGCCCTCGGCGTCGGCCTGCAGCTGGGCGCACAGATCATTACAGACCTGCAGCACCGCGTCGTCCAGATCGCGTTGGCTGGGCGCGATCTCGCTCGCACCGGAGGACAGCAGCAGCACGGTGTCGTTGGTGGAGCAGCTGCCGTCGACGTCGAGGCGGTCGAAGGTGAGCGCGGCCGCGCGCCGCAGCGCATGGTCAAGGGCCGCCGAAGTGGCGACGGCGTCGGTGGTGATCACGCACAGCATGGTCGCCAGCGACGGGGCCAGCATGCCAGCGCCTTTGGCCATGCCGCCGACGGTCCAGTCGTCGCGGTGGTGCAGCGCAGCTTGTTTCGGCACCGTGTCGGTGGTCATGATGGCCCGCGCCGCCTCTTCGCCGCCGGTCAGGCCGCCGGCCATCTCGTGCACGATGTCCTGGACTCCCGCGAGCATCTTCTCCATCGGCAGCCGGTCGCCGATCAGACCTGTCGAACACACCGCGACCTCGATCGCCCCGGTATCGGTGCCCCAGTCCGACAGCGCCGCCGCCACCGCCTCGGCCGTCGCGTGGCTGTCCTGGAAACCGACCGGTCCGGTGCAGGCGTTGGCGCCGCCGGAGTTGAGGATGACCGCCCGCAGCCTGCCGGTGGTGAGCACCTGCCGCGTCCACAGCACCGGCGCTGCTTTGACCTGGTTTCGGGTGAACACCCCCGCGGCGGCATAGTCGGGGCCCTCGTTGAACACCAGCGCCAGATCCAGCGCGCCGGAGGCCTTGATGCCCGCGGCGATACCGGTCGCCCGGAATCCCGCAGGGGCGGTGACGCCCTGGGTGCGGATCAGTCGGGTCCTGATCGGCGAGACCTGGTCGGCCACATCGGATCCGGTCACGGCGCCACCCCTACGATCGACAGTCCTTCGGTCTCCGGCCAGCCCAGCGCCAGGTTCATCGACTGCACCGCCGCGCCCCCGGTGCCCTTGACCAGGTTGTCGATGGCAGCGACGACCACCAGTGTCTTGGCGTCATCGTCGAGGGCCAGGGCCAGCTGGGCGGCGTTGCTGCCGATCACCGCGCCCGTCTTGGGCAGCTGGCCGTCGGGCAGCAAGTGGACGAACGGCTCGGCGTCGTAGGCCTTTTCGTAGGCGGCGCGCACCTGCGAGAGCGGCGCCTGGGTCCTGGCGGTGCAGGTGGCCAGGATGCCGCGTGAGGTGGGGATCAGCACCGGGGTAAAGGACACCGTCACTTGCTTGTCGGTGACCGATCGCAGACCCTGCGCGATCTCCGGGGTGTGCCGGTGCTTTCCGCCGATGTTGTACGCGCGTGCCGATCCGATGACCTCGGAGCCCAGCAGGTCGACGTTGGCGGACTTGCCCGCCCCCGACGTGCCGCTCACCGCGACGACCGTCACCGCGGGTTCGATGAGGTCGTCGGCGACCGCGGGCCACAGCGCCAGCAGCGCCGCCGTCGGGTAGCAGCCGGGTACAGCGATGCGCGTGGCGCCCTGCAGGCGTTCACGGCAGCCCGGCAGCTCGGGCAGCCCGTAGGGCCAGCTGCCCGCATGCGGCGAGCCGTAGAAGCGTTCCCATGCGGCGGGGTCGGTGAGCCGGAAGTCGGCGCCGCAGTCGATGACGACCGTGTCGGGGCCCAGCTGCTCCGCCAGCGCCGCGGAATGTCCGTGCGGCAGGGCCAGGAACACCACGTCATGTCCAGCCAGCACCTCGATCTCGGTGCCGTCGAGCACCCGGCCGCCCAGCGGCAGCAGGTGCGGATGGTGCTCCGCCAATGTGGTGCCCGCGCTGGCCGCGGCCGTCAACGCACCGATGGTCAGCCGGCCGTCGCCGTAGGCGGGATGCCCGAGCAACAGGCGCAGGATCTCCCCACCCGCATAGCCACTGGCACCGGCCACCGCGACAGAAACCATGGGCACCATCCTTGCATCGTTATGCAGTGATCTGCAAACTCATTACTAGATCACTTGGCCGAGCGTGCGCATTTGTAGGCCATGGCACGGCGTGTCGCGTACAGACCCGCACGCTCGCGGCAGAAGGGGGCGGGGATCAGCGGCGCTGCTCGGCTCCGACCCGGTCGGCAGCGGTCCGCACCGCGGCATCGCGCGCCGCGCTGGCCTCGTCCTCGGTCAGCGTGCGGTCCGGCGCGCGGAAGGTCAGCGCCAGCGCGAGCGACTTGCGGCCATCGCCGATCTGCGGACCGGTGTAGACGTCGAACAGCCGGATATCCTCCAGCAGCTCCCCCGCGCCGTCACGCACGGCATCCACGACACTCTGCGCAGCACAATCGTCGGCCACGATCAGCGCGACGTCCTGGAACACCGCAGGGAACGGCGACACCGACGGGGCGGGCAGCGACTCCACGATCGGGATGGCGTCGAGGTCAAGCTCGGCCGCGCAGGTGCCCTTCGGCAGTCCGGCGCGCTCGATGACCGCGGGGTGCAGTTGGCCGGCGTGGCCGATCACGGTGTCACCCATCAGCACCGCCGCGCACCGGCCCGGGTGCCACGGCAGCCGGTCGGGCGCCTCGACCAGCGTCAGGTCCACCCCGGCGGCGCGGCCGACCACACGCACCGCCTCGAACGCGTCGGCGGCCTCCACCGGTCGCCCCGGACCCCACGGCCCTGCGGGTTCGCGCAACCCGGCCAGGACGACGGCGACGTGGCGCGGCTGGCGCGGAAGGGACGCGTCCAGCGCGCGGATCTCCTCGTCGGTGGGACGGCGGGTGTTCGGGATCCGCTCGACCGCCCCGGTGAGCTCGGTGGGTTCGACGACCTGCTGGATCGCGAACAGCGCGGTGTCCACCGCGCCACGGGAGACGTTGCGGGTCAGCGCTTCGAGCAGGCCGGGCAGCAGTGTGGTGGCCAGGTGCGGCCGGTCGGCTTCCAGCGGGTTGAGCACCTGGGTGGTGGCCCGGCGCGGGTCGTCGGCGGGCAGGCCCCACTGGTCGAACACACCCGCGGGCAGGAACGGCGTCGGCAGGATTTCGACGAAACCGGCCAGCGCCAAAGACTTTCCGATCGCCCGGCGGCGCTTCTGATCCGGCGTCAGCCCGCGTCCCGGCGGCGCCAGCGGAAGCACGGACGGAATCTTCTCCAACCCCTCCAGCCGCAGCACCTCCTCGACGAGGTCGGCCGACTCCACCAGATCGGGCCGCCAGCTGGGCGGGGTCGCGGTCAGCGCTGCGCCGTCGCTGACGACGGCCGCACCGATCTGGGTCAGCCTGCGCTGCGCGGCGCCGTCGGGGTAGCGCACACCGGCGGTGCGGTCGGGAAGGTCGGTGGCCATGGTCACCGGCGGGTGCGACCAGTCGGCGCGCGGGGGGTCGCCGCGCCAGTCGGTCAGCGTCGAGTCGATGGTTCCGCCTGCGATGTCGGCCAGCAGCGCCGCGCACCGGTCCAGCGCGGCGACCGAGATGGCCGGATCGACCGAGCGTTCGTAGCGGCGGCCGGCTTCACTGGCCAGGTGCAGCCTGCGCTGAGTGCGCGAGACGGCGGCCGGGTCCCACACGGCCGCTTCGAGCAGCACGTCGGTGGTGGTCGAGCGGACCTCGGTGGTGCCCGCGCCCATCACGCCGCCGATCGCGGCGGTGGCGACGTCGTCGACGATCAGCACGTCACCGGGGTCGAGCTTGCGTTCGATGTCGTCGAGGGTGACGACGGTCTCGCCCTCGCGCGCGAAGCGCACGTCGAATCCGCCGGTGATCAGGCTGCGGTCATGGGCGTGCATCGGGTGGCCGATCTCAAGCATCACGTAGTTGGTGACGTCGACCGCGGGTGAGATCGCCCGGATGCCACTGAGCAGCAGCCGCCGCTGCATCCACCACGGCGACACCGCGGCGGGGTCGATACCGGTCACCGGCCGCAGACCGAACCGGATGACGCCGGTGCCGGGCTGCACCGTCAACGGCCACGCCTCGCCGTCGACGGGCAACGGGGCGACATCGGCCGGATCGACGAAATCCAGGTCGTAGGCGCAGGCGATCTCACGGGCCATGCCGCGAATCGACAGGCAGTAGCCGCGGTCGGGGGTGATGGCCAGGTGGAACACCACGTCGTTCAGGCCGAGGATGTCGGCCGCCGCGTCACCGGGCCGCGCCGTGCCCGGTGGAAGCACCAGGATCCCGGAATGGTCTGCGCCCAAACGCAATTCAGACGACGAGCAGATCATGCCGTCGGAAGTCCGCCCGTAGGTCTTGCGCCGGGCGATGGTGAAGTCCCCAGGTAGCGTGGCTCCCGGCAGTGCCACTACGACCAGGTCGCCGACGCCGAAATTCGTTGCCCCGCAAACGATGTCGCGCAGCTCTTGTTCGCCGACGTCGACCTTGACGGCCCGGATCGGCTTCTTGAAGTCGGCGAGTTCCTCGATGTCGGCGACCCGTCCGACGGTCAGCGGTCCGGAGACCGGCCCGACCGGGATGATCTCCTCGACCTCGTGGCCGATCCGGATCAGCGTCTGCTCGAGTTCCTCGGCGGGCACGTCCCAGCCGGGAGCGCCAGCGCGGACAGCATCGCGCAGCCAGCTGTACGGGAGCCGCATCAGGCGCCCACCCCGAACGGCAGCGAGAATCGCACGTCACCCTCCACCATGTCGCGCATGTCGGGGATGCCGTTGCGGAACTGCAGGGTGCGCTCCAGTCCCATCCCGAAGGCGAAGCCCGAGTAGACCTCGGGGTCGATGCCGCAGGCGCGCAACACATTCGGGTTGACCATCCCGCAGCCACCCCATTCCACCCAGCCGGCGCCGCCCTTCTTGCCCTCGAACCAGATGTCGACCTCGGCGGACGGTTCGGTGAACGGGAAGAAGTGCGGCCGGAACCGGGTGCGGCCCTGGGGGCCGAATTCGGAACGGGCGAACGCGTCCAGGGTGCCGCGCAGATTGGCCATCGTCAGGCCCTTGTCCACGGCCAGGCCCTCCACCTGGTGGAAGACGGGCGTGTGAGTCGAGTCGAGTTCGTCGGTGCGGAAGGTGCGCCCGATCGAGATGATGTACACCGGCAGATCGCGCTCCAGCAGCGCGCGGACCTGCACCGGGGAGGTGTGGGTGCGCAGCACCTGCCGGGAGGCTTGCTGGGCAAGCGAAGCGCCGGGAGACGATACCTGGGCAAGCGAAGCGCCGGGAGGTGATACCTGGGCAAGCGAAGCGCCGGGAGGTGATACCGGCGCGATATAGAAGGTGTCCTGCTCGCTGCGGGCCGGATGGTCGACGGGGAAGTTCAGCGCGTCGAAGTTGAACTGCTCGGTCTCGACCTCCGGCCCCTCGGCCAGTTCCCAACCCATCGCGGTGAACGTGTCGGCGATGTGTTCAGCCAGGATGGTGATCGGGTGGCGCGCACCGAGGGGTTGACGCGTCGAAGGCAGCGTGACGTCGATGCGTTCGGCCACCAGCACCGCGGCGTCCCGCTCCGCGCGCAGGGTCACCAGCCGCTCGTCGTAGGCACGCTGCGCCTCGGTGCGCGCGACGTTGACCCGCTTGCCCGCATCGGCCCTGTCGGCCTTCGGCAACGAGCCCAGCGCCTGGCGCGCGAGCGCGATCGGCGACCGGTCACCGAGGTGTTCGGTCTTGGCCAGCGCCAGGGCACCGAGGTCACCGGAAAGGTCGAACGCATGACGAGCCGCGCTGACCGCTTTGGTCAACGCTTCCTCGGACAGCCCCGAAAGACCCGCTACGTCGGTTGGCCGCTCAGCCACCCGGCGATCATAGGCGATGGCCGGATCGGCACTCGCGGGCATTTCCCCGGCGATACCCTCACGCGGTGATCCTGCGGCCACTGCTCGTCGCCTGCGTATGGCTTGCCGCGCTCGCGGCCGTGCTCTGCGCGCTGGTGTGGAACGGCTGGTGGGCGCCGGTCGCCGTGGTGCTGGCAGGCCTGGCGGGGCTGGGCACTTGGGATCTGGTGCAGACCCGCCACACCATCCTTCGGCTGTATCCGATCGTCGGGCATGTCCGGTTCCTGATGGAGGCCATCCGCCCCGAGATCCGCCAGTACTTCATCGAGTCCAACACCGAGGCGTCACCGTTCGACCGGGAAACCCGCGATCTCGTCTACGAGCGCGCCAAGGGCACCAAGGGCGACGAGCCGTTCGGCACCGAGCGCGACGTGAACGCCACCGGCTACGAATTCCTGCGGCACTCCATCCGGGCGCGCTTCGCCGACAATCTCGATCCCCGGGTGCGGCTGGGCGGGCCGGACTGTGCGCAGCCGTATGACATTGCGCTGCTGAATGTTTCAGCGATGAGCTTCGGGGCGCTGTCGGCCAACGCCATCACCGCGCTGAACCAGGGTGCGGCGCGGGGCGGGTTCGCCCACGACACCGGCGAAGGCGGGATCAGTCCGTACCATCTTCGCGGTGGCGATCTGATCTGGGAGATCGGGTCGGGCTACTTCGGGTGCCGCAGCGCCGACGGACACTTCGACCCCGTGGCATTCGGCCAGAAGGCGCAGATCCCAGCGGTGAAGGCGATCTCGATCAAGCTGTCACAGGGCGCCAAGCCCGGCCTCGGCGGCGTGCTACCGGGCGCCAAGGTCAGCAAGGAGATCGCGGCCACCCGGGGTGTGCCCGTCAGCCGGACGGTGGTGTCGCCGCCGGCGCACAGCGCCTTCGGCACGCCGATCGAGTTCACCCAGTTCATCGCCACGCTGCGCAGGCTGTCCGGCGGTAAGCCGGTGGGGTTCAAACTGTGCATCGGTGCCCGCACCGAGTTCCTCTCGATCTGCAAGGGGATCCTGGCCACCGGGACCGCCCCGGATTTCGTGATCGTCGACGGGTCCGAGGGCGGGACGGGTTCGGGACCGGTGGAGTTCGAGGACCACGTCGGCATGCCTCTGACGGAGGGGCTGATGCTCGTGCACAACTGCCTGGTCGGCACCGGCCTGCGTGAACGCATCCGGGTCGGGGCGTCGGGCAAGGTCGCCAGCGGCGTCGACATCGTCAGCCGGATCTGTCAGGGCGCGGATTTCACCATGTCGGCACGGGCGATGATGTTCGCCGTCGGCTGCATCCAGGCGCAGGCGTGTAACACCAACCGCTGCCCGACGGGTGTGGCCACCCAGGATCCGGTACGTTCGCGCGCCCTCGACGTGACCGACAAGACCGCGCGGGTCTTCAACTTCCAGCGCGCCACCGTGGCCAGCGCCGCCCAGATCGTCGCGTCCATGGGGTTGTCCGGCTTCCACGAACTCTCGCCCGCGATGCTCAACCGCCGCGTGGAGGGTCAGCGCAGCCGCACGTACGCCGAGATCTACGACTGGCTGATGCCCGGGGAACTGCTCGAGGACGCGCCGCAAGCGTGGCGCTCGGACTGGATCGAGGCGTCCGCCGACGAATTCCGCTGAGCGCCGGTGGCACAGATTCGGGATTCCAACCCGTTATGGGTCCACGATGGGTAGCGTTTGTTTGCTCAGAGGGCAGACAAACCTGGGCACATGGCAGGGGGCAACAGATGATCACAGGCAGGATCGTGACCGTCGTCGTAAGTTGCACCGTCCTCACAGCGGCCCTTGGCACGGTTGCTGGGTTCCCTGCGCACGCGGATGATTCGGGGACCGCGGTATACAACGGTGTCGAACGGCTGCGCCAGACATGCGGCGCGCTCCAGGACGATCCGCGATTGACAGCGGCTGCGCAGCGGCACGCCAACGACATGCTGACGCACGGTGTGGACGGCCATATCGGGTCGGACGGCTCGTCACCGGGGGCGCGTATCGCGGATGCGGGCTACACCGGCGCCGGCCACGGTGAGATCGTCTTCTGGGGCACCGGATCCGCTGCGGATCCGTCCGCAGCACTCGACTTGTGGATGGCAAGTCCCGCGCACCGGGCGATCATCATGGACTGCTCATTCACCGCAGGTGGCTTCGCGACCGCGTGGGACGGCACCAAGATGACCGTCGTCGGGGACTTCGCGCGCCCTTAAGTCCCGGACCAGCCACCACACGGCGTACGCCAGCGATGCGCCGAGCAGCCCCCCAACGCCGGCCAGGATTGCGGAGTCGGTGTCGACCAGCATCAGGTATCCGAACAGGGCCGCCACCGCCAACAGCAGGTACCGGGGTGGGCTCCACCGGCCGGGGCCACCGAACCGCGTCGACGCGAGCATGCCCAGCACCAGCGCCACCGCATGGCCGACTTCGGTGAAGTCGCCGTCGTCCATGACGGCGACGGCGATCGCCACCGCCAGCCACCACCCGATCCACGCGGGCCGCCATCGCGGCGCAATCGCCAGGGCAAGGGCGCCGAGGACCGCCGCGGCGCCGTAACTCATCCCGACGTCGGTGGCCCGGCTCACCGACACCGGAAGCCACCCCAGCCGCACCGCGGTGGTCAGCCCTGCCGCCACCACCAGCGTCGCGCCGATATGACCGACGGCGAAGGCGGTGACCAGCCTGCCGCTTCCCCACATCAGTTCGGCGACCGCAAGCAGACACACCAGGCCCGGCAGCCACAGGTAGACCGGGCCTGCGTCGGTGACGAACGCGCTGCCGATCAGCGTGGCGATGTGACCGTGGCCGAGGTTGTGCAGGTTGGTGCTGGCGTGGCTGATCACCCGGTCCTGGACCCGCGGGCCGAGAGCCACCAAGACGGTCGTCACACCGGCCAGGATCACTGCGTAGGCCACCGTGACCCGGACCCTGGCCACCAGCGAGAGGGCAGCCGACACCATCGGTGACCACTATCCGCGCGCTACCCCGGTCCCCCGCCATCGTCACCTGGCAGATCCCTGCGAGTTCTCACGCGATACATGGTCAGATCTGCGGGCACACCCTCGGATCTGCCCGTGAACAGCGGCCTGCGTTGTCGTTTGGCGGACACTTCAAGGGCCTCGAAATCGTCGTCCGAGATCCGTTCGAGGGCCCGCTGCGACACCACCAGGCCGCCCCGGGTGGCGCGCTCCATGACTCGGGCGGCGATATTGACGTCGACGCCGAGCCAGTCGGAGCCGATGCGCTGGGGCCGCCCGGTGTGCACGCCCGCGCGCATTCTAGGTGTATAGCCTTGCACCTCAACGCTTTTCAGCGCGTCCATCGATTCGATCACCGCGCGCACCGCGGTGGAGGGATCGCGGAACACCGCCATGATCCCGTCGCCCATCCGTTTGACGATGTGCCCGCCGGCCTCCAGCAGCGGCGGCTCGACAACCTGAGCCACCCTGCGCAGCAGCTTGAGCGTCGCCTCGTCGCCGGCCTGCAGCGACCACGACGAGAAGCCAACCAGGTCGGTGAACACGATCGTGACCTCGGGCTGGGCCGGCCGGCCCGACACCAGCTCGATGAGCGCCTGCCACACCTGCAGCGCCCCCAGGCTGACCTCCCGAGTTGCGGCGTCGCGGTCGAGCAGCCGGTCCGCGACTCGCGCGGCGGCGCGGGGTCCACCAAAACCGGTGGCCGACAGCGGATCACCGAATTCCGGATCGCCGGGCAGCGCGTGGCGAGCGCGTTTGACGAGGGCGATCAGCGCAGGATTGTGGTTGGTCCGCTTCAGCCATCGCAGCGGTCCGCCGTCGATGCCGGGGCCGGATCGTTCGTCGAACGACTCGGCATCCACCGCGCCAGCCTAGCGGGTGGCGGTGCGACCGGCCCTGGCGCTCTGGTACAGGCAGATTGCCGCGGACGAGGCGACGTTGAGGCTCTCCGAGGTCCCGGGCATCTCGATGCGCACCCGGTGGTCGGCCCGCGCCGCGAGGTCCGGCGGCAAACCCTGCGCCTCCGGCCCGAACAGCCACGCCGTCGGCGCGGACAGCAGCGGCTCGGCGTCGTCGAGGGTGAGTTCACCGTCGATGGTGGTGGCGAGCAACTGCAGGCCCGCCTCCCCCAGCGCCCCGACCGCGCGGTCGGCGTCGGGTTCGGTGACCACCGGGATCGCGAATATGCTGCCGGCCGAGGCGCGCAGACACTTCGCGTTGTACGGGTCGACGCTGTGGCCGGCCAGCACCACACCGTCGGCACCCATCGCGTCGGCGACGCGGATCAGGGTGCCCGCATTGCCCGGTTCGGAGATCTGCACGGCGACCGCGATCAGCCGCGGCGCCGTCAGGACGTCGTCGAGGGCGGTGCGCGGCACGTCGCACACCGCGACCAGCCCGACCGGTGTCACGGTGTCCGACAACGCCTTCGCGGCGCGGTCGGTGACCAGCTGCACTGGTGCGTCACCGAGCAGGGCGCCGAAGCGCTGCACCGCCGCTTCGGTGGCGAACACCTCGGAAACGACACCGCGCCGCAGCGCTGCCTCGACCAGGTTGGGTCCCTCGGCTAGGAAGCGTGCGGCGCGGCGGCGCCCGGTGTGGCGGTGCAGTTTGGCTGCCGCGGCAACCCGGGCGGAGCGCTCGGTGAGCGTCGACATCTCCCGGGTCGATTCGCTCCTGCCCTCCGTCAGGCGGCCTCGCCTGCGCCAGCCGACGGTGCATTCACGTCGGCGGGCAGTGCGGCCTTGGCCACCTCGACCAGCGCGGTGAACGCCGCCGGATCGCTGACTGCGATCTCGGCGAGGTTCTTGCGGTCCACCTCGACCCCGGCGGCCTTCAGGCCCTGGATGAGGCGGTTGTAGGTGATGTCGTTGGCCCGGGCGGCGGCGTTGATCCGCGAGATCCACAGCTTGCGGAAATCTCCCTTGCGGGCACGACGGTCCCGGTAGGCGTAGGTGAGCGAATGGAGCTGCTGCTCCTTGGCCTTGCGGTACAGACGCGACCGCTGGCCGCGATAGCCCTTGGAAGCCTTCAGGACTGTACGGCGCTTCTTCTGGGCGTTGACTGCGCGCTTAACGCGTGCCATGGGTGGTTCCTATTCTCGTACGGGCAAAAAGGTCGTGTGTGCCAGCCAAACGAAGGCGGGCTCAGCCGTTCAGCATCTTGGTGACGCGCGCGGTGTCGTTGGACGACACCACGGTGCGGCCGTCAAGCCGGCGGGTCCGCGTGGTCGGCTTGTGCTCGAACATGTGGCGGCGGTTGGCCTTCTGGCGCACGATCTTTCCGGTTCCGGTGCGCCGGAACCGCTTTGCGGCGCCGCTGTGGGTCTTGGCCTTGGGCATGTGTCCTCAGTTCTAGTCAGTTCTGCGATACGTCGGGTTCTGCTGGCGGGGCCGACTGCGCGGGGCGCTCGGCCTGCTGCGCCGCCTTGGCACGAGTCTTCGCGCCGCGGTGCGGTGCCAGCACCATCGTCATGTTGCGGCCGTCCTGCTTGGCGGACGTCTCGATGAAGCCGTAGTCGGCGACATCGGCACCCAGCCGTTGGAGGAGCCGGAAGCCCAGTTCGGGCCGGGACTGCTCCCGCCCGCGGAACATGATGGTCACCTTGACCTTTGACCCCGCCTCCAAGAAGCGGATGACGTGACCCTTCTTGGTCTCGTAATCATGCGGGTCGATCTTGGGACGCAGCTTCTGTTCCTTGACGACGGTCTGCTGCTGGTTCTTGCGAGACTCGCGCGCTTTCTGGGCCGTCTCGTACTTGAACTTGCCGTAGTCCATGATCTTGCACACCGGCGGTTTGGCATCCGGGGCTACTTCGACAAGGTCGAGATCGGCGTCCGCGGCGACGCGGAGAGCGTCTTCGATGCGCACGATTCCGACCTGCTCGCCGCCTGGTCCGATCAGGCGTACTTCCGGTACGCGAATGCGCTCGTTGACGCGGGTCTCAGTGCTGATGGGGCCTCCTACAGTTGGGCACTGTTGTCCTGGGAGCCCACGCCATCAGCCCTCTGTTCGTCAGAACAGAAAGGCCCCGCTCAAGAGCAGGGCCCGATGCCGACCGATCACGGCTTTCACCGCCCGCGCCGAAACGCGAAACCGGCATGCTTGATGCCGGTGACCGGACCGCTGAGCCTTCGGAGGTTTCCGTGGCCAACGGTGGGAGGGGACTCCACTTGCTGTCCCTGGCGTTCGCCGGGACGGTCGCGCGTGCAAGTCTAGCAGCCATGACCGATGATCCCGGCATCCCCCGGACTGACAGTTCCAGCGTCCGCGAGCTCGCCGAAATTCCCGCCGTGGAGGTGATCACCCGCGCGGCGGTGATGTTGATGAGCGCGACCGCCGAAAAACTGGGCCTCTCGGCACCCGACCCCGACGACAGCCCCCACCGCGACCTCGACGAGGCGCGCAGGCTCATCACCGCGCTGGCCGGCCTGGTGACCGCGTCGGCGGAGTATCTAGGTCCGCACGCCGGGCCGGTGCGCGACGGACTCAAGTCGCTGCAGCTGGCATTCCGCGACGCCAGCGCCCACCCGGACGAGCCCGGCCACGGCCCCGGGGAGAAGTACACGGGTCCAGTCTGGTAGCCCGTCCGTCCCCCCACTACCGCCGCCGAGCGAATATCCTCCGTGCCTGTGACCCTTGCTCGCACCGCGACTGACCGGCGCACCTCCAGGTATGCCTGGGTGCCCGCGGCGGCCGGGTGGACCGTCGGCGTCATCGCCACCCTGTCGCTGATCGCCAGCATCTCGCCGGGGGTCCGGTGGCTGATCAGGGTGCCGCGCGAGTTCGTCAACGACTACATCTTCAACTTCCCCGACACCAGCTTCGCGTGGGCCTTCGTCCTGGTGCTGCTGGCCGCGGCGCTGGCCGCGCGCAAACGCATCGCCTGGTGGATCCTGGTTGTCTACATGGTCGCGGCGATCGGCTGGAACGTCGTGGATCTGGTCGTCGGCGGCGACACGGTGATGGAGGACATCGGCGAGGTCATCGGCATCGTCTTCCACTGTGCCGCGGTGGCCTTCCTGATCCTGGCCCGCAAGGAGTTCTGGGCCAAGGTGCGCCGCGGGGCGCTGGTCAAGGCCGCCGCAACGCTCGTGGCGGGGATGGTCGTCGGCACGCTTGTCGGTTGGGGGCTGCTCGAACTGTTCCCGGGGAGCCTGGCCCGCGAGGACCGGTTCCTCTACGCCCTCAACCGAGTCAGCGCCTTCGCAGGCGCCGACTCCGACATCTTCTCGGGCCATCCGCACGTCTTGGTCAACGCGCTGCTCGGCCTGTTCGGCGCGCTGGCGCTGATGGCCGCAGCCATCGTGCTGTTCCAATCCCAGCGTGCGGAGAACGCTCTCACCGGCGAGGACGAATCGGCGATCCGGGGTCTGCTCGAGATCTACGGCAAGAACGACTCCCTTGGCTACTTCGCCACCCGCCGGGACAAGTCCGTGGTGTTCGCCCCGACCGGCCGCGCGGCCATCACCTACCGGGTGGAAGTCGGCGTGTGCCTGGCCAGCGGCGACCCTGTCGGCGATCCGAAGGCCTGGCCGCAGGCCATCGAGGCGTGGCTGCAGCTGTGCCAGACCTATGGCTGGGCCCCGGGTGCCATGGGGGCCAGTTCCACCGCGGCGCAGGCGTTCCGTGACGCCGGACTCAACGCACTGCAACTCGGGGACGAGGCCATCCTGCACCCCGATTCGTTCCGGCTGACCGGCCCCGACATGAGGGCGGTGCGCCAGGCGGTGACCCGCGCGCGCCGAGCCGGCCTGACCGTGCGGATCCGGCGCCACCGCCAACTCAAGGGTGAGGAGATGGCCCGGGTGATCGAACAGGCCGACGCCTGGCGCGACACCGAGGACGAACGCGGATTCTCGATGGCGCTGGGCAGGCTGGGTGATCCGGCCGACGGCGATTGCATGCTGATCGAGGCCCTGCAGGGCGATCACACGGTGGCGATGCTCTCGCTGGTGCCGTGGGGCGCCAACGGTGTCTCACTCGACCTGATGCGGCGCTCTCCGAAGTCCCCCAACGGCACCATCGAACTGATGGTCAGCGAACTGTGCCTGCAATCGGAGAACTTCGGGGTAAGTCGGATCTCCCTCAACTTCGCGATGTTCCGTTCGGCATTCGAACAGGGCGCACAGCTGGGGGCGGGTCCGGTGGCCCGGCTCTGGCGGGCACTGTTGGTGTTCTTCTCCCGCTGGTGGCAACTGGAGACCCTGTACCGGTCGAATATGAAATACAAACCGGAGTGGGTGCCGCGGTACGCCTGCTACGAGGACGCCCGATTGGTCCCCCGGGTGGGTGTCGCCTCCGTCATCGCCGAAGGCTTTCTGGTGCTTCCGTTCTCGAAACGTCACGAGCAGCCGCACACCGGCCACCACACTGCCGTCCCGAACGACCTCGCCTACAGCGTCCAGTTACACGCCGACGGTTCGGCACCCGAGATCAGCGGCCTGACAGACGAGGACGACAGGAACGACGAGGACCTGGCCCACCTGCCCGAGCAGGTGCGGGTGCGGATGGCCAAACTCAAGGCATTGCAGGACAGTGGAGTCGACGCCTACCCGGTCGGTGAGCAGCCCAGCCATACCGTCGCCGAGGCGCTGGACGCACCGGATGGCACCGCGGTCTCGGTGGCCGGCCGGGTGCTGCGGATCCGCGACTACGGCGGCGTTCTGTTCGCCCAGCTGCGCGACTGGTCCGGGGAAGTCCAAGTGCTGCTGGACAATTCGACACTGGCCGCCGGGACAACCGCGGACTACACGGCCGCCATCGATCTCGGTGACCTGATCTCGGTGACCGGCACCATGGGATACAGCCGCAAAGGTGAGCACTCGCTTCTGGTGCAGACGTGGCGGCTGACCGGAAAATGCCTGCGCCCGTTGCCCGACAAATGGAAGGGACTGACCGACCAGGAGGCGCGGGTACGGGCACGCTACGTTGACCTGGCCGTCAACACCGACGCCCGCAAGCTGATCCGCGCTCGCAGCGCGGCACTGCACGCCATTCGCGAAACCCTTTACGCCAAAGGCTTTCTCGAAGTTGAAACCCCGATCCTGCAACAGATCCACGGCGGCGCCAACGCCCGCCCGTTCGTCACCCACATCAACGCCTACGACCTCGACCTGTACCTGCGCATCGCACCCGAGCTCTACCTCAAACGGCTGTGCGTCGGCGGGGTGGAGCGGGTCTTCGAACTAGGCCGCGCATTCCGCAACGAGGGTGTGGACTTCTCGCACAACCCGGAGTTCACCCTGCTGGAGGCCTATCAGGCGCATGCGGACTACAACGTGTGGATCGACGGTTGCCGCGAGTTGATCCAGAACGCGGCGCTGGCGGCCAACGGAGAGCACGTGTTCTGGCGGCCCGACGCCGACGGGACACTGCAACCGGTCGACATCTCCGGGCAGTGGGCCGTCAGAACCGTGCACGAGGCGGTGTCGGAGGCCCTCGGTGAACACATCGACGCCAAGACCGAACTGCCCCGCCTGCGCGCGCTGGCCGACGCAGCCGGCATTCCCCACCTGGCCCATTGGGACGCCGGGGCGGTGGTGCTCGAGATGTACGAGCACCTGGTCGAGGACCGCACCGAGGCGCCGACGTTCTACAAGGACTTCCCGACGTCCGTGTCTCCGCTGACCCGCCCGCACCGCAGCATCCCCGGTGTCGCGGAGCGGTGGGATCTGGTGGCGTGGGGCGTCGAGCTGGGCACCGCCTACAGCGAGCTGACCGACCCGGTCGAACAGCGGCGCAGGCTCGAGGAGCAGTCCCTGCTGGCCGCGGGTGGTGACCCGGAGGCGATGGAGCTCGACGAGGACTTCCTGCAAGCCATGGAGTACGCGATGCCGCCGACCGGCGGGCTCGGGATGGGCGTGGACCGCGTGGTCATGCTGATCACCGGCCGCAGCATCCGCGAAACGCTGCCTTTCCCGCTGGCCAAACCCCGGTAGTTTCCCCCCGCGCGTTGACAGCGGGCGCACAGCCGGTCGTAAGGAATGCCGTCCACCATGATTTCCGTGACGTGGGCCGAACCCTTCCGCCACCTTTCGCTGATGCACGGGTGGATCCCGGTGACTGCTCAGGTCGTCGCCGCATTGACGCTGATCACGGCCGTCGGCTGGCGAACGCGGCGCTGGCGGCTGCTGTGGCTGCCGATCGCGGTGATCGTCGGGGCCGTGCTCGCCGTCGCCACCTACTGGTACATCGTCACCCAGGGGCTGGCGGACAATCCGGCGCCGCAGTCGCTGTGGATCTGGATCGCGCTGTCCGGGGTGGCGGCCGCGATCCTGATCGCGGGCTGGCCGAGCGCGGCGTGGTGGCGCCGCGGCGTATCGCTGCTGGCGCTGCCCCTGTCGGTGCTCTGCACTGCGCTGGCGCTGAACATGTGGGTCGGCTACTTCCCCACCGCGGGCACCATGTGGAACCAGCTGACAGCGGGGCCGCTGCCCGACCAGACCGACCAGGCCGCCGTGACCGCCATGCTCAAACAGCACAAGATGCCCGCCACGGGCAGCGTGGTTCCGGTGACCATCGGCGACTCCGCGTCCGGCTTCCGGCATCGCGGCGAACTCGTCTACCTGCCGCCGGCGTGGTACGCCACGAACCCGCCCACTCACCTGCCGACGATCATGATGATCGGCGGGGAGTTCAACACGCCCGCCGACTGGGTGCGCACGGGCGCAGCGGTGAAAACCCTCGACGACTTCGCCGCCGCGCACCACGGCTACGCACCGGTGGTCGTGTTCGTCGACCCCGGCGGGACGTTCAACAACGACACCGAGTGCGTCAACGGCTCACGCGGCAACGCGGCCGATCACCTGACCCGCGACGTGGTCCCGTTCATGGAGCAGAACTTCGGAGTCAGCACCGACCGCACGAACTGGGGTGTGGTGGGCTGGTCGATGGGCGGCACCTGCGCGGTCGACCTGACCGTCATGCACCCGGATATGTTCAGCGCCTTCGAGGACATCGCCGGAGACCTCACGCCGAACTCGGGCGACAAGCAACAGACGATCGCGCGATTGTTCGGCGGCAACTCCGCCCAATGGGCGACGTTCGACCCCTCGACGGTCATGAAGCAGCACGGCCCCTACGCCGACACCGCGGGATGGTTCGACGTCAACGGCGCGTCTGCCGGCCCGGTCGGCGCGGGCAGCTCCGCCAACGCCGCCGCGACCAAACCCAGCGATCAGATGACGGCCGCCGACTCGCTGTGCGCTCTCGGCTCGGCCAATGGGATCAGCTGCTCGGTGGTGACGCAGCCCGGCAACCATGACTGGCCGTTCGCGTCGACCGCATTCGCTGCCGCGCTGCCGTGGCTGGCGGGTCAACTCGAGACGCCGGACGTGGACCCCGCCCCGCTGCCCGGCCCACCGACGGCCGCGCCGTATGTGCAGGCCGCGGCGAGGTAGGGCGCTACGGGAGGAAGGTGAACGTGTAGTTGTCGGCGTCGCCGACGTCGAGTTGGCGGAATCCGACCCTGAAGTATTCGCTGGACCCGATGCCGTCGCAGATGTCGAAAGCGTCCGGCCGCTTCACGAAGGTCCGGTAATCGCCGCTCCACGTCCTGCCGTCGTCGGATTCGCCGTAGTAGTACCAGTATCTGTTGACATCGCAGACATCGGCGTTGTGCACGACCCTGCACGCGTTGGGCTCGACGCGATACCAGCCCATGTTCCGCCAGTTGCCGCCTTCCCCGCCGCAGTGTCGCGGGCTGTAGAACGAGATGGCCGCCCAGATCCCGCTCTGATGTGAATTACAGAAGCGCATCATCAGCCTTCTCCCCCGTCCGACGGGACCCGGCGCACGGCGGTGCCTGCGGTCGCTCGCCCTTGTGGGCCTTCGTCTTCCGCGATGTCTGCCGGCTGATGGCCGGACGGCGCGGAGCTGTGGCCCTCTCCCGATGGATAAGCCAGTTCGCGATCGTCCCTCGACCCCGGTGCCACGACCAGATCGTCCCCACCCGCCGGTTCGGTCTCATCCATCCCCGGACAGTACCTCCGGATGGACCCCGTCGTCCGCGAGTACCGTGACGTCATGGCCGATGAACGCACTCCCGAACAGGCTCCGGCTGTTCCGCCTGCGGAGCCGGTCGACACCGGCTACACCCCGGGCGGAGTCCCGACGTTCGAGTCGGTGCGGGAGAAGATCGAAACGCGGTTCGGGACGGCGATCGGGTCATCGGAGCTGGCCGGTGAGACACCGGAGGGCCGAGCCGCAGCGGAACAGTACGAGGAACGGCAGCGGGCGGCGGCCGAACGCCTCGCCCAGATCCGGGCATCCATGCGGAAGGACCACGGCGGGAACGCCTGACCGGTGCGGACGTTCAGCACCGCCGAGCGGCGTGCCCGGCTGGCCCGGCGGCACTTCCTCGCCGGGGAAGCGGCGGCCTCCCTCGCCCAGGTGACCTCGCAGTTGGTCGGCTTGCACGCCACCGACCCCGCCACGCCATATCTGACGTTGTGGGCGCGGGTGCCCGGCTTCACGATCGCCGACCTCGACACCCAACTGTACGAACACCGGACGATGGTCAAGCATCTGGCGATGCGCCGCACCCTGTGGGTGGTGTGCGGCAGCGACCTGACGGCGATCCAGTCCGCCGCCAGCGATCGGGTGGCCGCCAACGAGCGCAGGCGGTTGATCGCCGACGTGCAGAAGGCGGGTCTGGCCCCCGACGGCGCCACCTGGCTCGACGCCGCCTGCGCGGCGGTGCTGGCGCATCTGCGCCGAAACGGCCCGGCCAGCGCGAGCGAGCTGCGCACCGCACTACCCGAGTTGGCCGGTCGCTACGACCCCGCGCCCGGTCGCCGCTGGGGCGGTGAGACACCGCTTGCGCCAAGGGTTTTGACGGTGCTGGCGGTCCGCGGCGACATCGTGCGCGGCCCCAACGACGGCGGCTGGACAGCGAGCCGGCCGCTGTGGTCGGACCGGCTGCACTGGCTGGGCGCACCGCACCCCACCCCCGCACCCGCCGCCCATCGCTCGTCCGCGGCGCTGGTGCGGCGCTGGCTCTACACATTCGGTCCGGCGACCCTGGCCGACGTCCGATGGTGGTTCGGCCAGACGGTGACCTGGGCGCGCACCGCGCTGCGCGACGTCGGGGCGCTGGAGGTGGACTTCGAAGACGCAACGGGTGACGGAAAGGGTGGCGGGACGGGCTATGTGCTGCCCGACGATCTCGATCCGGAACCCGACGTCGAGCCGTGGGCGGCGCTGCTGCCCGGCCTGGATGTCACACCGATGGGCTGGTCGGACCGGGCGTGGTACCTCGGCGCGCACCGTGGCCAGGTGTTCGACACCAACGGCAACGCCGGGCCGACCGCGTGGTGCAATGGCCGTGTCGTCGGGAGCTGGAGTCAGGACGCCGACGGACGGGTGGTGCTGCGACCCGCCGAAGACCTCCGCCGCGACGACCTGCGTGCGCTCACCGTGTGTGCCGCCGAGCTCACCGACTGGCTGGGCGGGGTGCGGATCAGTCCGCGCTTCCCGTCGCCCCTGTCTCGGTCATGAGGCTGTCGCGGTTATGAGCCCGTCTCGGTTATGAGCGCCTGTCGAGGACGACGCCGCTGAGGACGGCGACGGAGTTGACGACGCTGCTGCGGTACGCACCGCAGGCGGCGCACGACTCGACGTGGCGCGCAATGCGTTTGCGCATCAGGATGGTGAACGCCCCGTCGGATGGGGCCAGTGTCTGCGCCAGTTGCGGGCAGCCGTGCTGCGCCCCGTGCCGCGCCACCAGCGGGGCGCCCAGCGAGCGTTCGACCGTGTCGCGCAGCCGCTGTAGCAGCTTTTTGGCCGACTCGTGGCTCACGCCGACGGCGTTGGCGAGGTCGGGGCCGCTGAGCCCCTGCCGGTAGGCGAGTTCCAGCACGCGGCGGTCGCGGTCGGACAGGGCCGACACGTGGGAGATCAGCTGCGCGAGCTCGTTCTGAGCGGTGACCGTGACGGGCCCGGGGCCGGTCGCCACGGTGTCGGGCACCTCCTCGAAGGCGGGTTCACGGCGCTGTACGTGCAACTCTCGCAACGCGGCGCGGCGCACGATCGCGTAGAGCCACGGCCGCAGTTTGTCGGGGTCGCGCAGCTTGGGCAGCTCGCGCAGGTCGTCGAGTTCGGTGGCGACCTCACGGGCGCGCAGCGCCATCGCCAGCGCGGCGGCGCCGCAGTCGGCCATCTCGGCTTGCGCGTTGAACGGGCTCGCGCGCCCGCGCCGCGTCACCAGAACCTCGGCAGCAGCATGTTGATGAGCGGTTCGCGTCCCGCCGGGACCGCGAGCTGGCCCGGCGCCGCCGCGGCCGGGCCCGACCGGTTCAGCTCGGCCAGGACCTCGGTCGCGGTCACCTCGACGACGACGGCGTCGTGCGTCGCGCCGGAGGAATCACGGAATTGGACCTGCTCACCCCGGGAGGGCGCCCGTCGGCGCGGACGGCGGACCACCGACTCGTAGCGGACGTCGCCGTCGTCGGTCATGGTTTTTGGATGTCTCGGGGCCGGTCGCCGGCCCCGGCTATCGCCGAGATCGACGCTGGCGCGGCCGCCACTCGAACTTCTCCGCGCTAACGTCGATCTCGGTGTGGGCCACCGAATGCGGACCGCAGCTCTGTGGCGGTCAGGGTGCGGATGCTGTGTCTGCGCAGCGCCAATGTGGTGCGGTTGGTGTTCATCGGATCCTTTCGGCAGGGCTGATCCAGGTGGACCGGGGTTACCGGGGTATGGGCCGCGGAGCCCGCCGAGAGGGACGGTTTTCACTGCGGTGGCGGCGTCGATCGCCGCACTGAATAGGATTTCGGCATGCCTTCGCACCTGGAGATCTGGAAACCGTCAGGACGGGAGCTGATCTCGCTCGACGTGCCACGGGTGACGATCGGCAAGTCCTCGACCAATACCGTGGCGCTCCAGCACGACTCGACCGTCTCACGCCTTCACGCGGTACTGGAGAACCTCGGCTTCGCGTGGTCGCTCCGCGACGTCGGCAGCCGCAACGGAACGTTCGTCAACGGCGAGAAGATCGCCCACGAACGCGTCCTGCATGCCGGTGACGAGATCCGGGTCGGCAATTCGCGGTTGGTGTTCTGGGAGGAACGTCGGGCCGGGGACACCTCGATCGCCGACGCCACGGTGTCGGCGGAGCCCGTACCGATCCCGCCGCGGCTGACTCCGCGCGAGCTGGACGTCCTGGTCGCATTGTGCCGTCCCCTGGTGTCCGGTGATCCCTTTCCCGAGCCGGCCTCGGTGCGCAGGCTGGCCGTCGAGCTGGTGGTCACCGAGGCGGCGGTCAAACAGCATCTGCAGAACCTGTACGACAAGTTCGCGATCGCCGCCGACGGGGAACGCCGCGTTCGGCTGGCCAACGAGGCGCTGCGGCGCGGCGCGGTCACCCTGGCCATGCTTCGCGACGGCGGCTAGGCCGGATTACACACCGCAGACCGCAATCAGACACGCGGTCGCAGACCGCAATCAGACACGCGGTCGCAGACCGCAATCAGACAAAGTCCAGCGCTTCGATCGTCGCGACGGCGCCTTCGTGAGCGGGCCTGTTCGCGCCACCGATGCAGTACACGGTCTGGCCGACGGCGGCCACCACCTGCGCGTGCCGCGCGGTGGGCAAGGGCCGGACGGTGATCCACTTCTCGTCGGCGATGTCGTACATCTCCACGGTGTCGAGCACCCGGGTGGGCTCCTCTCCGCCGACGACCACGATCCTGCCGTCGATGTAGGCCGCGCCGTAGCTTCCACGCGGCGTCGGCATGTCCACCAGCCTGACCCACTCCCCCGAGGCCGGGTCGAAGCGCTCGAACGCGGCGGAGTTCTTGTCGGCGGCCAGGAACCTGCCGCCGACCGTGTACACATACACCCCGTCGGAGACCGCGGCGAGGTGTTCGCGCGGCGTCGGCAGATCGGCGGCCTGCGTCCAGGACTGCCCATCGAACACCTCGGTCTGGGGGACGATCTGCTTCTCGTTCTGCCCGCCGACCACCACGAGCTTGTCGTCGGCTACCGCGGCCGCCGCCCCGGCGCGCGCGTGCTGGAGGCTGGGCAACTCCGTCCAGCTGCCTCCGGTCATGACGAACACCCTGTTCGACGCTTGCGCGATGTCGTCGCTGGCTCCCCCGATGACGACGACCTGTCCGCGGTAGGTGGCGGCGGTTGCGTGGTGCAGCGGAATCGGCAGCGCCTGCTGCGTCTGCCACTGGCCGGTCTGTGGATCGTAGGACTCCACGGTGTCGAGCGCCGCGCCGTGCCGGATGCCGCCGATGATCCAGATCTTGCCGTCGAGCACTGTCGACGCCATCATCAGCCTGGCGGTCGGGGCGTCCGGCAGAGTGCGCCACTGGTCGGGCTGCGTCTTGCGGGCGGCCAGCGTGAGCGCCTCGGCCGAGGAGGTCACCTGGGTGTCTCCCGGACCAGACGACCCGCCGATCGCGTACACCTTGTTGCCGATCGCGGCGACCGCCATGCCATGCCGCGCGGTGCCCATGTCCGGCAGCGCCGCCCACGTCAGTGTGGTGAGATCCAGCGCGGCGACGCTGTCGAGGACTTCCCCGCCGGATCTGCCGCCGACCGTGACGAGCCTGCCTCCCGCGACGGCAACACCCAGATCGCTGCGCGGCTCGGGAAGTTCGGCCAGGCTGGTCCAGGCGTTCGTGGCGGGGTTGTAGGCCTCCACCGCCGTCAGGTCGGCCGAGCCGTCGGATCCGCCGGCGGTGTACATGACGGAGTCGTCGGCTGCGGCGCTGAGCAACTGCCTCGGCGTTGGCAACTCGGCACCCAACGTCCATGACGTGCCGTCGAAGATCTCGGTAGTGGCCAGCAGCCTGCCGTTGGCGCCGACGCCGCCCGTGACGATGATGCGGTCCCCGACCACCGCCGCCGCGGCCGCGGCACGGGGCTGCAGCAGGGGTGGTAGCTCGACCCAGCGGCTGTTGACCACCCGCCACACCCGGTCGGTCGCGACGGTGGTGTCGGTGCCCTCGGCCCGCCAGCCGCCGAGCACCACCGGGGTGCCCTGCCAGG
This sequence comes from Mycobacterium sp., assembly GCF_044223235.1. Taxonomy (GTDB): domain Bacteria; phylum Actinomycetota; class Actinomycetes; order Mycobacteriales; family Mycobacteriaceae; genus Mycobacterium. The sequence continues at coordinate 31,146 of NZ_JBGAME010000027.1, forward strand.
TCACCGCCATCGCGTGCTGCACGGGGACGGGCAGGTCGTCGCTGCCCTTCCAGCTGTCGATGATCGGGTCGTAGCCCTCGTGGCGTCCGGTGAGACGGTTGTCCGCGCCGATGCCGCCGAAGATCCAGATGGTGCCGTCGGCCTCGGTGGTCGCCGCTGCGGCCCGGGCGACGCGCGCATTGGTGATCGGCCGCCAGCCGGACTGGTTCTCCACGGTCGGCCTGCCCGCGACGGCGGAGCTGCCTGTGCTGTCGCCGCTCTCGCGGTTGGAGATGAAGTAGACACCGCCGACGACGACGAGCACCGCCGCCAGGATGGCGGCCAGGGCCAGCAGCAGCGGGGACTTTCGCCGACTGCGCTGCACCCCGATGTTGCGCGTCGGCTCATCGGGTACGCGATATGGCTCCGGGGTGCTCGGCGGGGTGGGCGGCGGCGCGGGCGGGTGCGGTGGTTCGCTCGGCGGACCCGAATCGGCGCCATGCACATCGGTGAATCCGAAGGCGCCCACCGGCATCGCCGCGGTGCTGTCGGTTCCCGGCGGGCTGCCGTTGACCTCGCTGAGCGCCATCGAATCCGGGATCAATCCGTAGTGGTGCTGCACCGACTGCAGCTCGTGGCCGAACTCCGAGGCCGACCCGTGGCGTTCGGCCGGGTCCAGCGACATGGCCTTCTCGATCGCCGCGCACACATCGGAGGGGATCCCCTGCAGCCGCAGGTCCGGCACCGGCGTCGAGCTGATCCGCAGGTAATGCGCGACCACCTCTTCATCGCTCTTGCGTTCGTGCGCAGCCGTCCCCGCGATCAGCGCGTAGATGGTGGCGCCCAGGGAATACACGTCGGAGGTGACGGTGGGTGGCGAACCGGCAAGCACCTCGGGCGCGGTGAACGCCAACGTGCCGGTGAAGAATCCGGTGGCCGTCTCGTATCCGCCTGCGATGCGCGCGATCCCGAAGTCGCTCAGCTGGGGCTCGCCGTATTCGTTGATGAGCACGTTGCCCGGCTTGATGTCGCGGTGCAGGGTCCGCGCTCGGTGCGCGGTCTCCAACGCCCCTGACAGCTTCACGCCGATGCGCAATGCGTCGGGCCAGGCGATGCGCCCGGACCGGCGCAGCCGCTCCGCGAGTGAACCCGCCGCGTAGTAGGGCATCACGATGAAGGGCCTGCGGCTCTCGGTCACGCCGACCTGGAGGATGTTCATGATGTTCGGGTGGCCGGACAGCCCGCCCATCGCGTAACCCTCACGCAGGAAGCGTTCTTGGTTGTCCTTGTTGAGGTCGGATGCGAGCACCTTGATGGCGACGCTTCGCCGCAGCGACGTCTGGTAGCAGCGGTAGACCACACCCGCACCGCCCCTGCCGACCTCGACGGCGTCCGCGAATCCGGCGTCGGCCAACTCGGCGGCGATCCTGCCCTGCGCCGCGGGTGGACCGTCGCTCGTGCGTTCTCCGGCCATTCTCGCCTATCGTCCTCCCCGTAAGACCACCGAAACCCGTGTGCGATCGCCGTTCTGCTGCGCATTCAATCGTCGCCGCGTACCTGGGCAGTTACATTCTCACCCCAGGCAAATGGCGGCGGCAGGAAATGGCCGAATAGTCGACGGCGCGTCGGCTGTGCCGGCCGCTAGCGAATCCCGGTCGCAGGCCGCTCCACCCTTGCCTCATCCCACACCGGATCGGGTGACTCGTACACCGAACCATCGGCGCCGAACACCAGGAAGCGGTCGAAGGAACGGGCAAACCACCGGTCGTGGGTGACGGCCACCACGGTGCCCTGGTAGCTGCCCAGCGCCTCCTGCAGGGCTTCGGCGCTGGCCAGGTCGAGGTTGTCGGTCGGCTCGTCGAGCAGCAGCAGCGTCGCCCCGCCCAGCTCCAGCAGAAGGATCTGCAGCCGGGCCTGCTGACCGCCGGACAGCGTCTCGAACGGCTGCTCGGCACAGACGGCGAGTTCGTAGCGGGCCAGCGCACCCATCGCGTCGTTGCGCAGCCGGGCGTGCTCGGTCATCACGATCTCGCACGGGGTGCGCCCGGCAAGGTCGTGGCGGGCGTGGGTCTGCGCGAAGAGTCCTGGGACGACGCGCGCGCCGAGCCGGCCGATTCCGGTGTGTGCCACCTGATCGGCCGCCAGCGCGCCGCGCGGGACCTCCTCGGCCACCGACATCAGCAGCCGCAGAAAGTGCGATTTCCCCGAACCGTTGGAGCCGAGCACCGCGACCCGTTCACCGAACCAGATCTCGGCATCGAACGGCCGCATCAGACCGGTGAGCTCGAGGCGCTCGCAGATCACCGCCCTGCGACCGGTCCGGCCCCCGCGCAGCCGCATGGCGATGTCCTGGTCGCGCGGAGCCGATTCGGGCGGGCCTGCCTCCTCGAACCTGTGCAGCCGAGTCAGCGCCGCCTGGTAGCGCGACGACATCCCGTCGTTGTAGGCCGCCTTGCGCCGCAGCTCGGCCACCAGCTGCTTCAGTTTCGCGTGCTCCTCGTCCCAGCGCCTGCGCAGTTCGTCCAGCCGGCTGCTGCGGTCCCGGCGCGCCTGCGCGTAGCTTTCGAACCGCCCGCCGTGGACCCACACCTTGCGGGATTCCACGGTGACGATGCGTTCGGCGCACTGGTTGAGCAGCTCCCGGTCGTGGGACACCAGCAGCACCGTCTTGGCGGTCTCGCGCAGCCGCGCCTCCAGCCAGCGCTTCGCGGGGACGTCGAGATAGTTGTCCGGCTCGTCGAGAAGAAGCACCTGGTCGGGCCCGCGCAGCAGCGCCTCGAGCACCAGCCGCTTCTGCTCGCCACCCGACAGGGTGGCGACCCGGCGCCACCGGCAGGATTGGAACGCCACCCCTAGCGCGGCAACTGCGCAAGCGTCCCAAAGGATCTCGGCTTCGTAACCGCCGGCGTCGCCCCAGGTCGCCAAGGCGTGTGCGTAGCGCAGCTGGGTGGGTTCGTCGTCGCATTCCATCAGCGCCAGCTCCGCGGCGTCGACGACCTCCGCGGCGGCGCGGATCCGCGGTTGGGCCACCGATAGCAGCAGCTCGGAGATGTCGGTGGTGTCGCGGATGCCGCCGATGAACTGCCGCATCACCCCCAGCCCGCCGCTGTGCGAAACGGTGCCCCGCTGTGCGTTCAGGTCTCCGGCTATCAGGCGCAGCAGCGTCGTCTTACCGGCGCCGTTGGGTCCGACCAGCGCCGCCGTCGCACCGTCGCCGACGCGGAAGGAGACGTCGTCGAGCAGCAGCCGACCGTCCGGGAGCGTATGGCTGACGTGCCCCACCTCGACATGGCCCATGGTGGCAAGTGTCGGGAATCAGGCCGCGGTCGTGCAATCGGTTTTCGGGGTACCGATCAGGCGCTGACCTTGCTGGCCTTCCGCGTCGCCCTTGGTAGCCCCAACTCCTCGGCGAGGAAATGCCCGGTGTAGCTCTGTGGGTTCGCCGCAACGTCCTCGGGCGTGCCCGCGGCGACGACCGTGCCACCCCCGGCGCCGCCCTCCGGCCCCATGTCGACGATCCAGTCCGACGTCTTGATCACGTCCAGGTTGTGTTCGATGACGATCACCGTATTGCCTTTGTCGACAAGGCCGTTGATTACCTTGAGCAGCTTGCGGATGTCCTCGAAGTGCAGGCCGGTGGTGGGTTCGTCGAGGATGTAGACCGTCCGTCCGGTGGACCGCTTCTGCAGTTCGGCCGCCAGCTTCACCCGCTGCGCCTCCCCGCCGGACAGGGTTGGCGCGGGCTGCCCCAACCGGACATAGCCCAGGCCCACGTCGACCAGCGTCTTGAGATAGCGGTGAATGCTGCTGATCGGTTCGAAGAACTCCGCGGCCTCCTCGATGGACATGTCGAGGACCTCGGAGATCGTCTTGCCCTTGTAGTGCACCTCCAGCGTCTCGCGGTTGTAGCGCGCGCCGTGGCACACCTCGCACGGGACGTACACGTCGGGCAGGAAGTTCATCTCGATTTTGATCGTGCCGTCGCCCGAACAGGCTTCGCAGCGGCCGCCCTTGACGTTGAACGAGAACCGGCCCGGCTGATAGCCCCGAACCTTCGCTTCGGTGGTGGCGGCGAACAGCGACCGAATCTTGTCGAATACGCCGGTGTAAGTGGCCGGATTGGACCGCGGGGTCCGTCCGATGGGCGACTGGTCCACCCGCACCAGCTTGTCGACGCGATCGAGCCCGTTGACCCGGGTGTGCCGGCCGGGCACCAGGCGCGCACCGTTGAGCTTGTTCGCCAGCACGGCGGCCAGGATGTCGTTGACCAGGGTGGACTTGCCGGATCCGGAGACGCCGGTGACCGCGGTGAGCACGCCAAGCGGGAAGGACACGTCGATCTCGCGCAGGTTGTGTTCCCTGGCGCCGACCACCGTCAGCTGCCGTTTGCGGTCGACGGGCCTGCGGATGGCGGGGATCTCGATGCTCTCCCTGCCCGATAGGTACGCGCCGGTCAGCGACTCGGGATTGCGCAGCAGCTCAGCGTAGGGACCGCTGTGCACGATCCGGCCACCGTGTTCGCCCGCCGCAGGACCGATGTCGACCACCCAGTCGGCGTGGGCGATGGTGTCCAGGTCGTGTTCCACCACGATCAGGGTGTTGCCCAGATCCTTGAGCCGCAGCAGGGTTTCGATCAGCCTGCGGTTGTCGCGCTGATGCAGCCCGATCGACGGCTCGTCGAGCACGTACAGGACGCCGACCAGGCCCGAACCGATCTGGGTAGCCAGCCGGATGCGTTGCGCCTCGCCGCCGGACAGGGTGGCGGCCGCCCGCGACAGCGACAGGTACTCCAGCCCGACGTCGAGCAGGAATCCGAGCCGCGACTGGATCTCCTTGAGCACCTGACCCGCGATCGCCTGCTCACGGGTACCGAGGGTGAGCGCGTTGAGGAACTCGGCGCAGTCGGCAATCGACAGCTCGGCCACCTCGGCGATCGACTTGGTGCCGTGACTGCCCGCCGTCAGCGATACGGCGAGGATCTCGGGTTTGAGCCTGGTGCCGTTGCACTCCGGGCAGGGCACGTCACGCATGAAGCCCTCGTAGCGTTCCTTCATCTGTTCGGAGTCGGTCTGCTCCATGCGGCGCTGCAGGAACGCCATCACGCCTTCGAAGTCGGCGTAATACGACCGGGTGCGGCCGTACCGGTTCTTGTACCGGACGTGGACCTGCTCGTCGCAGCCCTCGAGAATCGCCTTGCGCGCCTTGGCGGGCAGCTTCTTCCACGGTGTGTCGACGTTGAACCCCAGCGATTCGCCCAGGCCGGCCATCATCCGGGTGAAGTACTCGGCGGTCTGCCCCATCGACCATGGGGCCACGGCACCTTCCGCCAGCGTCAGGTCGGGATCGGGCACGACGAGGTCGGGATCGACCTCTTTGCGGATGCCAAGGCCGGTGCATTCGGGGCAGGCGCCGTAGGGCGAGTTGAACGAGAATGACCGCGGCTCGAGGTCGTCGACCGCCAGCGGATGGCCGTTGGGGCAGGCCAGCTTTTCGGAGAACCGCTGTTCACGATGGGGATGGTCATCCTCACGATCGACGAATTCCAGGACGACGATCCCGTCGGCGAGGTTCAGCGCCGTCTCCACCGAATCCGTCAGCCGCTGCTTGGCGCTGGCCTTGACGGTGAGCCGGTCGACCACGACCTCGATGTCGTGCTTCTCCTGCTTCTTGAGCTTGGGCGGATCGGTGAGGGAGTGCACCACCCCGTCGACGCGGACCCGGCTGTACCCCTGCGAGTTGAGTTTGTCGAACAGGTCGACGAACTCACCCTTGCGGGTGCGCACCACCGGCGCGAGCACCTGGAACCGGGTGCCTTCTGGCATCGCCAGCACCTGGTCGACGATCTGCTGAGGGGTTTGGCGCGCGATGCGCTCACCGCAGATCGGGCAGTGCGGGGTGCCGGCCCGCGCGTAGAGCAGGCGCAGGTAGTCGTACACCTCGGTGATGGTGCCCACCGTCGACCGCGGATTGCGGTTGGTGGACTTCTGGTCGATCGACACCGCCGGGGACAGCCCCTCGATGAAGTCGACGTCGGGTTTGTCCATCTGCCCGAGGAACTGGCGCGCGTACGCCGACAGCGACTCGACGTAGCGGCGCTGCCCCTCGGCGAAGATCGTGTCGAACGCCAGCGACGACTTACCCGAACCCGACAGCCCGGTGAACACGATCAACGCGTCGCGCGGCAAATCGAGGTCGACGCTTCGCAGATTGTGCTCACGGGCACCCTTGACAACGAGGCGATCAGCCAACGGTGTCCTCTCCCTCCGGACATGTATCCGGACGCTCAAACCCAGTACCGGTCCATGCTATGTCCGCCCACCGACAAGCCTTCGGGCGCGTGGGCGCGCAGTAACGTGACCACTATGACAGTCGTCGACGACAACTACACGGGCCATGTCAGGCCCCACACCGCAGCCGTGCGCACACTTCCCGGTGCGACCATCGTCAAGGCGTCGGTGGGTCCGATGGACAACGATTCCTACCTGGTGTCCTGTTCCCAGACGGGCGAGACGCTCCTCATCGACGCGGCGAACGAGGCCGGAATCCTGCTCGACCTGATCGAGCGCTACGCACCCAAGCTGTCACTGATCGTCACCACCCATCAGCACCAGGATCACTGGCAGGCCCTCACCGAGGTCGCCAAGGCCACCGGCGCCCCGACGGCGGCGCACCAGCTCGATGCGGGTCCCCTGCCCGTCAAACCCGACCGCCTGCTGGCCAACGGCGACACGATCACGATCGGTGAGCTGTCCTTCGACGTCATTCACCTGCGCGGCCACACGCCGGGATCGATCGCGCTGGCCGTAACATCCCCGGCGACCGGCGACGTGACGCAGCTGTTCACGGGTGATTGTCTGTTCCCCGGCGGCGTCGGGCGCACGACGAAACCCGCCGAGTTCGAGGAGCTGATCGGCGACGTCACCAGCCGCGTGTTCGACGCCTTCGAGGATTCGACGGTGGTGTATCCCGGGCACGGCGACGACACCGTCCTCGGCGCGGAACGTCCGAACCTCGCGGAGTGGCGCGAGCGCGGCTGGTAGAGCGGTTAAGTCGGCTGCCGTTCAGTCCGGTGGTGTCCAGGCCACCGACAGCCGCTTGATGCCGTGCACGAACGCCGAACGCAGGAGCGCATATCGACGTCCTCGGTCAGGTTGCGGCGCATGAACTTCAGCGGCGAAGCCCACCGCACGATCTCCTCCACGGCGGTCGGCGCCACCCGGTCGAAGTCCGCGCTGCCGTCAAGAGTGCCGTGCGATTACGGCGTGGTGTGCACTATCAGCACGTCGGTCTTGGAGCGACGTGCGACGTTGGCGGGCACCGAGCCCAGCAGCCGGCCGGCGATCGTGCTCAGGCCGACGTTGCCGACCACCACCAGGTCGGCCTTGACGTCGTTGGCGAGGTCGACAAGGGCGTCGACGGGTGCGCCCACGATGGCCTTCTCCTCGACGTCGGTGGCTCCAGCGGCCTTGGCCCGGTCGCGCGCCTCCCGCAGGATCGCGTAGATCGGGGCGTTGCCCGCCATCTTGTAGCCCTCGTCGCGCAGCACGTCGGCGGCGTGGTGGTCTTCGCTCTGCGGGAAGTAGGCGGTGGCGACGACCAGCTTGGCGTTGGCCCCGGCGGCAATCTCACCGGCCCGCTCGACCGCGCGCAGGGACGAATCCGATCCGTCCGTGCCGACCACCACTGTGCGATAGGCACCCATCCGTATCCTCCCGGTGTCAATGTGCTCGGCGTGCGACGCCACCCGCGACAGTAACCCGTCACCTCTACGCACGGGTGCAAATCACGACACCCGACAAGCAGGCCACGAACCACGTTCTACCGGCATCGATGGTAGTCCCGGAATCGCTGCGGATGGGCGCACGGTGATCGACACGATGGCTCACGGGACAGGCCGGACCGCGTCGCGTTCCGACCCGTGACGTGACCCAGACCATCACCGGCACAACATCATCCGTGCGCCCAGATGCCGTCTCGCGTTCAACTGACCGCGATCCGCAGGAAGCCGTCCTGGTACACCCAGCCCCAACCGCCGGGAGCGTCGGGGATGACGAGCCGACACCAGTTGTCACGGCAGGGCTCCACAAGGGCAAACTGCTGGCCCACGTGTAGGTAGGTTCCGTCGTAGGGGTTCCCGACACCGTCCGGCCGGTCATAGACGTCGACGTCGGCGATGACGGTGGCGACCATGGCGACCGCAGCGGGGGCGGGCGCGCCGGGGATCGATGCGGCTGTGCCGGGGATCGATGCGGCTGTGCCGGGGATCGATGCGGCTGCGCCGGGGTCCCGACCGAAGACGGCGACGCCGACGATGCCGGCCGACACCACGCCCGCCAGCACAGCCACGACGAGGGCGGCTTTGGGTACCCGCCGACGCGGTGGGACGGATGTGGATGATCCGTTGTGTTCGGAAGTGCATGTGGCTGCGCGCTCCGGGGGACGTTCGGCGGTGTCTGGGTCCCCGACCAGATCGTCGATCTCGGCGACCGTGGATTGCGTGGTGTCGGGCCGCCGCCGTAGGTCGCGCAACAACCGCCGGATGTCCTCGCGCACGCTCTCGTCGTCCTCGCCGCGAAGCGCCCCGCGCAGTTCGGCGACGATGGTTTCCTGCGCGGCAGGCGATAGCCCTTCGGAGGAGTCGATGGCAATGCCGTGCCGCTGCAGGTACGCGTAGGGAACCGGTGGAGGCTCGGGCAACGGCCGGGGCAGCTCGGCCCGGTCTGCAGCCAGGTCATGAAGGGCCGCGATCAGGGCCATGCCTGAGGCCACATCGGGTTTGCGGTAGTCGACAGACTGCAGCGTGAATATCGGGTCGATCCGGTAGCTGTAGACGTCCGCGACCAGCACGGGCAGCATCGGAAGTCCAAGCGCCTTCGCGTATCCCATCTCCGCTTGGCACGGCTTGGACTGCAGAGAACTGGTGGACAGTGCCACAAGAAAGACTGTGCACGAACGGATTTGGCTGAGTATTTCCGACCACCAGGCATCACCACCGAGAATTGACTGGTCCAGCCATACCGCCGCTCGTGCGGCCCGCAGATGCTCGGCCAACGCCCGGACAGCGATGTCGTCCCGACTGGAGTGACAAATGAAGACCCGCATCACTGCCTCACAACAGTTCGCAGAGGCATCGTCCCGCGGGTCAGTGAGCTGGCGAAATGCTCGTCTGTCCGACATGGCGAATCCTTGCTGGTGGCGACGAGTCGTCTCGCCGCTGACACCTGCAAACTAGCGATGGAGCCAGCTACGCCACACGCGTAATCCGGTACCCCATTTTCCGGGGCGCGGTACGGCGCACGAGCGAGTGGCGGGAGTCGAACCCGCGTTAACGGCTTTGCAGGCCGGTGCCTAGCCACTCGGCCACACCCGCGAACACCCATGAGCCTGCCAGGAGTGCCCGCGGCTGCCCACCATTCGGATCGCCGTGATTCGTTACCGCTCCGCTGCGCTGTCGAGCGGCACCCCCGCGGCGACGCCGTCCTGCGGCCAGCCCGCCGGCGAATCCTCCCAGCCTTCCTGCCTTCCGTACGGGGTGAGATCCAGGAACGGGTACCCCGCCGACGTGTGGTCCAGGCCGCGCGCGTAGGTCGAGTAAGTGTGGAAGACCTCGTCTCCGCGGCGCAGGAAGACACTCGCGCCCGGCCAGTCACCGCGGAGGTCGTCGTCGCCGGACCCCTCGGCGCGCAGCTCGTCGATCGTCTTGTAGTTGTACGTGATTGGGCCCCGTCGCGGGTCGAGCGTGACGTGGTAGTCGTAGGTGAAGTCGCCGTCGCGCGAGGAGTACCACGGGAACGTCCAGCCGTGCTCGTCGCGGTAGCGGGCGATGCTGGCGTAGGGGGCGCGGGACACGGCGGCGAACGTCACTCCCCGGCCGTGCAGCAGCGCCCGGTCCTGTTCGGTGAACGTCAGATCCGCCGCGGCCGTGCAGCTCGGACAGCCCTCATCGATGTCGTCGATCCACATGAAGTGATGGATGTACAGCTGGGAGCGGCCCTCGAACAGGTCGATCAGCCCGACCTCACCGTCGGGCCCGTCGAACAGGTACTCCTTGTCCACCTTCACCATCGGCAGCCTGCGCCGTTGGGCGTTGACCGCATCCCGCAGGTGGGTGGCCTCCCGTTCGCGGGCTAGCAGTTCCCTGCGGGCGAGCAGCCACTGGTCTCGGCTGACGATATCGGGGTAGGCGGACGGCGTTGACGGCATGTCAGATCACTCCTCGGCGATGTGCTGGAATCGGTCCTCGTCCATACCGACCCCGGTGGGCGTCCGAACTCATCGCCCACACCGCGTGCCACACTGCGGTCGTGACGATCGGGCTGATCTGCGCCATCCCCCAGGAGATCGAGCATCTGCGCGACGCCATGCGGTCGGCCCGGCGAAATGACGTGGCCGGTGTGCAGTTCGAGACCGGCGCGCTGGACGGCCACGACGTCGTGCTGGCGGGCGCGGGGATGGGCAAGGTCAACGCGGCTCTGGCCGCAACCCTGCTCGCCGACAGATTCGGTTGTCGCGCAATCGTTTTCTCCGGTGTCGCCGGGGGCCTCGATCCCATGCTGAGCATCGGCGATGTCGTGGTGGCCGACCGGATCATCCAGCATGACGCGGGTCTGATCGAGGACGAGCGCTTGCGGACCTACCAGGCCGGGCACGTACCGTTCATCAACCCGACCGACCAACTCGGCTACGCCGTGGCCACGGATCTCCTTGTGCGGGTGAGCGAACGGCTCGACGGGATCGCGCTACCCGCCCTGTCTCCCGACGCCGGCGGGCCGGGCCGCGCACCGCTGGTCACCTACGGAACAGTGCTCTCCGGCGACCAGTTCCTGCATTGCGAGAACACGCGCGGCCGGCTTCGCCGCGAGTTCGCCGGGCGTGCCATCGAGATGGAGGGCGGCGCGCTCGCCCAGGTCTGTGAATCCTTCGCTATTCCGTGGCTGGTGATCCGGGCGCTGTCCGACCTCGCCGGGCGCGATTCGCGTTTCGACTTCGACGCGTTCGCCGGTGAGGTCGCCGCCTCCTCGGCCATGATCCTGCGGAGGTTGCTTCCCGTGCTGTGATGTCAGGTCGATGGGTGATGCCGGCCGGCTCGCACGGACGCGACGGTGGCCAGTGCGGCCAGCACAGCGAACACGGCGAACAGCCAGCGTGCGGCGGTGGCATCGCCGGAGTCGCTGAGGTTGACCACCACACCCGCGAGGCCGGCGCCGAACGCACCGCAGATCAACTGCACGGTGCTGATCGCCGCGGCCGCGGCGGGACCCTCCGCCGGATCGTCGACGCGGCTCATCGCCCACGCCGACAGGTGCGGCCACGCCGTGCCGATGCCCGCGCCGGTGATCAGCAGGGCCAGCGCCCACAGCGCCAGCAGCCACGGGGCGGTGTCGTCACGCATCGTCAACGCCCCCAGAGCCAGGCCGGCGGCCACAACCAACGGCGCCACCGCTACCGTCCGCACGATCACCCGGGAGTTGCGCAGTGTGGCGCTGCCGATCTCGCCGGCCGTCCAGCCGACCGACAGCACGGCCCCGAAGAAGCCGGCGATTACCGGCGCCAGGTGCGCGAGCCGCTGCCCGAACAGCGGCACGTACATGTCGACCATGGTGGCGGCCATCAGCACACCGAGGGTCAGGTAGATCCACTTCAGCGGACCGGGCCTGAACGTGCTCGGCGGCAGCACCGCCACCGTGGCACGCCGGTCGACCACCACGAACACCGCGACGATCGCCACGCCGAGGACCAACAGGGATGCCGTTGCCCGGGCGTCGTGGGGAATGGCCGCGACACTGACCACCAGCGCCGCTGCCCCCAGTAGCAGCAGCGACACCACCGGAATGCGCAGCGCAGTCGTCGGATGGCTTCGTGCGGTCTCGCGTGCCGGCAGCGACAGCGGCACCAGCAAGGCGATCGCGCCGGTGAGGATGACCAGCACCCCGAATGCCCATCGCCACAGCCCGAACTGCGCGAACAGTCCACCCGACGCGGGCCCGATCAGGGTGCCGACCCCCCACATCGCCGACACCAGCGCCGACGCCTTGGTCCACAACGTGCTCGGCAGCGCCGCGTTGATGACGGCATAACCCAGCCCGGCCAGCAATCCACCGGCCACGCCCTGGACGGTGCGCGCCACCAGCAGGATCTCCATGTCGGGCGCCATCGCGCAGCCGAGGCTGCCGACGCCGAACAACCCGAGACCCACCAGATAGGCGGCGCGCGGGCCGAGCCGGGCCAACAAGGAGGGGACCGTGGTGGCCGCGATGACCGAACCCACCAGGTAGACGGTGGTGACCCAGGCGTAGAACCGCTGGCCGCCGATGTCTGCCACCGCGCTGGGCAACAGACTGATGGTCAGGAACTCGTTCGTCGCGTACAGCAGCACACCGCCGGCGAGCACTGTCGACGTGCCCAGGTTGCGCGGGCCCAGCAGGTCACGCCAGGACCCGGTATGGGTGGCGGTGACATCGGCCATGGCAGGAACACTAGATTCTCAACCGCGATTGAGATCAAGCCGCCCAGGCGTGCTTCACATTCCAGCGGGGAAGGCAACCCCCGCGACCGGCCCCCGGGCGGCGCTACTTCAGGCCCGCAGCGTCCATGCCGCGCAGCTCCTTTTTGAGGTCTGCGATCTCGTCGCGGATCCGGGCCGCGAGCTCGAATTGCAGGTCGCGGGCGGCGGCCATCATCTGCTCGGTCATGTCCTTGATGAGGTCGGCCAGCTCGGCCCGCGGCATGTTCGAGGTGTCACGTCCCTCGAACACGCCCGCGCTGACCGCCCGTCCCGGCTCGCCCTGTGCGCGGCGGCCGCGGGAGGCGTTGCGCCCGGAACCGCCCACCGGGATCGCTTCGCTGGCTTCGGTGTCGGCCGCCTCGCGGTAGACCTGATCGAGGATGTCGGCGATCTTCTTGCGCAGCGGTTGCGGATCGATGCCGTTGGCCTCGTTGTAGGCGGTCTGCTTGGCCCGGCGCCGCTCGGTCTCGTCGATCGCCTCCCGCATCGAATCGGTGATCTTGTCGGCATACATGTGCACCTCGCCCGACACGTTGCGCGCGGCACGCCCGATGGTCTGGATCAGGCTGCGCGTCGAGCGCAGAAAGCCCTCCTTGTCGGCGTCGAGGATCGACACCAGCGACACCTCGGGCAGGTCCAGACCCTCGCGCAGCAGGTTGATGCCGACGAGCACGTCGTAGTCGCCCAGCCGCAGCTGACGCAGCAGCTCGACACGGCGCAAGGTGTCGACCTCCGAATGCAGGTAGCGCACCCGGATGCCGAGTTCCAGCAGATAGTCGGTGAGGTCCTCGGCCATCTTCTTGGTCAGCGTGGTGACCAGCACCCTCTCGTCGCGCTCGGCGCGCACCCGGATCTCGCCGATCAGGTCGTCGATCTGGCCCTTCGTCGGCTTGACCACCACCTGCGGATCGACCAGCCCGGTCGGGCGGATCACCTGCTCGACGAACTCGCCGCCGGACTGGCTCAGTTCGTAGGGGCCGGGGGTCGCCGACAGATACACCGTCTGACCGATCCGGTCGGCGAACTCCTCCCAAGTCAGGGGCCGGTTATCGATGGCCGACGGCAACCGGAAGCCGAAGTCGACGAGGTTGCGTTTGCGCGAGATATCGCCCTCGTACATGCCGCCGATCTGCGGCACCGTCACATGCGACTCGTCGATGACCAGCAGGAAGTCCTCCGGAAAGTAGTCGAGCAGCGTGGCGGGCGCGGACCCCGCGGGCCTGGCGTCGATGTGGCGCGAATAGTTCTCGATGCCCGAGCAGAACCCGACCTGGCGCATCATCTCGACGTCGTAGTTCGTCCGCATCCGCAGCCGCTGCGCTTCCAGCAGCTTGCCCTGCGTCTCCAATTCCGAGAGCCGCGCCGCCAGCTCCTCCTCGATCGTCGAGATCGCGTGCGCCATCCGGTCCGGACCTGCGACGTAGTGGGTGGCCGGGAAGATCCGCAGCGAATCCACCTGGCGCACGACATCGCCCGTCAGCGGGTGCAGGTAGTACAGCGCCTCGATCTCGTCGCCGAAGAACTCGATGCGCACCGCGAGCTCTTCGTAGGACGGGATGATCTCGACGGTGTCGCCGCGGACCCGGAAGGAGCCGCGGGTGAACGCGGTGTCGTTGCGGTTGTACTGCACGTCCACCAGCAACCGCAGCAGTCCGTCACGGGGCACCTCGTCGCCGACCTGCAGCTCCACCGACCGGTCCAGATAGGACTGCGGGGTGCCCAGACCGTAGATGCACGACACCGATGCGACCACCACCACGTCGCGGCGGGACAATAGGCTCGACGTCGCGGAGTGCCTCAACCGTTCGACGTCGTCGTTGATCGAGCTGTCCTTCTCGATGTAGGTGTCGGTCTGGGCGATATAGGCCTCGGGCTGGTAGTAGTCGTAGTACGAGACGAAGTACTCGACGGCGTTGTGCGGCAACATCTCCCGCAGCTCGTTGGCGAGCTGAGCGGCCAGCGTCTTATTGGGCGCCATCACCAGGGTCGGCCGTTGCAGCCGCTCGATCAGCCACGCCGTGGTCGCCGATTTGCCGGTGCCCGTCGCGCCGAGCAGCACCACGTCGCGCTCCCCCGCCCTGATCCGCCGTTCGAGGTCCTCGATGGCGGCCGGTTGGTCCCCCGCGGGTGCGTACTGGCTGACGACCTCGAAGCGACCGCCGGTACGGACGATCTCCTCGACGGCGCGGTACTCCGAATGCGCCAGGACGGGATGTTCGGTCGCGAAAGCCATATGCCAAGACTAGAACCAGGCACCGACATGTTCTCTTCCCGCGACCGTCGCCGCGACGACCCCGACGGCCTATCCTGAGGGCATTCACGCGCCCAAGCACGAGACATTCGACCTGGTCGGCCGGACCAACACGGATCCGAAGGGTGTCCGGCGCGGTGTCGACGTCTACGAACTCGAGCCGTGGGGGCTGTACATCGCCAGGCCCACCCCCGGCCGGGAACAGTTCCACTACCTGGAGTCCTGGCTGCTGCCCTCGCTCGACCTGCGGGTGACCGTCTTCCACTTCAACCCCGGCCATGAACGAGAGCAGGACTTCTACCTCGACATCGGCCGCTACACCCCCGGCGAGCGCAGCTGGCACGCCGAGGACCACTACCTGGATCTCGTACTTCGCACGGGACTCGGAGTGGAATTGGCCGATGTCGACGAGCTGCTCACCGCGGTCAGGCACGGCCTGCTCTCGCCCGAAGACGGGGAGCGCGCGATGCGATCGGCCGTCGCCGCGGTCGACGGCCTAGCGAACAACGGCTACGACCTGCACCGCTGGCTGGGAGGTCACGGCATGGCCCTCACATGGGCGGACGCGTAGTCTCTGGACTCATGAGCCCGACTAAGCACCCATGGACGGGGGCTGCGTTACTCGCCGCCCTGCTGTCCGGGTCGCTGCTGAGCCCGACGACCGCACAGGCCGACCCGGCAGTCCCTCCCCAACCGCAGGACGACCCGGCGCCAGCCACTGACCTGCACAATGTCACCTACCGGGCGCGGGTGGACGGCGTGGCGCGCGGCGCCACCATCACCTACAGACTCGACGACACAAAGCTCAACAGCGCCGACCCGACGATGCTGCCGGGCCGCATCTTCGAGGCCTCCGCGGTGCTGTCGGATCCGCAATTGGCGGGCATGGAGGTGTCCATCGACTGGCCCTACTCGGCCAACCTCCACTGCGAGATCCTGGTCGACGACCAGACCGTCGCACAGGCCGACCAGTTCATCGCGCCGCGGCTGACCCCCGCCCGCGACGACCCGGGCTACGGCGTACTCATTTGCGGCGCGCCGCTCAGCGGTAGTCCTGTTGCCGATCCTGGAAATGTCGTGAACACCGCACCCGTCGGATCGCCGATCCCCGAACCGGCCGCACCCGCCGGCTAGGGACGCCATCCGGTGGTGTCGGCCCACTCCCACGCCCGGCAGTAGGCGTCGAGGAACCACGGCTCCTTGGCGTCGGCGTAGCCGTCGGGTCCGTGCTCGAGTGCCCGGCGTTTCACGACGAGGTAGTCGGCCTGCACCCCGCGATTGGCCGCCAACCACGCGGTGAACAGCAAGGCGAACTGTTGACCCGGCCAACCGTCCACCCGCACGTGCACATTGGTGGGCCGCCCGGGATCGGCCGAACAGTGAATTCGCTTGCGCCACAACGCGGGATCATCGCGATGGTCGAACTCGGCTACGGTGCTGCGCGAATCGGTCTTGGCGACGTCGGAGGTGATGTCGGAGGTGATGTCGGAGGTGATGTCGGGAGTGATGTGGCCGACGCGGGGATATCCCGCATCGGCCAGCGCGTCGGAGATCGCGCCGGCCGCGTCGAGAGAAGCCACGGTGATCTGGATGTCGATGATGTCCTTGGCGTCCATCCCGGGGACCGCGGTCGAGCCGATGTGGTCGATACGCACGGCCTGCGACCCGCACGCCAACTTCAGCCGGTTGACGATGCGGTGCGCCTGCGCCGGCCACTCCGGGTCGTAGGGCACCACCCGGTACTCGCCCGAAACGCACTGGCGGGCACGGATGTTGTGCGCCAGCGGCACAATCCGCTGGTGCCAAAGGTCGCGGGCCTTCTCGACGACGGCGCCCGGCGACCCCGAATTGTCCAGTAGCACATCGGCGATCGCACGCCGCTGGTCGTCGGACGCTTGCGCCGCGATCCTCGCCCTGGCGTCGACTTCGGGCATGCCCCGAGATCCGACGAGCCGTCCAACCCTCGTCTCCACGTCGGCGTAGACCACCACGACGAGTGGAAACGACGGCGCCAGACCGGTTTCCACCAGCAACGGGATGTCCTCGACGACTACTGCATCGTCGGCCACCGCCGAGACGATCTCCGATCGGCGACGGGCGACCAGCGGGTGCACGATCGCATTCAGCCGGGCCCGCTGCGCATCGTCGGTGAACGCCTTGGCAGCCAGCGCGGGCCGATTGAGCCCGCCACTGGCCAGCAGGATGTCGTGGCCGAACGCGTCGACGAGGGCCGCCAGACCCGCGGTGCCGGGCTCGACGACCTCACGTGCGATGACGTCACCGTCGACGATGATGCCGCCACAGTCGCGGAATGCGGCCGACACCGTGGACTTGCCGGCACCGATACCGCCGGTCAGGCCGATTCGCAGCATCGCACCAGTCTGGCAGGAGGTCCACAACGAGCGGCGGCGCGCGGCGAGCTGCGCGTCGCTGGCCAGCGAACCACCCGCGGACTCCTCGGACCGCGACGAGCTGCTGGACTGCGGCTTGCTGGCGGCCTCGGCCTCCGCGGCGGCGAACTTCTCCATCTGCGCGGTGTGCATCTTGTGACGGCGCTCGGCCTCGGCGTAGCGGGCTTCCCACTCCTCACGCTGCTTGTCGAAGCCCTCGAGCCATTCGTTGGTCTCGGGATCGAAGCCCTCGGGGAAGATGTAGTTGCCCTGCTCGTCGTAGCTGTCGGCCATGCCGTACTTCGACGGGTCGAACTCCTCGGTGTAGTCCTCGTTGGCCTGCTTGAGGCTCAGCGAGATCCGGCGCCGCTCCAGGTCGATGTCGATCACCTTGACCATCGCGTCGTCGCCGACCTGGACCACCTGATCGGGAACCTCGACGTGGCGCTCCGAGAGCTCGGAGATGTGCACCAGACCCTCGATGCCCTCCTCGACACGGACGAACGCACCGAAGGGCACCAGCTTGGTGACCTTGCCGGGCACGATCTGGCCGATGGCGTGGGTGCGGGCGAAGTGGCGCCACGGGTCTTCCTGAGTGGCCTTGAGCGACAACGAAACCCGCTCGCGGTCCATGTCGACGTCGAGCACCTCGACGGTGACCTCGTCGCCCACCTGGACCACCTCGGAGGGGTGGTCGATGTGCTTCCAGGACAGCTCGGAGACGTGCACCAGGCCGTCGACCCCGCCGAGATCGACGAATGCGCCGAAGTTGACGATCGAGGACACGACGCCCTTGCGGATGGCGCCCTTCTGCAGCTGGTTGAGGAATTCGCTGCGCACCTCGGACTGGGTCTGCTCCAGCCAGGCGCGGCGGCTCAGCACCACGTTGTTGCGGTTCTTATCGAGCTCGATGATCTTGGCCTCGATCTCCTTGCCGATGTACGGCTGCAGATCGCGGACGCGTCGCATCTCGACCAGGGAGGCGGGCAGGAAGCCACGCAGGCCGATGTCGAGGATCAGGCCGCCCTTGACGACCTCGATGACGGTGCCCTTGACGGCCTCGTCCTTCTCCTTGAGCTCCTCGATGGTGCCCCAGGCGCGCTCGTACTGGGCACGCTTCTTGGACAGGATCAGCCGGCCCTCTTTGTCCTCCTTGGTGAGGACCAGTGCTTCGACCTCATCGCCGACGGAAACGACCTCGTTGGGGTCGACGTCGTGCTTGATGGAGAGCTCACGGGACGGGATGACGCCTTCGGTCTTATAACCGATGTCGAGCAGGACTTCGTCGCGGTCAACCTTGACGATGGTCCCTTCGACGATGTCGCCATCGTTGAAGTATTTGATGGTTTTGTCGATGGCGGCGAGAAAGTCCTCGGACGAGCCGATGTCGTTGACGGCTACTTGCGGCGAGGTGACGGAGGGACTTGGCATGTTGTTGGGTTGCTCCGGACAGGTTTGTTCGTAGGGACTTCATTGGACAGTTGTGATTGGCTTCGGCGCGGCAGCGCCGACATCATCGCCGAGTACCCGCGCAGCGTGCACACAGGTACCTACCGAGGCTACTCGACTGGGTACACGCTGAACAAACCAGGTCCCACCTAACCGTTACCCTTCTGACGTGCACAACCCGGTGACACAGCCGCGGTATTCCTTCGGGTCCCCGCTGCCGAAGAAGATCCGCAAGGTCGGCGCGCCACTGACCGTCATCATTCTGCTCGGCACGCTCGCGGCGCTGGTGCTGATCCTGATCACGTCCGTCAACCCTGTCGGGGCGTTGATCGGGTTCGTGCTCACCACGGCCGCGATGGCCGTCGTGCTGCTGGCGTACCTGTGGCTGGACCGCTGGGAGCCCGAGCCGCCGCGGCTGCTCGTCTTCGCATTCCTTTGGGGCGCCTCGATCGCGGTCGTGCTGTCGGTGGTGCTCGAGGTCATCGCCGAAGGGGTGGTGAACCCGACGGCCACCGTCGAGTCGGAGACCAGCTTCTTCACCGTTGCTGTGGGGGCACCCCTGATCGAGGAGGCGGCCAAGGGCATGTTCCTGCTGGTCATGATGACCGGCATACGCCGCAACGAACTCAACTCGCTGACCGACTGCCTGGTCTACGCGGGCCTGGTCGGCGCCGGATTCGGCTGGATGGAGGACATCTTCTACATCGCCAACGCCGAGTCGCTGGGCGCTTCGCTGGCCACCGCGGCGATGCGGCTGATCATGGCGCCGTTCGCCCATTCGCTGTTCACGACGTTCATCGGCATCGGGGTGTACTTCGCGCTGCAGAGGCGCAACGTCCTGGGCAAGCTCGCCTGCCTGATGCTCGGGTACGCGGTCGCGGTGATCATGCACGGGCTGTGGAACGGGTCGGCGCTGGTGGGCATCGAGGCCTACTTCACGGTCTACGCGCTGTGGATGGTGCCGATCTTCGCGCTGACGATCACCCTCGCGGTGCACAGCCGCCGCAGGGAGCAGCGGATCACGGCGGCCAAGCTGCCGGGCATGGTGGCCGCGGGACTGGTCACACCGAATGAGGCGACCTGGCTGAGCTCGATTCCTGCCCGCAAGGCCGCGATAGACCATGCGCGACGGTTCGGCGGAAAGCGGGCAGGCAACGAAGTGAAGAGTTTTGCCGCTCAGGTGATCGAGCTGGCGTTCGTGCGGGACCGGATCGACCGAGGGTTCGGCGACCAGCGGGTGCACAACCTGCTGAACGAGGAGACGCAGGGCGTGTATGCCGCGCGCGCCCACGCGCCGGCACTGCAGGCGATGGCCGGTTACCGCGCGCTGTGACGCGCGGCGCTCAACACGGCTGCATGAACGGGTCGCACTCCTCGAAGTAGCCCGGCCCGACGGGTTCCGGTGGCACATCGTGGTACGGATCCCCCGCGTCCATGCCTGCCATCGCCAGACCGAGGACCAGCAGGATGCCCGCAACGACGAGGACTCCGACGACGATCAGCACGGTCCTGGTATTGCCCGCACCCGCCGGTTTGGCCGGGGCCGCCGGTATCGCCGCGTACCCGCCCGCAACCGGGGCGCCGGCCCCCGCGCTCGTGGTGTGCTGCGTCCACCCGGAGCCGTCCCAGTAGCGCATTGTTCCCGGCACCCCCGACGGGTCGGCGAACCAGCCCGCGGGGCCGCTCTGCTGGGCGAGGCCGCGGCCCGCCGATCTCGAACCCGCCACATCGGCCAGGATGGCGTCGACATCCTCGGTGGCCGCCCTCGTTGTGTCGCCGCGTCGCTGCAGAGTGGTCAGCAAGCCGCGGATCTCACCGCGGATGTTCTCCTCTTTCTCCTCCCGCAGGCCACGACTGAGCTGGCTGACGATGGCATCCTGGTCGGACGGCGGGATGTGCGCAGCCCCATGGATGGCCACAGCGATCCTCAGCAGGTTCTGGTAGGGCATCGCGGGGGGCGGCGGCAGCGGTTCCGGCAATCGCCTGCGTTTCGCCTCTAGTTCGAGGAGTGTGGCCTGAAGTTCCGCGCCGGATACGGCCGTGGGATTTCGATAGTCCACCGTCTGCCGCTGCAACAGCTCCGCCGAACGATAACTCAGCACGTCACCGATCTGAACCGGCAGATACGGAAGTCCCAGGCGCTGGGCGTATTGCAGTTCTGTTCGGCACAGCTTGGAGTTCAGCGAGTTCTCCGACACCGCGGAGACAAAGACGGAGCAGCCGCGGATCTTGTCGAGGATCTCGGCGAACCACTTGTCGTCACCCCATCGTTTCCGGTCCACCCAAACGCTGTGGCCCGCGGCTTGCAAGTCACTCACCAGCACGGCGACGGCGGCGTCGTCACTGGCAGCCGCACTCACGTAGAGACGCATCGTGGTCAAGGCGGTGGCCGGCGGCGAGTGACGCGCTCGACCGCCGGTACGTCGGCGAGCTTCTTGAGGGCATGACCCGCTTTCGCCTGCCAATTGCCCGGCGCATCCGGCTCAAGGTGGGACCGCACGGAGGGGGCAACGTGGTGGGTCCAGTGCGTGCCGTCCCAATAGCGCAGCAGTGCGGGATTTCCGGCCGGATCGGGAAACCACCCGGCGGCGACGCCGCGGGCGGTTTGCGGACCGGCGACTGCCACCTGGGCCGGCAGCAACTGCCCGATCTCGCTGAAAATCGCGTTCGTGACCTCCGGCCGATCGCGCAGCTTGCGCAACAACTGCTGGATGTCGTGGTGAACCGTTTGCTCCGTTTCGTCGCGCAGGGCCTTGCGCAGATCGTCGAGGATCCTGCCCTGATCGGTCGGTGGAATCAGATCAGGGCGATCGATATCGGCCGAAAGCCTCAGCAGGTACTCGTACGGGACCGGTGGCGGCATGGGCATCGGATTCGGGAACCCGGTCCGCTGTTGCGACAACTCCCTCAACTTCATGACCAGCGCCCCTGCGCTGGCGGGAGTCGGATTGCGATAGTCCACCATCGGCTGCCGGAAACTCTCGTGCACGCCGCGACTGGGCACATCGGCAATCTGGACCGGCAGCATCGGCTTGTTCAGGGCGCCCGCGTACCACCATTCCCTTCTGCACGGTTCCGAACGCAGCGATCTCTCCGACACTGCACAGATGAACACGGAGCACGACCGAATCTGGTGGAGTATCTCCGCCCACCAGGAATCTCCGCCCTTCAGCTCGTGGTCGACCCACACCGACATGCGGGCGGCTTCCAGATGGCTCACCAAGTCCCGAACCGCGGCCTCGTCGCTACTCGCGTAGCTCACAAAGAGAACCATCCCGAGAATCCCTTCGGCACGACACCACGTCGAACTGAGGCCTGGTCGCTATAGCGTAGATCGGCCTCCGCGATTCGGTGTCTCTGTCTTCCTTCTGGGTCTTCCTTCTGGTACTCACCGTCGGCGCGATGGTCGCGTCGGCGCTGGCACCGGGCGCGTAGCACGTAGCGCCGCTGCCGATCAGTGCGCGATCCGGCTCGCGTGACCGTCCCAGTAGCGATCCCGCAACTGGCGTTTGTACAGCTTTCCCGTCGGGAGCCTCGGCAACGCGTCGTCGAAATCCATCGAGCGGGGCACCTTCTGGCGTGACAGGTGCTCGGCGCAGAATGCGATCAGCTCGTCGGCAAGCTCGGGGCCGGCCGGCACCCCGGGCATGGGCTGAACGACAGCCTTGACCTCCTCGCCGAGATCCTCGTTGGGCACGCCGAACACTGCGGCATCCGCGACTTTCGGATGGGTGATGAGCAGGTTCTCGCATTCCTGCGGGTAGATGTTGACACCGCCCGAGACGATCGTGAACGTGGTCCGATCGGTGAGGTACACATATCCGTCGGCATCGACGTAGCCGACGTCGCCGACGGTGTTCATGGTGCCATCGGGTGAGCGTCCCTCGGCCGTCTTGACCGGATCGTTGAAGTAGTAGAACTCGGTGCCCGGTTTGAACCAGAGCGTGCCGGGCTCGCCGACCGGAACGGGTTGCATGTCGTCGTCGAGCACAGAAAGGTCGCCGAACACCACCTTGCCGACCGTCCCGCGGTGCGCCAGCCACTCGTGGGTGTCACATGCCGTGAAACCGAGTCCCTCGGTGGCGCCGTAATACTCCAGGATGATGGGTCCCCACCAGTCGATCATCTGTTCCTTGACCTGGACGGGGCACGGTGCGGCGGCATGCACCACCACCTCCAGCGACGACACGTCGTACCGAGCACGCACGTCTTCTGGAAGTTTGAGCATCCGCCAGAACATGGTGGGCACCAGCTGGCTGTGGGTCACCCGGTACTTCTCGACCAGCTTGAGGTATGCCTCGGGGTCGAAATGTTCCATGATGACGGCGGTGCCGCCGTTTCTGATGGTGAGGTTCACGGCGAAATTGGGTGCGGCGTGATAGAGGGGGGCCGGCGAAAGATAGGTGATGCCCTCCCGGTAGCGCCAGAGTCCGCCGAGGAACTGCGTTACGGGCAACGGTTGCGCCGGCGGATGCTCCGGTATCGGCCGCAGGATGCCTTTGGGCTGTCCGGTGGTGCCCGAGGAGTACAGCATCGCGGTGCCGAGCGACTCGTCCGGGATCGGTGTGCAGGGCATGCCGGCGGTGGCCTCATCGAGATTCAGGATTTCGGCACCGTCACCCGGCCCGTCGGCGACCAACGCCACCTCGACATTCGGGCACTGCTTGAGCGCCGCGGTCGCGACGGCACGCTTCGCCTCGGAGAAGATCAGCACCTTCGACTCGCTGTTGCTGACGATGTAGGCGACCTCATCCGGTGTGAGGAACGAGTTGATACAGGTGAAATACAGGCCCGATCGCTCGCCTGCCCCGCAGCACTCCAGGTAGCGCGCGTTGTTCTCCATGAAGATCGAATAGTGGTCGAGGCGTTTCACGCCGCGAGCCCGCAGGAAATGCGCCAGCCGGTTCGACCGGCCTTCGAGTTCGCCGTAGGTCACCGCCTCGCCGCTCGATGCCATGATGAACGCGGGCTGATTCGGCCGGACCTTGACATGTGCGCCTGTGTACATCGGTTCCCCCGGAGCGTCAGCGCGTCACAGCCACCCTCACAGGCAATTGACAGCTCTGGCGCACGTTACGCCGCAGCAGAGCCGGTGACTAGTGTGCTGCCGCATCCCAGCTGCGCCCGTATCCCACCGACACCTCCATCGGCACGTCCAGCGGGTAGGCGCCACCCATCTTGTCGCGAACCAGCACTTCCAGTTGCTCGTGCTCACCGTCGGCGACTTCGAACAACAACTCGTCGTGCACCTGCAGCAGCATTCGCGACGCCAGCCCCACCTCTTTGATCGCCGCGTCGACGTTGATCATCGCCACCTTGATGATGTCGGCAGCGCTGCCCTGGATCGGGGCGTTGAGCGCCGCCCGCTCGGCCGCCTCCCGGACGTTGCGGTTGCTGCTGTCCAACTCGGGCAGATACCGGCGCCGTCCGAACACGGTCGACGTATAGCCGTCCTTGCGGGCCTGGTCGACGACGTCGCGCAGGTAGTCGCGCACCCCGCCGAAGCGGTCGAAGTACTGCTCCATCTGCACCTTCGCCTCTTCGGTGGAGATCTTGAGCTGCGACGCCAGCCCGTAGGCGCTCAGCCCGTACGCCAAGCCGTAGGACATCGCCTTGACCCGGCGCCGCAGTTCACCGGTCACCTCGTCGATCGGCACCCCGAACGCCCGCGACGCGACGAAGGAGTGCAGGTCCTCCCCCGTGTTGAACGCTTCGATGAGGCCCTCGTCGCGGGACAGGTGGGCCATGATCCGCATCTCGATCTGGCTGTAGTCGGCCGTCATCAGCTCGGAATAGTTCTTCCCGACCACGAACGCGTCGCGGATCCGGCGCCCCGCCTCGGTCCGGATCGGGATGTTCTGCAGGTTGGGCTCCGTCGAGGACAGTCTGCCGGTCGCGGCGATCGTCTGGTTGAACGTCGTGTGGATACGCCCATCGGAGGCCACCGAGTTCAGCAGCCCGTCGACGGTGACCTTGAGCCGGGTGGCGTCGCGGTGAGCGAGCATATGCTGCAGGAACGGATGACCGGTCTTGTCGAAAAGGCCCTGTAGAGCATCCGCATCCGTGGTGTAGCCGGTCTTGGTCCGCTTGGTCTTCGGCATCTCCAGTTCGTCGAACAGCACCACCTGCAGCTGTTTGGGTGAGCCGAGGTTGATCTGTTTGCCGATCACCGAGTAGGCGGCTTCCGCGGCGTCACGGATCTGGCCGGCGAATTCGCTTTGCAGCTCGGCCAACTGCGGCAGGTCGACCGCGATGCCTGCGGATTCCATCTCGGCCAGCACGCGCTGCACCGGCAGCTCCATGTCGCCGAGCAGAGACGACGAGTCGATGCGGGTCAGCTCCGCGTCGAGCGCATCGGCGAGATCGACGACTGCCCTGGCCCGCAGGATCAGCGTCTGGACCGCCTGGTCGTCGACCCCGTCCGCATCATCGAGGAGCGAGAGCTGTTGCTGCTCAGCACTTTCCGCACGCAGCTCACGACGCAGGTAGCGCAGCGACAGATCGTCGAGTGCGAAGCTGCGCTGCCCGGGCCGCACCAGGTAGGCGGCCAGCGCGGTGTCGGAGGTGACGCCGGCCAGCCGCCATCCGCGGCCGTCCAGGTCGTGCATCGCGAGTTTGGCCTCGTGCAACGACTTGGGCGAATCGGGGTCGGCGAGCCATGCCGCCAGCGCAGCATCGTCGTCGGGGTCGTTGCCCGTCAGATCGATGTAGGCGCTGTCGCCGTCGAGGGAGGCGATCGACAGCGCGGTCGCATCGGCATCGAAGGCCAGGTGGGTGCCGACCACGGCCAGCCCGGCGCGGCGGCCGTCGCTGACATGCCCGGCCAGCCACGCCCGCACCGTTCCTGGCGCCAGCGCACCACCGGTGACGTCGAACCCGGCATCCACCTCCGGATCGGCCGATGCCAGTGTCTCGAACAGCCGCTCGCGCAGCACCCGGAACTCCAGGTCGTCGAAGAGCCGATGGATATGGTCGCGGTCCCACGGCTGCATCCGAAGGGTGTCCGGTGTCTGGGCCAGCGGCACGTCTTTGACCAGATCGGTGAGTTCACGGTTGAGCACCACGCCGGACAGGTGGGCGCGCAGGGCTTCGCCGACCTTGCCCTTCACCTTGTCGACGTTGTCGACCAGCGATTGCAGCGAGCCGTACTCGGCGATCCACTTGGTCGCCGTCTTCTCCCCCACACCGGGGATGCCGGGCAGGTTGTCACTCGGATCGCCGCGCAACGCCGCGAAATCCGGGTACTGCCGCGGGGTCAGGCCGTACTTCTCGACGACGGCCTCCGGCGTGAAACGGGTGAGCTCACTGACGCCCTTGCGGGGGTAGAGCACGGTGACGTCGTCGCTGACGAGCTGCAGCGAGTCCCGGTCACCGGTCACGACCAGCACCCGATAGCCGTCGCCCTCCGCCTGGGTGGCCAGCGTGGCGATGACATCGTCGGCTTCGAATCCCGGTTCGGCCAGCACGGTGATGCCCAGCGCCAGCAGCACCTCCTTGGTGATGTCGATCTGCCCGCGGAACTCGTCGGGTGTCGAGGACCGGTTGGCTTTGTACTCCGGGTATTTCTCCGACCGGAACGTCTGCCGCGACACATCGAACGCCGCGGCCACATGCGTCGGCTGCTCGTCGCGCAGCAGGTTGATCAGCATCGCGGTGAATCCGTAGACCGCGTTGGTGGTCAGGCCGCCCCGGGTCTTGAAGTTCTCGGCCGGTAGTGCGTAGAACGCGCGAAACGCCAGCGAGTTGCCGTCCAGCAGCATCAGGGTGGGCTTGACGTCGGTCGCCGGTGCGGTCTTGGCAGGGCTCACGGCGTCAACCCTATGCTCCGATTACGACAACCCGGCCGCCGACTATCGGGCCCGCCGGGCGCGCTCGACGAGCCGGTGCGCGCCGCCGGATTCGCCCCGCGCCGAAATCCACGTTTCGCAGCAACCCACTCGCACTTCCGCTGCAAAACGTGGATTTCGGCGCAGAGAGAGCCCGGCAAAGACAGGTCGCCGGCATCTCGCGGTGGGAACGGCATCTCGCCGGTGGGAACGGCATCTCGGCCGGCGATTGAACGCGTGGGGGGTTGAATGACGGAATGGGTCAGGTCGTCGTCCGGGTGAAACCGGGCAGCCGCAAGGGGCCGCTCGTGGAGATCGGGCCGCACGGCGACCTCACCGTCTATGTGCCGGAGCGGGCGGTGGACGGAAAGGCCAACGACGCCGTGATTCGGCTACTCGCCCAGCACTTCGGGGTGCCGCGCAGCCGCGTCCGGCTGGTCGCGGGCACGACGTCGCGATTGAAGCGATTCGACATTCAGGTCGCCTCGTAGATCCAGACGTCGGCGTTGCGCAGTTCGCCGGTGTCGGTCCACGCGTACTCCCGAACCACACCCTCCCCCTGATAGCCGCGTACGAACTCCAGCATCGCCGGGCGGGTGATGGCGCCCGAATCGATCCCCTTGAGCAGGATGGTGCCGAGGTCGTAGCCGTCGGCGCTGTAGCGGGACGGGTCCGTGCCGAACTTCTTCGCATACTCCTCCACGAACGGTCCCGACGGCGGAATGCGCGTGCCGTCGACGCCGACGACCCCGCCTGCGAATCCGCGCTCCCGCAGCTGATCGACGAAAGGCGCGGCATCGACGGCAGGCCCGCCGTAGAAGACGGAGTCGGGGCGGGCGTCGGTGATCTGCTGCGCCGCCGCCGAGAACTCCGTCTCGTCGGGCTTCAGCACGATGTTGCACGCCGGATCGGCGACCGGACCCAACAGCTGGCGCACCACCTGGGCCGAGCCACCACCGTCGGCGGCGCCGCCGACTGACCCTGTCTCGTCGGCACCGCCGACGGCCTATCGTCGGCACCGCCGACTGACCCTGTCCCGTCGGCACCGCCGACTGACCCTGTCCCGTCGGCACCGCCGACTGACCCTGTCCCGTCGGCACCGCCGACCTCGACCACGCACACCTTGCGGTTGCCCAGCGTGCCGGTCAGATAGTCGGCAGCGGCAGCGCCCTGTGCGCCGTCACTGGCCAAGCCGCGGAAAAAGGTCTGCCACCCGTTCTCGCTCAATGCGGTTCTGGTCGCCGCGGGAGTGACCGCGACCAGGCCGGCCCGATTGAACACCTCACCCATCGTCTGGGCCGCCGCCGACGATGCCGGGCCGACCAGGCCGACCGTGTAGGCGTCGTCGACGATCTGTGATGCGGCGCCCGCCGCCGCGCCGGCGTCGGCTCCGGTGTCGAACGGCTTCAACTGCACCTGGCAGCGTGGGTTGGCGGCGTTGTGCATGTCGATCGCCAGCTGGATGCCGTTCTGGATACCCGCGGCAACCCCGTCATGGCTCCCGTCGCCGGCGTCGCGCGGTCCGGCCACGGCGATCGACAGCGGCGGGCAGACGGCATTGCCATCCCCAGCGGGATTCGCGGCAGCGGGTGCGTCGGCGGTGTCGGGAACTGGCGTGACGTCTCCGTTGGGTTCGACGCGCACCTGCTGGACCATGGTCAGCCCGGCAGGCGTGGTCGCGTCCGGAGAGGACCCACCACATCCCGCGACGATCAGCACGACCACCCCGAGCAGGCCGACAGCGGACGTGCTCAGCGTCGGCCGACGGTGCACATCTCACCTCCCCCGCCGTTGACTCCGTTCGGTAGAAGATAACCAACGGGAGGTGGAGGTGCGGCATGTCGCCGGCCGCGCGCCGCTTATCTGAACCGCCGCTCAGTAAACGCCGCCGTCGGGCGGACAGCCGACATCAGAAGTTGTAGTTTCCGTGCTGGGTGACCTCGCGGTGGGTGTCGGGAGTTTTCTCCCACAACGCCGCCACCGCCAGGCCCACCAGCAGAGTGAGGAACAGCGCCAAAAACACCATGTGATGAGGATGAACCATCGCGATCGCAGAAGAAAGTGACTTTAATGACGGCTATGGCATAAATCCTGCCAAGCCGCCGGCAACGCCGTTCAGCGTTGCCCGAAACACGATCGAAATGCACCGGTCATCGCAGAACTCAGTGAGGCGTAGTTGGACGCTATACAGTCCCGGAAGCGCATCGCGCAGGGATGCGCGCACGATTGCCATGGAGGTCTTAATCAGTGGGCCCATGCTCCCCCCGTTCGACCCGGCGACGAACCCCGTTCGGTCACCTCGGTCGGTTCGTAACACGGGCTGCGCTCCTGCTCTGGCTCGCAATGTTCGCGGCGATTCTGTGCGCGGGAAACGCGTCCGCTGACAACCACACGACGACGGTGTCCGGACGGCTCGTCAACGCCGGGCAACCCGTCGCCGGCGCCGAAGTGCGCGTCGTCGACACCAGCGGTGCGGAGGTCGCCCGAGCGACGTCGGCCGACAACGGCCGGTGGACCGTCGAGGTCCCGGTCGGCGAGTTGGTGTTCGAGATCGTCCCGGAGTCGCTGCCCGAAGGTGTGACGGTGCAGTCCAGCGTCACCCGGACGGTCATCGCGGGCCGGACCAACTCGGTCGTCTTCTCCTTCGGTGAGGTCCGCACCACCCATGCCACGCCGCTGTACGAGCGGGTCATCCGGCTTACCGTCGACGGCCTCCGGTTCGGCCTGGTCATCGCCGTGGCCGCCATCGGCGTCAGCCTGATCTTCGGGACCACCGGGCTGACCAACTTCGCGCACGGCGAGCTGGTCACCCTCGGCGCCGTATTCGCCTGGGTGTTCAACGTGACGATGGGGATGCCCCTGCTACTCGCATCGGTACTCGCGGTGATCGTCGGCTTCGGCGTGGGCTGGCTGAACAACGCGGGCGTGTGGCGTCCGCTGCGGAAACGACGAGTGGGCCTGATACCCCAGCTGGTGGTTTCGATCGGGCTGGCCATCAGCCTGCGCTACCTGATCCTGATGTTCTTCTCCGACCGCCAGCAGGCGTTCGCCGACTACCCGGTCAGCGCGGAACGCAAATGGGGTCCGATCGCCATCACCGACATCAACCTGTTCACCATCGCGATCAGCGTCGTGGTGCTGGTCGGCGTCGCGCTGATGCTGCAGAGAACGCAAATCGGCAAAGCGATGCGCGCGGTGTCGGACAACAGGGACCTGGCCGCGTCGTCGGGCATCAACGTCGAACGCGTGATCACGTTCGTGTGGTGTCTGGGCGGCGGCCTGGCCGCCCTCGGCGGCGTCCTGCTGGCCATGTCGGAGCTCGGTGGCCGCGTGCAGTGGGAAATGGGCTTCAAGCTGTTGTTGCTGATGTTCGCCGGCATCACGCTCGGTGGCCTGGGCACCGCCTACGGCGCCCTGCTCGGCTGCATCGTGGTGGGCCTGCTCGTTCAGCTGTCCACACTGTTCATCAGCCCGGACCTCAAGTATGTCGGCGGCCTGCTCATCTTGATCTTCATCCTCATCGTCCGACCGCAGGGAATCCTGGGCTCGCGGGAAAGGATCGGGTGAGTACTCCGACATGGACATCCTAGGCGCACTACAGGCTTCGTTTGCCCAGCTCATCGGTCCGTCGGCGATCTTCTACGCGTTGCTGGCCATCGGTCTGAACCTGCACTTCGGCTACACCGGGCTGCTCAACTTCGGTCAGATCGGGTTCGCCCTGCTCGGCGGTTACGGCGTGGGCATCATGACGGTGACCTACCACCAGCCGCTGTGGGTCGGCGTTCTGGTCGGGCTGCTGGCGGCGGGGCTGCTGGCGATTCTGCTCGGTATCCCCACGCTGCGGCTGCGCGCCGACTACCTGGCCATCGCGACCATCGCGGCGGCCGAGGTGCTGCGGTTGATCTTCCGGTCGACGACGGCCGATCCGGTGACCGGGTCGACCAACGGGCTGTTCGGCTTCGCCGACGCCTTCACCCGCTTCAGCCCGTTCGACTCCGCGCGGCAGTACTCGCTGCTCGGTGTGCGCTTCGTCGGCGACGACGTGTGGGCGATGCTGGTCGGCTGGACACTGGTGCTGGTGCTGTGCGGGTTGGTGTTCCTGCTGACCCGCAGCCCGTGGGGCCGGGTGCTCAAAGCCATCCGCGAAGACGAGGACGCCGCGCGGGCGCTCGGCAAGAACGTCTTCGTCTACAAGCTGCAGGCGCTGGTTCTCGGCGGTGTGATCGGCGGCCTCGGCGGGGTGTTCAACGCGCTACAGACCAAATCGATCCACCCCGACTTCTATTCGACGGCCCAGACGTTCTACGCCTTCGGCGCGCTTCTGCTCGGCGGGGCGGCCACAGTGTTCGGCCCGGTGGTCGGCGCCATGCTGTTCTGGTTCCTGCTGGCGATCCCCGACGCGCTGCTGCGTCAGGCGATCGCGGGGCCCGACCCGATCCTGCCGCTCACCGACGCTCAGGTCGGCGCGATGCGGTACGTCCTGCTCGGAATTCTCATCGCCCTGTTGATGATCTTCCGGCCGCAGGGGATCCTCGGAAACAAGCGTGAGGTACAGCTCGATGGCTGACGGCGAGGCAACACCCGTTATCGGCGCCGAACCCGGTTCGGCGAAGCCCGATCCGATCATGGTGGTGGACAACATCTCCCGGTCGTTCGGCGGCCTCAAGGCCGTCGACGTGGCGCACCTGGAGATTCAGCGCGGCTTCATCACCGGTCTGATCGGACCCAACGGAGCCGGCAAGACCACCTTGTTCAACCTGCTGACGGGGTTCGACCGGCCCGACACCGGCACCTGGGCGCTGGACGGCACCAAGTTGAGCCGGCTGCACCCGCATCAGGTGGCGCGGCGCGGCGTGGTGCGCACCTTCCAGCTCACCAAGGCGCTGGCAAAGATGACGGTGCTGGAGAACGTCAAACTCGGCGCGCCGGGGCAGGTCGGCGAGCGGATGTTCAGCTCGCTGTTCCCGTTCACCTGGCGCAAGCAGGAGGCCGAGATCACGGCACGGGCGCACGAGATGCTGGCCCGCTTCAAACTCGACGCGAAGGCCGACGATATGGCCGGCTCGCTGTCGGGCGGCCAGCGCAAGCTGCTGGAGATGGCGAGGGCGCTGATGACCGATCCGAAGGTCGTCATGCTCGACGAGCCGATGGCCGGCGTGAACCCCGCACTGACCCAGAGCCTGCTCGAACACGTGAAGTCGTTGCGCGACGGCGGGATGACGGTCATCTTCGTCGAGCACGACATGGACGTCATCCGCGATATCAGTGACTGGGTGGTGGTGATGGCGCAGGGCTCGGTGATCGCCGAGTCGCCGCCGGAGTCCCTGGCCGACAACACCGCGGTGGTCGACGCCTACCTGGGCAGCCACCACGATCAGGCGCTGGAGTTCGACGACCAGGGCAACCCGGTGGGCGCCACCGCTGAACTCGCCGAAGAGATCGAACAGGCCGTCGCCGATACGATCGAGGCCGGTGGCGATCTGTCCGAACCCCCACCCGCGTCGGACACCGTCGAGGAGCGCGAAAAGCCATGAACGACCCCACGAGCGACCCTCCGGCAGCCGCCGCACGCACCGACCTCACCCCGGCCGAGCTTGCCGCGACGCCCGAGGAGCACGCCCGCCTCGCCGAAGGCGCCCTGATCCGGGCGGATCGGCTGATCGCGGGGTACATCCCGGACGTGGACATCCTGCGCGGGTGCGACTTCTATCTGCGCGACGGCGAGATCGTCGGCATCATCGGCCCCAACGGGGCGGGCAAGTCGACCCTGCTCAAGACCCTGTTCGGGCTGATCCCCGTCCGCTCCGGCGCGGTGTCCCTGCGCGGTGAGGACATTACGTCCGCACCGGCGCACGTGCTGGTCACCAAGGGCGTCGGGTACGTCCCGCAGACCCGCAACGTGTTCCCCTCGCTGACCATCGAGGAGAACATGGAGATGGGGATCTATCTGCGTAAGGCGAAGTTCGCGGAGCGATTCGAGTTCGTCAGCGAGCTCTTCCCACTGCTCGGTGAGCGACGCAAGATCAAGGCGGGCGCCCTGTCGGGCGGGGAACGCCAGATGGTGGCGATGGGCCGCGCCCTGATGATGGAGCCGTCCGTATTGCTGCTCGACGAGCCCTCAGCGGGTCTGTCGCCGATGTTCCAGGACGAGGTGTTCATCCGGTGTAAACAGATCAACGCGACCGGCGTCTCGGTGATCATGGTCGAGCAGAACGCCCGCCGGTGTCTGCAGATCTGCGACCGCGGTTATGTGCTGGATCAGGGCACCAATGCCTATACCGACACCGGACGCCGCCTGATGAGCGATCCCAAAGTCATCGAACTGTATCTGGGCACGCTGGCCGGCAGCCGCGAGAACTAGCCCGGCCCGACCTCCGCCTCGCCTCGCCTCGCCTCGCCTCCGCCGAGCGTAACGCCACGGCGGGATCCGGCCCGAGTTTCCGCCGTGGCGTTACGCTCGGCGAAGATTCCCGGCGGATGTTCCCCACGATCGAATTCGGCGCCGCCCGCGTGAAGCGGACGGCGCCGAATTCGATTGCGGCTAG
This sequence comes from Mycobacterium sp., assembly GCF_044223235.1. GTDB lineage: Bacteria > Actinomycetota > Actinomycetes > Mycobacteriales > Mycobacteriaceae > Mycobacterium. The sequence goes on from NZ_JBGAME010000027.1 coordinate 64,091, forward strand.
GCGTTGTTGACGATGATGTAGTCCTTCGTCGTCATCTTGTTGTCCTCGCCGAACTCCAGGCTGCCGTACGAGCCGATCGAGGGCTCGCCCGCCGGGCTGAAGGCCAGCTCACCGGTCACACCGTCGTAGTCGATGTCGTCACCCGCACGGATCAGATCGCGGCACTGCGCGAACGTGGTGCACTTGATGCCGTCGCGGGTCACGCCGATGATGTTGGCGGCGATGTCGGTGCCGGCCGTCGACTTGGCCTGCTCGGCGGCCAGCGCCGAGATGACCACCGCGTCGTAAGACTCACCGGCGTAGTTGAAGTCGACCAGAGCGGGGTTGGCGGCCTTGAGCCGGCCTTCGAAATCCGGCCCGACGTTGGTCAGCGGCGTGGTGCCCTTCATGCCCTTGAGCAGACCGGGACCCATACCTTCACCGAGCGCGTTGCCCATGTTGCCGTCGGTGCCGTAGACGAGCATGCCGTCGGACGGGCCGATGCCCACCTCGTGCATACGGGTCAGGATCTTGGCGCTCTCCTCGAAGCCGATCAGCGCCACCGCATCCGGGTTGAACTCCTTGACCTGGTCGACCTCGGCGTTGAACGACTGCGCGTTCGGGTCGTAGATGATCTTGGTGATCTGATCCGACGGGATGCCCGCTGCCTCGAGGTCCTTGACCGTGTTGGCGGCAAGGCCGGTGCCGTAGGGGTCGTTGAGGGCCATCACCGCGACGCGCTGGGCGCCGTCCTCGGTGATCAGCTGCGACAGCGCCTGCGCCTGCAGCACGTCGGTCGGGGCGGTGCGGAAGTACATGCCCTTGTCCGGGTAGCAGACGAACTGATCGGAGGTGTTGGCCGGGGAGAACTGGACGACACCGGCGCTGGCGATCTTGTCGAGCACCTTCAGCGACACCGCCGAGGACGCGGCACCGACGATGACGCTGACGCCGTCGGCAAGTTCGCGGTCCACCGTCACGTTCGCGGTGTCGGTGGTGGTGTCACCCGAGTCGCCGGTGACCAACTGGATCGGCTGGTCGAGAACACCGCCCGCTTCGTTGATCTCGCCGACGGCGACCTGGACGCCCGCGACCATTGGCGGGCCGAGGAAGGCCAGCGTGCCGGTCTCGGGCAGCAGGGTGCCGATCTTCAGCGGGGTAGTGACGGGCGTGGCGCCGGCGGTCGCCTGGGGCGGCTCACAATCGGTGGAGACGACTTCGGCACTGGCTTCGCCGGTCTCCTCGGCGGCGGTGGACTCGGTGCCGGTGTCTCCGCTCGAACAGGAGGTCAGCGCGAGGGAGGCCACACCCACCACGGCGAAGGTGCGGGCGAGGGTCCAACTTTTCATCAACACCACTCCTGAAATTCGTCGTGAACCGTTGTGAACGTGCCAAAGGACACGCGTTATCCGTACGGTAACCGTTGGCGCATACCCGCGACCACCCGGTATGAGCACTTCATCAATCTGTGACCTTACGGGGCGTCCCGGCTTTACGCAGCCGGTCTGCGTGTGCCGGCCTCACGCCTCCTTGGGCGTGTCGAGCGTCTCCAGGACCACCTCGGCGACGCGCTTCATGGTGGTCCTGCGATCCATCGCGGCCCGCTGGATCCACTTGAACGCCTCGGGCTCGGTCATTCCCTGCTTCACCTGAAGCAGGCCCTTCGCCCGTTCGACCAGCTTGCGGGTCTCCAGCCGGTCCGAGAGCGCCGCCACTTCTTGTTCCAGCGCGGCGATCTCGCTGAACCGGCTCACCGCCACCTCGATCGCAGGGATCAGGTCGGTGACGTTGAACGGCTTGACCAGATAGGCCATCGCCCCGGCGTCGCGGGCCCGCTCGACGAGCTCGCGCTGGCTGAACGCGGTGAGTACGACGATCGGGGCGATGCGCTTGGACGCGATCTCGGCAGCCGCGTCGATGCCGTCCCGGCGGGGCATCTTCACATCCATGATCACCAGGTCGGGCCGCAGGCTCTCCGCGAGCTCGACGGCTTCCTGCCCGTCGCCGGCCTCGCCGACCACCTCATAGCCCTCTTCGCGAAGCATCTCCGCCAAGTCCAACCTGATGAGCGCCTCGTCCTCGGCAACGAGTACTCGGCGGGGCTTCTCGGCGTCCATCGGTGACCCGGTCATGACGACATTGTGGCGGTAACGGGTCGTCTCAGCGACCGCGGGGGGATCCTCTATGGTGAGAGGCCGCGGAAATGCACAGGCCCTCGTATCCCAACTGGCAGAGGAAACGGATTCAAAACCCGTCCAGTGTGAGTTCGAATCTCACCGAGGGCACCGCTTGACGAGATCTGTGTCTTCACAGGTCCCGGACATGTTCGAGCACGCGGCCGATCGGCTGCTTTTTGGCTACACACGCGGCCAATCCCTGCTAATCGGCACTGATCCGGACTAACGTCATGTCCGCAGGCGACGGCCCGTAACGGCGCTTCGGGGGGAGTGATCGCATGTCCGTTTCGACATCAGCATCGCCAAGCCTGCGGGAACTGACCGTCCGGGGCACGATCCTCGGCGGCGTCATCACGCTGGTATTCACCGCGGCCAACGTGTACCTCGGCCTCAAGGTCGGTCTCACCTTCGCGACCGCGATCCCCGCAGCGGTGATCTCGATGGCGATCCTGCGCAACTTCGCCAACCACTCGATCGTCGAGAACAACATCGTCCAGACGATCGCCTCGGCGGCAGGCACCCTGTCGGCCATCATCTTCGTCATCCCCGGCCTGGTGATGATCGGCTGGTGGTCGGGCTTTCCGTACTGGATCACCACGGCGGTGTGCGCGGTCGGCGGCATCCTCGGCGTGATGTACTCGATCCCACTGCGCCGCGCGCTGGTCACCGGATCGGACCTGCCCTACCCCGAGGGCGTCGCCGCGGCCGAGGTCCTCAAGGTCGGCGAGACGACACACGGCGTGGAAAGCAACCGCGCCGGGCTGCGGGTGATCACCCTGGGTGGTATCGCGGCCGCGGGCTTCGCCCTGCTGGCCAAGCTCAAGGTGATCAGCGACGCCGTCAGCGGCGCCTTCCGCGTCGGCGCCGGCGGCACCATGTACGGCGCGAGCCTGTCGCTGGCGCTGATCGGCGTCGGGCACCTGGTCGGTCTGACCGTCGGCATCGCCATGCTCGTCGGCCTGGTCATCTCCTACGGCGTGCTGCTGCCGATCCGCACGATCGGCGATTTCGGCACCGGCGAGCCCGTCGCAAACGTGGTGTCCACGGTGTTCTCCAGCGAGGTCCGGCTGATCGGCGCAGGCGCGATCGCGGTCGCGGCGGTGTGGACGCTGATCAAGATCCTCCGCCCCATCGCGCGGGGGATCGCCCAGTCGGCGGCCTCGGCCCGGTCCCGCAAGGCAGGTGTGACAGTGGACGTCACCGAACGCGACATCCCGATCGCGTACGTCGGGGCGACGGTGGTCGCCATGTTCGTCCCGATCTGGCTGCTGCTTCAGGACTTCGTGCGGGGCACGGCCATCGCCGGACGCTCCGGCCCGATCATCGCGGTCACCCTCGTCTTCATCGTGCTCATGGGCCTGGTCATCGCCGCCGTCTGCGGCTACATGGCGGGTCTCATCGGATCGTCCAACAGCCCGATCTCCGGGGTGGGCATCCTCGTCGTCATCATCGCCTCGGTCCTGATCAAGATCGTCTACGGGCAGGCCGACGACACCGAATCCGCGGCGTTGATCGCCTACACGCTGTTCGCCGCGGCCATCGTGTTCGGCGTTGCGACCATCTCCAACGACAACCTCCAGGACCTCAAGACCGGTCAGCTGGTCGGCGCGACCCCGTGGAAACAACAGGTGGCCCTGGTCATCGGTGTGGCGTTCGGCTCGGTGGTGATCCCGCCCGTGCTCGGCCTGATGTATACCGCGTTCGGGTTCGCGGGCTCCCCCGGCGCAGGCCCGGACGCGCTGTCGGCCCCGCAGGCGCGGTTGATGTCCGACCTGGCGACCGGTGTGCTCGGGAACTCGCTCAACTGGTCGCTGATCGGGTTGGGCGCACTCATCGGCGTGCTGGTGATCGTCGTCGACGAAGCCCTCGCCAGGACCGAGCGGCTCCGGCTGCCCCCGCTGGCGGTCGGCATGGGTATGTACCTGCCGATGGCGCTGACCCTCATCATCCCGATGGGTGCGATCCTCGGTTTGTTCTACGACCGGTGGGCGCAGCGCTCCGGCAATGTCGAGCAGAAGAAGCGTCTCGGCGTGCTGCTGGCCACCGGCCTCATCGTCGGCGAAAGCCTCTTCGGTGTGCTCTTCGCCGGGATCGTCGCGGTGACCAGCGACGACAGCGCACTTGCCGTCGTCGGTGAGGGCTTCGCGCCGGTGGCGCAGGTTCTGGGCGTCGTGCTGTTCGTGCTGTTGATCGGGTGGCTCTACCGGCGCACTCAGGCGATGGCGCGCGGCGCGACCCGAACGTGATGCCGATCGACACCCGCGAGGAACTCGTCGCCGCGCTGCGCGTCGCCGCGGAGCTCGAGCACGGCCTGATGATCCAACTCGCGGTGCGGCTACACCCAGGGAGTGCTGCAGATCGAACCTCCGCCGGATGTCGCCCGGCCGGCACCCGAGAACCGTGCACGAATCCCGCGCAGGCCATCACATCCCCCGCTACGGAAAGGAATCACACCGTGAATACGTATCAGGTTCGGGCCGGAGACACGTTGTTTGCCATCGCCGAACGCGAGTACGGGGACGGGGGCCTGTTCCGGGTAATCGCCGAGCAGAACCACCTCGCGGATCCCGACGTGATCCTGGCGGGACAGGAACTGCTGATCCCGTACGTGACCTATCGCCGCTTCTTCGCCACCCCCGACTCCACCGCCGCCCGCAAGCAGGTCACCCAGCAGCGTTACGGCACGCAGGATGCCAACACGCAGCTGATCTGGGAGATCGTCAACGGGGTGGCGCAACGCCCGATCGAACAGGGCGCGTGGCTGCTCATGCCCGACCTGGCCGACGTCGGGCACCACACCGTCGTCGAGGACGAGACGTTCGAGGGGCTGGCATTCAACTGGTACGGCGACGATCACCTCGCCGCAGCCATCCGGCTCGCCAACGGCCTGCCGTCCGACGCCGAAGCGACTCCGGGGCAGGTGCTCATCGTGCCCGGCCTCAATCGCCGCAGCGCGGTCGCCGGTGACACCCTGGCGTCGCTGTGCCGCTTCCAGTACGGCGACGCCGACCTGGACACCAGGATCGCGGTCGCGGCCGCCGCCAACCGCATCGATGATCCCGACAAGCTGTTCGCGAACCAGGTCGTCTACTTCCCGTCGTAACGGAAAGTAGACGACCCGTCCTGATTCCGGCGGCGCTACGAGGTTCGACCTACGCGGCGGGTACCGTTTCGATGTCTTCGCCGCGGCTGCGGCGGTCCCATTCGGCGAGGATTTCTGGTGGGGTGGGTTTGCTGGCGAGGCTGGCGAGCAAGTAGATGATCAGGCCGCTGGCCAGGCCGTAGTAGATGGGTTCGTTGGCGAAGATGTCGCCGAGGACGATCATGGTGACCAGGGTGACCACGGTGCCCACCGCCATCGCGGCGATGGCGCCGATGTTGGTGCCGCGCCGCCAGATCAGGCCGCCGATGATGGGCACCAGCAGGCCGCCGACGAGGATGTCGTAGGCCACGGTGAGCGCGGCGACCACGTCTTGGAGCACGCAGGCGAT
>NZ_JBGAME010000045.1:0-12200 GCF_044223235.1 Mycobacterium sp.
AGTCTGGGCCGTATCTCAGTCCCAGTGTGGCCGGACACCCTCTCAGGCCGGCTACCCGTCGTCGCCTTGGTAGGCCATCACCCCACCAACAAGCTGATAGGCCGCGGGCCCATCCCACACCGCAAAAGCTTTCCACCACAACCCATGCAGGCCGTGGTCCTATCCGGTATTAGACCCAGTTTCCCAGGCTTATCCCAAAGTGCAGGGCAGATCACCCACGTGTTACTCACCCGTTCGCCACTCGAGCACCCCGAAGGGCCTTTCCGTTCGACTTGCATGTGTTAAGCACGCCGCCAGCGTTCGTCCTGAGCCAGGATCAAACTCTCCAAACAAAAACCCCCACCCCAAAAAGGCAGGCAGAATCCGAATCAGAAAAATCCGATCACAAAACAAGACACCAAAAACTGGCATCAAAAAACAACCACACCCCAAACGGGAAAAGAGGCATGGCCAAAAACAACAAACAAAAACCACCAAACACACTATTGAGTTCTCAAACAACACACCCGTTCCGCTCGCGCAACCAGACCCGCGGCGATTAGCCGCTTGTCGGTAGTGCGGACGGTCGGGAACCCACCGAAGTGGCTCTTCCCTCTGGATGGCCACCGCGCTCTGCGGCTTCCCGCGTCGCGGCGACCTCGAACAAGTTACGTGAGGGAAAACTCGGAGTCAAATGGCCTGATAGACGGGGTTTTCAAGCTCCACCGGCTGATCGTGCGCACGTCAGTGCGTCGGCTCCGACACGGGTAGAACGCACCTCCTTCGCGTTTTGTTCCCGGACCGTGATCACTATTTACTGGGACTGTCGGCAAGATCACCGGGGCGGTCAGCCGACGCGCTCCACGCCCGCGATGTTGCGCTTGCCACGACGTAGCACCAGCCAGCGCCCGTGCAGGAAGTCCGACGGATTCGGCACCCACTCCTCGCTCTCGATGCGCACGTTGTTGACGTAGGCCCCGCCCTCGGCAATGGTCCGCCGCGCGGCGCCCTTGCTCGCCGACAACCCACTGGCGACCAGCAGGTCGGTGATGCTGTCGGGTCCGCCCGGCTTCAACTCGGCGACGGCGGCCTCCCGCAGCGCGGCCGCCAGCGTGGACTCATCGAGGTGGCCGAGGTCACCCCGCCCGAACAACGCCTGGCTGGCGTGCTCGACCGACACGGTCGCCGCTTCACCGTGCACCAGCGTCGTGAGTTCGCGGGCCAGGCGACGCTGGGCCGCGCGCTCGTGCGGCCGCGACCCGGTCGCCTCCTCGAGCTCGGCGATCTCACCCGCGTCCAGGAAGGTGAACCACCGCAGGTAGGCGATGACGTCGGCGTCTGCGGTGTTGATGAAGTACTGGTACCACGCGTATGGACTGGTCATCTCGGGGTCCAGCCACAGGTTGCCGCCGCCGGTCGACTTGCCGAACTTCTTGCCTTCGGAGTCGGTGACCAGCGGGGTCGTCATCGCGTGGACCCCGGCACCGCGCATCTGCCGCACCAGCCGCACGCCGGCGATGATGTTCCCCCACTGGTCGGATCCGCCCACTTGCAGCGTGCACCCGTGGCGGCGGTGCAGCTGCACGTAGTCGTTGGCCTGCAGCAGCATGTAGCTGAACTCGGTGTAGGAGATGCCGTCGCCGTCAAGCCGGCGCCGGACAGTGTCGCGGTCGAGCATCACGTTGACCGAGAAGTGCTTTCCGATGTCGCGCAGGAACGCGATCGCGGACAGTTCCCCTGTCCAGTTCAGGTTGTTCTCCACGATCGCGCCGGTCGACGAATCGTCGAATTCGACGAACCGTTCCAGTTGCCCACGGATCCGGCTCGCCCAGTCGGCGACGGTGTCCGCCGAGTTCAGAGTGCGTTCGCCGGTGTCGCGCGGATCGCCGATCATGCCGGTCGCGCCACCGGCCAGCACGATCGGACGGTGGCCGGCCCTCTGAAAGCGGCGCAGCGACAGCAGCGGCACCAGATGTCCCGCATGCAGACTCGGCGCGGTCGGGTCGAATCCCGAATAGAGGGTGACGGGCCCGGCCACCAGATCCGCCGCCAGCGCGTCCCGGTCGGTGGACTGTGCAATCAGTCCACGCCACTCCAACTCATCGAGGATGTTCGTGCCCATGATGCGATCTTTCCGCACCGGATTCGGCTGATCGAATCACCCCGGCGCGCCGGACGGCGCCAAACCAAAACGTCGCAGATCCTCATCCGACAGATCCCCCGCCAACTGCTCACGCGCCGTCGCCAGCCAATCGTCGTCGGTGTCGGACTCGAAGAGTCGCGGTGAGTACACCAGCAGGCCGCCCTGCCGGTCGGAGACCAGAAACGCGTTCCCGTCGGGATGCCACGCCACGTCCAGCACATAGCCCGCGGCGCCGGTTCCGTCGACCTCCTGGCCGGTGAGCGTCGTGGAGCCGGTGATCCTGAAACGCTCGGTGAACGACGGCGTGTCCCAGACTGTGACAAAGCGTCTGCCGCCCCCGCTGGCCAGCATGCGGCCGTCATGGCTCCAGGCCACGGACAGCGCGAACTCGTTGGGCAACCGCGCGACACGCCGGAAACCGGTCACCACCCACACCAACACTGTGTCGTCGACGCTGGCCGTTGCGAACTGTCGACCGCCCGGTCGCCAGGCGATCTTGTGGACGTAGCGGTTGTGACCGGGGCTTTCACCCATGAGTTGCCCCGATTCGGCGAATATCCGCACGACGCCGTCCCCACCACCGGTGGCGAGAATTCGGCCGTCGGGACTCCAGCTCGCCCGCATGCCGGGAACCTGGGTGATCTCCTTCGCCTTCATGGCGTCGAAGATCTTGGTGCGGCTGTCATTCCCGTTCGCCAGTCCGACGGCCAGCCGCACGCCGTCGGGGTTCCAATCGACGGACTGCGGCGCATAGTTCAACCGCAGCGTCTGGATCTTTTTCGCGCGCGCCATATCCCAGATCACCACCCGCTTGTCGCGGGATCCGGCCGCCAGATGCTTGCCGTCTGAGCTGACGTCGACGGTGTCGACCCAGTCGCCCATCGCGAACTTCCGCAGGACGGCACCGTCGTGCAAGGCGATCTCGACCACGCCGTCGCGCTGCGTGCCGAGTACCACCGTCGGCCGTGTCGGGTGGACCACGAAACACTCGACCCCGCTGATGTCCGCCGCCAGCCGGCGCGGGGTGGCGAGGACGACCCGGCGCAAGAGCGATCTGACGGTGTCGTGGACGGGACTGTCAGGCGCGCCGCGGGCTACCTCCGCCGCGGCGATCCCGAGCCGGAGGCTGAGTTGGGGGTTCTGGGTGATCGACGCCTCCGCTTCCAGCACGAACTCTCGCGCACGGGATTCTGCGAGGGCCTGCCTGGCCCGGACCTCGGCTCGTACCGCCGCCTGCCGTTGGTCGTTCGCCTCGCGAAAGAGCTCTTCCCATCGGTGTTCTTCCTGTTCCTCGTTGTCCAGACTCGCCCGGATGTAGCCGAGTTCCTCGGTCGACAGGTCGCCTTCGGTGTCCTGCCAGTGTTTGGCTTCTGCGAGCACAGCCCCGCGCAACAGCGCACCCTTGTCGCCGCCGGTGCGGCGCCATTCCGCGATGTCGCCCCGAAGTCGCTCCCGCCACAGCAGAAAGCCGCGCTTCTCGGTCAACCAGGTGTGCAGCAGATCCCAGGAGGTGAACAGCGCCTCATGGGCCACCTCGAGCGTGCGCGTTTCCTTGTCGCCCGCGGACACCAGCAGGCGCGCCTTGACGAACCGCTCCAGCCAGCCATGCGCGGCCAGCGGCAGGTCGGTCCACGGCGCGATCCGTCGCACGAATTGCCCGTCGTCGTTGATGCGGACCAGCGCCAGGAACGCGGTCCGCAGAGCCTGCTTCTCGACGTCACCGAATCGCGGTGAGGCGAGCTCCTGGTCCGCGGTCTTCGCGATGGCCGACTCCAGGCTGCCCAGCTCACACCGGTACTGCTCGACAGTCAGAAGTCCGTCGACGCCGTGCCTGTCGAAAAGCAACCGCAGCGTGAACGCCAGCAGCGGCAGCGCATTGGGGCTACGGGTGTCGGCCACGAGTGCCTCGACCAGGCCGGTGCCCAAACGCAGCCCGCAGACTTCGGCAGGACCACCGATCACCCTGGTCAGCCCGTCCGGCTTCAGCGGTCCGATGGGCCATGGCTCGTACGGCAACCCGATGAGCTCACGCTTGGTTTGGAACTGACCGAGGAAATCCGAGCGCATAGTGCCGAGCGCCATCAGATGGCGGCCGCCGGAGCGGAGCGCTCCGGCCAGCAGCCGAAGGAACACCGCGTTCTCCGAATGCTCGTCGCCGAACAGGTTCTCCTCGAACTGATCGACGACGAGGAGCACGGTGGCCTCGGACCGGTCGGCTGCGAGTCGGAGATCCGTCGCGAGATCGAGCAGTACGGTGCCGCCGTCTTCGGCCTTTCGCAACGCTTCGCGGATGTCTCGCCATTCCCGTCGTGAGCCGGCCTGCGCCAGCGCACCGGACAGGACAAGCGCCAACTGGGTCAGCGGATCGGTTTGGGGCCGCAACGGTGCCACCACGAGCCACTGATCCGGGTCTCGGGCCAGCCGGGGAAGCAGCCCGGCACGGACGAACGACGATTTCCCGCAGCCCGACGCGCCGAGCACCATCGTCAACCGCGCACCGCCGAGTCGGCGCAGACGAGTCAGCGCGTCCAGTCCGTCCTGGATCTCGCCCTCGCGGCCGAAGAACACGGCCGCGTCGCGCTCACCGAAGGACAGCAACCCGGGAAACGGCGGACGCGAGCCGTCCCAGTCGAACATCTGTCGTGGGTCCAGACCCTCTCGGTCCAATGCGGCGAAAAGCCTGCGATAACCGTCCTCGATGTCGCCCTGCATGTCGACGACCTGGCGCGAGAGCAGAATGGGAGCGACTTCGCATGGCGCGATCTTCACCGGGATCACCAGTTTGCCAAGGGCTTTGGCGTGGGTGATCTCGGCAAAGCACCAGGGCGACTGCATCGAGTCTTCGGTGCATAGCACCACGAAGACCCGGCACGCACGCAACCGCGCGTACAGTTCCTGCTCCCACTCGCGTCCCGCTGGGATCCCGTCGGCCGGGTCGAAGTCAAGGAAGACCGACCGGTGACCGCGCTCGGCAAGGCGCGCCTTGATCACGTCGGCGGCCGCGTTGTCCTTGCTGCTGTGGCTGAGAAAGATCGCCGCCATCGAATACCCTTCGCCGCGTCGTCGGATTCTAGGACGACAAGGGCGGTCTCGATGGGCGGTCGGTGCAGGATGTCAATCGCTCTCGCCGGGCGCCGGGGCCCGCGGGCTGCGCCGGTACGCCGACACCTCGGGCCGTCCCGTGATCCACAACCGCCAGGGGCGATCGGCGGCCCTGCTAACCCCCACCCGCGCCCCCCGGCTCACACCCACCTTCGGCCCCGAACTCGCCGCCTCCGCTCGGCCCAGCTCGAGTCGAATCGGGGAGCCGGCATCGAACAGGTCGATTCCGTTGTCCGCCATGGTGATTCCGAGCGCGGAACACAAATTCCCCGGCCCGCGCGCCAACGCGGCGGGACGAACAGCTGGCCCGCGGCGATCCCGGGCAACATCGGCGCCAGCGGCCACGGCGGCCGCGCGCAGCAGCACCGCACCCGCGACGCCGTCGAACGCACAGACGACGTTCGCGCAGACGTGAATGCCCATGCTGCGGTAGGTGTAGAGCCGCCCTGCCGGACCGAACATGACCCGGTTGCGGCCCCCGGGGCCGCGATAGGAATGCGACGCGCCGTCTGGCCACGGACCATCGGGTGGGCCGCCGTACGCCTCGACTTCGACGACCATCGCGCTCACATCGCGCCCGGTAAGGGTCGCCCCGAGCAGGGCATGCGCCGCGGTGAGCGGATCCACGGCCAGGTCCTTGCCGGTCACCGTCGAGATCCTACGGAGTGGGCCTTGACATGCCGATCTCCGCGGGCGCATTATTCATTTCATGATGAGTTCATCAAGCGATGAATTACTCCGCAACGGTGCGGAACCGGTCATCACCATCGACCGCCTCCGCGTCGTCCGGGGTAAGCGCGCGGCGATCCACGACCTCTCGGTGCGGATCGCCCGCGGAACCATTACCGGGCTGCTCGGCCCGTCGGGCTGCGGTAAGACCACGCTGATCCGATGCATCGTCGGGAGCCAGATCGTGGCGGGAGGCACCGTCACCGTGCTCGGATCGCCCGCGGGATCGCGGGAGCTGCGGAACCGCGTCGGGTACCTGCCCCAGGATCCGACGATCTATAACGACCTTCGCATTGTCGACAACGTCCGCTACTTCGCCGCCCTGTACGGCGCGGATTCCCGGGCCGCCGATGACGCCATCGAGGCCGTCGGCCTGGGCGATCACCGCACCGCGTACTGCGCGAACCTGTCGGGCGGTCAGCGCACCAGGGTGTCACTGGCCTGCGCGCTGGTCGCGCGCCCCGAGGTGCTCGTGCTCGACGAACCGACCGTCGGCCTCGACCCGGTCCTGCGGGTCGACCTCTGGGACCAGTTCAGTGCGCTGGCCGGAGCGGGAACGACGTTGCTGATCTCCAGCCACGTCATGGATGAGGCCGACCGGTGCGCTGACCTGCTGCTCATGCGCGACGGTCACCTGCTCGCCCACACCACCGCCGATCGTCTACGGGAGGACACGTCATGTACGTCGCTGGAGGAAGCGTTCCTGTCGGTGATCCGGCACAGCACGGCAAGCCAGGCCGGCTGACGGTGTCCCGCCACAAGTCCGGCTACGCCGCGACGACTGCGCGGATCCTGCGGCAGTTGGCCGCCGATCACCGCAGTGTCGCGATGATCCTGGTGGTGCCCAGCGTGATCATCACGCTGATGTACTTCATGATGTCCGACGTGCCCACTTTCCCGGGTGCGCCGTCGCCGTTCAACGCCGCCTGCCTGATCCTGCTCGGGCTCTTCCCGCTGCTGGTGATGTTCCTGATCACCTCGATATCCATGCAGCGGGAGCGGGCATCCGGCACGCTCGAACGGATTCTCAGCACCCCGCTGCGACGATCGGAGCTGCTGGCCGCGTACGGGACGGCCTTCTCACTGGCGGCCGCCGCCCAGGCCAGCATCGCGTGTCTGGTCGCCTTCTGGCTGCTCGGATTCGACACCGCAGGCAACCCGATCTGGGTTTTCGCGATCGCCATCGCCAACGCGGTGCTCGGGGTCGGCCTCGGCCTGCTCTGCAGCGCCTTCGCCCGCACCGAATTCCAGGCCGTTCAGTTCATGCCCGTCGTCATCGTTCCGCAGCTGCTGCTGGCCGGCGTCATCGTGCCGCGCGGCGCCATGCCGGCCTGGCTGGAGTGGATCAGCAACGCGATGCCGGCCAGCTACGCGCTGGAGGCGCTGCAGCAGGTCGGAATTCATTCCGAACTCACACACATTGCCGTGCGCGACATCGCTATTGTGGTGGCCTTCGCGGCGGTGGCTCTGGGCTTGGCCGCGGCGACCCTACGACGGAGGACACCGTAGCGACAACGGACGCCAATGCGGAACGCAAACGCCCCGGGCGTCCGCCCGGGACGTCGGACACCCGCGAGCGGATCCTGACCAGCGCGCGTGAGCTGTTCGCCCGCAACGGGATCGACAAGACGTCGATCCGCGCGGTCGCCACCGCCGCCGGGGTGGACCCCGCGCTGGTGCATCACTATTACGGCACCAAGCAGCAGCTGTTCGCAGCGGCGATCCACATCCCGATCGACCCGATGGCGATCATCGGTCCGCTGCGGGAAACCCCTGTCGAGGAGATCGGCCACCGGCTGCCGAACCTGCTTCTGCCGCTGTGGGACTCCGAGCTCGGGTCGGGCTTCATCGCCACCCTGCGGTCGATACTGTCGGGCAGCGACGTCGGCCTGGTGCGGTCGTTTCTGCAGGAGGTCATCGCAGGCGAGGTGGGGCCTCGGGTCGACGACCCGCCGGGATCGGGCCGGGTCCGTGTGCAATTCGTCGCGTCGCAGCTGCTCGGCGTGGTGATGGCGCGCTACATCCTGGAACTCGAGCCGTTCACGTCGCTGCCGGTCGAGCAGGTCGCCGACACCATAGGGCCCAACCTGCAGCGTTACCTCACCGGCGATCTGCCCGGATTTCCTCAACCGGAAGCGCGCTGAACCAACCGCTCGTGTTCGGCGTCGTCGACGTCGACGGCCTCGTCGATCAACAGCACCGGGATGCCGTCGTCGATGCGGTAGGCACGCCGCAGCCGTGGGTTGTAGAGCACGCTGTCGTCGACGAGTAACAGCGGCCCACGGTCCTGCGGGCACACCAGGATGCTCAGCAGCGTGTCATCGAGCGGCATCGTCGGCTACGGGCCGATCGGCTGCTGACCGGTACCGCCGGGTGCGATGAAGACGCCGGCGCCGGTACCGTTGTCAGGGGCCGGCATGCCGGGCGGCACCTGATTGATACCGACGGTGAACGGGCCGCCGCTCGGGGCTCCGACGGCCGCCATCTGGGCCTGCGTCTTCCGCTGGTAGGCCAGGGTCTCCTGAAGAGCCTTGATCAGCGGCGCCTGATTCGGCCGAGAGTCCAGCGCCTTCTCGATGGCCGCCCGGTTCGCGCTGGACGGATAGAAGCCCTGCGCACGCATCTTCAACACGTCATGGATCAGGTTGGACAGCTGACCGCCCCCCGCACCCAGGTCGTAGTCCGCCCTGACGATGGCGAGCGCCTCATCGGCGGTCATCGGCTTCTTCTCGGCCTGGGCGTCCGGGGCGTCCGGCTCGGCGGCCTGCGTCGTGGTCGGGGTCGCCGGTTGGGCGAACGCCATCGGAGCGCCCGCGCCGAGGACACCCGCGACCAACGCGCAGCCGGCCACCGTGTAGGCGACGCCGCGGCGCCGGCCGGAGGGTCCCGTCATGGTCTGCAACCTCATCAAACCTCCAGTGCGCACATGCCCGGCCTGGCGGCGAGCTGCCACCAGCGGGAGCCTAACAGCGCGGTCGCCGCCCAGCACAGCCTCAGGACTCGCCGCCTTCGTCGCCCGGATCGTCATCGTCCTCCCGAGGTTTGAGCAGTTCGGCGCGGACCGCCGCGGTCAACCGCTTATATCGACGTGTGTCGGTATCGAAATACCAGGCGTTACGCGACGCCCTGGGCAGACCCGACCGGCGAAGTGGGGTGATCAGCGGCCGGTAGGAGGCGGTGAGCTTCATATCGGCAACTACGTGCACGACGTCGGGGGGGTTGCCGACGGTCAGATCGGCCAGCGCATCGGACAACTCCGCGGCCAGCACGGTGCGCCCCGGGCGCACCGCCAGCGCCGTCACACCAAGGTTCCTGCCGCCGGCCTCCACGGCGTAGGTCACCGCCACGTCGACCGCGTCGACGCGGCCGACGGCGTCGTTGACGGGCCACGCGTATACCTGGCCGCGGTCGGTGTGGACGATGGCTGCGCGGTTGTCCACCAGCCAGTAGTCGCCGTCGTCGTCGCGGCGGAACAGGTACTCCGTGGACACCCAGGTGTCGGCCGGCGCGAAGACCCCGCGCTTGATCGACGCGGTCGGGTCGATGGGGCCCCGTGGATGGGCCAGCAGCACACCGACCTCATTGGTCTGTGCCCGGCGCACGAAACCTCGCTCGTCCTCGAGGATGAGGTCGTCGTCGGGGTCGTAGGCCGCCAGTTCCACCTCTCCCCCGCCCGGCAGCGGCCTGCCCTCGCTGCCGATCTTGACCCCTGACACGTTGCCGAGCACCGCCTGCCCGTCGGAGGTCGCGAAGAACTCGACCACGTGGGCGGGGGCGAAGACGTCGATGACGCGTTTCCACAACCCCGTCGGCATCCCCGAACCGATGAACAGCCGCACCGGATGGCCACCGGTCAGCGAGAACGACGGGTCGTTCATCACCTCGCGCAGCATCGCCCAGGTATAGGACACCACCGTCACGCCGTACTGGCGGATCTCCTGCAGGAACCGGTCGGGGCGCAATTCGCGCGACAACGCGATGCGCGAGCCGCCGACGATCGCACCGCCCAGGCTGACCAGCAGGCCGGACTGGTGGTGCAGCGGCGTCAGGCAGTACACCGTGTCACCACGGCCCAGATTGGCGGCCGACGCGGTACCGAACGCCGACAGCGCCCAGCGGAAATTGGTGATCTGGCGGGCCACCAGTTCGCCGCTGCCCGAGCTGAACCCCACGAAGGCCAGGTCGCGGGCCAACCCGGGGTTGGGCCGGTACCAGCCTGGCAGCTCGACCTCATCAGGGTCGATCCGCTCCATGTCGACCACGTCGGCGTCGTCGGCGTCGTCGGGCAGGTGCAAATCGCGCGCTTCGCCGCCGCCGAGCGCCAGCACCCGCATCTTCAGGCTGCGCGCGGCCTCCAGGTTGCTCGGGTCGGCGATCACCTCCGACACTGCGCCGAGCCGGGCCGCCCTCGGCAGGTCGCCGTCCGGCGGCATGAGCACCGCGACCGCGCCCAGCCGGGACAGTGCGACGATCGCGACGAAGGCGCTCGGCCTGGTCTCCATCAGCACGCCGACATGGGCGCCCTGCCGTACACCGACGGCGATCAACCCCCGAACGACGTTGTTGATCCGCCGGTCCACCGCCTCGAAGGTATGGACGCGGCCGTCGAACAGCAGGCAGTCCCCACCGGGCGAATTGCGGGCCTGCTCGGACATGATCCGGCCCAGCGAGATCCTGGTGTGGTCGTTGATCTGGCCGAGGCGTGCGAGCCTGGGCAACGTCCGCACCGTCTCCACCGCCAGCGTGCGCGCCGATTTGTTCGCGGCGACGATGGTGTCGGCCGCCGAGCGCACGACCCCGAAGGCCATCTCCGTGGCGGCGGTGGCGCCGTGGGCCACCCGCGACGTCAACGAAACGCCGCTCTCGGTTCGCTCCGCGGGCCGCAACGCCATCGGCGCGATGAGCTCGGGCATGTCGGCGTCGCCCTCCAGCCACTGCACCCACTGCGCGACCGTCGGCCACGTCTGGGTGGCCGCCTTCGAACCCACGACCAGGCCGAAATGGCCTGCGCGGATGAGGAATTCGTAGACATCGGCGGCCGGTGCGGCGCGTTTGATACCGCGCACCGACGCCGGCTGACCGATGTCGTCCACCTCACCGACCACGGCCAGCACCGGGCAGTCGATGTCGGACAGCGTCACCAGGTCGCCGTGGATGGAGAACCCGCCGGTCATCATCCGGTTGTGGGCGATGAACTGCTTGAGCAGCTCGGAGATCGCCGGACCCGACCACGCGATCCAGCCGTCGGAGGCCAGGAACCGCCGCTGCTGCTCGCGCGGCAGCAACGCCTCGCGGTCGTGCAGCTGCAGCAGGAAGTCCATCCGCGCCTGCGCCGTCTTGATCGGGTCGAGCATCTGGAACCCGGCGCGGGCCAGCCAGCCCGGGATGTCGATGCGGCTGAAGATGTGATCGGCCATGAAGTCCGCCGCCGCCGCGCCGAATCCCGCGGGCATGTTCATCGGCAAAGCGGCCAGCGTATCCACCGGCGCACCGAACGCCACGATGCTGGCCAGATCCTTGGACCGGCGGTAGGCGGCGGTCTGGTAGCAGAACATCCCGCCCTGGGAGTAGCCGGCCAGGTGCACGTCGCGGCCGGTCCCGGACTTGACGGTGTCGATGGCTTCGTTGAGGGCCACGATGTGGTCGGCGAGGGTGCGCTGCATGCCGCCCTCGACCTTGTCGGGTGAGCCGAAATCGATCACCCACGGGTCGATACCCGCCTTGTGCAGGATGCCGACCGCACCGTCGTCGCGGGTGACGTCCCACATGTCCGCGGACATCATCATCGGGTGCACCATCAGCACGGGCGGTCCCGGCGAGGCCGCACCCGGGCGGGTGTCGGGCGGGAAGTACCGGCGCAGCCGATACATCGGGACACTTTCGACGATCTGGAACGGCGAGGGCACCGAGCCGGTCTCCAGCCCGCCGTAGCGCAGCACCTCAAGGCCGTTCTGGGCGGTGGCCATCAGCCGCCCCACCGGCCCCGTTATTGCCGAGAGGTTCAGCACGTCAATCCCCTCATGTGCCAGCGAATCGCCCCGACATCATGGCACAGGGCGCAACGGGCCCGGACCGGTAAGGCTAACGTCGAGCGGGTGGCGCACCTGCTCGGGGCCGAAGCCCTGCACCTCGAATACCCCACCAAGGTGGTCTTCGACGGCGTCTCGCTCGGCGTGGACGAGGGGGACCGGATCGGCATCGTGGGCCGCAACGGCGACGGAAAGTCGAGCCTGCTGTCCCTGCTCGC
>NZ_JBGAME010000005.1:0-273511 GCF_044223235.1 Mycobacterium sp.
GTCGTCGCGCAAACACGCACGCTCGGCGGATCGTTTTGGGTCAGACGCCACCCTGTGAGAGGTTGACGGCATGGGTCGACTGTTTGGTACCGACGGAGTGCGCGGTGTCGCCAATGCCGAGCTGACCGCCGAACTGGCGCTGGCGCTCGGGTCGGCGGCGGCCCGCCGGCTCGCGGGCACCGGTGCCGCGGCGCACGCACGCCGCCGCGTCGCGGTGGTGGGACGTGACCCAAGGGCAAGCGGAGAGATGCTGGAGGCGGCGGTGATCGCCGGACTCACCAGCGAGGGTGTCGACGCGTTGCGGGTCGGGGTGCTACCCACCCCCGCCGTCGCCTATCTGACGAGTGCCTATGACGCCGACTTCGGCGTGATGATCTCCGCCTCCCATAACCCGATGCCCGACAACGGCATCAAGATCTTCGGGCCCGGTGGTCACAAGCTCGACGACGCGACCGAGGATCGCCTCGAGGAGCTGGTGCACGCCGGTCCGGGTGACCGCCCCGTCGGCGCGGGCATCGGGCGGGTTGTCGACGCCGCCGACGCGCTCGATCGCTATCTCAGGCACATCGGCAAAGGCGTCACGACAAGGCTGGATGCGCTGACCGTGGTGGTCGACTGCGCGCACGGCGCGGCGTCGGTGGCGGCGCCCCGCGCCTATCGTGCGGCGGGTGCCAACGTCATCGCGCTCAACGCCGAACCCAACGGGCTGAACATCAACGACGGCTGCGGCTCCACCCACGTCGAGGGGTTGCAGGCGGCGGTCGTGTCCTACGGCGCCGACCTCGGGCTCGCCCACGACGGCGACGCCGACCGTTGCCTGGCCGTGGACGCCAACGGACGCCTTATCGACGGCGACGCGATCATGGTGGTGCTGGCGCTTGCGATGCAGGAGTCGGGTGAGCTGGCGTCGAACACGCTGGTGGCGACCGTGATGAGCAACCTGGGCCTGCATCTGGCAATGCGTTCGGCGGGTATCGACGTCCGCACCACGAGCGTCGGCGACCGTTATGTGCTCGAGGAAATGCGCGCGGGTGATTTCTCGCTGGGCGGCGAACAGTCCGGCCACATCGTGATGCCTGCACTGGGCACGACGGGCGACGGAATCCTCACCGGTCTGCGGTTGATGTCGCGGATGGCGCAGACGCGCTTGCCGCTCGCCGGGCTGGCGGCGCCGATGCGGACGTTGCCGCAGGTGCTGATCAATGTCGAGGTCGCAGACAAGGCGACCGTCGCTACCGCATCGTCGGTGCGTTCCGCGGTGGAGCAGGCCGAAGCCGAGCTCGCCGGCACCGGGCGCATCCTGCTCCGTCCCTCGGGAACCGAGCAGGTGGTCCGGGTGATGGTGGAGGCCGCCGACGAGGACACCGCCCGACAGCTGGCGGTCCGGGTCGCGGAGTCCGTCAGCAATCTGCGCTGAACGCGGCCTCGCGGGAGGAGCGCAGCGACCCGGGGGAAGACGGCCCGAGGGGGCAGGAGCGAAGCGACCGGGGGAAGAAACGGAACCGCCCGCGCGGCCGCTTCGTCATAGCCGGTATGGGACAAGCTCATGTCGCACGCGTCGACGTCGCGGCGCTGATCGCAGCGGCGCGCCAGTACGACGAGGTCGTGTCGGTCGTCGAAGCCGCGGCGCGCAACCACCTGAGTGGTTTGGCGTTCGACGGGTCCAGGGCAGGGCGCGCTCACGTCGCGTCGGGTGACGCGCTGCGTCTGGCAGTCGAGGACGTTGCCGACCAGCTTCGGTTGTGGTCCCGCGCGGCCGCCGAGGTGGCCGCGGCGTTGCGCGGCTCCGCCGATCGCTACCGCACCGCGGAGTCCCGCGCGGCGGCGGGACTGGGCTGAGTCGTGGCGGCGCCGCACGACGTCGATGGCCGTCTGGCAGAGGGCAGGCCCGCGGCCGAGAATCTCCAGGACTACGTGTGGGCCGCCCACCTGCTCGGTTTTCGGCACCCGGACCTGACGGCACACCCCGCCCAGCTCAACGACTGGTACGGCAGTGAGGACGGCCTCGATCTGCCGGCACTGGACGGCGACCGCGCGGCGCTGACCGCGGCCCTGGTGGCGACGGAGCGCGCGTTGCTCCTGCAGGACGACCAGGTCTCCTCGCTTGGCGCGGCGTGGCACGGCGGCGGCGCCGACGTGGCGCTGGAATTCCTGCGCCGCCACCGCGACGCGTCGCAACATTGTGTCGCCGCGGTCCGCGCCGCGGCCGACGCGCTGGGCACCTTGTGCGAGAGCCTGTCGCAGATCGTGGACCGGAAGGTGGCCGCGGTGATCGCCATCGACGGGAGCCGGGAGGCCGAGCGGCCGGGGTGGTTGGCCGCGGCGCGGGTGGTCGCGACGGGAGCAGGCGATCGCGCGGCGGCAAGCGAGTTGATTGACCAGCAGGTGACGCCGTTCGTGCACAACGACATACGGGTGGACTTCCTGACGGCGATGCGCAGTTCGCTGGCCGCGGTGGGCACCGCCTATGACACCGCGACCGCCCAGCTGAGGGCGGAATCCGGGGTCGTGTTTCCCTTGGCCGGTGACCTCGCGCCGCCCTGGAACCCGTCGGAGGGCGAGCCCGCTGTGGCCGCGCGAACGGCCGAGGGTGCCACCAGTGGCGGCGAGGTGTTCTCCGCGGCGCCCCCGCCCGCATGGACGGCCGCGCCGTCACCGCGGTTGAGTGCGGCGCCCGCCGAGCCGCCCGCGTGGATGGCCGCGCCGTCCGCGCCGGCTCCCCAGGAGCAGGCGCTACCGGCAAATCCGGCTCTGACGGCGCCCGCCGCAGCGCCGCAGGAGGGCCTGGCGGGGCTGTCGGGACCGGGCCTGCCCGGCGTGGGCGGGGTGTCGGGACTGGCCGATCTCGGTCGACGGCTTGTCGAGGGGCTGGGTGGCCTGATGCCGCCCGCCGGGGACGGGTTCGATTTACCCGAGCTCGGGGGTGCCGACCCGGGCTTCGACGGCGACCCCACCGGGGGCGAGGGCGCGCGTGAAGAAGGCGGCGACAAGGCGGACGGCGGGGACGAGGCCGGCGAGACCGGCGAGGACGGTGATACCGGCCCGGACGGTGAGAAAGCAGACAAGGCCGGGGAGTCCGAGGTGTCCGACGAGGACGACGAGGACGACGAGGACGATGAGGACATCGTCGGTGAAGACGACGAGGACGATGAGGACATCGACGGTGAAGGCGCCGGGGACATCGACGATGAGGACGACGGGGGCGGCGGCGAGGCAACCGCGGATGGGGAGGCATCCGTCATCGGGCCGTCGGCCGAGGACCCGCCGCCCGAGCCCGCGGCGACGCCGGTGCCTGCGGCGCCGCCGATCGCACCGCTCGAGCCGCCAGCGGTGCCGGGGCAGGGGGAGACGCCGTGTGAGATCGCCGCCGATGAACTACCGCAGGCCGGTCGATGACCGCTGCTTCACGCCGTCGGAGCCGCTGTCAGGGAAGCAGTTCCTGGAACTCCTCGACGATCCGGATGCGTTCACCGCGGTCGTCGGACAGCGGGTGAACCAGCAGCGTAGTGGCCCCGGCGGCGGCGTATGCCTCGATCCGTTCCTTGACGTAACCGCGCGGCCCGATCAGGGACACGTTGCGCACGAGCTCGTCAGGGACGGCCTCGATGGCCTCGCCCTTGCGGCCGGACAGGTACATATCCTGGATGCGGTCCGCCTCGGCGCCGAAGCCGTAGCGGGTGGCGAGGTTGTGGTAGAAGTTCTTGCCGCGGGCACCCATCCCGCCGATGTAGAGCGCCAGCTGCGGTTTGACCCAGGCGAGCCGGTCAGCCACATCCTCCCCGATCGCCAGGCTCGCGCTGACCACGGTGTCGAGTGGTCCCAGCGCCGGGTCGCGCTTGGCCAGCCCGGTACGCAGCGCACCTCCCCACGCCGCGTCGGCCATCTCGGGATAGAAGAAGATGGGCTGCCATCCCTCGGCGATCTCGGCCGCGAGCTCGACGTTCTTCGGTCCGAGCGCCGCGATTGTGATCGGAATGTGTTCTCGGACAGGGTGATTGATCAGGTGCAACGCTTTGCCGAGCCCGGTTCCGCGACCGGCGGGCAGCGGAATCTGGTAGTACCTGCCGTCATAGCGGACGTCCTCGCGGCGCCATACCTGCCTGCAGATCTCGACGACCTCGCGGGTGCGGCCGATCGGTGCGTCGAAGGGCACGCCGTGGAATCCCTCGATCACCTGGGGCCCCGACGTCCCGATACCCAGCCGGAACCGGCCGTCGGAGACGTAGTCGAGTCCGGCCGCCGTCATCGCGAGCAACGCCGGCGTGCGGATGTAGATCGGCAGGATGCCGGACCCCAACTCGATGGTGCTGGTCTTGGCCGCCAAGTAGCCCAGCTGGCTCACCGCGTCGAAGGTGTACGCCTCGGCCACCAGGGCGATGTCGACGCCGAGCCGTTCCAGTTCGACGATGTCCTCGACGGCCTCGCGGAACCCGCCCGCGTAGCTGAGAAAGATCCCGGTGCGCATCGCTGAGTTATACACACGACCGGTTGTTGGCCCGCATCAGGGCTTCAACAGTGCGACGACCTTGTCCTCGAGGTCCACCGGGTTCGCGTTCGGGTCGGCCGGCCGGGTCTTGGGGAGCGGTGCGTCGGGATCTGCGAACTCCCGGTATTCCTTGTCACCGGTCAGCATGTGCAGCAGGTATCCGGTCAGCAATGCCCGCACTACCTTCTGGCTGTCACGATCCGCGCCGGGCAGTCCGACGACCCGGGCCAGCCGGCGTCCCTCGATCAGCCCACCCGCCTTTACGTCGACCGTACGCAGCGTCGAGGTCTGCCACGCACGGGCCAACTCGACTGCGTTGGACCGCAGCGTGACCGGATCGCCGGGCGCGGTCAGTACCAGCCCCGGCACCTTCAGTGACACCGCGGGCTGCTCGGCGCGCGGCTTGGTCACGGTGGGGAACAGCGCAACCGCGGCCTTCGGCTTCACCGGCATACCGGCCGCCGCGAACACCGCGGCCGCGCCCCCGAACCCGTGGCCCGCGACTGCGAGCTTGGTGGGATGCACGCTGATCTTGCCGGGCCCCAGCCGCACGCCGGTAATGATGTCCAGCGCCGTGCCCAGGTCGAAGGCCAGGTTCATCACCGAGGGCGCGACGCTCGTCTCGGTGTTCGGCGCGGCGGCCACGATTCCCCACGACGCCAGATGCTCCAGCGTGCCGCGGTAGCGGTCCGCCGTGGCGAGCCAGTCATGGCCGAAGGCGACGCCAGGCAGATTCAGACCCGATTCCGGGGTGTAGACGATGCCAGGCAGCCCGGCGAACGCGAGGTCGCCGCGCAGAACGCGATGGGGCCCGCGCCGGGTCAACGCCTTGAACAGCCTCTTCGTGCTCGCCACCCGATGACCGTAACCCATCGGAGCCGCCTGCCCGCTCTACGCGTGACCACGGTCCGCGCACCGACAAAACCACACCGTCGGGCGACGGAGTTTTGTACCCTTGGGCAACATTGTGTGTTAGCCGTCATTCGTGCGATCCGATCTACGGAAAGCGGATGGAACAGGGATTCAGCAGCGACGTTGCCAGAGGGCGACGACACGTTTGGTATGTGGTAGCAAACACAACGGTGTCAACACGTTCCCGGTGGGCGGCACGGTGCTGCACTACTCTGAGTAGCTATGTGTGGGATCGTCGGCTACGTCGGGTCGGGCAACGCACGCGATGTCGTCGTTGATGCCCTGCGTCGAATGGAATACCGGGGCTATGACTCCGCGGGTATGGCACTGCTGGACGGACACGGCGGACTGACGGTTCACCGCCGCGCCGGCCGGCTGGCCAACCTGGAGGCGGCTCTCGATGAGGCCGGTGATGCCCACCTCGTGGGAAGCACCGGGATGGGACACACCCGCTGGGCCACGCACGGCAGGCCGACCGATCGCAACGCTCACCCCCACCGTGACGCCGCCGGCAAGATCGCCGTCGTCCATAACGGCATCATCGAGAACTTCGCGTCGCTGCGCCACGAACTCGAGGTAGCCGGCGTCGAGTTCGCCAGCGACACCGACACGGAGGTTGCGGTGCACCTGGTCGCCCACGAGTACCGGCACGGCGACACCGCGGGAGATTTCCCCGCGTCGGTGTTGGCCGTCCTGCGCAGGCTCGAAGGGCATTTCACCCTGGTCTTCGCCAACGCGGACGAGCCGGGGATGATCATCGCGGCCAGGCGCTCGACTCCGCTGGTTCTCGGCGTCGGGGACGGCGAGATGTTCGTCGGCTCCGATGTGGCGGCGTTCATCGAGCACACCCGCAACGCCGTCGAACTGGGACAGGACCAGGCGGTGATCATCACCGCCGACGGGTTCCGGGTCACCGACTTCAACGGCAACCCCGATGACGCGAATGCCCGGCACTTCCATATCGACTGGGACGTGTCGGCCGCCGAGAAGGGCGGCCACGACTACTTCATGCTCAAGGAGATCGCCGAGCAGCCGGACGCGGTAGCCGACACCCTGCTCGGGCATTTCGTCGACGGCCGGATCGTGCTCGACGAGCAGCGACTCTCCGACCAGGAGCTGCGCGATGTCGACAAGGTGTTCGTGGTGGCCTGCGGCACCGCGTATCACTCCGGCCTGCTCGCCAAGTACGCGATCGAGCACTGGACGCGGCTGCCCGTAGAGGTCGAGCTGGCCAGCGAATTCCGCTACCGCGACCCCGTTCTGGACCGCAGCACCCTTGTCGTCGCGATCTCCCAGTCCGGCGAGACCGCCGACACGCTGGAGGCGGTGCGCCACGCCAAGAGCCAGAAGGCCAAGGTGCTGGCCATCTGCAACACCAACGGCAGCCAGATCCCCCGCGAGGCCGACGCCGTCCTCTACACACGTGCCGGCCCGGAGATCGGCGTGGCGGCCACCAAGACGTTCCTGGCGCAGATCGCCGCCAACTACCTCGTCGGTCTGGCGCTCGCGCAGGCCCGGGGCATCAAGTACCCGGACGAGGTCGCCCGCGAATACCGGGAACTGGAGGCCATGCCCAGGCTGGTGCAGCAGGTGCTGGACAATCTCGAACCCATCGTCGAGCTGGGCCGCCGGTTCGCCGATTCGCCGGCCGTGCTGTTCCTCGGCAGACATGTCGGCTACCCCGTCGCGCTGGAGGGTGCGCTCAAGCTCAAGGAGCTGGCGTACATGCACGCCGAGGGTTTCGCGGCCGGTGAGCTCAAACACGGGCCCATCGCGCTGATCGAGGACGACCTGCCCGTCATCGTCGTGATGCCCTCGCCAAAGGGTTCGGCGATGCTGCACGCCAAGTTGCTGTCGAACATCCGCGAGATCCAGGCGCGCGGTGCGGTCACCGTCGTCATCGCCGAGGAAGGGGATGACACGGTCCGCCCCTACGCCGACCATATCTTCGAGTTGCCTTCGACAACAACGCTTTTCCAGCCGTTGCTGTCGACCATCCCGCTGCAGGTGTTCGCCGCGTCGGTGGCGTGCGCCCGCGGCTACGACGTCGACAAACCACGAAACCTGGCCAAGTCCGTCACTGTCGAGTGACCGACCCGGCGGTGACGAGGATCGTCGGCAGGCTCACGCGTAGCGTGGCAATACGAACGCGTTCGACATCTCGACCTGGTCGCGCACCAGCAGCGCCTTGGCGGGCAACCGCTCGGTGAGGCGGGTGAGGGTCGAGCGGAACCAGATCCCGAGGTTGGTCTCCGGTGTCATCGTCCGGCCGTTGGCCGGCGCGCTGTCCTGTATGCGGGCGATCCGCGGCGCGAGTCGCTCCCGGTACCGGGCGAACGCCGCCGTGTGGTCGCCACCTGCGGTCGCCAGCTCGCCCGCCAGGACGTAGGCGCCGACCATCGCGATCGTCGCGCCGTGCCCGGAAAGCGGAGAGGCGCAGTAGGCGGCGTCGCCGATCAGACCGACACGGCCGCGCGCCCAGCTGTCCAGCTTGATCTGGGCGCACGCATCGAAGTAGAAGTCGTCGGCGGTGCGGACCTGGGCCAATAGCGGGGCGGCTTCCCAGCCCATTCCTGCGCCGCGCAGTTCGGTGATGCGCTTCTGCGTCTCGGTGTCGCGGTGGTGATAGGCGGGTTTACCGCCACGAATGTGAAGAACGCCATCACTTTCGAGCCGCCCAGGATGGTGCGCATGCCGATGCTGCGACCCGGCTCGCTGTACATCACGGACTCGTCGGCCAGCCCGAGATGATTCTCGGCGGTCCAGAACGCGACATAGGTGTCGAGGTGGACCCGCGCGGCACCGTCACCGAAGACCCTTCTTCGCACCTCTGAATGGATTCCGTCGGAGCCGATCACGAGGTCGAACCGTTCGGCGCGTCGCTGGTCGACTTCGACGCGCGCTTCGAGTTCGGCATCACCGTCATCGTTTCCGGGCTGGCAACGCAGGCCGCGCCGAATCCCTGAGCCCACCACCCTGGCGGCGCCCCCGGGCGTGCGATCCTGACTAGGATGCGCCGTTACTACACCGCGGATGCGATCCGCGACGCCGAGGCTCCGTTGCTGGCCAGCCTGCCCGACGGCGTCCTGATGCGGCGCGCGGCGTACGGGCTGGCGATGGCGGTCATCCGGGAACTGGTGGCGCGCACCGGCGGGCTGACCGGCAGAAGCGTCTGCGCTGTCATCGGTTCTGGCGACAACGGCGGTGACGCGCTGTGGGCGTCGACGTTCCTGCGCCGCCGCGGCGCGTCCACCAGTGCGGTGCTGCTCGATCCGGAACGTGCGCATCGCAAGGCGCTTTCGGCGTTCCTCACCGCGGGTGGGCGTGTGGTGCAACGCACTCCGGCGGGCACCGACCTGGTGATCGACGGCGTGGTGGGCATCGGCGCATCCGGTCCGCTGCGGCCGGCGGCCGCCGAGGTGTTCGCCGCGGCGGACGGTGCGGGCATCCCGGTCGTGGCGGTCGACCTCCCCAGCGGGGTCGACGTCCACACTGGCGCGGTGAGCGGGCCACACGTGAACGCCGCGCTGACGGTCACCTTCGGCGGCCTCAAACCCGTTCACGCCCTGGCTGATTGCGGTCGCGTGGAACTCGTCGACATCGGCCTGGACCTACCGCCAACCGAGGTGCTGGGTCTCGAGGCCGCCGACGTCGCGGCCCGCTGGCCGCTGCCCGGACCCACCGACGATAAGTACACCCAGGGCGTCACCGGCGTGATGGCAGGCTCGGCGACGTACCCGGGTGCGGCCGTGCTGTGCACGGGCGCCGCCGTCGCTGCCACGTCGGGCATGGTTCGGTACGCGGGAAGCGCTGCACAGCAGGTGCTTTCGCATTGGCCCGAGGTGATCGCCACTGGCGATGCCGCGTCCGCGGGCCGGGTTCAGGCCTGGGTGGTCGGGCCCGGCATGGGCACCGATGCGGCGGCTGCGGACACGCTGCGCCACGTCCTGGACACCGAGCTGCCGGTGATCGTCGACGCCGATGCGCTCACCCTGCTCGCCGCGCACCCCGACCTCGTCGCGGGCCGTGCGGCACCCACGGTGCTCACACCGCATGCGGGCGAGTTCGCACGGCTGGCAGGGCAACCGCCCGGAGACGATCGCGTCGGGGCAACCCGCGCCCTGGCCGACCGGCTGGGCGCCACCGTGCTGCTCAAGGGCAATGTCACGGTCATCGCCGAACCGGGCGCGCGGGTGTTCCTCAACCCGGCCGGCGGGTCGTGGGCGGCCACTGCCGGGTCGGGTGATGTGCTCTCGGGAGTGATCGGCGCCCTGTTGGCTGCCGGCCTGACACCCGCAGAAGCGGCCGCGGCAGCGGCCTTCGTGCACGCGCGGGCCGCCAACTTGTCCGCCGCCGACCCTGGTCCCCGTCCCGCGCCGACCTCCGCGTCGCGCATCCTGGCCCACCTGCGGGCCGCCATCGCCAGCGTGTAGTAATGATCGGCATGCCGCGAAATCCGACCCACGTCCCCCACATCGCCCCGGCCTACACGGGGCGGTTGGCGATGGCCCCGGTGCCGTCTCTTCGTCTGCCCGACGACGCGATGGACCCCGGCACGGCCTACCGGTTCATCCACGACGAACTGATGCTCGACGGCAGCTCGCGGCTGAACCTGGCGACGTTCGTCACCACCTGGATGGATCCCGAGGCCGAGAAGCTGATGGCCGAGACGTTCGACAAGAACATGATCGACAAGGACGAGTACCCTGCCACCGCGGCGATCGAGCAACGCTGCGTGTGCATGGTCGCCGACCTGTTCCACGCCGAAGACCTGCGCGACGATGACCCCGCCAGCGCCACCGGGGTGTCCACCATCGGGTCAAGCGAGGCCGTCATGCTGGCCGGTCTGGCGATGAAGTGGCGGTGGCGCCAGAAGGTCGGCCAGCGCACGCGAGGAGCAGATCAGACGGATGCCTGGAAGGGCCGCACGCCGAACATGGTGATGGGGTCCAACGTCCAGGTCGTGTGGGAGAAGTTCTGCCGCTACTTCGACGTCGAACCGCGTTACCTGCCGATGGAGGAGGGGCGTTATGTCATCACGCCCCAGCAGGTGCTCGACAACGTCGACGAGGACACCATCGGGGTGGTGGCCATCCTGGGCACCACCTTCACCGGCGAGCTGGAGCCGGTCGCCGACATCTGTGCGGCGCTCGACACGCTGGCCTCGGGCGGCGGCGCCGACGTCCCGGTGCATGTGGACGCGGCCAGCGGCGGCTTCGTCGTACCGTTCCTGCACCCCGACCTGGTATGGGACTTCCGGTTGCCGCGCGTGGTGTCGATCAACGTCAGCGGGCACAAATACGGGCTCACGTATCCGGGCATCGGGTTCGTCGTGTGGCGCAGCGCCGAACATCTACCGGAGGACCTGGTGTTCCGGGTGAACTACCTCGGCGGGGACATGCCGACCTTCACGCTGAACTTCTCCCGGCCGGGCAACCAGGTCGTCGGCCAGTACTACAACTTCCTGCGGCTGGGCCGCGAGGGCTACGGGCAGGTGATGCAGTGCCTGTCCCAGACCGCCCGCTGGCTGGGCGACCAGCTGCGTGGCAGTGAGCACTTCGAGCTGATCTCGGACGGTTCGGCAATTCCGGTGGTCAGTTTCCGGCTCAAGGATAAGCGCGGCTACACCGAATTCGACGTGTCCGAATCGCTGCGCGCATTCGGCTGGCAGGTGCCTGCCTACACCATGCCCGACGACGCCACCGACGTGGCGGTGCTGCGGGTGGTGGTGCGCGAGGGCTTCTCGGCCGACCTCGCCCGCGCGCTGCGTGACGACGTGATTACCGCACTCGGTCACCTCGACACGCTCAAGCCCCGCGGCCAGTTCGACCAGCTGAGACCGTTCGCACACTGACGTCTCGGTACCGCGGGTCGCGTGGTCTGGGACAATCGGCGATGGTGACATGAGCATGCACACGACCGAACTGAGGACATCCCTGAATCCCGGCACCGAGGCCGTCATCGACCTCGGCGCCGTCGAGCACAACGTGCGAGTACTGGCGGAACACGCGGGCAGCGCGCAGGTGATGGCCGTGGTCAAGGCGGACGGCTACGGCCACGGCGCCACCCACGTCGCGCGCACCGCACTGGCGGCGGGCGCCGCCGAACTCGGGGTCGCGACCATCGACGAAGCGCTGGCGTTGCGCCGCGACGGCATCACCGCGCCGGTGCTGGCGTGGTTGCATCCGCCCGGTACGGATTTTGCGCCGGCGCTGCGTGCCGATGTGCAGGTCGCGGTGTCGTCGGTGCGCCAGCTCGACGGGGTGCTCGATGCCGTGAACCTGACGGGCCGCACGGCCACCGTCACCGTCAAGGTCGACACCGGCCTCAACCGCAACGGTGTCGCCGCCGCCGATTACCCGTCCGTGCTGACCGCGCTGCGGCGCGCCGTCGCCGCCGACGCCATACGGGTGCGCGGCCTGATGTCGCATCTGGTCAACGGCGACGATCCGCAGCACCCGGTCAACGACCTGCAGGCCCAGCGGTTCACCGCGATGCGCCGTCAGGCCCGCGATCAGGGTGTGCGCTTCGAGGTGGCGCACCTGAGCAACTCTCCGGCCGTGATGGCCCGCCCCGATCTGTCCTACGACATGGTTCGGCCTGGTATCGCCGTCTACGGTCTGAGCCCCATCCCGGAGTGCGGCGATATGGGTCTTCGTCCCGCAATGACTTTGAAATGTCATGTGGCAATGGTTCGTTCGGTGCGGGCCGGTGACGGGGTGTCCTACGGCCACACCTGGATCGCCGACCGCGACACTACGCTGGCGCTGCTGCCGATCGGCTACGCGGACGGGGTTTTCCGGGGCCTCAGCGGTCGAATCGAGGTGCTCATCAACGGCAGGCGCTACCCGAACGTCGGCCGGATCTGCATGGATCAGTTCGTGGTCGACCTCGGGCCCGGCGAGGTCGGCGTCGGCGAGGGTGACGACGCGATCCTGTTCGGACCGGGAACCGATGGCGAACCCATGGCGCAGGACTGGGCGGATCTGCTGGACACCATCCACTATGAGATCGTGACCAGCCCGCGCGGCCGGGTGGTCCGGACCTACCGCGAAGCTCCAGGACAGGCCAACCGTCTTGGGTGACAACAAAACCGGACAGCGGCACGCCCACAGGCAGAGCGGCCGCTGGCTGGCAGGCGCCGCCGGGTTGACCACGCTCGGTACGGTAGCGGGGATCTCGGTGGCGCGGTCGGTAGGCTCCCGGTTGGTCAAGGTCGAAGACGACCCTTATGCCGCTGAGGATTTCGAACTGCTCGACGCCGACCGCAGCTACGTGGTCACCACGCCGGACGGGGTGCCCCTCGCCGTTCGCGAGGTGGGACCCGACGATGCGCCGCTGACGGTCGTTTTCGCGCATGGCTTCTGTCTGCGCATGGGCGCCTTCCACTTTCAGCGGGCCGCGTTGGCAGAGCAGTGGGGCCCACAGGTCCGCATGGTGTTCTACGACCAGCGCGGCCACGGGCGCTCCGGCAATGCTCCTTCGGACACCTACACGGTGGAACAGTTGGGGCAGGATCTGGAGACCGTGCTGGCGGTCATGGCGCCGCGTGGCCCGGTGGTGCTCGTCGGCCACTCGATGGGTGGTATGACGGTCCTGTCGCATGCGCGTCAGTTCCCCAATCGGTATCCGGCCAAGATCGCCGGTGCGGCGATCATCTCTTCTGCCGCTGAAGGAGTTTCGGGATCTCCGTTGGGGGAGATCCTCAAGAATCCGGCCCTGGAAGCCGCGCTACTCGCCGGGCGGTACGCGCCGGGGATGTTGCACAGGACCAGGGGCGCGGCACGGTCGGTGCTTGGCCCGATCCTTCGGGCTGCGTCCTACGGCAACACGAAGGTGAGTCCCAGCGTCGTTGCGTTCTCGGAGAAGATGATGCACGACACCCCGATCGCCACGCTGGTCGAGTTCCTGCACGCCCTCGAGGTGCACGACGAGAGCGCTGCGCTGTCCACCCTGACCAGGGTTCCCACGCTGATCGCCTGCGGGGACCGAGACCTGATCACCCCCATGGATCGCTCGCAGGCCATGTCGGCGGAGCTGCCCGATTCGGAACTCGAGATCATCGGTGGCGCAGGCCATCTGGTGCAGCTTGAGCAGCCGTCGGTCGTCGACGATGCGCTGGTGCGGCTGGTCGAGCGGGCCACCCCGTCCAAGCTCACGGCGATGAAGCGGCGGCTGCGCGAACGGAGCCGCCCCAATGGCTGAACCGTCCGCGCCGCGCCGCGACGGCACGGCGGAGCTGCCGACCCCGGGTGACACCTTGGCACTGGGTGCCCGGCTCGGCAGGGGGCTACGCGCCGGCGACGTGGTGGTGCTGTCCGGGCCGCTGGGAGCCGGAAAGACGGTGCTGGCCAAGGGGATCGCCGAGGGCATGGATGTCGAGGGACCGGTGACCTCGCCGACGTTCGTCCTGGCCCGGGTGCATCGGGCGCGGCGTGCCAGCGCACCTGCGATGGTGCACGTCGACATGTACCGCTTGCTTGACCATTCCGGGTACGACCTACTCGGGGAACTCGACTCGCTCGACCTCGACACCGACCTCGACGCCGCGGTTGTGGTCGTGGAGTGGGGTGAGGGCCTGGCCGAACGGCTTTCGGATCGGCACTTGGACATCCGGCTCGAACGGGGATCCGACACCGAGGTCAGAACCGCCATCTGGCAGTGGTGCGTGCCGTGAGTGGCCGCATTGTGTTGACGATCGACACCGCGACGCCCGCAGTCACCGCCGGGGTGGTGCAGCGCGGCGAGGACGGCGTGGTCGAGCGACTCGCCGAGCAGGTCACCATCGACGCCCGTGCGCACGCGGAGCGGCTGACCCCCAACATCGTGGCAGCCCTGAGCGTGGCGGGCGTATCGCCCGGCGACATCGACGCCGTCGTGGTCGGTTGTGGCCCAGGGCCTTTCACCGGCCTTCGGGTGGGCATGGCGACGGCGGCGGCCTACGGTCACGCGCTCGGCGTACCCGTGCACGGGGTGTGCAGCCTCGATGCCATCGGCGTATTCACGACAGGTGCGGCGCTCGTCGTCACCGACGCCAGGCGTCGCGAGGTGTACTGGGCGCGTTACCGCGACGGTATCCGGACGCACGGACCTGCGGTGAGCGCTCCCACCGATGTGACCGCCGACGGGCTCGATGTGATCGCGGGATCACCCGAGCACGCCGCACTGGTTGACCCTGCGGAAATGACGCCGCGTGTCCTGGCGGTGTACCCGACGCCGGGCGGGCTGGTGCGCGCGGTCGCGGACTGGTCGGTCGACCCTGTGCCGCTGGTGCCGTTGTACCTGCGCCGTCCCGACGCGAAACCGCTGGCCGAGCAGACCACAGTGTCGAGGTGAGCGCCGAGGGCAAGGCGACCGGGTTCGTCTACGACGGTTTGCGGGCCGGCGATGCCGCGCGGTGCGCGGAGTTGGAGGCGCAACTCTTCGGCGGCGACGATCCGTGGCCAGCGCGGGCGTTCCTGGCCGAGTTGAAGGCGCAGCACAACCATTACGTCGCGGCCCGTGACAACGATGTCGTGATCGGCTATGCCGG
Organism: Mycobacterium sp.; assembly: GCF_044223235.1. GTDB lineage: Bacteria > Actinomycetota > Actinomycetes > Mycobacteriales > Mycobacteriaceae > Mycobacterium. The sequence goes on from NZ_JBGAME010000005.1 coordinate 14,931, forward strand.
CATCGCCAGGCTGGGTCGAAAACCGCCCTACGAGTACGAGATCCACACGATCGGTGTCGATCCGACCCATCAGGGCAAGGGTATCGGGCGGACGATGCTCACCGAACTGCTCGAATACGCGGCGGGCGGTGTGGTGTTCCTGGAAGTCCGAACCGACAACGAGCCCGCAATCGGACTCTACGAGAGCGTGGGTTTCGTCAGGATCGGGTTGCGTAAGCGTTACTACCGGGCCAGCGGCGCCGATGCGTACACCATGCGCCGCGATCCGCGCTCTACTGCGGAAGGATCGCGGCCGTGACGATCATCCTGGCGATCGAGAGCTCCTGCGATGAGACCGGCGTTGGCATCGCCCAACTGGGGGCCGACGGATCCGTGACGTTGCTGGCCGACGAGGTCGCGTCGAGCGTCGACGAGCACACCCGGTTCGGCGGTGTGGTGCCCGAGGTTGCCTCGCGTGCGCATCTGGAGGCGCTCGGTCCCACCATGCGCCGCGCCCTTGACGTCGCCGGGGTGCGCAGGCCCGATGTCGTCGCCGCCACCATCGGGCCGGGACTGGCCGGTGCGCTGTTGGTGGGCGTGGCTGCGGCGAAGGCGTATTCGGCGGCGTGGGAGGTGCCGTTCTATGCGGTGAACCACCTGGGCGGCCATCTGGCCGCCGACGTGTTCGAGCATGGTCCACTGCCGGAGAGCGTGGGACTGCTGGTGTCGGGTGGGCACACGAACCTGCTGCATGTGCGGTCGCTGGGCGAGCCGATCGTCGAACTCGGCAGCACCGTGGACGACGCCGCCGGTGAGGCCTACGACAAGGTGGCCCGCCTGCTCGGGCTCGGGTATCCGGGCGGGCGGGTGCTCGACGAGCTGGCCCGCGTCGGCCACCGCGACGCCGTCGTCTTCCCGCGAGGTATGACGGGGCCGCGTGACGATCCGTACTCGTTCAGCTTCTCCGGTCTCAAGACCGCAGTCGCGCGCCATGTCGAGCGGAATCCCGATGCCGCCCAGGCCGACGTCGCCGCGGGGTTCCAGGAGGCGGTCGCCGATGTGCTGACGCTCAAGGCGGTGCGCGCGGCCACCGATCTGGGCGTCTCGACGCTGCTCATCGCCGGCGGGGTGGCAGCGAACTCGCGGCTGCGTGAGCTGGCGGCGGAACGGTGCGCGACGGCGGGGCTGACGCTGCGGATCCCGCGGCCGCGGTTGTGCACCGACAACGGCGCCATGATCGCCTCCTTCGCGGCGCACCTGATCGCCGCCGGCGCGGCGCCGTCGCCGCTGGACGTGCCCAGTGACCCCGGCCTGCCGGTGGTCAAGGGGCAGGTGGGCTGATCCCTCGGGCTGAACGCCCGGGCTCAGAACGGCGGCGGACGGTGCCGTCAGGCAACGGGCGATTCGTCGCGCCCGGTCAGATTGTCTTGACGACGACAAGTTCGCGCGGCGAGTACGCGCATGGGTGCAGGCACGGCGGTGTGTGAACCAACGTCGCGTCCACCAACACCGCAGTCGTCAGACCTAGCGCTGACCGACCAAGCCAGGGGCAGCCTTGAGTGCTAGCACTCGCGTGTATAGAGTGCTAGGTGGCAGACGGCCCGCCCCTGTGTCGGCACCCGCGACGACGGCGCGAGGGGGACCAATGCCGAACACCTGGCAATCCCAAACCGGCCCGGGATACACCCGGACCACCTGAACAGAGTGAAGGGGCTCCAATCGTGGCGAGCGTGAACATCAAGCCACTCGAGGACAAGATCCTCGTACAGGCCAATGAGGCCGAGACCACGACCGCATCCGGTCTGGTCATCCCCGACACCGCCAAGGAGAAGCCGCAGGAAGGCACCGTCGTCGCAGTAGGCCCCGGCCGCTGGGATGAGGACGGCGAGAAGCGGATTCCCCTGGACGTGTCGGAGGGCGACACCGTCATCTACAGCAAGTACGGCGGCACCGAGATCAAGTACAACGGCGAGGAGTACCTGATCCTGTCCGCGCGCGACGTGCTGGCAGTCGTCTCCAAGTAATCAGTCGTGTTCCGCCCCGGAGATCCCCGTTCCCACGGGCGATGTCCGGGGCGGCACGCGTCAGGAGTCAGGAAAGACATACATGAGCAAGCAGATTGAGTTCAACGAAACTGCACGCCGCGCAATGGAAGTCGGTGTCGACAAACTCGCAGACGCAGTGAAGGTGACGCTGGGTCCGCGCGGTCGGCACGTGGTGCTCGCCAAGGCCTTCGGCGGACCGCAGGTCACCAACGACGGTGTCACCATCGCCCGTGAGATCGACCTGGACGATCCGTTCGAGAACCTGGGTGCGCAGCTGGTGAAGTCGGTGGCCACCAAGACCAACGACGTCGCCGGAGACGGCACCACCACCGCGACCGTGCTGGCGCAGGCGCTGGTCAAGCGCGGTCTGCGCAACGTGGCGGCGGGGGCCAACCCGATCGCTCTCGGAGTGGGAATCAGCAAGGCCGCCGACGCCGTGTCCGAGGCATTGCTGGCCGCTGCCACCCCCGTCAGCGACAAAACGGCCATCGCTCAGGTGGCGACCGTGTCGTCGCGCGACGAGCAGATCGGTGAGCTGGTCGGCGAGGCGATGACCAAGGTGGGTCACGACGGTGTCGTCACGGTCGAGGAATCGTCGACCGTCAACACCGAGCTGGAGGTCACCGAGGGTGTCGGCTTCGACAAGGGCTTCATCTCGGCGTACTTCATCACCGACTTCGACGCGCAGGAGGCGGCGTTCGACGACGCGCTGGTGCTGCTGCACCGCGAGAAGATCAGCTCGCTGCCCGACCTGCTTCCGCTGCTGGAGAAGGTCGCCGAGGCGGGTAAGCCGCTGCTGATCGTCGCCGAGGACGTCGAGGGTGAGGCGCTGTCGACGCTGGTCGTCAACGCCATTCGCAAGACGCTGAAGGCCGTGGCGGTCAAGGCGCCGTTCTTCGGGGACCGGCGTAAGGCGTTCCTGGACGATCTCGCCGTCGTCACGGGCGGCCAGGTGGTCAACCCGGACGTCGGGCTGGTGCTGCGCGAGGTCGGTCTGGACGTGCTCGGTTCGGCGCGGCGGGTCGTGGTGTCCAAGGACTCCACGATCATCGTCGACGGCGGTGGCACGCAGGACGCCATCGACGGCCGCAAGGCGCAGCTCCGCGCCGAGATCGAGGCCACCGATTCGGATTGGGACCGCGAGAAGCTCGAGGAGCGGCTGGCCAAGCTGGCCGGCGGTGTGGCCGTGATCAAGGTCGGTGCCGCCACCGAGACGGCGCTCAAGGAACGCAAGGAAAGCGTCGAGGACGCCGTCGCAGCGGCCAAGGCCGCCGTCGAGGAGGGCATCGTCCCCGGCGGTGGCGTCGCCCTGGTGCAGGCCGGGTCGGTGCTCACGTCGCTGCGAGAGTCGCTTTCCGGCGATGAGGCGCTCGGGGTCGATGTGTTCGCCTCCGCGCTGACCGCCCCGCTGTACTGGATCGCCACCAACGCGGGCCTGGACGGCTCCGTGGTGGTCAACAAGGTCGCCGAGCTGCCGGCCGGGCAGGGCCTCAACGCCGCCACGCTGTCGTTCGGTGACCTGGTCGCCGACGGCGTCGTGGACCCGGTGAAGGTCACCCGTTCAGCGGTGCTGAACGCGGCGTCGGTCGCCCGGATGGTTCTCACCACCGAGACCGCGGTCGTCGACCGGCCCGCTGCGGCCGCCGATGACCATGGCCATGGGCACGGCCACGGGCACCACCACCACTGAGTAGTTGCTATGGAGCGCCCCCGGCCCTGTTGGCCCGGGGGCGCTCTCATTTGGGCCGAGACCATCCACCAGAGGAGGCTGGACACCCAACGCGTCCCGTACATAGCCTTGACGTCCGGAGCGAGGGGAGGTTTATGGTGCACGCAATGCGCGGTGCGCGGTACGCATTCGTTACGACGGTTATCGCTTGCTGAATGGGCGTCCACGCCTTGGCCAAAAAGAAGCCTGCTTGAATGTCCTCGCTATTCCTTAGCTACCGCCGTGATGACTCAGGCGCGGAGACGGGGCGACTCTATGATCGTCTTGTCGAGCAATTCGGCGCTGCAAACATCTATCGGGATATCGATAGCACTCCGCTCGGTGCCGACTTTCCGGGCATCATCAGGCACCGGGTTGCCCAATGCAATGCGATGATCGCCGTCATTGGGCCGAACTGGTTCGGCCGCCGGGCAGACGGGCTACGTCGTATCGACGATCCCTACGACTGGGTGCGCATCGAGGTTACGGAGGCCCTGAAACGAGGAGTACTCGTCGTGCCGGTGCTGGTCAATGGTGCGGTGATGCCGACGACTGCCGATCTACCTGACGATCTTGAAATGCTCAGTTCTCGTCAAGATGTGAACCTTTCACTGGAAGGATGGCGATCAGAGGTCGAAAAACTGGTAGCGCGAATTGACGAACATATCAATCCACCTGCGGCTTGGGCTCGCTCACCATTATTGATTGCCGCAAGTTCAGGCGTCCTATCGTTGATCGGGGGACTAGTCTCGATCACGGTTCAGTGCTACCAGCCGAATATCGACTCCGAAGTGCAATGGTCCATCGTCATTGCGACGCTTAATGGCGCATTATCCGCGGCACTGTTGGCCGTGGTGGTGTCGGCAGCCAGACGAAGCGTATGGCCGCTGGGGCACACGGTTGCTGTGGCTGCGGTGGTCGGAGCGTTCCAGAACGCGGTACTTGGCATCGCGCCGAACAGCGACGGATACATCTTCGTGACCTACCCAGCCGGTTTCGCCATGTCGGCCTTCGCCGCCATGGTGCCGACCTATTCACCACAGCACATCGTCATGGGCACATTCGTAGGCGCTCTCGGCGGTCTTGCCGTCGCCGTGGACCTGGGCTCCATAGTCGTCGATGCGTTATCGATAGCGGTGTACGGGATCCTTGTCGGGGCTGCGATCGCGGCTACACCGCGACCTACTCGACGATTACTCTGATGAGCCCTCCGTTTCCCTTCAGGTGACGCCGACGTGAGGCTCGGGATTTGTGAGCGCTTTCGCTTAGGCGCAGGGCGCGGACTACACAGCGACACGCCAATTTTGTGCCAGTCGCGCTATCCCGCGGGCCGTCGTTGGGGCCTGGGGCCTGTTCGCCCGATTCGTTGCCTTGTGCATGATTTGCGCCTCGGAGACCCCCGTGATGCGCTCCTGCCCTTTCAGGCGCGCGGCGGCGATCCTCAGCCCCGGCGGACTGTGGTCACTCTCACAGAATCCGCCATATGATCCACCGTGTTGCCATGAGTAAACTTGGTTTTGCTCATGACTGTCTGGGTCGCAAAGGCCTGAGCATCGACTCCGGCGTTGAGCACAAGCAAACAGAAGAAATCAAAGCGGCTGGTCATGGGCGCGAGGAGCGTCGGTGCCCGGCCATCGTTAGTGCCTGAGATCGTTCTCTGGCAGGGGAGGGCAGTAGTAGTGGAGTCGACCCGTGATTGCACGGGCCAACCGCGGCGGGCGCGTCAGCGCGGGATCCTGACCCGGATCGTTCGGGAGACGGAGCCACCCACGGACGGCCTGCCGCGGATCGCGACGTCCGTGCGCGCGGAAGTCGATAACGCCTCCGACGCGCACGTAAGCGAGGTACTCGATCTAGCCGGGACCATCGGCGCCATCCTGATGGCCACCGGGATGCCCGCGACCGCCACGATGGACCAGGTCAGCGCGATCACCGCCGCCTACGGCATCGAGCGATGCGAAGTCGACGTCATCAACACGGCGATCCACATCGCCGCCTCCCGCGGACCGTCGTCGCCGCCGGCCAGCACCTTTCACAACGTGCAATCCCGGTCCTTGGACTTCAGCCGACTGGCGGCCGTCGACCGCCTGATCGCCCGCATCCGCGATGGAAAGGTGTCCACGTCGGACGCTCGCGACGAACTTGACGCCATCATCACCGCACCGCACCCCTACAAGCGCTGGGTCGCGACCCTGGCGTGGGGCATGCTCGCATTTGCGACGGCGGGAACTCTCGGTGCGGACTGGCTGGTGTGTTTGGTCGGCGCCCTGAGCGCCATGACGATCGACCGCGTCAACAGGCGTCTCAACAAGTACGGGCTGCCGTTCTTCTTCCAGTACGCGGTTGGCGGCGCGATCGCCACCGCGCCGCCGATCCTGCTCTATTGGCTCAGCCCCAAGCTGGGGTGGCACTTCGAACCGACCGTGGCGATCGCGGCCGGCCTCGTCGTTCTGCTCGCGGGTCTTTCGCTGGTGGGCTCGGTCGGCGATGTCATCAGCGGTGCCCCCGTCACCGCTGCGGGCCGCTTCTTCGAGTTGGTCATGATGACGGGTGCGACGATCGCGGGGGTGGCGCTGGTCCTGCACCTCGGCAACCGTTTCGGTGCACCGTTCGTCGCCATCAGCGGGTACGCACCGCCTGCCCTGGCCGAACTGCCTGCGCGTGTCGCGTTCGGCGCGGCGAGCGCGGCGGCCTTCGCCCTGGCCTGCTATGCCGAACGGTCCGCGGCGGTGGCTGCGGCGTTCGGCGGTGCCGCGGGCACCGTCGCGTTCCTTGTGGCGCAGGGCGCGGGCTTGGGGGCGGTGGTGGCGTCGTTCGTCGCAGCCGTGCCGATCGGCCTCGTGGGCCGACTGGTGGAGCGTCACAATCTCGCGCCGCCGCTGGCCGTGTCGATCGCGGGCATCGTGCCCCTTCTGCCAGGTCTGGCACTGCTGCACGGCATCTACGCTGTCCTCAACGATCAGCATGCTGTCGGGTTCGCCGCAGTGCTGGGCGCATTCGCGGTCGGGACGGCCCTGGCTGCCGGGGTCACGTTGGGCGAATGGAGTTCGTGGATGGTCCGACGACGCGGACTGCAGACCCGCCGCCATAGCCGCAGCACGCGTGTGGGGCAGTCGGCGGCCGGGATTGCGGACTAGCCCACTGGGGCCCTGAACTCCCCGTATCGCGCACCCCGGGGCGGTGTTCGGCTGGTCGTGCAATACGGCGAACACCGTCCTGCGTTCTCCTGATATCGCAAACCGGGAGAGAAGACGCGATGCACGGGATCGTTGGGGCAAACGTCCGCGGTCCGGTCGCCGGATTGGATCTGCACCTGGATCGCTCCGGTGGCAGGGCACGGGAGAGCGTGATGGACGCCATTTGTGTCGCGATCCGGTCGGGTCGATTGGTGCGGGGCACCCGGCTGCCGTGGAGCCGGGCGTCGTGTACATCGGCACGGTCAGCAAGTCGCTGGCGGCCCGGACTTCGGTTGGGCTGGTTGGTGCTACCGTCACCGATCTCTTATCCGCCACCCCACCGTCAATCCCGGAGGGTGCACACGCGATGACACAACTCGTCGAGATTCCACCCGCCGATGCCGGACCGGAGCCACATCGTCACTCTGGACCGGTATTCGGCTACGTACTGGAGGGCAGGATCCGCTTCGAGCTCGAGCGAGACGCACCCACTGAAATTGGTGCGGGTGAGGCCTTTTGGGAGCCCGGTGGCGAAGTGGTGCATTATCAGATGAGGAACTTGGACGCCAGGGGTGGAGCCGCGTTTTGGCGGTCTGCATCTGTGCTCCAGATGTGGACATGATCACCATGCTCGATCCTGAAGAGATCGCCGCTCGCGATGCAATGCGCCACCCCAGAGCGCGCCGAACTGGGTGCTGAACACCGTGCGAGCGATTGTCGCGTGTGATCGCGCTGCAGGCGTCGAAGGGCTTGCGCTGGCCGATATGCCCTACCCGCATGCTGCCGAGAACGACGTCATCGTGCGCGTGTTCGCGGCGGGCTTCACCCCGGGTGAACTCGACTGGCCGGGGACATGGACCGACCGTGCCGGGCGAGACCGGACCCCGACGATTCCCGGCCACGACGTCTCCGGTGTCGTTGTCGAGTTGGGCTACGGGACAACCGGTGTCGCTGTCGGTCAACGAGTGTTCGGACTCACCGACTGGTGCCGCAACGGCACGCTGGCCGAGTTCGTGGCGGTCGAGGCACGCAACCTTGCGCCGCTGTCTACCGGGGTAGACCACATCATGGCTGCGGCGCTGCCGATTTCTGGTCTCACCGCCTGGCAGGGACTGTTCACGCATGGACATCTCCAGACAGGTCAGACCGTACTCATCCACGGCGCCGCGGGCGCCGTCGGTTCGCTTGCGGTGCAACTGGCGCATGCGGCCGGGGCCAGGGTGATCGGTACGGGCCGCGGTGCACACGCACCGATCGTGCTTGGTCTGGGTGCGGAGATCTTCGTGGACCTGGAGCGCGACCGGCTGGAGGACATCGGCGAGGTCGACGTGGTGTTCGATGTGTTGGGCGGCCAAATCCTTTATTGCTCAGCGATGTTGGTTCGTCGCGGCGGTTCACTCGTCAGCATCGCCGAACCGCCGCCGGTTCCGCGGGAGGGCAGGCGCGCCGTCTTCTTCGTCGTCGAACCCGATCGCACGGGCCTCGTCGAGTTGGAGCGCAGGCTTCGAGACGGACGGTTGCAGCCACTCCTCGGACGGACCTACGCCCTCGAAGAGGCTGCCGCCGCGTTCGATCCGGCCAACCGCAGCGGCGGCAGGACGATGATCCGAGTGATGGACGCGCAACTGGCAACCGGCAACCGACGATCCGGCGGAGGAATCAGACCGTAACGAACTTTCGTTCTCACGGGATTCTGTGAAGGAGTGGCCTAGTTTCCGGAGGAAGAACGACGAGACCTTCGGTGTTGCACGGGCTACCCGCTGGGCACGTCGACTGGAGGACGGATGAGTAAGCGCTATCCGGCGATCGCATTCACCGACGACGTGCGCGCCGTCCAGCACGAGCATGGCAGCGACGCCTTCTACGACCGAAAGCGCAGGGCGGCTCAGGCATCCACCGAGCCGGACGCCCTGACGGACGACGAAAAGGACTTCCTTGCCGGGCGGGACAGCTTCTATCTGGCCTCCGTCAGTGAATCGGGCTGGCCATACGTTCAGCACCGCGGCGGGCCGGTCGGATTCCTGCACGTGCTGGACGATCACACGATTGGCTGGCCCGACTTTCGAGGCAACCTGCAGTACATCAGCGCGGGGAACCTCGGCGGAAACGATCGCGTGGCGCTTATCGCCGTCGACTACCGGCGGCGGAGTCGCTTGAAGATCTTCGGACATGCCCGCCTCGTGACTGCCCACCAGGATCCGGACCTGATGCGGTTGCTGAGCGACCCCGCCTACGACGCCGTCGTCGAACGAGCCGTCGTCGTCACCGTCGACGCATTCGACTGGAACTGTCCGCAGCACATCACCGGACGCTTCTCGGCGGCGGAACTCGAACCGGCGCTGGCGAATCTGCGGCAACGGTTGTCTGCGCTCGAGGAGGAGAACGCCGCCCTCAGGGCCGGGCTACTCGAGGCACAAGCGGTGCAGCGGTCCTGACTCCCCCGAGTTCCTGCAGGTCGCGGGTCGAGCGGCGAGGCGGGTTGGAGGGTGGGTTGAGTGCCACGGGGTTTCTTGTTGTGGTGGTTTCCGGGGCCGGCGCCCCGCTAGACCCACGACTCGCGCGATGACTGACCGCCTCCTGGTTGGCCGATGGTGGTGGGGCGGTCGGCGATTCCGTGTTTCCATTCGGTGATCAGGCGTCGCGGTGGGAGGCCAGGGCGGCCTGGAAAACCTCTGCGTCGGGGTGGGGTAGTCGCATGCGCCAGGTGGTGTGCGTGTCGTCGGTGGTTGTGTGGATCGAGCGTTCGAGTTCAGATTTTGGGTCGGGTGTGGGGCGGGGGGCGAGTTTGATCGCGGTGCGTAGTTGGGTGACGGTGGCGACCTGGGCCAGCTGCGCGCAGTGGGCGTCGGATCCGTCGGTGGCTCGGGTGGCGATGACCCCGACCTGATCCAGGGACAGTCGGCCCTCGCGCAGCCCGGCCGCGCAGTGCGGGAACTCGGGTAGGCGCTCGGCGATGGTGGTGATGGTGTGCGCGTTGGCCGGTGACATCCCGCTTTTCCAGGCCACCAGCGCCGACAGCGAGCGCACCCCGGTGGCGCCCCACGGCCGCTGCCTGTCGATTTCGGCGACGATGTCCACGATGCGCCGATCGATCGCGTTGCGTTGCCCGCACAACTGCGCTAGCGCGCGAACAACCTCTCCAACCGCTGACCCCGGCTCACCGGGGCGGCGGGAGAAGTTGCGGTCGAAGGCATGACACCATCATCACGGCCACCACCGACAAAACCGCGCGCGCGATCGGCTCTTCACCAAAACCATTGGCGCCCAGACATACCCACGCCTATGGAGAAATGCTGTCCCTCGAGGCTGGTCAGACGTGGACGTCGCGCAGCCCGACGGCGAAGCGCACGCCCGTGCAGTTGTAACACCCCACGCACCCAACGCAATTGGTACAGCCGAAGCAGCCCAGACATGCGATACAGCGTTTGCAGAAGGCGCACGCCACGCATGCGATGCACCCGGCGACCGCGAGTGACATTGCGGTGACGATACTTCCGGCGACAGCGGCGGAGCCTGCGGTGGCGATCGATCCGGCGACGGCGGTGCTTGCGACGGTGGCGGCCGAGCTGACTACGCCGGCACTGGCGACCGTGGCCGCCGACCCGGCGACAGTGGTGCTGGCCACCGTCGCCGCCGATCCTGCGACTGCAAAGCTGGCTACGGTGGCAGCCGATCCGGCCACAACCGTGCTCGCAGTCGTGGCTTCCGATGCGACGATGCTGCCCTCGGTCTCGAGGGATTCGACCACGTCGTTCACCTTCCGTCCGGTCGGCTTGTCGGCTGCGACGATGATTGAGCGTAGTGGCGGGACCGCTCAATCAGAGCAGAGTCAGTCAAACAGAACAACGCCTCCGACACGCCGAGCGTGTGGGAAGCGAAGTCGTTTTGAAGGAAGTCTGTGGGCTAGGCGGTGCGGCGGATCCCGCGCTTGAGCAAGAGCTCGCGCTCGGACTCCGACAGCCCGCCCCAGATGCCGTAGGGCTCACCAACGGCCAGCGCGTGCGCGCGGCACTGGGCGATCACGGGGCACCGGCGGCACATCTCCTTGGCCCGCATCTCGCGCTGCGCGCGCGCACGGCCACGCTCCCCGTCGGGGTGGAAGAACATCGACGAATCGACACCACGGCAAAGGCCCTGCATCTGCCAGTCCCAGATATCGGCGTTCGGCCCGGGTAGCTGCTGCGGCTGTGGCATGGGAAAACCCCTCTCTACACACCCTTTTCGAGAACGCGGGAGATCGTCAGAAGTCGAAACGATCCGAGCACATGTCGCCGATGACTACTCGTGCACACAAAGTAGGGTGGCTGAATAATTAGAGTCAATAGCCCGATCATGTGCTGATTCACATAATCGCAGGTTGAGAATTTACATCACGTTCATCGGTCTGACCCGTTCGCAACGACAAACGTGCTATCGAATCCCGCGCCGAGAGACCGTGCCTCGCGTTTCCGCTGTTCGCGTGCCACGCCGCGGCGCTGTTGCTTTCTGTTGCCCTGTCAACGATTTACACTGTCGTAACATAGTGACCACAAATTGTTAACGAGCCGCACCCGGCAAATGGGCAGCCCACCTACCCGCCTGGGTAGTTGCCGAATCGATCGATAGGGCATATGCCGAATGAACAGGCAGTTCGGTGTATCGGCGCCGTCGCCGCGTTGGTAGTGTCGCGATCCAATGCCATCCCCAGATGTCGACTCGGCAACCGTTCTGGCGGATTGTGCCTTTGGCCACACTCCGTGGCGGTGGCCTCTGCCGTCGGGGTCAACTCCGCAGACCCTGTGGTTGCGCGCGGTCGCGGCCGGGGGGCAGGGCCGTTACGGCAGCGCGCTTGCGGACCTGGCCCGTCTCACCCGTGCGGATGGGGGCGGACCGTTCGTTTCCCTTGCCCACAGCACCCGGGCGTCGTTCCTGCGTCAACTCGGCTGGCACAGCCGCGCCGCCGGCTGGGACGGCAGGGCGCTGGCCGTCGCGGGCCCGGATGTGGAAGCGGCTTCCGATGCGTTGATCGGCTTGGCTGCCGATGCGCTGGGCACCGGAAGGTTCGGCACGTCGGCGCGGTTGCTGGAGCGCGCCGGTGAGCGTTGCGGCGATGCGGGGCCGACGATCCGGGTTTCTGTGCGGCTGGAATGGGTGAGCGCGGAGTTGGCGATGGCGTCCGGCAACGGCGCTGCGGCGGTCGGGCACGCAGAGCGGGCCGCGGTGCTGGCGGCGGCGTTGGGATCGGCGCGCCACATCGTCAAGACGGACGTGATCCTGGCTGCGGCTCTGTGTAGTGCGGGAATGATCGACCGGTCGCGCCTGGTGGCCGATGCGGCACTGGACTCTGCGGAGCGACTTGATCTCATCCCCCTTCGCTGGGCGCTGGCCTGCCTGCTGGGCGACATCGGCAGTGGCAGCCGCACCATGGCGCAGATCGCCGAGATCCGCCGGGACACCGCCGACGCGGTGCATCACAGGGGAGGTGTGTGGGAGGGTCGCTGACCGGGTTCGGGCGCGTCGGCTCGTTATTGTTTAGCTGACCCCCCACGCCGACTAGTTGCGTCCCCACACGTAACGCTGGAGAAGCTGCCCACGATGACAAGTTCGGGAGAACGTCTCGATGTTGTCGTTGCTGAGGCTGTCGCCGGCAGCCGAGACGCCCTCCGGGAGGTGCTGGAGACCATTCGTCCGATCGTTGTGCGGTACTGCAGGGCGCGGATCGGAACGACGGAGCGGAGTGGTCTGTCAGCGGATGACATCGCACAGGAGGTGTGCTTGGCCGCCATCACGGCGCTGCCGCGTTACCGGGACCAGGGACGCCCGTTCCTGGCTTTCGTATACGGCATCGCCGCGCACAAGGTTGCTGACGCGCATCGGGCCGTCGCAAGGAACCGGTCCGATCCGACCGACGCGGTGCCCGAGCGGCTCTCCGCGGAAGCGGGTCCGGAGCAGTTGGCTGTCGAGGCCGAGGCGTCTGCCCGGATGAGTGAACTGCTCAAGGTGTTGCCGGAGAAGCAGCGCGAGATCCTGATTCTGCGGGTCGTCGTCGGCATGAGCGCCGAGGAGACCGCCGAGGCGGTCGGCAGCACGGCGGGCGCGGTGCGGGTTGCCCAGCACCGGGCCCTGGCGCGGCTGAAGGCGGAGATCATCGCGACAGGCGGCGACCATGCCTGATTTCGGTCGATGGACGGCAAATGGCGGAGACCCGTCGCTCAATGAGCTCAACCGCACGGACCGGTTCCTCGACGCGTTGGCGTCGGAGCAGCCGGCGTACTCGACCGACCCGGCCGAGGCGGAACTCGCTTCGCTGCTCGTGGGGTGGCGTGACCAGGTCCGCGCACCGGGAACCGCTGGGGTAGCGACGGAGAGCGAAGCGATCGCCGCCTTGGACCATGCAGTCGCAACCCGCCCACGCGGCCGGTTTCCGTTTGCTGTGATCGGCTCGATCGCCGCGGTGCTGTTGTGCATCGGCGGTTTCGGCACCGTGGTGTACGGCGCGGCGCCCGGCGACGCACTGTACGGCCTGCGCACCATGATGTTCGGTGAGCAGCATACGACCCGCGACGATCAGGTCGTGCTGGCCGCGCAGACAGAACTCGAACAGGTCCAGCAACTGATCGACGACGGTCAGTGGGACGCCGCGCAGGAGAAACTGAACACCGTAACCACGACGGTGCGCGAGGTGACCGATTCCGGGCGGCAGCAGCAACTCGTCGACCAGTGGCAACAGCTGTCGGTCAAGGTCGAGGCCCGCGATGCGGCCGCGACCGTCCCACCGAACGCTCCACCGGCGACGCTTCCCGACCTGCCCGTGGTCGTGGCCCCCGGTGATTCGACGAGCACGTCGCAGTCGGACACCACATCGGGGTCATCGGGAACAGCCACGTCACCGTCGGAAACGACGACAACATCGGGAACATCGGGAACATCGGGAACCGCCACGTCGCCGTCGGAGACCACCCCGACCTCGACTGTGCCGTCCGAGTCGGGAACGACCAGCGCCGCGCCTCAGACCGGGACGACAGGGCCGACGACCACAGCGCCGACAGCCACAGGGCCGACGACAACCGAACCCACCACGGAACCGACAACGACGGCGCCTACGACGACGAGGACGGAACCCACCACCACAGAGCCCACGACAACAACGACGACGAGGACATTCACCACGACAACCACAACCAACGCGGGTGTATCCGCCGCGCCGGAGGAAACGGCAGGCGTGGGAGGCGCAACCAGCGACGTCGTCGAGGGGTCGACGTCAACGGTGCGTGGCCCGGTTCTGCAGGTGCCCGAACCTGTTCAGATCCCGGACGTCCAGGTGCCCGCTGTTCAGGTCCCGGACGTCCAGGTGCCCACCATTCGGGTTCCGGATGTCCAGATTCCCAACCAGGTTCCGAACGTCCAGGTTCCCGACCGCGGCCCGATCGGTGGCCGGCCGTCGCTTCCCGGTCCGGTGACGACGACGCTGATCATTCCGTTGCCGATCCTGGGGGGCGGTGGCGGCGGAGACGGGGAGTGAGTGGAGTGCCGGGAAGCGCGCCGACGCTCAGCGGTAGCCGTCGGACTCCGACGTCGCCTCATTCAGTGACGCGTCGGCGTAACCCCGGCAGTAGTCCCAGGTGACGTAGGCGTCGGGTTCGGGATCGTAGGCCGGTTCGTGCGGACGGACCGTGCCGTCGACCAACAGCTGCAACAGGTTGGCCCGCAGCATGTCCCAGTCGTGGTAGTGGTCCTGCTGGCATTCGTCGCAGCACACCACCAAGCCTCGAATACCCTTGTGCGCCAACAACGCCTCGTAGACCGCCAGGTCCGCCAGGTCCGCCTCGACGGCGGTGCGCTCCTGCGGATCCAGGGGCTGGCCCGGTTCGAGCGCGTCCAATGCTGCCGACGGGTCGCAGGGATCGTCGGCGAAGGGATCAGGCGGCAAACCGGGCGGCAGGTTGTCACGCACAGTTCCACACTACGCAGCCCCGCTGGTATCGCGCCAGCCACCTCGATCAGGTTCGGCCGGCCGCGAACGGACGCGCCGGAGCGAATGCTCCGGCGCCCCTGCCGATAAGATTAGGCATCTGTTCTGCGCCTGTCCCTGGAGGCCCCTCCCATGTCGATCGCTGAAAGCAGCGTTCCCCTCGCCGTACCGGTGCCGACCGGCGGCGACGATCCGACCAAGGTCGCCATGCTCGGGTTGACGTTCGACGACGTCCTGCTGCTGCCCGCGGCTTCCGATGTGGTGCCCGCCACCGCCAACACATCCAGCCAGCTCACCAAGAAGATCAGGCTGAAGGTGCCGCTGGTCAGCTCCGCGATGGACACCGTCACCGAATCGCGCATGGCGATCGCGATGGCGCGTGCGGGCGGAATGGGCGTATTGCACCGCAACCTGCCTGTGGCCGAGCAGGCCGGGCAGGTGGAGACCGTCAAACGCTCCGAGGCAGGCATGGTTACCGACCCGGTCACCTGCTCACCGGACAACACACTGGCCGAGGTCGACGCCATGTGCGCCAGGTTCCGGATCTCCGGCCTGCCCGTGGTCGACGACACCGGGTCGCTGGTCGGCATCATCACCAACCGCGACATGCGGTTCGAGGTGGACCAGAACAAGCCGGTGTCGGAGGTGATGACCAAGGCCCCGCTGATTACCGCCCGCGAGGGCGTGTCCGCCGAAGCTGCGCTGGGTCTGTTGCGCCGCAACAAGATTGAGAAGCTGCCGATCGTCGATGGGCACGGCAAGCTCACCGGGCTGATCACCGTAAAGGACTTCGTCAAGACCGAGCAGTTCCCGCTGGCCACCAAGGACCGAGACGGCAGGCTGCTGGTCGGCGCCGCGGTCGGGGTCGGCGACGACGCGTGGACCAGGGCGGTGACTCTCGTCGACGCGGGTGTCGACGTGCTGATCGTCGACACCGCACACGCCCACAACCGTTCGGTGCTCGACATGGTGCACCGGCTAAAGACCATGGTGGGTGACCGCGTCGAGGTGGTCGGCGGCAATGTCGCGACCCGCGCCGCCGCGTCGGCCTTGGTGGACGCGGGCGCCGACGCGGTGAAGGTGGGCGTCGGGCCGGGTTCGATCTGCACCACCCGCGTGGTCGCCGGCGTCGGCGCCCCGCAGATCACCGCGATCCTGGAAGCGGTCGCGGCATGCGCCCCGCACGGCGTTCCGGTGATCGCCGACGGCGGCTTGCAGTACTCCGGTGACATCGCCAAAGCGCTCGCCGCGGGCGCGTCGACGGCCATGCTCGGCTCGCTGCTGGCGGGTACCGCCGAATCCCCCGGCGATCTGATCTTCGTCAACGGCAAGCAGTTCAAGAGTTATCGAGGCATGGGTTCGTTGGGTGCCATGCAAGGCCGCTCCGGTGCGAAGTCGTACTCGAAGGACCGCTACTTCCAGGACGACGTACTGTCGGAGGACAAGCTGGTGCCCGAGGGTATCGAGGGCCGGGTGCCCTTCCGCGGGCCGCTGGCCACGGTCATCCACCAGCTGACCGGCGGATTGCGAGCCGCGATGGGTTACACCGGGTCGGCGACCATCGAGCAACTGCAGCAGGCGCAGTTCGTGCAGATCACCGCGGCGGGGCTGAAGGAAAGCCACCCACACGACATCACGATGACCGTCGAGGCGCCTAACTACTACACCCGCTAGAACGGACCGCTACGTCATGCCACGAGGTGGACGCGGCACATCAATCCGCCGAGATCCACGTTTTGCAGACCTCCACTCGAGCTTTGCCTGCAAAATGTCGATTTCGCCACTCGGCAAGGGGCTGACTCATGCGTGACATGGTCGAGATCGGGATGGGCCGCACCGCCCGCCGCACCTATGAACTCGCCGACATCAACATCGTTCCGTCGCGGCGTACCCGTTCGTCGAAGGATGTGTCGACCGGATGGCAGCTCGACGCCTACCGGTTCGACATCCCGGTGGTAACCCATCCGGCGGATGCGCTGGTGTCGCCGGAGTTCGCCATCGAAATGGGCCGCCTCGGCGGGCTCGGCGTACTCAACGGTGAAGGTCTGATCGGTCGCCACGCCGACGTCGAGGCCAAGATCGCCCAGGTGATCGAGATCGCCGAAAAGGAGAAGGGACCCGATCCCGGGTCGCCCCGCTCCTGCCCGGCGGCGCCGTCGGCGGCCATCCGGCTGCTGCAGCAACTGCACGCCGCGCCGCTGAACCCCGACCTGCTGGGTGCGGCGATCGCGCGGATCCGCGAAGCCGGGGTGACGACCGCGGTCCGGGTGAGCCCCCAGAACGCGCAGGCGCTGACGCCGTCGCTGGTCGCCGCCGGCATCGATCTGCTGGTCATCCAGGGCACGATCATCTCGGCCGAGCGGGTGGCGCAGGATCACGGGGTCGGCGAACCGCTGAACCTGAAGACCTTCATCGCCAACCTGGACGTGCCCGTCGTGGCCGGGGGTGTGCTCGATCACCGCACGGCCCTGCACCTGATGCGCACGGGAGCCGCCGGGGTCATCGTCGGCTACGGCTCCACCAGCGGTGCGACGACCAGCGACGAGGTTCTTGGCATCAGCGTCCCGATGGCCACGGCGATCGCCGACGCCGCGGCGGCCCGCCGCGAGTATCTCGACGAGACGGGCGGCCGTTACGTGCACGTGCTCGCCGACGGCGACATCCACACCTCCGGTGAGCTGGCCAAGGCGATCGCCTGCGGTGCCGACGCGGTGGTGCTGGGTACGCCGCTGGCCGTCGCCGCCGAGGCGCTGGGCGACGGGTGGTTCTGGCCGTCCGCGGCTGCGCACCCGTCGCTGCCCCGCGGCGCACTGCTGCAGATCGCGACGGGTGAACGGCCGTCGCTGCAGCAGGTGCTCAATGGGCCTTCCGACGACCCCTTCGGGTCGCTGAACCTGGTCGGCGGACTGCGCAGGGCGATGGCGAAGGCCGGCTACTGCGATCTCAAGGAGTTCCAGAAGGTCGGCCTGGCCGTCGGCAGCTGACCTGCCCGCTTTACAAGTTAGGGCATCCTGTCTAGAAGTTACCGACGGGTAAGTTCATACTGGGGCGATGCAGCCTGACTATGACGTCCTGATCATCGGCTCGGGATTCGGGGGCAGTGTCAGCGCGCTGCGCCTCACCGAGAAGGGCTACCGCGTCGGTGTGCTGGAGGCGGGTCGGAGATTCGAGGACGCCGACTTCGCCAAGACGTCGTGGAATCTGCGCAAGTTCCTGTGGGCTCCCAAACTGGGTATGTACGGCATCCAGCGCATCCATCTGCTGCGCAACGTGATGATCCTGGCCGGTGCCGGGGTGGGTGGTGGTTCCCTGAACTACGCCAACACGCTCTACGTCCCGCCGGACCCGTTCTTCGACGACAACCAATGGGCGCACATCACCGATTGGCGTGACGAGCTGATGCCGCACTACGAGCAGGCCAAGCGCATGCTCGGAGTGGTCAAGAACCCGACGTTCACCGACGCCGACCGCATCATCAAGGAGGTCGCCGAGGACATGGGTGTCGGCGACACCTTCGTGCCAACACCGGTCGGAGTGTTCTTCGGGCCCGACGGAACCAAGGCGCCAGGCCGGACCGTCCCCGACCCGTACTTCGGCGGCGCCGGTCCCGCCCGAACCGGCTGCATCGAATGCGGGTCGTGTATGACCGGCTGCCGCTACGGAGCCAAGAACACATTGGTGAAGAACTACCTCGGGCTCGCGGAATCTGCTGGTGCGCAAGTGCATCCGATGACGACCGTGACCGGATTCGAGCAGCGGCCCGACGGGTCATGGGAGGTCCGCACGGCCCGGACCGACCGTCGGTTGCGCCGCGGGCGGAATACGTTCACCGCAACCCACCTGGTGCTGGCCGCGGGCACGTTCGGCACCCAGAAGCTGCTGTTTCGGATGCGCGACAAAGGCAAGCTACCGCGGCTGTCGGCCCGCCTGGGTGTGCTCACCCGCACCAACTCCGAATCCATCGTCGGCGCCGGACGACTGGAGACGGGCGACGACCTTGACCTCACCCACGGCGTCGCCATCACGTCGTCGATCCATCCCACGCCGGACACCCACATCGAGCCCGTGCGCTACGGCAAGGGATCCAACGCGATGGGCCTGCTGCAGACGCTGATGACCGACGGCACCGGACCGCAGGGCACCGACGTGCCGCGCTGGAAGCAGTTGTTCGCCAACGCCCGCGAGGATCCGCGCGCAAGCCTGCGCATGCTCAACGTCAGCCGCTGGAGCGAGCGCACGGTGATCGCGCTGGTGATGCAGCACCTGGACAACTCGATCACCACATTCACCACGCGCGGCCGGCTCGGCATCCGCCGGATGACGAGTAAGCAGGGCCACGGCGAACCGAATCCGACGTGGATCCCGGTCGGCAACGAGGTGACCCGGCGCATCGCCGCGAAGATCGACGGCGTTGCGGGCGGCACCTGGGGCGAGCTGTTCAACATCCCGCTCACCGCGCACTTCCTGGGAGGTGCGGCGATCGGTGACGGCCCCGACACCGGCGTCATCGACCCCTATCAGCGGGTCTACGGCTATCCCAGCCTGCACGTGATGGACGGTGCCGCCATATCGGCCAATCTCGGTGTCAACCCGTCACTTTCGATCACTGCGCAGGCCGAGCGGGCTGCATCGCTGTGGCCGAACAAGGGCCAGCGGGAAGCCCGGCCGCCGCAGGGTGAAACCTACGTTCGGCTGGCGGCGATCCCGCCGGAGCATCCGGTGGTGCCCGCAGCGGCGCCCGCGGCACTGCGCGGCCGGCCCACCGTTCCGGCGCCAGCAGACGCAAAGTAACCCATTTTCGCGGGATCCGGCGCCACTTGCGTCTCATCGCGGGATGAGGTGCTGTCGCGCATCCGGCGACCGTGGCTGTATGCAATAGTTGCGTCCTGCAGGGGAGCGTGTGCGCCGAGCGGGAGGCAAGCCTGTGACCGGGACAACGACGGAGCCCTCCGAACCGCTGGATGCCATCACCGATGCATTGCTCACCGCATCACGGCTGCTTGTCGCGCTGTCGGCGCGTTCCATCGCTCGGGTCGACGAAACGATCACGATTCCGCAGTTCCGGACGCTGGTCATCCTGGCCAATCACGGCCCGCTGAACCTTGTCACGCTGGCCGGTCTGCTCGACGTGCAACCGTCGACCACAGGGCGAATGGTCGACCGGCTGGTCGGTGCGGGACTGATCGTGCGCAATCCGCACCCGCAGTCCCGCCGCGAGCTGGTCGCCGAGCTGACGGACCGCGGGCGCGACGTCGTGCACGAGGTCACTGCGCACCGCCGCGACGAGATCGCCAGGGTGGTGCAGAAGATGTCGGCCAGGGACCGCCGGGGCCTGGTGCGGGCATTGACCGCGTTCGCGGCCGCGGGTAGCGAACCCGACGCGCACCTCGACGTTGACGAGCAGCTACGGTGACGAAGATCTACTGGTAGGCCGGAAGCGCGACGTCCTCGGCGAATTCGCGGCGGATTGTCCAGTCGGCCAACGACTTCATGTTGAGCAGACTGCTGGCGTGATTGCGGGTCCACACGCCAAGAGCCGTCCTCGGTGCGAACACCGAGGCGAATCTGCGGGCGGACTGCTGCCTGTCCGCGATCACCGGTCGCAGCCGGTCCTCGTATCGGCGGAAACCCTCGGCGTAGTCGTCGCCTGCTCGCGCCAACTCACCGGCCAGGATGTAGGCCGCCACCATCGCCAGTCCCGCGCCCTCGCCCGCCAGCAGCGACACCGCCGCGGCGGCATCCCCGACGAGCGCCACCCGCCCCCGAGACCAGCGATCAATCACGATCTGGCTGACCCGGTCGAAGTAGAGGTCGTCGGCCTCCTCGAGACTGTCGAGGATCTGCGGGCATTCCCATCCCGCGTCGGCGAATCGGCTGCGCAGGACCGACCGCGTCTGGGCGGCGTCCGCCGGATCGTCACCTGACCCGCCGTCGCGGTAAACGAACAGAAAAAGCGTGCGATCGTCTCGGAGGGTGAATCTGCCGACCATGCGCCCCGGGGTGCTGTACGCGACGTACACCAGCTCCTCCCGGGGCCGGTAGCCGGTGGTTTCGAACGCCGCGACGCGGTAGCCCAGATCCCGGTCGAATCGGGTATTCGGGCCGAAGATCATGCCGCGGACGGGTGAATGAATACCACCAGCGCCGACGACGAGATCGAACGTGCGCGATACGCCGTCCCCCAGAGTCACCGCGACCTCCCCGTCGTCTTGCTCAATCGCGGAAATGCTTTGGCCGAACAGAGTTTCCACCCGATCCTGCACAAGGTGGTAGATCATCGCCGCCAGGTCACCGCGCGAGACGCTGACGAACCTGCCTGCCAGATTGCGTCGGAACGCCTCCACACCGAAGCCCCCGACGCGTTTGCCGCGCCCGTCGACCAACCGGAGCTCGTTCACGGCATAGCCTTTGGCCTGCAGTTCCTCATCGAGACCCATCCGCTGGGCGACCGTGTACCCGCCGCCCCAGAAATCGACCACATAGCCGCCGGTGCGCAGGTGCGGGGATTTCTCGATCACCGTCGTTTCGTGGCCGTGGTGAGTCAGCCAGTAGGCAAGTGTTGGCCCGGCGATGCCGGCACCGACGATCGCGACTTTCATGGCGTGCCTTTCCCGTCGCAAGGATATGACTACCATAGCACTATGCAATAGTTGCACTATCCTATTCAAGGGTGGCTGTGAGGTGCGACATGAAGGTCCTTCGACAAGTACCCCTGCCTTCGGGGTTGTGGCGCCGGCTGTTGCGGCTGCCGATCCGGATGTACCACCTCGAACTGGGTTGGGTGTTCGGCAGGCGGCTGCTGTTGCTCAACCACACCGGACGGACATCGGGAAAGCCGCGGGAAGTCGTGCTGGAGGTGGACGGTTCGGATGCGGATTTCCGCGCCGTCGGCGAATGGCTACCGTTCGTGCGGTTCGTGCCGCGCCACCCGGCCAGGCCGGTTGGTCCCGCGGGCAAGCTGTCAACCCGGTTCGACAGCTGGGGCTACGGCTCCTTACCGGCGCCGGGCCGGCTCGCGGCCCGGGGGTTGTTGCGGGGTAGGCAGCAACGGAATTCGGCGCCGAACCGGCAGCGTCGACGGCGCGGCGGAAGTGAGTGTGACGGCCCGTCCGGCGTGCCGGATGGACAGTGCCGCATCGGGCCCGTCGCGCAGCGTATAGGTGACATCGGTGTGGTTGGCATCCACCGTCAGCCGAAAACCCTTCCAGCGCAGCCGAAAACGCAGGCACGCGATCCCGTCGGGCAGGTGTGGGTCGAGATCGAGCACACCCCCGTCGTCGCGCAGGCCGCCGAACCCGGCGACCAGCGCCGTCCACGCTCCCGCGAGCGAGGCGATGTGCAGGCCGTCGCGCGTGTTGGAGTGCAGGTCGCGCAAATCGATCATCGCCGCCTCGTAGGTGTAGGCGTGCGCCAGCTCCAGATGCCCGACCTCGGCGCACATCACCGCCTGCGTGCACGCCGACAACGAGGAGTCCCTCGTGGTGCGGCGTTCGTAGTAATCGACGTTGTGCGCCTTCTGTTCCGCGGTGAACGCGTGACTGTGCCAGTGCATCGCCAGCACCAGATCGGCCTGCTTGAGCACCTGCGCCGGGTAGAGCCGCACATAGGGCTCGTGCATCAGCAACGGATAGCGGGTGTTGACCGAAAAGTCCCATTCGGCGAGGGTCGTGAATCCCTCGCACTGCGGGTGTACCCCGAGCTCGTGGTCGAATGGGATGTGCACCGCGTCGGCGGCGTCGCGCCAGGCAGCCGTCTCCTCCGTCGTCACGCCCATCTCGTAGGACGCCTCGGGGTTGCGGGTGCAGGCGTCCGCGGCGACACGCAGATTGTGTGCGGCCATCAGGTTGGTGAACACGTTGTCGCGCACCACGGCGGTGTACTCGTCGGGTCCGGTCACGCAGTCGAGGTGCCACACCCCATGCCGATCGTGATGGCCGAGCGAGAGCCACATCCTGGCCGTTTCCACCAGCACCGAAAGGCCGCATTCCCGCTCCAGGGAGTCATCGCCGGTGACGATGCGGTACCGCTCGAACGCCATCGCGATGTCGGCGTTGATATGCCAGGCCGCCGTACCGGCGGGCCAGTAAGCCGAACACTCCTCGCCACGGATGGTGCGCCACGGGAAGCTGGCGCCGTTCAGATCGAGCTGCGTGGCCCGTTCCTTGGCCAACTCCAGCGTCGACGCCCGCCACCGCAGCGCGTCGGCGGCCGCAGCGGGCACCGTGTACGTCAGCACGGGCAGCACGAATCCCTCGGTATCCCAGAACGCGTGTCCGTCGTAGCCCGTGCCGGTGAGGCCCTTGGCCGGGATCGCCCGGCGCTCGGCGCGCGCACTGGCCTGCAGCACATGAAACAGGCCGAACCGCACCGCCTGCTGACAGTCCGGATCGCCCTCCACCTCGACGTCGGCGCCGTCCCAGAACTCCTCGAGATAGGCCCGCTGGCTGTTCAGCAGACCCTGCCAGCCGCTGTATCGGGCCGCGGCCACCGCCCCGGCCGCCTGGTCGCGCAGTGCCGGACGCGAGCGCAGGCTGGACCACCCGTAGGCCAGGAACTTGACGATCCGCAGCTGCTGGCCCGGCCGCAGCCCGCAGATCACCGTCGTCCTGGCCAGGTCCTCCCGCGAGTCCGTGCTGATCTCGACGCGCCCGGGAACCTCGACCTCGTGGTCCATCGCCGCGGCCATCATCAGCGCGCTGCCGCGGGTCCGGTGTACGAGCAGAGCCCCGCGGTCGGTGTGCTCGTGGTGCACCGCCTGCAGCGGGCTCCGCAGCACCGCCGCCACTCTGGGGTCGGCGGAGATCTGCGGCTGGTCCTCGTTGGTGACGAGCTCGGACTGCACGGTGAGCCGGACGAATTCGTCGCGCGCCTCGACCACATACTCGATGGCGGCCACGCTGCGGTGGGTCAGCGACACCAGCCGCGTCGACGTGACGGTGACCTGCTTGCCAGCCGGTGATCGCCAGCCCGCGCGCCGGGTCATCGTGCCTGCCCGCAGGTCGAGGATCCGCTCGTGCTCGAGCAGGTCGCCGTAGCGGACGTCGAAGGGCTCGTCGTCGACCAGCAGCCGGAAGATCTTCCCGTTGGTCACGTCCACGATGGTCTGACCGGCCTCCGGGTAGCCATAGCCCGCCTCGGCGTACGGCAGCGGCCTGACCTCGAAGAAGGAGCCCAGGTAGGTGCCCGGCAGGCTGTGCGGTTCCCCTTCGTCCAGGTTGCCCCGCAATCCGATGTGACCGTTGGACAGGGTGAACAGCGACTCGGTCTGCGCGAGCAGGGTCAGTTCGAGCCGGGTCTCGCGGACCTGCCACGGTTCGACGGGGAAGGCGTCATGGGTGATCATCATGGCCTCCGATACCGCCTACAGCAGTTCGCCGAGGTCGGTCACCACCACGTCGGCGCCGCAGCGGCGCAGCTCGTCGGCGTGCCCCAGCCGGTCGACGCCGACGATGTAGCCGAATCCCCCGGCCCGGCCCGCCTCGACCCCGGATTGGGCATCTTCGAACACCGCGCCGTCGGCGGGTGGGGTTCCGAGCAACTCGGCTGCCCGCAGGTACGAGTCGGGAGCGGGTTTGCCCGGGATGTGCTCGTCGCGCAGCGTGACACCGTCCACCCGGTGCTGCACGTAGCGGTCCAGACCGGTGATGGCGAGCACTTCGCGGGTGTTGGCGCTGGAGGAGACCACCGCCACCGCCATGCCCGCGTTCCAGACCGCGGTCAGGTAGCGCCGCGAACCGTCGAACACCTCGACGCCATCGCCGTGCAGCGTCTGCAGGAAGGCGTCGTTCTTGCTGTTGGCCAGTCCGTTCACCGTCTCAGCCTCCGGGGGATCGTCACGGTCGCCGTCGGGAATGTCGATGCCGCGGCTGGCCAGGAATGACCGGACACCGTCGCCGCGGGGCTTGCCATCCACGAACCGGCGGTAGTCGGCGACCGGGTCGAACGGCACGAACGGGGTACCCGTGCGCTGCGCGCGGGCCCGCAGGAACCGGTCGAACATCGCCTTCCACGCCCTGGTGTGCACGCTTGCGGTGTCGGTGAGCACACCGTCGAGGTCGAAGAGGCAGGCCCGGATGTGATCGGGCAGTCCCAGCACGGTGACCTCGCTTTCCGAGTTCGGCGTCGTTGCCGTTCCCCCACCAGCATGACGAGGCGTGTCCCCACGACTCCATTGCTCCTCGCGTGCGCCTGGCTGCATTGCTCCTCGCGTGCGCCTGCGCCGTGATACACGCCGATCCGCCGACACTAGACTGCACACGTGAATTCCCCCTCGCCCCGCCCCGTGTTGGTGGTCGATTTCGGAGCGCAGTACGCGCAGCTGATCGCACGCCGGGTG
The DNA here is from genome assembly GCF_044223235.1 of Mycobacterium sp. GTDB lineage: Bacteria > Actinomycetota > Actinomycetes > Mycobacteriales > Mycobacteriaceae > Mycobacterium. Next base: position 40,126 of record NZ_JBGAME010000005.1, read on the forward strand.
CGGGAGGCGCGGGTGTACTCCGAGGTCGTGCCGCATACCGCCAGCGTCGAGGAGATCAAGGCCAAGGACCCACAGGCCATCGTCCTGTCCGGCGGGCCCGCTAGCGTCTACGCCGACGGCGCCCCCCAGCTGGACGCCGCCCTGTTCGACCTCGGGGTGCCGGTGTTCGGCATCTGCTACGGGTTTCAGGCGATGGCGCAGGCGCTCGGGGGAACGGTCGCGCACACCGGTACCAGCGAATACGGTAGGACGGAGCTGAAAGTCGCTGGAGGGAACCTGCATTCGGATCTTCCGAGCCTTCAGCCGGTGTGGATGAGCCACGGTGACGCGGTCACCGCCGCGCCGGAGGGCTTCGAGGTGGTTGCCGCAAGCGCCGGTGCGCCGGTGGCGGCTTTCGAGAATCGGGCCCGCCGCCTGGCCGGTGTGCAGTACCACCCCGAGGTGATGCATTCCCCGCACGGTCAGCAGGTGCTCAGCCGCTTTCTGCACGAGTTCGCGGGGATCGGCGCCGCGTGGACGCCCGCCAACATCGCCGACACACTGATCGAGCAGGTGCGTCAGCAGATCGGTGCCGGCCGAGCGATCTGCGGGCTGTCCGGCGGAGTGGATTCGGCGGTGGCGGCCGCTCTCGTGCAGCGCGCCATCGGCGATCGCCTGACCTGCGTGTTCGTCGACCACGGCCTGCTCAGGGCGGGGGAGCGGGCACAGGTCCAGCGCGATTTCGTCGCGGCCACCGGCGCCAACCTGGTGACCGTCGACGTCGCCGACAGGTTCCTGGAGGCGCTGACGGGCGTGACCAACCCGGAGGGTAAGCGCAAGATCATCGGCAGGGAGTTCATCCGTGCGTTCGAGGGCGCGGTGCGCGACATCCTCTCCGGTACCGGTGAATCAGACGACGGGGCGATCGACTTCCTGGTGCAGGGCACGCTGTATCCCGATGTGGTGGAGTCCGGCGGCGGGTCGGGTACCGCCAACATCAAGAGCCATCACAACGTCGGTGGCCTGCCCGGCGATCTGAAGTTCACCCTCGTCGAACCGCTGCGGCTGCTGTTCAAGGATGAGGTTCGCGCGGTGGGCCGCGAGTTGGGGCTGCCCGAGGAGATCGTGGCGCGCCAGCCCTTCCCGGGCCCCGGGCTCGGCATCAGGATCGTCGGCGAGGTCACCGCCGAGCGGCTCGACACACTGCGGCGTGCCGACGCCATCGCTCGTGAGGAACTGACGTCGGCCGGCTTGGATCACCAGATCTGGCAGTGCCCCGTGGTGTTGCTGGCCGATATCCGTTCGGTAGGTGTGCAGGGCGACGGACGGACCTACGGTCACCCGATCGTGCTGCGGCCGGTGTCCAGCGAGGACGCGATGACGGCGGACTGGACGCGGGTGCCCTACGAGGTGCTCGAGCGCATCTCCACCCGGATCACCAACGAAGTCGCCGAGGTGAACCGCGTGGTGCTCGATGTCACAAGCAAGCCGCCGGGAACCATCGAATGGGAGTAGCCGCCTCGCGCTGTCGAATCGGTTGTGCTGCAGCGTGATTCGCCACTAATGGGTGTCGCCGTGCCGGTTTGGCCAATGCACGCCGAGGCGCCCGGCCGGTTCATGCGTGTACGACTGAGCGTCACCGCGCCGGGTCGCCCTGCCAGCGAAAGCTGTTGACGTACTTGCCCATATCGAGTGCGATCTGCAGGTTGGCGCCCGACGGTTTGCCAAGGCCGAACTCCGGTCCGAACTGGCGGAATGGCCCGACGGCCGACGCGACCAGCGCCAGGTTGTTCTTCACGGCCACCATGACCAGCACACGCATCCGGGTGTAGTTGCTCGTGGCGCCCTGCGGCCAGCAGTCGGCGGCCAGGCCGTAGCCGGGCTGGTAACCCACCATCGTGTTGGGGATCACGTAGGCCGTGCGGGTATCCGGGAAGGTGCTGTTGACCAGACCGGTGGCGATCTGCTCCGGCGTCCGCCCGGCGACCGGCTCGCTGAACAGCTGCAGGGTGCCCCCGTCGCCGCCGAGGAAGTCGGCGGTCACCCCGTTGGGCTTCGTGGTGACCCGGTAGGCCGTGCCCTCGGCCGGGTAAGAGACGGAGAACGAACCGTCGGGTGCGGTGAAGAGCGGGTTGACCGCGACCGGCTCACCCGTGGGCGGACTGCCGCAGTCCGGGGGGCACGCGTAGCGCGCGGGCGGCTTACTTACGATCGCAGACAGCCCGACCAGTGCGGCGGCCAGGACGAGGATGGCCACGCCCCATGTCCGCAGCACGCCGACCAGCGAGGTCCGGCGCACCGGGGTCGCCGAATAGTTTCCCCGGGGCACCGCGTAGCCGGGAAACAGCTCGGTGGTGGCGGGACCGGCCGCCGCCGGGCCGTCCGAGTCGGTGGCAGTGGTCACGGGCTGTTCGATTCGGTGTCGCGCACGGGACGCACCCGGCGCCGCGCGGATCGTGACGATCGCGATGAGGCGTGTGTCGCCACCCCGCAGGCCGGGCAGAACGCCATATCGGGCACGACGTGACCGCAGTTGGGGCAGAGCAGCGGTTCATCCGCCTCGATCGCATCGTGGGATTCGTGCAGCAGCGCGAGCTGCAGGCCGACCCGCAACGCCAGGATGGCCAGCAGTGAGACCGCCAGGTGGACGCACAGCTGCAGGAACTGCGGCACGCGCGCGACGTCGATGAGCCCGATCCCCGCGTAGAGCACCAGGACGGCCAGCCCGGTGCCGATCATGATCATGCGGACATAGGAGCGGTGCTGGCCCGTCTTGCTGGCGGGCCGGTTGAACCACAGCGCCGCCCCGATCAGGCCGCCCACCGCCGCGGCGGTCACGGGCACCGCAATCCCGCGGATGCCGGCCTCCACCATCAGCCCCGACATGGGCCGGTTGCGGGCGATCATCCCGGTGCTGAACTGCGGTGCCAGCCGGGTCAGGGTGGCGGCCGCGGTGAAGGTCAGCGCCCCGAGCGCGCCGATCGCGAACCCCTGCAGCGACTCCCGGTTGGGCGTCGGGATCAGGCGGACGACGAGGGCGGGCACCAGCATGAGCAGCAGGCCGCCGAGCGGGATACCCAGGCCTTCCCGCAGGATCCGGCTGCCCGCGATCCCGACGCCGAGCGGGACGCCGTACGACCGGGCCATCATCTCGCCGGTCAGCATTACCCAGCCCACGCCGAGCGTGATCGCGATCAGCACGGCCAGGATCAGATCGCGGGCGGCCAGGTCGCGGAACGCGTCGGATTCCCGCAGGTAGATCAGGAACAGCATGGGCAGGCCCAGCGCGGACAGGGCGATCAGCGCGGCGGGCAGCCGAAGCAGGGTGCACGCGATCAATCCGGCGAGCAGCACCAGCAGGCCGATCCGGAACGGGATCCGGCTGCGTTCGGGCAGCTGGGGGAACAGGGAACTGGTCAGCGACAGGCGGAACAGACCCTCGTTGGGTGCCGCGCCGTAGGCACTCAGGCGCAGCCACCACGGGCCGTCGCCGCGCTGCGGCGTCAGGTGCGCGCCGCACAAACCGCAGAACTTGCCCGCGGGCACGTCGAGCTGACACACCTCGCATTCCATGGTGGGCACGACATCGTCGGCTCCGGGTCGACCGGAATCTGGATCTGTCATGCGCGATCCGCCTTCGCCTCTCGCTGGCCGCTCATTGGCTCACCCGCTGCAACGTCAGGATGTTCTGCACCAGATTCTCCACGTCCGGCGTCCCGAGCCCCGTTGCCAGGTCGTAGCCGGGACCGGCATCGGCGACGACGTTGCCGCCGAGAACCACATCGCGGAACGCCGGTCTCGGTGCACCCGCGGCGATCCGGTACAGCACCGGATTGAGATCGCCGAGCAGACGCCCGCCGTTCTCGACGAGGTACTGGTTCATCAGCGCGGCAAGCCCCGCCCACAGCGGCGCCGCCTGGGATGTGCCGCCGCCCTGCAACACCTTCTGGTTGAAGACGATCCGCGCACCGGTGAACGGATCGGACACCGCCGCCACATCCGGTGTGAGCCGTCGCTGCCCATCCGGATCCTGACCGTCGGGTGTGGTCAGCCCGCGTTGCCATTCGGGACGTTCGAAGATCGACGACACGCCGCCGCCGGTGCCGAGGGACAGCGGAACGTCGAACCAGGACTGTTCGGACAGCCACCGGCCTTCGGCATCGGTGGACAGGGTGGTGCCCCCGACGTCGGTCATCTCGGGCAGCGAGGCGATCGAGTCCAGCCCGATGTCGGCGTTTCCGGGAGGCGATGACCAGTCTTGCCCGCCCTTGCATTCCAGGCCGGCCAGATCGCCGCTGGCGTTGAACGCGGTGGTGCCGCGCTGGTGCGCGTTGACCAATGCCGAGCGCACCGGTGCCATGTCGGCGGCGGTGTGCAGCTTGTCGCAGCCCCAGCCGATGGAGAAGCTCCACACAGCGCCGGGGAACTGCTGATTGGCCGATTCGAGCATCTGGCCGATCTTCTCGAACGCCCCGTCTCCCGCCACCGTCGGCCGGGCATTGATGACTACCTTGCGGGCATCGGGTGCGACGGCGTGGGCGACCTCGAGGTCCATCGTGGTCTCACCCCTGGGTTCCCCCGGCTGCCCACCGACCAGGACAGGGGTGAACTTCGGCAGGTTGAACAGGGTGGCGAACGAATCCAGGTCCGCCTGGTCGTAGCCGTCGAAGGCGAAGATGACGATGGTGGTCCCCTTGCCGGTGTAGCCCTGTTGGGCCAGCCGGTCGGCGTTGTACGTCGTCAGCAACGCCTGCGGGGAGAGTCCCTGATCCGGCACGTCCAGCGGCATCATCGACGGACGTGACATGCGGTGCGGGGTGTAGCCGAGGATCCGGCCCATTTCGGTGACCTGGCCGCGCAGCGGTGCGGGGACCACCGGCTGCTGCGGGGATGCATAGAACACCTGGCCGAGCTGCCCCCGGTAGTCGTGTACCTCGACGCCGAAGGAATTTGCCACGGCCTGCGGGCCACCTTCGACGATCGCCCAGTCGTCCCCGGGCCGCCAGCGCACCGACAGGTGGTGTTCGCCCGCCCAGCCGAGCAGTCTGTCCGGTTGGGTTGAGTCACGCAGCGTGACGGTGAGCTGGACGCGGTCACTGTGGGACGGGCCGAGGTCGGTTGAGGCGCCCAGCAACAACGCATAGGGACCACCGATAACGGCCGGCGCGCCGGGTACCGACACGACCCGCAGGTCTGATGCCAGTACCAGCACGCCGGCCGTCAAGAGGACCAGCAGCCAGTGCCCGGAAATTCCGGGCAAACCGCGTTGTGCGGTCATCGCCGAACGACTGGGCGATCCAGCCTCCCGTGCGAGCGGGGTGCTAGTGATCGCCGGGGATGGCCGTCGGCGCCGGAGGTGCGATCACCGTCGGAGAGAAGGGGTTGGGGCCGCCGGGATCGAGGCGCGGCGCCTTCTCGGTGGGCTCCACCGATGGTGCCGTGGTCGTGGCTTCGGTGGTGGTGGTCGTAGTTGTTTCCGTGGTGGTTTCGGGAGCCTGCTCGCCGCCACCGCACGCCGCGGTCAGCGAGACCATCCCGATGATCGCCGCGCCGCCCGCAGTGAGTGCCAGTCGGCGTGCCAATCGTGACCTCATGATGCCTTCCTTATCTATCCCCCGAGTACTGACAGAGCTGCCTTCGGTGAATCGCTTGCGATTCGGCACGATCCGAGATCGTACGCCAGCCCTTTCCCGAAGCCGGTTCTGGTGACTGAAACTTTAGCGTAATGCGCCCGCACCTGCAGAAACATTGGTGGCGTCGCTTCGCTGAGATCGACCGCTTGACGGTGTCGGTGACCGGGTGTTTACTCGATTGATCGAACATACATTCGAAAAAATGGGTGCCAGGCCGTGCCTATTGGCGGGGTGTTGACGGGTGGTTCCGGTGCGGGAGGAGTTGCTGTGGAGAGGGCGATGAGCCCGGATCTGCGTCGGCTCAGCCGGGCTGAACAGCTCGAACAGCTGCGCCGCAGGATGGCCGGGGTATCGGGGGCATCGGGCGTTTCGGGCGGGGTGGGGGCGTCGCACCATGGGCAGGTGGCGTCCGATGACCTGCTGCCCGACTCGGAGACGTTGCTGCCGGTGCCCGATGCGCTGGCCGGACGGCTTCCCGCGGCATTGCCACGCGGCACGGTAGCGGTGGTGCTCGGTGCGCGGTCGCTGCCGCTGGGCATAGTGGCGGCGACGACTGCGGCAGGCGGTCACGCGGCGATCGTCGGCTTACCCGAGATGGGGTTGCTGGCGGCGGTGGAGATGGGTGCGGATCTGAGCCGGCTGGCGGTCATCCCCGACCCGGGAACCGATCCCGTCGAGGTGGCCGCGGTGCTGATGGATGGCATGGATCTCGTGCTGCTAGGCCTGGGCGGGTGTGCGGTGACGGCGGGGCGGGCCCGTGCGGTGACGGCCCGCGCCCGGCAGCGGGGCTGCACCCTGCTGGTCACCGACGGCACCTGGCAGGGCGCCTCGGCGCGGCTGGAGGCCAGGGTCAGCGGCTACGAGATCATCGGTGCCGGCCCAGGGACCCCGATACCGGGGTGTGGCCGAATCGGCCGGGTGCGGCTGGATATGCGGGCGGGCGGGCGCTCCCTCGGTCCCATGCGCGCGGTGGGCGGATGACGTGGCCGGCCCCGCTGCAGCGTTCAGTGCCCGTGCCGGCGGTATGTCCTCCGATCGCCGCTCCCGGGTGTTGGCAGTGTGGTGCATGGACTGGCCCGCTGTCGCCGCGGCGGCCGCCAGTGGCCTGGCGTCGACCGACCCGGTCGCGATCACACTGGCAAACCGTGTCATCGCCTGCTCGGCGTCGGCCCGCTCGGCGGGAGTGCGCCGAGGTCTGCGCCGCCGGGAGGCGCAGGCACGCTGCCCGCAGCTGCACGTCGTCCCCGCCGACCCGGCCCGCGACGCCCGTCATTTCGAGGGTGTGACGGCGGCCGTCGACGATCTGGTGCCGCGGGCGGAGGTGCTGCGGCCGGGGCTGCTTGTGCTGTCCGCCAGGGGGGCGGGCCGTTACTTCGGATCCGAACAGGCTGCCGCCGAGCGGCTGGTCGACGCGGTGGCGGCAGTGGGTGCCGAATGTCAGGTCGGCATCGCCGATCGGCTGCCCACCGCGGTCTTCGCGGCCCGTGCCGGCCGAATCGTCGAGCCGGGCAAGGACGCGCTGTTCCTGTCCGCGCTGTCCATCAGGCAGCTGGCTACGGAACCGAGCCTGGCTTCTCCCGGGCGGGAGGATCTGGCTGATCTGCTGTGGCGCATGGGGATCCGCAATATCGGTCAGTTCGCTGAGCTGTCCAGGACGGATGTGTCGTCCCGGTTCGGTGCCGATGCGGTGGTCGCACACCGATTCGCCCGCGGGGAACCGATGCGCGGACCGTCCGGGCGGGAACCGCCGCCCGAACTGGAGGTGGCGATGGACTGCGATCCGCCGATCGACAGGGTGGATGCCGCTGCCTTCGCCGGGCGTTCGCTGGCCGCCGGCCTGCATTCGCGGCTGGAGTCCGCCGGGGTCGGATGCACCCGGCTGGCCATCCTGGCCGTCACCGCCAATGGCGAAGAGCTGAACCGGGTTTGGCGTTGCGCCGAGCCGCTGACCGAGGATGCCACCGCCGATCGGGTGCGTTGGCAACTGGACGGCTGGCTGAATCGCCGGGCGGGGGCGGGCGGAGGCCCCACCGCCCCGATCACCGTGCTGCGCCTAGTGCCCGTCGAGGTGGTTTCGGCGGGGGCGTTACAACTGCCCCTGTGGGGCGGCGTCGGCGACGAGGACAGACTGCGCGCCCGCCGGGCGCTGGTACGGGTGCAGGGACTGCTCGGGCCGGAGGCCGTGCAGATGCCGGTGCTCAGCGGCGGTCGCGGACCCGCCGAACGGATCACCTTCACGCCGCTCGGTGACGAACCGGTGCCGCGGGCCGACCCGCGTCAACCATGGCCTGGCCGTCTTCCCGAGCCGGCGCCGACGGTGCTGCTCGACGATTCGGTGCAAGTGCTCGACGACGGCGGTGATCCGGTGCGGGTGACGAACCGGGGCCTGTTCTCCGGCGATCCCGCCCGCCTGGACGGCGGCGGCTACCGTGGCCGGTTGTCCTGGTGGGCGGGGCCGTGGCCGGTCGACGAGCGATGGTGGGACCAGGAACCGGCCCACCGGTCTCCCGCGTCGGCGGCATCGCCTACATCGCCTAGGGCGGGGCCGGTGGGGTCCTCAGGGTCGTCCGGGTCGGTTAGAGCCGGGCGCACCGCACGGGCGCAGGTGTTGCTCGAGCCCGCAGACCCCGCGGGTCCCGCGCAAGCTCTGCTGCTGTGTTACCGCCAACGGCGCTGGTATATCGAAGGTGTCTATGAATAGCGCCCGCCATGATCGACGTGAACTCCATCGAAAAGTGTTGCGGCACAACAGCTTTTCATCGCGAATCTCAGCCGAGCCGACGGGCGAACGCCCCGGCCCTGGCGATGAACCGGTCGAAGAACACCGTCGGGTCGACGTCGACGCCGACGAGCGCGTTGGGTTCCCTGCCCCAGCGCCCATGCCAGTCGGCGACCGTCATACCGCGTGTCAGCGTGCCGGTCAGTTCGACGTCGACCGTCGCCGGCCGGCACTTCACCAGATCGGGATCCAGTGCCACCGCGGCGGCCAGCGGGTCGTGCAGGTGGGCGAGATAGCCTTCGCCCTGGTCGAAGTGGAACTCGAAGTAGAACCGCATCGCGTCTTCGAGCACGCGCACCAACGGGTTGGCGGCCACCGAACGGGTGCCCCGGTCGTCGAGCACGCTCATCGGCACGGTCGTCGAATCCGCCGCGGCCGCCAACCGTCCGAGCAACGCCGGGGTCATCGCGATGCTCTCGGTCAGGTTCAGACCGAGCACGATCGGAACGTGGCGGGGCTGCTCGAGCCCCCATGCCGCACCCCACACGGCGAAGACCTCGGCGGCGGCCTCGGGGTCGACGCTGATGTTCCATTCGGCCACCGCCGTGGTGTTTCCCCGGTAGTCAAAGGAGCCGCCCATGATCACCAGGCGGCGCAGCAGCTTGGGCAGAGCAGGCTCGGCGCGCAGCGCCAGGGCCAGGTTGGTCAGCGGGCCGGTCGCCACTCCGATCAGTTCACCGGGGTGCGCATGCGCCGCGCGCACCCAGGCTTCCGCGGCGGTGTACGCGGTGAGCTCGCCGTCGGACTGTGGGAGCTGTGCGTAGCCCAGCCCCTCGGGACCGTGGGTGTCCTCGGCGGTGCGCAGCGCGCCGCTGACCGGGTTCTCCGAGCCCATCGACACCGGCACTGCGGTGGCCCGGCACAGCTGCAGCAGACCCACATTGTTACGGCAAACCTGCTGTACGGGCACGTTTCCTGCGGTCGAGCCGATTCCGACGAGTTCGACGTCGGCGTTGGCCAGCAGATACACCAGTGCCATCGCGTCGTCGACACCCGTATCGACGTCCGCAAAGACGGGCAGCCGGTCCGGCTGGCCCGAGTCCCCGGCTGTCACGCCGCCAACGATAAGCCTGGGGTCCTACCAGTGCACGCCCGGAACCAGCCGAACGGCGCGTTTGAGTGCGCGGGGCGTCCGTGCCGAAGCGCCGCGGGCTCGCGGCTGCGGCAGGCGCGGCGGTGACGCGGCAGGGGCGGGCTCGCCGCGGGCGGCCGCCGAGTCGGGGTAGGCCAGCGAGAGCTGGTGCAACATCCGGCGCGACAGCTTGGGCGTCAGATAGTGACCGAGCTCGGCCGCCGTGCCCAGCGGGGTATCGATCCGGGCGGGCTTCTCGATCAGCCCGCGCACCACCATGGCCGCGGCATGTTCGGCGCTGATCGCCCGGCCGGGGTCGAGCCGGCTCGACGGCGTGATCATCGGTGTCGCGACCAGGGGCATGTGGATGTTGGTGAACGTGATGTGATCCGATACCGTCTCGGTCGCGACCACGTCGGCGAACGCGTCCAGGGCGGCCTTGCTCGGCAGGTAGGCACTGTATTTCGGGGTGTGCGCCTGCACGCCCGAGCTGGACACATTCACGACGTGACCGAACCGGCGGTCCCGCCAATGCGGCAGCAGGGCAAGTACCATCCGGACCGCGCCGAAGTAGTTGACGGCCATCACCCGCTCGTAGTCATGCAGCCGATCGGCGGAGTTGACCACCGACCGGCGGATGGACCGGCCGGCGTTGTTGACCAGATAGTCGACGTGTCCGAACCGGCCGAGGATGTCTTTGACGGTGTGGTCCACCGACGCCGAATCGGTGATGTCGCAGGTGAACGCGTACGCCTGCCCGCCGGCGGCGCGGATCTCGTCGACCAGCTCGTCGAGCGCGGCTCCGTTGCGGGCAAGTGCGAACACGCATCCGCCACGCGCGGCGATCGCCACCGCCGACGCCCTGCCGATCCCGCTCGACGCGCCGGTGACGATCACGTGCCTGCCCACCAGCGGTCCCGCAGGGTCGTCACGGCGGGCGCGGTCGGGGTCGAGGTGTTGCGCCCAATACCGCCACAGCAGCGGTGCGTACGTGGCGAACTCGGGCACCGCGATGCCGGTTGGGCGCAGGATCCGTTCGGTGTTCTGGGTGGTGAACGTGGGCGCGAGGTCGATGACGTCGATGATCTCGGCGGGCACGCCCAGCTGGGTCGCCGCGATGTTGCGCAGCACCCGGACTCGACCGGTGGCGTTGAGGAATGGGTTCACCGCGGCGCGCGGAAGCGATCCGCGGGCGCTCGGCAGGCCGGCGGCCCCCGCTATCGCGCGGTAGATGCCGCGCAGTCCGATGCTGCGCGGCGCCGTGAGTTGGAACGTCTGACCGTCGCATCCATCGGCGTGCATCAGCTCGACGATCGCTGCCGCGACGTAGTCGACGGGAACGATGTTGGTGCGGCCGACGTCGGGCAGGACGATGGGTGTGAACCGCGGCAACGCCGCCAGCTTCGACAACAGCCCGAAGAAGTAGTAGGGCCCGTCGATCTTGTCCATCTCGCCGGTGCGGGAATCGCCGACCACGACTGCGGGCCGATACACCCGGTGTCGCAGGCCGGGGGCCGAGCGGACCAGCCGCTCCGCCTCGAACTTCGTCCTGTGATACGGCGTCGGCAGCTTCTGGCCGACGTCGAAGTCGTCCTCGGTGTAGGGCCCGGCATGGTCGCCGGCGACTGCGATCGAGGACACGTGATGCAGGGTCGCATCGAGGGTGCGCGCCAACGCGATAACGGCCCGGGTGCCCTCCACGTTGGCGGCCTGCTGGGCCCGCTCGGGTGCCGTGACGTCGTATAGCGCCGCGCAGTGCACCACATGGTCGACGGGTCGGAGTTCGGAGACGGTTCGGTCGGTGAGCCCGAGGCCGGGTTCGGTGAGATCGCCGACGAGCGGTTTGACCCGGTCGCCCCAGCCGCCGTCCGCGAGCCGTTCGAACCGCGCCAGCGACCGCCGACGGGTCAGGACCCAGACCTGCGCATCGTCGCTGCGCGCCAGGATCTCCGAGACGACACGACGGCCGATGAATCCGGTACCGCCGGTAACGATATAGCGCATGCCAGCATGGTGGCCGCATGGTGGCGCGGCGTCAATCGGCTGCCGGACCGGCGCGAGGACGTGAGTGCGCGGCGGTTATGGTCCGTCTGGTCCACGAAGGGAGTGCCCATGCCGATCGACCCCAACGCCGTCGGGGCCACCACGAAGCCCCGCACGGTCGAATGGACCGATCGTGACACGCTGCTCTATGCGCTCGGCGTCGGTGCAGGGACGGCGGATCTGGCCTTCACCACGGAGAACAGCCACGGCATCGCCCAGCAGGTGCTGCCGACCTACGCGGTGATCGTGTGCCCGGCGTTCGGCGCGATCCGCAAGATCGGCACCTTCAACCTGGGCACGATGCTGCACGGCTCTCAGCACATCCGGTTGCTGCGGCCGTTGGGGCCGTCGGGTTCCCTGACGGTGGTGTCGGAGGTCGCCGACATCCAGGACAAGGGGGCGGGCAAGAACGCGATCGTCGTCCTCAGGGGCGTCGGCAGCGATCCGCAGACCGGGGAGGGCGTCGTCGAGACGGTCTCGACCATGGTCATGCGCGGTGAAGGCGGGTTCGGCGGGCAGCCCGGCCAACGACCGGCCAGCCCGCCGATGCCTGCGAGCGAGCCCGACGCCCGGATATCGCTGCCGACGCGGGAGGACCAGGCGTTGCTCTATCGTCTCTCCGGCGACCGCAATCCACTGCACAGCGATCCCTGGTTCGCCAGGGAACTGGGCGGGTTTCCCAGGCCGATCCTGCACGGGTTGTGTACCTACGGTGTGACCGGCCGGGCCCTGCTCGCCGAATTGGCCGGTGGCGACGCCGCCGGTATCACCGCGATCGGCGCCCGCTTCACCTCGCCGGTGTTTCCCGGGGAGAAGCTGACCACGTCGATCTGGCGCACGGCGCCGGGCCAGGCCGTATTCCGGACCGAGGCGAGCGGACCCGACGGTGCCGATGCCCGCCTCGTGCTCGACGACGGTGTGGTCGAGTACCGGGACTAGGTGGGACCAGATGCGCTCCGCCAGCAGCGCGCCGAACCGAATTCCTGCCCACCGCCGGTGAGTTTCGCCGAAGCGCCCGTATGCGGTGCGGGGCCTTGACAGGATCGACAGGATCTATCTGCAAGGGTCGTACAACGCGGTGCGAGATCGGCGGTGGGTGGCGATGAATCTGGTGGTTGGTTACCTGGCTACGTCTGGTGGTGGCGATGCGCTGGCGGTCGGTGTCCGGTTCGCCCGCACCCTGGGTGCGGAGTTGGAGATCTGCATCGTGCTGCCGCACGACCGGGCCGTCCCCTCGAGCGCGTCGCCGGGCGCCTACGACGAAGTGCTCGGCGAGCAGGGCGAGAAATGGCTCGCCGAAGCCCTCACTTCGGTACCCGCTGATGTCGTCGCCCACGGCCACGTCCGATTCGACGATTCCTTCGCCGACGGGTTGATCTCCGAGGCCCTGCGCCTGAACGCCGACGCGATCGTCGTCGGCGGCTCGGGCGGCGGCCTGGCAGGCAGTTACTCCCTGGGCACGGTGGTCAACGAGTTGCTCTACTCCTCACCGATCCCGGTCGCGGTGGCCCCGCGCGGTGCCCGCGACTCGCACATCGACCGCGTCCGGGAGGTCACCTGTGCGCTCGGCCAGCGCCGGGGTGCCGATCTCCTGCTGGACACCGCGGTGCGGGCCAGTCGGGCGGCCGGGACGCCGCTTCGGTTGGTGTCCCTGGTGGCGCTCGACCCGGTGTTCGGCACACTGCGCGCGGACGACGAGGCGTTGCGGGACCGCGCCGTCGCCCATGCGCACGACACCCTCGAAGCCGCCAAAAAGGGTCTCCCCGAAGGCTTTCCGGTGACGTCGACCATCGTCGACGGTCCCACCGTCGAGGATGCCGTCAAGAAGCTGGACTGGCACGACGGTGACGTGATCATGGTCGGATCCAGCCGGCTCAGCGCGCCCAAACGGCTGTTCCTCGGCTCCACGGCGGCCAAGATGCTGCGGGTGCTCGACGTTCCGATGGTGGTCGTACCGAGGGATCTCCAGCCCGCGGACGAGTAGCACCCCCGGCGATTCGTGCACGCTCCGTTGGGGTCGACTATGCGCGCGCCGCCACCGCTGGCAGAAGATCGCAACGGCCCGACGGCCGGTGACCTATGGCTCTAAGCACCGGCCCGTCACGGCCGAACAATCGGAATATGACCGCAGCCGGGGTCGGCCCCTCGATCATCGAAATCGCCATGCCGCGCTACGACGCCGTCATCGCCGAACACATCGTGGTCGATGCGGATCCGGCCACGACCCACCGGGCCGTGCAGGATCTGGACCTGCTGACGGTGCGTTCCGCGGTCGTGGACGCGGCGATGTGGCTGCGCGGGCTGCCGGCCCGGGTCGCGGGACGTGCAGCGCCGTCGCCGCCGCGGCTGGTGATCGGCGACGGCGTCGGTCTGCCCGGATGGCTGACGCTGGGGGAGAACCCCGGCCACGAGGTCGCGTTCGGTGCGGTGGGCAGGTTCTGGACGCCGGTGATCGAATGGCGCGACGTGTCGGCCGCCGAGTATGCGTCATTCGACGAACCTGGGTGGGGCAAGATCGCCGCCAACTTCTCGCTGCGTCCGTACGGCGCCGCGACGCTGGTGAGTTACGAGTGCCGCACGGTCACCGCCGACCCGGCCTCGCGCCGGCGGTTTCTGCGCTACTGGTGGTTGATCCGGCCGGTCGTCGGGCACATCATGCGGGCGACCCTGCGGACCGTCAAGGCCGACGCCGAGAGCGCGGAGAGCGCCCCAGAGAAATCCCCGGAGAGATCACGACGCTGATCGACCGCAGCGCAGACAGGACGACGGCCTTCGGTGTCGAGCCTCATCAGCGGGAAAGCAACACCACCGCCGCGGAGTGATCGGTCCGCATGCGTACGGCTTGCTGGGTCATCGCCTGGGGAGTAATGGGGTCAGGCCACGGTTCGCACCAGTACCGCGACGCCGGCGAGCGTACTCATCGCCAGCGCGATGCGGCGACCAGCGCGCCGGAGATATGGCGCGCCATCGGACGGGCGACCAGCACTCCCACGGCCACGGCGGCGGTCAGCGCGGCGGCGGTCAGCGCCGCGGTCAGGTCGGTCTGCGCCGATGCATACCGCGCCGCCAGCGTGACCACCGACATGAGCAGAAAGACCCGGGACAGCGTCGCGCGCACCGTCGCCGCCCCACCCCGGTAGACGAGCACAACCGGCGGCCCGGGCAGCGCAGCGGTCCAGTTCAGCGCGCCCGCGGCCACCCCGGCGGCCACGGTGCTGGCAGGCGTCACCGCGATGCGCAAACCGGCCAGTCCCGCGCACCCGGCGAGGATCACCGCGGCGGCGATCCCGACGGTGAGCGCTGACTGCGGCAGGAACGTCGCCGCGAGCGCGCCGACCGCGGTCCCGGGCAGCGCCGCCAACACACAACGCCGCGCGAAGACCCGGTCGGCGGATGACCGGTCGGTCGACGCGGTGTAGCCGGTCACGGCCACCGTCAGCCACAACAGCGTGTCGGGCACCAGCGCCGGCGTCACCAGCAGCAGCGGTGGCGCCGCGGTGAGCCCGAACCCGGACCCCGTCAACCCCTGCACGGCGGCCGCGACCGCGATGGCGACGACCGCGACCGACAGCGCATACAGGTCGGTCGTGAGCACTCATCCAGCGTTCCGTGCATTCTGTCCTCCGAAGAGGTCCAGAAGAGCGCAACCTCACGGTGCCAGTTAGGCTGCGCGGGTGAGGACCCCCGACACCTCGTCCGGGATCGGCCTGCCTGCCATCGACCCGGACTCCTCGGTGCCGCTCTACCGGCAGGTCCGTGCGGTGCTTGAAGACCAGCTGGCGCGGGGCGTGTACACCGCCAACCGGCCGCTGCCGTCGACGCGCTACCTGTCACAGGCGCTCGGCGTATCCCGCAACACCATCGCGCTGGCCTATCAGGAGCTGATCAGCTCCGGTCTGGTGGAGAGCAGGCCGCGGTCGGGTCTGTACCCGGTCACCACCCCGCACGGGCGCGGGGCGCAACGGATCAGCGCCTCGTCGTTGGGCGTCGGCGTGGACTGGCCGGCCCGGCTGGCCGAACGCCGGCGCTCTGTGCCGCAGCTGCCCGTGACCCGGGCGCCCGCGTTCCCGGATTGGCGCGACTTTCGCTACCCGTTCATCAGCGCCCAGCCCGAACTGGGCAGCTTCCCGGTGCGCGGATGGCAGCGCTCCGCGGTCGAGGCATTGCACACACCGCACCTGGCCTACAGCGTGCGCGACGCCGGAGACCAGGACGACCCGTTGCTGGTCGAGGCGTTGTGCAACGAGATCCTGCCGCCCCGCGGCGTCAACGCCACCCCGGAGGAAGTATTGGTGACCTCGGGCGCCCAGCAGGGGCTGTCGCTGATCGCCGACGTCCTGATGCCCACGAAATGCACTGTCGCGGTTGAGAATCCGGGATACGTCGATGCCTGGCACATCAGTTCGCGGATCGGCGCGGTCGTCGTCCCGATCAATACCGACCACTGGGGTGCGGTGCTGGAGGACGCACCGCGGTTCGACGCGGTCTACCTGACCCCGAGCCATCACCACCCGACGAATGTGACGCTGAGCCTGCCGCGGCGCCGACTGCTGCTCCACCTGCTCGACGAGCGCGACGCATTCGCCATCGAAGACGACTACGACAGCGAGTTCCGCTTCCGCGGCCAGCCGACGCCGTCGCTGAAGTCGCTCGACACCCAGGGCCGGGTCATCTACCTCGGATCGTTCTCGAAATTCCTGTCCGCAGGCCTCCGGCTGGGCTTCGTGGTGGCCCACCCCGAGGTCATCGCAGAGTTGCGGGCCGAACGTCACCACAGGTCCAAGCACCTGGCAGGTCATCTGCAGCGGGCGCTGGCCATCTTCATCACCTCCGGCGAATACCACCGCACGCTGCGCAGCCAGCGCCGGCGGCTGCGCAACAGCTGGGAGACGCTATCCGCGTCGGTGCACCGCTACCTTCCGCTCGCCGAGGATGCCGACGCGTTCCCACCGGGCGGTGTGAGTCTGTGGTACACCGCACCCGACGGGATCGACTGCAAGCGGTGGGCGGTCCAGGCTCGGGCGCACGGCGTGCTGGTGGCCGACGGGTCGCGCTACTTCTTCCCCGGCACCTGGCGCAACAACCACCTGCGGATCGGGTTCAGCTCGATCCCCACCGAACTGGTCGAGCCCGGTATCCGCGCGCTGGCCGCCGCGCTGCCCGACGGCTGACGATCACACCGCGCAGAGCGCGTCGTCCAGCATCGCCAGTGCCTGCTTGGTGTCCTGCTGGCTGACGTTGCACGGCGGTACCAGATGGAACCGGTTGTAGTTGCTGAACATCAGCAGTCCGTTGGCGCGGGCGCGGTCGGCGATCGCCTTCATCTGCGGCGAGGTGCCACCGTAGGGCGCCAGCGGTGTCTTGGCGGCGCGATCGCTGACCAGCTCCACTGCCCAGAACACGCCGAGCCCTCGGACATCGCCGACGATCTCGTGACGGTCGGCCAACTCGGTCAGTCCCGGGCCGAGCACCTCGACCCCGATGAGCGCCGCGTTCTCGACGACGGCCTCCGCTCGCATGGCCTCGATGGTGGCAACCGCCGCCGCGCACGCCAGCGGATGTCCGGAGTAGGTCAGACCGCCCGGATAGGGCTTGGCACTGAAACGCTCGACGATCGGCTCGCTGACGATCACGCCGCCGAGCGGGACGTAACCGGAGTTGACCCCTTTGGCGAACGTGATGAGGTCGGGTGCGACGTCGAAGTGCTCCAGCGCCAACCACTTTCCGGTCCGGCCGAAGCCGGCCATCACCTCGTCGAGGATCATCACGATGCCGTACTCATCGCACAGCTCACGTACACCGTGCAGATAGCCCGGCGGGGGCACCATGATGCCCGCGGTACCCGGTACCGACTCCAGGATGATCGCCGCGAACGAACTCGGGCCTTCGAACTCGACGAGTGAGCGCAGATGCGCGAGCGCCTTTGCGCACTCTTCTTCTGTTGTCTGCGAACCGAATTGGCTGCGGTACAGGAACGGCCCGAAGAAGTGCACGCTGCCCGCCGAACCGTAGTCGTTGGGCCAGCGCCTGGGGTCTCCGGTCAGGTTGATGGCCTGCTGCGTGCCGCCGTGGTATCCGCGGTATGCCGACAACGTCTTGTAGCGCCCGGTGTAGAGCCGTGCCATCCGGACGGCGTGTTCGACGGCATCGGCGCCACCGTTGGTGAAGAACACCCGGCTGAAGTTGTCCGGGGCGATGTCGGTGATCAGCTCGGCCGCGCGCGCACGGGCCTCGTTGGCGTGCTGGGGCGCGATGGTGCACAGAGTGGCCGCCTGCTCGGCGATGGCCGCGATCACCTTGGGGTGCTGATGGCCGATGTTGGTGTAGACCATCTGAGAGCTGAAGTCCAGCAGGCGGTTGCCGTCGCCGTCCATGACGTGGCTGCCCTCGGCGCCGGTGATGACGATCGGGTCCAGCGTGGCCTGCGCCGACCACGAGTGGAAGACGCGGGTCCGGTCCAGGTCGTAGATGCGGCGCGCGGCGGCGTCTGCGGGTGCCGGCATTTGGGTGCCCCCTGTCGGTCGAGAACGTCGGTCGTTCGAGAACGTCGATCGTTGGTGAGTATTCGGTGGTTCCGCCGTCCACGGTTCCAGTTGGCTGTCCGAGCGAAAAGAGTCAGATGGCGACAATCCGACGGTGCCAGTTCGCGGCCGACGCCCGTGCGGTGCCGCCGCCGCGTTAACCCGGCACGCACCGCGTTACCACTGGACCCGTCAAATACCGCCACGGTGGACCTGTTTGATGGTCCAGTTCTCGCCAAAGCTGGTTCCCATGCGTTCCGTATCGATTGCCGACACCAGGCGGCCGGTGGCCGTCGTCACCGGGGCCAGCAGTGGCATCGGCGCCGCCACCGCCGTCGCCCTCGCCCCGACCCACGACCTCGTGCTCGCCGCGCGGCGGGTGGACCGCCTCAACGACCTGGCCGCGAAAATACGCGCCGACCACCCGGAAGCCACCGTCACGCCCGTGGCTCTCGACGTCACCGACCCCTCGGCCGTCGACGCGTTCTGCACCGGCATCGGCACTGTCGACGTCCTGGTCAACAACGCAGGCGGCGCGATCGGCGTCGATGCCGTCGCCGAATCCTGCGACGACGACTGGCAGGCGATGTTCGACGTCAACGTGCTGGGCGTGCTGCGAATCACGCGAGGGCTGCTCCCGCGGTTGCGGGAATCGGCGTCAGCCACCATCGTAACGATCGGATCGGTTGCCGCCGTCGAGCCCTACCTCGGCGGCGGCGGCTACAACGCCGCCAAGCACGCCGTGCGCGCACTCACGCGGGTACTGCGTCTGGAGCTTCTCGGCGAACCGATCCGAGTGTGCGAGATCGACCCCGGCATGGTCGAGACGGAGTTCGCGGTGAACCGGTTCGGCGGCGACACCGCCAAAGCGGCGGCGGTGTACGCCGGCACCGAACCGTTGACCGCGGGCGATGTCGCCGAGGCCGTCGCCTGGGTCATCTCGCGGCCGGCCCGTGTCAACGTCGACTCCATGCTGCTGCTGGCACGCGATCAGACCAGCGCCCAACGCGTCCACCGGAGGAACTCGTGACCACTCTGACGACACTGACCTCTTCACCGGCATTGCGGCAGTGGGGAATTCGCATTGCGGCCTTGGCGGCGTTCGTCCTGGTGTGGTGGGCTGTGACAGCCGCCGGCCTGGTGAAGCCGCTTTATCTGCCCGGTCCGGGCGAGGTGTGGCAGGCGTTCGTGCGCGCCAACACCTGGCACCAGGTGGCGCCCGGTGTACCGCGAGAAGTACTGGGAGAACAGAATTACTTCCTCTGGGAGCATCTCATCGCCAGCCTGCAACGCATCTTCGTCGGCGTCGGCTTCGCAATCGTCGCCGGTATCCTGCTGGGGTTTGCCATGGGCTCCTCCAAGTGGGTGCTGACGGTCATCGAGCCCTACCTGAACTTCCTTCGGGCGCTGCCACCGCTCGGTTACTTCAGCCTGCTGATCGTCTGGTTCGGCATCGGTGACACCTCCAAGGTGTGGCTGCTTTTCCTCGCGGCGTTCCCGGCCGTCACCGTCGCCACCCTGGCCGGGGTGGCCGGGGTCAAGCGCGACTACATCCACGCCGCCCGCGCGCTCGGTGCCAGCGGGTCGCAGGTGTTACCCCGGGTGATCCTGCCCGCGACGGTCCCCGACGTGATCAACGGCATCCGATTGGCCGTGGGTTTCGCGTGGACGACTGTGGTGGCCGCCGAACTCAACAACGGCATCCCCGGCATCGGGGGCCTTGCCTATGTGGCGGGCACGCAGTTGCGCACGCCACTGGTCATCGCCTGCATCATCGTCATCGGCATCATGGCACTGATCCTCGACTCCGCGATCAAGTGGATCGGTGTGCTGGCCGCACCCTGGAAGGGACGGGTCTGAGCGTTATGAACACCGCCATCACAAGATTCACCGTGCTGACGGCCACACTGCTGGTCGCCGCCGTCGCACTCTCCGGCTGCCTGGTGAAGTCCGGCCGCGGCGAGATGAGCCGCTCGATGATCGAGGAGGTGCCCTGCCCGGTCGAACCCGATCCGTCGGTCACCGGCGAGATCCGAATCGGCTACCAGCAGATTCCCAACGGCGACCTGATCGTCAAAGACGCCAACCTGCTGGGTACCTGCCTGCCGAACGCCCAGGTCACCTGGACCCAGTTCTCCTCGGGTGCCGATGTGGTGCGCGCCTTCGGTTCGGGCTCACTGGATATGGGACTACTGGGCTCGGCGCCGGCCGCCAAATCGCTTTCGGCGCCGCTGGACCTCGACGTGCGCATCGTCTGGATTCAGGATGTCATCGGCGGTGCCGAATCGCTGGCCGTGAAAGACCCCGCCGTGCAGGACATCACGGGCTTGCGCGGGAAGAGTATCGGCGTGCCGTTCGGATCGACGTCGCACCTCTCACTGCAGTCGGCACTCGATAAGGCCGGTCTGGCCCGCGATGTCACCGTCATCAACCTCGAGCCCAGCGCGATCATGGGTGCCTGGCAGGGCAACCAGATCGACGCGGCCTGGATCTGGGAGCCGACGCTGAGTGAACTCCTGACCGACGGACACGTGGTGATGACGGCCGAGGACACCGCCGAGGCCGGCAGCCCGACCTACGATCTGGAAGGCGCCCGGGGACAGTTCGTCGACGCCAACCCAGCGGCGATGAAAATCTGGACCGCGGCACAGGATTGGGCGGTCAAGCAGATCCGCGGCGAACCCGATGCGGCGATCGCGCGGCTGGCCGGACAACTCGGTGTCCCGCCCGACCAGATCCGCAAGCAGATCGACGGCTACCTCTACCTGGACGCCGCCGAGCAGGCCGGCCCCAAGTACCTCGGCGGCGGATTGGGCACCGATATCCGCAACACCGCACTGTTCCTCGAAACCCAGAGTGGCGTCGATGCCGTCGGGCCGTCCGCGGTCTACATCGGCGCCCTCTATCCGGACGCGGCCCGGGAGGTGGCCTCGAAATGACCGACCTGAGTTCACGATTGACGCTGACCGAAGTGGGCCAGACCTACGAAGCCGACGGCGACGAGGTGATCGCCGTGCAGCCCACCAACCTGGTGATCGAACCTGGCGAGTTCATCTCGCTGGTCGGTCCCTCGGGATGCGGCAAGACCACCCTGCTGCAGATGATCGCCGGATTCCTCAAGCCGACCTCGGGCACCATCATGATCGGCAACACGCACATCAGCGGCCCGTCCCCGGACCGCGGCGTGGTGTTCCAGGCGCCCACCCTCTACCCGTGGCTGACCGTGTCCGGCAACGTCGAGTTCGGCCCGCGGATGGGTGGCATGCCCAAGAAGGAGCGGCGCGAAAAGGCCGCGGCGATGCTGGAACTCGTCGGATTGTCGGGATTCGGTGAACGCCGTCCCTACGAGCTGTCCGGCGGTATGCAGCAGCGCGCACAGATCGCCCGGGTCCTCGTCAACGACCCGCGCATCCTGCTGATGGACGAACCGTACGGGGCGTTAGACCCGCTGACCTGCGAGCGGCTGCAGGTCGAACTGCTGTCGTTGTGGCGCAGCGCGAACAAGACGGTGGTGTTCATCACCCACTCGGTGGAGGAGGCGGTGTTCCTGTCCACCCGCGTACTGGTGATGAGCGCCCGCCCCGGCCGGGTCATCGTCGACCGCCGCATCGAGCTGCCCGGGGATACCGCCGACTCGGTGCGCGATCCGTCGGTGATGGCGACAACGGAGTTTCAGGAACTGAAAGTCGAACTGGCGGAGGCGATTTACGCCGCGCACTCCTGACAGGGAGCCCCGCGGGCAACCTGGTGTTTCGTGTCGTTGATTCGTTTGCTCTTGATTTTGCCGAGGAGTTCGTCGGCGGCAATCTGGCTGACGCGCAACCACGGACAGGCTCTGACCCCTAGAGTCCGACTGGCCGACCCCAGAGCGCCTGCTGTGGTCTGGTGGCGTCACAGCGACGCGTGGTGTGGTGAGGAGAGTGGATGGTGAGTCGCTGGATTGTCAGCCATGTACCGTCGGGGCTGATCCTTGCCGGTCTGATGGTACTCATCGCCGGTGGCGCGATAGTGGTATCGATGATTGTCCGGCGCCGGATTCCCGCGCTGGCCGGCGATGCGCACAACGACGCACTCAGGTTTGCTTACGGGTTCATCGGCTTCGTGTACGCGTTCTTCATCGGGTTCGTCGTGTCCTCGATGTGGGGGCAGATCAACACCGCTGATGCCGACGCACGCGCCGAGGGTGCGGCTGCTGTCCAGATAGCCACCGACGCAACCCGTTTCGACCAAGCCGATGCCCAACGGATCCGGCGCGATTTGGCCGACTACGCGAACGCCGCGATCGCGGAGTGGAACCAGGGCCGGGATGCGCGCTCGCCGGCCGCCGGCGCCGCCCTGGCGCAGCTATACACGGCCTTTGAGCGCGTGCGTCCGGCGACCGACATGCAGAAGACGCTGGTCGCGTCGTCAATGTCCAACTTGGACAAGATCAGCCAGGCCCGCACCGTGCGGATGCTGACCGCACGTGAAGACACCGGATTGCCGTGGCCGCTCTGGGCGGTCATCTTCTTGACCAGTGCGCTGGTGCTGGGCACGGCGATCCTCTACGGCGTCGAGAAACGCCGGATGCACTATCCGATGGTCGTCGTCGTCGGGCTGATCGTGGCGGCCAACCTGTTCTTGATCCTCGAACTGTCGCACCCGTATGCAGGGGAGTTGTCGACGACCTCCGATCCGCTGCAGGAGGTTGTGCGTGTGCTCAACCCGGCCACGCCCTAACTCGACGGTGGTCTGGCAGGAGTCTGGCGGCGAGAGACTGGACGCGGTCGGCGATGTCGTCGCGGATCGGACGCATCCGTTCGATGCCGTTGAAACCCCGCAGTGACGGTTCGTCGGTGTCGCAGAGTTTGACCGGGGCTGCTTTCGCCAAGTTCGAGGTGTGCCTGGGTGCCCAGGACGACGATCAGATCGGCATCGCCGATGAGAGTGTCGTCGTGCTATCGGCGCCACTGCTCCCGTGTGCTGCGTCCCGGTGGCCCGCCGGCTCGACGAGCGATGACGATGTGCTATACAACGCGTCGCGGCTCAAGCGCCGGCCGACCCGGTACGCGTCGAGATCGTCTGCTACCTGTTCAGCACCCAGACAGTGTATCGAACAAACGTTCGATACACTGTCTGGGTGGGATGGCACAACGGTCCGCCGAGCTGGACGGAAATGGAGCGGGTCCTCAATGGACGTCTGCGCCATGCTGGCGAAAGTCGTCCGCGTCATGCCGGCGATCCGTCCGAGCCGGCAGGTGACGGCGGCGACAGCCCCGCCTGGTCGCGCAAACGGGGTGACTACCGGCCGCCGCAGGAACTGACCCGCACGGGTGGCTCGATCCGGTATGCGGAGTTGCACGCGCACTCGGCCTACAGCTTCCTCGACGGTGCAGCCACCCCGGAAGAACTCGTCGAGGAGGCTGCGCGGCTGAACCTGCGGGCGGTCGCGCTGACCGATCACGACGGGTTCTACGGTGTGGTCCGATTCGCCGAAGCGGCCAGGGAACTGGATATGGCCACGGTGTTCGGCGCCGAGCTGTCCCTCGGCGGGAGCGGGCAGGGCGCCGCGCGCACCGAGCTTCCCGACCCGCCCGGGCCGCACCTGCTGGTGCTGGCGCGGGGACCCGAGGGCTACCGGCGGCTGTCGCGGCAGCTGGCCGCCGCGCACCTGGCCGGAGGGGAGAAGGGTAAGCCACGCTACGACTTCGACGCGCTCGCCGAAGCAGCGGGCGGGCACTGGCATGTCCTGACGGGTTGCCGCAAAGGCCATGTCCGACAAGCGCTTTCCACCGGCGGCCCGGAAGTCGCCGCGGCCGCGCTCGCCGATCTGGTCGACCGGTTCGGCCGCGACCGGGTCAGCATCGAACTCACCTGCCACGGCCATCCCCTCGACGACGAACGCAACGCCGCACTGGCCGGGCTGGCCCCGCGCTTCGGTCTGAACGTGGTCGCCACCACCGGTGCGCACTTCGCCGAGCCGTCCCGCGGCAGGCTGGCGATGGCGATGGGCGCCATCCGGGCGCGCAACTCGATGGATGAGGCGGCGGGCTGGCTGGCCCCACTGGGCGGGTCGCATCTGCGGTCCGGGGAGGAGATGGCGCGGCTGTTCGCGCACTGCCCGCAAGTGGTGGAGGCCGCGGCCGATCTGGGTGAACAGTGCGCCTTCGGGTTGGCGCTGATCGCTCCGCAGCTGCCCCCGTTCGATGTGCCCGACGGGCACACCGAGAACAGTTGGCTCCGGCACCTGGTCATGACGGGTGCCGGCAGCCGGTACGGACCACCCGGGCGGGCGCCAAGGGCGTACGCCCAGATCGAGCACGAGTTGAGCATCATCGAGCAGCTGAAGTTTCCCGGCTACTTCCTGGTGGTGCACGACATCACCCGGTTCTGCCGGGAGAGCGGGATCCTGGCCCAGGGCCGGGGGTCGGCGGCCAACTCGGCGGTCTGTTATGCCCTCGGCGTCACCAACGTCGACCCCATCGCCAACGAGTTGCTGTTCGAGCGGTTCCTGTCCCCGGCGCGTGACGGGCCGCCGGATATCGACATCGACATCGAATCGGATCTGCGGGAGAAGGTGATCCAGTACGTCTACGACCGGTACGGCCGCGACTACGCCGCTCAGGTCGCCAACGTCATCACCTACCGCGGCCGCAGCGCCGTGCGTGACATGGCAAGGGCGCTCGGCTTTTCCCAGGGTCAGCAGGACGCGTGGAGTAAACAGATCAGTCGGTGGAACGGCCTCGCCGACTCACCCGATCTCGAAGGCATCCCCGAGCAGGTGGTCGATCTGGCCATGCAGATCTCCAACCTGCCGCGGCACATGGGCATCCACTCGGGCGGGATGGTGGTCTGCGACCGGCCGATCGCCGACGTGTGCCCGGTGGAGTGGGCCCGTATGGAGAACCGCAGCGTGCTGCAATGGGATAAGGACGACTGTGCGGCAATCGGTTTGGTGAAGTTCGACCTGCTCGGGCTCGGCATGCTCTCGGCGCTGCACTACTGCATCGACCTGGTGGCCGAACACAAGGGCATCGACGTCGACCTGGCCCGGCTCGACCTGTCCGAGCCCGCGGTGTACGAGATGCTGCAGCGCGCCGACTCGGTCGGGGTGTTCCAGGTGGAATCGCGCGCACAGATGGCGACGCTGCCGCGGCTCAAGCCACGGGTGTTCTACGACCTGGTGGTCGAAGTGGCGCTGATCCGGCCCGGGCCTATCCAGGGCGGATCCGTCCATCCGTACATCAAGCGGCGCAACGGTGTCGAACCGGTCGTCTACGACCACCCGTCGATGGCACCCGCGTTGCGAAAGACGTTGGGGGTGCCGCTGTTCCAGGAGCAGCTCATGCAGCTCGCGGTGGACTGCGCGGGCTTCTCGGCCGCCGAGGCCGATCAGCTGCGCCGGGCGATGGGTTCCAAGCGGTCGACGGAGAAGATGCGCAGGCTGCGCGGCCGGTTCTACGACGGTATGCGCGAGCGGCACGGCATCACCGGCGATACCGCCGAGCGGATCTACGAGAAACTGGAGGCGTTCGCCAATTTCGGCTTCCCGGAAAGCCATTCGCTGTCCTTCGCGTCGCTGGTGTTCTACTCCTCGTGGTTCAAGCTGCACCACCCCGCGGCGTTCTGCGCGGCGCTGCTGCGGGCCCAGCCGATGGGTTTCTACTCACCGCAGTCGCTGGTGGCCGACGCCCGGCGGCACGGCGTCATCGTGCACGGCCCGGATGTCAATGCCAGCCTGGCGCACGCCACGCTGGAGAACCGGGGGCTGGACGTTCGGCTCGGCCTGGGCAGCGTCCGGCACATCGGCGACGAGCTGGCCGGGCGGATCGTCGAGGACCGCGCAGCCGGCGGCCCGTTCGGATCCCTGCTCGACCTGACCGGACGCGTGCAGCTCACCGTGCCGCAGACCGAGGCGCTGGCCACCGCCGGCGCGCTCGGCTGTTTCGGGATGTCGCGGCGTGAGGCGTTGTGGACGGCGGGTGCGGCCGCGGCGGAACGTCCCGACCGGCTGCCCGGCGTGGGGTCGTCTTCGCACATCCCGTCGCTGCCCGGCATGAGTGAGCTGGAGTTGGCCGCCGCCGATGTGTGGGCGACCGGGATCTCACCGGACAGCTATCCCACCCAGTTCCTGCGGGAGGATCTCGATGCCCTCGGCGTGGTGGCCGCCGACCGGTTGCTGTCGATTCCCGACGGCACCCGGGTGCTGGTGGCGGGGGCGGTGACCCACCGGCAGCGGCCCGCCACGGCGCAGGGGGTGACCTTCATCAACCTCGAGGACGAGACCGGGATGGTCAACGTCCTGTGTTCGCCGGGGGTGTGGGCCAGGCATCGGCGGCTGGCGCAGACCGCCCCGGCGTTGGTGATCCGCGGCCAGGTGCAGAACGCCAGCGGTGCGGTCACCGTGGTGGCCGACCGGATGGGCAGGCTGGACATGCGGGTGGGGTCGAGGTCGCGTGACTTCCGCTGAATGCAGCCCGGACCCGATACTCAGGCCTCGCCCGGAGTGGTCCACACCTTGTCGATGCTGATCCGCAGCCGGGTGTTGTACGCCGCCATGGCTTCGGAGATGCCGAACCGCTCCGCGTCGGCGCTGTACTTCTCCCAGTAGGGTGCGTCGCCACGCGGATCGACATCCGTCGAGTCGACGCTGGCGGTGCCGGCGACGACGACGATGCCGCCGCCGTTGCCGTCCGAATCGAGGTTGAGGCTGACGCGCGGGTTGTTGCGGATGTGCCGCACCTTGGCCGCGCCCGGCATCGAGTACACGATCAGGTCAGCACCGTCGAAGTGGAACCACACCAACCGGGGCACGGGTTGGCCGGATTTGGCGATGGTGGTCAGCCAGCCGTAGTGATCGGACGCCAACCTGTTCGAAACCTCTTCGATCAATTCGGATGCCATGGCCCCGAATGTAGTCTCCGGCTATGACCCTGAACCTGACCGTCGACGAGGTCCTCACCACCACCCGCGCGGTGCGTAAGCGCCTGGATTTCGACCGGCCGGTGTCCCGCGAGGTGCTGATGGAGTGTCTGAACCTGGCTTTGCAGGCCCCGACCGGATCGAACGCACAGGGCTGGCAGTGGGTGTTCGTCGAGGATGCCGAAAAGAAGACGGCGATCGCCGAGGTCTACAAGGCCGGGCTCGCGTGGTACAGCGCCATGCCGCGGCCCGAGTACCCGGAGGGTGACGTGCGTGCCGAGCGGGCCGCGGCCGTCACCGAATCCGCGCTCTACCTCGCCGAGCACATCCATGAGGCACCGGTTCTGATGATCCCGTGCCTGCGGGGCAACCGCGAGCTCGTCGAGAACAGCGCAAGCGGGATGTCCGCATCCTTCTGGGGATCGCTGTTCCCTGCGGTATGGAGCTTCTGCCTTGCGTTACGCTCCAGGGGCCTTGGGACCTGCTGGACGACGTTCACCCTGCTCGGGCAGGGGGAACGGCAGGTCGCCGACCTGCTGGGGATCCCGTACGAGTCCTACCTGCAGGGCGGGCTGCTCCCCATCGCCTACACCAAGGGAACCGAATTCAAGCCGGCCAAGCGGCTACCCGCCGACCAGCTGACCCACTGGGACAGCTGGTAACGGCCCGTAACAGCTGAGGTCACGTCCCACCGCCGAAGCCGTGCTGTCGCCACGCCTCGTAGACGGCGACCGCGGCGGCGTTGGACAGGTTCAGCGAGCGCCGGCCCGGCAACATCGGGATGCGCACCCGTTCGGTGATATGGGGGTCGGCGAGGGTGGCCGCATCCAGCCCGCTGGGTTCGGGCCCGAACATCAACACGTCGCCCGGTTGGTACGCGACGTCGGCGTGCGATCTCGTCGCGTGCGCGGTGAAGGCGTACACGGCCGTCGGCGACAGCGACGCCCATGCCGCGTCCAGGTGGCGGTGCACGGTCACCGACGCGAGGTCGTGATAGTCGAGCCCGGCGCGCCGCAGCTTGGGTTCGGACAGATCGAACCCGAGTGGCTCCACCAGATGCAGTTCACACCCGGTGGCCGCCACCATCCGGATCGCGTTGCCGGTGTTGGGCGCGATACGCGGTGAGAAGAACAGCACCCTGAAGGCGACGGGAATCCTCAGCGGCTCGTCGTCACCACTTCCGGTCGATCTCATGGCGGAAAGCTACCGCGGATCGCCGCCCGCTAACTTCGGACCGCTCAACCGCCGTTTGCTCGCCCACCACAAATGGGCACGTCAGCTCGGTTCCGGACGCTATCTGTTCAGTAACAACTGTAGAAAGGGTGGAGGACGGCTGTCATACTCGTCCAATTGCCAGGCGTACCCAGTCGTACCAGCGCACCGCGCACCACGGCAAAATCAGCAGGAAGCCGAATGAACCACACATCAGTACCAAAATGTGGGCTTGTGGCCGGCGCCTCGGCCGGGCGAACATGACCGCGTTCACCCAGCAGGCGGACGCAATCCACGGAACCCTTGTCGAGTCCGAAGCGCATTCACAGGAGCCGGCCAAACGCCCACCTCGATGGTCGCTGACCAACTGGCCGGTCCGCTGGAAAGTGCTGGCAATCGTGCTGGTGCCGTTGCTGCTGGCCGGACTCCTCGGCGGACTGCGCATCTACTCAACCGCCACCGCCGCGAGTCAACTGCGCCTGGCCGCCGACCGCGCCCAACTCGTGCCACACATCAACAGCTATATGGCCGCGCTGGAAGGGGCCTTGGTCGCCGCGACCGTCGACAAGGACGCCCAGGACGCGCAGGTCGCCCAGGACGCCCAGGACGCGCGGAACACCTTCGACGAGAGCAGAGCCGATCTGCAGCGGCAACTGCAGGCCACCGACGTCATCCCCGAGGTCCTCCTCGCCGTGACGACGCTGACGGATTTCGGCGAGGACCTGATGTCCAAGGTGGCCGCGAACTCGATCGACCTGCGACAGCGGGTGGCGTCCTTTGTTCCGCTGCTGCTGACGGCGGAAACGGCGATTACCGGGTCGGTGCGCAGCGATGACGAAAACGTCCAACTCCAGGCGGAGGGGCTGGCCAGGGCCATCGGGACGCGAGGTCAGATGGCGATGCAGCAGATGCTCGTCACCCGCGGGGCCGATCTCGCCGAACCCGACCTGCGCACGGCGATGACGACCCTGGCGGGCACCGAGCCCGCCACGATCGCAGGCATCGGCAATCTGCTCGGCGGTGCCTCGCAGCAGGTGTCGACGCTGCGGGCGGAGCTGGTCAAGCGCCTGTCGGTGCTGTCCGACCCGGCCGCCGTGCTCGCGGGCAACCCCGAACTGATGCGGTCCCAGCAGGCCACGACCCAGGTCGCCGAGCAGGTCATCGCGGACACCACCGAGGCCATACCGGCGGCGGTGGAGCGCGCGGCGGACACCCAGCGGACGGCTGCCATCCGCGACGCCCTGCTGGTGCTCGCGGCGCTTGTCCTCGCCGCAGCGGTCGTGTGGTTGGTGGCTCGGTCGCTGATCCGCCCGCTGCGCACGCTGCGCGACAACGCCCTCAAGGTCGCCCACGACGACCTCGCGCGGGAGATCGAGCGAGTGCGATCCGGCGCGGCGCCCGGACCCGTCCAGCCGATCCCGCTGCACACCACCGAGGAGATCGGACAGGTCGCCCACGCCGTCGACGAACTGCATGAACAGGCCGTACTGCTGGCAGGTGAGCAGGCACAGCTGCAGGCGCAGGTCGCCGACATGTTCGAAACACTGTCGCGGCGCAGCCGTTCGCTCGTCGACCAGCAGCTGTCACTCATCGACAGTCTCGAACGCAACGAGGAGGACCCCGAACGGCTCGACAGCCTGTTCCGGCTCGACCACCTCGCCGCCCGGATGCGGCGCAACGGCGCCAACCTTCTCCTGCTCGCAGGCGCGCAGCTCCCGCGCGAGCAGGACGGCACGGTACCGGTCTCGACGATCATCAATGCCGCCAACTCCGAGGTCGAGGACTACACCCGCGTGGTGACCGCGACGGTGTCCGAGGCCGAGATCATCGGTACGGCAGCCGGCGATCTCATCCACATCCTGGCCGAACTGGTCGACAACGCCCTGCAGAATTCACCGCCTGCGACCCAGGTCCGGGTGTCCGCCGTGGCCGCGGAGGAGGGCGCGCTGGTCATCGAGGTGAGCGACGGCGGGCTGGGAATGACCGAATCCGACCTCCGGGTCGCCAATTCGCGGCTGCGTTCCGGCGGCGAGGTCAACCCGTATACCGCCCGGCACATGGGCCTGTTCGTGGTGGGGCAACTCGCCGCCCAGCACGGCGTGGTGGTCCGGCTGCGCACCACCGTCGAGGATGACCCCGGTTCGGGCACCACGGCCGAGGTGTACGTCCCAGCCCGGCTTCTCGGTCACACGGGCGCCGACGTACCCGATCAGCCTTCGGGGGATGCGGACACCCGATTCGCGTTCGCTCACGAACCCGATGCAACCCCCGATGCGGACGCGCATGTCTCGGGTGTAGCGCCGGGTGCGCCGGACCGGGACGATTCGTCGCTGCCCCAGCGCAGTCCCGGGGCCAGTGGCATCCCCCCCGTTCTGGGGGCCGACGCCGGTACACCGGCGTTCACCGACACGTCGGCGTTCTTCGCGTCCAGGGCCGTGGCCGCGAGCAACGGAACCGCGGAGGTCGCGCAGCCCGCGGGTGGGCAGCCGGACGCCGACGACCCGGCGGAGGGCCAGAAGGAGCCGTCACCGACGGCAGGCGAGGGTGACGCCATCTACCAGCGGATGCTGTCCGAATGGCTCATCGACCCGACCGAGATCGCGCGGAGCGCCGACTGGAACTGGGAGTCGGTCTGGGATCACGGCTGGTCGGCGGCCGAGGCGGCCGAGAGCGAACCCGTGGCGCGGCACACCGAAGAGGGACTGCCGATTCGTGAGCCGGGTGCGCGGCTGGTGCCCGGTGCGGCCGACTCCACCTCCACGAGCAACGGTAGCCATCGCAACGGCGGGGTGCATCGGAGCGACGACCAGGTAGCATCTGCCGCTGAGCCGGACGGCGACGAGTCGTTGTCGCGGCGTGATCCCGAATCGGTGCGCGCCAGCATCAGCAGCCATTTCGGCGGTGTGCACGCCGGACGGTCGCACGCCCGCGATGCCGGAAGAACGGACGACGAATGACCTCTGCGGACGGCGGACAGCCCGGCGGCGATAAGCCGTCCGGGCAGCGCGATTCGCTGGACTGGCTGGTTTCGCGATTCGCCCGCGAGGTTTCGGGTGTCGCGCACGCGGTGTTGGTGTCGGCCGACGGGCTGCTGATGGCGGCCAGCGAGCACATGCCGATCGAACGGGCCGAACAGCTCGCCGCCGTCGCGTCCGGGCTGGCAAGCCTGTCTACGGGCGCGGCGCAGCTCTTCGAAGGCGGCCACGTAATGCAGTCCGTCGTGGAGATGGAGAACGGTTACCTGCTGCTCATGCGTGTGGGGGACGGGTCGAACCTGGCCACCCTCGCCAGCAGGAACTGCGACATCGGCCAGATCGGGTATGAGATGGCGATCCTGGTGGAGCGGGTCGGCAGTGTGGTCCAGTCGGCGCGGCGCACGTCGGAAACCTTCGCGAAGCACCCGTGACCAGCCGATGGACGATCCGCGTGAACCGAGTTTGGTCCGGCCGTACACGCTGACGGCCGGCCGCACGGATTCACGCGTCCCCCTGCCGTTGGAGGCGCCGGTGCAGACCGTGGACGCCGTGGAGCCGCCGCAGTGGCCGGCCAGTGATGTCCGCGCCGGGATACTGCGGGTGGCGGTGGACAGTCCCTCCGTGGCCGAGATCGCGGCACATTTGTCGCTGCCGCTCGGCGTGGCGCGGGTGCTCATCGGGGACCTGGTGGCGCAGGGTTATCTGCGCGTGCACACCACGTTGAGCGATACCGCGACGTACGACGAACGTCTGGAACTGATAGGGAGGACCCTGCGTGGCCTACGAGCCCTCTGAGCGGCGCGCGGCGTCGACCAGCAGCAGTACCTCTGCCTCCCGCGCAGCATCGACCAAGATCGTCATCGCAGGCGGATTCGGTGCGGGCAAGACCACCTTCGTCGGCGCGGTCTCCGAGATCATGCCGCTGCGCACCGAGGCGCTGGTCACCAATGCCTCAGCGGGCGTGGACGGTCTCGAGGCGACGCCGATGAAGAGGACTACGACAGTCGCGATGGACTTCGGCCGCATCACGCTCGGTGAGGATCTGGTGCTCTACCTGTTCGGGACGCCCGGCCAGCGCCGGTTCTGGTTTATGTGGGATGACCTGGTTCGCGGGGCGATCGGTGCGATCATCCTCGTCGACGTGCGCCGCCTGCAGGACAGCTTCGCCGCCGTCGACTTCTTCGAGGCGCGCAAACTGCCGTTCGTGATCGCCATCAACGAGTTCGACGACGCCCAGCGCTTTCCCACCGAGGCGGTGCGCAAGGCGCTGGCGCTGGCCGACCGTATCCCGGTGATGACCGTCGACGCACGCGACCGGGACTCGGCGAAGGCCGCGCTCATCGCGGTCACCGAGTACGCGCTGGACAGCCTGACCGCCGCGCGCGGCTGATCGGTGGACGACGGGGAACAAGACGAATCGGTCTGGATCGCACGTGAGTTCGCCGGCCACGACTTCCGCGATCAAGACCTGAGCCGATTGCGCACCGAGCGAACGGTGTTCACCGAATGCGACTTCAGCGGCGTCGACCTGTCGGAGTCCGAACATGTCGGGTCGGCGTTCCGCAATTGCACGTTTCGCAGGACCACGTTGTGGCACAGCATTTTTCGCCATTGCAGCTTGCTGGGTTCGGTCTTCGCCGACTGCCGGATCCGTCCCGTCACGTTCGTCGAGGTCGACCTGACTCTCGCGGTGCTCGGCGGCGCCGATCTGCGTGGGGTCGACCTGTCGGACTGCCGCCTGAGCGAGACCGGCCTGGTCGGCACCGATCTGCGCAAGGCGGTGCTGCGCCGGGCGGATCTGCGGGGTGCCCGGATACAGGACACTCGTTTCGAGGAGGCCGACTTGCGCGGTGCCCGGGTCGATCCCACGCTGTGGACCGTCGCGGCGTTGCGCGGGGCGCGGGTCGACATCGGGCAGGCGCTGGCCTATGCGGCCGCCCACGGGCTTGACGTACACGGCGAGTGAGCGCTTACTGTTCCGTCACGAATCCGCCTGCGCCGCTGACCGACTCCCGTTGGTCTTCCCGCGTTGTCGCGGTTACGACGCCCTTCCGGTTTCGTCGGCCTTCGGCAGGCCGCTGCATTGGTCCTGATAGGCGATCCTCGGTACCCATAATTCCCACTGCTGTTCGCTCATGTTGCTGGAAAGCTTGGTGCACAACGTGTTCGGCGCATCGCCGGGAATGGCGCCTGTCGTGACCGGCCATACTCGCACCGTGCCGTTGGTGCTGGCGGAGACGAGCCGGGTTCCAGATGGGCTGAACTCCAGACTCGTCACTGAGCCGTTCTGGCCGTCCAACCTGGGAAGTGCCCGCCCGCCGCGGATGTCGAAGAGCGCGATCGAGCCGTCCTGCCCGCCTGCGGCCACCAACTGCTGGTCGGCGCTGAAGGCCACCGCCGTGACCGGCGACCCGGTCTTCATCGGAATCCCCAGCGCAAGGGAGGTTCCGGTATCCCACAGCCGCAGGGTGCGGTCGGACCATACCGCGAGCACCTGACCGTCGGGGCTGAAGGTGAGGCCGGTGACGGGTCCGTCGCCGGCCAGCGGGCCCGACGCCGGGCCGCCCCCGGCGTTCCAGATCCGCACACCGGAATCTGTTTCACCGACCGCGAACCGGCTGCCGTCCGGGGACAGCGCGATCGCCGTGACCGGATGCTCCAGCGTGATCGGTGGACTCGCGGGTTGCGACGTCGTCACATCGACGAGCTGGACGGTCTGCGGGTCGGTCGGCACCACCGCCGCCCTGGTCGACGCGTTGTAGGCGACCAACGGTGCCAGTAGCGGCTCGACGCGCAAGGGCTTACCCAACGGGGTCGGTGACGGGCGGGTGCCGCGCCCGTCGGTCGATCCGACATTCCAGAGCTGAACGGTTCCCGCGAAGTCGGAGGTCAGCACGCGGCCCCCCGCGACGCCGACCTGCTGACGCTGCCCGTCCTCGAATCGCACTGCCGCCCCCACGGGGCGGCCGGTCACGGTGTCCCACGACCGGATCGTGTTGTCGTTGCCGATGGCAAGGATGCTGCGGGCGCCCGGCCGCAGCATGGCGTACTGCGCGGAACTGTCCGTGGCGCGAATGGGTTGCCAGCTTCGCGAGTCCCACAGCCGCAGGGTGCCGTCGCCGGAGTCGCCCGCCGATACCAGCGTCAGGCTGTCGGGTGTAAAGGCCACGTCGAGCACGTTGGAGTCGTGTCCCTGCAGGATCCCGATCAGCCGCCACGTGCCGGTATCCCACAGCCGGACCTTCCTGTCCACCCCGCCGGTGGCGATCCGGGTGCCGTCGGGGCTGAATGCGACGCTGAGCACCGCGTTCTGATCGCTGCCCAGCTCGTGGATCTCGGTGAAGGTGTCGGCGCCCCAGACCCGCGCCGTGCCGTCTGTCGACGCGGAGGCGATCATCGTGCCGTCCGGGCTCCAGGCGACACGGACGACGTGGCCGCGATGTCCGCGCAGCACGTGGGGTTCGGTGCGTCCGTCGAGGTCCCAGATCCGGATCGTGCCGTCGGCAGAGCCCGAGGCGAGCCTGTCTCCGGCAGGGTTGAACGCCACGCCGTTCACCGCGCCGGTGTGCCCGGAGAGGCCGGCGATCTGCGAGCCGTCTGCGGCGTTCCAGATGCGTACGGTGTTGTCGGAGCCGCCCGACGCGACCGTGCGGCCGTCGGGACCCCACGCCACCCGCAGGACCGGTCCCTGGTGGCCGCGCATCGTGGCCAGCTGCGCGCCCGTTTCGGCGCTCCAGACCCGGACGGTGGAGTCCGCCGACCCCGACGCGATCCTGGTGCCGTCCGGGCTGAACGCCACGGTGGTGACCACGCCGTCGTGGCCGGTCAGGAGTTCATCGCTCCAGCGTCCATTGCGGGTGTCCCACAGCTTGACGGTGCCGTCCGCGGTGCCCGCAGCGATGCGCCCGCCGCCGGGGTCGGCGCTGACGCTGATGACCTTCGCCGGCGTGTCCGTGATCTTGACGACGTCGCGTTCCTGGTTCAGCACGGTCAACAGTTGGAACTCGGAATCGGCGAGGAGATTGGGGGCGATGGTGCGCGCGGCGAGCAACAGCTGCATGGCGAGCACGTCGTCGTCGCCGTTGACCGATTGACCGGCGAGCATCGCCTGCGATTCGCCCAGCAGCCGCAACGCGGTGGCGTCGCGATACTGACGGTCGGCCTTCGCACGCTCGGTCGCTCCCCACGCCGCCGCGCACACCGCCACGACCGTCACGAGCGCGGCGACCACGGTGTACCGGGTGCGTCGTTGCGCATTCTGCTTGGCCCGGCGTTCGGCCTCGACAAGCTTCTCGGCGGTGTCCTGGCGGTCCTGGGCTTCTTTCAGCGCCGCCGCCTTGCGTTCGTCCTCGCGCTGGCGCGACGCAAGCAGGAACTCGCGTGCGTTGTTCAACCGGTCCCGGAAGCCGGGCTTGGCGGCCAGCGTCTCGGCGCTGGTCAACTGCGCACCGTTGAGCAGCCAGTCGTCCTGGCGTCCGTTGCTCGCCCAGTCGAAGACCTTCTGATCCAGCAGATCGGCGTTCTTGAGGTCGGCGGATTGCTCGTGTAGCCAGCCGGCAAGCACATCCCACTGCCGGAACAGGCTTTCCAGGGCGACCTCGACGACCTTCTCGCCGTCGCGTTCATCCTCGACCAGCAGTCGTTTGGCCACCAGCGCCGCGACGAGCCGGTGGGTGTCGGCGGGCAGATCGAACAGGCGGGCCACCCGGCGCAGCGGTGTGTCGTTGATCGGGTTGATGGTCGCCAGCCAGGGGATGAACACCCGGCGCAACTGTTCGAGTTCCGCGGTGCGGGTCTCCGCGTCGGTCGACAGCACCGAGTCGATCTCGGTTTCGACCACCCGGCGCATCCCGCCCATGGCCTCGTATTCCGCCAGGGTGATCTCGCCGTCGCCGGCGTAGTCCTCGTAGAGCCGGGCCAGCGTCAGCGACAGCAACGGCAGCGCGTCGGCGCCCGCGTCGCAGGCCTTGAGCAGGGCGTCCACGACCTCGGGGGCCCAGCGCAACCTGGTGCCGGAGCTTTCGAGCCGGTCGGCCGGGCCGCAGATCACCTCGCGGAACCGGTCGGCGCGCATCGGCCGCAGATCCTCGAAGGAGTACGGATCCACCTCGGCCAGCTGCGGTGCGGTCTGGAAGAGTTCGTAGCGGTCGGTGCGGATCGTTGCGACAGCCATGATCGGCAGGTCCGACGACTTCCCTGCCAGATCGGCGATGACGGTGAGAAACGCACAGGCCTCCGCGCCGACGTCGGCACCGAACAGCTCCTCGGCCTGATCCACCGGCAGGATCAGCGTCGGCGCCGACGACGTCGCCCCGCCCACCAACCGCTGCGTCCCGGCGTCCTGCGCTTCCTTCAGCCAGGCCCGCACCTGGGCGGGGTCGCCGGCGGCGGCCTTGATGACGCCCAGGTCGGGCTCCAGCAGGCCCAGTGAGGAACGAAGGGCGTGGATCGACCTGGCCAGGCCGAGGTCGCCGGTCAACGGGTGACGCTCGGGACGCACGATGTCCATCGTCAGGAAGTGACGGTCGTCGCGGCGTAGCCGGGGGAGCAGCCCGGCGCGCAGGAAGGAGGACTTCCCGGCGCCCGACGGTCCGAGGATCGTGAAGGCCTTGTTGGTGCCCGACACGCGGAGCGCGCGGATCGCGGAAAGCGCCCGGTTGATCTCGACGTCGCGGCCGAAGTAGACCGCGGCGTCCGCCGATTCCAGCGGCTGCCAGCCACGGTATGGCGATCGGCCGGGTTCGCCCTCCGGCGGCCACGAAAAGGCATCGGCGCCATTCGGCGGGGCCGTGTTGCCATTCGGCGGGGCCGGGGTCTTCGGGCCGTCACCGAACAGATCGCAGTGCTGCCATTCACGGGTGACATCGCTGCCCGGCGTCGGCTCGAGCCGGACCGGGAAAACCGGTTTCCCGAGATACTCCGCGACGCGGTACTCGGCCAGGCATTCATGCGAGGCGATCCAGTTCTGCGACACGAGGCAAATGACCGCTTCACAACGATCGCTCGCCTTACGCAGGGCATCTCGCCATTGCTCTCCGGTCGCGATTCCGGTGTCCTCGTCGCGGTCGAAGAATATTTCGTCCTTCAGTGCGGGCTCGGCGGTTTCGAGCCAGCGCAACAGCGCTTCAGCCTGGACATTGTCCCGGCTCGAATGGCTCAGGAAGACCTTGCACATGGCTCTACAGGATGTCGACGCTGTTGAGCGGAACGGTAGCGTAGTGCGCTACTCGAATTCGCTGTTTCGGCCGACAGACGCTGCCGTGAATGGAATGCGATGAATTCCTGGTCAGGCGCCTTTGAGCCGGATGCGCCAGCGCACAAAACTCACATAGAACACGCTGATGGCTGCCAGCATCGCCATGTCGAACAGCCACGCCCCCGAGGTGTGCTCCCAATGCCGGTCCTTGGGCGTCAGCGGGCCGGGCACCAGCCTGATGAGGTCGATCGTCGAGGCCGATGACGCGAAACCCCAGCGCGCGGGGGTCACCCAGGACATCTGATCGAGCACTACCCGGTCCGTCACCGGGATCATGCCGCCGGAGAACACCAACTGGCTCATGATCGCCACCACCAGCAGCGGCATGATCTGCTCATTGGATTTGGCCAGCGCTGAGAGCGCCAGCCCGACCATCGCCGCGGCCACACACGTCGCCGCGATGTCGATGAACAGTTCCAGGCTGCGGTTGCCGATGAACGCGCCCCGTTCGACGGCGCCCTCACCCCAGCCCTTGCCGACGATCGCGATCGAGGTGACGATCGCCGCCTGCAGGATCGCGAAGGCCGTGAACACCGCCACCTTCGCCATCAGGTACGCCGTCGTCGACAGCCCGACGGCCTGCTCGCGCAGGAAGATCGCCCGCTCGCCGATCAGCGCCCTGATGGTGAGCGCCGTCCCCATGAAGATGGCTCCGACGTTGAGCATCACCAGGATCTGACCCGGCTCGTTGGGTGCGGCACCGCCTCTTTCGGCGGGAACCGGGACGCCGAAGCCGACGTCGCCGGGCACCGACAGCGACAGCACACCCATGATGAACGGCAGGAACGCCAGGAAGACGAAGTAGCCCCGATCGGACAGGAGCAGCCGCATCTGCCGTCGGGCGATGGTGGAGAACTGCCGAAGCAGGCTGGTCCGCGTCGGGCTGCCCAGATCGACCGGCTGCTCGGAGGCCGGAGCGGCCTGCTCCGGCGGATTGTTGGCCAGGTAACGCTGGTAGGCCGCGTCGGGATCGCCGGCCACCGTGCTGAAGATGTCGGCCCAGTTCGTCGTGCCCATGGTGGGGCCGATCTGGCCGGGCGGGCCGCAGAACGCGGTCTTGCCGCCCGGCGCGAGCAGCAGCACCTGGTCGCAGACGTCCAGATACGTCAGCGAGTGCGTCACCACCAGCACCACGCGGCCGGCGTCGGCGAGCTGGCGCAGCATCGTCATGACCTGGCGGTCCAGCGCGGGGTCCAGGCCGGAGGTGGGTTCGTCGAGGATCAGCAGCGACGGACCGGTCAGCAGCTCCATCGCCACCGACGCGCGTTTGCGTTGGCCGCCCGACAGCTTGTCCACCCGGGTGTGCGCATGCTGGGTCATCTCGAGTTCCTCGAGGACCTGGGCGACCACCTGGGCGCGGTCTTCCTTGGTGGTGTCGGGCGGCAACCGCAGCTCCGCGGCGTACATCAACGCCTGGTCGACGGTGAGCTGGCCGTGCACCACGTCGTCCTGCGGCACCATCCCGATCCGGGAGCGCAGCGAGGCGTACTCGGCGTGGATGTCGTGGCCTTCGAAGGTCACGGTCCCGCTGGTCGGGTGGGTGTAGCCCGCGACCTGTTTGGCCAGCGTCGACTTGCCCGCACCCGACGGACCGATCACCGCGGTCAGCATGCCCGGCCGCGCGCGCAAGGAGATGTTGTCCAGCAGGGTCTTGTTGCCCTCGATGGTCCACGTCAGTCCGCGGACCTCCAGACCACCGGTTCGCGTGTCGGCTTCGGTCTCGGTCCGGCGGGCCAGGGTGCCGTCGCGGAACACCAGGTCGACGTTGCCGATGGTGACGACGTCGCCATCGTCCAGCACGGCCGAATCGACCCGGGCACCGTTGACGAAGGTGCCGTTGATGCTGCGGTTGTCGATGATCTGCGTGCCGCTCGCCGACGGCACCAACGTCGCGTGGTGCCGTGACGCCAGCACGTCGGGGATGACGATGTCGTTGTCGCCGGCACGGCCGATCTTGATCGACCCGGGAGGTGCCTCCGCCGCCCGGCCGGGGCGCAGGATCTTGAGCATGCTCGTGGCGAGGTTGCCGTCCCCGGAGCGTGGGGCGGCGGTGGGACCGATGCGGGTGGCGGAGTCGAGCGTGGCCTCCGACAGCGGAGCCGAGACCGGTGGCCGCACGGGCTGGGAGGTGGCCGCCGTCGGATATCGCTGCTGCGACGCCGACGGGTACCCGTGCTGCTGACCGGTGGCATAGCTCTGTTGAGGTCCGGAGCCCTGTTGAGGTCCGGACGGATAGCCATGTTGAGGTCCGGACGCGTAGCCCTGCTGGACGCCGGCGGAGTACGGATTGGGCTGCTGACCGGTGGGATAGCGCTGCGGGGGCGCCGCGCTGGGCGGGGTGTGCGACAAACCGGTGTTCTGCCGGCGGGCGACCGACACCGAGGTGGTCTGCGGCGGTCGGCCCGCCGAGCCCTGATGCCTGCCCACCTCGAACGTCAACCGGGGCCCGTCGGGATTACCGATATTGACGCTCTGCCCATCGGTGATCTCCGCCGCCGGGACCCTGCGGCCATTGAGAAACATCCCGTTCAGGCTGCCGTTGTCGATCGCCAGCCACCGGCCCTGATCGAACCGCAGCACCAGGTGTGCGCGCGAGATCAGCGGGTGGGCGATTCGGACGTCGGCGCGCAGATCGCGTCCCACGACGACGTCGTTGCCCGCGGCGAAGGTGCGGGCCGACCCGTCGTAACGAACGGTCAACGCGGGCGGGGCGGGGCGGCTCATCGGCGCCAACTCTATCGGTACCGGCACCGAGGCTGTCGGGGTACACGCGGCGCACGGCCGGATCGGTGGGTCGCGTGAGGCGCCGGTGGTCAGGTTGTCGGGCGGCGCGATGACTCTGCGTTGACACCGCGATGACACAATGTGTCCCGTGGGTGCGATCACGCTGGACGGCAAGGCCACACGCGACGAGATCTTCGTCGACCTGAAGAATCGGGTGGATGCGTTGACCGTGGCGGGCCGCACCCCCGGGCTCGGCACCGTGCTCGTCGGCGACGATCCCGGTTCGCAGGCCTACGTCCGCGGTAAGCACGCCGACTGCGCGAAGGTGGGCATCAACTCGATCCGCCGCGATCTGCCCGCCGACATCAGTCAGGCCACCCTCGACGAAACCATCGACGAACTGAACGCCAACCCCGACTGCACCGGCTACATCGTGCAGCTGCCGCTGCCCCGGCACCTCGACGAGAACGCCGCGCTGGAGCGGATCGATCCCGCCAAGGACGCCGACGGCCTGCATCCGACGAACCTGGGCCGGCTCGTGCTGAACGAACCCGCGCCGCTGCCGTGTACCCCCCGCGGCATCGTGCACCTGCTGCGCCGGTTCGACGTCGAGATCGCAGGCGCGCACGTGGTGGTCATCGGCCGCGGCGTGACCGTCGGACGCCCCCTCGGCCTGCTGCTCACCCGCCGGTCGGAGAACGCGACCGTGACGCTGTGCCACACCGGAACCCGTGACCTGCCCGCCCTGACCCGCCAGGCCGACATCATCGTCGCCGCGGTGGGCGTGCCGCACCTGGTAACCGCCGACATGGTTCGCCCGGGCGCGGCCGTCGTCGACGTCGGCGTCAGTAGGGTCGACGGCAAGCTCACCGGCGATGTGGATCCCGCGGTGTTGGGGGTGGCGGGCCATGTGTCCCCCAACCCGGGCGGAGTCGGCCCGCTGACCAGAGCCTTCCTGTTGACGAACGTGGTCGAGCTCGCGGAAAACGTGTGACCCCAAGGGAATTCGTCCGCAAGGTGGTCACAAGACAGTGGCCCATCGTGCTGGTTGGGTTGTTCTTCGCGGTGGCCTTCGCTTTGGTGATCGCTGGCTACTGGCGCCGCGGCGCCCTTATCCTCGCGATCGGGGTGGGGGTCGCGGCAGCGTTGCGGCTGGGCCTGACCGACGAACGTGCGGGTCTGCTGGTGGTGCGTTCCCGCGCCATCGACTTCACCACCACCGCGACGGTCAGCGCCGCCATGCTCTACATCGCCTGGACGATCGACCCGCTCGGCACCAGCTGACTTCGGCCGCCGCCCCGATTCTCCGCCGCCGGCTGCCCATGTGCTGCGAGTTCTGCGCCAGGGTCGCGATCATGGCGCCGCGACGACCGTGGCGCCGATCTGGGCGATGCGCGGCTTAGGGCCCGGCTTAGGCCTACGTGAGCGTCGCGCGGATGCACACCGTGACGTAAGGGAGTGCCAAACCGTTGGATTGGGCCAGCGCGGGATGGGTGGCGAGCAAGTTGCGGACGCGGTCGAGGGTGCGGGTGCGCACCTCGGCCGGCGAGGTGATGCAGTAGCTGCGCGACGCGACGAGATCGATGAGTGCCTGCGGTGTCAGGTAACTCGTCCACTCGACCTGGTGGCGTTCCAGCCCGCCGAACGGGTCGGGCAGGGTCACCTCGCTGCTGAACGGGTCGTGCTCGTGGCCGATGATGCGGCCCAGGTCCTTGACCCAGCCGAGCCGCTCGTCGCGGGTGTTCCACACCAGGCCCAGCCGTCCGCCCGGCCGCAGCACCCTGGCCACCTCCTTGACGGCGCGCTCCGGATCGAACCAGTGCCAGGCCTGAGCCACCAACACCGCGTCAACACTGTTGTCCGGCAACGGAATGTCCTCGGCGCTGCCCAACAGCGCCGGGGTGTCGGGCAGCGCGTTGCACAGCAGCTCGAGCATCTCCGGAAGCGGGTCGACCGCAACGACATCGAGGCCGCGTTCCACCAGCCGGGTGGTGAGCTTGCCGGTGCCGGCGCCCAGGTCGAGCACGTCACGCGCGCCCGGTGGCAGCAGCCAGTTGATCGCCTCCGGCGGATAGGACGGCCGGCCCCGCTCGTAGGCGGCCGCCTCCGCCCCGAAGGACAGTGAGCGGTGCTGTATGGGTCCGGTCACCGGGATGCCAACTCCAACGTCTCCCGAATCAACTTACCGACGGCCTCGGACTCCACGAGGAACCCGTCGTGCCCGTACCTCGAGTCGACGACGTTCAGCCCCGAACACCTCGGCAACAGCTCGGCCAGCTCGGCCTGTAGCCGCAGCGGGTACAACCGGTCGGAGGTGATGCCCCCGACCACGACCGGCACCGGGCATCCGCCCAGGGCTGCGCTCACGCCGCCGCGGTCGCGGCCGACGTCGTGGCTGGACAGCGCCTCGGTCAGCGCGACGTAGGTTCCCGCGTCGAACCGCGATACCAGCTTGGCGCCCTGGTGTTCAAGGTAGCTCTGCACCGCGAAACGGCCGCCGTCCGTGGGATTCTCGAACCCCTGCGCATCGTTGCCGAACCGCTGGTCCAGCTCCTCCTCGCCGCGGTAGGTGAGGTGGGCGAACCGGCGGGCGATCTCCATGCCGGCATCGGGCGCTTGCCCGGTGCCGTGGTAATCGCCGTTCTGCCAGTGCGGGTCTGCCTTGATCGCCGCGACCTGGGTGCTCTGGGTGCCGATCTGGTCGGCCGTGGCCCGTGCGCCGACGGCCAGCACGAGGGCCGAACGCACCCTGTCCGGATAGGTCACGATCCACTCCAGCGCCCGCGCACCGCCCATCGAGCCGCCGACCACGGCGGCGACCTCGGTGATGCCGAGCGCGGCGAGGGCGGCGACGTCGGCCGCCACCTGGTCGCGGATCGTCACCAGCGGGAAACGCGAGCCCCACGGCGCGCCGTCGGGAGCGATCGAACTCGGGCCCGTCGAGCCGCGGCAGCCGCCCAGCACATTGGTGGCCACCGCACACCAGCGGTCGGTGTCGATCGGGGCGCCCGGGCCGGCGACACCGTCCCACCAGCCGGGTGTGGGATGGCCGGCGCCCGCCGGGCCGGTGATGTGCGAGTCGCCGGTCAGCGCGTGCAGAACCATGACGACGTTGTCCCGATTGGGCGACAACTCGCCCCAGCGCTGCACGGCGATCGACACATCGTCGATGACGGTGCCGTTCTCCAAGGTCAATGGCCCGATACCGACCACGCCGACTTCGCCTTCGGCGGGCAGCGTGGTGGTCGGCACGTCGAAGATCGTCACACCGACGCCACCGTCTGCGACACCGAGGTCACCCCGGCGAAGGGGCGCGCGGCGGCGAAACCCCGCTCCAGGTCGGCGATGATGTCGTCGATACCCTCGATGCCGACCGCCAACCGGACCAGACCCGGCGTGACCCCCGTCGCGAGCTGTTCCTCCGGGCTCAGCTGCGCGTGGGTGGTCGAGGCCGGGTGGATCACCAGCGAGCGCACATCGCCGATGTTGGCGACGTGGCTGTGCAGGGTCAGCGCGTCGACGAATGCCTTACCCGCGTCCAGGCCACCGGACAGCTCGAAGGCCAAGACCGCTCCGGTGCCCTTCGGCGCCAGCTTCTTGCCGAGTTCGTACCACGGCGAAGTCGGCAGGCCCGCATAGTTCACCGAGATCACGTCGGGATGCCCCGCAAGGAACTCCGCGACCTTCTGGGCATTGGCCACATGACGCTCAACACGCAGACTCAGCGTCTCTAGTCCCTGGGCGACCAAAAAGGCGTTGAACGGCGCGGCCGAAGAACCGAGGTCACGCAGCAGCTGCACTCGGGCCTTGAGCGCGAAGGCCGGCGCGCCGAGATCGGCGAAGACCACACCGTGGTAGCTGGGGTCGGGGGTGGTGAAGCCGGGGAAGCGGCCGTTGGTCCAGTCGAAGGTGCCGCCGTCGACGATCACGCCCGCGATCGCCGACCCGTGACCGCCGAGGTACTTCGTCGCCGAGTGCACCACGATGTCGGCCCCGTGCGCGATGGGCTGGATCAGATACGGGGTGGCGACGGTGTTGTCGACGATCAACGGGACGCCGTTGTCATGGGCGACCGCGGCGACATTGGGGATGTCGAGGATGTCGTTCTGCGGGTTGGAGATCGTCTCGGCGAAGAACGCCTTGGTATTGGGCCGCACCGCCGCCCGCCACGACTCGAGGTCGTCGGGATCCGCCACGAAGCTGACCTCGATGCCGAGTTTGGGCAGCGTGTAGTGGAACAGGTTGTACGTGCCGCCGTACAGCCGCGGACTGGACACGATGTGGTCGCCTGCATTGGCGATGTTGAGGATCGCAAAGCTCTCGGCGGCCTGCCCGGAGGACAGGAACAGCGCCGCGATCCCGCCTTCGAGTGCGGCGATGCGCTGCTCGACGACGTCGGTGGTCGGGTTCATGATCCGGGTGTAGATGTTGCCCGGCTCGGCCAGCCCGAACAGCGCGGCGGCATGGTCGGTGCTCTTGAACGTGTAGGAGGTGGTCTGGTAGATCGGCAATGCCCTGGCGCGGGTGGCGGCGTCGGGCACCTGGCCGATGTGGATCTGCTTGGTCTCGAACGACCAGTTGGCGGTCGGATCCTGCTCTTCGTTGGTTATGTCGACGGTCGTGTCATTGGTCAGGTCAGGGGTCATGGATATCTCCTTGGGCGACGTCCGGG
Organism: Mycobacterium sp.; assembly: GCF_044223235.1. Lineage (GTDB taxonomy): Bacteria > Actinomycetota > Actinomycetes > Mycobacteriales > Mycobacteriaceae > Mycobacterium. Next base: position 84,893 of record NZ_JBGAME010000005.1, read on the forward strand.
CCGTTGCAGTGGGCCGGGACGGGACGGGCGGGTGGTCACGTGACAGATCAGCAGGGACTGCACATGGGGGGCCTCCGCATCAGGTTTCCCTGTCTCTCCGGGGCCCGTCCGGCGGACCCGCGCTTGCCGCGTAGCCAGTTGTGGCTACTCAACCTGGTCATCACCCGGGGCACCCCACCGCGGTTGGAGGGTTGCCGGCCAGCAAGCCGGGGCTTTGCGCTGGCACTCATGACCGACCAAGAGCGTATCGCAACCCGCCGAGCGGAGGCCAGCGGGTTTCGTGCGCTCCGCACCGGTGCAGGCACCGTCGATGCGTGGATTAGGGTCGTCGACCGTGATTGTCAGCACGATCAACGTCAACGGGATCCGCGCGGCGGTCAAGCGCCGATCCGACGACAACGCCGGGCTGCTGGCGTGGCTGGCGACGACCACCGCCGACGTGGTCTGCCTGCAGGAGACCCGTGCCGACGACGGCCAGCTCGCCGGTGCGCTGGGCCCCGCGCTGTCCGACGGATGGCATCTGGCGTCGGCGGATCCCCACCTCAAGGGCCGCGCCGGGGTCGCGGTGCTGAGCAGGCATCCGTTCGCAGATGTTCGAATTGGGTTGCCGGACAGCGAATTCGACGTACACGGACGGTATCTGGAGGTGGATGTCGATGGCGACGATGCGCTGACGGTGGCCAGCCTGTACATCCAGACCGGGGAGGCCGACACGCCCTGGCAGCTCGAGAAGGAGCGATTCATGGCCGCGCTCGCCACCCGGATGGCGGTACTCAACGGCGAAGTGCACGATGCTGGCCGCGATGTCGTGTTATGCGGTGACTGGAACATCGCGCACACCGAGAACGACATCAAGAACTGGCGCGGCAATCTCAAGAAATCGGGCTTCCTGCCTGCGGAACGGCAGTGGCTGACCGGTCTGCTCGACACCGGCTGGGTCGACGTGGTCCGTGCCCTGCACCCCGATGTGGCCGGGCCGTACAGCTGGTGGTCCTGGCGGGGCCGGGCGTTCGACAACGACGCGGGCTGGCGCATCGACTACCACCTGGCCACCCGCGAGCTGGCCGCGCGGGCCACCTCGGCTCGCGTCGAACGCGCCGACACGTACGCCCTGCGCTGGTCCGACCACGCCCCGGTGACCGTCGAGTACGGCCCGGCACCGGCACCGATCCGGTCCGGGGTGGGACGACTCCGGCATGACAAGATCGAAGGATCATGAGCGCAACAGGTTCCTCCCGCCGTGTCGTCTTCTCCGGCGTGCAGCCCACCTCCGACTCACTGCACCTCGGCAACGCGCTGGGCGCCGTGCAGCAGTGGGTGGGGCTCCAGGACGACTTCGATGCGTTCTTCTGCGTCGTCGACCTGCACGCCATCACCATTCCGCAGGATCCGCAGACCCTGCGGCGGCGCACCCTGGTGACGGCGGCCCAGTACCTCGCGCTGGGGATCGACCCGGCGCGCGCCACCATCTTCGTGCAGAGCCAGGTACCCGCCCATGCCGAACTCGCTTGGGTGCTCGGCTGTTTCACCGGTTTCGGCCAGGCGTCGCGGATGACACAGTTCAAGGACAAGTCGCAGAAGCAGGGATCTGACTCCACCACCGTCGGCCTGTTCACCTACCCGGTGCTGCAGGCGGCCGACGTGCTGCTGTACGACACCGACCTGGTCCCCGTCGGTGAGGATCAGCGGCAGCACCTCGAACTGGCGCGCGACGTGGCGCAACGGTTCAACTCGCGATTCCCCGGCACGTTCGTCGTCCCCGATGTGCTCATCCCGAAGGCGACCGCCAAGATCTACGACCTGGCCGATCCGACGTCGAAGATGAGCAAGTCGGCATCCACGGACGCCGGCCTGATCAGCCTGCTCGACGACCCGAAGGCGACCGCCAAGAAGATCCGCTCGGCGGTCACCGACAGCGAGCGGGAGATTCGCTACGACACCGATGCCAAGCCGGGCGTGTCGAACCTGCTGACCATCCAGGCCGCGGTGACCGGCGCCGACGTCGACAAGCTGGTCGAGGGCTATGCGGGCCGCGGCTACGGCGACCTGAAGAAGGACACCGCCGAGGCGGTGGTCGAGTTCGTCACCCCGATCAAGGTCAGGGTCGACGAGCTGCTCGCCGACACCGCCGAGCTGGAGGCGGTGCTGCGCTCCGGCGCCGAGCGGGCGAACGAGGTGTCTGCTAAGACTCTGAAGCGGGTATACGAGCGGTTGGGTTTCTTTCAGCAATCGACATAAGCGCAGCGGGAGGCTGGTATGACCGAGCCGGCCAAACCAGGTGTGCTGGAGCGCCTGCGTGCGCGCTACGAGTGGTTCGACCACGTCATGCGGTCGCAGCAACGCTACGAGACCGCCAAGGGTGACTTCTACGCCGCCGGCATCACGTACTTCACGATCTTCGCGTTGTTTCCGCTGCTCATGGTGGCTTTTGCGACAGGCGGCTTCATCCTGGCCAGCCAGCCCGATGTGCTCGACGAGATCGAGAACCGCATCAGGGAGACCGTCTCCGGTGACCTGGGTCAGCAGCTGGTCAACCTGATGGATTCGGCGATCGCATCACGCACGTCGGTCGGCATCATCGGCCTGGCCACCGCCGCGTGGGCCGGCCTGGGGTGGATGGCCAACCTGCGCGAGGCATTGAGCCAGATGTGGCTGCAGCGCCATGAGCGCGCCGGTTTCGTCGGCACCAAGTTGTCGGATCTGGCCGCGTTGTTCTCGACGTTCATCGCCCTGATCGTCACCATTGCCCTCACCGCACTCAGCGATACGGGCCTGATGGAAACGGTGCTGAACTTCATTGGCATACAGGATTTTCCGGCGCTCAATGTGATCCTTGGGGTGGCATCGACGGTGGTGTCGTTCCTGGTGGCCTGGCTGTTGTTCACCTGGATGATCGCGCGACTGCCGAGGGAATCGGTGAGCTTCGCCAGCTCGATCAGGGCGGGGCTGCTGGCTGCGATCGGATTTGAGGTGTTCAAGCGGGTGGCATCGGTGTACCTGCAGTCCGTCGTCCAGGGGCCGGCCGGCGCGACGTTCGGTCCGGTGCTCGGCCTGATGGTGTTCGCCTACATCACCGCGCGGCTGGTGCTGTTCGCGACGGCGTGGGCGGCGACGTCGCGGGAAAACATGGCGATTGCGCCGGTGGATCCGCCGTCACCTGCCATCATCAACACCCGGGTGGTCACCCGGCCCGGCCTGGCGCCCGTCCAGGCGGTGGCGGTTGCGGTCGCCGGTTCCCTTGGGGCGCTGGGGATTTCGCGCCTTGCCCGCCGCCGCTAGTGGTCAGTGCTGCGGCCGCCGGTTGATCGACCGGGCCGCCATTATCAGCGAGAAGACAATGATCGACCCGACGACGGCGACCCCGACCCGCACCGGCATGGCGTCGGCCGGCGGGATGATGGCTGCGGCTTGGGCGGCGGCAGCGGCCTGCGCGGCCGGGTCGGGATCCGCGGGCAGCAGCGACGGATCCGGGTCGACGAGCGAGCCGACCTTCGTGCCCTGCGGCAACGCGTAGCCGTAGTCCAACAGGCGGGCGGCCTGCTCCCAGGGGGCGATCGGCTGGCGGGTGCCACGCAGCAGCACAGCCACCAGGCGGCGTCCGTCGCGGTCGGCGGCACCCACGAAGGTCTGCCCCGCGTCGTCGGTGTAGCCCGTCTTCCCGCCGAGTGCGTCCGGATAGTTGTAGAGCAGCTTGTTGTCGTTGACGATCTCGTACGGGGGGTTGCCGTCGCGGCCTGGGAAGTCGAACTCCCTGGTGGCGACGATGTTGCTGAAGATCGGGTTCTTCCAGGCGTACCGGTAGAACAGGCCGATGTCGTAGGCCGACGTGCTCATACCGGGTCCGTCCAGCCCCGATGGCGTGGCGGCGCGGGTGTCGCGGCCGCCGAGTTTGGTGGCCAGCACGTTGATCTTGTTCAGTGCCGTGTCCCAGCCGCCCAGCTGCATCGCCAGCGCGTGCGCGGCGTCGTTGCCCGAGTGCATCAGCAGGCCGTGCAGCAGATCGTTGATGCTGTAGACCCCGCCGGGTGCGACGCCGACGCGGGTGCCCTCGGCGTTCGCGTCATCCTGGGTGCCGGGCACGGTCTTGTTGAGGTTGAGCTCGTTGAGCGACGCCATCGCCGTGAGCACCTTGATGATGCTGGCGGGCCGGTGGCGGCCGTGCGGGTCGCGCGCGGCGATGATGTCGCCGGTGTCGAGGTCGGCGACCAGCCACGCCTCCGCTGAGACGTCGCCCGGCGCCGGGGGTGCGCCCGGGGGTGTGATGATGCCGCAGCCCGCGAGATCAGCGCCGCCGAGCGGTTGGGCGGGAACGGGTAGCGGCATCGGCGGGTCCTCACCCGGTTTGGGCGCCTCGGACGCGTCGACGGCAGGCGGCGTCGTCACCCGGTACGGGCACGGATCGGGGGCCGCGTCGGGCTGGGCGCCGGCCAGGGCGGGGGAGACGACCATCAGAAGCGCCGCCGCCAGGCCGGCGGCGCGCTGGGCCACGGTTCGGAAGCTCGCCATCGTGACCGCAGATTAGGCGACGCCCGTCGCCATCTTGCGGAGCCACGCTGTGACTGGCGGGGTTGAAGTTACGGACGAGGTCCGGGCCCGCGCCGAGTGTACGGTTGTTGACGGGTCTTCTCGCGAAATGCGTATAACTTCCGTGCACTCGGCGCGGGGCTCAGGGCAGGGGACAATGCGCGATGGCGGACGCACCGATCGAGCCCATCCACAGGCGCCCGTCGAGTTCGACGACTCCGGTCACCAGCGAGAAGGCGGGATGCGAGCCCCGCACCCCCGCGACGGCGGCACCGGTGTTCGGGTCGAAGGCGACGGCCCACACGCTCGGCGCCATCGCCGGCAACACGCGCTCGGGTACCAGCCACGCCGCCTTGCGCACGAACGGCACCCGCGGTGACAGCCATTCCGCGATCTTGTTCACCGACGTCACCATGGCGGTCCAGATCCGTCCGTCGGCACCGGTTGACAGGTTGTCGGGGTAGCCGGGCAGGTGGACAGCCAGCGGTGTCACCGAGCCGGCGCGCGGTCCGGTCAGCCAGTACTTGGAGATCCGCCTGCCCATCGTCTCGGCGAACACCAGGGCGGTCCCATCCAGCGTCGGCGTGACCCCGTTGGCGAAATACAGCCCGCCGGCGACGGTGGTGACAGTGCCGTCGTGGTCGAGCCGGAACAGGCTGCCGCGGGCGCGCGCCTCCAGCACCGCGCCCCGGAAGTGGGCGTAGGTCAGCGTGCTGGTCGACTCGGTGAAACAGATTGTGCCGTCCGGCAATTCGGTCACATTCGAGGTGAACTGCAGGTGGCGCCCGCCGACGCTGTCGACGAGTGTCTCCAGTGTGCCGGTTGCGGGGTCCAACGCCAGCAGTCCACGAGGGCTGTCGCAGATCAGCAGACGTCCGTCACCGGCGACGGCCAGGCCCAGCGGGCGGCCGCCGGTGTTGGCGACGACGGTCGCGGCGCCGTCGTCGGGGGAGATGCGCAGGATGCGGCCGTCGTCGACGCCCGTCCACAGCTGTCCGTCGGCGTCGACGACCACGTCTTCCGGCGCGTTACCCGGGACGGGCACGACGGTCAGCTCGGCCGGGGGGAAGTCGGGCAGCGGCTCGACCGGCGGCGGGCGCCAGCGCACGGGGTCGATCGGCGGCTTACTCCGCGGCATCCTCGGAGCCTGGCGGAAGGATGCCGAAAGTGCGGTGAGATCGCCGAACTCGTCGGCGTCGCGATCTCACCGCACCCTCGGCGCGAGCGTCAGAGCCGGCGGCTGGCCTCGCCGAGCACCCCGTGCAGGATGTCGTAGATCGCGTCGAACTCCTGTTGTCCGCTGATCAGCGGCGGCGCCAGCTGCACCACTGGGTCGCCGCGGTCGTCGGCGCGGCAGTACAGACCGGCCTCCCACAGCGCGGGGGTGAGGTATCCGCGTAGCAGCCGCTCGGCCTCTTCGTCGTTGAAGGTCTCCTTGGTGGCCTTGTCTTTGACCAGCTCGATCCCGTAGAAGAACCCCTCGCCGCGCACGTCGCCGACGATCGGCAGCTCGTAGAGCTTCTCCAGGGTGGCCCGGAACGCCGGGGCCATCTCATGCACGTGGGCGTTGAGACCCTCGCGCTCGAAGATGTCGAGGTTGGCCAGCGCGACCGCCGAGGACACCGGATGGCCGCCGAAGGTATAGCCGTGGGCGAACACCGTCTTGCCGTCGTTGAACGGCTCGAAGAGCCGGTCGGAGGCGATCATCGCGCCGATCGGCGAATAACCCGAGGTCAGGCCCTTGGCGCAGGTGATGATGTCGGGCACGTAGCCGAAATCGTCGCAGGCGAACATCGAGCCGATCCGGCCGTATGCGCAGATCACCTCGTCGGACACCAGCAGCACGTCGTACTCGTCGCAGATCTCGCGGACCCGTTCGAAGTATCCCGGTGGCGGCGGGAAGCAGCCGCCCGCGTTCTGCACCGGCTCGAGGAACACCGCGGCCACGGTGTCGGGGCCCTCGAACTCGATGGCCTCGGCGATCCGGTCGGCGCAGTAGCGGCCGAACGCCTTGGCGTCGGTGTCGTACGGGGCGGGTGCGCGGTAGAAGTTGGTGTTCGGGACGCGGAACCCGCCGGGGGTCAGCGGCTCGAACGGCGCCTTGAACACCGGCAGGCCGGTGATGGCCAGGGCGCCCTGCGGGGTGCCGTGGTAGGCGATGGCACGCGAGACCACCTTGTGCTTGCCGGGTTTGCCGGTCAGCTTGAAGTACTGCTTGGCCAGCTTCCACGCGCTCTCGACGGCCTCGCCGCCGCCGGTGGTGAAGAACACCCGGTTGAGATCTCCCGGCGCGTAGTTGGCGAGCCGCTCGGACAGCTCGATCGCGCTCGGCGTGGCGTAGGACCACAGCGGGAAGAACGCGAGTTGCTCGGCCTGCTTGGCTGCGGCCTCGGCCAGCTCCTTGCGGCCGTGACCCACCTGGACCACGAAGAGACCGGACAGTCCGTCGATGTAGCTGCGGCCCTTGTCATCCCAGATCGTCACGCCTTCGCCGCGGGTGATGATCGGCGGTGTGATGCCTTCGCCGTGCCGTGCGAAGTGGCCCCACAGGTGCCGGTTTGCTTTTGCGCTCAGATCGGACGTAACCCGCTCACGAACATCAGTAGTTGTCATCTTGTACCCCAATTGTATTGCTGTTTAACAAGTTTCAGATACACAAGCGTTTCTGTGGATATCACTCCCGGCAGGGCGCGGATCTGGGTATTCAGTAGGTCGAGCAGGCTGTCGTCGTCCTCGCAGACCACCTCTACGATGGCGTCGAACGAGCCTGCGGTGAGCACCACGTAATCGACCGACTCGATTTCGGCGAGTTTCTCGGCCACCTTGGTGGTGTCACCCGTGCACCGGATGCCGATCATCGCCTGGCGCGCGAAGCCCAGCTGCATCGGGTCGGTGACCGCCACGATCTGCATGACGCCGGCGTCCACCATCCGTTGTACTCGCTGGCGCACAGCGGCTTCCGACAACCCCACCGACTTGCCGATACCCGCATAGGAACGGCGGCCGTCCTGCTGCAGCTTCTCGATGATCGCCTTCGACAGGTCATCGAGCTGGAACGCCGCACCAGGTCGGGGGTGGCTGACTCGCAGTGAGACGGGTTGGATGCGCTGACCATCCGGGTTGGCCATGCCTCCGATTGTGCACGGAATCCGTCGTTTGAAGCAACCAGATCGATGAAATCGTGTGTTTGGGAGGAGCGTCGGTGCAGGAATACGTAGCCATCACACGCCGGGTCGACTACCGTTTGACCCCATGGGTGTGGCGGTTTCTTCAAGTGTGGCAGGCAGCTGGATCGACGGTTCCGCGGTGGTGACCGGCGGCGGCACCCATCGGGTGGTCAACCCGGCCAACGGCGCCGTCGTCACCGAGATGGCGCTTGCCACCCCGGCCGACGTCGACGTCGCGGTGGCCGCCGCCCGCGCAGCGTTCCCGGGATGGTCGCGCTCCACCCCGGTGGAGCGTTCGACGGTACTGGCGAAGCTCGCCGCGCTGATGGCCGAGCAGGCGGATCTGTTGGTCGCCGAAGAGGTCAGTCAGACCGGTAAGCCGGTGCGGCTGGCCACCGAATTCGACGTCCCCGGCAGCATCGACAACGTCAACTTCTTCGCCGGCGCCGCCCGCCGTCTGGAGGGCAAGGCCACCGCCGAGTACTCCGGTGACCACACGTCGAGCATCCGGCGTGGCGCCGTCGGCGTCGTCGCGACCATCACCCCGTGGAATTACCCGCTGCAGATGGCGGTGTGGAAGGTGCTGCCCGCGTTGGCCGCCGGGTGCACGGTGGTCATCAAACCCGCGGAGCTCACCCCGCTGACCACGCTGACGCTGGCCCGGCTGGCCGGCGAGGCCGGGCTGCCCGACGGTGTGTTCAACGTGGTGACCGGGCTGGGCTCCGACGTGGGGACCGCGCTGGCCGGGCACCGGGACGTCGACGTGGTGACGTTCACCGGATCGACGGCGGTCGGGCGTAGGGTGATGGCCGCCGCGGCCGTACATGGCCACCGCACCCAGCTGGAGCTGGGCGGCAAGGCGCCGTTCGTGGTGTTCGACGACGCGGATCTGGACGCGGCCATTCAGGGCGCGGTCGCGGGGTCGTTGATCAACTCGGGGCAGGACTGTACTGCGGCCACCCGCGCCATCGTCGCTCGCGACCTCTACGACGATTTCGTCGCGGGCGTGGCCGAGGTGATGTCGAAGGTGGTGGTCGGCGATCCGCACGATCCGGACACCGACCTGGGTCCGCTCGTCTCGGCGCCGCACCGCGACAAGGTGGCGGGCATGGTCGCCCGCGCGGCGGGTCAGGGCGGGCGGGTCGTCACCGGCGGGGTGATCCCCGACCTGCCAGGTTCGTTCTACCGGCCCACGCTGATCGCCGACGTCAGCGAGAGCTCCGAGGTGTATCGCGACGAGATCTTCGGTCCGGTGCTCACCGCACGGTCCTTCACCGACGACGATGACGCCCTTCGCCAGGCCAACGACACGGCGTACGGGCTGGCCGCCTCGGCGTGGACCCGCGACGTGTACCGCGCTCAGCGAGCGTCACGGGAGATCGACGCGGGCTGCGTCTGGATCAACGACCACATTCCGATCATCAGCGAGATGCCACACGGAGGCGTCGGGGCGTCCGGTTTCGGCAAGGATATGAGCGATTACTCCTTCGAGGAGTACCTGACGATCAAGCACGTGATGAGCGACATCACCGGGGCTGCCGAAAAGGCCTGGCACCGAACGATCTTCACCAAACGCTGAGCCTCGCCCGTCCCCCCCAAACCCAGGCGAGGGTGCGTGTCTGTACGTGAACGCGCGGCGTGTCGCGTACAACTACGCACGCTCGCGGAGAGGAATGGCGCAAGCGCCGCCGGGATCTGAGTCAGGTCTATGTCTCGTCGGCGCGCGGCACGACCGCGACGGGCGCCGCGGTCCCTGCGAGGATGCGCGCCGCGGTGGACCCGAGGAAGAGGCGCTTGGGTGCGGCGAACCGGCTGGACCCGACGATGAGCAGGTCGGAGTCGGTCCAGCTGAGCTTCTTCAACGCCGACTCCAGCGTCATGCCTTCGGCCACCAGGGATTCGATCTCAGGTGCGTCGGGCAGGGCGCGCACCGCGACGTCGAGGTTCTTCGTCGCGGCGTCGATCTGGATCTCCCGCAGCTCACGGAGATTCTCGGCTTCAGCGAGACTCTCCGACGACACCAGCGACACCATGCGGATCGGCAGTTCGGCGGCACTCGCCAGGGTGATGGCGATAGGCAGTGGATTGTCGTCGCCCGGCCGGGTCGGCACCGCCGCGGTGACGGCCGTGATCGTCTCGGGCGGGTCGTCGGCGTATCCCCTCGGCGCAAGCGCCACCGGGATCGGTGAGCTGTGCAGCAGCGAGGCCGTCACCGGACCGATCACGTGGCCACCGAAGAAGCCGTCGCGGGCACCGCCAACGACGATCATGTCCGAGTTCTTCTCCTCGGCGAACTGCAGCAACGCCTCGGCGGCCGAATCGGCGACCACCACAATCGGCGTCACCGCGACACCCGCGCTGGTGAGTTTGGCGACGGGCTTGGAGATCCATTCCTGGGCACGGTGGACGAGCAGCTCCTGGTACTGCGCCCGTCCGGGGTGACCGTCGGGGAGTTCCTCCCGTACGACCAGCACGAGGTCGACGGCCGCGTCGAACGTCCGGGCCAGCGCCGCTGCCAGCGCCACTCCGTCGTCACCGGTGGGTGTCGCGAGGTATCCGACGGTCAGATGCATTGTGAGACCTACGCTTTCGCGATCAGTAGACGTCGGGGACCTTGACCTCGGTAGAGGCGTTGAGCGTCTCGCCGCGGAAGAACCGCTTGGTGCCGAAGGCGAAGCACGCCAGCATCAGCGGAATGCCGAGTACCAGCATGCCGACGCCAAGCACGAACACGCCACCGATGGGGCCGAACGCCGTGTAGCCGTAATCGGGGGCGATCATGTCGCTGGCGCTCTGGAAGAACGCCCACGTCATCGCCAGTCCGCCCAGTGCCGGTAGAACACCGCGGAAGAACAGGTTTCGCGCAGAGGTGAGCAGGGTGGCGCGGAAGTACCAGACGCAGGCGAATGCCGTGATGCCGTAGTAGAAGGCGACCGCCAGGCCCAGGGAGGCCACCGAGTCGGCGAGCGCGTTCTCGGACAGGAAGGTCAGCAGCAGATAGAAGAAGAGGGCCGCCACGCCCATCACGATGGTCCCGAATGCGGGGGTCATGTACCGGGGGTGCACGAAGGCGAACCGCTTGGGGATGGCCTCGTAGACCGCCATCGACAGGGTGCCGCGTGCGGTCGGCAGGATGGTGGTCTGGGTCGACGACAGCGCCGATACCGACACGGTCAGCAGCAGTAGCGAGGCGGCGATGCTGCCCGCCACCGGCTCGCCGAGCACCGTCAGCACGTCGTCGGTGTTGTTGGGGTTGTTCAGGCCGATACCGACGTAGCTGAAGCCCGCGAACGACTGCACCGCGTAGGCCACCAGCACGTAGGTGCAGACCAGGATCATCGTGGTGATCAACGCCGCGATGCCGGGTGTCTTGCCCGGGTCCTTGGTCTCCTCGCCGACGGCTAGGCAGGCGTCCCAGCCCCAGTAGATGAAGATGCACAGGATGATCGCCGCGGCGATGGAATGGGAGTCCAGCCCGCCGGGCCACAGCCACGAGAGCGACGGCTGCACCGCCTGCTCTCCGGCGGTTCCGGCGAACACCCGGACCAGCGCGATGATGCTGACGATGATCAGCACGCCAAACTGGATGGCGATCAGCACATTCTGCATCCGCTCGGACACCACGATCCCGCGTGCGCTGACCAGCGTCATGAACAGGATGAAGAACGAGCCGAGAAGCACCTTCGCCCAGATGTTCTCGGCGAGGTCGTCGAGTCCGAGGAACTTGAACAGGTAGATGGCCGCGATCTCGGCCACATTGGCCAGCACGATAATCGCGGACACCGCGAGACCCCAGCCGCCGATCCACCCGATCCACGGCCCGAATGCCTTTGTGCCCCAGGTGAATGTCGTACCGCAGTCCGGAGTGTCCTGCGCGAGTTCCTTGTAGGCGAAGGCGACGAGGAGCATCGGGATGAAAGCCAATACGAACATCGCCGGGGCCTTGTCGCCGACGGCGAGTACGACGTAGCCGAGGGTCGCCGCCAGGCTGTAGGCGGGTGCGACGGCGGCCAGGCCGATGACGACGTTGCCGACCAGCCCGATTGCGCCTGCCTGAAGGCCCTTGTCCGTTACGACGTTGACCGTTGCTGTCGTTGCGCTGTCCCGGTCCTGACCACCGCTCGGATCCGTGATTGCCATTGCAGCAATATACGGTCGCAAGTGCCCATGCGCTGGCGCTAGGGCACAAGTCATTTCGGCTCAAACCCCTGATAGGGTGCGTCCCATACACTCGGGGTCATGACCGCCAGTGCGCGCGTCGACGATTTCGAGTCTTTGCGGTCGCATCTGCTGACCGTCGCGTATCGGATCACGGGCACGTTCGCCGACGCCGAAGATGTCGTGCAGGAGGCGTGGCTGCGCTGGGATCGCGATGAGCGCTTGCGCGAAGAGCAGTCAGGCACCGATGAGCGCTTGCGCGAAGAGCAGTCAGGCACCGATGAGCGCTTGCGCGAAGAGCAGTCAGGCACCGATGAGCGCTTGGGAACGCGCGCGATCAACGACCTCAAAGCGTGGCTGACGACTGTGGTGAGCAGGCTGAGCCTGGACCGCTTGCGATCGGCCGCCCACCGGCGTGAGTCCTATTTCGGTGAATGGCTGCCCGAGCCGGTGGTGACCGAGATCGGCGGTGACGATCCGCTTTCCGCCGTGGTCGCCGGCGAGGACGCCAGGTTCGCTGCCATGGTGGTGCTGGAGCGGCTCAACCCCGCCCAGCGGGTGGCGTTCGTGTTGCACGAGGGTTTCGCGGTGCCGTTCGCCGAGATCGCCGACGTCCTGGGGGTCAGCAACGCAGCGGCGCGACAGCTTGCGTCGCGCGCCCGAAAGATCGTCGGCCGCGATGAGCCGCTTGCGCGAAGAGCAGAGGGAGCGGCCACTTCCGCGCCGCCGGACGACGGCCGCAGCAATGAGGTCATCGGCGCGCTGCTGGCTGCCCTGGCTGCCGGTGACCTCGCCACGGTCGTCGGGCTCCTGCACCCCGACGTGACGCTGGTCGGCGACGCAAACGGCAAGACACGCACCGCTATTCGCCCGGTTGCCGGCCCCGACCACGTGGCCCGCTTCCTGTTCGGGCTGAAGAAGCGGTACGGGCCCGGCTGGCTGGAGTCGAGCAGGTTCGCGTTCGTGAACGGCGAACTCGGCGCCTACTCGCCCGGCACCGAGGGCGGCGACGGGTACGAGCCGGCGCATCCGCGGGTGGTGGCGATATCCGTCCGCGACGGTAAGGTCGCCGCAGTGTGGGACATCGCCAACCCGGACAAGTTCAGCGCTTCGCCGCTCGGGAGGACTCGGTCGCCCACGGGATCCGGCAGGCCTCCCCAGAGCTGAAGCCCTGCTCGGTGATTCCGAGCGCGGCGTAGCTGCGCGCGCGCATGTTCTCCACACCGATCTGATAGGTCAGTTCGAAGACTCCGGCATCGCCGAAACGCCTGCGCAGGTCGGCGACCTGGTCGTCGGTGATGGAATGGGGATCGGTCGTCATCGCGTCGGCGTAGGCGATGGCGGCGCGTTCGTCCTCGGTGAATCGGGGCGACGTCGCGTAGTTGTCCACATCCCTGAGCCGCTCGACATCCAGGCCGTCCAGCCGCTGCAGCATGGTGCCGAAGTCCACGCACCACGAGCACCCGATGGTGCGCGCCGTCCAGAACACCGCGAGTTCGCGGACGCTCTTGGGCAGCTTCGTCGACGCTGACTGCAGTATTCCCTCGTGCACGACGTTGGCGAACATCAGCCCCCGATGGTGCGCCGCGACCGCGAAAGGTTCGGGCACCTCACCGAACCGGCGCTTCGCCAGCCGGTAGAGCAGCCTGGTGAACGGGGTCGCACGCTTCGGGGGGACGGGTTCGATACGGGGTTTCTGTGTCATATCCGTTAGACGGCCCAGCGCGCCGGTGTGTGACAGGCCGGTGTGACAGTCAGTCGGTCCTCGGGGCGTCCCCGGACAGCCGGGTCCGTCGATAGTGTCTGCGCGCCTTCATCCGGTTACCGCAGATCGCCATCGAGCACCACCGCGCCGTGTTGGGCTTGCTGCGGTCGATCAGGAACAGCCGGCACTCGGTGTTGGCGCAGGCCCGCAGCCGGCCGGGGCTGCTGACGCGCAACGCGTCCCAGGCCAGTACCGCGCGGGCCGCGCCGGTGGCTTCGCCCTCGACCGTCAGCCGCCAGTCCAGTCCGTCGTCGCCGGCCACGGGCCGCAGGGTCACGGTGGTCAGGAACGGCTGAAGCGCGGCCGGTGTCCCTTCGCCGCGGACGACCGCCTGCAGCGCCGACCGCGCGGCCACCAGCGCCGTCCGTTCCGCCTCGACCGCGGCGACGCCCCTGGCGCGCATCCAGGACGCCGACAATGCCAAGTCCGCGAGCGCATCGGTCGGGGTTCCGTCCAGCACGGGTGTGGTGTTGAGCAGATCGAGCAGGAAGGCGTCATCGGCCACCGATTCCACATCCATGACTAACCTCCAAAGAATTGTTGACAGGTTACACCGCCACTGGTTGACTGACCCCTAACCGTGAAAACTTGTCTTAGGAGTTAGTTATGACCGCGCTGCATCACCGATACGCCACCATCGACGGCAGGCAGCTGTTCTACCGGGAGGCGGGCAGTCCCGACGCCCCGGCCGTCGTCCTCCTCCACGGCTTTCCCACCAGCTCGTTCATGTTCCGCAATCTGATCCCCGACCTGGCCGATCGCTATCACGTGATCGCGCCCGACCACCTCGGCTTCGGCTACTCCGACGCTCCGCCGGCCGACGAGTTCGACTACAGCTTCGACGCGCTGGCCGATCTCACCGCCGGACTTCTCGGACAGCTCGGGATCTCCCGGTACGCGATCTACGTGCAGGATTACGGCGCACCGATCGGGTGGCGGCTGGCGCTGCGCGATCCCGCGGCCATCACCGCGATCATCACCCAGAACGGGAACGGCTACGACGCGGGCTTCGTCGAGAGTTTCTGGAGCGCCGTGTGGGACTACCACCGCGAACAGACCCCGCAGACGGAAGCCGCCGTGCGCGGTGCGCTCACCTTCGATTTCACCAAGTGGCAGTACCTCACCGGCGTAGCCGACGAGACCGTCGTCAGCCCGGACACCTGGCACCACGACCACGCGCTGCTCTCACGACCGGGCAATGACGCGATCCAGCTGAAGCTGTTCCTCGACTATCGGACGAACCCGCCGCTGTATCCGGCGCTGCACGAGTATCTGCGCACCAGCGGTGTTCCCGTGCTGGCGGTATGGGGTAACGGCGACCCGTTCTTCGGGCCCGACGGAGCCCGCGCCTTCGCCAAGGACGCGGTCGACGCCGAGATCCACCTCATCGACGGTGGGCATTTCCTGCTGGAAAGCGCAGGCGCAGAAGCGACGGCCCTGATCCGCGACTTCCTGGCGCGACGATTGTGAGGGATTTCTGTTCGCCGGGGAACTAACGCGCGAACATCAGCGCGCGCTTGACCTCCTGGATCGCCTTGGTGACCTCGATGCCACGGGGGCAGGCCTCGGTGCAGTTGAAGGTGGTGCGGCACCGCCACACCCCGTCGACCTCGTTGAGGATGTCGAGGCGCTCGGCGGCCGCCTCGTCGCGGGAATCGAAGATGAACCGGTGCGCATTGACGATCGCGGCCGGGCCAAAGTACGAGCCCTCGCTCCAGTACACCGGGCAGCTCGTGGTACAGCACGCGCACAGGATGCACTTGGTGGTGTCGTCGTAGCGGGCGCGGTCGGTCTGGCTCTGGATGCGCTCGCGCGTCGGCGGGTTGCCGCTGGTGATCAGGAACGGCTTCACGGCGCGGTAGGCATCGAAGAACGGCTCCATGTTCACCACGAGATCCTTCTCGACCGGCAGGCCGCGGATCGGCTCGATGGTGATGGTTAGTGCTTTGCTGGCGTTCTTGGGCAGCAGGTCGCGCATGAGCACCTTGCAGGCCAGCCGGTTGACGCCGTTGATGCGCATGGCGTCCGACCCGCACACACCGTGCGCGCAGGAGCGCCGGAACGTCAGCGTGCCGTCCAGGTAGCTCTTCACATAGATCAGCAGATTGAGCAGCCGATCCGACGGCAGGCAGGGCACTCGGAAGCTCTGGTAGCCGGCGCCTTCCGGGCTCTCCGGGTTGAACCGGGCGATCTTGAGCGTGACCATGACCGCGCCGTCGGGCACGGGCGGCAGGGGCGGGTCGCCGGCTTCCGGCCTACCTGTGATCTCGGCGACGGAGCTCATCGGATGTCTCTCTTCACGCAGGCGCTCATCGGTGTCAGTACTTCCGTTCCATCGGCTCGTATCGGGTTTGGACCACGGGCTTGTAGTCCAGCCGGATGTCGGAGAGCAGTCCGGAACCCTCCTTGTAGGCCATGGTGTGCCGCATGTAGTTGGTGTCGTCGCGGTTGGGATAGTCCTCGCGTGCATGCCCGCCGCGGGATTCCTTGCGGTTCAGGGCGCCGACGACGGTGACCTCGGCCAGTTCCAGCAGGAAGCCCAGCTCGATGGCCTCCAGGAGGTCGCTGTTGTAGCGCTTGCCCTTGTCCTGCACGGTGATTCGCGAGTACCGCTCCTTCAGCGCGTGGATGTCCGTCAGCGCCTGCTTGAGCGTCTCCTCGGTGCGGAACACCGCGGCGTTGTTGTCCATCGACTGCTGCAGGGCCCCGCGGATGTCGGCGACGCGCTCGTTGCCGTGCTCGGAGAGGATGTCACCGACCCAGGTGATGACCATGTCGGCCGGGTCGGGCGGCATGTCGACGTGGTCGTGGGTGGCGGCGTACTCGGCGGACGCGATTCCGGCGCGGCGGCCGAAGACGTTGATGTCCAGCAGCGAGTTGGTGCCCAGCCGGTTGGCGCCGTGTACGGATACGCATGCGCACTCACCCGCGGCGTAGAGGCCGGGGATGATGTTGTTGTTGTCGCGCAGCACCTGACCGGTGACGGTGGTGGGAATGCCGCCCATCACGTAGTGGCAGGTCGGGTAGACGGGTACCAGCTCCTTGACCGGGTCGACGCCCAGATAAGTGCGGGCGAATTCGGTGATGTCGGGGAGCTTGGCCTCCAGCACGTCCTCCCCGAGATGGCGCACGTCGATGTAGACGTAGTCCTTCATCGGGCCGGCGCCGCGACCCTCGAGCACCTCGAGCACCATCGAGCGGGCGACGATGTCACGCGGCGCCAGGTCGACGATCGTCGGCGCGTAGCGCTCCATGAACCGTTCGCCGTCGCCGTTGAGCAGCCTGCCGCCTTCGCCGCGCACGGCCTCGGAGATCAGGATGCCCAGGCCGGCCAGACCCGTCGGGTGGAACTGGTGGAACTCCATGTCCTCCAACGGAAGTCCCTTGCGGAAGATGATGCCCAGCCCGTCGCCGGTCAAGGTGTGCGCGTTGGAGGTGGTCTTGTACATCCGGCCCGAACCGCCGGTGGCGAAAACGATGGCCTTGGCGTGGAAGATGTGAATGTCGCCGGTGGCGAGTTCGTAGGCGATGACGCCGGTGGCGACGGGTCCTGCCGCCGTCTCGGTCAGCGTGATGTCCAGTGCGTAGAACTCGTTGAAGAACTGCACGTCGTGCTTGACGCAATTTTGGTACAGCGTCTGCAGGATCATGTGGCCGGTACGGTCGGCGGCGTAGCAGGCGCGGCGCACCGGGGCCTTGCCGTGGTCGCGGGTATGCCCGCCGAACCGGCGCTGGTCGATGCGCCCCTCGGGGGTGCGGTTGAACGGCATCCCCATCTTCTCCAGGTCGAGCACCGCGTCGATGGCTTCCTTGGCCATGATCTCGACGGCGTCCTGGTCGGCCAGGTAGTCACCGCCCTTGACGGTGTCGAAGGTGTGCCACTCCCAGTTGTCCTCTTCGACGTTGGCCAGCGCGGCGCACATGCCGCCCTGCGCTGCGCCGGTGTGGGAGCGGGTCGGATAGAGCTTGGTCAGCACGGCGGTGCGCACGCGCGGTCCCGCCTCGACGGCGGCGCGCATACCGGCGCCGCCGGCGCCGACGATCACGACGTCATAGCGATGTTCCTGAATCATTGCGAGTTCTTCCGTCCCCTCACGAGATGTTCGCGTCGAACGTGACGAGCACGTAGCTGCCCAGCACCAACGTGAAGCCGGTCGCCAACAGCAGCACCGAGTTCAGCCAGAACTTCGTGGTGTTCTTACGGGCGTAATCGCCGATGATGGTGCGCATTCCGTTGGCTCCGTGCACCATGGCCAGCCAGAGCAACGCCATGTCCCAGATCTGCCAGAACGGCGAAGCCCAGCGCTGCGCGACGTAGTTGAAGTCGATGCGATACACACCGTCCTGCCAGATGAGCATGATGAACAGGTGGCCGAGCGCCAGGAAGACCAGCGCGACGCCGGAGAACCGCATGAACAGCCAGGCGTACTTCTCGAAGTAGGGGATGCCCCTGGGCTTCCGGGGTGCGCGGGGATGGTCCAGCGCGGCGGGCCGGTCGTATTCCTTCTCCATCACCGGCGCGATGCGCCCCTCGCGATGGTGGGGGGTCCACGCTGTTCCCGCCCCCCCGCCGCCTGCTGCTCCCGTACCCGGCGCGGTCACAGGAAGCGCTCCGTCATGTGGATGCCGATCATCACGAGGACGGGCACCATCACCAGCAACCAGATGGCTCCGACAGCGACCAGCAACTTCTTCTGATGTCGTGGGCCTTCGGACCAGAAGTCGATCAGGATCACCCGAATGCCGTTGAGCGCGTGGAACAGGACAGCAGCCACCAGGCCGACCTCCAGCAGTCCGACGATCGGGGTCTTGTAGGTCTCGATGACCTCGTTGTAGGCCTGCGGGCTGACCCGGACCAGCGCGGTGTCGAGAACGTGCACAAACAGAAAGAAGAAGATCGTCGCGCCGGTGATGCGGTGCAACACCCACGACCACATGCCTGGGTCGCCGCGGTACAGGGTGCGTCGGCGGGACGGGGTCTGTGTAGTCATAGGGCCTCCAACGCCATCGGTGGACGTTCCGGGGGCTCCGAACCGATGACCGGCGGACTGTGTACCGGCCAAGGTCGTTGCCCCAAACAACCTCGGGGCGACTCTAAACCCATTTCTACTGCTAAACGAATTACGGTGTAGCCGTCTGCGGCGATTTTCACCTGCAACTTAGGGTTACCTATCTGGCGAGACGGCTCGGAGAGCGAGGTT
The DNA here is from genome assembly GCF_044223235.1 of Mycobacterium sp. Taxonomy (GTDB): domain Bacteria; phylum Actinomycetota; class Actinomycetes; order Mycobacteriales; family Mycobacteriaceae; genus Mycobacterium. Next base: position 103,708 of record NZ_JBGAME010000005.1, read on the forward strand.
TTCGGAATGCATTCAGAATCGTCGTGGCGGTATTGACATGAATCCTGTTGTTGACTGGAAATCGCTGCGACATAAGGCAATTCAGACGTCCTTCAATGCTTACGCGCCATATTCGGGATTCCCGGTCGGGGCCGCGGCCCTCGTCGACGACGGCCGAATGATCGTCGGATGCAATGTGGAGAATGTCTCATATGGCTTAGGTCTCTGCGCCGAGTGCGCCGTGGTCTGCGCCCTGCATTCCGGTGGTGGCGGCCGACTCGTCGCGCTGTCGTGCGTCGACGGAACGGGCGAGTTGCTGATGCCATGCGGCCGCTGCCGCCAGGTGCTTCTCGAACACGGCGGCCCGGCGATGCTGATCGACCACCGCGCAGGTCCAAGGCCGCTGGCCGAGCTGCTGCCCGACGCGTTCGGACCCGACGACCTGGCCCGCGCCGCAACCCGTCCCGAGGAAACGCCGTGACCCCGAAGCCGCCGAATTTCGACGCGCCCGCCCCGATGTCGCACCCTTACGACGCGCCCGGCTCGATGTCGCGCCTTTACGACGCTCCGACGATCATTCGGACCAAGCGCGACGGCGGCGCTCTCTCCGACGCCGCCATCGACTGGGTGATCGACGCCTACACCCACGGCAGGGTCGCCGAGGCGCAGATGTCGGCGCTGCTGATGGCGATCTTCCTGCGCGGGATGACGGCTGGGGAGATCGCGCGCTGGACCGCGGCGATGATTCAGTCGGGCGAGCGCATGGACTTCCGTGACCTTCGGCGCCGTGACGCGCCCGGTACGCCACTGAATCTGGTGGACAAGCACTCCACGGGCGGGGTGGGCGACAAGATCACCATCCCGCTGGTGCCTGTGGTGATGGCGTGCGGAGGCGCGGTTCCGCAAGCGGCTGGGCGGGGGCTCGGGCACACCGGCGGCACGCTCGACAAGCTGGAATCCATAGCGGGATTCACCGCGGAGCTGCCCAAAGCGCAGATACGCCAACAGCTCTGCGATATCGGCGCGGCGGTGTTCGCGGCGGGTGAGCTGGCGCCTGCCGACCGTAAGCTTTACGCGCTGCGCGATGTGACCGCCACCGTCGAGTCGCTGCCGCTGATCGCCAGCTCGATCATGAGCAAGAAGATCGCCGAGGGAACACGAACGCTGGTGCTCGACGCCAAGGTCGGGTCGGGCGCATTTCTCAAGTCCGAGCAGCAGGCCCGTGAATTGGCCCGCACCATGGTCGAACTCGGCACCGCGCACGGCGTCGACACCCGGGCACTGCTCACGGACATGTCCACACCGCTGGGGCGGACCGCGGGCAATTCGATCGAGGTTGCCGAGTCGCTGGATGTGCTCGCGGGCGGCGGCCCGGAGGATGTCGTCGAGCTGACCCTGGCGCTGGCCCGGGAAATGCTCGGCGCCGCGGGCATTGACGGCATCGACCCGGCGGACACATTGCGGGACGGCTCGGCGATGGACCGCTTCCGGGCGCTGGTCGCCGCGCAGGGCGGCGACCTGTCGATGTTGTCGGCCGATGCGTTACCGATCGGTGCGCACACCGAGACCATCACCGCGCCGCGCGATGGCACGATGGGCGACATCGACGCGATGGCGGTGGGACTGACGGTGTGGCGGCTCGGCGCGGGTCGCTCCCTTCCGGGTGAGCGGGTGCAGGCCGGAGCGGGCCTGCGTATCCATCGCAAGCCCGGCGAACCCGTCACCGCCGGCGAGGTGTTGTTCACCCTCTACACCGAAACCCCCGACCGGTTCGGCGCGGCCATGACCGAAATGGACGGGGCCTGGAGCGTCGGCGACATCAGCCCGTCGAGACCACCCCTCATCATCGATCGGATCACTGCATGACGGCGCTGACGCTGGACTCGATCAAGCACGCTCCCAAGGCGCTGCTGCACGACCACCTCGACGGCGGTCTGCGGCCCGCCACGGTGCTCGAGCTCGCCGACCAGTACGGCTACCGGGACCTGCCCGAATCAGAGGTCGACGCGCTGGCGGTGTGGTTTCGTACCGCGGCGCACAGCGGCTCGCTGGTGCGTTACCTGGAGCCGTTCGCCCATACCGTCGGGGTGATGCAGACGCCCGAGGCGCTGCACCGGGTGGCCCTGGAATGCGTCCAGGATCTGGCCGACGACCACGTCGTGTACGCCGAGATCCGGTTCGCGCCCGAACTGCACATCGACTACGGCATGTCGCTCGATGCCGTGACCGAAGCGGTGCTGGCCGGCTTCGCCGACGGTGAGAAGGCGGCGGGCGCAGACGGTCGCACCATCGTGGTCCGCTGCCTGGTGACCGCGATGCGCCACGCCGCGCGCTCTCGGGAGATCGCCGAGCTGGCGATCCGCTTCCGCGACAAGGGCGTGGTGGGGTTCGACATCGCCGGGGCGGAGGCGGGCTTTCCGCCCACCCGGCATCTCGACGCGTTCGAACATGTGCGGAACAACAACGGGCGGTTCACCATCCACGCGGGGGAGGCCTTCGGGCTGCCGTCCATCCACGAGGCCATCGCGTTCTGCGGTGCCGACCGGCTTGGCCACGGGGTGCGCATCGTCGACGACATCGCCGAGCAGCCCGACGGCTCCTACCGCCTGGGCCGGGTGGCAGGGATCGTGCGCGACAAGAGGATCCCGCTGGAGATGTGTCCCACCTCCAATGTGCAGACCGGAGCGGTGCACAGCATCGCCGAGCACCCGTTCGACCTGCTGGCGCGGCTGCGCTTCCGGGTCACCGTCAACACCGACAACCGGCTGATGAGCGACACCACGATGAGTCAGGAGATGCTGCGGCTCGTCGAGGCGTTCGACTACGGGTGGAGTGACCTGGAGCGGTTCACCATCAACGCGATGAAGTCGGCGTTCATCCCCTTCGACGAACGGCTGGCACTCATCGACGATGTGATCAAACCCCGCTTCGCCGTCCTGATCGGCTGACTCCCTGCGACCCTTTCCCCGCGGGCAGACGCAAACTGTCCAAGAATCCGGTGTTTCAGGGGATCTTTGCGTCTGTTCGCGGGGTGATGAGATCGCCGGTGAGGTGCTACTCCGGGCGCAGCCGGGATTCCACGAACGCCTCTAGCTTTTCCCACTGCGCGACCGCCTCTGCGTACGGCGCGGCGGGCACGTCCTGCTCGTCGGGTTCGAGGACATACGCGACGAATCCGCCCAGCGGTTCGCCGATGTCCAGCGCCTCGTCGACGGTGGTGTCCTCGGCGTAGTCGCTGACATCCCTGAGCAGTTCGACGGCCAGCTCCAGCTGATCGCGGTCGACGGCGTCGGGCCCGTCGGCGATGTCGTCGGCGAGCCCGCTGAGCACGTAGACGTTCTCCTCACCGACCTCGACCTCCAGCGATCCGTCCGTGGCGGCCGTGCGGATGTCGTCGTAGGTAGCCAGATCGGACAGGTCGTGGTCGTGCTCGTCGGCCAGGTAGCGCGCCAGTGCCCGCTCGGAGCCGAATACGCTGATCCGGCCGTTGCGGCCCAGGAAGACCGGCACGTCGTCGAGGTAGCAGCGCAACGTGTACAACGTCCCCGAGCTGGTCATCAGCCGCACCGGGTCGATACCGACCTTGTGCCAGAAGTCGTCGTCGCCGCCGAGCACGACGCCGGCGGCGTGGTTGGCGAGTTCGTCGGATTCTTCGGCGCCGGACTCCTCCTCGTCTGTGTCCGTGTCCGTGTCTGTGTCTGTGGCGTTGTCTGTGTCAGTGTCGGTGTCGGTCGGTTCGACCTCCTCGACTTCCGGTTCGGGTGCCGGCTCGGCCAACTCGGCAGTGGCCTGCTCCTGCGCAGCCTCGTCGACGTCGGGTGTGCTGACGATGTCGTCGATCGCGTCGACGACGTTGTCCCAGCCACGGCCGATCACCGCTTCGATCTCGGCCCAGCGCTTGCGTCCCGCGCGGCCGGCAAAGGCGTCGATTCCGCCGCCGATAGATCCCAATATGGGGTTGCCGTTGAAGAACTTGGTCACGGCGGGCAGCTCGCACACCGATCCGATCGACGAGACGATCGCCAGGGTGCGGTGCAGCGACGCGACGGAGTCCTCGGTCGGCTTGTCCGCCACGACGTCGGGGACGCTGACGATGTCGTACTGCCGGTCCTCCGGCGGGTCGAGCCGGTGCGCCGACGCTTCGGTCAGCGTCGTCCACGCCGGATGGTCGGTCAGGTCGTTGTCGTTGTCGGTTCGGACGAACGCCACCAGGTCGGCCACCGATTCGAAGGCGTACAGGTCCTCGTCCTTGCCGAGGAACGCCTCCCACTCGTCGCCCGCATCGCGCCAGCGGGGCGCCCACAGGGTGTACAGGTCGCCATTGGTCAGCCCGAGCCGGACCGGCACGATGTCAGCAGCCATGCGGCACAGCCTAACCAGCCAGGTTGGCGGTCAAGTCGGCGATCACCTCCTGGCGGCGGCGTTGCGCATCGCGCCAGGCCGCGGCGACCGTCGTGACGATCAACGCGCCCACCTCGTCGGCCGGTAGCCGGATCACCGAGTCAGCCAGCCACAGCTGGTCCAGCGCACCGCGGCCGTCGACGACGGCTTCGGCGTGGCCACGGGGGCACCGCGCCCGCCCGCGCACACCGGCGAGTGCGACGGCGGCTCGGTCCAGCGCCGCGGCATGCCCGCGCGCTCGCCGCATCGTCTCGTCGTACCGGTGCGTGTCGAGGCCCAGCGGGTCGTCCCTCACGGCGCCGCTCGCCCGCACAGGCGTATCACCTCGGCGGCCAGCAGATCCGCGCCGTCACGCAGCAGTGGCGGTGCGACCTGCACGCGCAGCGGCAATCCGGTGTCCGACAGCCACACCCGCAGCGTCCCTGACGCGTCGGATACCTCACGGCTATCAGGCGGTGGGGCGGAAGAAGCCATGGAACCCCTGTCCCGCGTTGGTGGTGCGGATCGCCGAGAGCTGCACCGGGTCGCCCGCCTCGATCATCATTCCGTCGCCGACGACCATCGCGACGTGGCCGTCCCACACCGCGAGATCCCCAGCCCGCAGCGCGCCGGGGCTGACCGCTGCGCCGACGTCCTGTTCCTGGGCGAGGCGCGGAATGCTCAGTCCCGCTTCGCGGTACGCCCACTGTGTCAGCCCGCTGCAGTCCAAACCGACGCCGGGAGCGGTGCCGCCCCAGTGGTAGGGCACGCCGAGTTGGGTCAGTGCATGCCGGACGGCGCTGGCGGCGACGGCATTCGGCGCGGTGACCGTGGTGCCGTCGGGTAGCCGCACGGTGAGGTCACCGCCCGGGTCGGCCGACGTCACCGCGCCGTCGGGTGGCCGTGCAGTGAGTGCGGTGACGTCGCCGGCGCCCGGCGTGGATGACGGTGACCACCCCAATCCGCCCGATCCCGGTGAGGCGCCGAGACCGAGCGGAAAGCCGCCCGACCCCGGGCCCGACAGACTGGCAGGGGAGGGCGGGCCCGACAGACTGGCAGGGGAGGGCAGGCCCGACAGACTGGCAGGGGAGGGCAGGCCCGAGAAACCCGCGGGCACGGTGGCTGTGGGTGCGCTGGCCGGCGCCGCCCCGACCGCAGCCGTATGCCCGTCCAGCTCGGCCCTGAGCTCCTCGACCACGGCGATGGCGTCGGTCAGCGCTTCGCGCGCCTCGGCCAGCAGCCGTTCGGCGACGCCAGGGGTGTCCAACTGCTGCTCAAGGCTCGCGGCGCGCTCGTGGAAGGCGTCGACGATCTCGCGCAGCCGGGCGCTGGCGGCGGTGATGGCAGCGCCGACGGCGTTGGACTCCGCGGCGAGTCGACCAGCGCGGGCCGCCAGCGCCTCGGTAGCCGCCGTCGTGGCCGCGCTGGTCGCCGCGGCGCCGTCCGCGCCGGCGCCCGCCCAGTGTTCGGCGGCGTCCGCCCACGCCTGGGCTCCCGCGCCCGCCAGCCGGCGAAGGGTATCCCGCACCTCAGCCAGCACCGTCCCCGGCTCGGCGCCGACCTCAGCGGACCAGCCGGGGCCGACCATCTGCTGCACCTCACGCAGCGGCGCCATCAGCGCCGCGACGAGCGGACCCGGCACCGCTAGACCCCCGGCACCTGGAGGCGCACGCTGGACCGGCGCTCGGCGGCCTCGTACTGCAGCGCCGCCGCGCCCGCGGTGGCGCCCGCCGCGGTGACGTGCCCACCCAGTGCGGTGACGTCGCGCCCGGCGTCCTCGACGGCCGCAGCAAGTGCCGCGAGGAAGCCCGCGGCGACGGCTCCGAACGTCGTGGTCGCGGCGGGTGCAGGCACGCTCGCCAGCCTCGCCGCGGCGGCGGACAGGCCCGCTGCCAGCTCGAAGTGCGCGGAGGCGAAGCCACGGATGGACGCGGTGTGGGCGAGCATGCGGATACGACGCCCGCCACGGCGCGGCGGTTCCGTTAAGGTTCGGCCATGGATGTGCGCGTCGTCGACCACCCGCTGGCCGCGGCGCGGCTGACCACACTGCGCGACGAGCGCACCGACAACGCCGCGTTTCGGGCCGCGCTGCGGGATCTCACGCTGATGCTGGTCTATGAGGCCACCCGCGACGCCGCCATTGAGGCCGTCCCGATCCGGACCCCGCTCGCCGAGACCGACGGCTGCCGGCTGGCCAACCCACCGCTGCTCGTACCGGTGCTGCGCGCCGGCCTGGGCATGGTGGACCAGGCCCACGCGCTGATCCCCGAGGCTCGGGTCGGCTTCGTCGGTGTGGCACGCGACGAGGAAACCCACCGGCCGACACCGTATTTGGAGTCGCTGCCCGACGACCTGAGCACGCAGCCGGTGTTCGTGCTCGACCCGATGCTCGCAACCGGCGGCTCGATGGTGCACACCGTCGGGTTGCTGGCCGCGCGCAACGCCGTCGACATCACCGCCATCTGTGTCGTCGTCGCACCAGAAGGCATCGCCGCACTCGAGCGTGCGGCGCCGGCGGTGCGGCTGTACACGGCCACGATCGATGCAGGCCTCAACGACATCGCCTACATCGTCCCCGGCCTCGGCGATGCGGGTGATCGCCAGTTCGGTCCGCGCTGACGGCCCGCTGCCGTATATCGAGATCATTGACTGGCGTCGTCGTAGGATCCGACTTCATGCGCGAAATCTGCATCACCGACCAGATGTCCCCCGTGGTAGCGAAGTTCGTGCCCGACGCCGGAGTGGTCGGAGTCTCGCTTCAGGACGAGGGTGTCGAACTATTCGGCCAGGTGCAGGGGCTGGAGCGGTACATCAGCGACGGCGTGCTGATGGGGCTTCCCCTGATGTATCCGTGGGCCAACCGGCTCCGCGGCTGGACATATACGGCCGACGGTCAGACGGTCACCCTGAGCTCCGAGGACGCCGGCGTGCGTACGGACTGCAACGGCTTGCCGATCCACGGCCTGACCACCGCGTACCCGGGTTGGGACGTGAAATCGGTGTGGAAGGGCGGATTCACGGCCGAGCTGAGCTACGGCGGCGATCCCCAGCTGATGCACGGCTTCCCGTTCGCGCACCGGCTGACGCTGGCCGTATCCCTGCTCAACCGCACACTGCGGATCCGCGCCGCGGTGATCGCAGGCCCCGCGCCGGTACCGCTGTGTTTCGGCTTTCACCCCTACCTGCAGATCCCGGAGGCGCCCCGCGCGGAGTGGACCGTCGAGTTACCCGCGATGCGCCACCTCGAACTCGATGACCGCCATCTGCCCACCGGCGCCTCATCACCGCAGCCGGCCGAGTCGATCATGTTGGGGGACAAGGTTTTCGACGACGGATACGATCAGGTCGCCGAAGGGGCGGTGTTCGCCGTGTCCGGCGGGGGCCGCCGGATCGAGGTTCAGTTCGAGAAGGGCTTTCCCGCCGCGCAGATCTACGCCCCCGCCGATGACGACGTCATCTGCTTCGAGCCGATGACGGCACCGACGGACAGCCTCAGCCGCGGCGACTACCCGCGGGCGCTGCCCGGAAAGACAGCTGTCGCGGGGTTCGCCATCAGGGTGTAGCGGCCCGCCCGATCAGCCCACCGGGGCCGGCCGTGACGCGACGCCCGATAGGGGCACGCACGCGGAGCTTCCCGTTCTGAGCTCGATCTCATGCCCGTGCACCGAGACCGTGCAGCTGGCTCCCGGCGAGCCGTCGAGCTCAAGTGTGATGTCGCGGTGTGTGATCGAGACCGCGACCGCATTTCCGTGCCAGTGCAGCCTGAAGGCGAGTCGTTGCCAGCTCGGCGGTAACCACGGATCGAACGTCATCATGCCGTTGCGCACGCGGAAACCGCCGAAGCCGCAGACGGTGGTCTGCCAGGTGCCGCCCGCCGAGGCGATGTGCATGCCCTCTGCAGTGTTGCCCTGGTTGTCGGTCAGATCGACGAACGCCGACCTGGCGAAATACTGTTCGGCCCGCGTGTGGTCGCCGACCTCGATTCCCATGATGGCGTGGATGGACGGACTCAATGACGACTTGTGCAGGGTTCGCGCCTCGTAGTAGTCGAAATTCGCGCGCTTCACATCGACCCCGAACTTGTCGGGCAGCAAGTACATCAACATCACCACGTCCGGCTGTTTCAGCAGCGTGGTGGTATCGCAATTGAAGTGGTGGTAGCCGTCCGGATACTGCGGCATCGCGTTCTCGTCCCAGTAGGTGATCGGGACGTCGAGCAGATCGAAGTAGCCACTGAACTGCTCGATGAGGCCGGTTCCGTGGTCGGTCAGGTCGGCGATGGCTTCGGCGCATTCCGACCACCGGTCGACCTCCGCGGACTCCAGGCCGATCCGACGGCTCAGCGCGGCCAGTGCCGCGGGATGCTCGGCGCGCAGCAGCCGGTACGCATGGACGGCCTGTTCGAGGTGCCATGCGACCAGGCCGTTGGTGAAGGCGTTGTCGTCGACGTGGATGTGGAATTCATCCGGACCCATCACATTCCTGAGGTGGAACCGTCCGGTGGACGGGTCGTGAGTCAGCCGGTCCACCCAGAATCGGCTGGTCTCGAAGAGGATCTCCGCGCCGAATTCGGTGAGGAATGCCGTGTCGCCGGTTGCCGCGACATAGGTGAGCACGCCGTAGGCGACGTCGGCGCAGACATGTACCTCTTCGTCGCGCATCCACAGCCGGTCGGCCCCGTCGACGGTCCATTCGGGGCATTCCTCCCTGCCGTCGCCTGCGGACTCCCACGCGTAGCGCGCTCCGAGGCGGTCCTCGTCGCGGGCGTTGAGCCGCGCCCCCGGCAGCGTGTGGTGGCGGTAGCGCAGGAGCGCCCGGGCGGTCTCGGGCTGGGTGTAGATGAAGAACGGAAGCATCATGATCTCGGTGTCCCAGAAGACATGGCCCCGGTAGCCCTCACCGGACAGTGATTTCGCGCCGATGTTGACGGTCGGGTCGAGCTCGTTGGCCGCGATCAGCAGGTGGTAGATGCCGAACCGGACGGCCTTGGCCGCGTCGGCATCTCCGTCGATCACGCAGTCGCAGTCCGCCCACTTGGCCGCCCACGCCGCGATGTGCGCGGTCAGACACGAGTCGAAGCCCTGGTCGGCCGCGGCGGCGAGCGTGTTCACGCAGCGGTCGGCGACGGGATCCTGGCCGAATTCGCCGTCTCCCGGGTAGTCCCGCGAGGTGGCGAAGCCGACCAGTTTGTCCAGTCGGACCGTCTGGCCCACGCCCACCTCGAATTCCAGCTGCTCAGCGATCTTCTCGTACTGCTGCACCACGGTGCGCCTGGACGCAGGCGATCCCGACATCGCCGACGCGCACCCGACCGCGATGTCGCTGGCGATGGTGCGCATCTCGAGGTAGACGCCGTCATCGTCGTGGTATCGCGTGGTCTCGGTCAGATGCTTGGTGTGTGCCCATTTCTCCCAGCGGGTTTCGGGGGCGAAGGCGGTTCCGGGTGGATAGGCGGGCAGTCGCTCCAGGTTGCGCCGGCGCCCGTCCACGCCGCTGACGATGCGGATCGGTGCGTCGTGGTTGTCCGGGGTCACCTCGACGCGCAGTCCGCACAGCGACCGCTCCGCCAGGCTGGCGAACCGAAGCGTCTCGAGCCGCGTCACGCGCCCTTCGCTGTCCTTGAATACTGTTCTGCGCCAAAGTAAACCACGAGCAAGGTCAAGTGCCCGTTCGTGCTCGACCACAGTGCAGGTGTGCACGTCAAGGCGTACGCCGTCGACGAAGATCTCAAGCCACAACCAGTCCGGGGCGTTGACCAGGTCGGTGACCGGTGCATCGTGGTCGTCGTAGACCCCGTTGAGATAGGTGCCCGACCAATCGCCGGGGTGCCCTTCCTCCAGGGAACCGCGGGTGCCGAGCCGACCGTTGCCGACGGTGAACAGCGTTTCGTAGTAGTTGGCCCGTGCCGCGTCGTGACCGGACTGGCGTACCAACCAGTCCTCTTCGGAGAGAACGGTGCTGAGCATGTGGTTGCCTGCCTTCTAGACTGAGGTGGTGAGCGCGCCGTAGGTGGCGGCGATCTGGCTTTCGGTGTCGGCGAGTGTCCGGTAGACGTTGAGTCCCGAACCCGAACACCGTTGTGCGCCCATGGCGTTGCCGAACCTGCAGGCCGCGACGTAGTCGCCGTATCTGAGGTAGCCGAATGCCATGCCGGCGGCGAAGGAATCACCGCAGCCGGTGGTGTCCACCACCTCCGCGACATCGATTCGGGGCACATACTCTTCGTGGAGACCGCCGTCGGGTCCGAAATAGTAGACCACGGAGCCCTTTTCGTCGAGCGTGATGCAGACGGCCTTCACCCCGTTGGACAGACAGTGGTGCGCGAAGCACGGCATGTCGGCCTCCGACATCGGCCGGTCGCCGGGATTCGGGCTCTCCCGGTCGGGGAACCAGCTGCAGCCGGCTTCCTCGAGATTCATCTTCAGGATGTCGATGTAGGGCAACCACGAATCGCGTTCGACCCACAGTCGGTTGAACCGCCGCCCACCGCGCGTCAGAGTCACCGTGGGGCCGTGGCCGTCGAGCAGGACGATGCCGTCGCTGTGCGCCTTGATGTAGGCGAGGGTGTGCTGACCCACCTCGTAGTCGGTGATCGGCACACAGACGAACGCATCTGCGTCCAGAACGAATTCGACATCGGCAGGCACGATCGGGCTCATGAAGCCGGTCTGCCGCTCGTCGCGCATGTTGTGGGCGGTGTAGGTCAGCTCCACCACGTCGCCTCGGTCATTGGCGACGCGGATACCGGTGGTGTCGACGTTGGCGAACGCCGAGAGCTGCTCCTTGATGGCGTCTTCGTCCTGACTCCGGACGTGCACGATCGGACAGATCCGGTCGTGTGGCTCCATCAGCGCCGACAGTGCGGCGACGGTGTAGAGCGCACAACCGTACTTGTCGAAGGTCTCGCCGTTGTGCGTGACGATGTGATCGCGCGGAATAGGCCCGAGTACGGCGACGGTCCGTGAAGCCGACATGGTGTTCTCCCCGTGTGTGAGTGCCTGTGGTTCCTTCGTCGACATCGCCGCTAGGCTCCCGGGTGCGTCTGCTCGGTGGCCAACCGGCCGTGCGGCACGTCGGTGCCCATGTCCTCCAGCGCGCGGCCCTTGGTCTCTCGCACCCACTTGGCCACGAAGAGGAACGACAGCACCGCCGCGGTGGCGTAGATGCCGTACGCCAGGCCCAGCGAGAGATCCTTGAGCGCGGGGAAGGTCACGGTGATCACCCAGTTGGCCACCCACTGTCCCGCGGCGGCGAGCGAAAGGGCAGCGGCCCGAATCCGATTGGGGAACATCTCGCCGAGAAGCACCCACACCACCGGTCCCCATGACATGCCGAAGGCAACGACGAACAGGTTGGCGGCGAGCAGAGCGATCGTGCCCGTCGCCCCGTCGAGGTGCGGCACACCGTCGCTCCCGATCGGAGCGCTGCCGAAGATCACCGCCATCGTGCCGAGTGTTATGGCCATCCCGGCGGAGCCGATGAGCAGCAACGGCTTTCGGCCGATCTTGTCGACCAGCGCGATCGCGATCAGGGTGGTGGCGATGTTCACCACCGAGGTGATGACCGTGATGACGAACGCGTCGCCCTCGTCGAATCCGACGGCCTCCCAGAGGATGTTCGAATAGTAGAAGATGACGTTGATACCGACGGCCTGCTGGAAGATGGACAGCGCAAGACCTACCCACACGATCGGCAGCAGTCCCCCCCTTGAGCCGCGAATGTCACGCCACGACGGCGGCTTTTCCTCGGCCAGGGTGCTCTGGATCCGGCCTATGGTGATCTCGAGGTTCTTCTCACCCAGCAGCGCGGTGAGGATCTTGCGCGCCTCGGGCACGCGGTGTCGCGCGATGAGGTAACGCGGTGACTCGGGGATGGTGAGTGCGAGCACTCCGTACACGATTGCGGGTACCACCATCGCGATGAACATCCAGCGCCAGGCTTCCAGGCCGAACCACAGCGGTTCCCTCGACCCGCCCGCGAGGGCGGCCAGCAAGTAGTCGACCAGCAGCGACAGGAAGATGCCGAATACGATCGCCAGCTGCTGCAGTGACCCGAGGCGGCCGCGGATGCGCGGCGGCGAGACCTCGGCGATATAGGCGGGGGCGATCACCGACGCCACGCCGACCCCGATCCCGCCGATTATCCGGAACGCGATGAGCGTCAACAGGTTCGGCGCCAAGCCGCAGCCGATCGCGCTGATGAAGAACAGCACGGCTGCGACTTTCATGACGAATAGCCGGCCGAACCGGTCGGCGAACCGGCCCGCGGTCATGGCGCCGGCCGCCGCACCGAGCAGGGCGGAGGCGACGGCGAATCCGAGTGCGCCGCCGCCGACGGAGAAGTGGTGCTCGATGGCCGCCACCGCACCGTTGATCACCGCGCTGTCGTAGCCGAAGAGCAGGCCGCCGAGGGCGGCCACCGAGGCGATCCGGACCGCGCTGCGTCCCGACGCCGTGTCGTTGTCGTAGATGGATGGTTCATTGGTGAATGAGCCGTGTTCACTCATTGAAGAGCCCTTCCGATCGAGTCAGCCCCGCAGACCAGCCTCTTGTCAAGGCATGAAGATCGCGGCTTGGTATGCAGCTTGAGAACAACTGCAGGCGCTGTCCGTGGCACGTCGATGTCGTTGTGCCAGTGGTGGTCACGGTTGCTGCGAATCGACCGTGAGCCAGTTCACATCTAAACCGATCGAGAAATTATTTTCAAGAGATGAACAAAAAATAGAGATATAGCCGCTCTAACATTCATTAGATACAAGTAGCCGTGGAGGTTGGGACAGTGCCGGACGCAGGGCGATCGTGGGTGATGCGCGACGTGCGACACTTGTCGCGGGACCACACCGCAGCCGCCGAGGAGACGCCAGGGGCGATGAGCACCGCCGATGACAGGTTCGGGCCGGGGTCGCAAGCCGCGTTGCGCAGTGCCAATCAGCGGCGCGTCCTCGAGATGCTCAAGGCCGAGGGGGAGCTCACCCAGGCGCAGATAGCCCGCGACACTGGTCTTGCACCAGCCACGGTGTCCAACATCGTTCGGGAGCTGACGGCGGCGGGCATTCTGGCCGACGCCGCTCGTGGCCAACGTCGCAAGGCGGTACGACTGGCCCGTTCGGCCGGTCTCGTGGTTGGCATCGACTTCGGCCACCGGCACGTCACGGTCGCGGTCGCCGACATGGGCCACGAGATTCTCGTGGAGCGCAGGCACACGCTGGGTCCGTCGGTGTCGGCCCGGGATGCGCTCAAGCGCGCCTCGGCGTTGCTGGAGGAGGCGACGACCGAGGTGGGCGTCAGTATGGCTGAGGTCGTCGCCATCGGGCTCGGGCTCCCCGCCCCGATCGACAGCCGGACGGGTGAGGTCGGCGCGGTCTCGATCCTGCCGGGGTGGGTGGGTGTGCCCGCTGCGAAGCTGGCGTCGGACCATTTCGGCCGGCACGTCGAAGTCGACAACGACGCCAACATGGGCGTGCTGGCCGAGCACATGTGGGGCGCCGGCCAGGGGTGCGAGAACGTGGCCTTCCTCAAGCTGGCCGACGGCGTCGGCGCGGGTCTGGTCATCGACGGCCGGCTCTACCGCGGCCGCAACGGGACGGCCGGTGAGATCGGCCATACCACGTTCGACGAGTTCGGTGATGTCTGTCGGTGCGGCAACCGGGGCTGTCTGGAGACGATCGTGGCCGCCAGGGCTGTGGTCGGTCTGCTCGAACCGCGTTTCGGCCCGCAGCTGACGGTTGCCGATATCGTCCGGATGGCCGAGGAGGGAGACACCGCGTGCAATCGGGTTCTGGCCGACACGGGCAGGCAGGCCGGAGTGGCGGTGGCCAACCTGTGCAATCTGTTCAACCCGGAGCGGATCCTGATCGGCGGTGAGCTCGCGCAGGCGGGTGAATTGCTGCTGGCGCCGATGCGCGAGTCGGTGCGGCGCTGCGGAATTCCCAGCTCGACCGAGGATCTGCGGATCGAGTTGGCGTCACTGGGTGCGCGGGGGCCGGTGTTGGGGGCTGTGGTGACCGCCCTGCGGGCGTCGTCGAGCCGCTCCTCCGGCTAGGGCCGGACGTCAGGCTCAGCGTTACCTCTTGAAGGTTTTCTGTTCGTTTGTGTGGTTTTACATCTATGCCTTGCACAATGGGTCGCCATGCACTTATATGGGTGAGGCACGCCACACCAAGCACTGACCGGTTCGCCAGGCACGGTGCCGCCGATCATGTGCGCGTAAGAGATGCTGAATCAGGTTGCTGTCCAACACTTGTGACCTCCATCCTGCGGTAGGCGATCCGCCAACGGCGGATGTTCGCCCATCGACGTTCTTCAGGTGAGGAAGGGAGATGCGATGACCCGATCGGTCGTACGCACCGGGTGGATAATCCCATGTTCCTGGCAGCTGCGCCGTGGGTGTCGTGGCCCTGCGGTGCAGCTGCCGCCCAGAATCGGGTCCGTGCCGGGGCGGACGAGCCGATGAGGGCGGCCGACTGCGACGCCGTGCTGTTCGACCTCGACGGTGTGTTGACCGATACGGCGGCGGTGCACGAGCAAGCCTGGGGGAGGCTGTTCACCGAGCTGTTCGAGGTCCTCGCGGCGGGGGGCACCCAGGTCCGGCCCTATTCGGTCGAAGACTACTTCCTGCATATCGATGGAAAGCCCAGAGTCGAAGGGATACAAGCGATTCTGAGTTCCCGCGGCTTATCACTGCCCGTCGGCGGCGCGGATGACCACCCCGACGCGATGACCGTCAACGGGCTGGGCAACCGGAAGAACGCGATGTTCCTGCGGACGGTCGACGAGGATGGCGTACGGCTCCACCGCGGGGCCGCAGAAATCCTTCGCTGGCTGGATTTGCAGCAGATCCCCAAGGGAGTGGTGTCGAGTTCGCGTAACGCGGACGTCGTGCTGCGCGCCGCCGCATTGCGGGACGGTATCGATGTCCTCGTCGACGGTGTCGCCGCCGAACTGCTCGGCCTGCCGGGCAAGCCCGCGCCCGACACCTATCTGCATGCGGCGCGCGAACTCCGGGCCGACCCGGGGCGAACGGTGGTGGTCGAGGACGCCACGTCGGGCACCAGGGCCGGCCGCGACGGCGGTTTCTGGGTGATCGCCGTAGACCGTGGCGCAGGCCGCGCCGAGTTGATCGGCAGCGGCGCGCACGTCGTCGTCGACGAGTTGGACGAGATCTTCCTCGACGACCGGGCCCGTGCTGGTTCGGTGCGTCCGGTGCCCTGACATGGCCGTTGCGCCGGGATGACGCGCTTCCGCCGGCGGACGTGATCGCGCCGCTGTTGTCGCTACGCCGGCGGCGGTTCGTCAGGTCGGCTCGAGCAGGCGCCGCAGGTCTGCCTCCGCCGCGGCTTGCAGCGCGGTGGCGCGGGCCCGCGCCACCGCCAGGTCTTCGGTCGCCGGTATGCGAATCTCGATGTAGCCCTTGATCTTTGGCTCGGTACCCGACGGCCGCACCGCGACACGCAGCGCTTGGCCGTCGTCGCAGCCCGTGAGGATCAGCGCGTCGGTACGCTGCGCACCGCTGCGGTCGAGCAGGTCGGTGGTGTTCACCGCAATGCCGGCAATCCGGTCGGGCAGATCGGACCGTAGCCGCGCCATAACCCCGGACGCATCGTCGACGTGGGCGGTGACGGTCGCCGTGGTGTCCAGGCCGTGGCGCGCGGCCAACTCGTCTAGTGCGTCGAGCACCGTACGGTTCTGGGTGCGCAGGGCGGCAACCAGGTCACACGCCAGCACCGCGGCGCTGATGCCGTCCTTGTCGCGCACCGCCGAGGGGTCCACGCAATGCCCGATCGCTTCCTCGCAGGCGTACACCAGTGTGCTTCCCGGCAGACCGGCATCGGCGCGGGCCAGCCATTTGAACCCGGTGAGTGTCTCGACATAGCGGGCGCCGTGCCACGCGGCGATATCGGCCAGCATGTGGGACGACACCACCGTGCTTGCCACCACGGTCGCCTCCGCCACCGGCCCCGGCTCGAGCTGCGACAGTATGTAATCGCCGAGAAGCCAACCGGTTTCATCGCCGGAGAGCATCCGCCAGCCCGCTGGTGTCGGTATGCCGACGGCGCACCGGTCGGCGTCGGGATCCAGCGCGATCGCGATGTCGGCATCGACCTCGGCGGCCAGCGCCAGCAGGGCGTCGGATGCGCCGGGTTCCTCGGGGTTGGGGAACGCCACGGTGGGGAAGTCGGGGTCGGGCGCGTACTGACTCTGCACGACGTGCACGTCGGGCAAGCCCGCGCGCAGCAGGACGTCGAGCGCGATCTCGCCACCGACCCCGTGCATCGGGGTCAGCGCCACCCTGATCGGATCGGAGGTGCGCCGCACGCGAGCGGCCCGTTCGACGTAGTGCTGGATGTACTCCAGTCCACCCGGCGCGACCGATGCCCGCGCTATCTCGTCGGCATGCGGCGCCCTGGCTATCGCAGCCTCGATTTCGCGGTCGGTGGGCGCGACGATCTGCACGCCCCCATCGAGATACACCTTGTAGCCGTTGTCGGCGGGCGGATTGTGCGATGCCGTGATCTGGATTCCCGCGGCCGCGCGCATGCGTCGCACTGCGAACGCCGTTACCGGGGTGGGCGCGGGATTCGGAAACAGGGTCACCTGGAACCCTTCGGCGGCCAGGACCTCCGCGGCGGCCACGGCGAATACGTCGGAGTGGTGCCGGGCGTCGCGGCCGACCACCACATTGGCGACCTCTGACCCGTCCCGGCAACGCTCCTTGAGCACCTGGGCGAGACCCCAGGTGGCGCGCAGCACCACCGCGAGGTTCATCCCGTTCGGGCCGCCGCGCATGGGCCCGCGCAGGCCGGCGGTCCCGAATGTCAGCGGACGCTCGAATCGCCGGGCGAGCTCCTCGGCGCTGCATTCCAGCAATTCGGCCGCTGTCCTGGGGTCCGGATCATGGGCGATCCACTCCTGGGCGGTGGTCGCGATCGCCGATCGGGTCATGACGCCAGTGTTCCCCCTGCGCCGTCGGCATATGCCAGCTTGCGCAGCACCGGGGCGACGAGCATCAACAGGTCGAACTCCAGATCGGTCAGCTGGTCGCGCATCGTGGCATGCAGCCAGGCATCGCGTTCGGCGCGGTCCACCTCGAGCAGGTCGGCGCCCGCTGCAGTCACTTCGATCAGCTGACGGCGCCGGTCTGCCTCGTCGGGACGGCGGGCGATGAAGCCACGACTCAGCAGCTCGTTGATGCTGTCGGTGAGTGACTGCACGCGCACGTGCATGCGGCTGGCCAACGCAGCGGGAGTGATCACCCCGGTGCGGCTGATCTCCCCGAGCAGCTCCAGCTGGCTGAGGGTCAGGCCGTTGTCAGGGCGGTGCCTGCGCATCTGTCTGGTCACCGCCATCATCGACTCACGGAGTTCGGTGGCGGCCGACGCCCCCTGCGCCGGTGATGCTCCCGGCGTCTCCGGTGCCGGTGATGACAGGGCCGCAGAACCGCCGGTGCGCTTCATAGCCAAGTTATACCTTGGTTTCTCTGCGATGTCACAATGCGCGATGCGCGTTTGGTTACCGAAAATAACAAGTGCATACTTGCTATTTACGGTGAGGAGGTCCGGGTGCGGCGGGTGCTGGGATGGGTGTTGCTGATCGCGGTGACTGCTGCGACGACGGTGCCGCTGACCCTGGTCGGCGTGCCATCGGCCGCCCTGTTCGCCGCATTGGTCGTCGGCATCGTATTGGCGCTAACGTCACTGGCGCCCCGGCGGATGCCGCGGGTCGTCGGGGTCGCTGCCCAGGGTGTACTCGGCGTCTTCATCGGCACCATGGTCCAGCAGGACGCGGTCGGCGCCCTCGGCGCGGATTGGCCGATCGTGGTGGCCATCGCGGTGGCCACCCTGGTGCTCAGCGTCGGTGCCGGAGCGCTGCTGGGTCTGCACCGTGACGTGACGCCGCTGACCGGATCGCTGGCGCTGGTCGCCGGCGGTGCATCGGGTTTGGTCGCGATCGCCCGCGAACTCGGTGGCGATGACCGGGTGGTGTCGGTGGTGCAGTACCTTCGGGTCGCACTGGTCACGGCGTCGATGCCGGTGGTGGTGACGTTGGTCTACCACGCCGACCGGTCGCACGCCTCGGCGCAGAGTATCCAGACCGATTCGGCGCCTTGGTATCTCAGTGTGGGCATGCTGGTCGCGCTGGTGGTCGCCGGTGGGTTGGGTGGGCGGCTCATCCGGCTGCCCGGCGCGGGGCTGCTCGGCCCGATGGCGTTGACGGTGGCGCTCGAACTCAGCGGCCTGTCGTTCGGCCTGGCCGTGCCCGTCGTGCTGGTGCAGGTCGCCTACATGATCATCGGCTGGCAGGCCGGTATCGCCTTCACCCGCGATTCGCTGCGCTCGGTCGCGCGCGTACTTCCCGCGGCTCTCGCGCTGATCGTGGTGCTCGGCGCGGCCACCGCCGGCTTCGGCGTCCTGCTGGCCCACTTCACCGGCCTCTCGCCGCTGGAAGGCTACTTGGCGACCAGTCCCGGCGGCGTCTACGCGGTGCTGGCGACGGCCGTGGAGACCGGGTCCAACGTGACGTTCATCATCGCGGCGCAGGTGCTGCGGGTGCTGTTGATGCTGTTCGCCGCACCGCTGCTGGCGCGCGGGGTGGTGCGGATCAGCAGCCGATTCTCGCGTCAGAGCCGCGAGATCACCGAGGCCAGTAGGGCGCCCATCCGGGTCGCGGACTGACGCCCGGTGGCCAGCACCTCCTCGTGGCTGAGGGGTTGACCGGTCATTCCGGCGGCCAGATTCGTCACCAGCGAGATCGCGAGCACCTGCGCACCCGCGGCGCGCGCGGCGATCGTCTCGTGCACCGTCGACATCCCCACCAGATCCGCCCCGAGCGTACGCAGCATCCTGATCTCGGCCGGCGTCTCGTAATGCGGCCCCGGCAGCCCCGCGTAGACGCCCTCGGCCAGCGACGGATCGATCTCCCTGGCAAGAGCGCGAAGGCGCGGCGAGTACGCGTCGACCAGATCGACGAACTCGGCGCCGACCAACGGTGAGCGGGCGGTCAGGTTCAGGTGGTCGCTGATCAGCACCGGCTGGCCTACCGTGAAACCCTCCCGCAGGCCGCCGGCGGCGTTGGTCAGCACGACGGTACGCACGCCCGCCGCGCAGGCGGTCCGCACCGGATGCACGACATGACGCAGGTCGTGGCCCTCGTATGCGTGGATCCTGCCCACGAGTGCCAGCACCCGGTGGCCGCCGGCATTCACCGACAGCACCTGTCCGCTGTGCCCGGCGGCGGTCGGTGGGGTGAATCCGGGCAGTTCGGCCATCGGGATCACCGCGGTCGGAGCACCGAGCTGCTCGGCGGCCGGTGCCCACCCGGACCCGAGAACGACGGCGACGTCGTGGTCGTCGACGCCGGTGCGGTCGCGGATCGCTTCGGCGGCCCGAGCGGCGAGCGCGGGCGGATCAGGCAGCTCGGCAGTCACAGGTAGCCAGCCTAGCTTCCGCGAATTCTGCGACGCGGTCGTCGAACCGAAGCTGGCAACAGCCCGGTCGCCGAACTGGCGGTCCGAACCGGCGTCCCCTGCGGGCTCTCCCACTGTGGCTCGCAGTGCGATACTGCGAGGATGCCCGCTTCCGCGTCGACACGCGTCGAGGACGCCGTCAACATGCGCCGCGGCGACCTGATCGACCTGTCACACGCGATCCACGCCGAGCCGGAGCTGGCGTTCGCCGAGTTCCGCAGCTGTGCGAAGACGCAAGAGCTGGCCGCCCAGCGGGGCTTCGAGATCACGGCTGCCCCGGCCGGGCTGGACACCGCATTTCGCGCCGACTTCGGCGACGGCCCGCTGGTCGTCGGGATCTGCGCCGAATACGACGCACTGCCCGAGATCGGCCACGCGTGCGGACACAACATCATTGCCGCCGCGGCGGTTGGCACCGCCCTTGCGCTGGCAGAGGTGGCCGACGAGCTGGGCCTGACGGTCGTGTTGCTCGGCACGCCTGCCGAGGAGGCGGGTGGGGGGAAGGTGTTACTGCTGGACGCGGGCATATTCGACGACATCGCCGCGTCGGTCATGCTGCACCCCGGACCGATCGACATCGCCGCGGCCCGGTCGCTGGCGCTTTCGGAGGTGACGGTCGGCTACTCGGGTACGGCGTCGCATGCGGCGGTCGCCCCGCACCTCGGCGTCAACGCCGCCGACGCGGTCACCGTGGCCCAGGTGGCCATCGGGCTGCTGCGCCAGCACCTGGAGCCGGGACAGATGGTGCACGGCATTGTCACCGACGGCGGTCAGGCGACCAACGTGATCCCGGCCCACGCCGAACTGCGCTACACGATGCGGGCAGTGGATTCGACGTCGCTGCGCCGCCTGGAAACCAAGATGGCCGGCTGCTTCGAGGCGGGCGCGCGGGCGACGGGGTGTGAGGTGGCGGTGTCCGAGACCGCGCCCGCCTACGCCGAGCTGGCCCCGGACTCCTGGCTTTCCAAGGAGATTCGCGCGCAGATGGTCCGGCTGGGCCGAGTCCCCGTGCCCGAGGACGTCGAGGCGACCGTGCCGCTGGGCAGCACCGACATGGGCAATGTGACGCAGGTGATGCCCGGCATTCATCCGGTCGTCGGCATCGACGCAGGCGGCGCATCGATCCATCAGCCCGAGTTCACCGCGGCCGCCGCCGGGCCCAGCGCTGACAAGGCCGTTGTCGAAGGCGCGATCATGCTCGCCCGCACGGTCGTCCGGCTGGCTGAGACGCCTGCCGAACGGGATCGGGTGCTGGATCGGCTCGCGAGACGGGCCGCGGCATGAGCGTCTCCGACGCGGCCGAACGCTGGCTCGCCAACCATTACGCCGATCTGGTGGCCTGGCGCAGGCACATCCATGCCCATCCGGAGCTGGGACGTCAGGAGTTCGCCACCACCCAGTTCGTCGCCGAGCGGTTGGCCGACGCGGGCCTCAATCCGAAGGTTCTGCCCGGCGGCACCGGGTTGACCTGTGATTTCGGGCCCGAGCAGGGTGCGAGGGTGGCGCTGCGGGCCGATATGGACGCACTGCCGATGGCCGAGCGCACCGGCGCGTCCTACGCATCGGTGGTACCCAATGTGGCGCACGCCTGCGGCCACGACGCGCACACCACGGTGCTGCTCGGCGCGGCGCTGGCACTGGCGTCGGCGCCGGAGTTGCCCGTCGGTGTGCGCCTGATCTTCCAGGCTGCCGAGGAACTGATGCCCGGCGGCTCGATCGACGCCATCGCGGCGGGTGCCCTGACCGGGGTGTCACGCATCTTCGCCCTGCACTGTGATCCTCGGCTGGCTGTTGGGAAGGTGGCGATGCGGGCCGGGCCGATCACCTCGGCGGCCGACTCCATCGAGATCACCCTGCATTCCCCCGGCGGGCACACCTCGCGGCCGCATCTGACCGGCGATCTGGTGTATGCGCTCGGTGCGCTGATCACCGGTGTGCCCGGTGTGCTGTCCCGCCGGATCGACCCCCGCAACAGCACGGTGATGGTGTGGGGCGCGGTCAACGCAGGTGTGGCCGCCAACGCGATACCGCAGACCGGCACGCTGGCGGGGACCATCCGCACGGCCAGCCGGGAGACCTGGCTGACGCTGGAATCGATTGTGCACGAAGCTGTTACGTCTCTGCTTGCGCCGCTGCTGGTGGAACACACCCTGCAATACCGCCGGGGTGTACCGCCGGTGGTCAACGAGGAGATCTCCACCCACATCATGAACCACGCGATCGAGCAGATCGGGCCCGACGTGCTGTGCGACACCCGCCAGTCCGGCGGCGGGGAGGACTTCTCCTGGTACCTCGAGGAGGTGCCCGGTGCGATGGCCCGCCTCGGTGTGTGGAGTGGCAGCGGGCCCCAGCTCGACCTGCACCAGCCCACATTCGATCTCGACGAGCGGGCGCTGGGCGTCGGCGTCCGCGTCATGGTCAACCTCATCGAGCAGTCCGCGCGCGCCTGATCCCGCATCCCCCGTCCCCACCCCCTTCACGCGGCGAAGGTCAGCTCTTAGGCGACAGAGCACCGTCGGCGAGCCGCCGCACCACGTCGGTGAGTACGTCCAGACCCGCCACCAGGTTCTCATCGAGGGTGTACTCGCGTTCGTTGTGCGAGACGCCCTCCACCGACGGGACGAACAGCATGACGGTCGGGACGATCTCCTTCATGTTGATCGAGTCGTGGCCCGCGACGGTCAGGATCTCGCGGTGGGAGTAGCCCAGCCGCCCGGCGGAGGAGCGGGCCAGCTCGACGCCGTCGGGCTGGTATGGGTTGATCCCCCACTCGTGTGAAATCGTCTGGCGGATAATGACTTTCGCAGTGGCCTCGATCTCGGCGAAGCGATCGCGCAGCAGGCGGTTGGCTTCGGCGAGCACGGTCTCGTCGGCGCAGCGCAGGTCCAGCAACAGCCGCACCTGCGAAGCGACCACCACCGGCGAGTTGGGGTAGACGTCGAGCTGTCCGACCGCGGTGTGCAGGACGCCGGGGAACCGGTCGGTGAGTTCGCGGGCGAAGACGACGAGCAGCGCGGCACCATACAACGCGTCACGCCGGTCCTCCATCACGGTCGCGCCGGAATGCGCCTGATCGCCCTCGACGGTCACGACGTACTTGCTTGCCGCCCAGCTGGCCGTGACCAGACCGATGTCGCTGCCCGCGTCCTCCAGAAGCCTGCCCTGCTCGATGTGGATCTCCGCGCAGCACACCGCCGTCGGACCGTCACCGTCCCCGAGAAAGCCGGTCGGGGCCATCGCGTCGGCCACCGAGACCCCTGCTCGGTCGGTGACCGCCAGAGCGGTGTGCAACGGAAGCACCCCGGTGAAGACGCTGCTGCCCATCATCGAAGGGGCGAACCGCGACCCCTCCTCGTTGAACCAGTTCACGACCGCCACGTTGTACGGCGGGCCCACTCCGCTGTCGGCCCACTCATCGGCGAGTCGGAACGTGGCGTGTGCCGCCGCGAGCACACCGTAGGCGCCGTCGTACTTTCCCGCTGTCGGCTGGGAGTCCATGTGGGATCCCACCACCACGTACGGGGCGCCGGGGACAAGTTCGAGCAAGCCGAACTGATTGCCGATCCGGTCGTATTCCACCCGCAAGCCGTGCTCGCGGAGCAGTTCGGCGAACCAGCGGCGCTGAGCCACATCCGCTTCGCCGGCAGCCTGGCGATCGACGCCTCCGCCAGGGGTGGCGCCGAACTCGCTCATGGTCCTGAAGTCGCGGAGGAACTCCGCCGCGCGTTGGGGTGTGATGGTCTCGGCGGCACCGAGCGCCGACGTCGTCTCGGAGGTCATGTCGTCATCCTTACGGCAGTGATTGGGGACGGTTCAGGAATTCGTTGCGAGAGCGCGAACAGCGGGGTCCTGGCGCAGGTGAAGCACGGCGGGACGGCCGCTCGCCCTGGCCCTGCGGTAGGCGTCGCGGAATCCGCTCGTGCGGTCGACGGTTTCGCCGTGCGCCCCGAAGGATCTGGCGAATGCGGCGAAGTCCGGGTTGGTGAGGTGCGTGCCCGATGGCCGGCCGGGATAGTGCATCTCCTGGTGTTCGCGGATGGTCGCGTACTGGCCGTTGTCGACGACGATCGCCACGAAGGGAGCGCCGTAGCCGACGACCGCCGCGGGGATCCCCATGCCCACGGCGCCGTTGCGCGGGGCGGTAAGGGTCGCCGGCTTGTGGTGCGTGAGGTAACGAGCCGGCCAGACCGCGTGGTTACCCGCGCCGAAGGTGATGATCGCGTCGTCGGTCAACTCCTCGCGCGCAGCACCGCCATGACGGCGGTGAGGTCGACGAGCGGGGCATCGGGTGCGCAGGCCGGGGAGGACGCGGAGGCCGCCGGGGTCGAGTAGCGGAGATAGGCATCGCGGGCGGCGCCGAATGCGGTTGTAGGGCTCGAGCTGGCTGCGGTCGATCAGGTACCCGTTGACCTTCAGGACATGATCGAGGCCGCTGCCGACCGCGTCCAGGAGAGTGCGGAGATTGGCGAGCGTGGCTTCCAGCTGTACCTCGAAGTCCACCCGGGCCTCGCCGCCGGGCTGCGCCGGGATCTGGCCTGAGGTGTAGACGATCCCGTTGGCGACCACCGCCTGCGAGAACGCACCTACTGGGTCATCGCGTGGACGGAGGTGCTGGGGTCACGTTCGTCGTGACCTCACGCCGGGCGGAGCCGCCTCAGGTGCACGCCCGGCTGGTTCCGGCTCAGGTGCCGGGGCCGATATTCGACGACGGTCGGGTGCGCAGGTCGTGGACGTAGTCGGTCGGGGCACCGGCGATCTCGGCGGCCTCTGCCATCACGCCCAGATAGCGGGCCGACGGGATGCCGCCCTCCCACCCGTCGAGCACATACAGCCAGGCCAGCACCGGGTCGATGGAGGTGTCCGAGGACACCCGGTCCACCCGGCACCTGATCTTCTTGTGGATGCCGAGCTCCGAACCCTCCCACTGGTCCAGATTCTTCTCGTCGTCCTTTGTCATGTCGTAGAGGACGACGAAAACCTTGGCCAGGGGATCCTCGACCACGGTGGCCAGCGCCCCCTCCCAGCCGAGATCCTCGCCGCCGAAGGTGAGTCGCCACCCGTGCAACCACCCGGTGCCCGCCATCGGGGAGTGCGGCGCGCGCTGCAGCATCTGCTCGGGATGCATGTTGGACCCGTAGGCGGCATAGAGCGGCACGGTATGGAAGCTTAATCGGCCCACGTTCGTCCGGCGGTCGAGCCTGGCCACAGTTGCGCTCGGCACGGAGCGAAGCGACCCGGCGATACACGGAGCGAAGCGACCCGGCGATACACCGAGCGAAGCGACCCGGCGATACACCGAGCGAAGCGACCCGGCGATACACCGAGCGAAGCGACCCGGCGATATAGGTTAGGGCCGTGGCAATGCGCATCGTGATCATCGGCGGTGGTCCCGCAGGTTATGAGGCGGCACTGGTGGCCGCGGGCCGGGGCCCCGACGTCCATGTCACCGTCGTCGATTCCGACGGGCCCGGCGGCGCGTGCGTGCTGTTCGACTGCGTGCCCTCCAAGACGTTCATCGCGTCATCGGGTGTGCGCACCGAGCTGCGGCGCGCGTTCGGCCTCGGCTTTGACCTCAGCATCGACGACGCCAAGATCTCGCTGCCGCAAATCCACAACCGGGTGAAGACCCTGGCCAAGTCGCAGTCCACCGACATCGGCTCCCAGCTGCTGCGCGAGGGCATCAAGGTGGTCGCGGGGCGCGGCGAGCTGGTCGACGACGTCTCGGGAATGGCCACCCACAGCGTGAAGGTGACCACGCCCGACGGGAAGACGTCGGTGGTGAAGGCCGACGTCGTGCTCATCGCCACCGGCGCGAGCCCACGGGTCCTGCCGAACGCCGCGCCCGATGGCGAACGCATCCTGACGTGGCGCCAGCTCTACGACCTCACCGAACTGCCCGAGCATCTGGTCATCGTGGGCTCGGGCGTGACGGGCGCGGAGTTCTGCAATGCCTACACCGAGCTGGGGGTCACGGTCACCGTGGTGGCCAGCCGCGACCAGATCCTGCCGCACGAGGACAGCGACGCCGCCGCCGCTCTGGAGGAGGTGTTCGCCGAGCGCGGTGTGACTCTGGTCAAGAACGCGCGCGCGGAATCGGTCCGCCGTGACGGATCGGGGGTGCGGGTGACCATGGCCGACGGCCGCACGGTCGAGGGCAGCCACGCGCTGATGACCGTCGGGTCGGTGCCCAATACCGCCGACCTCGGCCTGCACCGGGTCGGCATCGAGTTGGGCCGAGGCGGCTACATCCCCGTCGACCGGGTGTCGCGCACCTCGGCGTCGGGGATCTATGCGGCCGGTGACTGCACCGGGCTGCTGCCGCTCGCGTCGGTGGCGGCCATGCAGGGCCGCATCGCGATGTACCACGCGCTTGGCGAGGGCGTCTCGCCGATCCGGCTGCGCACGGTCGCGTCGGCGACGTTCACCAGGCCCGAGATCGCGGCGGTGGGCATTCCGCAGTCCGCGATCGACGACGGGAGCGTGCCTGCGCGCACCTTGAATCTGCCGCTGAACACCAACGCCAGGGCGAAGATGTCGTTGCTGCGGCACGGCTTCATCAAGATCTTCTGCCGGCCCGCAACCGGCGTGGTGATCGGCGGCGTCGTGGTCGCGCCGATCGCCTCCGAGCTGATCCTGCCGATCGCGCTGGCCGTCCAGAATCGGATCTCGGTGACCGACCTGGCGCAGACCCTGTCCGTGTACCCGTCTCTGTCAGGGTCGATCGTGGAGGCCGCGCGGCGCCTGATGGCCCATGACGATCTCGACTAACCTGGCTATGTACTGACGGGTAACAACGAGGAGCCGAGCGTGAGCGATCCGATCCCGGCACCTGGCAACGGGCGGACCCTCCTGGGTCCCGATCAACGCGCCGTCGCATGGGACCGACTCGGCCGCGAACAGTTCGACGTGGTCGTGATCGGCGGCGGAGTGGTCGGTGCGGGAGTCGCCCTCGACGCGGCGACCCGCGGCCTGCGGGTGGCGCTGGTGGAGGCGCGCGACTTCGCGTCGGGAACCTCGAGCCGCTCGTCGAAGATGTTCCACGGCGGGCTGCGCTATCTCGAGCAGCTGGAGTTCGGGCTGGTCCGGGAGGCGCTGCACGAACGCGAGCTGTCGCTGACCACGCTTGCCCCGCATCTCGTCAAGCCGCTGCCGTTTCTTTTCCCGCTGACCAAGCGGCTGTGGGAGCGCCCCTACGTCGCCGCGGGTATCTTTCTCTACGACCAGCTCGGCGGCGCGAAATCCCTTCCCGCACAAAAGCATCTGCTCAAAGCGGGTGCGCTGCGGCTTGCGCCCGGCCTGAAACGCAGCTCGCTGATCGGTGGGATCCGCTACTACGACACTGTCGTCGACGACGCTCGCCACACGATGACGGTGGCCCGCACCGCCGCCCACTACGGCGCGGTGGTGCGCACCTCGTCGCAGGTGGTGGCGTTGCTGCGCGAGGGTGACCGGGTGACCGGTGTGCGGGTGCGCGACTCCGAGGACGGCGCGGTCACCGAGGTGCACGGCCACGTCGTGGTCAACGCGACCGGGGTATGGACCGATGAGATCCAGGCATTGTCCAAGCAGCGCGGCAGGTTCCGGGTGCGGGCGTCCAAGGGTGTACACGTGGTGGTGCCCCGGGACCGGATCGTCAGCGAGGTCGCGATCATCCTGCGCACCGAGAAGTCGGTGCTGTTCGTGATCCCGTGGGGTACCCACTGGATCATCGGCACCACCGACACCGACTGGAATCTCGACCTGGCCCACCCCGCGGCCACCAAGGCCGACATCGACTATATCCTCGGCACCGTCAACACCGTATTGGCCACCCCGTTGACCCACGACGACATCGACGGTGTGTACGCCGGGTTGCGGCCGCTGCTGGCGGGGGAGAGCGAGGAGACCTCGAAGCTGTCCCGCGAGCACGCCGTCGCGGTGCCGGCACCGGGTCTGGTGGCCATCGCGGGCGGCAAGTACACCACCTACCGGGTGATGGCCGCCGACGCGATCGATGCCGCCGCCGAGTTCGTGCCGACCAGGGTGGCGCCGTCGATCACCTCGAAGGTGCCGCTGGTGGGCGCCGACGGCTACTTTGCGCTGATCAACCAGACCGAGCACGTCGGCTCGCACTACGGATTGCACCCCTACCGGGTGCGCCACCTACTGGACCGCTACGGGGCGCTGATCGGTGAGGTGCTGGCCATGGCCGGTCAAGAAGGCGCAGCACGGCCCGACCTCCTCGAGCCCATCACCGAGGCCCCGGTGTACCTCAAGGTCGAGGCCTGGTACGCCGCGGCGGCCGAGGGTGCGCTGCATTTGGAAGACATCCTGGCCCGCCGGATGCGTATCTCGATCGAATACCCGCACCGCGGGGTGGACTGTGCGCGGGAGGTCGCCGAGGTGGTCGCCCCGGTGCTGGGGTGGAGCGCCGAGGACGTCGACCGCGAGGTCGACACGTACATCGCCCGCGTCGACGCCGAAGTGCACTCGCAACAGCAGCCCGATGACGAGTCCGCCGACGCCCTGCGCATCGCCGCACCCGAGGCCCGCGCCGAGATCCTCGAACCTGTGCCGCTGAACTGATGGCCGTTCGCAGGGGCAGGGCGGTGGTGGCCCCGCTGCCCGTCCGCGACGGGCTGGGCCCGGCGCGGCTGCAGCTGCGCGGCACCGGGACGCCCGGCGAGACCGTGCGCGTGGCGGCCGAGATCGAGACACGCTTCGGTGTCGCGGCGCTGGCGAAAGTGCTTGCCGGGCAGATGGTTTGCGCCGACGGGTCGGTGGTCGACGAGGCTACGATGCTCCCGGCGGGTAGTCATGTCTTCTGGTATCGCGACCTCCCCGAGGAGGTGCCGGTGCCGTTCGACATGCCGATCCTGCACAGTGACGACGACCTCGTGGTCGTGGACAAACCCCACTTCCTGGCCACCATGCCGCGTGGGGGCCACGTCGCCCAGACCGCGCTGGTGCGGCTGCGCCGCGATCTCGGACTGGCCGAATTGGCGCCCGCGCATCGGCTCGACCGGCTCACGGCCGGTGTGCTGATGTTCACCACCCGCCGCGAACTGCGCGGCAGCTACCAGACGCTGTTCGCGCGGGGACTGGTGCACAAGACGTATCTGGCCGAGGCGCAAGGCATCCCGGCGGCAACCCTGCCGACGGTGGTGCGCAGCCGCATCGTCAAACATCGCGGTCGCCTGCAGGCCGTCGAGGTGCCGGGGGAGCCCAACGCGGAGACGCTGGTCGAGACGATCGGTCCGGGCCGCTACCGGCTGACACCGCGCACCGGCCGCACCCATCAACTGCGCGTGCACATGGCGTCGCTTGGCGTGCCGATCTGCGGGGACCCCTTGTACCCGGATGTGATCGCCGTGGCCGACGGCGACTTCTCCAGGCCGCTTCGCCTGCTGTCGCATAGCATCGAGTTCACCGATCCGGTCGACGGATCGCGTCGGCGGTTCGTCAGCCGTCGCGGGTTGGGCGCGCACGCGCCCCGCTGACGGCCCGGCATGCTCTACTGACCGGATGGACCGCACCTCGTTCGGCCGGCTCTTCGACATGTCCGGGCGCACGGTGATCGTCACCGGAGGCACCCGCGGCATCGGGCTGGCGCTGGCGGAGGGATACGCGTTGGCGGGTGCGAGCGTCGTGGTGGCCAGCCGCAAACCCGAGGCGTGCGAGTCGACGGCGGCGCACCTGCGCGACCTCGGCGGCAGGCGCCATCGGGGTAGTGGCCCATGCGGGCAGCGTTGAGGATCTGGGGGCGCTGGTGGCGCGCACCGCCGACGAGTTCGGCGGCATCGATGTCGTGGTCAACAACGCCGCCAACGCCCTCGCCCAACCGCTCGACACGATGACGGTGGAGGCGCTGAGCAAGTCGTTCGACGTCAACGTACGTGGACCGGTGTTCCTGGTGCAGCAGGCTCTTCCCCATCTGAAGGAAAGCCCCGCGCCCGCGGTGCTGAACATGGCGTCGATCGGCGCGTTCGTGTTCGCGCCCTTGCTGTCCATATATGCCGCGGGCAAGGCCGCCCTGGTGTCGTTCACCCGATCCATGGCCGCCGAGTTCGCGCCGTTCGGCATCCGGGTCAACGCGCTGGCGCCCGGACCGGTGGACACCGACATGATGCGTAGGAACCCGCACGAGGTGATCTCGGGGATGGTCGGCGCGACCCTGCTCAAACGGCTCGCCGAGCCGGACGAAATGGTCGGGGCCGCACTGCTGTTGACGTCCTCGGCGGGCAGTTACATCACCGGGCAGACGATCATCGTCGACGGCGGCGGTACACCCCGATAGCGGCGCGCGTCGGGTCACGGGTGGATCAGCGTTGACATCGCGGGCACCAGTAGGTGATCCGGTCTCCGGTGGAGTCCATTTCGATGAGGGCGCCGCAGCGACGGCACGGCAGCCCGGCGCGACCGTACACCCACAGGTCGCGGCCCTTGCGGGTGTCGCCCGTGGTAGCCCGATTCCATCGGGACCGGTTGAGCCACAGCATGTCCCGTGCCCGCCGCACAAGACGCGCCGGGTCGGGCAGTGTGCCGACGGCCGAGGTGGGCCGCCTGCCGACGATAAAGCACAGCTCGTTGCAGTACACGTTGCCGATCCCCGCCATCACCCGCTGGTCGAGCAGTGTCGCGGCAAGGGCACGCTGCGGTTCGGCGGTCAGGTTGCGGGTGGCGATCCCCGCATCCCAATCGTCACCGAGCAGGTCGGGTCCGAGGTGGGCGACCGCGTCCATGTCCGATGCCCGATCCAGGACTTCGAGCACACCGAGGTCGATCCCCACGGCCTGCACGTCGGCGGTGGCCAGGATGATCCGGATCCGATGGCCGGCGCGGCTGGGCCCGCCAGCCGGGTGAATCCGCCAGCTGCCGTCCATCTTCAGGTGGGAATGCACACTGGCGGGGCCGATCCTGATGAACAGGTGCTTTCCCCGGCTGACCACCTCGTCGACGGTCTGCCCGGACAGGTCCACCGTCGCATACTTGGGGACCCGAATGTCGCAGCTTGTCAACGACTTTCCAGCGAGTCCGGCCCGCAGCACGGCGGCGGTGTGCCAGACGGTGTCACCTTCGGGCATGGCGCACCGGATGTGGTTCGGCCGGTATTGGGTGCATCGTCAGCGCAATCTCATGCCGCGCGGTGTGCGGCCGAATCCGGCGCCGGTGAGGGCGGCGGCGACGGCGGCGTGTTCGTCGGGGGCGCCGGGTTCGAGGATCCGCATGCCGTTGATCCGTTCGACCAGCAGCCCGTCCACCCGCCTGCCCGCCACCAGATCCGCCAGAGCCGCCGCGGCGGCGTTGTGGAGCTCGGCGTCGCCGGAGAAGCTCAGCAACGTGCGTCCGCCCCGTTCGAGGAACCACACCAGCTCACCGTCGACGAGGACGACCAGCGCCCCCGCCCTGCGGGCCGGACGGTGCGAGGCTTCGATGCCAGCCCGCGGCGGCGGCCACGGCAGCGTCGCGCCGTACGGGTTCGCCGGGTCGGTCGCCGCCAGCGCGACCGCGCTGGCCTCGCGCTGCTGCTGGTCGACGGAGTCGGCGTAGCCGCGCAGCCGGTCCACCGTGGAGGCCACCGCGAACTGCGCACCGCCTAGTGATTCGACGAAGTAGCCCCGCTGGCAGCGCCCCGCTTCCTCCAGCGCCGCGAGGACCTTGTACATCGTCGCGAACCCACCCGGGATGTTCTCGTTGCTCACCGCTCCCTTGGTGAGTACGCCGTAGCGGGCCAGTAGCAGGTCGGCTTGGAAATGCGCGCGCACAGTCGAATCGGATTCCGCCTCGGGCAGGGCCGACCAGCGGCCCGCGACAGTCGGATCCGAAGTGCGCGTCTGCGCGTGCGCGACGCTGTAGCGGCTCAGTCGAGGCGCCCGGCGGTGCCGATGCGCCGGTGCGGGCCTGCGCGTACCGGGCCGGCCGCCGGTCAGCATCGCACGCACCGGCGCGAAGGTGTCCCCGGTGACCCATCCCGCCCAGATGAGCTGCCATAGCGCCTCTTTGAGCTCCTGCTCCCCGGAGCCCTCGGCGGTGAGCTGGCGGAAGAAGTACGCGCCGCCGCCGGTGAGGGTGCCCAGGATCGCGCGGTGGACGGGGGTCCATTCGATCTCGGAGCCCGGCGTCAGCGTCAGGGGTGCCGTGTCGGCGGTGTGGAACACCACCCAGCCGTCGCCACCACCGATGGTCCCGGCGCCCGACCACATCACCTCACCCGATGCCAGCAGCTCGTCGAGCATCGCCGGCTGGTAGTCGCGCACCCGTTGGCCGAACACGAGCGGCTCCAGCGCCGATGCCGGTATCGGCACACCCGCCAGCTGCTCGATGACCGCCGCGACGCCGTCGACCCCGGTGAGGACGCCACCTGCGGGCAGGGGCTCGCGCGCCGACCCCACCTGGTGCCACGCGGGGAGGAATCGTGCGTAGGCGGCCGTGCTGACCGGCTCGATCTGTGCGCGAAGTACGGCCAATGACCGCCGGCGCAGGATCCGCAGCACATCGGTGTCGCACCATTGTTCGCAGCCAGCGAAATTCGTTGCGGTATCGGTGAATTCGCCGCGAACGACCTTTCCGTCAGCGGCCAGGCGGGCTAGCGCGTCGGCGGCCACCCGCAGTCCGAGGCCGAAGCGCCGCGCGGCGTCGGCGGTGGTGAACGGGCCGTTGGTGCGGGCATAGCGGCCCAGCAACTCCCCGAGCGGGTCGGCGACGGCCTCGGTGAAGGTGGCGGGGACGCCGACGGGGACGGCCACCCCGACGGCGTCGCGTAGCCGACCGATGTCCTCGATCCCGATCCACCACGACTGGCCTGCGAACGACACGGCCAGGATGCGCCGCGCCGTCAGCAATCCGTCCAGCCAGCCGCCGACGTCGTCGGCGGTGCTGCGCGCGGCCACCTCTTCGGTGGTGAGCGGCCCCAGCAGCCGCAACAGGTCGGCGATCCCTTCGGCGTCGCGGGCGCCGCGCTCGGCGGTCAGGTGCTGCAACTGGCGCGCGGTGGACGCGATGACGTCCGGATCGAGCAGCTCGCGCAGTTCGACGCGGCCCAGCAGCTCGGCCAGCAGCGTGGTGTCCAGCGATAGCGCCGCCGCGCGCCGCTCGGCCAGCGGGCTGTCACCCTCGTACATGAATGCGCCGACGTAGCCGAATAGCAGCGAGGCGGCGAACGGCGACGGCACCGCCGTCTCCACCTCGAGCACCTTCACCCGGCGCTGGGCGATGCGGCTCATCAGCGCGGTCAGTGCGGGAACGTCGTACACATCCTGCAGGCACTCGCGCACCGTCTCCAGGACGATCGGAAAGTCCGGATAGCGGCGGGCCACATCGAGCAACTGGGCGGCGCGCTGACGCTGATGCCAGAGCGGCGACCGCTTGCCGGGGTGGCGGCGGGGCAGCAGCAGCGCGCGGGCCGCACATTCCCGGAACCGGGACGCGAACAGCGCCGAACCACCCACCTCCGCGGTGACGAGCGGTTCGATCTCGTCGGGGTCGAACACGAACAGCTCCGCACCCGGCGCGGCTTCGTCGGTGTCGGGCAGCCGCACGATGATCCCGTCGTCGGAGGCCGTCGGCTTCTCATCGATGCCGTATCGGTCGTAGAGGCGTTTGCCGATCGCCAGCGCCAGCGGGCCGTGCACCCGCAGGCCGTAGGGCGAATGCAGGATCACCCGCCAGTCGCCGAGCTCGTCGCGGAACCGCTCGATGAGCAGGGTGATGTCGGTGGGTACCGCGCCGGTCGCACCGCGCTGATCGTCGAGCAACCGCCACAGGTTCTCGGTGGCGGATTCGTCGAAACCGATTCCGCGGCAGCGCTCCTCGAAGGCGGTGCGCGGCAACCGGCCAAGCTCACCGGTGAAAGCGCCCACCGCAGCGCCCAATTCGGCGGGACGCCCGACGCTGTCGCCACGCCAGAACGGCAACCGCGCCGGTTCACCGGGAGCGGGGATCACCAGCACCCGGTCGTGGGTGATCTCGGTGATGCGCCAGCTGGTGGCGCCGAGCGAGATGACATCGCCCGGGCGGGACTCGTAGACCATCTCCTCGTCGAGTTCTCCTACCCGCGAAGGCTTCTCGGAGTCGGCGTTGGAAGCGAGGTAGACGGTGAACAGCCCGCGGTCGGGAATCGCGCCGCCGGATGTGACGGCGAGGCGCTGCGCTCCCGGCCGGGCGGTCAGCGTTCCGGCGTCGCGGTCGTAGACCACCCGCGGACGCAGTTCGGCGAAGTCGGTCGACGGATACTTGCCCGCCAGCAGGTCGAGCGTCGCCTCGAACGCGCTGCGGGGCAACGCCGCAAAGGGAGCGCTGCGCCGGACTGTGTCGAACCAGGCGTCGGCGTCGAGCGGTTCCAGCGCGCACGACGCGACGGTGTGCTGGGCCAGCACATCGAGCGGGTTGGCGGGAACGGCCATCGTCTCGATCTCGCCCGCCAGCATCCTGCGCACCGTCACCGCGCATCCGATGAGGTCGGTGCGGTGCTTGGGGAACAGCACCCCCTGGGAGATCTCACCGACCTGGTGGCCGGCGCGGCCGATGCGTTGCAACCCGCTGGCCACCGAGGGCGGCGCCTCCACCTGGATAACGAGGTCAACGGCACCCATGTCGATGCCGAGTTCCAGGCTGGAGGTGGCCACGACCGCCTGCAGCCGCCCCGACTTGAGGTCATCCTCGACGGCGGCGCGCTGTTCCTTGGACACCGAGCCGTGATGCGCGCGGGCCAGCAACGGCGCGGCGCCGCTGGCCTGGCCGCTGCCCATGATGTACGCGGGTGCCCCGCCCGCCACTCCCGGATTGCGTTCGGCGGGCGGCGCCGCGCCGATCCTTTCGGCATGAATCTCGTTGAGCCGCGAGGTGAGTCGTTCCGCCAGGCGGCGCGAGTTGGCGAACACGATCGACGACCGGTGCGCCTCGATCAGATCGACGATGCGCTCCTCGACGTCGGGCCAGATCGAGTTGTTCTCCAGATTCGCCATATCGGCCACCGGTACCTGCACCGACAGGTCGAACGTCTTGGCTGCCGGGGGAGCGACGATGGTCGTCGGGGCAGCACCGGACAGGAACCGGGCCACCTCCTCCGCAGGGCGGACGGTGGCCGACAGCCCGATCCGCTGCGCGGGGGTGGCCAGCAGGGCGTCGAGACGCGCGAGCGACAGGGCCAGATGAGCGCCGCGTTTGGTGCCTGCGACGGCGTGGACCTCGTCGACGATGATCGTCTGCACCGTCGAGAGTGTTTCGCGGGCGGCGGACGTGAGCATCAGGAACAACGACTCCGGTGTCGTGATGAGGATGTCGGGCGGGTTGGAGATCAGCTCGCGGCGCCGGTTGGGCGGGGTGTCACCGGACCGGACACCGACACCGATGGCCGGGGCAGGGCGGCCCTCCCGCTCGGCGATCCGTGCGATTCCCGCCAGCGGCGTGCGCAGGTTGCGCTCGACGTCGACCGCCAGCGCCTTGAGCGGCGACACGTAGAGGACCCGGGTGCCCGCGCGGTCGTCGGCGGTCTCGGTGGGCTGCGAGGCCAGCCGGTCGATCGCCCACAGGAAGGCGGCGAGGGTCTTGCCGGAGCCGGTCGGGGCGATGACGAGGGTGTTGTGGCCGTCGGCGATCGCCGACCACGCCTGAGACTGGGCCCGGGTGGGTTCGGCGAACGTTCCCGCGAACCATTGCCGGGTCAGATCGCTGAACCGGGCCAGCGCGTCGCGTGTGCTGCTCATCACCCCATCGTGCCAACAGGCACTGACATCCGGTTTGTGCTGGTTACCATGCTGGCGTGGTGGCGGGATTATGGGAGCCGCACGTCCCGGCGGCCACGATCGGGGGCCCAGGCACGCGGGGGCGCGTCATCCGGCGGCCCCACGTCATCGCGTCCCTGGTGGAGGTGCGCGACGGCGGTCTCGTGGTGGTGTCCGCACCCGCTGGATACGGCAAGACGACGGCGGTTGCGTTGTGGGACGACGTCGACGATCGGCCGTTCGCGTGGGTGCACATCGACCACCTCGACAACGATCCGGCGCACCTGGCGTTGCACATCGCGTCCGCGATGCACACGCTGCACGGCCTCGACGACGGCGTGCTGACATACCTCGCCGGACCGGGTCGCGCCCTGGTCGCTCAGCTGATCCCGGTGCTGGCCAGGAGCCTGGAGCGGTGCGGACCGACGGTGCTGGTCCTCGATGACACGCACCAGCTCACGGAGCCCGCCGCCACCGAGGCGCTGCGGACCCTGGTCGACATGGCGCCGCCGTCGATAACCGTCGTGCTCGTCGGTCGCAGCGCGCCCGCCGTCGATCTCGGCCGAAGGCGACTGGGTCACGACGTCGTCGAAATCGGTGTCGACGAGCTCACGCTGACCGTGCCCGAAGCGGCGGCGGTGTTCGCGGCGCTGGGTGGACCCGGCGATGGTGGCACCGTTCGGGCGGTGCTCGACAAGTGCGAAGGTTGGGCGGCGGGTGTGGTGCTGGCCGCGATGGCGCTGCGCGACGGCGCCGACGTCGAGGCGATCACCGGGCGTCATCGACTCGTCGGCGACTATCTCGTCGAGGAGGTCCTCAATCAGCTGGATGCCGCAACTACGACGTTCCTGTTGGAGTCCTCGGTGCTCGACCGGTTCTGCGCCGAAGATCTCGACACCGTCCTTCGGCGCGACGACAGTGCGCGGATGCTGGCGGCGATCATCCGGTCTGGCAACACCTTCCTGGTTTCCCTCGACCCCGAACGCGTGTGGTACCGCTACCACGGGCTGTTCGGCGATCTGCTGCGCGCGCGACTGCGCGAGGAAGATCCGGCCAGATTCCGGGCGCTGGCGAGCAGCGCCGCCGACGTGCTGCGCAAGCGGGATGACATCGACGGCGCGCTGTTACAGGCGGTGGCCGCGGGTGACCGCGCACTGGCCGCCGAGCTGGCCGGCCGCGAGGCGGTCCGGCTGGGCTTCGACGGGAGGGCGGGCGTGCTGGCCCGCAGGCTCGGCCAACTCGATGACCGGACCTTCGCCGAATACCCGGATGCGGCGATCGCCCAGGCCTGGCTCGGCGTGACCACCGCCGACGCCGAGCTCATCCAACGCTCCCTGATGATGGCCCATCAGGCCGACAAGGGTCTGCGGATGGCCGACGGCACGCCATCGGTCACCGTGGCCGCCGCGCTGGTCGCCTCCGTCGTCGGGGTGGGTGGGGTGCGCGAGGTGGTGCGGTACGCGGACGTGGTCAGGGCGGCCGGTGACCACCTGAGGAATCCGTGGTGGGGTGCGGCCACCACGATGAAGGGCGCCGCGAAGTCGATGCTGGGCGAGCGGCGCCGGGCGCGGGTGCTGCTCGACTCGGCGCTGCCGGTGCTCGGCGGGCTGCCCGGGTTTCATGCCGCCGCCCTGGCGCATCTGGCGTTGCTGGACCTCAGCGACGGCGACGGTGCCCTGGCCGCTGAGCGCGCGGCGGCGGCCAGAGCGATCGTCGACGAGCACGATTTGTGTGACGTGGTCCCGATGGTCGTCGTGTACGCGGCCGACGCCGTCACCAGCGCGGGCCTCGGGCGTGCCGCCGTCGCGCACGACGCCATCGCCAGGACCGAGCGATTGCTCGACCGACTGGGACACCTCGCGGCCCGTACCGCTCTGCTGGGGCACGCCGTGCTGGCGTCGGCGGCCGTCGCTCTACGCGACGGCGAGTTGGCTGCCCGGCATCTCGATGCCGCGGAAAGGGCGCATAAGCGTGAACCCGATGCCGCCGGTCTGGGCAGCTGGCTTGAGGACGCGGCCGCCAGGGTCGCCGGTCTGGGTTCCACAGGAGGGTCGCTGACCGCCGCGGAGACCAGGTTGCTGCCGTACCTGGCCACCCACCTCTCATTGCAGCGCATCGCAGAGGAACTGGTGATCAGCCGGGAAACCGCCAAGAGTCAGGTCGCGTCGATCTACCGCAAGCTGGCCGTGCGGTCCCGCGCCGCCGCCGTCGCCGAAGCGAATCGGCGAGGGCTGCTTCGTCGATGACGCCGGCGGGGCGACCCCGCGGATCAGGACATCGCGGCCAGGTTGTGCCAGAAGCTTTTGAGGCTGTCCGTGCCACCGAACAGGGTGGTGAAGTTGGTGGAGTCGACGAGGACGATGTCACCGGCGCGCCGGCCCGACGGGGGCATCCAGATCAGCGCGTTGAATTCGGTGTTGCCCGCCTCGGTGAACGGGTGCGGCCGGTTCGGGTCGACGCGTTGACGGCCCAGCACCAGCAGGTCGTTGCTTTCCGGCGCGGTGAGTTCGTAGTGCGGCAGGTGCGGGTGGAAGTTGAAGGTGGTGACGTCGGCCAGCAGTCGCGCCGCATCCAGATCGCGGTATCCGGTCAGCGGGGCGATCTCCTTGGTGCCCTCGACGACGGCGGGCCGCAGCCCCCATTTGTTGTGTACGGGAACGTCGAGGGCTGTCATCAGTGAGCGGGTGTACTGGCCGAAGCGCTGCTGGCGCGGGACGAGTGAGTCGCCGTGGTGCAGGTATTCGACCTGGCGCTGGCCGAAATCGGCGGTGAACCCGACATCGTGATGGGGCGCGAGCAACAGGCAGGTGCCTTCCCGGCGCAGCCAGTCCTGGATGGCGGCGATTTCCTCGGGTGCGGCTTCCTGTTCGGAGAGCAGATGGTCGAGGCCGAACACCATCAGCGTGTCGGTGTCGGCCAGCACGCGTTCATCGATGGGCAGCTTGTAGCCGGCTTGGTCGATGCGCTGGAACACCGCGACCGGGTGACCGGTGGCTTCCTCGGCGAGTTCCTGGAACGCCAGCGTGGATCGGTGAAACAGCTCCAGCGTGCCTGCGATGCCTTGCAGGAAGTGCGCCGCGTCGTATTCGGGGGTTTCATAGGCGGGCCACAGGACGTTGCGGACCTCGGTCATGGTGGAGAAGCGGTTGTACATCTCGGCCGGATCGCGTTGGGCTTCCCAGGGATAGCTCCATGTCCAGTAGATGGACATTCGGCGGCCGCCGGTGTGCGGCCGGGTCACGTGGTTCTGGTTGTAGGTGCGCGCCCGCGCCGTCGCGGTCATGGTTGTCCTTCCCCTTCACCGGATGTGTCGCCGAGGGCGGCGAGATAGCGCAGCGCCGAGATGCCCGGGAGGAAGAAATACGCGCCACCCTTCAGCGTCGTGAACGCAGGCAGGCCCTTGTGCACTCGGCGGATGGGCCGTTTGGGGACGGTGAAGTCCAGGCTGCCGTCCTGGGTGCCGCAGATCGGGTCGTGCTCGTTACCCAGTTCGTGGAAGTTCTTGTCGTTGATCCAGACGTTCTGGGCGAACTCGAACTGACGCACCAGGCTCGCGCAGATGATGAACGCCGCGATGCCGCGGTCGACTCCGTCGTCGGGCGCATCCTCGGGCAGCGCCGGACCGTAGGTGGCACCGCGGCGGATCATGCGACGCCGGTTCATCTTGTGGGCGGTGTCGCGGGGATTCAGCCGCCGGGCATGCGCGCCGAGCGGGCACGCGTAGCCGAGCGGGTCCATTTCCTTGTAGCCGAAGTCGTTGTTGCGCATCGGGTCGGCACCCAGCTCGGGGTCGTCCCGGTCGGGAGCCAACACCAGGGGCGCACCTGATCGCCATCGGCCCATGAACTTCGCCGCGAGCAGTTCCTGACCGTCCGAGGTATTGGCGTTCGCCCGTAGGTAGTCGCGGAACAACCCGACGTGCTCCTGCAGCCGCCGGTAGGCCATGAAACTGCCGTTGCGTGAAAGAATCTCGGGCTGAGGAAGATTGGCAGCGGGACCATCCTCGTCGGGGTAGCCGAGGATGAACTCGCCCGGCTCGAGCGGCGCCCCGGAACCGGGCGTCGGGTCTTCGCCCGAGCTCTTCATGACGGGCTGGGACAGTCGGTCCCGGAATCCGAAGTGGTCATGGGCGTAGTTGAACGGCGGCGTGGCATTGAGATCCAGATGCGAAAGACGGCGCACGCCCGGGCAGCGGTCGAGAAGTTTGTCGTGTTCGCCTATGCAGCGCTGTGTTTCGGCGTCGTCGCGGGCGAACAGAATCGCGATGGCGTGCAGATCATGGCCGGCGAGGCCGCCCACCCAATACTGCGGAGCGTTGATCCCGGTGTCGCCGAGGATGTCGGCCCGCGCGGCCATGCCCTCGCGAAACTCCGGAGGGAAGGTCGCAAGCGATCCTTCGTCGACACCGAGCGCCCGCAGGCCGTCAACGGTGAACGCCAGTGTGATCCAGCGTTTCTGATCGTCGATGGAAGCTTCCACGTCGGCCGCGGACGCCACCCGGCCCTGGAGTTCGGTCAGCCAAGCGCGCCCCGCGGCCGGGTTGTCGAACGACAGGAATTCGTATCGGCCGGTCATGGCCGGGGTGCGGGTCAGCAGTATGTGCTGGATGTCGTCGAACTCGAGCATCGAGGACGCGGTTACTGCATCTGGTCGAGCATGTCCGAGAACGCCGCCTTCAGGCGCAGCGCCTTCTTGATCTCGTCGGCCGTCACGTACGGATACTCGCCGTACTCAAGGAAGCTCGGGCACTGGTGGGCGCGGACGAACTCGACGAAGGCGGCCGGGTTCTCCTTCCAGTCCTCGGGGAAGCCCTCGAGGTTGGTGAACACCGTCGTGATGCCTGTCTGGCTGAACAGCGCGACCGCGTCCTCCGTGTACTTGTCGAAGTCGGTGTCGAAGATCCCCTGGTACTGAAAGTGCAGACCCGACCCGACGTCGAAGAGGACCCAGCGCAGATAGTGCAGCCGCAACGGCGCGAGCACGTCGGGGCTGCCGGCGACCGCCTCCTGGATCTGCTTGCCGTAGGCGCGCACGACCTCTTCGCGGCCCTCTTTGACCTTGGCGATGATCGAGAAGCCGTAGCACGCAGGCGTCCGCGGATAGGTCGGTCCGTACCGGC
Source organism: Mycobacterium sp. (assembly GCF_044223235.1). Lineage (GTDB taxonomy): Bacteria > Actinomycetota > Actinomycetes > Mycobacteriales > Mycobacteriaceae > Mycobacterium. The sequence goes on from NZ_JBGAME010000005.1 coordinate 144,349, forward strand.
CCCGTTCCAGCTCGAAATAGCCCTCCTTCGGGATAGCCATCGCCGCGGGTGTGGACCAGTCTGGTGCTGACATGGGCCGCCTTCCCGATCGCACAACTGAACACTGGTCGGCGCCGCTACATCGCCCCGACATCCCGACATTATTGACCCGGTCGCGCCGTGTCGTCCCCCAGATCGGGTGAAACCGCGTACGCGATTTCACCCACTCTGGGGGATGGCTGTAGGGGAGCTGTGCTCATACCATCTCCTGACTGGCGTGGTGACTGACGCATTCGGCTGGACGCGCACCGTGTGATCTGGGTGATCTGGTTGTCCCGACGGGAAACCCGGTGACCGGTCGGGAAGGAGCTGACGTGTCGCCCCCCTCGCCACCCCCCGCTCTGACGGCGGTTGTCGGCGCCGGAACCGGAGCCGCGGCACTGGTTTTGGGGGTGGCGACGGGCATCCGCCCAGCCCTCACCGCCACCTCCGAACTGCTCCGCTGCCGATGCGCGATCGGACGATGGAGAACACCCGTTCTCCACTTTGATCTTCGACGTTGGGATATAACTCGTGACACGACGTGGTCGTCAACGCAGCCGCAACATGATCGGAATCAGCAACGTGAATTCAACTCGCAAGCTCACTGGAGCCCTCGCCGCGGGCGCCGTCACGACCGGACTGGTCGCTAGCGCCGGACTGGGCCTGTCCCCTCAGGCGAACGCCACCTGCGTTTCGGTCTTCGGAATCGGCAATAGCGCCGACTGCACCAGCACGGTGTTCAGTGCCGCCATCGCGATCGGCAACGGAACGTCCGCCGACGCCAGCGGGTGGTTTGGCGCGGCATTCGTACTAGGGGACAACTCCTCCGCCGCCACCAGTGCGGGGTCATTCTTGAACTTCGCCACCAGCCTCTTGGGCACTGGCAACACCGTAACGGCAGAGGGCGGCGTTGCGAACTGGGCCACCAACATTGGCAATGGCAACACTGTCGCGGCAGACGGCGGTGTGGCCAACTGGGCCACGAACCTCGGCGGCGACAACAACAGCGTCTCCACACGACAAGGCAGCGTGTGGAACACTGCCACCAATATCGTGGGTGGCAACAACACCGTCTCCACCCAAAGCGGCTATCTGAACTGGGCTCGAAACGTGTTCGGCAACTCCAATGCCGTCACGGTCCAGGGTGGCTATGCGAACTGGGCTCGGCACATTTTCGGCGACTCCAACACCGTCGGGATCCAAGCCGGAAACGCCAACACGGTCCGAAGCCTGTTCGGCAACGGCAACACCGTGCAGGTTCAAGGCGGCTTCGGGAGTTTCGCTCGAAGCATGATCGGCGATGACAACACCGTCACGACACAGGGTGGTTATTCAGACCTGGCCACCAACTTTTCGGGCAACAACAACACGGTCTCCTCCGAAGGCGGGTTCTTCAACGGCGCGCGGAACATTGTCGGCACCGGCAATGAACTGTCCTCCGGCGGCGTCGGCGCGAATCTGAACCTGGGGCTGAACGTGTTGAGCAACGGAAATCAGCTGTCGGCAGGTGGTAGGAACAGCACCCTGAACGGCGCCTTCAACACCGGCGGCCGGGACAACACCGTCAGTGCCGGTGAGAGCGAATCCGAGCCCGGCAGCGTGAATGCCGGCTTCACCTTCCTCGGCAGCGACAACACCGTCGCAGCAGGTCCCGGCCCGCTCGCGGCTGCCGGTGCCGTCCTTCGCAACGGTCTGACCGTGACGAAGAAAGACTTCGGCATTGCGGTCAACAACTTCCGCATCGGCGGCGCGCTCGCGACGAGCAGCGAAACCAACACAGTGTCCGAGGCGAACGCACGTACGACGAGCACGGTGGGCAAGACCGACGATGCTGCCGGTCCGACCACCCGCAGCACGAAGCGGACCGGCAAGGGGTCCGACGACGCGGCCGGAGCGAGCGCAAGCGGCACGAAGCGGACCGGCAAGGGGTCCAACAACGCAGCAGGGTCGAGCACGGATGGCGACAAGACGGCAACCAAGGCCACCGACAACGCGGCCGGTGAGTGAGGTAGAGGCCCGGTGGCCGCAACTTCAGGCAGTCCACCGGACAGGCATGTTCACCGTGGTCCGAGGGGGCCTGTGCGGCCTATCGATTAATAGAGAATGTTCATACGGCAGTGGCCGTGGCCAATTAGGCTCGAGCCGTACGGTTCCCACCCCCGGGGTGCGACCCCGACGGCGATGGGAGCCGCCGAATCGCAGAGAGGGACAAACGTGCGATCACCAGTGCACTACCTGCTGACAGTTGGGCTGGCGATGTCAGCTCCCATCGCGATGGTCGTCACCGCGCCCTCGGCGGCGGCCGACTGCAAGAGCCAGGGCTATGCCACCGTGTGTTCACAGGGTGAGGTCCGTGGCCCCGACGGGGTTGCGAGGACGGCCACCGCCGGGGTCCCGTATCCATGCGATAACGACTGGTATTGCGGCACCGATTGGGACCTCGACGTCGATTGGAACCCCGGTGGTCCCATCTGGGATCCCGGTCGTCCCGGTGGCATCGGACCACGTCGTTGAGTATCCAACCCATGACCCGTCAACCAGTTGATCAAGGAGCCAATATGTTGCCCTCACCACGCCCCGCCCGCCGCGCGCTCGCGGGCGCGATCGGCGTCGGCGCCCTGGCCGGAACAATGTTCTTCGGGCTCGTCGGTGCCGCCACTTCTGCGGCGCAACCGCCACCACCGGCTCCGCCGGCTCCTCCGCCGTGCACGGCCGCCGAACTGTCGCGCGTGATCTCGGGCGTCATGTTCGACACGTCGAACTACCTCGCCACCCACCCCCCCGTGAACGACTTCTTCACCAGCCTCAAGGGCCAGCCCAAGGATCAGATCGGGGAGAAGGTGCAACAGTACTTCGACACCAATCCCGCCGTGCGGGACGACCTCGTGCGCATCCGCCAGCCATCGGTCGACTTCCGCGCGCGCTGCGGGGCACCGGCGACACCCTGACGGTTCGGCGGGACGGCACTGCCCGGTCGGCGCTCAGCGCCGCCCGGGCATGACGGCGTCGGCAAGTTCCATCGGTATCGAGGGAACCCGGCCGACCGCGTCGAGGAGGGCGTGTGCGCACGCGTCGGCGACCCGTCCGGCTTCGACGGACGGGTCCATCAGGCGCTGCCTGCACAGTTCGAAGGTGAACGCCAGCCATCCGTAGATGGTGATCCGCAGGTCGCGGACGATCTTGTCGTCCAGCGGGACACCGGCCGCCTCGGTGATGCGCTCGATGATGCGGTTGGCCTGCCGGTCGTTGTCGATGTCTTCGATGCCACGCAGGATCGGATCTGACCGGCCCATGCCCATGTAGGCCGCCCATGCGCCGTGCGGGTGTGTCTCGTCGTACTCCAGATAGGCCAGCACGCCCGCTCGGAGCTGGTCGAAGAGACTCTGCCCGGGTTCCGGCGGGGGATTGGTCGCCGCGAACAGGCGCTCGCCTTCGGCCCGCACCACCGCGGCGAAGAAGGCGCGCTTGTCCGGGAAGTAGTGATACATCAAGGCCCGCGATACACCGGCACGCTCGGCGATCTCGTCGATGCGCACTTCGTCGTAGGGACGCTCCCCGAAGACTTGCGCGCCCAACGCCAACAACTCGACGCGCCGGTCCTCCGGTGACAACCGCCGCCTGGGCTCCGCCGCCATGGTGGCCAGTCTACTTGACACATGTATAACAGCGTGCGGGGTTCAGGAGCGACTCACGCTGATGCCGGATGGCCCTTCGGCTGCAGCTGCGTCGTCGCTAAGTGCCTTCACGCAGGGCGTGTTGGTAGCGGCGCATTCCGGCGATCCACCCGTCATAGTCGGCGAGCTTCTGGCGCTGCATATCCGCCACGTGTGGATGCGACAGGACGAGAAACCGGTTCTGCCGCAACGCATCCAGAGCCATATCCGCCACCACGGCCGCACTCGCGCGGACGTGTGCCCGCAGGTTCACGTCGAGGATCCGCTCCCAGCCGTCCTCGTCGCCGAGCCTGGGCGGTCCGACGACCCCGCGTTGGCGACGAAGATGTCCACCGGACCGAACTCCGACTGTGCCCGTCGATCAGCCCCTGGATGTCGGCGACACGGCTGGCATCGGCGGGCAGCGCCAGCGCCCGCCCGCCGGCGCAGCGGATGCGCTCCGCCGTCTCCTCGGCGCCGACGCGATCGATGTCGCCCACCACCACCGCGGCGCCTGCCGTCGCGAACGCCTCCGCCAGCGCGCGGCCGATACCCGATGCGGCGCCGGTGACCACGGTGACGCCGTCCTCGATCGTGACTGTCTTCACCCTGCCTGCATAACGCCGTCTGCACTCGGCCGCAACCACGCGCCCGGGCAGGAGCGAAGCGACTCGGGGATGTTGAGGAGCCGGGCTCAGCCGAATTGCACGCCCTGGGCCAGCGGCAGTTCGGTGGAGTAGTTGACGGTGTTGGTGGCGCGCCGCATGTAAGCGCGCCACGCATCGGAGCCGGATTCCCGGCCCCCGCCGGTCTGTTTCTCGCCGCCGAACGCGCCGCCGATCTCCGCGCCCGAGGTGCCGATGTTGACGTTGGCGATACCGCAGTCCGAGCCGTCGGCGGCGAGGAAGCGTTCGGCCTCCCGCATGTCCAGCGTGAAGATTGCCGACGAAAGACCCTGCGGTACAGCGTTGTTCAGCGCGATCGCCTCGTCGATCCCGTCGTAGGTGAGCACGTAGAGGATGGGCGCGAACGTTTCGCTGTGCACCACCGCGGTCTGCGCGGGCATCCGGACCAGCGCCGGGGCGACGTAGTAGGAGCCCTCGTCGCCGAGGTCGTGGCGTTTGCCGCCGAAGACCTCGCCGCCGTCGGCTTTGGCCTGCTCGAGCGCGCCGACCATGTCGCGGTAGGCGCGTTCGTGGATCAGCGGGCCGACCAGCGTGCCGTCGACGGCCGGGTCGCCCACCGGCAACTGCCGATACGCGGCGACCACACGGTCGACCACCTCGTCGGCCACCGACCGGTGCACGATCAGCCTGCGCAGCGTGGTGCAGCGCTGACCGGCCGTGCCCGCGGCCGCGAACACGATGGCCCGGACCGCCAGCTCCAGGTCGGCCGACGGTGTCACGATCGCCGCGTTGTTGCCGCCCAGCTCCAACAGCGCTTTGCCGAATCGCTGGGCTACCCGCGGCCCGACCTGCTGGCCCATGCGCACCGAGCCGGTCGCGCTCACCAGGGCCACCCGGGGATCGTCGACCAGGAGTTCGCCGACCTCGCGGCCGCCCTGGATGAGACGGCTCACCGCGGCGGGCGCTCCGACGCCATCGGCGGCCCGCTCGATGAGCGCCTGGCAGGCCAATGCCGTGAGCGGAGTGAGCTCGGAGGGCTTCCACACCACCGTGTCACCGCACACCAGCGCGATCGCCGAGTTCCACGCCCACACCGCGACCGGGAAGTTGAAGGCGGTGATCACGCCGACCACACCCAGGGGATGCCATGTCTCCATCAGCCGGTGACCGGGCCGCTCCGAGGCGATCGTCTTGCCGTAGAGCTGACGCGACAGACCCACCGCGAACTCGCAGATGTCGATCATCTCCTGGACCTCGCCGAGGGCCTCGGAGGTGATCTTGCCCGCTTCGACCGTCACCAGCGTCGCGAGGTCGGCCTTGTGCTCGACGAGCAGGGCGCCAAGGCGCGCGACGAGCGCACCACGCACCGGGGCCGGGGTCGACCGCCATTGGACAAAGGCCTGTGCCGCTTCCGAAATCGCTGTGGCGGCCTCCTCCGGCGTGGTTTCGGAGATGGTGAACAGCACATCGCCGGTGATCGGTGTGCTTGCCTGAAGTCCGTGCTCGCCGGGCGTCCCGAGCAACACGTCGGAGCCGATGCGGGACAGCGCGTCCCTGACCTGGGAGCGCAGATCCTCCGCCGCGGGCAGCGGAGCGGTCGTGGTCATGGTGGATTGTGTCATGTGTCTTCAACACCGCCTTCTGGTCGGAGTGGCTGGGAACTTCGATGTGGGTTCGGGTTGTTCATTGGCTGAAGGTTCGGGCGGGATCACGTCCGCCGGCGCGCGCTCGGATACAGTGCCCGCCATGGGTGAACCAGACGACCACCCCCAAGCCCCGGTCCCTCTCGACGAGATCGACCGAATTCTCGCGCGAGAGCTGCTCGCCGACGGTCGCGCGACGCTTGCCCACCTGGCCGCCACCGCGGGTCTGTCGGTTTCGGCCGTGCAGTCACGGGTGCGCCGCCTGGAGTCCCGCGGAGTGATTTCGGGGTACTCGGCGAGGATCGCCCCCGAAGCGCTGGGCCTGCAGCTGTCGGCGTTCGTCGCCATCACACCCCTCGATCCTTCCCAACCCGATGATGCGCCCGCACGCCTTGAACACATCCCCGAGGTCGAGGCCTGCCATTCGGTGGCAGGGGAGGACAGCTACATCCTGTTGGTTCATGTCGAGTCGGCCCGTGCGTTGGAGGCGTTGCTTCAACGGATCCGCAGCGCCGCCAATGTGCACACTCGCAGCACGATCATATTACAGACTTTTTACCGCGACCGGCCCCTCGTGCCGTAATAGTTTCGGCTGAGATCTCTTATTCTGGTAATTGCTACGGAATCGACTGTGCCGACGGTGCGCCGGCTCCAAAGTCGGTCGAGTGCGCTCCTCCCCGGCCGGTGTCGGTGGCCTTCGGCGCAAGGGGGCGGAGCTGGTTAGTCAGGGGCCCGCACGCCGTGGCCATTGCTGCGCTATGCGGAATAACTGCGGAACTGAGATCAAGATTCCGTAAATATTCCTGTACGCTCGGGCGATGACCGAAGTTCTCACGAACGTCACGGCTTCCGGGTCTCCCATGTCTCCCAGGTCTTCCACGTTTCCCACGTCTCCCACGTCGGGTCGACACGTGCATGCCAGCGACGTGCGCGAGCTCCTGGCCCGCCACATCCTGGCCGACGGCCTGGAGTTGGTGCTCGATCTCGATCGGTCGGCCGGCTCCTACCTCGTGGACGCGCGCACCGGCGAGCGCTACCTGGACATGTTCACGTTCTTCGCGTCGTCGGCGCTGGGGATGAACCATCCGGCCCTCGCCGATGACGAGGCATTCCGCGCCGAACTGGCCGCTGCGGCGGTCAACAAGCCGAGCAACTCCGACGTCTACACCGTGCCGATGGCCCGGTTCGTCGACACGTTCGCCCGCGTGCTGGGCGACCCGGCGCTGCCCCACCTGTTCTTCGTCGACGGCGGCGCGCTCGCGGTGGAGAACGCGCTGAAGGTCGCCTTCGACTGGAAGAGTCGGCTCAACGAGTCGCGGGGTATCGACCCCGGTCTGGGCACCAAGGTGATGCACCTGGCGGGCGCATTCCATGGCCGCAGCGGCTACACGCTTTCGTTGACCAACACCGATCCCAACAAGGTGGCCCGGTTCCCGAAGTTCGACTGGCCGCGCATCGACGCGCCGTACCTGCGGCCCGGCCTGGATGACGCGGCGATGGCCGGGATCGAGGGAGAATCGCTGCGGCAAGCCAGGGTCGCCTTCGAGGCCCATCGCAACGACATCGCCTGCTTCATCGCCGAGCCGATCCAGGGTGAAGGAGGCGACCGGCATTTCCGGCCGCAGTTCTTCGCGGCGATGCGGGAACTCTGTGACGAGTTCGACGCGCTGCTGATCTTCGACGAGGTGCAGACCGGCTGCGGTTTCACCGGAACGCCGTGGGCCTACCAGCAACTGGGCGTCACCCCGGACGTGGTGTCGTTCGGCAAGAAGACTCAGGTGTGCGGTGTGATGGCGGGCGGCCGCACACGCGGGGAGCGATTCAGCACCAGGGTCGACGAGGTACCCGACAACGTCTTCCACGTCAGCTCCCGCATCAACTCGACGTGGGGCGGCAACCTGGTGGACATGGTGCGCGCCCGGCGCATCCTGGAAACCATCGAGGCCGACCACCTGCTGGCGCGGGCCACGGAGATGGGCTGCTACGTCCTCGACCGGCTCGGCGAACTGGCGGCGGAGTTCCCCGGGCTGGTGCTCGATGTGCGCGGCCGCGGCCTGATGTGTGCGTTCAGCCTACCCACCGCCGCTCAGCGCGATGAGCTCATCCGCCGGCTGTGGGACCGTAACGTCATCATGCTGGCCAGCGGCGCCGACTCGGTGCGGTTCCGCCCCGCCCTGACGGTGACGGCGGTCGACATCGATACCGCCGTTGCCGCTGTGCGGGGTGTGCTCAGCCGGATGTGAGCCGGCGGATCGTCGCGCTCAGCCTTGGTAGATCGGCGCCGCCGACGAGTTCGCATCCGTGCAGTTCGGCGAGCTTTCGTGCGGCCGGGGTGAATTCGTGGTTCGTGACGACCATGGTCCTGGTGCAGTCCTGCATGGGCGCTCCGGCCACCACTTCTTGAACGGCGCTCGCCCCCACCGGCCGTGAGCGCCGTTTACATTGGATCGCAAGCCGATTCGGGCGTGTGCCGACGATGAGGTCGACACCCCAGTCTCCGGTCACCGAGGTCATGATCACCGAAACGCCTGCCGACCGCGCGACCCCGGCGATGTAGTCCTCGAACTCGGTTCCCGACATGGTGGCCGCGCGATCTTCGCTCCTGCCCGGAGTGGTGACGCCGACGATGGCGCCGAGTACGAACCGCGGTGCCGCCCACAGGATCAGCGGTGTTGCGGCGGCGGCCACGACTGTCCACATCGCGGTGGCGCCCGTCAGGAACATGGTCACACCGACGGCAACGGCCGCCGCCAGGTAGAGCTTCATACCCTCCCTCGCCGAATGTACGGTTGTTTGCAGCGCTTCTCGGTAAATCCGTGCAACAACCGTACATTCGCGAGAGCCTGCGGCCGGAGTTATCCACAGCCGGTCGGATTGGTGTCGAGAACATGAACGCCGGCGGGTGACGATCAGCACGTGCGGATCGTCGTGGCCACCGAAGCACTCGCCGCCGGTGTGCTCACCCGCCGCGACCTGAACCGGCGCTATACCAAGCTGCACCGCAATGTCTACGCGCGCAGCGGCGTGGAGCTCACCGCAGCCGACCGGGTGCTCGCGGCCTGGCTGTGGTCCGGCCGTGAGGCGACGATGGTCGGCCATTCGGCCGCGGTGCTGCTGGGCAGCAGGTGGATTCCGGTCGACGCACCCGTTGAGCTGACACACCCGCGCCGACCGGCCCCGCCGGGAATACAGGTACGCAGCGATGCGCTGGGCAACGGCGAAGTGTGCCTGCGCCGCAGAATGAAGTGCACCACCGCCGCGCGCACCGCATATGATCTGGGCCGGCGACTGAGCTTGGAGCAGGGCGTGATTCGCATCGACGCCCTGTTGAACGCGACTGGCGTTTCGACCGCCGAGATTGATGCGATCGCGCGGCGCCACCGGGGCGCGCGCGGCATCCGGCGGCTGCGAACGACCCTGGGCCTCGTCGATGCGGGTGCCGAGTCCCCGCAGGAGAGCCGACTGCGGTTACTGCTGGTCCGATTCGGCCTCCCGCGGCCCGTCACCCAGATCCCCGTTCACGACGGTGCGGGCAGGGTGGTCCGGCGAATCGACATGGGCTGGCCGCAATGGATGGTCGCGGTCGAGTACGACGGCGAACAGCACTGGACCGATCCACTCCAACACGCCGCAGACATCGAGCGGCTGGAGTTCCTGGCAACCCGCGGATGGACGATCGTGCGTGTGAGTGCGGTTCAGCTGCGCCGATACCCCGACGCGGTCGTCGCACGCGTGCGAACCGCTCTGTGTAGTGCCGGCTTCACCGGCTAACTCGGCCAGACCTGCGCCGAATGTACGGTTGTTTGCAGCGCTTCTCGGCGAATGCGTACAACGACCGTACATTCGGCGAAAGATCAGGACTGCAGCGTGCGCCACACCCTGGCCGGTGTCATGGGCAGCTGACGCAACCGGGCGCCGCACGCCCGCGCGATCGCATTCGCCAGCGCCGCGGCAACCGGGTTGTACGGAGATTCGCTCATCGGCTTGGCGCCCAACGGCCCGAGCTCGTCGAAGGTGTCGGCGAAGTACACCTCGGTCACCGGCAGGTCGGCGAGCTGCGGAATGTGGTAGTTGCGCAGGGTGGCGGTGATGACCTCGCCGTCCGCGCCGATCTGCATCTCCTCGTACAGCGCCGACCCGATGGCCTGCGCGACACCGCCCTCCACCTGGCCGCGGCACTGCTCGGGGTTCATCACCACGCCGGCATCGGCGGCCTGCACCGACTGCAGGATTCGCACCTGGCCGGTCTCGACGTTGACCGCCACCCGGAACGCCTGCACGTTGAACGCCACCGATCGCGGTGTGCCGTCGTGGCGTCCGTGACCCGTCAGCGGCCCGGGCAGCGAGCCGAATTCGACGAACTGTTCACGGCACTGCACGCCATGAGGCCCGATCCGGCATGACTGGGGTGACACACCGGTCAGCTCCGATGCGGCGTTGACGATCGCGGCGCGCAGCTCGCGGCAGGCCGCCAACACCGCGCGTCCGGCCACCACCGTGCCCGCGGACCCGAATGCTCCGGTGTCGTAACCCGTTGCATCGGTGTCGGATTGGTGCAGACGCACGCGATCCGACGTGGTCTCCAGCGCGGTGGCCACCAGCTGTGTGTGCACGGTCGATGTGCCGTTGCCGAACTCCGCGGTGCCCACCGCCAGGGTGTATACACCCTCGTTGTCCACGGTGATCGAGGCGTCGGCGAAATGCCCGCGCGGCGGGATGGTCGCGATCATCGCCGCCGCCATGCCCTCGCCGGTCCGCCAGTGTCCTTCGTCGGACGGTGGGGTGGCGTCACCCCCGGCCAGCGCGGCCTGCGCGAGATCCAGGCACTGGTCCAGGCCGTAGCTGCCGAACGTCAAGTCGTCGTCGAGCACGTGCGAATCGACGAAGTGATCGCCCGGTACCACCACATTGCGCCTGCGCATCTCGAAGGGATCGATGCCCAGTTCGGCGGCCAACTCGTCCAGCGCGGACTCGACTGCGAAGATCACCTGTCCGAGGCCGTACCCGCGGAAGGCGCCCGATGGCACGGTGTTGGTGTAGACGGCCTGGGCGTCGACCCGTTTGTTGGCGCACCGGTACAGCGCGATCGACTCGCCGCAGCCGTGGAACATCACTCCCGGACTGTGATTGCCGTAGGCGCCCGCGTCCATCAGCACGTCGATGCTCAGCGCCGTCAGCACGCCGTCGGCGCGCGCGGCGACGGTGGCGTCGATGCGGAACGGATGGCGGCACGGTGCCATGGTGAACTCGTCGGTACGGCTGAACTCGTAGCGCACCGGCCGGCCGAGCCGCAGCACGGCCAGTGCGACCAGGTCCTCGGTCAGCATCTCCTGTTTGGCACCGAATCCACCGCCGACGCGTTTGGCGAACACCTGCACCGAGTCGCGATCCAGCCCGAACAAGTGGCACAACTCATCGCGGACCAGGAACGGCACCTGCGAGCTGGAGCGAATCACCAACCGGCCCTTGTCATCCAGCCAACCGGTGCATCCCTTCGTTTCCAGGTGCACGTGTTGGACCCGCTGGGTCTGCCAGCGGCCCCGCACTACCGCACCGCCCGAGGCCGTCGCCTCGGCCACGCCCGCGGCGACATCACCCACCCCGCCGTGCAGTTCGGCCACGACGTTTCGCGACACGTCGGCGATCCGGGCATCGGGGCCCTTGCCCTCGTGGATGACGGGTGCACCAGGACTGCGCGCCTCCTCGGGATCGAATACCGCTGGCAGTTCCGCATACTCGACAGCGATTGCCCGGCAGGCCTTTTCGGCGACGGCAAGGCTCTCGGCCACCACCGCCGCGACCCGCTGGCCGACGAAGCGCACCGTGCTGTCCAGCACGTAGCTGTCGTCGGGGTCGTCAGTGCGCAGCTCGTGACGCGCTGTCGAGAAGGCCACCGCTGGACTGTCGCGATGGGTCAGCACCAGATGCACACCCGGAATCGCCTCCGCGGCGGACGTATCGATCGAGACGATCCGAGCGTGGGGGACAGGGCTTTTCAGCACTGCGATATGTAGCAGCCCCCCCTCCGGGGTGTGATCCATAGTGTACTGCTCGGTGCCGGTCACCACTCGCACCCCCGCGGGGGCGCCGATGGAACGCCCTGCGGCCCCAGACTTCTCGGTGTTGACCGTGCCTGCCAGGGCGTCGGTGATCGCGCGGTAGCCGGTGCACCGGCACAGGTTGCCTTTGAGATTTTGCGGTAGGTCGGCGAGCTGCTCGTCGGTGAAGGTCGAGGCGGTGGTCACCATGCCCGCCGTGCAGAAGCCGCACTGGAATCCCGCGGCCTCCACGAACCGGCGCTGCACGGGATGCAGATCCTCGGGGGTGCCGAGGCCCGCCACCGTCGTCACGTCGTGGCCCGCGGCGCGGAAGGCCGGATAGACGCAGGAATGCACCGGTACGCCGTCGACGAGCACGGAGCACGCTCCGCAGTCCCCGGCGTCACAGCCCTTCTTGACCTCGAAGTGGCCGCGGTCGCGCAGGAAGGTGCGCAGACACTGGCCGGGCCGGGGCGCACTGTCGACGTCGCTGCCGTTGATGCGGAAGCCTGCCGGCTGGTCACTCATGCCAGCTCCGCACGGATCTGCTCAGCCAGCACCAGCGTCACCGCGCGGCGCCAGTCCGGGTCGCCGTGGGCGTCACGGGTCCATGCCTCGTCGGGGATGGTGGCGTGCGCGGCACGCAACTCCTCGGCTGCGGGTACCCCGCCGAAACGGAACACGTACGGGCGCACCGTCGCGGCGGTGACCGTCAAAACGAACCGGCCCCCGTCTGCAGCGGTGTCGCGGCGGCCGACGATGACGATGCCCGACCGGCCCAGCGGAGAGGGCGCCACCTTGCGGTAGGCGGTGCGCGAGCGCAGCGCCGAAGCGGGCAGATGGACCGATCGCAGCAGGTCACCGGGTTGCAACAGGTTGGTGGCGAGCCCGGTGACGAACTCGGTGATCGGCACCCGGTAGTCCATTCCATCGGCGCGCCACACCGTCACTTCACCGTCGAGCGCCGCGGCGAGCGAGATCATCGATCCCGCGGGAAACGACAGGCAGATGTTGCCGCCGACCGTCGCGACACCCCAGATCTTGAACGACGCAAGCAGCGCCGTGCAGCACTGGTGCAGCAGCGGCGCGGCGGTCCAGTCCGGATGGCTGTCCGGCAAGGTGGCCGACAAGGCCGACACCCGTGCCACCGTACATGTCGCGGCGAGCTCAATACCCTCGAAATCATTGTCGGTCAACGTAATCGGCTGCCAACCCAGCTGGGTGATGTCGATCAGGCGGTGCACACCCACCTGCGGCTCGGAGAACAGCCAGGTGCCACCGGCCAGGACCGCGTCCCCGGCAACCAGCGGCCACAGTTCGTCGCGGCTGCGCGGCACCCGCAGCGATTCGACGGTATTGAGATCCACCAATCGAAGGTAATCAAGCACCGGCCCGCTCGCATGCCCGACGGACTGCAGTGTGACCCGTTACGCCGCAGAATCTCTGCATGCGCGTCTTCCGCGGACATCTGATCCACGTCGGCGGCTCACCCTCGTTGGAGGGCGCCGAAGATCACCTGATCAGCGAACCCGATGGTGCGCTCGTGGTCGACGGGGCGGGCGCGATCGCGTACTCCGGTGCGTACGGGTCGCTGCCCGGTGAGTACGCGGACGCCGATGTCAGCGACCACCGGCCCGGATTCCTGCTGCCCGGATTCATCGACACCCACATCCACTTTCCGCAGACGTACTGCACGGTCGCCTACGGCGGCGGACAACTGCTCGACTGGCTGCAACGCTGCATCTTTCCCGCCGAAGCCGAACTCGCCGAGCCGGCCTTCGCCCAACAGGTGGCGGTCGACTTCTGCCGGCGCCGCATCAGCGCGGGCACCACCACCGCGCTGGTGTTCGGCTCGGCGTTCCCGCACGCGCAGGATGCGCTGTTCACCGAATCGCTGCGGGTGGGATTGCGCACCATCAGCGGACGGGGTATCCAGACCGTCGGGCCGGCCTCGGCGCAGCCCCTGATCAGCGGTGAGACGGAAGCGATCGAGCTGACCGCCGCCGAGATCGGCCGCTGGCACGCCGCCGATACCGGTGACCCCACCACCGCGCTGGTCCACGCCGCGGTGGTGCCCCGCTTCTCGCTGTCCGTCACGGCGCAGACGCTGTACGCGCTCGGCGAGCTGTACGACGAGGTTCGCGACACCGGGGTGTACTTCCACAGCCATCTCAGTGAGAACGTCGCCGAGATCGCAGCCGTCCGGCAGGGCTACGGCGTCGACTCCTATCTGGACACCTACGACGGCCGGTTCGGGCGGGGTTCGTCGGTGGCGGGCAAGACGTTGCTGGGCCCGCGCACGGTACTCGCCCACGCGGTGCACTGTCAGGACACCGAACTTGCCAGGATGGCCGAGACCGGGACGTCGATCGCGCACTGCCCGACCTCCCAGCTGTTCCTGGGGTCCGGCACGATGCCGTGGGGGCGCACCACCGCGAGCGGGGTCAACGTCGCGCTGGGCAGCGACGTCGGCGCCGGCGACGAATGGCTGATGGCGCGTGTGCTCAACGACTGTTTCAAGGTGCACATGTCCGAATCCGACGCGGTCTCGCTGCATCCCGCCGACCTGTTGTTCACCGCGACGCTCGCCGGTGCGCGGGCGCTGGCACTCGAGGAGCGCATCGGCAACCTCGACGCGGGCAAGGAAGCCGACTTCCTCGTGATCGACCCGCAGCGCCAGCTACTGCTGCCCGAGCTTCTGGCCCAGGTCGACGCCGCGGACACCGCCCGCCTGCTGTTCACCCTCCTGATGGGGGTGCGGGAGGCCGCCATTGCGCAGGTATACGTTCGTGGGCGCCAGGTCACGTCGACGAGCTGACACGGCGCACCCACACGACGGAGCCCGGCCGCGTCCGGCCGGGCTCCGTTCTCGGGATTCGTCGACTCAGAAGATTCGACGACTCAGAAGCGATCTACTGCTGCGCCTTCTGACGCTCCTCGGCGGCCCGCGCACCTGCCCGGGCGGCCTCGGCTTCGGCCTCCTTCTTCGCGGCATCCCGCTGCGCCTCGGCCTTGTCCTGCTGGGCCTTGCCCTCGTTGACGAGATCGTCACGGCCCGCCACCGTGCCGACGGCTTCCTTCGCCTTGCCCTTGACGTCCTCGACGACGCCTCTGACGCCTTCCTGAGGGCCACTGTTCTTGTCAGTCATGATCACCTTCCGATGGTTGGTCTGCAGATCGCGGAAGTTCCCCGCGTCCAAAGCCTTCCCGGCCCTCCTGGTGGCTAAACCCGCCTGCCGCAACGAGATTGCCGCACACTGACCGGGGCGGCGTGCGTTTGAACACGAACTACCCCGGGGATGTTTGGCGCATGGGCGCACAGGGTACGACACACCCACCATGGTGACCATTGACGTGACACCGGCCTCACCAGCCCCGCCGAGAGAAATGCATCATCGGGGCCGGCAGCGGATACTCGACGGTGTAGAGGAGGGGCTGCCCGGTGTGTACGGCCGCCCCGCACAGCGGCCAGACGGGGTGAGGACCGCCGATGTCTAGCCGCGGGTACACGTGGAGTAATCTCGCCTCGGAATCGCCGGGAGGGCAGATGGCCGACTTCGACAACAGCGTCGAGTTCCGGGTAGCCGCCCGGCTGGAGAATCTCGCCATTCTGCGTACCGTGGTCGGTGCGCTGGGCACGTTCGAGGATCTCGACTTCGACGCCGTCGCGGACCTGCGGTTGGCCGTCGATGAGGCGTGCACGCGACTGATCCGTTCGGCCTTGCCCGATGCCACGCTGGTGCTGAAGGTCCACCCGCAGGATGACGCGGTGGTCATCGATGCCTCGACGAGATGCGACGAGAGCGACGACGTACTGACTCCCGGTAGCTTCAGCTGGCACGTGTTGAGTTCGCTGACCGACGACGTGCGAACGTATCGTGACGGATCCGGGTCCGACGGTCAGGTCTGCGGAATCTCCATGACGGCAAGGCGAGCGAGTTCGTTGCGGTGAGGGCGTCGTCGTCCCAGGGTTCGGCGTCTCGCTCGAACTCCGAATACGCGGACGTCGGGGGGATGTTTCGCGAGCTGCAGGAACTCGCCGACGGATCCGTTCAGTTCCAGCGGCAACGGGACAGGATCGTCGAACGGTGTCTGCCGCTGGCCGATCACATCGCACGCCGGTTCGACGGGCGGGGTGAGCCGCGCGACGACCTCGTCCAGGTCGCGCGGGTTGGCCTGGTCAACGCGGTCATCCGCTTCGACGTGGACGCGGGCTCCGACTTCGTCTCCTTCGCGGTGCCGACGATCATGGGGGAGGTCCGGCGGCATTTTCGGGACAACAGCTGGTCGGTCAAGGTGCCGCGGCGGCTCAAGGAGCTGCACCTCCGGCTCGGCGCCGCCACAGCCGACCTGTCTCAGCGGCTGGGACGTGCCCCCACCGCGTCCGAACTCGCCCAGGAGTTGGACATGGATCGCGACGAGGTGGTGGAGGGTCTGGTCGCCGGAAGCTCCTACAACACGCTGTCGATCGACAGCGGCGGTGGCGGCGGCGAAGACGCACCCGCGATCGCCGACACGCTCGGCGACGTCGACGCCAGCATCGATCAGATCGAGAACCGTGAAGCCCTGCGACCGCTGCTCGCGTCGCTACCCGAGCGCGAGCGGACGGTGCTCGTCCTCCGGTTCTTCGAATCGCTGACCCAGACGCAGATCGCCGAGCGCGTCGGCATCTCACAGATGCACGTCTCCCGGCTGTTGGCGAAATCCCTAGCGCGACTTAGGGATCAGCTCGAGTAGCCGGGCGCCGCGCTGGGCGGCCGATACCGCGGTCTGCGCATTCAGAGTGACCGGCAACGCCGCATCCGGGTCGCAGATCCGCAGCAGCCGTCGCACCGCCGGACCTGCCACGATGGTCAGGTCGACATCCTGCGCACCGCAGCTCTCCTTCAGACTGTGTAGCGCGGCGAAGCCGGCGGAGCCGAAGAAGTCGATGCCGGTCAGGTCGAGCACGATGTGTGAGGAGCCTGCGGCCTGCCGCAATGTGTACTCGACGAACTCGTCGGTGTTTGCGGCGTCCAGTTCGCCGTGCGTGGCGATAATCGCGACGTCGCCGGACAGTCGGAGTGTGGCCATCTGCGCTGTGCGAAACCACGACGGCTCGGTGAATTGATCCGGCGTGAATTGATCCGGCGTGAAATGATCCGGCAATGCCGGACCGAGGGGGCTGTGCATTGTGACTCCATCAGTCGTGCTTCGTGCGTCGGACTGTGGATCACGTCAAGATACAGGCCCTGGCTGCTTAAAGCCCACGCCGAGAGGCTTGCCTGGCCTCTAGTGCGTAGATGACGTCTCCAGCTGGCTGTGAACTCAACCTGTCTTAAACAGTACGCTCGACCGGCGCATCCAACAATCGACGGCCGCATTCTTAGGAAACTCTGATCGGCTCGGTCGGAGCGCTGCCGGTCCAATGCGCTCGACGGCGGCTGGCGAGGCCCGATGAGCAGATCGCGTCCTACCCCTTGGCGCATTCACGTATGCCGTGAAACGGTTTTTCTTTCAAGAGGATTCGAGGAACACAACGTTGTCGGTGGCGGGTGCGCGCCACTCCTGTGCCGGCGTTGCGGCGCCGGTATCTGTTCGCGGACAAAGTGTTTGGGGTTATTCGTTGGTGCGGTAATGCAGGCCGAAGGGCTCAACTGCCCCGATACGTGGAATAGGAGTAGGGCGACAGCAGGACGGGCACGTGGTAATGGCTCGCGGGGTCGGTGATTTCGAACGCGATGACGATCTCGGGATAGAACCCCGTCAGGTTCTGCGTCGCGAAATACGCTGCGGTGTCGAAGTGCAACCGGTACACCCCCGCCGCCAGGCTGCCGCCGAGGCCTGCGATGCGCCCGTCCCCGTCGGTGGCGGCACTGATGAGCCCACCGCCGTGGGCGTCGGAGAGGGTGACCGTGACGCCGACCGCGGGCCGGCCCGAGACGGCATCCAGGACATGGGTGGACAAACTCATCGGATCACCATGCCCCGGTGAGCGGGCGCACGTTCAGACCTGCCGCGGTGTGTCGGGATTCTCGTGTCCGTGCCCGACGTTTCACGCGGGAGGCTCGCTCAGCAGCCGCTCCAACCGCAGTCTGTTGATCTTGGCCAGTTCGTTGCGCATCACCCGGCGTTCGGTGTCCGGATCGTTCTCGAGCCGTTCGGTGAGAATCCCCAGCAGCTCCTCGGCGGAGCGTCCGCTGGCACACACCAGATAGACGTATCCGAACGTCTCCTCGTACTTGCGGTTCTTCTCCGCCAACTCCTCGCGCACCGATTGGTCGGCGTCGGCGACGCGCGCCTGCTCACGCGCCGACGAGGGACTGTGGGCCGGCGATACCGAAGCGCCGATGCGCGGATGGCCGTCCAGCGCCGCGTCGATCTCGGCGTCGGGCAGCTCGGCGAGCACCCGGTCGGCCCGGTCCAGCAGCGCGTCGACGTCCCGGAACGGCGCACCCGCCAGTACCCGCCGGGCCCAGATCGTCGACGAGCACACCCCGAACAGCAGGTGCATCCGCTGCCGATCGGTCAACGCGTTGAATCCGTCCAGGCCCAGCGCCCCGTGTGAGGCCATCTACTGCAGCTCGTTGAGTCGGCTGAACCGGGCGGCCGCGATCGGGTTGGCGTCGGCGACGAGGTCGGAGAACCGGTAGTTGGCGATCTTGGCGACCTCGATCAGCGCGAACGCACGCTCGGCGCCCGGGGAGTTGTCCATCCGGGACCAGCCGTTGTTGAGCACGCGGTCGAAGTGTTCGGTCTCGCGGGCGCAGATGATCAGCGGGAAGCCGAAATGCTCACGGTAGGCGGTCGCCAGCTGAACGACGTCGTTGTGGTCGTCCTCGTCGAGGTTGGACAGTGCGACGTGGTCGACGGCAAGGGCGTGGCCGGTTTCGTCCTCGGCGCCCAGGTCGTGGAAGGCGTTGAGCAGTTCGGTCTGCTGATCGGTGGTGCCGGTGAGCACCGCGTCCTGGAACGCCTCCCGCATGGCCTTGGTGTCGGCGAAGGGACGCTGCTCGAATGCGCGCTCGATCGCCCACGGCACATCCTGCACGACGTGCCCGAACACCTCGGTAAACCTCTCGGCGGTCATCGAGTTGACCTCGTCGAGCGTGATCGAGCCGCCGCCGGCCACCCGTGGACCGCGGGATCCGGTGTGGAAGAAGACGATGTTGAGCAGGATGGCGCTGACCGCGCCGATGCTGATGCCACTGCCGAAGATCAGGTCGAGGCCGGCGGGCATGCCCTTGGCGATGTCCGGATACGACGTGACCCACAGCGCCAGCGCCAGGCTGGTCGTGACGATGATGAGGTTGCGGTGGTCGGTGAAGTCGACCTTGCCCAGGGTCTGGATGCCGACGACGGCGACGGTGGCGAACAGTGTCAGGGCCGCGCCGCCGAGCACCGGGTTCGGGATCGACGCGACGACGGCGGCGACCTTGGGTAGGAACCCGAGCAGGATCATGATGGCGCCCGCGGCGGCCACCACCCATCGGCTCTTGACCCCCGTGAGCCGCACCAGGCCGACGTTCTCGGAGAACGCGGTGTAGGGGAAGGAGTTGAACACGCCTCCGATGGCGGTGGCCACACCGTCGGCGCGCAGCACGTTGCCGATGTCGGAGGCCTTCACGCGCTTTCCGACGATCTCACCGGTGGCGATGGTCGAACCCGTCGACTCCACGGCGGTGATCATCAGCACGATGATCATCGTCAGACAGGCGACGAAGTCGAATTTGGGCATGCCGAACAGGAACGGCGGGGTGAAGCCGAACGCCGAGGCCTCACCCACCTTGTCGAAGTTCATGTCGCCGAGCGCGTAGGCCGCCGCGCAGCCGATGACCAGGCCGAGCAGCACGGCGATGGTGGCGAGGAAGCCGCGGAACAGGCGCTGGATCGCCACGATGATCACGATGGTGCCCAGGGCGTAGAGGAACCAACGCATGTTGGTCGGATCCTTCTCATGGGTGTGCGGGTTGGTGACGGCGTCCATCGCGCCGACCGGCACCAGACACAGGCCGATGATCGTGATGAGCGTGCCTGTCACCACCGGCGGGAAGAATTTCAGCAGTTTGATGAAGATCGGCGCGATCAGGAACGTGAAGATGCCCGCGACGATCACCGCGCCGTAGACGTAGAGCATGCTGGCCGAGCCGCCGCCGTGGGCCAGGCCGATGGCGATGATCGGCGAGACGCCCGCGAACGTCACACCCTGTAGCAGCGGCAGCCGCACGCCGATCTTCCAGAACCCCACGGCCTGGATGATCGAGGCGATACCGCAGGTGAACAGGTCTGCAGTGATGAGCATGACCAGCTCTTCCTGCGACAGGCCCACCGCGCCGGCGATGATGATCGGCACCAGCACCGCTCCGGCGTAGAACGCCACCACGTGCTGGAACCCGTAGGTCGCCAGCTTCGGGATCGGCAGCACCTCGTCTACGGGGTGGACACGCTTCTTGAGGGCACTTTTGGCCGGGGCGGTCATGCGATACAGAATCGGCCACGATCAGACTGTTCGCATGTCGAAGGATGCGCGGACCGCGGGTGTACTGCTCGCCGCCGGCGCAGGAACTCGGTTCGGGATGCCGAAAGTACTTGCCGCGCAAGGAGAGTGGCTGCGAAAAGGGGTGGACGCGCTGGCGGGCGGGGGGTGTGACGACGTGGTG
This sequence comes from Mycobacterium sp., assembly GCF_044223235.1. GTDB lineage: Bacteria > Actinomycetota > Actinomycetes > Mycobacteriales > Mycobacteriaceae > Mycobacterium. The sequence continues at coordinate 164,969 of NZ_JBGAME010000005.1, forward strand.
GTGGTGCTCGGCGCCGCGCTCGTCGAGGTACCCGCCCCGGCACGGTCCGTCATCGCCACGGATTGGGCCGACGGAATGAGCGCGTCGTTGCGCGCCGGACTCGGCGCGGTACCGGACGCGGCGACGGTCGTATTGCACACGGTCGACACGCCCGACGTGGGTGCCGACGCGGTCGCGCGGGTACTGGCCGCTGCCGAGCCGACCGGCCTCGCCCGGGCAGTGTACGACGGAAAGCCCGGACATCCGGTGGTGATCGCGTCGCGTCATCGGTCCGAACTGCTGGCCACCTTGGCCGGCGATCAGGGTGCCAGGAGGTTTCTCGCCGGGCGCACCGACGTGGTGGCCGTCGAGTGCGCCGACCTGGCCACCGGTGCCGACATCGATGTGCGGTAGCCCACGTCGGCGTGCCGACGCGTCGCGCGCGTGCTACTCACTGACGTGATGGCCGAAGACAGTGCTGGATGGCTGACAGATTCCGCGTGGGGCGCCGTTCAACGTGCAGTCCCAATACTTTGCGTGGATGCGCTGCTGATCCGCCGCCGAGCTGCCGTCACCGAGGTGGGGTTGATCCAACGCCACAACCCGTTCGGGCCGGAGCCGATGTGGTGCCATATCGGCGGGCGCGTGCGCCGCGACGAGATCCTGACGGTGGCGCTGCGCAGGCACCTCGACGATTCCATCGACAACGTCGAGGTTCCGCTTGTGGGCGACGTCCAGCCGGTCTACGTGATGGAGTGGCTGACCGGCGGTCCGACGGATGACGCGCCGTGGGCGGGGACCGATCCGCGCAAGCACGCGATCTCACTGTGCTACGCAATCCCGGTCGCAGAGGACCCGATGTGCCGGCCAGGCGGCGAGGCCCTGTACTTCCGGTGGTTCGAGCCGGCCGAACTGGACGACCTCGACGGTGTCTGGCCCGGCACGAAACATCTCGTCAACGCCGTTCTGTCCCGGGCGAGACTCGATTTCTGAGCTGGTCAGAGCAGCCCCAGCGCCACCACCGCGTCACGCTCGGCGCGCAACTCGGCGACCGAAGCGTCGATTCGCGCACGGGAGAACGGGTTGATGTCGAGGCCTTCCACGATCTCCCACGCGCCGCCGGTCGACCGGCACGGGAACGAGCACACGAGGCCCTCGTCGATGCCGTAGACACCGGGGGAGGGCAGTGCCACCGACGTCCAGTCGCCGTCTGGGGTGCCGTGCACCCAGTCGTCGACGTGGTCGATCGCGCCGTTGGCGGCCGAGGCCGCCGAACTCGACCCGCGGGCTTCGATGATCGCGGTACCGCGGCGCGCCACCGTCGGGATGAATTCATCGGTGAGCCAATGGGTGTCGGCCGCGTAGTCGGCACCGGACCGACCGCCCACGATGGCATGGAAGATGTCCGCGTACTGGGTCGGGGAGTGGTTTCCCCAGATCGTCATCCGGGAGATCTCGCTGACCGGAACGCGGGTCTTGCGGTGGATCGCCGCGACGGCCCGGTTGTGGTCCAGACGCGTCAGCGCGGTGAACCGCTCGGCAGGGATGTCCGGGGCGTGCGCCGCCGCCACCATGGCGTTGGTGTTGGCCGGGTTGCCGACGACCAGCACCCGCACATCGTCGGCGGCCCCGGCGTTCAGCGCGCGGCCCGCCGTCGCAAAGATCTGCGCGTTGGCGCCGAGCAGGTCGGCCCGTTCCATCCCCGCGGTGCGCGGCTTGGCGCCGATCAGCAGCACCACATTGACCCCGTCGAACGCGGTGCCCGGGTTGTCGTAGATCTCGGTGCGGGTCAACAGCGGGAAGGCGCCGTCCTCCAGCTCCATCACCACGCCCTCGGCGGCGCGCACCGCGGTGGGCAGTTCCAGCAGACGCAGGATCACCGGGGTGTCGTGGCCCAGCATGGCGCCCGCGGCGATGCGGAACAGAGCGGCGTAGCCGATCTGGCCTGCGGCGCCGGTGACGGTGACGATCCGGGGCCGGGTCACAGCGACTCCTCTGGGGTCAGGGCGGCGGCGAAGCGCCGAACGGCCGCCGCGGCGGCCTGAGCGGCGCCGTCGTGGCCTGGCCGGGCCCGAATGCCGATCGTCCCGGTGGAGGGCGTCAGCGTCGCCTCGGCTACCAGCTCGCCCGTCGTGGGTTCGCTCACCGCCCAGGTGTACTTGATGTCCTGTTTCCAGCCGGTAGCGCAGCGTGCGACGTAATCTGGGTCGTGGACTCCCATATCTGCGAGCGCGGGGCGATCGTCCATCAACTTGTCGGCGCGCATGGGCCGCAAGTACCACGCGCCGGCGTTGATCTCCACGGGATCCATTGGTGACAGGGTCTCACGACCCGAAGGCAGTGGCGGACCCGGCACCTGGACGGAAGGTGATCGCAGAGTGAAGGTCACAGTGATAGGGGCCAGCGGCCTCATCGGAACCAAACTTGTCGAGCTGTTGGCCAAGGAGGGCGAGGAACCGGTCGCCGCGTCGCGCCGATCGGGGGCCGATGTGATCACCGGCGCCGGGTTGGACAAGGCGCTCCGGGGTGCGCAGGTGCTCGTGGACGTCACCAACTCACCGTCCTTCGACAACGGTGCGGTGATGGATTTCTTCCTCACCTCGACGACGAATCTGGTCGCCGCCGCGCGGGCGGCCCGCGTCAAGCACTACGTCGCGCTGTCGATCGTCGGCGCCGACGGGCTGCCCGACAGCGGCTACCTCAGGGCCAAAGCCGCCCAGGAGCGGATCATCGTGTCCTCCGGACTGCCGTACACGATCGTGAGGGCCACGCAGTTCCACGAGTTCGCGGACGGGATCGTCGACTCGATGATCGACGGCGATGACGTGCGCGTGCCGGACGCGCTGATCCAGCCCATCGCGGCCGATGAGGTCGCCGCGTTTCTGGCCGAAGTCGCGGTGGACCCGCCGCGCAACCACATCATCGACATCGGCGGCCCCGAGAAGATCTCGTTCGCCAAGCTCGCCCGGCAGGTGCTGGGGAAGCGGCACGACGACCTTTATGTGGTGGTCGACCCGCAGGCGCGCTACTTCGGCACCCGGCTGAGGAAAACCAGCCTGGTCACCGGCGAAGGGGCGATGCTGAGCAGCATCCCGTTCTGGTGACCGTGGCTACTTGATGGCTATGTGATCTCGCAGACAACCGTGCCTTGGGTGATGGCCGCGCCTGGCTCCACGCCGAGGCCTGTGATGGTCCCGTTCTTGTGCGCGGTGACAGGGTTCTCCATCTTCATGGCCTCGAGCACCACCACGAGATCGCCAGCGGCGACCTCCTGACCCTCTTCGACCGCGACCTTGACGACGGTGCCCTGCATCGGTGCGGTGACCGCATCGCCGGACGCCGCCGCGCCCGCGTGGGCGCCGCGCTTGCGTGGCTTGGGCTTCTTCCTGATCACACCGCTGGCCACGCCCCCGCCGCCGTTTCCGATGGCCAGGTCACCGGGCAGCGACACCTCGAGCCGGCGCCCGCCGACCTCGACGACGATCGTCTGCCGCGGGATGGTGTCTTCCTCTTCGATCGGATCGCCACCGGTGAACGGCTCGACGTTGTTGTCCCACTCGGTTTCGATCCAGCGGGTGTGCACGGAGAATCCGTCGTCGTCGCCGATGAAAGCGGGGTCGGAGACGATCGCGCGGTGGAACGGGATGACCGTGGCCAGCCCCTCGATGGTGAATTCGGCCAGTGCGCGCCGCGAGCGGGCGAGGGCTTCTTCGCGGGTGGCCCCGACGACGATCAGCTTGGCCAGCATCGAGTCGAACTGGCCGCCGATGACCGAACCGGTTTCCACGCCGGAGTCCAGGCGGACACCTGGGCCGGCGGGCGGGTCGAACTTGCTGACGGGACCGGGCGCGGGCAGGAAGCCGCGGCCCGCGTCCTCACCGTTGATCCGGAACTCGAAGGCATGCCCGCGGGGCGTCGGATCCTCGGTGATATCGAGGGCCTCACCGTTGGCGATCTTGAACTGCTGCAGCACCAGGTCGATGCCGGCGGTTTCCTCGGTCACCGGATGCTCGACCTGAAGCCGCGTGTTGACCTCGAGGAACGAGATCAGGCCGTCCTGGGCCACCAGGTACTCGACGGTGCCCGCGCCGTAATATCCGGCCTCCTTGCAGATCCGCTTGGCCGACTCGTGGATCTCCTTGCGCTGCGCGTCGGTGAGGAAGGGAGCGGGGGCCTCCTCGACCAGCTTCTGGAAGCGGCGCTGCAGCGAGCAGTCACGGGTTCCCGCGACGACGACGTTGCCGTGCTGGTCGGCGATCACCTGGGCTTCGACGTGACGCGGCTTGTCCAGGTAGCGCTCGACGAAGCATTCGCCGCGGCCGAATGCGGAGACGGCCTCACGGGTGGCCGACTCGAAGAGTTCGGGGATCTCCTCCAGGGTGCGGGCGACCTTCATGCCGCGCCCGCCGCCGCCGAACGCGGCCTTGATGGCCACCGGGACGCCGTACTTCTTGGCGAACTCGACGACCTCGTCGGCGTCTTTGACCGGGTCGGGAGTGCCGGGCACCAGCGGGGCTTCGGCCCGGGCCGCGATATGACGGGCGGTGACCTTGTCGCCGAGGTCGCGGATCGACTGCGGGCTGGGGCCGATCCAGATCAGGCCCGCGTCGATGACGGCCTGGGCGAAGTCGGCGTTCTCGGAGAGGAACCCGTATCCCGGATGGATGGCGTTGGCGCCGGACTTGTCCGCGGCGCCGAGGATCTTGCCGAAGTCGAGGTAGGACTCTGCGGACGTTTGCCCGCCCAGGGCGAACGCCTCGTCGGCGAGCCGCACGTGCGGGGCGTCGGCGTCGGGCTCGGCGTAGACGGCCACGCTCTGAAGGCCGGCGTCCTTGGCCGCGCGGATCACCCGTACGGCGATCTCGCCGCGGTTGGCGACGAGCACCTTCGCGATGTTCGAGCTGGCGTGACTAGGCACCGGTGCCTCCTGATGGCATCTCTCTAAGAAACGTCTTTAAGAATGTAATCCCGGGGGCAGTGTAAGCGGCGGATGTGTGCCGCGATTCACGCGCCCCGCAGTCGGCGCTTGATCCGCGCCAGCATCGCCGACATGCCGCGCAGCCGCAGCGGGCTGATCAGCGCGGCCAGGCCGAGATCGGTGTAAAAGTCGTCGGGCACCGCCAGGATCGCCTCGGCGGTCTGTTTATCCAGACCGGTCGCGAGGATCGCGGCGAAACCCCGGGTGGTCGGCGCCTCGGCGGGCGCGCTGAAGTACAACCGCACATGATCGCGGTCGGCGGCATCGACATGCAGGAACAGCGGCGATTGGCATTCCGGCACCGGTTCCATCGCCGCCTCTTCGAGATCGGCCGGCAGGGCGGGTAGATCGTCGGCGAACTCCAGCAGCAGGCGCAGCTTGTCCTGCCCCTGCACGTCTCGGAACTCCGAGACGACCTCCGCCAGATGGGCCGGCATGGTCATGACGGTGCGGGCGCCTCTCCGGGTTCTTCACCGACGGCGACGGGTACGCGTACGGCGTTGCCCCACTCCGTCCAAGAGCCGTCGTAGTTCCGCACGCCGGGCAGGCCCAGGAGATGCGTCAGCACGAACCAGGTGTGGCTGGACCGCTCACCGATGCGGCAGTACACCACCGTCCTGTCTTCCGGGGTCAGAAACCCGTACAGCACGTCGAGTTCCGCGCGTTTGCGGAACCGTCCACTTTCGTCGGCGGCCTTGGCCCACGGGATCGACACGGCGGTCGGGATGTGGCCACCGCGCAGCGCACCCTCTTCGGGGTAGTCCGGCATATGGGTCCGCTCGCCGGTGAACTCCTGGGGTGAGCGCACGTCGATCAACGGCTCGGAGCCCAGGATCGACAGCACCTCGTCCTTGAACGCGCGGATGGACGATGAGCCGCCCGCGCGAAGAGAATCCGGGACGAGGTCGTCGCGCTCGACGACGGGATAGCCCGAGGTTTGCTTGGACGGCACGTCGAGCGTGGTGTCGCGGCCGTCGTTGATCCACAGGGTGCGGCCGCCGTCGAGCAGTCGCACATCCTGGTGCCCGAACAGTGTGAAAACCCACAGCGCATAGGCCGCCCACCAGTTGCTCTTGTCGCCGTAGATGACCACTGTGTCGTCACGGGAGATGCCCTTGCGATTCATCAGATCGGCGAACTGGGCCCCGTCGATATAGTCCCGCACGTGCGGGTCGTTGAGGTCGGTGTGCCAGTCGATCTTCACCGCCCCTGGGACGTGACCGGTGTCGTAGAGGAGCACGTCCTCGTCGGATTCGACGATGGCCAGGCCCGGCCGCCCGAGGTTGCTGGCGAGCCAGTCGGGGGTGACCAGACGTTCGGGGTGGGCGTAGTCCTTCAGCGCGGGGCTGGGATCAGCGGGTAGCGGCACGACTCCGAGCCTACCGCCGAGGTCCATCGTTGCTGTTTCTGCCGCCCCCGAGCTATTTTGCGAGTGGTGACCGCGTCAGCGCCCGGCATTGTCGGGCCAGAGCTGCGGAACCGTGATTTCCAACTGGGACAGCAGCTTTCGCAGTAGGGGCAGGCTCAGCCCGATGACATTGGACGGGTCGCCGTCGATTCCGTCGATGAACCAGCCGCCGAGCCCGTCGAGGGTGAACCCACCGGCCACCCTGGTGGGCTCGCCGCTGGCGAGGTACGCCTCGAGCTCGGTGGCCGACGGTTCCCCGAAGCGCACGGTCGTGATTGCCGCTGCGGTGACCGTGCGCTGCACGGAGCCGTCGGCGACCACGACGACGCTGTGTCCGGTGTGCAATTCGCCGGCGCGACCGGCCATCTCATGCCACTGCCGGCGGGCAGTACCGGACGTTGCCGGCTTGCCGCACAGCACACCGTCGAGGTGAAGCATCGAATCGCAGCCGATCACAACACAATCCGTTGCGACGGCCGGTGGGAGTCGGCTCGTGACGTCGGCCGCCTTGGCCGCCGCCAGTGCGCATACGACCACGTCAGGCGCCACGCCGGTGCCCAGCGACGCGATGACCGCGTCCTCGTCCACGCCCGACACGATCACCTCGGGGTCAATGCCGGCCTGCCGCAACACCTTCAGCCGGCCAGTCGACGCCGAGCCGAGGACCACCCGGGTCACTGCGTATGTTCTTCGCGCAAGCGGCTCATCGTCATCTTTTGTTCTTCGCGCAAGCGCTCATCGTCATCTTTTGTTCTTCGCCCAAGCGCTCATCGTCATCTTTTGTTCTTCGCGCAAGCGCTCATCACCGCCGCATGTGCGCCCGCTCCAGCAGGGTCACCCGCTGCCAGCTGAAGACCGAATAGCGCAGCTTGTCGACCGGATGGCCCCACGGATTGAGCTCCTGCGGGCCCGGCTCCGCCGGGGCCCCTGCCGCTCCGGCCAGCACCGCAGCCAGCGCGGCGAGCTCGTCGTCGGACGGCGCACCTTTGACGATATGGATCTCCGGTGTCGGTGGTGGCGGAGCGTCGATGGTCAGATCCCGTGGATCGCTGACTTCGGTGATGTCGGTCTCGTGCGGCATGTATCGCCTCTCTTCGGGTGATTTCGGCGCGCTTTCGTGCGCTCACCGCACGAAAGCGCGCCGAAATCGCGACGGCTCACAGTGGAATATTGCCGTGTTTCTTCGGCGGCATCTGGGTGATCTTGCGTTCGAGCAGTCGCAGTGCCGTGCCGATGTAGCCGCGGGTGTGCGACGGCGGGATGACCGCGTCGACGTAGCCACGCTCAGCGGCGACGTACGGGTTGACCAGGGTGTCCTCGTAGTCCTGCTGGAGCTCCAGGCGCAACGCGTCGACGTCCTTGCCCTCGGTGGCGGCGTCCTTCAGCTGCTGGCGGTAGACGAAGCCGACCGCGCCGGAAGCACCCATCACCGCGATCTGCGCCGTGGGCCATGCCACGTTGACGTCGCAGCCCATGTCCTTGGAACCCATCACGCAGTACGCGCCGCCATAGGCCTTGCGAGTGATGACGGTGATCTTCGCGACAGTGGCCTCACCGTAGGCGTACAGCAGCTTGGCGCCGCGGCGGATGATGCCGTTGTACTCCTGGTCGGTGCCCGGCAGAAAGCCGGGAACGTCGACCAGCATGACGATGGGGATGTTGAAGCAGTCGCAGGTCCGCACGAACCGGGCCGCCTTCTCCGACGCGTTGATGTCCAGGCAACCGGCGAATTGGGTGGGCTGGTTGGCGACGATGCCGATGGGGCGGCCGTCCACCCGCCCGAATCCCACGACGATGTTCTGCGCGTAGCCGGACTGGACCTCCAGGAACTCGCCGTCGTCGAGGATGCGGGTGATCACCTCGTGCATGTCGTATGGCTGGTTGGGTGAATCCGGGATGAGGGTGTCGAGTTCGATGTCCTCGTCGGTAAGGCTTTCCTCGATTGGCGCCGGATGAGGCGCCGGGTAGCGCGGCGGCTCGGCGTAGTTGTTGGGCGGCAGGTAGCTCAGCAGGTCGCGCACCCAGTCGAACGCGTCCTGCTCGCCCGAGGCGACGTAGTGCGCGGTGCCCGACTTGGACATGTGGGTCTGAGCGCCGCCAAGTTCCTCCATCGTGACGTCCTCGCCGGTGACGGTCTTGATGACATCGGGCCCGGTGATGAACATCTGGCTGGTCTGGTCCACCATGACGATGAAGTCGGTCAGCGCGGGGGAGTAGACGTGCCCACCCGCGGCGGCGCCCATGATCAGCGAGATCTGCGGGATCACGCCGGAAGCCAGGATGTTGTTACGGAAGATCCGGCTGTACAGACCCAGCGAGACCACGCCTTCCTGGATGCGGGCGCCGGCGCCGTCGTTGATCCCGATGAGCGGGCGGCCCGTCTTGATGGCCAGCTCCTGGACCTTCACGATCTTTTCTCCGTACACCTCGCCGAGGCTGCCGCCGAACACGGTGGCGTCCTGACTGAAGATGCAGACGTCACGGCCGTCGATCGTGCCGTAGCCGGTGACCACGCCGTCGCCGACCGGACGGTTCTCGCCGAGGCCGAAGTTGGTGCTCCGGTGCTTGGCCAGCGCGTCAAGCTCGACGAAGGAGTCGTCGTCGAGAAGTGCGTAGATGCGTTCGCGGGCCGTCAGCTTGCCCCGGGCGTGCACCTTCTCCACGGCCGTCTCACCGACCGGGTGCAATGTCTCCTCGGTACGGCGCTTCAGATCCGCGAGCTTGCCCGCGGTGGTGTGGATGTCGATCTTGTGGCCTGGCGCGGGCTCGGTGACGCTGGTCATGGGTGTCGATGCTATCGGTCGTCATCTGAGCGCGGTCACGTGAACCACTGGACAACGCCTGACGATGGCGCGCCGGCCGGTTGCGATCCGCGGATTCAGTGGCACTCAGGGCCGAGTCGGCCACCCTGACCACTGCGCCCGCTTGCGGCACTGGTGACCCGTTCCGTCGGCGCAGGGATTCCGAATTGCGGTGAGCCGATGCTGACGGGATTGGCGATGCAACGATAAGGAAAGGGAACCAGCAAACCAAGATCGCGGCGCATCGGACGCGCGGTCGAATGCTGCACAGGCGTCTGACAGGTAATTTCAAGGCTAGACGCCGATCGAAACCGGCGCGGCGACGCGTCGCATTGCGATTCGAGCGAATTAATTGACGTTTGCCAAAGTCGCGTATTCCGCCATTAATCGCCACGGATTGACAGGCGGGTGGAGCTGTCAAGCTGCAAACTGGACCATATAGATAGTCGTTTCATCGGCTATGGCGCGACGAATTCCGGCGTGTGTGATTAGATCAATTTCAGTCGACTCTATTCCTTTGCTGAATTTCCTCTTCGTGATCCGTACAGGGGGGTCCATGACTTCATCTAGCGAACGTCTGGTCAGTGCCGACCGTGGCATTGTCGGTCCAGCGGGACCCGCCAGGCTGGCGGGTGGTGAGGCGAATGCCCCATCGTGCCGTCCGCCACGGCCCCACTTGATCCGGCAGCTAACCGCTGCCGAGAAGCAATGCGTAGCGCGGGTCAGCGCATTCGTGGTCGCCCTCGGCATCGGCGTGGCCATCGGCACCAACCCGGCTACCGCCTGGTCCGCCCCCGCCGATTCGGGAAAGGCTTCTGCCACATCGGATTCCGGGGATTCCAGCACCAAGAAGGGTTCCAGCACCAAGAAGGGTTCCGGCACCAAGGAGGATTCCACTACCACCAAGGGTTCCACTACCGCCAAAGGTTCCACTACCGCCAAAGGCGATGGCGGCGGCTCGTCCGCGGGAGGATCGGATGCCGCTGCAGGATCCGAGAAGGGGGTGTCGGGCACCCCGCCGGGCGGAAAGCGATCGGGTACGAAGTCAACGAATTCCGGTTCATCGCCGTCGGTTTCGTCGACGAAGAAGTCCACGTCGGGATCTCCGACTGCTGTGACATCGTCGGGCGATGGGTCAGGTGCAACTTCGGCGACTACCGGCAAGTCGACCGTGAAAGGCCCTACCAGCTCGAGTCGTAAAAAGGACTCCGCGGCCGAATCCGGCTCCCCTGACGAAGAGCCAAGTGCGGCCGGTGAGTCCGCCGAAGTGAGTGCTTCCACCGCACCGGCGAAAACGACACGGAATGTGTCGCCTGCCGCGTCAAGCACGGAGTCCACTCAAGAAACGGGTGCAGCCGAGACGGGGCTTCAGGCCGTGCAATCTACGGCTGCCTTCACTCCCGTCGGAGTTCCTGACCAGGTCACAGCGCTTCTGAATCAGGTGTTCCCCTCGAACCCGCCAGCCGATAATCCCGTGGTGCTCGCCGTGCTCTCTTGGGCGCGCAGGCAATCCTCCGCACTCTTCGGTGGCGGCGCAACAGCCCAGCAGGCGGCCTCCAGCACTCCCGCCGCTGCCGCCCCTGCGGACAGCACGGCGGCGCTCCAGGCGCGACTCGACGCACTCAAGCCCGGCGACACGCTCAACCTCGAGCCCGGGACCTACTACCACAGCGGAAACCTGCTGATCCGGGTTCGAAACGTAACGGTCAACGGAAATGGCGCAACGCTGGTAGCGACGAATCCCGATACATCGGCGGTCGGGATACTCGCCGACAACGTCACTGTCAAGAACCTCAAACTGAATGCTCCAGTCGGGGCGCCGCGCAACGACACTCCCTATACCGCCGGGCTGGTTCTCGCCGGCTTTGAGGGAGCAAAGGTCAGCGACGTGACCATCACCGGGGGTGCAGGGGCCGGCGTGTATGTCGGAGGTGCCAAAAACTTCCGCCTTGACCGCGTCACTGTGAAAGACACCGCCGCCGACGGATTCATGATCACCGCAGGCGCCAGCAACGGCCAGGTGAATAACGCGAAAACCCTGCGCACCGGCGATGATGCGATTGCCGTGGTGTCCTATAAGAACGAACCTGTGACGACTGACATCACGATCAATTCGCCGGTCGTCACCGACTCCTACCACACGCGCGGCATTGTGGTCAGCGGCGGTAAGCGAATCACGATTAACAACATTTCGGTAACGAACACGGCCCTCTCGGGAGTTTTCGTCGGGACGCAGGGAACACCCTATTTCACAGGTCCGACCTCGGATGTCATCGTCAACGGCGGCACGATCACAGATGCCAACACGACAACCGGGTTCCCGTTGGGCGCGGTGACGGTCGTCAACGAGAACCCCGACTCATCCACGAGCAACGTCACGATTTCAAACCTGACGCTACGGAATCCGATCACTCCGTGGTTCAACATCGGCCACGCCAGTTTCGGGGGCACCCTCAGCAACATCGTCTACAAGAACATCGCGATCATCGAGTGGCCAGAACGGCCGGTGCTGTACTCGAACGCGCCAGGCACGTACACGGCGACGGGTATCACGATGAACGGACGGCCCGTCGTGGTGCGCTGAGCTCCGGCGCGCATGCGGGCCGCGTCGTCTGAAGCGGTCGCACTCACAGGCTGGTCACACTCACGCCGATGTTGTGCCGCAACGCCTTCGGCGCATGCGTTGGTGAGGTGAATCATAACCGGGGTGCTGTCGTGGGTGATTCCCGATCGCATGTCGGATCGTGACCGGATGTGATGCGATACAGGCGCTCGCCATCGCCAGATCGAAACTCAGCCAGCGCCTTTGGTTTCGTGTTGGAGCGGATTTCGTGCTGGCGCGGGCTTGGGGTGTCGAGACCCGCTCGGCGTGCACGCGGCCCGTGTGGCGTTACACCCTCGACGACAGGCGTCGCCGGCGATGTAGGCAGGTCCCGTATCGACTCCTGAGACGTTGGCCTGCAGGCACATCGACGATGTAGGGGAGACATATGAGATTCTTCACATTCCCCGACATCGACCTGCATATGCTCGACCAGCGTTGAGGCCGATAACGTATGTTCAGCGTTGTAAGCGCTGGGCCTCCGATCTGCCACCGCGCCCCGTCACGCAGGCTTCCTTCGAATGCGTACATGGTCGAACCGTGATGGAATCGCATCGGCTTTACTACGCCTTTACTACGCCCCGTCGTCCGCATGAAATGCCCGCGGAGTCGGCCCATACCGGAGGTGAGCTCGATCGGGCTAAGACGACAGTTTTCCTGGATTCTGGTCGGCCGCCTCGCCGGGGCTGTGATCCAGGCACTCAGCCTTATGTTGGTCGCCCGGTGGAGCGGTCCGCAGGCATTCGGATTGTTTTCGTCAATATACGGAATTGCGATCGTCATCCAAACGGTTGTGGATTTCGGATTGACGACTCATATCACGCGTTTACGTGCGGCCGATCCTGACAGCGGGGAGATTGGCGCCGCGCTGCGGCTTGGAAGAAACATCACAATCCTCACGACGGTAGTCGGTACGGGATTCCTGGTGGCGGCGGGTTTCGTTGCGCCATCGTTGTTCCCGTTGGTTCTGTTGCCGTTGTGGATGGCTTCGGAGAAACAGGTCGAAGCTTGGCTTGCGGTTGCGCTGGCCGACGGCAACACGTGGCAGAACGCCAGTTCCCTGGTCTTTCGCCGGATCGGTGCATTGGTTGTGCTCGTGGCCGGCTACTTCCTCGGCATGGACCCCGTCACGACATACGTCTTCGGCTTGGCCCTGTTCTCGCTGCTCGCGTGGGCGCTGGCCTACTACATGACCGATGGAGTCCACACTGCCGCGGCTGTCCCGGTGCGCCGACTGCTCAAGGCTGGGCGGCCATATTGGGTGAACTCGCTGAGTGTGCAGGCCAGAAACTTCGATGTGTCGATAGTTGCGCTGGTCACCACGCCGGTTGCCGCGGGCTACTACGCGGCGGCCAGTCGGCTTACCACACCACTTCGCATGGTGCCCACGTCATTTGCCGCAGTGCTGCTTCCTGCGACGACCAGAAGTACCCGCGGTAACGCCAGGCCGTTCATCAAGGCCATCGCCGCCATGACTGCCCTCACAACGGTCATGTACGTGGGTTTGGCCGTTGCGTTACCGATCCTCGTTCCGGTAATCCTCGGTCCCAGCTACGAACCTGCGTCGACCGTCATACAGATCGTCTGTTTCGGGCTGATCGCCGCCGCCATCACATCGCAGTTCAACGCGCTGATGCAGGGTTGGGGATATCTGAGACCGGTGGCGGTTATCGCGACCTGCACGACGGTCTACTGTCTCGTCGCAATTGTCGTCCTCGCGATACCGTACGGCGCCGTGGGGGCTGGAATTGCCTTGGCATCCAGTTATGTGATCCAGCTTGTCCTGCAAATCGCTACCATGATCATTCTCTCGAAGAGGGCGGTATGAGAAGAACTGCGTTTTTGAGTGTTGCGGCCGCAGAGTGGAATCTTGGGGATATCTACATCAGGCGCGCAGTGACCCGCGCCATGGCCGACGACGCGATGGACGCCGTCGTCTACACCGGCGCGATGGGTCCCGGTTATGTCGAAGCCTTTGAGTTTCCGAGCGATTGGGTCGTCACCGCCTCACCTCGCCAATTCCTGACACTTCTGCTGGGCGCCTGCCTCAGGCGCAAGGCGACGGTCATCATGGCGCCAGGCCCCGCCCAGCTGGAAACGCGGCTTTCGCCGCTGGTCAAGCGACTCGGGGTAGCCCTCATGCTGATGTTTGCTCGACTGTCGGGCAATCGTGTCGCCGTACTCGGCAGGGCGCTACGCGGGTCGGGCCCGGTCGCCCTTCAGGCCGAGCGGTTGATCGCGCGTTCCACCGTGGTGTACTTGGCGAGGGATCCGCAAACCGCCGAACTCGTGGGCTCGCCGGCCCAGGCAAGACCCGACCTCGGCTTCGCCGACAGCGCCGCTCGTTCAGGTGCTGCACCGGAATCAGGCTCGGGCAGGCCGTTCATTGCCCTGTCTTTGAGATACGACCGCAACCCCAGCATCGATCTGGTTCGAGAGTTTGCCGAGCACTGGCGAGCGAGGGGATTCGACATCGTCCTGGTGACCCAGGTGCGCCAGGATCGTGAGATTCACGACGTGCTGTCCAACGAGTGCGGTTTCCGTCACGTCGATTGGCCTGATGGCCGCAGTCAGCTCGAGCAGGAACGTCTGGTAGTCGAGACGTACGCACAGTGCATTGCGGTGGTCAGCGATCGATTACACGCACTCGTAGTCGGATGTCGCCAGGGCGCCATCCCGGTGATCGCGGACAGCCTGGGGGAAAGCAAACTCCACGCCACTCTGGATTTCATCCTCGAGCCGCAGTCGGTTTGGCTGCATACGCCGTCGGCTGAACGGATGTCATTCGACCTGGATCTTTCCGACAGCGAAGCCCAAAGAATCGACAAATTGGTGAAGGAGGCTTCCGCTGCATTGACAACGGCCCTTCACCAGTTCACGGCCAGCAGTTCAGAACTGCCCGAGGCCACATCTGCAGGTATCGGGCAGTGATTGCGTGCGAACCGAGGAGCAATTCGACAGGCCCCTGAACCGCGGGCCGCTCACCCGTCGCGGCTTTCTCCGGCAGGCGGGCTTGACCATCGTCGCCGCAGCGTCTGCGGGCGCGCTGGCGTCGTGCGGATCCGACACCGGCAGGACTGGGCCGCCCAAAGTACTGGTCCGCGCGTTGTGGCAGCAGGTGAACATCGGCGATGTCGCGCAGGCGCCGGGACTGCTGTCGTTGCTCGCGAAGCACATCCCGAATGCCGAAGTGACACTATGGCCGGCCACCTGGAACGACGAGCTGAGCGCGATGATCACGCCCGCGTTTCCCGATGTCAGCGTGGTCGCGACGGAGCGGGACGTGGTCGCTGCGTTTCGGAGCAACGACTGCCTGATTCACGGGTCGGGTCCCGGTTTGGTCGGCAGGAGACAGCTGGGTGAGTGGGTTCAGGACAGCGACAAGCCGTACTCGGTCTACGGAATCACGTTGGCATCGCCATCTGCCTTGGAGATCGATCTCCTCAACGGTGCGGCATCGGCGTTCTTCCGCGATTCCGGTTCGCTTGCCGTCGCTGAGAGCGTGCTCGCCGACGACAAGGAAGTGGGATTCGCTCCCGATGCTGCCTTTGCCTTCAATCTGCGCAATGATTCGGCGGCCGAGCGTTTCCTGGCCCAGAACGGCCTGGCGGACGGCCGGTTCATGTGTGTGATTCCGCGTTTGCGGTACACCCCGTACTGGGACATCTCCGGCCAGCCGTACAACCGGGATCAGGATGAACGCAACCAGGCGATGAAGGGGCCCGATCACGTGCTCCTGCGCGAGGCGATTGTCGAAATCGTGCGGCAGACCTCGCTACGCATTCTTATCTGCCCTGAGGATGTGAGCCAGACCAAGATCGGGCGCGAACTGCTCTTTGACCCACTGCCTGATGACGTCAAGGGCAATGTCGTCATCCGTGAGCAGTTCTGGTTGCCGAATGAAGCATTGTCGGTGTACGTGCGTTCCGCCGGTCTCTTTGGTAATGAGATGCACAGTCCCGTTATTTGCATTGGCAATGGCGTGCCCGCGATTGTCTGCCGTTCAGCGGAGCAGACGACCAAGGGAATGATGTGGAACGATATCGGCCTCGGTGAGTGGTTGTTCGACCTCGATGATCCCAATTCAATGCGGGGTTTGGTGCCCGCGGTGCTGAAAATTGCGCACGACCCTGCCTGGGCTCGCCAAAAGGCCGGTGCGGCACGCGAACTAGTCCAACAAAAACAGCAGGTGTCGATAGCCGAGATGGCCCAATCGCTGAGCATCAACTAGTTTGTGGATATTGCTGCGGACACCCGCTTGACATGGGGCGAACTCATCGCCGCGTCAAGAAGTGTTATGACGCACGACACCTTGGTGCAGTGGCACCTCCACTGCGCGTGTGGGATAGTCAATTCGGACCGGCCATGTCCTGTTCGCTCTATCCGGCTGGTGGCAAAGGTGCCCAAAGAGGCGGTCCACAAAGGTCCGCAAAGGTCCGCAAAGGTCCACAAAGGTCCGCAAAGGTCCGCAAAGGTCCACGGTCCGCTGGTGAAGTTGCCGACAAGGTACGTTCTTCGCCAATTAAGCAGTCGTTTGTTCACAGGTACGGTCTACGGCTGTAATCACAGTTCCGGGCCCACGAGACAAGGATTCACGAGGTAGCGGGGATGAGGATCGCAGTACTCGGAACGGGCTACTTGGGCGCGACCCATGCGGCCTGTATGGCAAGCCTGGGCCACGATGTCCTGGGTATGGACGTCGATGAGGCCAAGCTGGAGAAGCTCCGATCCGGCGAGATGCCGTTTTTCGAGCCGGGTCTGGCGGATCTGACGCGGGAGATGCTGAACTCCGGCAAGCTGCGATTTACGTCGTCGTACGCTGAGGCCGCTGAGTTCGCGGATGCATTCTTCCTGGCGGTGGGCACCCCGCAGAAGCGGGGCGAGTTTGCTGCAGACGTGTCGGCGATCGACAGCGTCATCACGGCACTGGCACCTCTGATCGACCACCCAGCGGTGATATTCGGTAAATCCACCGTCCCGGTGGGCACCGCGGAGCGGCTGCGCTCGATGGCGCAACAACTCTCGCCCGTCGGCGAGGATCTTGAGCTTGCTTGGAACCCCGAGTTCCTGCGCGAGGGCCATGGGATCGCCGACACGCTCCGGCCCGACCGCCTCGTGTTGGGCGTCGCGAAGGACAGCGACGATCGTCCGACGCTGGTCGCCAAGGAGATCTACGGGCAGCTGCTCGACGCCGGTGTTCCGTTCCTCACGACCGACCTGCCCACGGCTGAGCTTGTCAAGATCTCGGCGAACGCATTTCTGGCGACGAAGATTTCGTTCATCAACGCCGTTGCCGAGGTGTGCGAGGCGGCGGGTGCCGACGTTGTCGAACTGGCCGACGCAATCGGGTACGACGACCGGATCGGTCGGGCGTTTCTCAATGCCGGTCTGGGATTCGGGGGCGGCTGCCTGCCCAAGGACATCCGGGCGTTCATGGCGCGCGCGGGCGAGCTTGGCGCCGATCAAGCGCTGACCTTCCTCCGCGAAGTCGACAACATCAACATGCGTAGGCGCACGCACATGGTGGAGCTGACCCGAACGATGTGCGGGTCGCTGCTGGGTGTCCGTGTCGCGGTGCTCGGCTCGGCGTTCAAACCGAATTCGGACGATGTGCGGGATTCGCCCGCATTGAATGTCGCCGGCCAGCTGCAGCTGCAGGGAGCCTCGGTCAACGTCTACGACCCCAAGGCGATGGACAATTCGCGAAAGCTCTTCCCCACACTGGGCTACGCGGTGTCCGTCGACGAGGCGTGCGACCGGGCCGATGTCGTGCTGGTGCTGACCGAGTGGAATGAGTTCCGTGAACTCGACCCCGCCCGGTTGGCCTCCGTGGTTCGCCATCCCCGTGTGATCGATGGCCGCAACTGCCTCGATCCGGAAGCCTGGCGGGCCGCCGGCTGGGAATATCGGGGATTCGGAAGGCGTCGGGCTGGATGACCGGGACGGCGCGTAATCTCGCCGGTTTCACGGGCGCGGGATACGAGCGGGGGCGTTCGTTCCCATGGCAGATCGCCTGGTTGACGGTCTCCGGGCTGATCGTCATGCGGTGGTGGTGTCCGACGCGTGTGAGGATCTCGATCCTCAGACTGTTCGGCGCGAAGATCGGCACAGGAGTCAACCTGCGTCACAACGTACGCATCCACTGGCCGTGGAAGCTGTCCATCGGCGATCATTCGTGGATCGGTGAGGACACCTGGATACTCAATCTGGAGCCTGTCGTGATCGGTTCCCATGTTTGTATCTCGCAGGATGTTCTGCTGTGCACGGGAAGTCACGATCGGCGTTCGCCGACGTTCGAATTCGACAACGGGCCCATCACGATCGATGACGGCGCGTGGGTCGCGGCCCGCGCCACCGTCCTTCGGGGCAGCGTCATCGGCCGCGACGCGGTGATCGGAGCCACGGCACTGGTGGCGGGCACGAAGGTGGCCCCAGGAGGAGTGATGGTCGCTCCTGTTGCTGTGGAATGGAACCCGGCTGAGCGGGCGGGGACGGCCAGGACGGCGGGGAACACGTGAAGATTCTCATGGTGGTCACACTCGTGAGTCCCTTCGGGGAGTATGGCGGACCGCTTCGGGTGGCGGTGAACCAATCTGTCGCGCTGGCGGAACGCGGCCATACCGTGACGATTGCCGGTTCATACCGTGGATACGACGTTGCGCCGTCTGATATCGAAGGTGTGCCGACCAAGCTGTTTCCGGGTGTGCAGGTGATTCCCAAGAGCGGCTTTGCGGGTTTGGCCGCACCTCGGCTGTGGGCATGGCTCGCACGAGCGGCGGGGAGCTTCGACGTTGCTCACATCCACGCCGCCCGTGATCTCGTGACGCTGCCGGCGGCGCGCACGGTCGGGTTGCGGGGATTGCCCTACGTGCTGCAGCCCCACGGAATGATTGACGAGTCCGACCGAGCGATGTCGAAACCCTTGGACAAGGGGCTGACGGTGCCCGTGCTGACGAGGGCCCATCGGGTGTTCTTCCTCACTCCCCAAGAGCGTGACTCACTGCAACACGTCGCCGCGGGCAAGGGCATAAATCTTGCAGAGCTGCCGAACGGGGTTCCCGAGACAGATATCTCGGCGACCTCGGCTTCCAGCGATGGCTCCGGCCGCGAGGTTCTCTATCTGGCTCGATTGGCCGGCCGGAAACGCCCCGATGCTTTCGTGCGCGCCGCGGAGGCGCTGAGCAGTGAATTCCCCGATGTCAGATTCGTTCTCGTCGGCCCCGACGAAGGCGAGGGTGCGGAGATCACCCGGCAGATCGAACGCGCGGCCGCACGAGGAACGCGGATCGCCTGGGAAGGGGCGATATCCCCGGCGGAGACCCTCAAGCGCATGTCGGCGGCGTCGGTGTATGTGCTGCCGTCCGTGGACGAGCCGTATCCGATGTCGGTTCTCGAGGCGATGTCCGTGGGCCTGCCGGTGGTGATCACCAAGTCGTGTGGACTTGCGGAGTTCGTCGAGAGGTCCGATGCTGGGATAGTTGTCGGTCACGACGACGAAACATTGATTGACGCGATGCGGCGTCTTCTGTCGGATCCCGCCGCCGCGCAGCGGCAGGGCGCCAAGGGCCGGGAGACGGTCCGGGCCGAGAGAAGTATGTGCGCGATCGCGACAAGCCTGGAGACGGCTTACACGCTGTGACGTCGCGCTCGACCGGAAGGCGCAGTTGCGTCCCGGGGGCAAGGCAGTATCGATTTTCCGCGGTTGCCACAAGCAGCCGTGGCCATCACAGGAGAGAACGCTTTGGAGATCCTCAACATATGGCGGGCAGTCAAGTCACGATGGTTATGGGTCGCTTTGTGTGTTCTCACTGCAGTGGGGGCGACGGCGCTGGTCCTGATCGTCAGCGGCACGAAGTATGTTGCCCGTAACGACCTGTTGATCACGGCGTCCGGCGGCGGTTTCGGCACGACGTCGGAGTACGTCTACAACGCGGAACGGCTCTCGGCGGCACGTGCACCCACCTACGCACAGCTGATTCAGAATCGTGAAGTTCTGACCAGGACGTCTGCGCGGGTCGGCCAGGGCGTGACTCCGGACGAGATTCAGGATGCGCTCGATGTGCGCACGACACGGGATATTCCGATCGTTCGCATCGCGGTCGTCGATAGTGATCCTCGCAGGGCCGTCGCCATCGCGACGGACCTCGCGGAGGTGTTCTCGGACTATGCGTCAGAGCTGGAACTGTCTGACGGCGTCGATGTGTCGGTGCGACCCGCCAACATTCATCCCGAGGTCGAGGTGGACGGGAACATCGTCAGCCGGCTCGTGCTGGCGGCGTTCTTCGGCCTCCTGGTCGGTGTCATTGCCGCGGCACTTGGGGAGCGGCTGGGCCGGCGCATCACCACCGGTCGCGAGCTCGAGGAGATGGGCGCTGACTACCAAGGTTCGGTGAAGGCGACCGAGGGTCACATCGACAGTTGGGACGACATCGACTACGCACCGGACTATCGCCGGCTTGCTGCCGCTGTCGCGGCAAGTGCCAAGCGCTCGAACGCTTCCCGGCTGCTCGTCACCGGCCCTGGTGATCCGATGACCACCTCGACCGTCGCACGGGGCCTGGCGGCCTATCTGGCTGAGTCGGGCGCACGCACGCTCTACATCGACGCCCGCGCCGAACTGGCCGATGTCGCAGGCAAATCCGCTCCCGGAACGC
The DNA here is from genome assembly GCF_044223235.1 of Mycobacterium sp. Classification (GTDB taxonomy): domain Bacteria; phylum Actinomycetota; class Actinomycetes; order Mycobacteriales; family Mycobacteriaceae; genus Mycobacterium. The sequence continues at coordinate 185,391 of NZ_JBGAME010000005.1, forward strand.
CCGGACTGACGGACCTCCTGCTGTCCGTGCGTGACCTCGACGAAGTCGCGCAGAGGGCGGACGTGTCGAACCTGACCGAGATCGCGATCGGCAACTGGCCGAATCAGCTGGAATCGCTGCTGGTTCGCTTCGACTTCGCCTCGGTGAACCAGGCGTTCGATTCGAAGTTCGACTTCACGATCGTCGATGGCGCAGCGGCCACTGTCTCGCCTGCGGGAGTTGCCGTGACGCCTCTCGCCGATGGTGCGGTGATTGTCGGTGTGGCCGGCATCAGCAAACGCAAGGATGTCGAGGAACTGGCATCTGTTCTAGCCGGCCTGCGAGTTCCGGTAGTCGGCATGACGCTCTGCAATGTCGTCGAGGTCGAGTCGATCGTCGAGCCGGCTGCCCCTGTGTCCTAGCTAGCCCTGGCGGATTGACCTATCAATGACTGATGTAGGGCTGTAGCGGATACTTGGGGTCGATGAGAAGACGTGACTTCCTGATCGGGGGTGCGTCAGCGATAACGGGTGCCGCGGTCACGGGCGCCGGCTTGTACGCCTATAACCCCGGCGGATGGCAGGCGGACGACGATCTGTCGGCGCCGACTGAACCGCCCTCGCAAGAACTGCCGCTGTACCTCAGTATCGACCCGTCGTCGTATGCGGTCGTTACCGACGAGCAGTTCGGCGGGGGCGCTGACGCGACCGGAGTCGATGACTCCACGGGCGCCTTCCGCGCGGCCGCGGAATCGGGGCAGCCGATCTATCTTCCCCCGGGGCGGTATCGCTTCGACGGCCCCGCACTCGATCTACCGTCTCCACGAGTCGTAGGCGCCGGCCAGGGCGCCACCGTGGTGACGCTGTCGCCGGATACCTACTTTCTCGATTCGGATCGTCGGTGGCCGCAACTGCTGCTGCAGGGCATTCGTTTCAAGGGCGGTATGGGACATGTCCGCAACAGGAGTACAGACGTCAACGTCAACGACCTGTTCGTGGTGACCGACTGCTCATTCGTCGACTACTCGACCGCCTCGATCTCGACGCACAGCACGGATCATCCGTACTGGAAGATCCAGCGGAACATCTTTCAGTCCAGCAACTGCACGTCGTCGGTCGGCGTTTCACTGTCGGGACTCACCGACGGAACGACCATCTCCGACAACGAGTTCCTGACCAATCGAATCCACATCCGACTTGATCGTGGCGGGAACAACACCTATATCTACAACAACGACTTTCTTCGTTTCCGCCCGTATGACGGCGTGCCACGGATAGACGTCTGGTTCGTGCCGGCACCGACAGATGTCAACAGCGGGGCCGGAATGGTCATCACCCGATGCAAATTCGGCAACGAGGGGTTGGATGCCAGGGACTTTCGCATCGTGTACGCCGACGAATCGGCAGCCGATCTCGTCGGAGGCGGGCGCTGGCCGGTTCTCGATCAGGAATCAGGTGGCTGGATCGCCGGGCACACCGTCGACAGCGTCCTGACCAACGGTATCGGCGACCGGTCTCCCATCCCGCTGATTCGTTCGACGACGTCGAAAATCATTGGGGGACACTACGGTCCGATCACCCAGGCAGGCAACAGCGGTGCTCCGATCATGTCCTCCATGCGACCGCTTCAGTACCAGAGTGAGAACACATTCGGTCCGCTGCTGCGCGCGAGCTACTCTATCGTGCCGCCAATGCCTCTTGTGGTTCACGACGAGTGACGAGGTCAGCCCGCCGGGATCTGCGAGATCGCACGAGGTAGGACAGCACGGCCAACATCACCGCGATCGAGAAGATCCGGAACACCATCCGGGACGGGTACTGGATCGACAGCAGCGCCATGAGCACCGCCAGGCCGACAGGCAGGATGCTGGCTGCCTGAAGACGGCCCAATCGCAGGTTGTGCATTGTGATTCCACAGGAGTAAGCCATCGAGCCGAAGAGGAACACCTGTGCCAGCGTGCCCAGTGCGGAGTACCAGGTGCCGACGAATGCGAGCGGTACCCACTCATATGGCCACAGCCGCTCCAGCTCAGCCGGCTGCGCCGTACCGGGTATCGGGTTGGCGTTGGCGATGAGGAACGACGGATCGACCTGAGTAAGCGCAGAGCGCTCGATAATGGGATGCGCGGCGAAAATCGATGACGTCAGCCGCTGCAATGTCGTTGTCAGCGCATTCCCGTCGAGCACGCCCGTGAGCAGCGACCAGTAGTTGAGGAGTCCATGCGGGTACTGCCGCGCGTCCTGCGTGACGCCGAACGTGATGACGACGGCGACCGCCGCCACACACCCGATGATCAGTGCACCCGCGTTGAGGCGGTTGCGAGCGGTGCCCTTCCTGATCATGATCACGGCGAACAGCAGCGGGAAGGCGACGGCCGTCCGCGTCCCAACAGAGGAAAGGCTGACGAACCACACGACGGCCATCGCGTAGGTCGCCCATCGCACGATGGCGGAGCGGTCGTTGGAGGCCAGCCACAGCGAGGCGAGGGCCAGCACGACTCCCGCCGGGTAGGTGGCACGAAGCAGCGTGGGCTCGCCGTCCGTCTGCAGGTACTCGACACGGTTCAACACACTGGGGCCCTGGCCCAACAGCCAGACCCCGTACGTCACGACCATCGCGACGAGCATGAATCGGGCTCCGGAAGAACCGTTTTCGTTTGCACGGGCGCGGGTGGTGCGTTCGTCATCCGAGTTCCGCGCAACGGGCAGGTTGGGCGTCACGCCGGCGTGCGTGCGTCCCAGAAAGTACTTGTCGGCGGTGACTTGCGCTGCCGGAATCAGCAAGGTGGCCACAGCGGCGCCGACCGTGGCCCACACCAACGGAGGAGTCGCCGCGGAATCGAGTGGTGTCGAGGAGTCGACCGTGTCCGGCAATCCGGCACCGCCGGAGTAGCGTGACCACGTCCACAGCGAGGGCCCGAAGAGCGCCACAATCATGAACGTGAAAGCCATTGCGGCCGGGGACCAGTTGGCGGGGTTGCGCGTCCGCGCCATCACGACGCAGAAAACACACGCAAGCACCCCGACGAGGAGCAGTACGGCGTTCGTCAACGCTCAGCCTCCGACAGGGACTGCCGGCGTGGGCGATTCGGCCCGTTCGCCGGATCCGCCGGAACGCGAACGCCCGAACCTCGAACGGAGGCTGCGGCCCTTGAGGACGACGACGCCGGCCGGATCGAGACCGCTGGCGCTCAGAAGTCGCACCGTGTTCTGCAGACCGCTCTTCGTGGTGGCATACCGGCGGGCGACCACCAAAAGTGGTCCTGCCGTGTGAACGTGGCGTGTCGGCGTCTCTTCCAGTACGCCGCGCCAGGTCAGTTTCAGATCGTCGGACGCCTGCGGATGCCCGTCGGAATTCACAACGCGCACAGCGATGTCGAGCCGATCACCGGATTCCGCCATTGCCTCGGCGAGCGCCTTAGCTCCGTCGCCCTGGGTGGGGCTGGCGAGCGTGAGGACGTGCTTGATCTCCGGGTCGGACATGACGCGAGCGGTCAGCCGATCGACGGCGTCGGGATCGCGGGAATCGAGTTCGACGTAGGGGGAGATACCCAGCGATGCACTGATGGAGACGAGGTCGTCGACCAGGAAGCGCCGGCGGTACCACAGCGAAAGCAGGGCGCCGATCAGTCCGAATGCGGCTCCCGCGATCGCGGGGAGCATCCATCCACCGGTACTGGCCTCGCTGGTACGGGGACCGTCAACCGGGGCGATCAGACCGGCGGCATTGCGAAGACCGCTGTCCTTCTCCACATGCGCTGCGTACGAAGGTACTTCGGATGCGTATCCACGTGCGATCAGCAGCGCCTCATCGCTCGTCGGTGCAGTGACCGTCACCGAGATCAACGAGGTCTGATAGACATCGCTAGCGGAAACCGACGCTGCCAACTCGCTTGGCGACTTGTCGGACCGAATGCGCTTGGCCGCGCGATCCGCGAGTTCGGTACTCGTGAACAGCGACACATAGAGTTTGGCCCTGTTGAACGAGTACATATCCGCGGTCAGGGCTTGTGTGGCGTCCGTCGTCTCGGGCGGACGCAGGTAGTAGAGCGTCGTCGCGTTGTACTCGGTGGCCCTCGTCGCAGCCCACAGCGAACCGACGATCACGCCGATGACGGCGAACAGCGTGAACCCGACGGCGAGGTTACCCATGGCGGCCGGGATGAGTTTCGTAAGCGATTTTGTGTTGCGCGGGTTCGTCATTGGGGTTGCTCCTCAAGCGCGGACCTGATGACCGGATAGATCACCGAAGCCAGTTTCCTGTGTCCCGCATCAGTCGGGTGGATACCGTCCCTGCCGATCAGATCCGGTTCAGCGCGGGTGAACCATTGACCTGTGAGTGCATCAACGAACTCGGCGCCGGCGACTACAGCTTCTGCGGCCACCGCATCCCGCAGCACCAGCAACTGCGCGGGCGGGGTCTCACTCTGCCATTCCGGCCCGATCACGATGAGCTTGGCATCGGGCAGGCTTTCTTGGATGGTCGCGAAGGTCTGGCGGGCCGCGTCGGCGACACCCCCAGCGGGATAGGTGATGTCATTGCGACTGCCGAACACAACGACGACGTCCGCGTCGTGGAGACTTTCGGTATCGGCGACTCGCCTGGCGATCTGCGTGAAATTGATGCCGTCCTTGGTGGCGGCGTAACCGATGCCCCCCATTGCGGCAACCGTTACGGCTGTCGGCATGCCGCTATCGTCGAGTTGTTGTTCGACAAGTTTTGCCCAGCCGTTCTTGCCGCGGCCACCTTCGTCGGAACCTCCGGTGTACGAATCGCCGATGACCACCACTCGGCGAGTCCGCGTCTGTGCATCGGGCGTGGGCGTTGCCGCCGTGGCGGGTGCCGCGGTCGGCTTGGGTGCGAGTTCAGCCGCGAGTGCCCTGGCGTCTCTATCCCGCTGAGCAGCGACGACGACCGTGCCGACCGCGATGGCGAACACCACTGAGAGAACGACCATTGGCCACCCGATAGTGCGCCACGCTCCTCGAGCTGTCGGTCGCTTTATGCGCACGCCCATCCTCAATTCATCTCCTTCGAACGCCCCATTTAGACGGAACGGCACGTCCAGATGCGCCGAACAGGGATGTACTTACGGTAACGGAGCATGCGGAAAGTGCCAGTCCTGAGCCGCGATCTCACATTCTTTGTTCGGTGTATTGGCGGTATGCTGGCCTTTTGAAATGCGGCCCGCGCCATTCCGTGCGACACTCTCGTCACGGTGCCGGGTGACCGGCGTCCGGAATGGGCCTTCGACATGGGAGAGTATCAGTTCGGATATTCGGCGCAGGCGACCCGGCGTAGCGAGGTCACTCGGCTAGCACGCGTGCTGCTCGCGTGTGGTGGCGCCGTCTGAGGGACATCTCACACTTTGTCGTTGCGAGGCGAAAGTTTCAGCGGATGTCGTCACTCTGTGAGAGAAGATGGTTCGGACGCCCGCCGCGCGGTGCCCCGCCCATGGAGCGCAACAGCAGCGAGGAGCGGTAGGTGATCGGCTCGGTCTGGAGGCTGATAACCGGCAACCCGCTTCTGGTGTCGCAGGCGATGGCGTCGGCATCCGGCGCGTATGTCATGGTCGCCGCGGCCGTTTTCATGAACCCTTCCGACTTCGTCCATTTCGCCTTGTTGGTTCTGCTCGTGCAGGTGGTCAGCGGGGCGGTCGCGGCGTTTTTGTACCAGGCGTCGCTCGTGCAGATGCGCCAGGACAAATCGGCACACGTCAAGGTGGTTTACGTGTTCGCCGCGGCATTGCTGACGGCGCTGATATTTGGCTGCACTGTCCTCTTTTTCGGCTACTTCAGCACGTCGACGACCGCGGTGCTGGCGATTGCGAGCACGGCACCGTTGTGGTCCGAGTGGATGCGGTACCGAGCGATGTCACTCGATTGCCGAGGCGATCTCGTCATCGCCGACGGTGCCCGCCTCGTTGCCTCGTTGCTCACCCCGGTTGTGCTCTGGAGCACCGGGGACGTGGCGCTGTACTTCATCTCGGTACTTGGCTCGTGGTTTCTTCCGTTCATTGTCCTGGTGTTTCGCGTTTCCCCGATCACGCAGTTCTCTCCCCGGCGGCCATATCTGCGCCCCGCCAGCCACCTCCTGACGGACTTTCTTGCCGGCCAGCTGATGGCGGCCGTTCCGCTGCTGATACTGGGCGGGTTCGGGCCTTCGACGTACCTGGGTGGTGTGCGTCTCGCGCAGACAGTCCTGGGGCCCCTCAACTTGGTTTTCATGGCATTCGCGATGAATCTCGCGGTAGACAGCGTCACACGTGAGTCCTTGTCCCCGACAGCGGCACTCATCACAAGGGGCCGCAGCTTGGCGCGCCGGCTGGGCGGCCTGGCCACGGTGCTCGTGCCTGTCGTACTGCTGCTGGCATGGATATCGGGAGTTGGATTCCGCGGTGTCAGTTCTCACGCGCTGTTGGTCGGCCTGGCGCTGGTGGGGTTCCTGGCCATTCTCAGCGGCTTTGCCAGCATCGACGCGGTGGTATTGCACCTGCTCGGGAGGAATGGCCTGGTGGCCGCAGGCCGGGTGACTCTGGTCACGATCGCCACCGCGGGATTCGTTGTCGGCTATATGCTCGACGGCGTCGATGGCGCTCTGGTGGTCGGGCTTGTCGTGGCGGCGCTGACCAATCCCGTCGTCTTCGTGCTGCCGGCCAACGCTGTGTACCGGAAGCTGCTCGCCGCCGGCGGGCCTCCTGGTCCACACGACAACGAGAATCTGAAGCACGGTGATGAAGTGCGACCCGTCAAGATCACCACCGGGGAGGAGACATGAGCCGTCTGCGCGTCGCCATTGTCCAGGAGTATGTGCCGCGGTATCGCGTCAACCTGTTCGCCGGGCTGATAAATCGGTTGTGCGACTTCGATATTGACTGTTTCGTCGTGGCCGGACGCCCCGGAGGTGCTCAGGCCGTTCGCGGTGATGCCGCCGAGGACCTGGAGTGGCTTCGCCTGGCAGATCCCCGCCGAATAGAGGTGGGTAGCCGCACGATTCGTTTCTACGGCAGCGACAAGCATTGGCGTGACTGCGATGGTGTCGTGATGGAGCTGCGCGGCACGTCGCTGGATCTGCACAGGGAGCTGCTGATCAAACGGTTCTCCGGGCGGCGAGTGGGGGTCTGGGGTCACGTCAAACCCTTCACCAACCCCGGCCACCCCGTCGACCTTGCAGTTGAGCGCCGTCAGATGCGACGGAGCGATCATGTGTTCGCCTACACCAAATCGGGCGCCGAGTTCGCACGGGCGGCAGGCGTGGAAACTGCGAACGTCACACCGGTGATGAATTCGACGGATGTTTCCAACGTGCTGAAGACGTATGAATCGCTCCAGCCCGAGGAGATCGGCGAATTTCAGGAACGTCACGGTCTGACCCCGGGGAAGACTTTCGGGTACATCGGTGGCCTGGACGCATCGAAACGCGTCGACTTCCTGGTCGACGTCCTCGACGTTCTCTGGCAACTGGATCCCGCCGTGAAAGTGCTCATCGGCGGGAAGGGCGATCAGGAGAATCTGCTGTCACCCGCAGCTCAGCGCGGCCAGGCCATCCTGCTGGGGTATGTCGGTGCACAGGAGAAGGCGATGATCTCCAGGGTTTCCCAGGGGCTGCTGAACCCCGGCAGAGTCGGCTTGCTGGCCGTGGAATGCATCGCGCTGGGCGTGCCGATCCTGTCGACGGATTGGGAGTTTCACGCGCCCGAATACGAATACCTCACGCCGGGTGTCGACGTGTTCGTTTCGCACAACGGAGTCAAGAGCTTCGCGGATCTGGCACTGAGCCGCACGAGCGACAACGGTGAGGTTCGTCACCATCAAGCCAAGCAATACCCGTCGATCGATGACATGATTCTCAACTTCACCGAGGGCATCAAATCGATGATGGCCTAGTTGGGGCCGGTTCGACGTCGCGTTCCCCGAGCGGCATCCTCGGCGCTGGGCCAAGCGCGGTACCGAATGCCGGGGGTGAAGCCCCGAGATTGGCTTATCGTCGTGTGACTGGTGGAATCCGGTCTTGGAACAAACGACCATTACGTCGGCACGGGGAGGCGCGGCGTCCAGGATGAAAGGCGTGAACCAATGACCGGGGCTCGCGCGATCGACCGGCGCGCCTTGTTGAAGCTTCTGGGTGTGGTGGGGTCGACAGCCGCGGCGACGGCCTGCCTTGGAGAGTCCGGGCCGACGCTGACGGTACGCCATACCAAGACGCTGGTGGATCGCTCCAGCGTCATGGAGGAGCGAACGACCGAGCTTGAGCGGTCGAATGTGGAGCCGGGACCTGACGATGTGGTGATCGACTCTCACAAGTCCGATCAGACGTTCTTCGGGGTGGGAGCCGCGCTGACGGACAGTGCGGCCTACTGCTTGTGGACGTACCTGTCGGGGGAGCAGCGCAGGGAACTGCTGCAGGACCTGTTCGGACCGGTCGGCGGATGCCAATGGTCCGTTGTGCGAATATGCCTGGGCGACTCCGACTTCAGGGCGCAGACGGAGCTGTACACATACAACGACGTGCCGTTGGGCGAGACGGATCCGGATCTGCGCGGCTTCTCGATCGCGCGGGACGAGCGCTACATCATCCCCATCCTCCACGAGATACTGGAGATCAATCCCGATGTTCGTGTCATCGGGGCGCCCTGGTTTCACCCCAGGTGGATGCTGAGAGACGCGGCATTGGTCCAATCCCCGTCGAACCAGCTCGGCGTATCGAATATTGACATCTGGGCCCGGTACCTGTTTCGCTCGGTTGAAGAGTATGAACGTGCCGGGATCCCTTTGTACGCTGTGACCCCGTTGAATGAGCCGTTCAGCACCGCTCACATGACGATCAACACCCACGAAACCACTGCCCGCAGGCTGCGGAATATGCTGGACGCTGCCGGAAAGACAACCAGGATTTACCTGGTCGACGACAATTGGTCACGCGAACCAGAGGTCACCGCGATGTTCAAGGACCTCAGCTTCTCGCCGTTGGATATTGTCGCCTGGCACGGGTATGTCGGCGCCGCGTCGACGCAGTCGGACTTCCGAAAGCAATTTCCTCGGGTCGAGACCTGGATGACAGAATTCCGGTCGCGGCTCGATGAATCGGTCGCATACACCACCGCAAGGATGGCGAGCCTTTTGGTGTCGTCGCTCAATGGCGGGACGACCGTGTACACCCTGTGGAATCTCGCGCTGGACGAGGGCGGAAACCCGACACCGTACTCGCCGGGGCGCCGAGGTGTGGTAACTGTGCCGTCAGACGGTTCCGGTGACATCGTCAGGAGTCCCGAGTACTACGTGCTTGCGCAGCTGTCGACGGCGCTGCAGCCGGGAGCGGTCAGGGTTAGCTCCACAAGCTGGGGGAAACCCTATGTGGTGGAACGCGATATGCCCCCGACCGCTCAATTGCCAGGCGACGTTATCACCACCGCATTCAGGAATCCCGACGACACCGTCGTCTTGTATTGCTACAATGATGCCGCCGTGTCTCGCAGTTTCCGAATCGTTTACTCTCCATATGGCGCCGTTCTTCCCGTAACGATGGCGCCAGGCGAGTTGAGTACCTTTTCGTTCTCCCTGACCGGGTCGTGAGCGCGCGTCTGAACGGCGACCGCGACCGGCGATGTGCAGGAAGAACGACTCTTTGCTGCTAGTGTGATGAAGATCGGTCGATCACAATAGCGACTCAGGTTGAGGTCTCTCAACGACCATGAGAGAGTTTGCTTATCGCATCGGTGCGAGAAATCGGGTCGAGAATCTCCACAGTCTTGGGAGTTGTGAGTTCTCCGTTCCCGAACGCTGTTGTAACTGTGCTTTGCATCACATGCGCGTGCGTCTTGAGTCTTGCCTTCAAATGGTGGACCGCATTATGTCCCCTGGAGTCGAGCGCTAATGCGTGGACAGAGCCAACAATTTGGGAGAAGGATTCCATTGAAGAAGGCGCTGATCACCGGTATTACCGGACAGGACGGTTCCTACCTGGCGGAGTTGCTGCTCGCCAAAGGCTATGAGGTGCACGGCCTGATTCGCCGTTCATCGACCTTCAATACCGGCCGGATCGATCATCTGTACGTCGACCCGCATGATCCGGACGCGCGGTTGTTCCTTCACTACGGCGACCTCAGCGACGGTGCTCGATTGGTGACGCTGTTGTCGTCCATCGAGCCCGATGAGGTATACAACCTCGCCGCGCAGTCGCATGTGCGCGTCAGCTTCGACGAACCGGAACACACCGGTGACACGACGGGTATCGGGTCCATCCGCCTGTTGGAGGCGGTCCGGATCAGCAAGGTGCCCTGCCGCTTCTATCAGGCCTCCAGCTCTGAGATGTTCGGCGCGTCGCCCCCGCCGCAGAATGAGGACACGCTGTTCTACCCGCGATCGCCCTACGGCGCGGCGAAGGTGTACTCGTACTGGATCACGCGCAACTATCGCGAGGCATACGACATGTTCGCGGTCAACGGGATCCTGTTCAATCACGAGTCACCAAGGCGTGGTGAGACTTTCGTAACCCGTAAGATCACCCGGGCGGCGGCGCGGATCAAGGCCGGCGTCGACAAGGAGATTTATCTGGGCAACCTCGACGCCGTGCGTGACTGGGGGTACGCGCCCGAGTACGTCGAGGGTATGTGGCGGATGCTGCAGGCAGACGAGCCGCGTGACTACGTGCTGGCCACCGGGGACGCGTACACCGTGCGGGACTTCCTTGAGGCAGCGTTCGACCATGTCGGACTGGACTGGCAGGACCACGTCCGCTTCGACGAGCGGTACCTGCGGCCGACGGAGGTCGATTCTCTCATCGGCGACGCAAGCCGTGCGGACGAGTTGCTCGGTTGGCGTCCGTCGGTGCGCACACCCGAACTGGCACGCATCATGGTCGACGCGGATGTCGCCGCGTTGGAATGCGCCGGCCGGATCTGGGTTGACGAGCCTGCATTGGCTTCGTGGAGTTGAGGATGAATCCCGCTGACGTTGTCGTTCCGATGCCGATAGACCGGGATACGCCGGTCTACATCGCAGGGCATCGGGGCATGGTTGGTTCCGCGATACAGCGCCAGCTGCTGGCGGCGGGATTCACCAACATCATCGTGCGTACGCACGCACAACTGGACCTGAAGAATCGTGATGCGACGTTCGAGTTCTTCGACAGCATGCGTCCCGAACTGGTGATTCTGGCAGCCGCAAAGGTGGGCGGCATCCTCGCCAACAACACCTACCCTGTCGATTTCATCTCCGACAACCTTCAGATCCAGGTCAACGTGCTCGACGCGGCGTTGAAGTACGGGGTCAATCGGCTGCTGTTCCTCGGTTCGTCGTGTATCTACCCGAAACTGGCGCCGCAGCCGATTCGCGAGGACTACCTGCTGACCGGACCTCTCGAACCCACGAACGATGCATACGCGATAGCCAAGATCGCCGGGATCCTCCAAGTTCAATCGGTGCGGCGTCAATACGGGTTGCCATGGATCTCCGCCATGCCGACCAATCTGTACGGTCCGGGAGACAACTTCTCCCCGACTAATTCGCACGTCCTGCCGGCCCTCATTCGTCGATACGAAGCCGCTCGAGCCAGTGGCGAGGGTGTCGTAATGAACTGGGGGACAGGGACACCGAAGCGGGAGTTCCTTCACGCCGACGATATGGCTTCGGCCTGCCTGCATCTGCTTGAGCACTATGACGGTCCCGCGCAGGTCAACGTCGGGACGGGTGAAGACCAGACGATCCGCGAGATCTCCGACATCGTGGCCGACGCTGTCGGGTTCGAGGGTGAAACCCACTGGGACACAACTAAACCTGATGGCACACCGCGCAAACTGCTTGATGTGAACCTGCTTTTCAGCACTGGGTGGCGTCCTTCGATCAGCCTTGGGGACGGCATTCGAAGCACGGTCGCGTGGTACCGGGAGCACGAGTCGGTCGTGCGCAGCTGACATGCGAAATTGCCGCCCTGTTCGGATGGCATCGGTCGACGTCGCCGAAATCGGTCATCCATACCCGTTAGTGAGGTCATTGCCTTGAGAATCACCGTTGTCGGTATCAACTACGCTCCCGAGGTCACCGGCATCGCACCGTACACGACCGGCATCGCCGAAGGACTGACTCGGCTGGGCCACAGCGTCACGGTGATCACCGGACTGCCGCACTATCCGGAGTGGCGTGTCAACGACGCATTCGTCGGCGAACGCAGCTATACGGAGCGCATCAACGGTGTCGATGTCCGACGTTTGCGTCATCACGTGCCGGAGCGTCCGAGTGCGCGTGGGCGCATCCTGATGGAGGCCAGCTTCGCCCGTGCGGTGTCGATGCACGGATTGAACAAGCCCGACGCCGTCATCGCCGTGAGCCCGACGCTCCTGTCGACGGTGGCGGTCGTGGCTCGCGCCCGAATGGCGCGAATCCCCGTCGGCGTGATCGTCCAGGACATCTACAGCAAGGGTGTGGTCGAGACCGGCGCGATGAGCGGGCGGGCGGCGAACGCGACGAAGCGGCTGGAAGTCGGGGCGCTTCGCGTCGCGAGTTCGGTTGCGGCGATTCACCATCGCTTCGCCGAGGTCCTGCAGGACATGGGTTTGCACGAAGACAAGATCAACGTGATTCGCAACTGGACTCACATCGGCGAGTCGCCGAAGAGTGCGGATCCCGCTGAGACGCGTCGTCGGCTCGGCTGGAAACCGGACGAGCTCGTCGTGCTGCATACCGGCAACATGGGCGTCAAGCAGGGCCTGGAGAACGTCGTCGCCGCTGGACGGCTCGCCGACAGCTCCAACGCCCACGACAAGAGGGTGCGGTTCGTCATGGTGGGCGACGGAAATCAGCGCGAACTGCTCGACGAACTGTCCACGGGTGTCGAGAGCGTGAACCTGTTGAACCCGCTGCCGGCCGATGAATTCCGGCTCGCGCTGGACGCCGCCGACGTGCTGCTCGTCAACGAACGGCCCGGTGTTGGCGAGATGGCGGTGCCGAGCAAGCTCACGTCCTACTTCGTGGCAGGGAAACCTGTTCTGGCGGCGACGGATCCGCACAGTGGCTCGGCAGAGGAGCTCCGGGCGTCGGGAGCGGGAATCATCGTGCCACCAGGGCAGCCGAGCGCACTTCTCGACGCGGCGCGGCAACTGGGAGCCGACGATCAACTCAGGTCTCGGCTGGGTGCCCGCGGCAAGTCCTACGCCGACGATGTACTGAGCGCCGGCAGCGCGATCGCAAGCTATGACAGGTGGTGCCGTGAGATGGCCGGGGAAGCGGCCGGTACCCTCGCATCCACCCACGAGCTTCCTGTGGCGAACGGACTGCGCTCGGTGGAGCGGCGCTCGGCCTGAGGGCGCTCAGAGGTTGCCGGTGCGCTCGGTTCCCGCGCTGTGTCACCGCCAGGTGCGGGTTTGGCAACCGATCCATTCCAGCAGGACGACGACCCATGTGTCGCACCCACGGGCGGGACGCTGCGGTTCAGAAGCGGCCTTCGCCCAGGGGCGAACTTGCCGACTGCCCGGCGGCAAAGTAGGTTACGCTCGTTGTGCCCGCCTGGGCCCGCGCGGACCATACGCGAGCGGCGCAGTCGGGCTCGGGCCTGCGCGCCGTCGGGCAGCCCGGGTGGAGGGATCAAGGGATGTCGAAGGCACACTACTGCGAGGTATGGGACCCGACCCGCGAGGTAGCCAGCGCTATACGAGACGGGGCGGAATGGTGACGTATGGCTGTGCGCCCGATCGAGTGACCGATGTCCGATAAGGTCCGGATTGGTGGGCTCGATCGGCTCTTCGTCGGTACGCCCGTCTGGGTTTGTGTCGGTCCGGTCGCACCCGCTGGCCGCGAGGCGATTGTCAAGTCGCTCAAGGCCTTCTCGCGCGAGGATGCACTGAACAGAATCGGCTTGATGCCCCGCCCGGGAACCAGCGGCTGGGAGTTCGACCACGACTATCCGCAGCGGGCAGTCATCGAAGTCCCTGCGGGTGCGCGATCGAGGGATCAGCGCGTTGGCATGCTGAACGCCGTCCTGGGAACTTCGCCGGATGTACCGATGGCCGTTGCCGAACAGGGCGATACCCTCATCCTTTACTTCGACCACAGCGTGGGGGACGCCTGCTTCATGGTCGATGTCGCGGCCGCAATTACGTGGGCATCCAGTGTCGACACGTACACGCCGGCAGTTGAGCCGAACGTCAGATTCCCATTGGCGTTGGCGCTCTTGAACTCCGTGCGCTCGGCCCCGCTTCAGTGCGCCGTGGACGCCTTCTCTGCGTTGTTCGACGCGTTTGCTCGGGTACTCCGCGTGATCGTGGGCTCCGTACTCCGCCGCGGCACGGGACAGGCACGAGTGCGTGCGCCCGAAGAGCCCTATCAAGCGGTCGTCGCGACAAGCGCGTCGGATCACATATCGCGACTCAACCAGTTCATGAAGGCAAGCGGTATCGCGGCGAGCCCGTCGGCGGTGACGATGCTCTCGGTCTGCAGGGCTCTGGAGGCAGAAGGCATTGCCGTCGATTCCGGTGTCGAAGTGCTCGTTGACCTCCGCCGCTTTCTGCCTCGCGGTCGCAACACCTACGCCAACTTGGCTGGCGTCGTGACCGTGCGGTACGGGAAGAACTCGACGTACGAGCAATTCGGGTCCGATGTGGCAGAGAGCATCAGATCTACGCGTCCGGTTGTGAAGCTGTTGGGGCACATCGCACTTGAGCGGGTTCGTTCGGTGTTCACGTCACGAAAGCCGCGCCGGGGTTGGGCACCGGCGCCCGGTCGGCCGGACGGGAAGGCGACGATCACGTTCACCGATGTCAGCAGGGCGGGGATCCCGAAACTGTTCAATTTCTCGGCGAGCACAAACCGGCAGGTCCTGATCGCGGCACCTCCCGCGACGGGTTCTCACCTCACGATCGCAATCTGCAGCGCCGCCAAAGGGGAGCTGCAGCTGAGCGCGACGTACTTCCCGAGCCAGTTCGACGGCGAGAAGGTAGAGCGGGCACTGAGGGCCGCGCTCATCGTGCCTGACGAGCGGGACTTGCCTGCCGCGCACGACGCTCACGCGAATCCGGACGCGATCGACACGGCCTAGCCGCCACGGCGCTGTGCAGCTCGTTTGGCACGCGCGTCCTCGCCATTCGCTGCCCCCCGGGTTTGTGCCATTCCAAAATGGGCGGCGAGCGCGGCTATGGGGGATACTGGTCGAATGAGATTTTCACCGGTATTGCTTCGCGTACTCGCCGCAGGTTTTGTTGCCTTCGGGCTGCAGTCGGCCCTGGCCGCGCCGGCGTCGGCTACTCCCACCGATGATGCTTTCATAGCTGCACTCAACGACCGTGGCCTGGACTATGGAACCGAAGCCAGCGCCATTTCGTACGCCAAAACGCTGTGCGGAATAGTCGGACCCGGCATGAGCAACATCGACGAAGCGGCGAAGTACCTGCACAGCCGCACCAATTACAGCCAAGACCAGATGGTCGCGTTCGGCCGGTTGGCCATCACCGCCTATTGCCCGCAGAAGGGCTAGACCTCTACCGGTACTCTTCGATCAGGGGCCTCGCATAAGCCGGGAGCGAAATCCCGGCATTAGAGGGAACTGGAAGGGCGTGCGGCGCAATATGCGGTGGAGCGGATACCGGGGTAGTAACGGCACGCCAAGGCCGTTTGTCGCCATTATTGCGGCAGTGGCGGCCGTCGTGACGCTCGCCACGGGGGTGGTATTGGCCCCGGCGGCGTCAGGCATTCCGCCCGGTGACGCCACGGCACATCTCCAGGCCGAACTCGATCAACTCGCCCCGGGCCAGACGCTCGTCCTCGAGCCGGGAACCTACCAGCACAGCGATATCCTCACGATTCGCGTGCCCGGCGTTCAGATCGACGGCAACGGCGCGACGTTGGTCGCCACCAACGACGCGCGCTCCGGGCTTCAGATATGGGCGGACGGCGTGTCGATTCGCAATATGAATCTCGCCGCTCCCTTGGCGGGCCAGCGCTATTACGGCACCGATCAACATAAACTTCTGGTGCGCGCCGATGGTGTGACGTTGAGTAATGTGACGATCACGGGTTCGGCTGCCGCGGGTGTTTACATCGCAGGCGCAAGCAATTTCCGCCTCGATCAAGTGACGGTGCGGGATACGCGCGCCGACGGAATCGCGATGTCGGCCGGCTCCAGTGCGGGGCAGGTCAACAACGCCCTCACGGAGAGAACCGGGGACGATGGTATTTCCGTCGTGTCCTACACCGATCGATATCGGGGCTATCGGGGTCCACCGTGCCGCGACATCGTTATCGATTCTCCGGTGGTGAACGGCACGACGCAGGCACGCGGCTTGATCGTCTCGGGCGGCGAGAACATCGTGTTCCGGAATATCAACGTCTCGAATACGAGTAGCGCCGGTGTATTGATCACCTCGCAGGCCGATCCCATATTCACGAGTCCGGTGAACGGAGTCGAAATATCGGGAGGATCGATCACCAACGCCAACACCGCGCCGAGGGTGATGAAGGGTGCGATCGCCGTCTACAGCGGGTATTTGCCAATCGCGGGTGTGAGAATTTCCGACCTGACGATTGCCGACACCCCCGCGACCGCTGAGCGCAACATCACCGTCGAGGCGGTCGGCGGGGGTGATGTCAGCGACGTCTCGATCCACGATATCCGACTGACCAGGACCGACCTACCGGCCATCTATTCGAACGTCCCCGCTGACAGGATCCAGGCGTCCGGGTTCATGCGCGACGATGCGCCCATCGACACCCCCTAGATTCGCTCCGCACGCGAACTCGCCCCGTTCGCTCGTGCGACCCGCGTTGGTGCGCGCCGATGGTCGGCCGGGGATCGACATGCCAACGGCAGGGCGGAACTCATCGATATCGAAGTGCTACAGGTGAATTCGGCGCGATGGCCGGTGACGGCGGTCGGTTCACGATAGGGCCACACGCACGGTCCTGGTCAGCACATGGCGATCGCCCACCCGACCCTCGAGACAAGCCATCGGGTGGGCCGGCTGTCAGCGGTCACTTATTTCGTGGAGATGTTCCGCATTGGCATGCCGGGCGATCTCGAGGTGCAGATTCATCGGGCGCTGGGCGTCGATCGCAAACCATCCACAAGTACCTAGCGTCGGCCATCGCCGAAGCGCGGGCGCCGGCACCGGGTGAGGCTTTTCGATGAAATAGCGCTCCTCGCACTTGGTGGGGGTCTGGTGTTGTCCGACATTGTTTCGTGTCGGTGATTGATTGGGGGCCGCGCCCCTGTGAGCTGGGTGTTCTGAATACCGAGCCGGCTCCGGTTGCGGTGCTCGGCATCGACGAGACCCGGCGGGGCAAAGCGAAATGGGAATCCGACCCAGCCACCGGGCGGCGGGTGTGGGTGGATCGCTGGGACACCGGTCTGGTCGACATCACCGGCGAGCGGGGCCTGCTGGCCCAGATCAACGGGAGAAACTCCGCGGTGGTGATCTGACTGGCTGGCGGCTCAGGATCCCACGTGGAGGACGGCGATCACCCACGTGGCCATCGACCGCTCAGCGGCCTACACCCGGGTCGCGCGCGAGACGTTGCCGCAGGCGGTCGTGATCGCCGACCGGTTCCATCTGGTCAAAAGGGCCAACGAGATGATCGATGCGGTGCGCCGCCGGGTCACCTGGGCCCAGCGGGGCCGGCGCGGCCGCAAGGCCGACGTTGAGTGGATCAACCCGCCGCCGGCTGCTGCGCGGTGCCCAGCGGCTCACCGCAGACCAGCGCGCCACGCTGTTCGCCAAGCTGCTGTCCGCCGACCCCAACGAGGACATCGCCGCAGCATGGATCGCCAAAGAGCTACTGCGCGAACTGCTTTCGTGCGCTGACCGCGGCGGACTGCGCTACGAGATCACCACTGCCGTTGACCGGTTCTACCGCTTCTGCGCGACCTGGGAGTCAGTCGCGGTGCACCGAGACCGGATCGCCGGACAGCTCGACGTGGCGGTCACAGTTGCCACTATCGCCCAACGGTGCGCGATGACCGCGGTCGCAACGGCATTCGCCGAGCAGTAGCTCGAAGAAATGTGACGGTACCCCGCGGCGCGGTCGATCCCGACAGAAGTCCACTGCCCGATGGTCGACTACGCGGTGATGGTTTGCCGTGATCGTCGCGGCCCCATCGTGTCAATCGCTCACGGCATCGTCAGGCGACCAGCCGCGGTCCGCCGCCGACGCATGACCGCCCGCGCGGACAGCCCATGCGTGCGCCAAGTTGGCCCGTCCAACCAAATCTGTGCAGTCTCGCGCGCCCCCCCACTGCCGCACGGCGCCCGGTGACAGGTGCCACGACGCCTCGACGATGAGGTGGCAATGCGGCGCATCCCGCGGAAATCACCGAATCGGTTTGAGTATGTGGGGCATCGCCGATCGCAAGCGGCCGCGGCATTCCGTAACGATCATGCCTCTCCCATTTCCTGGAGGCCCTCGCAGAGGGCCCCAAGTCGTCGTTTGTACCGCCACATGCGAGAACAGTTATGGAGAGAAAATTTGCCAAACTCGCACATTCGGGTGCACTTTGTAACCTAGTGTCCTATGCTGCAGGCAGACACGATACGAATTGTCACACCCATTAACTAGGCGCAGCGTTCGCCAAGGACTTCACGTCAAATGCAATGCTGTGCGGTTCATGGTGCGAACACAACAAAGAGAGCGACAAATAAACGCCGCCGCATCGCGGTGTTTCGAGCAGGGGGGACGATGTCATCAGAGTTACGTGCACGCCACACGGATCATGCTGCGGTCGAGGCGTCGGGGGCGCTGGTAGCTCATCTCGGCGAACTGACCGGCTCAGCTGAGCGCGCGGTTGCCACCGCGTTGCCGGCAAGGTCGGTGCTGGCGAATGCTTCGGCTTCGCGACGGTCAAAGACCAGTACCTACGCCAAATACGTTGGCAGGGTCGGTGCACTCGCGGTCATGCTCGGCGTGGGTGGCGCGATTGTCGCGGCTCCACCGGTGGCGCTGGCGGACGATTCGTCCGGTGCCTCCTCGTCCTCGTCTGATTCGACCGGCAGCGAGTCCGAGTCGTCATCATCCAAGAGTCCCAAAGTGGCGACGAAGAGCACTTCCAAGCAGTCGGCTGATCGACCGGCCACCAAGACGGCGACGGACGAATCTGACGGCGGGGCAAGTGATCCTGCCACTTCGACCTCCCCATCGGAGAGCAAGCCCGACAAGCGGGGTGAACAATCCCGCGCCGACAGCGGCCGGACGACGACCGATACAACTGACACCGACGATGCTTCCGGGGACGAAGGCTCCGTCCAGACGGACAACACCGACACCGACGCGGTCAAAACGGACGACGAACCGAACGTCACCGACGTACACACGCCGCAACCTGCAGACGATGGATCGGTCGCGGCGGACGGCGATGACGACGAGCCCAGCCTTCCGGATACGGGTGATGGCGACGGTGAGCTGACACCGGACGTCGAAGCGCCGACTGACACCCCCGTCACGACGATGGTGCGACCCGTCAAGGACTCCGATTCGAAATATGATGATTTCCAATCGGTTCCAACGCGCGGCATCGGTTCGTCTGTTTCAACGTCAACGTCAACGTCAACGTCAACATCAACGTCAACGTCGAAGAGTACGGAGCGCGACGCTGACGGTGGCTTGACGGACAAGGACGCAGCAACCCTTGACGAACAGCAGTCGGAGCATTCGTCGGAAGGGGTCGTCGTGCCGTTGTCGCACGTGACGCTGGCCGGGAATCTTGGCGGATCGGCGCCCATCCCCAAGGCGTTCGCCTCGACCCCGGGGCAGACGCTGGAGTCAACCACCGTGCAGCAGAAGGTGGTACCGCAGACGATCACCAAAGTCGTGACTGATCTGCTGACGGCTGCCCTATCTCCTTTCCTGGCATCACAGGATCCAGCTGGCACACCGCCGGAGTCGCCGATACTGCTCGCGGTGTTGGGGTGGGCCCGTCGCCAGCTGGGCGAGGCGTTCCCCGAGATCAACCAGGTCGTCGCGCCGGTCGCCGCGGCGAAGGTGGAGCCGGTGGAACCCGTGGTGACGGCGGCGGCGGCGGCACCTGCCGCAGTGCCGGCCGAATTCGAGCGGACCGAACTGATTACGGGGCTTGACAAGCCGACCGACTTCGAGGTGCTGCCCGATGGCCGCATTCTGATCACCGAAAAAGACGGAACGGTAATGGTGTACCACGACGGGCACCTGCATGAGCAACCCATGCTGACGGTACCGACCAAGACGGATAACGAGCGTGGACTGGTCGGAATCGAGGTCGATCCGAACTTCAGCAGCAACGGCTATATCTATATCGCGTATACGACCGCGGCGAACCGCGACCGGTTGTCGCGATTCAAGGTGACGGGAGATGTTGCCAACCCCGCATCGGAATACGTGCTCATGGAATCAGACCAGCCGGCCAACAATATTCATCACGGCGGTGAGATCGAGTTCGGTCCCGATGGCAAGTTGTATTGGGCGGTGGGTGACAACACCTACGGGCCGAACTCCCAGGATCTGTCGAACATTCACGGCAAAATCCTGCGGCTCAATGCGGACGGCAGTGCCCCGGCCGACAACCCATTCGTCAACACTCCGGGCGCGATCCCGCAGATCTACGCCTATGGTTTCCGCAACCCATTCCGCTTCACCTTCACGCCGGACGGCAAGATGCTGGTCGGCGATGTGGGTCAAGCGACGTGGGAAGAGCTGAACCTCGTAACGCCGGGGGGCAACTACGGTTGGCCTCAGGCCGAAGGCACCTGCACCGGTTGCTCGTACATCAACCCGATCTACGTCTACAAGCACACCGACCCGCCAGCCAGCGCCGGAGCGATCACTTCGGTGATGGTCTACAACGGCTCGGCGTTCGGGGGGGACGGTGCCAATAACAAGGTCTTCATTGCCGACTACGCAGTCGGCTGGATCAAAGAACTCACCTTCGATCCCAACTTTACGAGCTTGATCAGTGAACGCATGTTCGACACCCAGGCTGGATCCACGGTGAAGATGGTCCAGGCGCCGGACGGCAGCATCTACCAATTGACCATCGCCGACGGCAAGCTCTGGCGTATCGCCCCGGCGAGCGGCAACCGGGCACCGACGGCGGTCATCACCGCGACGCCGAACTACGGACAAGCGCCTTTGGCGGTGAACTTCTCGTCTCAAGGCTCGAGCGACCCCGAAGGCGCCCCGCTGACCTACGCCTGGAACTTCGGGGACGGCACCACGTCAACGGCGGCCAACCCGGCCAAGACGTTCAACACCAAGGGCACCTACAACGTCACGCTGACCGTCAGTGACGGTGTCAGGACGAGCCAGGCAACCCAGAAGATCACCGTGGGCAGCACTCCGCCGACGGTCAACATCATCACGCCGGCGAACAACTCGCTGTACTCGGCGGGGGACATCATCTCGTTCCGGGCTACCGCCACCGATGCAGAAGACGGCACACTTCCCGACAGCGCCTACAAATGGTCAGTCGTGCTGCACCACGCCGACCACACGCATCCGTTCGAAGACAACATCATCGGCCCGTCCGGCAGTGTCACCATCCCGCGCAGCGCGGAGAACATCGACACGACCTGGTACCGGATCAACCTCACCGTCACCGACAGCAGCGGGTTGTCCACGACAAAGTACGTCGACGTCAAGCCGCGTCTGGTGAACCTCACGTTCAATCCCAACAATCCCGACGCCATATACACGATCGACGGCATACCGAGGAAGGGCGTCTACACCGAGCGAGCCGTTGTCGGCGTTGAACGAATCCTCGATGCCCCCTCGCCGCAGTATGTGGACGGCGGGCAGCTGGTCTTCAACAACTGGTCCGATGGAAAGGCGCAGACACACACGATCGTCACGCCCGCAACCAACACCACCTACAACCTCGTCTTCGACGGCCCATCCGGGCTCGTCGTCACGTCCCCGGCATCGGTGGGCGTCCCGTCCCGAACGAACGGGGTGGTGACGGGAATCGTCAATGTGGTTCAGCGAGATGGCGATCCGATGACCTATACGGTGGTCAAGGCGCCCACCAAGGGTACGGCGAGTGTGAATTCGTCCACTGGGGCGTGGGTGTACACACCTACCTACCAAGCTCGCCACAACGCGGTCGCTCTGAACGCCACCGCCGAACAGCAGGTGGACCGATTCACGATCAAGGTGTCCGATGCGGACGGTGGCCAGGTCTCGATCCCGGTGACCGTATCGCTGGTGTCGAAGGAAGTGCCGACCACGGGTGAGGTCAAGGTCGGCAACGGTCCGAGTGCGGTGGCCTTCGTGCCGTCCGGCACGCGGGCATATGTCACCAACTACGACTCCAACACGCTCACGCTGATCAACACGACGACAAACGCGGTCCGGCATATCGTCGTCGGTAAAGGCCCAACCGCTATCGCTATCAGCCCGGACGCCACTCGCGTGTACGTGGCGAATCAGAAGAGCAACACTGTTTCCGTTGTCAACAACAACACCAACGCGGTATCGAGCAACATCAACGTGGGCAACGCGCCCTCCGGCCTGGCGACCACCGCGGACGGAACGCGCGTCTACGTCACCAACTCCGGAAGCAACACCGTCTCGCTCATCGATACCGCCACGAACACCGTCACCAAGACGATCAATGTCGGTCAATCGCCAACTGCCATAGCGATCAAGGGAACCCGCGCGTACGTCACCAACAGCGTGTCGAACACCGTCTCGGTGATCGACACGACGAATGGAACCGTCACGAACACGATCAACCTCGGCGCCGGCAACGGTCCGTCGGCTGTTGCGGTGTCTCCTGACAGCACGCGGATCTACGTCACGAACGGCACCTCGAACACCGTGTCGGTCATCGACAAGGCAACGAACACAGTGATTGGCAAGATGGCGGTGGGTGCTAACCCACGGTCGGTCAGCGTCAGCCCCGACGGAAAGTACCTGTATGTCGCAGCCGTGGGTACAAGCACGCAGGGCGGCACGCTCTCGGTGATCGAGGCGGCGACCAACACCACGGTCGCCGTACTGCCGACCGCCAAGGCGCGTGCTGTCGCCGTGGCGCCCAACGGGACATACGCCTACGTCCTCAAGCGGGACAACGGCGCCGTCTCAATCGTGGGCACCACACTGTCCATTGATCGCGATGCCGCCAACGTTGCCCCGGCGACGGCCGTCGGCCAAGTCGGAAGTTCCACTCCGACAACAGGTGTAGCGACGTATCAGGTGTCAGGTACCGATGACGACGGCGATGAGCTCGTCAGCTCGTCGAGCCAGGCCGCACACGGGACGGTTACCAACAACGGTGGTGGACGATTCACCTACACACCGGATCTCGCCTACTTCCAGAGCAGCGGCGCGGGTACCACCGACACGTTCACCGTCACGACAAGCGACAATCACGGCGGCGTTTCCACCAAAACCGTGACCTACACGTGGCAGGCGGCCTCACCGCCGAGCCTGCCTGTGACCAAGACGATCAACGTCGGTGCTCATCCGATCGGCGTGACGTTCAACCCCATCGGGACGCGGGCATACGTGAGCAATATAAACTCCGATACCGTTACGGTCATCAACGCGAGCACGGGTGTTCCGATGACGACCATCACGGTCGGCGATGGACCTCTCGGTGTCGCAACGAATCCGGATAGCACACGCCTGTATGTCGTGAACTATCACTCGGGAACCGTCTCCGTGATCAACGCCGCCACCAACGCGGTGATCGGCACGGTCAACGTGGGTCGACGACCCTGGAACGCCGTGGTATCTCCCGGAGGTAGCCAGCTGTATGTCACCAATTCCGACAGCCACAATGTGTCGGTCATCGACACGGCAACCAACACCGTCGTCAAGAACATCGTGGTGGGGCGGCAGCCCAACGGCATTGCCGTCAACGGAAATCGCGTGTATGTGACCAACAAGCTGGATAACACCGTGTCAGTCATCGACGCCACGACAAACACCGTGACGAAGACCATCGGCGTTGGGGTTGCACCTGTTTCGGTGGCGTCCCAGGGCAACCGTGCCTACGTCGCCAACAGCGGCTCAGGTACCGTCTCGGTGATCGACACCTCCACCAACACGGTGGTCGACAGCCTGCCGGTGACGGCGCTGCCGAAGTCGGTGACGCTCAGCCCTGATGGCCGCTACCTGTACGTCACCAGCATCGTCAGTGAGACGCAGCCCGCCGGCCTGGTGACGGTTGTCGACACCACCACCAAGGCAACGGTCGCGGTGGTCCCGGATAGCAAGAACGCATGGGCTGCCGCGATTGCGCCAAGCGGTACGTATGCGTATATCGCCAACCGCGACACGGGAACGATCAGCGTCATCGACACCGTCCAGTCGACGGCGTAGTTCGCTCGAAGATGCCTGCCCCATCTCCCCTTTGTCGAAGAGGGGAGATGGGGCAGGCATCTTCGAACGAGGCAACGGCGACGATCTGCAGCGCAGGACGGCTGTGCCGCAGATGGGTAGCGTAACGATGTGGCTACCCGTGACCGACCCAGGGCTGTGGTATGTCTGGTGTCGGTGTTGACGCTCGGACTCACCGCATGTGGGCTGGTCGGCGGCATCACGAGGCAGCCGGCGGGCCCGCCTACGCCGATCGCTTCGGCCGATCTGACTGGAGCGGCACCCGGATCGGTGGTCACCGCCATGTCCGCTCCCGCAGTCGAAACGATCGTTGACAGCGGGAGAGTGGCGAGAATCACGTACCGATCGACTGACGCCAACACGGGCCAGCCGACCGTGGTTTCGGGCATCGTTGCCGTGCCGGCCGACGCGCCGCCGGCCGATGGCTGGCCGGTCGTGGCGATCGGCCACGGCACGACGGGGATACAGCAACCGTGCGCCCCCTCGCTTTCTCCGAACCTCTCGGACCTCGCACCGCTCGTCGAGCAGATCGTGGAAGCCGGCTTTGCTGTCACCGTCGCCGACTATCAGGGCCTGGGGGCCGCTGGGGTGCACCCCTATCTCGACTCGCACACCGCCGGCTACAACGTCATCGATTCCGTGCGGGCGCTGCGGGCCACCTTTCCCGGCGTATCGTCGCGTTGGTCCGGATTCGGCCTCTCCCAAGGCGGCGGCGCGGTCTGGTCTGCCGACGAGCAATCCGCGG
Source organism: Mycobacterium sp. (assembly GCF_044223235.1). Taxonomy (GTDB): domain Bacteria; phylum Actinomycetota; class Actinomycetes; order Mycobacteriales; family Mycobacteriaceae; genus Mycobacterium. The sequence goes on from NZ_JBGAME010000005.1 coordinate 210,405, forward strand.
ACTACGCTCCGGAACTGGACCTGGTCGGCGCGGTTGCAATGGCGCCAACGGCGGATGTGTCGGGTGCCGTCGACAAGGCCGTGGACAACAGATTGACCGAAGAGCAGATGGTCCCGTTCCTGTGGGTACTCGCTTCGTTGGCACAGATTCACCCGGACCTCAACCTGGATGACTACCGGCGTGGGTTTGCGGCGCAGAACTGGGGTGCGCTCCTAGCCTGCGACGGCTCCGGCACGGCAGCGAAGCGGACCTCCCTGGCCCGCAAAATACCCCCTGCCGACATCTCCCCGAGCTCAGCGCAAGCCGCCGATCGGCTGCGTAGTCTCGTCGAAGCGTGGGCGGTACCTCAGCGAATGTTGAATGCTCCACTGTCGGTGGTGTACGGCACGAGCGACAAGTTCGTCGACCACCAGTGGACTGAGCGGGCGATCGATCGGGCTTGCGATTTGGGTGGAATCGTTCTTGAGACCGCGGAGTCCGGAAAGGGCCACGCGGACCTGGACACTCTCAGCCAACTGGAGTGGCTCCGAGGCCGGTTCGCCGGTGAATCCGTTGAGAACGGCTGCGCAACGCGGAAGCCGCGCTGATGCGACGAATTGTCTCCGTCGTTGGGACGGTCGTGGTGGTGGTGCTCGCGTTCCTCGGCATCGGCGGGACAGCGATCTTCCGGAACGCACCGCAGGATCCGTTCGGTCCAGCCGACGCGGTGTTTGTGCTGGGTGGTGAGCACGATGGGCGCGAGTCCTACGGACGCCAATTGGTGCGCGACGGTGTCGCTCCGATGCTCGTGCTCTCCAATCCCTATCCGTCGTCGGATTCACTGATGCGCACGATGTGTAACCCGCGAGAGGCGCAGGTCCCGGTTATCTGCCGACGGCCCGAACCGTCAACGACCTACGGTGAAGCGCTCCTGATCAAGGAACTCGTGGCGGAGCATCGGTGGAAACGCGTGGTGGTCGTCACCTGGCAATACCACCTCCCGCGGACCCGGTACGTCTTTGAACGTTGCTTTACTGCGGATTCCGCGATGATGATCATGCGCGCCGTTCCGCGGCAGTATCGCCTGCCCACTGCCTTGTGGGAATACATCTACTTTTATCAATTCCTGGCATTCGCGAAGGCACTGGCCACGCTGGACTGTTCGGCCGATGAACGGTAACCGGTGCCACTACCACGTCAGCTTGTAGACAATGCTCACAACTGCGAAGGCAGTGAGATAGCCAAGCACCGCTGAGGCCAATCCGTACACGCTATTGATCAGCAGGGATCGCGCGAATCCACGTACCGTGGGCCACAGGTCAGTCGGCCTCGTCTCGTTCGCCGACCGGATCAGCGATGCCATCGGGGCGGCGGTGATCAGGAAGCCAGAACCCAGGAGAGACCCGACCGGCAGAAAACTTGTGTATCTCGATGCGGCGATGGCGCCCGCCAGGAAACAGATCAGGCAGTTGAATGCGATGGTGCGGAACGTGTCGCCGCCCTGCTCGCCGCGCCGCAGCAGCGTCGCGGCGAGCAAGGCGCCGAGCGCTCCGCCGGAGCAGATCACCAGCCATTGCATCAGGGCCGGGCTTCGTTTTCCGTACGGCCGTTGATCGCGAGGCCCGTCATGAGGCCGAGGGCGAGGCCAGCGATCGCGCATGCTGGCAGCAAGACTGCGAAAACAATTGCGCGCGTGGGTGTTTGGCCCACAGCCAAGGTGGCGTAGGCGCTTACACTCGCCGTGCCGGCGGCGATTCCCCACGCGAGCATCCGGACCAAGGGCCTCGAGGGCAGTGCCATCAGCAGCCCGATGCCGAGCATCGTCACCATCGTGACGGCGCCTGTGATCAGCAGCTTCTCCAGCGGTGACGGCCAGGTGCGATTCAACAGAAACCGCGTCGCCGCACCGGCAGCGCCGCCAACGAGGATCCATATCGCTTCGCGCACGCGCAGGCGGGGTCCCGGGATGATCATTGCGGCCAACGCTATCCCATCCGGCGAACTGCGCTGAGCAACGCGATACGGCCTCGGAGCGCGGCATACGCGGTGTCTTCTCCACGGGTGGGCGTCCGGGCGTGGTCACGGCCCGCACTCGGCAGTCGATGGCCAGAACGGTCCTTCGGCGTTAACGCTGGGTAACGAAATTCCCCCGTTTGCTGGACAATCGCCACGTCAGCATTATGATCCGAAATATGCGACGTCATGTGTGGCGAAGGTCGCATCGCACAATTCGCGAAATGCCGAGGCCTTTGCGAGGATAAGTAAGTCCAACGGCGGAACAAGCATATTTGTCTGAAGGACCACGTAGATGGTAGGGGGACTCGCTTGACATCGGCAGAGGCTAACAAACGTTTGCCGGAGCCGACTTCGGAGCGCAACGTGCCGCAGCAGTTGTGGCGCGCAACGTATTCGAAGCGCTTGCTGGTGATAGACGCAGTTGCGGTTGTGGCCGCGGTCGGCGTCGCCCAGTGGGTGCGCTTCGGCGGACTGCTCGGGACTGACCTGACCTACCGCCCGTTCGATACCTATCGCGAGTTCGGATACACCACCGTTTCGATCATCATCGCCGCAGGTTGGCTTGCGGCGCTGGCGATATTCCGCACCCGCTCGCGCCGGATCATCGGTGCGGGCGCAGAGGAATACCGTCGGGTCTGGTTGGCCACGGTATCCGTCTTCGGCGCGGTGGCGATTGTGTCCACGCTGTTCAAACTGGACATCGCGCGGGGCTACCTCATGATCGCCCTGCCCGTGGGCGTGGTGTTACTGCTCGCGGGGCGGTACTTCGCCCGGTACGTGGTTGCTAACAACCGGAAACGCCACGAAACTTGCATGACACGGGTGCTCGTCGTAGGCAATCCGCCCGCGGTGCGCGATCTTGCGCGGTCACTTGCCCGCGACCCAGGTGCGGGCTACCAGGTCGTCGGTGCCTGCGTCCCAGGGCATTATTTCCGTCAGACGATCGACGTTCCGCAGGTCGGCACCATTCCGGTCTACGGCGACGAAGCCGAAGTGCTTTCCGCGCTGTCCGACACGGGAAGTCACGCCGTCGCAATCACCGCGACCGAACGGCTCAACAGCCGCCGGATCCGGGATCTGTCTTGGCAACTCGAGAAACTTGACGTCGATCTGATGGTGGCGCCCGGGGTGGTCGATGTCGCCGGACCACGCCTGACGATGCGTCCGGTGGCGGGTCTGCCCCTCATCCATGTCGAGAAGCCGCAGTACAACGGAGCGAAGCGATTCGAGAAGCGCGCCTTCGACGTCGTCTTCTCGGGTGCGGTCCTGCTGCTGGCGCTACCGATCCTGCTCGTGATCGCCGCCGCGGTGAAGTTCACCAGCCGGGGCCCGGTCTTCTATCTCTCGGAGCGAATCGGCCTCGACGGTAAGCCGTTCCAAATGGTGAAGTTTCGAACGATGGTCGACGGCGCTGACACCATGGTGGATTCGCTGAAAGATCTGAACGAATCCGAGGGCGGGGTCCTCTTCAAGATCCGGCAGGATCCTCGTGTGACGCCGGTCGGCAAGTTCCTGCGCAAGTACAGCATCGATGAGCTGCCCCAATTCATCAATGTGCTGAAGCGGGACATGAGCGTTGTCGGCCCGCGGCCGCCCCTCGGTCGTGAGGTGGTGGCCTACGACGACCATGTCAAGCGCCGGTTGCTCGTCCGCCCCGGCATCACCGGGTTGTGGCAGGTGAGCGGCCGATCCGACCTGTCCTGGGAGGACTCGGTCCGACTTGATCTGTTCTACGTCGAGAACTGGTCGATGATGGCCGACTTCGTCATCGTCTTCAAGACGGTGAAGACCATGATCGCCCCGTCGGGCGCGTACTGACGACCCACGAGTCCCGGACAACGGTGTCTACGCACGGGTCGGCGTACGGCGTCGTTCGCTGGAATCCATCGTGGGTGCGCGGAGCGCGGTCACTGGCCGTAGTGCTTTCTGCGGCGGCCTTCATTGCCGCGCTCTGGCTCCCATCGTCTCCCAGCGTTCGGCTGCTCGGCACGGTGCTTGTGATGGGCGGGAACTCCAATCCTCAGGGTCAGGCCATGGAGTACCAGCTCGACGGCTACCTCAATCCGGCAAGCCCGAAGTACGGCTTCCCGGGCTATCAGCTCGAGAAGGTCACGTGGTCGGCGAACATCGGTGACTACGAAGCCTCCCAGGAAGAGGGGCGCGGCAAGATCGCTGCCGCGATCTCGAAGGCGTTTGCAGCGGGGCAGCCCGGGGATGATGTGGTCGTCGTGGGCTACTCGTCGAGCGCCAATGTCATCATTCGTGAGATCCGTCGTCTCGACGCCAAGGGCAGCCCGCACCGGGCAGACCTCAGTTTCATCGTCCTCGGTAGTCCGAACAGGCCCAACGGGGGGATCTACAACCGCTTTCCGGATCTGGTATCCGCGCTTGGCTTCACCTACGACGGTCCCAATCCGGACACCGATTATCCGCTGATGGACGTGAGCTGGGAGTACGACCCGATCTCGGACTTCCCCACCTACCCGCTGAATTTGCTCGCGACGGCGAACTCGGGAATGGCATTCCTGTACCAGCACACCAACTATTACGAAGCTGATCTGGATGACGCGGTCGACAACCCCAACATGACCTACACAACGCATGGTGGGACGAAGTATGTCACCGTCGGCACTAAGCGCCTGCCCTTGCTCCGACCGCTCTACGACGCGGGATTCCCGACACCGGCGCTGGACCTCGTCGAGCCGACCCTGAAGGTCTGGGTCGACTACGGCTACGACCGGTCCATCCCTGTTGGGCAGCTACAGAGCGCCAAGGTGTCGCCATCGCTTGAGGCGACCCTCGCCCTTGGTCCTGCGTTGGCCAAGGCCGCGGAGCAGGGTATTCGCAACGCGGTTGCCGGCACGCAGGCCGGGGCAACCCCAGCTGGGATGACTGGGACAATTGGCGTGGCACGATCCACGCAGACCACCGTCGCCGGTGCGGAGGAGCCCGAAGGCGACGCTGGGTCTGCACGGCCCGGTGCCGGCGCGCAGAACGGCACACGCCGGTCGGGTGTGTCCGCCGAAGCATCGGCAAACACAGCCGACGATCCGCAGCGGCCAACAGGACCCGCAATAGCACGCCGTGAATCCCGCGAAGCGGTGCCGGGAACGAAGCAGGTCGGCGCTGTAGACACCTCGTCGCCCGCGGCGATTTCGCCGGTCAGCCGTGCGACGGTCGAGGACGACAGCGAGCCCCCGAAAGCCCCGCCGAAAGCCCCCTCGACAGCCCCGGAAGCCCCGAGAGGCGCGAAGGCCCCGGCAGCCCCGAAGGCCCCGGTCAGTTCCCCGGCCGGTGACTCGCCGGGCGCACCAACGCGAACTCGCACCAGTCGGTCTGACGATGCGCCCGAGGTGAAGGACGCAGCATAGCGGTCGTTTAGAGTGCCCTCGTGGGTTATCCCGACAGCGTCCTGGCGGAGGGTGAGCAGGTGGTGTTGCATCGCCACCCGCATTGGAAACGGCTCGTCGGCCCGATCCTGGTTCTGCTGTCGGTGACCGCGATCGCCTCGTTCTGCGCGGCAGTGGTGAACCAAACCGGCTGGGATCAGACGGCCAAGATGGTGGTGTCGCTCGTTGTGCTGGCCATCTGGCTCATCTTGGTCGGCTGGTTCGTGGCCTCACCCCTTCTGAGCTGGTGGACGACGCATTTCGTCGTCACCGACCGCCGAGTGATGTTCCGCCACGGGATGTTGACACGCAGCGGAATCGACATCCCGCTGGCTCGGATCAACAGCGTCGAGTTCAGCCACGGTCTGCTCGACCGCATTCTGCGCACGGGCACGCTCACGATCGAATCCGCGTCACAGGATCCGCTGGAGTTCTACGACATTCCGCGTGTGGAGCAGGTCCACTCGCTGCTATATCACGAGGTCTTCGACACCCTGGAGTCGGGGGATTCTCCCGGCTGACCGGCGCGGTGCCTGCGCATCGGGGTCACGTTCGCGGCGTCCCGATGACGGAGTTCGTACTCGTCCTCGATGGCCTCAGCGATGCCGCCGCTGGTAAGCGCTGACTCCAGGGCCTTGTCTGGGCTCCGGGCGAATTCGTCGGGGAACACGAACCGTCTGAACGCCCAGAACCGGAACGCCATCTGAAGCAGGTTGCCGATGATGTATGCCGAGATGAAGTCGGCGATGTTCTCGACCGTCAGCGAGACGTCGGGCACCCGCAGTTGCAGCACATAGCTGGAGAAGTAGAGCGGCGCCATCGACAGCAGCACTCCGACACCGCTGACGCCGAAGAACAACAAAGCCTCGTGATGTCGCTCACGCCCGCCCCGGTCCCGGAAGCTCCATTCCCGATTGAGGATGTACGACGCTATGACCGCCACGATGCCCGCGATGATCTTGGCGGTAACGGGCTTGGGCTCCAGGATCGTCAGCTTGAGAGTGTAGAAAATCGCCGAATCGATGATGAATGTGGTGGCGCCGACGATGCCGAACTTGATGAGCTCATGATGCCGCTCGGCGAACGGACGAAGCGGGCGAGGCAGCCGCGCGACGGTGGCATCAGCGAAGGACACAACTAACCAGTGTACGGACCGGTCCCTGGTGACGGTAATCGTCGCGTGTCGAGGGCGGGTCGCCGCGTAACGCCGCCGGGGCGGCCATGACACGATGATGGCGTGCCGAGAACTGCTAACGACCCGCCCGTGGTCGCGATGATCGGCGGCGGACAGCTCGCCAGGATGACCCATCAGGCGGCGATCGCCATGGGCCAGTCGCTTCGTGTGCTCGCCGTAGACGGCGCCGATCCCGCCGCCCTGGTCAGTCCCGACATCGTGATCGGCTCGCACACCGACCTCGCGGCGCTGCGGCGCGTCACCGACGGCGCCACCGTCATGACCTTCGACCACGAGCACGTGCCCACGGACATGCTGGACACGCTCGTCGCCGAGGGCGTCAACGTCGCACCGCCACCGTCGGCGCTGCTCCACGCCCAGGACAAGCTCGTCATGCGTCGGCGGCTGGCCGAGCTGGGGGTGCCGGTGCCGCGGTTCAGCGCCGTCGCGACGACGGAGGACGTCGAGGCCTTCGCACGCGAAGTGAACCGGCCCGTGGTGATCAAAACCGTTCGTGGCGGCTATGACGGCCGCGGTGTGATCATGGCCGGCGACCCCGAGCGGGCCCGTGCCATCGCGGCTCAGTACCTCCGCGATGGTGTCGCGATCCTCGTCGAGGAGCGGGTGTCGATGCGCCGAGAGCTCTCTGCGCTGGTCGCGAGGTCCCCGTTCGGACAGGGTGCGGCCTGGCCGGTGGTCCAGACGGTGCAGGAGGACGGCATTTGTGTCGAGGTCATCGCCCCGGCGCCCGACCTGGCCCATCACGTCATCGTCGCCGCCCAGGAGCTGGGTCTTCGGCTGGCCGAGGAACTCGGGGTGGTCGGCGTGCTCGCTGTGGAACTGTTCGAGACTGTCGAGGGCACGCTGCTCGTCAACGAATTGGCGATGCGCCCGCACAATTCCGGGCACTGGACTATGGACGGCGCCGTCACCAGCCAGTTCGAACAACACCTGCGGGCGGTGCTGGACTATCCGCTCGGCGACACCTCCGCACGGGCGCCGCTGACCGTGATGGCGAACGTGCTGGGTGCGCCGGAAACCCCGGCGATGAGCATTGACGAACGCCTGCACCATCTGTTTGCCCGCCTGCCCGACGCCAAGGTCCATCTGTACGGCAAAGGCGAACGGCCGGGTCGAAAGCTCGGACATGTCAACGTCGTGGGCAAGGCGGGCGAGAACGTGGCCGACGTGCGCGAACGCGCCGCACGCGCTGCACACTGGCTGTCGCACGCGCAATGGACCGACGGATGGGATTCACACGGATGACGACCAGCCCCCGGATCGGAGTGATCATGGGCAGCGACAGCGACTGGTCGGTGATGGCCGACGCGGCGGAGGCGCTCGCGGAATTCGAGGTTCCGTTCGAGGTCGGGGTGATCTCGGCGCACCGGACCCCGGAGCGGATGTTGAGGTACGCCCAAGGCGCCGCCTCGCGGGGTGTGGAAGTGATCATCGCGGGAGCCGGGGGAGCAGCGCACCTGCCTGGCATGGTCGCCGCGGCAACCCCGCTGCCGGTGATCGGAGTGCCGGTACCGCTGGCTCGCCTCGACGGCCTGGACTCGTTGTTGTCGATCGTGCAGATGCCTGCGGGCGTACCGGTGGCAACCGTCTCGATCGGGGGGGCCCGTAACGCCGGTCTGCTCGCTGTTCGGATTCTCGGAGCCACCGATATCCCGCTGCGCGAGAAGATGCTGCGGTATCAGGCGACGCTCGAGGAGCTGGTACTAAAGAAGGACGAGGCGCTTCGTCAGCGAATTCTCGGCACTCCATCCGACTGACAGCGGTATCCGATCTGAGGCGGTCGCTTGCTCACGAGGCTCGTATGTGAAGCGGGACGGCCGAAGTGCTCATCAGAGCTGTCGGAGCCGGCGCATGACCACTGTGTGCGGCGTGAATCCCCGCGTCCACCGACGCGGATCCGCGGAACCACCGCGATCTGCCCAGCCACCCGCATTCGCACGCGGCCCGATTTCGGAACGGGCTTGCGTTCACGTGAATGTCCATGTCACGCAGATTATTCGCGCTGCCTTAGACAAAGACGCAACGATACTGATGGAATCCTGAGATCTGGGAGCGAGTCGGCGTGACGGCACTGGTCTGCCTTCGCTGTCCGAGGCCGGAGTACCGTTACGTTACCCGTGAGTAATAAGGAGGCTGCGATGGCTGGTTGGGCCGGGAATCCAACGTTCGATGTGTTCAAGCTGCCGGAGGAGCATGACGAGTTGCGCGCGGCGATTCGGGGCTTGTGCGAGAAGGAGATCGCGCCGCATGCCGCGGACGTCGATGAGAATGCCCGCTTCCCGCAGGAGGCGTTGGATGCGTTGAATGCCTCCGGTTTCCACGCGGTCCACATCCCTGAAGAGTTCGGCGGTCAGGGTGCGGATTCGGTGGCGGCGTGCATCGTCATCGAGGAGGTTGCGCGGGTGGACGCATCGGCGTCGCTGATTCCGGCGGTCAACAAGCTGGGCACGATGGGGCTCATTCTGAGGGGCAGTGACGAGCTGAAGAAGAAGGTGCTGCCGGATCTGGCCACCGGCGGGATGATGGCCTCCTACGCGCTTTCGGAACGGGAGGCCGGCAGTGATGCGGCGGCGATGCGCACCAGGGCGCGCGCCGACGGTGACGACTGGATTCTGAACGGCTCCAAGTGCTGGATCACCAACGGCGGTAAGTCGACGTGGTACACGGTGATGGCGGTGACCGATCCGGATAAGGGCGCCAGTGGCATTTCCGCGTTCATGGTGCACAAGGACGATGAAGGATTCTCGGTGGGGCCCAAGGAGAAGAAGCTCGGGATCAAGGGTTCGCCGACCACCGAGTTGTACTTCGAGAACTGTCGCGTCCCGGGGGATCGGATCATCGGTGAGCCGGGGACGGGGTTCAAGACCGCGCTGGCGACCCTGGACCACACCCGCCCGACGATCGGCGCTCAGGCAGTGGGCATTGCGCAGGGCGCGGTGGACGCTGCCATCGCCTACACCAAAGACCGCAAGCAGTTCGGGAAGGCGATCAGTGAGTTTCAGGGCGTGCAGTTCCTGCTCGCCGACATGGCGATGAAGGTGGAGGCCGCGCGTCTGATGGTCTACTCGGCGGCGGCCCGTGCCGAACGGGGGGAGGGCGATCTCGGTTTCATTTCGGCGGCGTCGAAGTGCTTCGCCTCCGATGTGGCGATGGAGGTCACCACCGACGCCGTCCAGCTGTTCGGCGGCGCGGGCTACACCACCGATTTCCCCGTCGAGCGGATGATGCGCGACGCCAAGATCACTCAGATATACGAGGGCACCAACCAGATTCAGCGCGTCGTGATGTCTCGAGCACTGTTGCGCTGATCGCCGGAAGCGGGTCGAAGGTGGGTGATATCGCCCGCCGAAATCGGCACCACTGAATCGCCTTCGTTCATCAACAACCGGCCCGAATCGTCGATCGAACATGCCACTCCGGTGATCTCCCGGCCCCCGGGAAGCAACACGCGCACCTCAGTCGACAGGGTGCTGCTCATGCTCGTGTAGTCGGCGGCGAGGTCGGCATCGTTCCCGCCCAACGATTTCCAGTGCTCGAATCGCGCTGCCAAATTGGCCAGCAGTCGGGCCGTCAGCTCGGTGCGATCGATGTCCGTGACGCCAAGCATGGCCAGTGACGTAGCGACGGAATCTGGGGCTTCATCGGCGGTCAGGGTCACATTGAGGCCGATTCCGACGATCACGACGGGCGCCGGAGTTGCCACTTCGGCAAGAATACCTGCCAGCTTTGCCGAGCCGACAAGCACATCGTTGGGCCACTTGAGGGTGGGGGAGACCCCATGGATTTCGCGGACGGTATCCACCACCGCGACACCACTCAACAACGGTATCCAGCCCCACGACGCCGGGGCTACATTTGCGACGTCGACGCCCACCGACATCGTGATCTGCGACCGCGGGGCAGCCACCCATGTGCGACCGTGCCGTCCGCGTCCGGCCGACTGGTACTCGGCCAGCAGCACCGCGCCCGCGATGTCCTCTCCCGCCGCCGAGCGGGCGAGCAGATCGGCGTTGGTCGAGCCGGTTTCCGCGACGACGTCGAGACGCCGCCACACCCCGGTTGACACCGCTGCGCGTTGCAAGCGCGCCTGGTCCAACGGGCTTCGGACAATGTCGGACATGGCCCCGACCTTAACGTGCTGTCCGGTGCCGGCGCACCGACCGCCCCGCCTGTTGACCGCCGGCCGTGCCGACCGTCCCGTTCGCATCGTGTTCCACACGTGCGCGGTTTGCCCAGCGTCTCCACATCGTGAGCAGTCTGCCTCTGGTGCCGCGACGATGCGTTGAGCGCGTCGAAGCCACAGACGAACGACACCATCGCCGCCAGAGTCCACAGGTTTCCGAGCGCCCATTCCCACGACGTTCCCGTTGGCCGAATGTCACCTGATGTCAACGGATGTCACCGGCCCAGGACGCGGGTCACCTTCTCCGTCACCCGGCGCCGCTCCTGCGCGGCCGGATCGGGATGGCAGACCTGAACGAGCGAAGCACCGACGATGTAGATGGCCAGCAGGTTGTCGAGTAGTTCGTCGGCGGTCGCCCAGCCGGCCGACGACATCACCCGGTCGGCCGCGGTGATGCCCTGCGCCGCCGCGGATGCGTGGCCGCCGACGAGGACGTCGGCAACCGAGCGGCCGTCCAGCGCCGGACCCGGCTTCCGTTCGGGTATCACCTGATCGCCGTGGACGCGCACCGAGGTGGCGTAGTCGGTAACTCCGATCGGCAGTCCGGGCACCGGCTTGCCGAATGGGTCGAGTGACAGTGCGGCGATCTCGCCGGCGCCGACGGCTGCGTCGGCCTCGTCCAACCGATCGGCGGTGCACAGCGCGATGTCGGCGTCGCCACCGTCGAGTACCGCCTCCGCCCCGATCCACCACACCCCGAACAGCACGGCCGCGGTCTGCCAGTGGGCCGGCAGCAGCACCGCCACCCGGCTGACGGGTCCCCCGCCGAACTCGTCGCGCAGTAGGTTCGCGGTCTTGGCGGCCCAGTTGGCCAGCGTCACGGTGGATAGCTCGATGCGCTCGCCGGAGGCGTCGTCGTAGTACGTGATTCGCGGCCCCGCCGGGTCGGACGCCAGAAGCGGATCCAGCACCGCCGAACTCAGGGTGGTCATCGGTGTGCGCCCGGCGTCAATACACGCACTGCGGATCGTCGGCACCCGCGGTGATGATCGTGGGCGGCGGCGGTGCCGTCTCGGTCGGGCTTGCCGCGGTGTGGTCGACGGTGGTCAGGGCGGCGCTCGCGCCGTCCAACCCCGAACCGGGGCCGGTGTAGTCGTCGGCCAGCACCACCCGCACCGAGCCGGGCCGCACCGATGAGTTCTCGACCACCTGCAGGCCGCCGAGCTCGCGGGAGACCGCCTGGGCGCCAAGGTCATCGGCGTCGGCTACCTGGACCTGACTGGAACTGACCCTGGCCTCCTCGTTGTTGCCGACGTCGCCCGCCACGAACCCCTTGGCGGTCAACGCCTCCGACACCGAGGCCGCCAGCCCGTTGATATCGGTGTCGTTGATCACGTCGACCGTGGTTGTGCCTGGCGTGTAGGCCAATTCGTCGGTCTTACCCTCATCCTGATCGTGCAGGAGTCCCTGCACCCACCCGCGGACCTGATCCGGGTCGACTCGAACCACGCTCTGCATCCCATCGTCGCTCCAGCCGTCCTCGCGCAGCACGGGGATCGTTGCGAATGCCACGTTGCCGCCTGCCAGGTTCTGCAACTGTTCGACGAACTGCATGATGTCCCAGTCGTCGGAGAGGACCACCGAGCGCTGGATGGCGGCCTCCAGCCGGCTCAGCGTGGCGGGGCTGGACAGCGTCTTACTCGAGATCACCTGGTGCGCCAGCGAAGCCATGACGACCTGCTGGCGGGTGACCCGGTCGAGGTCGCCGCGCGGCAGGTCGTGACGTTGGCGGACGAAACTCAGCGCCTGCGGACCGTCCAGCTTCTGCCAGCCGGCCGGGAAATCGGCGCCCGAAAGCGGTTCGTAGACAGGCTCTTTCAGGCACACATCCACACCGCCGAGCGCGTCGGTGATGAGTGCGAAACCCAGCAGCCCGATCTCGGCGTAGTGATCGACGGTGACTCCGGTGAGTTTGGCGACCGTCTTGATCAGCGCCTCTCGGCCGGCCTCGGTGGCCTGCGGTGCGGCCAGCGCGGGGTCCATGCCGTCGGTCTCGACCAGCTCCTTCATCTTCTCCAGGTGAACGGAGCCATATACACCGTTGATCTTCATCTTGCCCAGGCCGGGAGCCTGGACATAGGAGTCGCGGGGAATGGAGATCGCGGTGGCCGACTGCCCGTTGTTGGGGATGCGCACCAGGATGATCGTGTCGGTGTTCGTCGAGACATCGTCGCCGGCCCGCAGCGTGGCCAGCTCGTCCTGGCTCAGCGGGTTGCCGTGGGCGTCGGTGCGGCTGTCAAGCCCGACGAGCAGGATATCGACCGCGCCGTCATCGCCGCCCTCACCCAGCGCGGCGGACGAAATGTGGTTGATACCCGACTCGAACGAGCGGATCCGGCTCCACGCCACCCCGGTTCCAAGCACCACGACGACCGCAATCGTCACGGCGATAGTGCGGAGAAGGCGAGCGGGCATCAGCCAAGGCTACTTGCGAGACGTGCAGAGAATGGGTAACGACAAGCGGCGTGCCAGACTCATGACTATGTCGCAGCGAATCGTGATCACCGGCGCCGGAGGTATGGTCGGCCGCGTCTTGGCTGGTCAGGCGGCCCGGCAAGGGCGTGAGGTGCTGACGCTGACGTCGGCGCAGTGTGACATCACAGATCCAGCCGCGCCCGAGCGTTTCGTGGCCGCCGGTGACGTGGTGGTCAACTGCGCGGCCTATACCCAGGTCGATCGGGCCGAGGCCGATCCGGACCGCGCGCACGCGGTCAACAGCGTCGGCGCCGAGAATGTCGCGCACGCATGCGCTCGCGCGGGCGCGGAACTCGTTCACATCTCGACCGACTATGTGTTCAGCGGAGACTTCGGGGGCGCCGAGCCGCGGCCGTACGAGCTCGATGACGAGCCCGGTCCGCTCGGCGTGTACGGGCGCACCAAACTCGCAGGTGAGTTCGCGGTGCTGGCCGCCATGCCCGACGCACACATCGTCCGGACCGCGTGGATCTTCGAGGGCCGCGACGGGGCGGACTTCGTGGCCGCCATCCGCCGCCTCGCCCCCGGCGAAGGGACGGTCGACGTGGTGGCGGACCAAGTGAGCTCCCCGACCTACGTCTCGGACCTGGCGGGCGCGCTGCTCGAGGTGGCCGACGGCGCGATCCGGGAACCCGTGCTGCACGCCGCCAACAAGGGCGCGGTGAGCCGCTATGAGCAGGCCAGGGCAGTATTCGAAGAGATCGGTGCCGATCCCGAGCGGATCCGCCCCGTCGGCACGAACCGCCATCCGCGTCCGGCCCCGCGGCCGATGTACTCGGCGCTGTCGGGTGTGCGCTCGGCGCAGGCGGGCCTCACCCCCCTTCGGCCGTGGCGCGAGGCCCTCACCGCAGCGCTCGCCGACGTTCGCCCGCTACCCTCTACGCCGTGAGTGACGGAGCGGCCCGGCCCCTGATGGTGGTCACGGTGACGTACTCCCCGGGTCCGCATCTCGACCGATTCCTGGCGTCGCTGGCGCACGCCACCGAACGGCCGGTCACGGTCGTCATGGCGGACAACGGGTCGACCGACGGGTATCCGGAGGCGGCCGAGCGGCGCTATCCCAACGTCCGGCTGTTTCGCACCGGTTCGAACCTGGGCTACGGAAGGGCGGTCAATCGTGCGGTGGCCGCCAATCTTCAGGATGTGCCGGGGGTCGACTTCTTCATCGTGGCCAACCCCGACGTGCAATGGGGGCCCGGGTCCATCGACGCGCTGCTGGCGGCGACCGTACGCTGGCCGACCGCGGGTGCGCTCGGCCCCCTGATCCGCGACCCCGACGGATCGGTGTATCCGTCGGCTCGCCACCAGCCGAGCCTGGTCCGTGGTGGCATGCACGCGGTGGTGGGGCCGTGGTGGGCCGACAATCCGTGGACGGCTGCGTACCGACAGGACCGGCTGGACCCCAGCGAACGGTCCGTCGGCTGGCTGTCTGGTTCGTGCCTGTTGCTGCGCCGTGACGCCTTCGATGAGGTCTGTGGCTTCGACGAGCGCTACTTCATGTATATGGAGGACGTCGACTTGGGAGATCGCCTGGGAAAGGCGGGCTGGCAGAACGTATACGTGCCCTCGGCGGAGGTTCTGCACGACAAGGGTCACTCCACCGGTCGTGACCCGGCCCGCAACCTGGCGGCCCATCACACCAGTACCTACACTTTCCTCGCGGATCGGTATCCGAGGCGGTGGCAGGCGCCGCTGCGATGGACGATACGGGGCGCCCTTGCCGCGCGAAGCGGTCTGGCGGTGCAGAGTTCCCGACGTAAACAGGGTTGCCGACGCAAGCAGGCGAAAGGGCGTGGCTGAGGTGTCCGACGCGGTCGATCGGTCGAAGGTCGACGCCGTCGTCCTGGTCGGTGGCCAGGGCACCCGGCTTCGCCCACTCACCTTGTCCGCTCCGAAGCCGATGCTGCCGACGGCGGGGCTGCCGTTCCTGACCCATCTGCTGTCGCGCATCGCCGCGGCGGGCATCGAGCATGTCGTGCTCGGCACTTCCTACAAGGCCCGGGTGTTCGAGGCCGAGTTCGGCGACGGGTCCGGGCTCGGGCTGCAGATCGATTACGTCACCGAGACCGAGCCTCTGGGGACCGGCGGCGCGATCGCCAACGTGAAGGACAAGCTGCGCTACGACACCGCGATGGTGTTCAACGGCGATGTGCTGTCCGGTGCGGATCTCGGTGCGCTGCTGGATCACCACATCACTCACGGGGCCGACGTCACCCTGCACCTGGTGCGGGTGGGCGATCCCCGCGCCTTCGGCTGCGTGCCGACCGATGGCGACGGCGTGGTCACCGCCTTCCTGGAGAAGACCGAGGACCCGCCGACCGATCAGGTCAACGCCGGCTGCTACGTCTTCAGGCGCGAGGTGATCGATCGCATTCCCGTCGGGCGCGCCTCATCGGTGGAGCGCGAGGTGTTCCCGTCGATGCTCGCCGCCGGCCTGCGGGTGTGTGGCTACGTCGACGCCACCTATTGGCGTGACATGGGCACCCCGGAGGACTTCGTCCGCGGTTCCGCCGACCTGGTCCGGGGGATCGCCCCATCGCCCGCTCTGCACGGCCACCGCGGGGAGTCGCTCGTCCACGACGGAGCCGCCGTCGCGCCGGGCGCGGTGCTCATCGGCGGCACCGTGGTCGGGCGTGGCGCGGAGATCGGCGCGGGCGCGCGGCTGGACGGCGCGGTGATCTTCGACGGCGTCCGGGTTGAGGCCGGCTCGGTGATCGAGCGGTCGATCATCGGCTTCGGAACCCGGATCGGGCCGCGGGCACTGATCCGCGACGGTGTCATCGGAGACGGCGCCGACATCGGCGCGCGGTGCGAGCTGTTGCGCGGTGCGCGGGTCTGGCCCGGCGTCACCATCCCCGACGGCGGCATCCGCTACTCATCTGACGTGTGACGGGCTCTGCGCCCCCGCCCGCCGTCCCGGCGCAGGCGGGCCGCGTCGGCGAGCTGGGTCAGGCCGAAGTCCATGTCATGCGGTAACGCGTCCATCGGCCACCACCGCAGGTCCAATGATTCGTCGCTGCAACTGATCTCGGCGCCTGGCGGGGCGTGCATCAGGAACTGCACGTCGAGATGTCGGGTCGGCTGACCCAACGAGCAGGTGACGGGGTGTACATGCAGGGCCGCCAGTTCGGGGTCGACCGTCAGCCCTTCTATCCCTGACTCCTCGGTCGCCTCCCGAAGCGCCGCGGCGTGGATGTCGGTGTCGGTGGGCTCGCAGTGTCCGCCCAGTTGCAGCCAGCGGCCGAAACGGGGGTGCAGGGTGAGCAGCGCGTGGGTGCCCGCCGCGTCGAGTACCAGCGTCGACGCGGTGATATGGCCGGGCACGCACTCGCGCATGCAGGCGTCAGGCCGGGCGATCAGGAACGACAGCACCGCATGCCGCAGTGCGTCCTGTGCGGGATCGGGGGCATCCCACGAGGTGAGGAGTGCGACGACCGACGCGTGCAAGCCGGTCATCGCTCCGCGATTTCGGCGCGCTTTTCGACGGTGAGCGCACGAAAGCGCGCCGAAATCGCTGGGGGAGGGGTCATCGTCTCAGCAGGAGGCCGTCGGTCGGAACCGGGCCGCGCGGGGGTGACGGGTTACGCGGGTATCCGATCGCGATCGCGCCGAGCGGTTCCCACTCCTCCGGCAGTCCGAGCTGGTCTCGCACCAGGTCCGCGGCGAAGATCGTCGACCCGACCCAGCAGCTGCCAACGCCCCGCACCGCCAGTGCCACCAGCAGACCCTGGACCGCCGCGCCGACGGCGACGGTGAACATCGTGTGCTCGGCGGCCGTGCGCCTCGGGTCGGGATAGCTGTGTGCGCCGTCGGGCACCATGAACGGGATCATCAATTCCGGTGCGTCGTAGAGGATCTGACCGCGAGCCACACGACGTTCGGCGGCGTCGGGCGTCCTGCCGTCGGCGCTGAGATCGGCTTTCCACCTCTCCTGCATCCGGTCCAGCAGCCGGGTGCGAGCGCCGCCGTCCTGCACCCACACGAATCGCACCGGGCGGGTGTGATGGGGTGCGGGAGCGGTCAGCGCCTCGCCGACCGCGGCCTCGATGAGATCCGCCTGCACCGGTTCGGTGGTGAACGCGCGGACCGATCGGCGGAGCAGCTGGGCCTGCTGGCGACCGAGGGTCAGTGCCTCCTCGGTCCCGAGCCAGAAGAGATCCTCCTCGCCGGCGCGCACGAGAGTTCGCGCATTGGATCCGTTGTCGCGCAACTTCAATCCGCGCACCACCGCGACGGGCAGGCCGGTGAGCTTGCCCTTGACCAAATCGGCGGCCGCGGCGATCTCGTCGGCGACGGCCACCTCGGTGACGAACAGTTCGTTGCCATGGCTGTCGCGTGCCCCGGCATAGCCGTGCAGCACCGTCAGGCCCGCGGCACCGATCGCAACGTCGGTCTGGCCGTTCCGCCATGCGCGGCCCATCGTGTCGGTGACCACCACGCCAACGGTGACCCCGAGGAGGCCGTGCAGGTTCGCTCGCAACGCCGCGGCACTGGCATCGGGATCCACCGGCAGCAAGGCAAGTTCCGTCGAGTCGACGTTGGAACCGTCGACTCCAGCTGCGGCCTGCACAAGACCGAGGGCGTTCTCGGTGATGAGGGTGCGGCCCTTGCGTGCCAGCACCCGTACTGCTTCGGCATCGATTAGTTTGCGCCGCAACGCATCCCGCTCGTCACTGTCGCTTGGCGCGGCGACGATTCGGCCCTCGACCTTGGACACGACTTTGCTGGTGACCACCACGACGTCGCCGTCGAGCACCCAGGGCGCGGCGGCGGCGATGGCACCGGCTAGATCATCCCCGGGTCGGAACTCCGGCAGTCCGGCCACGGGATGTACCTCGATGGCCGCCGCCGAACCGTGTTCGGTCATGGCCGCATGCCCCCGGTGACGCCCGCCAATTCCATTCCCGCGCGCACCATCTCGGCGGTGGCTTGGGGATCGGTCATCAGCAGCGGAACGGCGCGGACGTCGACCCCGTCGACCTGCGCGCTGTCGCCCTCGTGTATCAGCCAGCCGTCGAGCAACCCGGTGTCCGACCGGGCCCCGTAATGGCGACCGACAGCTTCCGAGGTCGATTCGACGCCGATGACGGACAGGCACTCATCGGCCATGCCGCGCAACGGTTTTCCGCCGATGATGGGAGAGTAGCCGATCACCGGCGCCGATGTGGAACGCAGCGCACCGCGAATGCCGGGAACGGCCACGATCGCACCGATGCTGACCACCGGGTTCGACGGAGCCAACAGCACCACGTCCGCGTTGGCGATGGCCTCGGTGACGCCGGGCCCTGCGGTCGCCTTGTCCGCGCCGACGAACGCGAAACCGTGGGTGGGAACCTTCGCGCGGTACCGCACCCACCATTCCTGGAAGTGAATCGCGCGGCGCTCGCCGTCGGCGGGGTCGGTGATCACGACATGGGTTTCGCTGCGGTCGTCGCTGGCAGGCAGCAGGTGCGCCCCGGGTGACCACCGCGCGCAGAGCGCCTCGGTCACCTGCGAGAGCGGATAGCCCGCACGCAGCATCTGGCTGCGGACGAGATGCGTGGCGAGGTCGCGATCGCCGAGGCCGAACCAATCGGGCTGCACACCGTAGGCGGCGAGTTCCTCCTTGGCGTTCCACGTTTCGTTGCGATGGCCCCAGCCGCGGTCGGGGTCGATTCCGCCGCCGAGCGTGTACATGCAGGTGTCGAGATCCGGACAGATGCGAACGCCGAACATCCAGGCGTCGTCGCCGATATTGACCACCGCGGTAAGTTCATGATCGCCGCCGGCGTCTGACGGGCTCGCGCCGCTGTGTTCGGATTGGCGGCTGCCGCCGCCGATCCCCAGCAGGGCCTGCACTCCCAGCAGGAACCGGGCCCCGCCGACCCCGCCGACCAAAACAGTGACCTTCACAGCGTTCGACATTAGGCCTCCGCACGAAAGTGGGTTTGGACCGGCTGTGAGGGCACGCAGACCCGGATGTGAACCGGCCGTCGAAAGGGGCGCACGGGCGGCGCGCGTCACGCCAAGGACACGCCGATGAAACGACGCGCCGAATTCGTGTCACGAGATGGTATGAATTCCTGTTCCTGCGCTTGACCGCGGCAGCTAACGCGTGTGTAATCACACCAGTGTCATTTCCCGGTTGGCTCCCGATTCCGGTGCCGCATACCGAGATTCGACCATTTGTTCGATTGAGACGGCCGCACGTCACCACAGTGGGGCTCCATTGAGGACCTACGAGACCGAGTGAGGAGGCGGGACATGTCTTATGAGCGAAGCGATTTCGATCGTCTAGTCCGGTTTGACAGCCGGATGTACGGCTCAGTGGGCAGTGCACCGCACATCGACACCGGGCAGACACCGATGGGGGCAGCGGGACGTCCTCAATTGAGTTTGGTCCCGGACCAGTTCGATGTTGAACCGGCAACTACCGAAGATCAATGGCAAGACCGCGCATTGTGTGCGCAAACAGATCCCGAGGCGTTCTTCCCCGAGAAGGGAGGCTCGACTCGCGAGGCGAAGCGGATCTGCATGGGGTGTGAGGTGCGCGATGCGTGCCTGGAGTACGCGCTCGCCCATGACGAACGCTTCGGTATCTGGGGTGGCCTGTCCGAGAGGGAGCGCCGCAGGCTCAAGCGCGGCATCATCTGACGTCCGGCACCTGGCATTCAACGAACGACGTCAGTCGTCGTCGATCGTCGGATCGATGACAGAAGGTTCGACTCCCAAATAGGTGGCCACCTGCGCCACCAGCACCTCGTGCAACAGCTCGGCGAGTTCTTCGCTGTCCTTCGCGCGGCGCTCGATGGGCTTGCGGAACAACACGATCCGCGCCCGCGTTGCGTTACCGCGGACGTCGACGCCGGCGGGTATGAGGCGGGCGAGGGCGATCGGCCCGTCAGCCACCACCTCCGCGGGCCACTGCACGCTATCGGGATCCTTCGGCGCGATGCGGGGAATCTCGTCCACCGCGACGTCGAGCGCGGACACCCGGTCCTGCCAGCGTCGCTCGATGGGCTCGTAGGCTTCGAGCACCGCCATGTCAAACCGCTCAGCCCGGCTGCGCCAGCCCGGCACCGTCGGAGGTAGCAGCGGGCCGCGCAAATCCCGGCCGCGGCGCGATACCCGATGGTTACGCTCGGCCACGCGACTGATCGTAACGGTTGGAGATCGGCCGTCCCGACGCTGCGCGTGTCCGTGCCCTCGCGGCGTTTCCGCACGATAACCTCTCGTCCGTGAATGCTCCCCGTCGCTGCTGCCGGCCCGGGTGCCCCCACTATGCGGTGGCGACGCTGACGTTCGTCTACTCCGATTCCACTGCCGTGGTCGGTCCGCTGGCCATCGTGGCCGAGCCGCACTCCTGGGACCTGTGCGTCGGGCATGCCAGCAGGATCACCGCGCCCCGCGGTTGGGAACTGGTTCGGCACGCCGGACCGCTGCCGTCCCACCCCGACGAGGATGATCTGGTGGCGTTGGCCGACGCGGTACGGGAGGGGCGCGACGGTGCCGCCCCCGTCAACGGCATGGTCGCCGGCTTTTCCGACCCCGCCACCGGCGTGCACGGCGGCTCGGTGATGGCGGCCCCCGCCAGGCGACCGGAATCGACCGGCCGCAGACGCGGCCACCTGCGTGTGTTGCCCGATCCGGCGGAGTAGCCGACGAGGTAGCCGAGGCGTCGTAGCGCCGCGGCGGTTAGGCTGACGGCAACGATCTTTGTTGCGAGGAGTCTTATGTCCTGGCCGGCCGCGGCGGTTCATCGTGTCATCAAGGCGTACGACGTGCGCGGCTTGGTTGGCGAGGAGATCAACGAGCTCTTCGTGGCTGATGTCGGCGGCGCCTTCGCGCGGCTGGTTCGCGATGAGGCAGCCGGACGCGGATCCAAGCAGGTCGTCGTCGGCCACGATATGCGGTCAAGTTCGCCGGCACTGGCGAATGCGTTTGCCGAAGGCGTGATGGCGCAGGGCCTGGACGTCGTAAGGATCGGGCTCGCGTCGACCGATCAGCTGTACTTCGCGTCGGGGCTGCTCGAGTGCCCGGGTGCCATGTTCACGGCCAGTCACAACCCGGCGGCCTACAACGGCATCAAACTGTGCCGTGCGGGCGCCAAGCCGGTCGGAAAGGACACCGGGCTGACCGCTATCTCCGAGGACGTCATTGCGGGCATCCCGGAGTACGACGGGTCTCCGGGGACCGCCGACGACCGTGACGTCCTGGCCGAGTACGGCACTTACCTGCGATCGCTGGTCAACGTGAGCGCCCTGCATCCGCTGCGGGTCGCCGTCGACGCCGGCAACGGTATGGCAGGCCACACGACGCCTGCGGTGCTCGGGCCGATCGAGGCGATCACCGCGCTGCCGCTGTACTTCGAGCTGGACGGCACGTTCCCCAACCACGAAGCCAACCCGCTGGATCCGGCCAACCTTGTCGACCTGCAGGCGCATGTGGTCGCCACCGGTGCCGACATCGGTTTGGCATTCGACGGTGACGCCGACCGTTGCTTCGTCGTCGACGAAAAGGGCCAGCCGGTGTCGCCGTCGGCGGTGACCGCCCTCGTGGCCGCCAGGGAGCTCAATCGTGAGACCGGCGCAACGGTGATTCACAACCTCATCACCTCGCGTGCCGTCCCGGAACTCGTCGTGGAGCGTGGCGGCACCCCGGTGCGGTCGCGTGTGGGGCACTCCTACATCAAGGCTTTGATGGCCGACACCGGAGCGATATTCGGCGGTGAGCATTCCGCCCACTACTACTTCCGGGACTTCTGGGGTGCCGACTCCGGGATGCTCGCCGCGCTTCACGTGTTGTCGGCGCTCGGTGAGCAGGAGCGGCCGCTCTCGGAGTTGATGGCCGACTACGAGCGCTACGCCGCCTCGGGTGAGATCAATTTCACGGTCAGTGACGCAGCCGCGTGCGTGGACGCGGTGCTCAGCGCGTTCGGCCCTCGCATCCACTCCATCGACCACCTCGACGGGGTGACGGTCGACCTGGGCGGCGGCAATTGGTTCAATCTGCGCACGTCCAACACCGAGCCGCTGCTGCGGCTCAACGTCGAGGCCCGCACCGAAGAAGAGGTCGACGGGGTTGTCGGGCAGGTATCCACCACCATCGCCTCCCAAGGCGGAGCCGCGCCGTGAACGTGACCCGCGCCATCGTCGATCTCGACGACGGCGACGGCTTACTGGCCGCCGACCGGCACGGCTTGCTGCGTGCCGCCTCGATGGCGGGGGCGCAGGTACGCGCCGCCGCGGCGGCGCTCGATGAGGCGGACCTTGACTCGTTGCGCTCAGGTCAACCGCCGCGCACCGTGATCTGGGTGGCCGGGCGCGGCACCGCCGAGTCTGCGGGGGCGATGCTGGCGGCCGCACTCGGTGCGTCCTCGGCGTCTCCGATCGTGGTCGCCGCCGAAGCTCCACCGTGGATCGGCGCCCTTGACGTCCTCATCGTGGCCGGCGATGACCCAGGCGACCCGGTGCTGGTCGCCGCTGCCGCCACCGGGGTGCGGCGCGGCGCGCGGGTGGTCGTCGTCGCCCCCTACGAGGGACCGCTGCGCGACGTCACCGTCGGGCGATCGGTCTGCGTCGCCCCGCGTGTGGCCGTCTCCGACGATTTCGCGCTCGCCCACTACCTCGCCGCCGGCCTCGGCGCGCTGTCGATCGTGAACCCAGGCCTGCGGTCGGACCTGGCTGTGATGGCCGACGAGCTGGACGCCGAGGTGTTGCGCAACAGCGCGGGACGCGAGCTGTTCACCAACCCCGCCAAATCGCTGGCCGACCGGATGTCGGGGAGGTCCGTGGTGCTCGCCGGCGACAACGCCGCGATGCTCGCGCTGGCCAGGCACGGCGCCGCGGCCATGCTGCGCATCGCCCAGGACACGGTTGCCGCGGTCGGGCTGGGTGATGTGCTCGTGGCGATGCGCATGGGGCTTGGGCGTTCGGGCGTGGACTACGAGCGGTCGCTGTTCCACGACGAGGAGCTCGATGGCCCGTTACCGGCCCAGGTCCGGACCTTCGTGCTGACGACCGACGCCGACAGGCCCGCTGTCACGGCACGCGTGAGCGGTTTCGATGGAATCGACGTCATCGATGCGTTCGATGTGCCCGGCGCTGCCGACGGCGCTGGTACGTCGCGGCCCGCCGGCCGCCCCGAACAGCAATTGGCGATGTTGGCCGTGCGGCTGGAGATGGCGGCCGTCTACCTGCGACTGGTTCGAGGTTGATCGAGTGCACCTGCTACGCGGAGCGGTGCGAACCTATGCGTGGGGTTCGCGGACTGCAATCGCTGAGTTCACCGGAAGGCAAAGTCCCACAGCGCATCCCGAGGCCGAACTGTGGTTCGGCGCTCACCCCGGAGACCCGGCCTGGCTGCAGACCGAGCAAGGTGAGCAGTCCCTGCTCGAGTCGCTGCGCGGCGATCCCGAGGGGCAGCTGGGCGCGGCGGCCGTAGCCCGTTTCGGTGACACGCTGCCGTTCCTGGTGAAGGTGCTGGCCGCTGACGAGCCGCTGTCACTGCAGGCCCACCCGAGTGCCGAGCAGGCCGTCGAGGGCTACGCCCGCGAGGATCGATCGCGCATCCCGGTATCGGCACCGACGCGCAACTACCGCGACCGCAGCCATAAACCCGAACTGCTGGTGGCGCTCGATCAGTTCGACGCCCTTGCCGGATTCCGGCCCGCAGTGCAGACCGTCGAGCTGATGCGCGCGCTGGCCGTGTCCGACCTCGACCCCTACATCAACCTATTGTCGGGTCAGTCGGACGCCGACGGCCTGCGCGCTCTTTTCACCACCTGGATCACCGCGCCGCAGCCGGACCTCGACGTGCTCGTGCCCGCGGTCCTCGAGGGTGCGATCGCCTATATCCGCTCCGGGGCCACCGAGTTTGCGGCGCACACCAAGACGGTGCTGGAACTGGGCGAACGCTATCCGGGCGACGCCGGTGTGCTCGCGTCGCTGTTGCTGAACAGGATTACCCTCCAGCCCGGCGAAGCCATCTATCTGCCCGCCGGAAATCTGCACGCCTATCTGCACGGCGTGGGTGTTGAGGTGATGGCGAACTCGGACAACGTGTTGCGCGGCGGTCTGACGCCCAAACACGTCGATGTGCCCGAGCTGCTGCGCGTGCTCGATTTCACGCCGACGCCAGAGTCCGCCCTGAGAGCCCAAATCGCCAGGGAAGGAATGGAACTCATCTACCAGACACCCGCACCGGAGTTCGCGGTGTCGGTGCTGTGCATCGACGGTGGGATGCTCGGCCACGAGGTCGATGCTCCGTCGCGCCATGACGGACCTCAGGTGTTGCTGTGCACCGAGGGCACGACCGTGGTGCACGCGAAGGCCAGCAGCGTCACGCTCGTCCGTGGCGCTGCCGCCTGGGTCGCGGCCGACGAGGGACCGATCCGGCTCGTCGCGCACGGCCCCTCCCGCATCTTCCGCGTCACGATCGGGATCTAGCAGTCGCTTGACGGCCCGATCGAGCGGCACAATTCGGCGATGACGGTTGCGTGTTCATAACTCTGGCCCGTGGCCGGCACGGTAGTCGGTAGATTTCGGAGATCAGCCTGGAGAAGGGATCTCCCATGTCAGGTAGGTGGCGCACCAAATCGGTCGAGCAGTCCATCGCCGACACCGACGAACCGTCGACCCGGCTACGCAAGGACCTGACCTGGTGGGATCTCACGGTTTTCGGTGTCTCGGTGGTCATCGGCGCAGGCATCTTCACGATCACGGCATCGACGGCAGCCAATCTCACCGGTCCAGCCATATCGATCTCGTTTTTGATCGCGGCCGTTGCGTGCGGACTCGCGGCGCTGTGTTATGCCGAGTTCGCATCGACACTGCCGGTCGCGGGTAGCGCGTACACATTCTCCTACGCGACCTTCGGTGAATTCATCGCGTGGATCATCGGCTGGGATCTGATCCTCGAATTCGCCGTCGCAGCGGCCGTCGTGGCCAAGGGCTGGTCGAGCTACTTGGGCACCGTGTTCGGATTCAGCGGTGGCATAGCCGATCTGGGTGGAGTTTCGGTGGACTGGGGAGCGCTGCTGATCATCGCGGCCGTCACGATGCTCCTGGCGATGGGGACGAAGCTGTCGGCCGGGGTGAGCCTGGTGATCACGGTGATCAAGGTCGCGGTGGTGCTACTGGTCGTGGTTGTGGGTGCCTTCTACATCAACCCGGCAAACTACTCGCCGTTCATCCCGCCCGGTGAGGCGGGCAAGGGAGGCTCGGGCACCGAGCAGTCCCTGTTCTCGTTGCTGACCGGCGCCGAAGGCAGCCACTACGGCTGGTACGGCGTGCTGGCCGGCGCGTCGATCGTGTTCTTCGCCTTCATCGGCTTCGACATCGTGGCGACCACCGCGGAGGAGACCAAGAACCCTCAGCGCGATGTGCCCCGCGGCATCCTGGCGTCGCTGGGAATCGTCACCGTGCTCTACATCGCGGTCGCGGTTGTGCTGTCCGGCATGGTGTCCTACACGACGTTGCGCGAGGAGGGCCATCCCAACCTCGCCAGTGCGTTCGCCGTCAACGGCATCGACTGGGCCGCGAAGGTCATCTCGATCGGGGCACTGGCCGGCCTGACGACGGTGGTGATCGTGCTGGTGCTCGGGCAGACGCGGGTCCTTTTCGCGATGTCGCGCGACGGCTTGATGCCGCGCCAGCTCGCCAAGACCGGTTCGCATGGCACCCCGGTGCGCATCACCGTCCTCGTCGGGGTGCTGGTTGCCATCGCGGCCTCGGTGTTCCCGATCGGAAAGCTCGAAGAGATGGTCAACATCGGGACCCTGTTCGCGTTCGTCCTGGTCTCGGCCGGGGTCATCGTGTTACGCCGGACCCGGCCGGACCTGCCGCGCGGCTTCCGTGCACCCTGGGTTCCGGTGCTGCCGACCGCGTCGATACTGGCCTGCCTGTGGCTGATGCTCAACCTGACCGGGCTCACGTGGATCCGGTTCCTCGTCTGGATGGGTATCGGGGTGCTCGTCTACGTGTTCTACGGCCGCCGTCACTCGGTGCTGGGTCAGCGGGAACGGGGCCTCCTCCCGCGCTGAGCGTCGCCTGTGAATGAATCCGTGACTGTGGACATTTCGCACGCGGGAGGCCGATTCGCGTGCGAAATGTCCACGTTCGGCGCGGCGTTGTCGGAGTTGACCGATTCGCTGCGCCCATGGCTACTACCGCTCGACCGTTCCTGGGCACCGAGGCACTCTCTGCGGGGCTTGTCACCCGCCGCACGCTGATCTCGCGGCACCGGCGGATCTTCCGGAACGTGTACATCGACGCGGACGCGATGCTGACGCCGGTCACCCTCGCCGAGGCGGCGTGGCTGTTCGCAGGTCGCGAGGCGGTCCTCGCGGGTATATCGGCGGCGGCACTGCACGGAGACAAATGGCTGGACCGCGGAATGCCTGAGTTGATGCGGCCCGACGCGGGTTGTTCGGGCCTCGTCATCCACCGCCGCGTTCCCGAACCCGACGAGGTGTGCACGATCCTGGGCATGTCGGTTACCACCGCGGCGCGCACCGCGTTCGACCTCGGCAGGAGGGCGGGTCCGACGATCGCCGCCGTGCGGCTCGATGCGCTCGCCAACGCCACTGGGCTGACCGCCGCGGACGTCGAGCCATTGGTCATCCGCCACCCGGGTGAGCGTGGCCTGGTACAACTTCGCCGCACGCTGGCCATCATGGACGGCGGCGCGGAATCGCCGCAGGAGACCCGAACACGATTGACTCTGCTCAAAACCGGGCTGCGACGGCCATGCACCCAGATCGCCGTCCGCGACGAGACGGGTTATGCGTATGCCCGTATCGACATGGGTTACGAGGACGTCAAGGTGGGCGTCGAGTATGACGGCGAACAGCACTGGACGGACCCTTCGGCAGCGGGCATACGACATCGAGAGGCATATCGCGCTGGGTGCCGACGGGTGGTCCATCGTCCGGGTGAGTTCGGCGCTGCTGCGCAACCGGCCGTGGCTGATCGTGCACAGGGTCGTTGAGGCACTGCGGGCGGCTGACTGCCCTTGGCTCGGCGAGTGTCGAGTTATCACACGCGGACCGCCCGACGCGTGTCATAGGTACACGCTCAGCGCGGGAGGTGGGTTTACAAAGCATGGATATATGTCTATGCAGGCGACAAATAGCGAGCTATAGTCAAGTCATTGACGTGAGGGCCATCACATGGAGGTGTGGGTATGGAAGCCGCCGTCGGGCAATGGCGCGACAAGAAGCGCTATCTCTGGCTGATGGGTCTGATCGCACCAACGGCGCTGTTCGTCATGCTGCCGGTGGTGTGGGCATTCAACCGGCTCGGCTGGCACGTCGCGGCGCAGGTGCCGTTCTGGATCGGGCCGATTCTGCTCTACGTGCTGCTGCCCGCCCTCGACCTGCGGTTCGGCCCCGACGGACAGAACCCGCCCGACGAGGTGATGGAGCGCCTGGAGAACGACACGTACTACCGGTACTGCACCTACGCCTACATCCCGTTCCAGTACGCCAGCGTGATCATGGGCGCCTACCTGTTCACCGCCTCGGACCTTGGCTGGCTGCGCTTCGACGGCGCTCTGGGCTGGCCCGCCAAGATCGGCCTGGCGCTGTCGGTGGGCGTACTGGGCGGGATCGGGATCAACACCGCGCATGAACTCGGCCACAAGAAGGACTCGCTCGAGCGCTGGCTGTCCAAGATCACGCTGGCCCAGACCCTCTACGGCCACTTCTACATCGAGCACAACCGCGGCCATCACGTGCGGGTCGCAACGCCCGAGGATCCTGCCTCCGCACGCTTCGGAGAGACGTTCTGGGAGTTCCTGCCGCGCAGTGTTGTTGGCAGCGCCAAGTCGTCGTGGGCACTCGAGGCGCAGCGGCTGCGTCGCGTCGGTACGAGTCCCTGGCATTGGAGCAACGATGTGCTCAATGCGTGGGCGATGTCGGTGGTGTTCTACGGCGTACTGATCGCTGTCTTCGGACCGGCCCTCATCCCGTACATCGTGATCTCGGCGGTATTCGGGTTCACGCTGCTCGAGACGGTGAACTACCTGGAGCACTACGGACTGCTGCGGCAGCGGACCGCGAGCGGGCGCTACGAGCGCTGCACGCCGGAACACAGTTGGAACTCCGACCACATCGTGACGAACCTGTTCCTCTACCACCTGCAGCGGCACAGCGATCACCACGCCAACCCGACCCGCCGCTACCAGACGCTGCGCAGCATGGACGGTGCACCCAATCTGCCAAGCGGGTATGCCTCGATGATCGCGCTGACCTACGTCCCGCCCCTGTGGCGGCGCGTCATGGATCACCGCGTGCTTGACCACTACGACGGGGACATCACCCGAGTGAACCTGCACCCGCGGGTACGGGCCAAGGTGCTTGCGAAGTACGGGGTGACAGTCTGATGGCCGAATACCGTTGCCCAGTATGCGATTACGTCTATGACGAGGCCAATGGGGCGCCGCGGGAGGGATTTCCGGCCGGCACGCCGTGGGAGGTGGTCCCCGACGGATGGTGTTGCCCGGACTGCGGCGTTCGCGAGAAGGTCGATTTCGAACCGATGGGAGTGAAGCAATGAGCGCGACCGACTACAAGCTGTTCGTATGTGTGCAATGCGGATTCGAGTACGACGAGGCCAAGGGCTGGCCCGAGGACGGCATTGCGCCGGGCACCCGATGGGACG
The DNA here is from genome assembly GCF_044223235.1 of Mycobacterium sp. Taxonomy (GTDB): domain Bacteria; phylum Actinomycetota; class Actinomycetes; order Mycobacteriales; family Mycobacteriaceae; genus Mycobacterium. The sequence goes on from NZ_JBGAME010000005.1 coordinate 239,283, forward strand.
ACATCCCCGACGACTGGAGCTGTCCGGACTGCGGCGCGGCCAAGTCGGATTTCGAGATGGTGGAGGTCGCCCGTCCGTGACCGCGGCGCAGGTCGGTGGCGCGGTGAGAACGGCACCGGAAAGGGATAGGGTCGCGCGTGTGAGCCGTCCCAGCGACAAGCGCATCCCTTACGCCGAGGCGTCGAGGGTGCTGCTGCGCGATTCCATCCTCGACGGGATGCGCGAATTGCTGACGGCCCGGGACTGGTCGTCGATCACGCTGTCCGACGTCGCGAAGACGGCCGGCATCAGCAGACAGACGATCTACAACGAATTCGGGTCCCGGCAGGGCCTGGCTGAGGGCTACGCGCTGCGGCTGGCGGACCGCCTCGTCGACGCCGTCGACCATGCGATCGACGCGAACGTGGGTGACGTCTATGCGGCCTTCCTGCAGGGATTCCGGGCGTTCTTCACCGAGTCGGCGGCCGACCCCCTGGTGATCTCGCTGCTCACAGGTGGCACGAAGCCGGATCTGCTGCAGATCATCACCACCGACAGCGGGCCGATCATCACCCGTTGCTCGGAGCGGTTGACGGCGACCTTCCAGCACAGCTGGGTCAGGGCCAGCGACGAGGACGCAGGCATCCTGGCTCGGGCCGTCGTGCGCCTGTGCATGAGCTACGTCTCGATGCCCCCTGAAGCCGACCATGACGTGGCCCGAGATCTGGCCCGATTGATGACACCGTTCGCGGAGCGCTACGGTGTCATAGACAACCCGTAGCTGTCAGTGCGCCGCCGCTGTTAATGCACATAGGCGCCTGTCCCGCGAGCCCGCAGGCTACGTGTTTCGGCACGGATGTCGTCGTTGCGCACATCTGTGCGGTTCACATGCATTGACGAAAAAGGGGCTCTAATTCACATGACTGTTCTGACCGCCGACGTCCGCAATGGCATCGACTACAAGGTCGCCGACCTGTCTCTCGCAGATTTCGGGCGCAAGGAGATTCGGCTCGCCGAGCACGAGATGCCGGGTCTGATGTCGCTGCGGCGTGAGTACGCCGACGTGGCGCCGTTGAAGGGGGCACGCATCTCGGGCTCGCTGCACATGACCGTGCAGACTGCGGTGCTGATCGAGACCTTGGTCGCCCTCGGTGCCGAAGTTCGATGGGCGAGCTGCAACATCTTCTCCACCCAGGACCACGCGGCGGCAGCAGTGGTTGTCGGGCCGCATGGGACCCCCGAGGAGCCCAAGGGCACCCCGGTGTTCGCGTGGAAGGGCGAGACGCTCGAGGAGTACTGGTGGGCTGCCGAGCAGATGCTGACCTGGCCCGATAACGAAGCCGGGCCTGCCCCGGCGAATATGATTCTCGACGACGGCGGCGACGCCACCATGCTGGTGTTGCGCGGCGCGCAGTACGAGAAGGCCGGCGTGGTGCCGCCCGCGGAGGACGACGACCCGGCCGAGTGGAAGGTCTTTCTGGCACTGGTCCGCGAGGGGTTCGATAAGGACAAGACCAAGTGGACCAAGATCGCGGAGTCCGTCAAGGGCGTCACCGAGGAGACGACGACGGGCGTGCTGCGGCTATACCAGTTCGAGGCGGCCGGTGAGCTGCCGTTCCCGGCCATCAACGTCAACGACTCGGTGACCAAGTCCAAGTTCGACAACAAGTACGGCACCCGGCATTCGCTGATCGACGGCATCAACCGCGGCACCGACGTGCTGATCGGCGGTAAGAAGGTGCTGATCTGCGGCTACGGCGACGTGGGCAAGGGCTGCGCGGAGTCGCTGGCCGGTCAGGGCGCGCGCGTGGCCGTCACCGAGATCGACCCGATCAACGCGCTGCAGGCGCTGATGGACGGCTTCGATGTCGTCACCGTCGAGCAGGGCATCGGCGAGGCCGACATCGTCATCACCGCGACCGGCAACAAGGACATCATCACCATCGAGCACATGCGCTCGATGAAGGATCAGTCGATCCTCGGCAACATCGGCCATTTCGACAACGAGATCGACATGGCCGCACTCGAGCGTTCGGGTGCGACGAGGCTGAACATCAAGCCTCAGGTCGACCAATGGATCTTCGGTGACGGTAAGTCGATCGTGGTGCTGTCGGAAGGCCGGCTACTGAACCTGGGCAACGCGACGGGCCACCCGTCGTTCGTGATGAGCAACAGCTTCTCCAACCAGGTGATCGCGCAGATCGAGCTGTGGACCAAGAACGACGAGTACGACAACGCGGTGTACCGGCTCGCCAAGCACCTCGACGAGAAGGTCGCGCGCATCCACGTCGAGGCGCTGGGCGGAACGCTGACCAAGCTCACCAAGGATCAGGCGGAGTACATCAACGTCGACGTCGAGGGTCCGTACAAGCCCGAGCACTACCGCTACTGAGAAGGGCGGCCTGAGCGCGCCGCCCCCGGGCCACTTTCGCAATGACACGTGTCCGGCAGCGACGAACGGAAACCATCGTGACAGTTCGCCGGTGCTTCGTCATTCCGGCATTGCTCGTAATTGTCAGCGCGTGTGGTTCTCAGCCAACGGCCAGTTCCACTTCGGATGCGGCGCCGTCGCCGGCAGGCACTGTCACGGCGGCGCCGGCACCCGACGCGCTCACCCCGCTGATCGGGTCGGTCCCCTTTGCTCCCATCCCGTTCGCCGGCTCGGATGGAAAGACCCATCTGGTGTACGAGCTCTTCGTCACCAACTTCACCGACGGGCCGCTGACCGTCAACGATCTGGCGGTGCTGGACGCCGCGACCGGGCAACCCGTCGGGCGGCTTGACGGGGCCGCACTCAGGCAGCGTCTCACCCCCGCCGGCCGACGCGACGGCACCGGCGAACTCCTGGCGGGACAATCGGGGACGGTGTTCATCCACCTGGTGTTGGACGACGGTGACGCCGTGCCCGGCCGGTTGCTTCATCGGGCGGAGCTGCATAGCGCCGCGATGCCGCCGGGGCAGGACCGCGTAACCGAGACGCTTGGCGCAACGGCCGTCGACCGGCGGAGGCTGCCCGTGGTGTCGGCACCGCTGGCCGGAGACCGCTACATCGCCGCTGACGGCTGCTGCGATGCGGTTCGGCACACCCGCGCCGTTCTTCCGGTCAACGGCCAGACCTTCCTGGCGCAGCGTTACGCGATCGATTTCGAGCAGGCCGACGAGCAGAACCGCATCTTCGCCGGAGACCCGAAGGATCCCGCGAGCTATGCGATCTTCGGTGAGCAGGTATACGCGGTCGCCGACGGCACCGTGGTCGGGGCGCGCAACGACCTTCCCGAGCAGACGCCGGGGACGTACCCGGCGAACATTCCGATCGACGAGGCGGACGGTAACTTCGTCGTGCTCGATATCGGGGACGGCTTCTTCGTCAACTACGCGCACATGCAGCCAGGCAGTGTGCGCCCCGCCGTCGGCGAAACCGTCACGCGTGGCGACGTGATCGGTTTGGTCGGCAACACGGGCAATTCGGTTGCGCCGCATCTGCATCTGCATGTGATGGACGGACCGTCGCCGCTGGCCGCGCAGGGCCTGCCCTACCTGTACGACCGGTTCACGATCACCGCGCAGGTGGCCAGCACCGCGGCCTTCGACGCCTCCGAGGGCACCGGTATCCCGCTGGTGACCGTGCCGGATGTGCCCACCAGCGAGCATAGCGACCAGCTGGTTCTCGATCAGAACGTCGTGACGTTCGCGCCCTGATGGCCGCCCGGTAGGCTCGCCGCGTGCTCATCGCGATCGAGGGCGTCGACGGCGCGGGCAAGCGGACGCTGACCAACGGGCTGCGCGCGGCGCTGGAGGGAGCGCACCGGTCGGTGGGCGCTCTGTCGTTTCCCCGCTACCAGCACTCCGTCACCGCTGATCTGGCCGCCGAGGCGCTGCACGGCGCACACGGGGACCTGTCCTCGTCCGTGTACGCGATGGCGGTGCTGTTCGCCCTGGACAGGTCCGGCGCGCGCGAGGAGATCAGCCACCTGCTGGCCGCCTATGACGTGGTGATTCTCGACCGCTACGTCGCCTCCAACGCCGCCTACAGCGCCGCGCGGCTGCACCAGAGCGCCGACGGTGAGGCCGTGGAATGGGTGCGCGAGCTGGAGTACGGACGCCTGCGGCTGCCTGCCCCCGATTGGCAGGTGCTGCTCGACGTGCCCACCGAGCTCGCCGCCGAACGCGCCACCCACCGCGCGGCGAACGAGGCCGACCGCGCCAAGGACGCCTACGAGCGTGACGACGGACTGCAGAGACGTACGGGTGAGGTCTACAGCGCGCTGGCCTCCGCGGAGTGGTGCGGACGCTGGTTCGTCGCCGGGCCGGATGTCGATCCCGACGCGCTCGCGCAAACCCTGACAGCGTCCTGACGGCGGAGCTGAGTCCCAAAGAGCAAAACGCCCCGTGTGGTATCTGAGTTTTGTCGCGATCTGGTGACACCATGGACACCATGAGGCAAAGGATTCTGGTCGTTGACGACGACCCATCTCTGGCCGAGATGCTCACCATCGTCCTGCGCGGTGAGGGTTTCGACACGGCGGTCATCGGCGACGGCACCCAGGCACTCACGGCGGTGCGCGAACTTCGCCCCGATCTGGTGTTGCTGGATCTGATGCTGCCCGGCATGAACGGCATCGACGTGTGCCGCGTGCTGCGCGCCGATTCGGGTGTGCCGATCGTGATGCTGACCGCCAAGACCGACACGGTAGATGTCGTCCTCGGCTTGGAGTCCGGCGCCGACGACTACGTGATGAAGCCGTTCAAACCCAAGGAACTCGTCGCGCGGGTGCGCGCGCGGCTGCGCCGCAATGAGGACGAGCCCGCCGAGTTGCTGTCGATCGGCGATGTCGACATCGACGTCCCCGCGCACAAGGTGACGCGGCAGGGTGAGCAGATTTCGCTGACCCCGCTGGAGTTCGACCTGCTGGTGGCGTTGGCACGTAAACCACGCCAGGTGTTTACTCGTGATGTGCTGCTCGAACAGGTGTGGGGATACCGTCACCCCGCCGACACCCGTTTGGTGAACGTGCATGTCCAGCGCCTGCGCGCCAAGGTTGAGAAGGATCCGGAGAATCCGCAGGTGGTGCTGACCGTTCGAGGAGTGGGATACAAGGCCGGACCTCCGTGATTTCACCGCCCGCGGTGGCCGTGATTTCACCGCCCGCGGTGGCCGTGATTTCACCGCCCGCGGTGGCCGTGATTTCACCGCCCGCGGTGGCCGTGATTTCACCGCCCGCGGTGGCCGAAATCCCGAACCCTCGGCAGTGGCCGTGATCTGGGGATCGAGGCGACGCAGCCGGGGCCGTTGGGGGCGTTCCGGCCCGTTGCTGCGCGGACTGGGGGCGCTGAGTCGGGCCATGGGTCTGGCCTGGCGCCGTTCCCTCCAGTTGAGGGTGGTCGCGCTCACCCTGGGGTTGTCGCTTGCTGTCATCCTCGTCCTCGGTTTCGTCCTCACCAGCCAGATCACCGACCGCATCCTCGAAGTCAAGGTCAACGCCGCGACCGAAGAGATCGAACGCGCCCGCAACACCGTCAGCGGCATTGTCGGCGGTGAGGAGACCCGCTCGCTCGACAGCAGCCTGCAGCTGGCGCGTAACACCCTCGTCGACCGCAAGGCCGACGCCGGCGCCGGCCTTGCAGGCGCGTTCGACGCGGTACTGGTGGTTCCGGGGGACGGACCCCGCGCCGCGACCGCCGCGGGGCCGGTGCAGCAGGTGCCCGACGCGTTGCGCGAGTTCGTCAAGGCGGGTCAGGTCAGCTATCAGTACGCGACAGTGCATACCGACGGGTTCTCCGGCCCGGCGCTGATCGTCGGCAGCCCGACCTCCTCACCTGTCACCAATCTCGAGCTCTACCTGATCTTTCCGCTGAACAACGAAGAGAGCACGATCGCGTTGGTGCGCGGCACGATGGCCACCGGCGCCGCGGTGTTGCTCGTTCTGCTGGCGGCCATCGCGTTGCTCGTGGCCCGTCAGATCGTGCTGCCGGTGCGATCGGCGTCGCGGATCGCCGAGCGGTTCGCCGAGGGCCATCTCACCGAACGGATGCCGGTGCGCGGTGAGGACGACATGGCCCGGCTGGCGGTGTCCTTCAACGACATGGCCGAAAGTCTGCACCGTCAGATCACGCAGCTCGAAGAGTTCGGTAACTTGCAGCGCCGCTTCACTTCTGACGTGAGCCACGAGCTGCGCACCCCGCTGACAACGGTGCGGATGGCCGCAGATCTGATCTATGACCACAGCGATGACCTGGATCCCGCACTGCGCCGTTCGACCGAGTTGATGGTCAACGAACTCGACCGGTTCGAGACCCTGCTCAACGATCTGCTGGAGATCTCGCGCCACGACGCCGGTGTCGCGGAGCTCTCCGTCGAATCGGTGGATCTGCGCAGCACCGTTCGCAGTGCGCTGAACAACGTGGGCCACCTGGCCGACGACGCCGGTATCGAGTTGATCGTCGACCTCCCCGCCGAGGGCGTGATCGCGGAGGTCGATCCGCGGCGGGTCGAACGCATTCTGCGCAACCTCATCGCGAATGCGATCGACCATGCCGAGCACAGGCCGGTGCGGATACGCATGGCCGCGGACGAGGACACCGTCGCGGTCACGGTGCGCGACTACGGAGTTGGCCTGCGGCCGGGGGAGGAGAAGCTGGTCTTCAGCAGATTCTGGCGCTCTGACCCGTCGCGGGTGCGACGATCCGGCGGCACGGGGCTTGGCTTGGCGATCAGCATCGAGGACGCCAGGCTGCATCAGGGCCGGCTGGAGGCGTGGGGCGAACCCGGCAAAGGCGCCTGTTTCCGGCTCACCCTTCCTCTCGTGCGCGGCCACAAGGTGACCACCAGCCCGCTGCCGCTCAAACCCATCCGGCCGGACCGCCCGCCGCGGCGGGCGGTTCCTGCCCGTGAGCCCGCCGGGGAGAATGTGTGAAGCGCGCACTTGCGGTGGTGTGGGTGCTGCTGTTCACGATCGCCGTCGCGGGCTGTGCGGGTGTGCCCAGTTCCTCTGCGCCCCAGGCCATCGGCACAGTCGACCGCCCCGCGCCGCCTCGCCTGCCCACACCGACGCCGGACATGGACCCCGACGTGCTGCTGCGCGAGTTCCTCAAGGCAACCGCCGATCCCGCGAACCGGCACCTGGCCGCGCGGCAGTTCCTCACCGAGTCGGCGTCGCAGGCGTGGGACGACGCCGGTAGCGCATTGCTCATCGACCGTGTGGTGTTCGTCGAGACGCGTCGCATCGATCGGGTGTCGGTGACGATGCGCGCCGACATCCTCGGATCGCTTTCCGACATGGGGGTTTTCGAGACCGCGGAAGGTGCGCTGCCCGACCCGGGATCCATCGAGTTGGTGCGGACGTCGGGCGGCTGGCGGATCGACCGGCTGCCCAACGGCGTTTTCCTTGACTGGCAACAGTTTCAGCAGACCTACAAGCGCAACACGCTGTACTTCGTCGACCCGACCGGGACCACCGTGGTGCCCGACCCTCGCTACGTCGCCGTGTCCGACCCCGATCAGCTGGCCACCGAGCTGGTATCCAAACTCACGGCGGGCCCCCGCCCGGAGATGACCGATACGGTGCGCAACCTGTTGGGGCCACCGTTGCGGCTTCGGGGTCCGGTGACCAGGGCCGACGGTGGCAAGGCGGGCGTCGGCAAGGGATACGGCGGCGCGAGAATCGATCTGGAGAGCCTGTCGACGACCGATCCGCATAGCAGGCAACTGCTTGCCGCGCAGCTCATCTGGACCCTATCCCGGGCGGGGATCAACGGCCCGTATGTAATCAACGCCGACGGTGCGGCGCTGGACGACCGATTCGTCGACGGCTGGGAGACTTCCGATGTCGCGGCCACCGACCCCGGCGCTGACGCCGGCGCGGCGGCGGGACTGCACGCCCTCGTGGGTGGTTCGATGGTGTCGCTGGACGGCCAGCAGGCCCCCCGGGTGCCGGGTTCGTTCGGGGAGATGCCGAATCAGACGGCGGCGGCGGTGTCCCGGACCGGTATGGACGGGGCATCGGTCGTGACGCTGCGACCGGGCGCGCCGGACATGGCGTCGAGCCTGTGGGTGGGTCCACTCGACGGCATCGCCGCTCAGGCCCTCGAGGGCCGAACCCTGACCCGACCCAGCTGGTCACTCGACGAGGCCATCTGGGTGGTTGTCGACGGCAACAATGTCGTGCGAGTCATCCAGGAGGCCGCGTCCGGTCAATCGGCACGGATTCCCGTTGACACGACCGCGATTTCGACGAGATTTCCTGGCACCATCACCGAGCTGCAGCTGTCCCGTGACGGCACCCGGGCTGCGCTGATCGTCGAAGGTCAGGTCATCCTGGCCGGAGTCAAGCTGACGCAGGACGGGCAGTACGTGCTCACCTACCCGCGCAGGCTCGGCTACGGGCTGGGCAATTCGGTGGTGTCGCTGTGTTGGCGGACCGGTGACGACATGGTGGTCAGCCGCACCGATCCGCAGCACCCGGTGTCCTACGTCAACCTCGACGGTGTGAATTCCGATGGCCCGAGCCGCAATTTGTTGTTGCCGGTGACGACGGTGGCCGCCAATCCGTCGACGGTGTACGTCGCCGACCAGCGCGGCGTGCTTCAGCTCTCCGGCGCCGCGGCGGAGGGGAACGCGGCCTGGGCCGAGGTTCGTCCCTTGATGATCGGCGGGGTGATCCCAGTGCTGCCCGGCTGAGTCCGCTCAGTCCCGTCCCCGCGTCTCCCGCGGACGCCCCGTGCAGCGGTGCCATGGGAGATGCCGGGCTGGTGGCATGAACCATCCGTTGGTGTCCAACGTGGACAGGGAGTAAACCGTCCGCACCTCCTCGGACGAGCGGAGATGATGGCGTGCACAGCCCAACACGAAAGGTTCACGATGGATCTCGAGGAGTTTCGCATCCCACGCCAGCAGTTCATCGTCGGCGCCGGCGCGGCCGTTGCTGCCACCGCGCTGGCGGCCTGCGGAAGCGGTGACAGCACGCCGGCGGCGACCGGCACCGGTGAGTCATCGCCCGCGGCGGGCGCGGGTCCCGAAGCGATCGCCAGCACCGCCGACGTCCCGGTGGGTTCGGGCGTGATCGTCGGCGACATCGTCGTGACGCAGCCGACGGCCGGTGAGTTCAAAGGACTGTCGGCGAAGTGCACGCACAAGGGGTGCACGGTCAACGCGATCGTCGACGGAACGATCGACTGTCCGTGCCATGGCAGCAAGTTCAACCTGGATGGCACCGTCGCCAACGGGCCGGCCGAGCGCCCGCTTGCCGCCGTCAACATCACCGTCGACGGTGATTCCATCGTCGCGTCCTGATTCGGCGACCGGGCGATCACTCGTGCTGTCCGGGGGGTGCGATCTGCCGGGGCGTGATGTCGTACCCGCCGGCCACACTGCGGACGTGCTCGACCTCGTCCTTCCGCTGCAGTGCGGCGGCTGTGGCGCACCGTCTGTTCGCTGGTGCCCGGCTTGTGCCCGCGCCCTGCACGTCGGTGTGGACCAGCCACGGCTGGTCGCACCGCGCATCGACCCCGGGGTTCCGGTGTTCTCGCTGGGTCGCTATGTGGGCGCCCGTCGCCGCGCCATCATCGCGGTCAAGGAGCACGGCCGCGCCGACCTCATCGCGCCACTGGGTGGCGCGCTCCGCGCCGGTCTCGCGCGCCTCCTGGGCTGGGGCATCGTCGACACGCCGCTGACGGTTGTCCCCGCCCCCACCCGCCGCGCGGTGGCCAGGCGCCGCGGCGGGGACCCCGTCACCAGGATGGCGGCCCTGGCCGCAGCATCGGGCGACAGCATCGCCATCGTCACCGCGCTGCGAATGCGCCCGCTCGTGCGCGACTCTGTCGGGCTGTCCGGACCTGCCCGCGCACGCAACGTCGCCGGCGGGGTCAGGCTGATCGCACCCGTCGCGGGAGACGTTGTGCTCGTAGACGACATCGTCACCACCGGGGCCACCGCGGCGGAGTCCGTGCGCCGCCTGCAGACCTCCGGCTCGCGTGTTGTCGCCGTGTTGACCGTCGCGAACGCGTGAAAAGGGCCCGCCGTTACCCGAAGGTCAATCGGAAATGAAGAACTGAAAACGCGTCAACGAAATTACTGGCACTACCGGGTGAACAGCGACTACCGTCGGCACCAACCATCCGTGAACGTCTCACGGCGGCGCCCGGGGATAACGAGGCGCCACTTCGCCGCACAACGGTAGGAGGTGAGTAGTCGACACCTTGCGCCGGTGGGCGGAGCCACATCCAATGACCCGTCGGCGCGTTTCGTGACAAGCCCGGCACGCGATTCGCGTGCGACGTGTGAGAGAAACGAGTTGCCAAGCATGTCAACCCAGCACGTGGAACCCGACCGCACCATGGTGGTCGAGGAGGACAAGCCTGCACCCGAGGCCAAGGCCGAGGTCGTGGTCAAGGGCCGAAACGTGGAGATCCCTGAGCACTTCCGCATCTACGTCTCAGAGAAGCTGTCGCGCCTCGAGCGATTCGACCGCACCATCTATCTCTTCGACGTCGAACTTGACCACGAACGCAACCGGCGTCAGCGCAAGAACTGTCAGCACGTCGAGATCACCGCGCGTGGGCGCGGGCCGGTCGTGCGCGGCGAGGGCTGCGCTGACAGCTTCTATGCCGCCCTGGAATCGGCGGTGTGCAAGCTGGAGAGCCGGCTGCGGCGCAGCAAGGACCGGCGCAAGATCCACTACGGCGACAAGACGCCGGTGTCGCTGGCCGAGGCGACGGCGCTCAACCCCCTTCCCGGCACCGCGCCGGCGACCGACGGGGACGCGCCGGCCATCGACGGCGTCGGCCTCGACGACCACGAACCCGGCCGTGTCGTGCGGATCAAGGAACATTCGTCCACGCCGATGACCGTGGACGACGCCCTCTATGAAATGGAGCTGGTGGGTCATGACTTCTTCCTGTTCCACGACAAGGAGTCGGACCGGGCTTGCGTCGTCTACCGGCGCCACGCCTATGACTACGGGCTGATTCGGCTGGCTTGACCCGTTACCGGCAGACGGAAAGGTCCCGGCCACCGCGTGTGGGCGGGACCTTTCCGTCTGCTCGGCGCGATAGTTTCCGCCGGGCGCTCGAGGTGAGCCGTCGGGCGTGTCACCTACCATGGACCTCGTCTGATACCTCAACCCACAGGGGATGAAGCGTGCTGTCGAAGTTGCTCCGTGTCGGTGAAGGCCGCATGGTCAAACGCCTCAAGAAGGTGGCTGACTACGTCAACACCTTGTCCGATGACGTCGAAAAGCTTTCCGACGCCGAGCTGCGGGCCAAGACCGACGAGTTCACGAAGCGCGTCGCCGGTGGGGAAGACCTCGACGACCTGCTGCCCGAGGCGTTCGCGGTGGCCCGCGAGGCCGCCTGGCGGGTGCTCTCCCAACGGCACTTCGACGTCCAGGTGATGGGTGGCGCGGCGCTGCACTTCGGCAACGTCGCCGAGATGAAGACCGGTGAGGGTAAGACGCTGACGGCGGTGCTGCCGTCGTACCTCAACGCGCTGTCGGGCAACGGCGTCCACGTCGTCACCGTCAACGACTACCTGGCCAAACGCGACAGCGAATGGATGGGGCGCGTCCACCGATTCCTGGGCTTGGACGTCGGAGTGATCCTGTCGGGTATGACGCCCGACGAGCGTCGCGCCGCCTACGCCGCCGACATCACGTACGGCACCAACAACGAATTCGGCTTCGACTATCTGCGCGACAACATGGGCCACTCCGTTGCCGATATGGTGCAGCGAGGCCACTACTTCGCCATCGTCGACGAGGTCGACTCGATTCTGATCGACGAGGCCCGGACCCCGTTGATCATCTCGGGCCCCGCCGACGGCGCATCGAACTGGTACACCGAATTCGCACGCCTGACACCGCTGATGGAGAAGGACGTCCACTACGAGGTCGACCTGCGTAAACGCACCGTCGGCGTGCACGAGCTGGGCGTGGAGTTCGTCGAAGACCAGCTGGGTATCGACAACCTCTACGAGGCCGCCAACTCACCGCTGGTCAGCTATCTCAACAACGCGCTGAAGGCCAAGGAGCTCTACGCCCGCGACAAGGACTACATCATCCGCAACGGCGAAGTGCTCATCGTCGATGAGTTCACCGGCCGCGTCCTCATCGGCCGCCGCTACAACGAGGGCATGCACCAGGCCATCGAGGCCAAGGAGCACGTCGAGATCAAAGCGGAGAACCAAACGCTGGCCACGATCACGCTGCAGAACTACTTCCGGCTCTACGACAAACTCTCGGGGATGACTGGCACCGCCCAGACCGAGGCGGCCGAACTGCATGAGATCTACAAGCTCGGCGTCGTCACCATCCCGACCAACAGGGACATGGTCCGAACCGATCAGTCCGACCTGATCTACAAGACCGAAGAGGCCAAGTACATCGCGGTCGTCGACGACGTCTCCGAACGGTACGAAAAGGGGCAGCCCGTCCTGATCGGCACCACCAGCGTGGAGCGCTCCGAGTACCTATCTCGGCAGTTCACCAAGCGCAAGATCCCGCACAACGTGCTCAACGCGAAGTACCACGAGCAGGAGGCGAACATCATCGCCGAGGCGGGACGGCTCGGCGCGATCACCGTCGCCACCAACATGGCAGGGCGCGGCACCGACATCGTGCTCGGCGGCAACGTCGACTTCCTGGCGGACAAACGGCTGCGCGAGCAGGGCCTCGATCCCGTCGAGACGCCCGAGGAGTACGAAGCCGCCTGGGACGAAAACGTCAAGAAGATCAAGACGGAAGCCGAAGCCGAGGCCGGCGACGTGCGCGCCGTCGGCGGACTTTACGTGCTGGGCACCGAACGCCACGAGTCCCGCCGCATCGACAATCAGCTACGCGGCCGCTCCGGGCGCCAGGGGGATCCCGGCGAATCGCGGTTCTACCTGTCCCTGGGTGACGAGCTGATGCGCCGATTCAACGGCGCCACCCTGGAATCCCTGTTGACCAGGCTGAACCTGCCGGACGACGTGCCCATCGAGGCGAAGATGGTCACCCGGGCGATCAAGAGCGCGCAGACCCAGGTCGAACAGCAGAACTTCGAGATCCGCAAGAACGTCCTCAAGTACGACGAAGTGATGAATCAGCAGCGCAAAGTCATCTACGACGAGCGCCGGCTCATCCTCGAGGGTGAGAACCTGCAGGAGCAGGCCCACAAAATGCTCACCGACGTGATCACCGCATACGTCAACGGTGCCACCGCCGAGGGTTACTCCGAGGACTGGGATCTCGAGGCACTGTGGACGGCGCTGAAGACGCTCTATCCGGTCGGCATCGACCATCACGACCTCCTCGATTCCGACGCGATCGGCGAGCCGGGCGAGCTGACGCACGACGAACTGCTTGATGCGTTGATCGCCGATGCCGAGCGGGCTTACGCCGAGCGCGAGAAGCAGCTGGAGGAGATCGCCGGTGAGGGCGCGATGCGACAGCTCGAACGCAATGTGCTGCTGAATGTCATCGACCGCAAGTGGCGTGAACACCTCTACGAGATGGACTACCTCAAGGAGGGCATCGGCCTGCGCGCGATGGCGCAGCGTGACCCGCTCGTCGAGTACCAGCGTGAGGGCTACGACATGTTCGTCGGCATGCTCGATGCGCTCAAGGAGGAGTCGGTCGGTTTCCTGTTCAACGTCACCGTCGAGGCGTCGCCCGCACCCCAGGTGGCGGCGATGGCGCCACCAACCGGTCTGGCCGAGTTCGCGGAGGCCGCCGCGGCCAAAGCCCAGGACGCCGGCCAGCCCGCCGGGGTGGCCACCAAGGAGCGCCCGGCGCCGGCGGCGGTGCGGGCAAAGGGCATCGAGACCGATGCCCCGCCGTTGACCTATAGCGGCCCGGCCGAGGACGGCAGTGCCCAGGTGCAGCAGGACAACGGCGGCCCGAGGCACGCGGCCCAGGCCGGCGGCTCCCGCAGGGAGCGCCGGGAAGCTGCGCGCAAGCAGGCGAAGGCCCGCGGCCGGGGCTGAACCGTCGCCGTCCTGCCCGGTTCACCCGATTTGCAGGGCGACGACCTGCCAGCGTCCCGCTTCTTCGGACAGTTCGATGCGTGCGGCCAGCGCGCGCACCCTGCCGCCACGGGTGTACGTGGCGAACACCTCCGCCGCCGTCGCGTCCGGGCCGGCGGGACGCAGTCGCACGCGGCGCAGTGTGGCGGGTGCGGTGCGGCGCGAGGGCGACATCTGTGACGTCCGCAACGTTGACGTCACCGCGTCCACCAATGCCGGCGTCAGCAGCGCCCGCAGCTGGATGACGGGCCTGCGCCGATCGAGAACTTCAAGCACCCGGCGCAGCGTCGCGTCGGCGAACAGCGACGCAGCCGGGGGCAACGGCGTTTCCTGGTCGGGCGGCCGGGTGTGGCGCAGCGGGCGCGGGGTGTGCCTGCGCAGCGTGAGGGCTGACGGGGTCCGGCACGCAGCATCCGCCGCTGGCGTGGCAGGCGGCTCGTAGTCGACGATGGGCGATATGAACGACGCGGGTACACGCGGTGTGGGCACGAGCTCTCCGGGATGTGGCGCAGCAGGACGGCGTCCACCGGAGAGGAGCGGACACCTGTCATGATCGCACGCCCTGAGGCATGGCCCATGCACCCGCGATGCGCGTTCACATGGGAGGCGGTTACCGTGTCGGGGTCTGGCCGAAGTGGCACGGGTGACGGGAGGACGGCGCGGGGATGGTGACGAGGCTGTCGGCGCCCGACTCATCGTTCTACCACCTGGAGAACACCGCGACGCCGATGTACGTGGGGTCGCTGTCCATTCTTCGCCGACCTCGAAACGGCCTGAGTTACGAGACGCTGCTGGCCACCGTCGAGCAGCGGCTCCCGCAGATCCCGCGCTACCGGCAGAAGGTACGTGAGGTGTCGCTCGGGCTGGCCCGGCCGGTATGGATCGACGACCGCGACTTCGACATCACTTACCACATCCGTCGCTCGGCGTTGCCGTCGCCGGGCACCGACGCGCAGCTGCATGATCTGGTGGCGCGCCTGGGCTCGCGGCCATTGGACAAGTCGCGGCCGCTCTGGGAGATGTATCTGGTCGAGGGGCTGACCAAGAACCGCGTCGCCATCTACACGAAATCGCATCAGGCGCTGGTCAACGGCATGACGGCGCTGGAGATCGGCCACGTTATCGCCGACCGTACCCAGAAGCCGCCGGATTTCGGCGAGGACATCTGGATCCCGGCCCGTGAGCCGAGCGACCGCCAGCTGCTGATCGGGGCGGTGGGTGAGTGGATCGCCAGGCCCGGCGCGCAGGTCACGGCGGTGCGTGACGCGGTGTCCGAGGTGGTTACCAACGCGGGCCAGCTCGCCGAGGTCGGCCGGCGCGTCGCGGATCTGGCACGCATCGTCGCGCGCGGTGCCGCACCGAGCAGCCCGCTGAACACCACGGTGTCACGCAATCGGCGGTTCACCGTGGCGCGCCATCAACTCGAGGAGTACCGGCAGCTGCGCTCGCGCTATGACTGCGACGTCAACGACGTCGTGCTGGCGGTGATCGCCGGTGCACTGCGCAACTGGCTGCTCTCCCGTGGTGAACCCGTGACGACCACGTCGACCGTGCGGGCGATGGCCCCGATGTCGGTATATGCGGAGGCCGAGCTGGATTCCGTTGGTCCGGGACAGCCGATCAGCGAGGTCGCGCCGTTCCTGGTCGACCTGCCGGTCGGGGAGGGCAACGCCGTCGTCCGGCTGTCCCAAATCGCCCACGCCGCCGAGGCGAATCCGACCGCGACGAGCCTGGTCGACGCGAGGACCATCGTCACGTTGTCCGGGTTCGCGCCGCCGACGTTGCACGCCATGGGAATTCGCGTCGCGACCAGCTTCTCGGCGCGGCTGTTCAACCTGCTGATCACCAATGTGCCTGGGGCGCAGAAACAGATGTACATCGCAGGCACAAAGCTTTTGGAGTCCTACGCTGTGCCGCCCCTGCTGCACAACCAGGTGCTGGCGATCGGTGTCACGTCCTACAACGGAATGGTGTACTTCGGCATCAACGCCGACAGGGACGCGATGAGCGACGTCGACGTACTGCCCGTCCTCCTGCGTGAAGCACTCGACGAGCTCCTCGACATCGCACGTTAACCGGGTGTTCGGCCGTAGGATCTGGCGGTGGGCAAGCGTAAGAAATCAGACGTGCAGAAGCTGCCGAAGGAGGTCTACGAAGCCGAGCTGTTCCGGCTGCAGACTGAGTTGGTGAAGCTGCAGGAGTGGGTCAAGGTCACCGGCGCACGCATCGTCGTGATCTTCGAAGGGCGCGACGCAGCCGGCAAGGGCGGCACGATCAAGCGGATCACCGAGTACCTCAGCCCGCGGGTCGCCCGCATCGCCGCTCTCCCGGCGCCGAATGACCGCGAACGCGGGCAATGGTACTTCCAGCGCTATATCCAGCACCTGCCCGCCAAGGGTGAGATCGTGCTGTTCGACCGGTCGTGGTACAACCGCGCCGGGGTCGAGCAGGTGATGGGTTTCTGCACCCCGCGGGAGCACACGCTGTTCCTTCGGCAGACACCCATCTTCGAGCAGATGCTCATCGAGGAGGGGATCCTCCTGCGAAAGTACTGGTTCTCGGTATCGGCCGAAGAACAGCTGCGCCGGTTCCGCAAGCGTCTGCACGACCCCGTCAGGCAGTGGAAGCTCTCGCCGATGGACCTCGAATCGGTGTACCGCTGGGAGGATTACTCGCGGGCCAAGGACCAGATGATGGTGCACACCGATACCACATCCAGCCCCTGGTATGTCGTCGAATCAGACAGCAAGAAGCATGCGCGGCTGAACATGATGGCCCATTTGCTGTCCACGATCGACTACACCGACGTCGAGAAGCCGACGGTCGAGCTGCCCGAGAAGCCGGTGGTGTCTAGCAACTACCGGCGCACCTCGCGGGACGTCCTGACCTACGTCGACGGCCACGTGGCGGCGCTGACCGGCGATCGCGAATGATCCTGCCGGGTGATCGGCTGGGCTTGTAGGCCGGTTCCTTCTGCGGCTCGTGCCTCGCCGGCATCGTCACCGGCTACCCTCGCGGGGTGCGTGTCTACGTTCCCTGCACCCTGGCCATGTTGCAGCAACTCGTGGCCGACCGGTCCGTTCGCCCCGTGAACGGCACCGCCTTCGCGGTCACCCCGTCGCTGCGTGAGGCCTACGCCGAGGGGGACGACGACGAACTGGCCGAAGTCGCACTGGCGGAGGCGGCGCTTGCGTCCCTGCGACTGCTTGCCGCCGAAGACGGGTCGTCGGGGCTTCCGCAGCGGCGGGCGGTGCTGGTCGCCGACGCCGAAGGGGCGACCGCCCGGCCGGATCTGGATGACGCGGTGGTCAGGTTGTCGGCGCCGGTCGACCTCGACGAGGTGATCGCCGTATACGTCGACAATGCCGACGCCGAGCCGGCCGTGCGGGCCGCGATCGACGTCGTCGATGCCGCCGATCTGGGTGACGAGGACGCCGAATTCACCGTCGGCGATGCGCAGGACCACGACCTGGCGTGGTATGCGACACAAGAGCTGCCGTTTCTACTCGATTTGCTCTGAACGACTGGATACGGAACCGTAAGTTACGGTACCGTAGGTTCCATCCTGCGGGACGACACTCGCACCCGGTATTCGGAGCAGGAGTTACTCATGGCCAAAAACCACATCAAGGTCTCGGCCAATGTCGCCGACACGGTCCGGCCGACCGTCGCCAATCAGCATCCCGGCTGGAATGCCCTCCGCACCATTGCGGGCAGGATCACCACCCCGCTGCTGCCGGACGACTACTTGCACCTTGCCAACCCGCTGTGGTCTGCGCGGGAGCTGCGCGGACGCGTGGTGGAGGTGCGCCGGGAGACGGAGGACTCCGCGACATTGGTGATCAAGCCCGGCTGGGGCTTCTCGTTCGACTACCAACCAGGCCAGTACATCGGCATCGGCCTGCTGGTCGAGGGCCGCTGGAGGTGGCGTTCGTACTCGCTGACCTCCAGTCCCGTGACCGTCGGCGGCCGCTCTGGGCCGACCGGCCGGAGTGGACGCACCATCACCATCACGGTGAAGGCGATGCCCGAGGGGTTCCTGTCGACGCATCTCGTGGGTGGCGTTGCCCCCGGCACGATCGTGCGGTTGGCCTCGCCCCAGGGAAATTTTGTGCTGCCCGATCCCGCCCCGGCCTCCGTGCTGTTCCTGACCGGTGGTTCCGGGATCACCCCGGTTATGTCGATGCTGCGCACCCTGGTGCGTCGCGGACAGGTCACCGACATCGTCCATATGCATTCTGCGCCAACGGAATCCGATGTGATGTTCGCCTCCGAGCTGGCCGAGCTGCAGCGCGGTCACACCGGCTACCGACTGGAGCTGCGCGCGACCAGGACGCAGGGCAGGCTCGACATGTCGCGACTGGCCGACGTGGTGCCCGACTGGCGCGAGCGGCAGACCTGGGCCTGCGGGCCGGAGGGCATGCTCAACGACGCCGAGAAGGTCTGGCATTCGGCCGGGCTTGATGACCACCTGCACCTGGAACGCTTCGCGGTGTCGCGGGCCAAGCCGCACGGCGAAGGCGGCACGGTCACCTTCGACCGCAGCGGCAAGTCGGTGACCGTGGACGCCGCGACATCTCTGATGGACGCGGGTGAGCGGGTGGGCGTACAGATGCCCTTCGGCTGCCGGATGGGCATCTGTCAGTCGTGCGTGGTCGGGCTCGTCGAAGGCCATGTCCGTGACCTGCGCACGGGTGACGAATACGAACCGGGTACCCGGGTCCAGACGTGCGTTTCCGCCGCGTCCGGCGACTGTGTGCTCGACGTCTAAGCTTTACTGCTTGGTAACCTACGCCAGCGTAGGTTACGCTAGCGTAGGTAATCGAAAGGAGGCTGACCGATGGCAATTACCGACGTACCGGCATTCGCGCATCTGACCGACGCCGACATCGAGAATCTGGCGAATGAGCTCGATGCGATCCGCCAGGACATCGAAGACTCCCTGGGTGAGCGCGATGCGCGCTACATCCGCCGCACCATCGCTGCCCAGCGCGGACTCGAGGTGGCGGGCCGCCTCATGCTGGCGGCCAGTTCGCGACGGTCCGCCTGGTGGGCGGGCACCGCGACCCTGGGCGTGGCCAAGATCATCGAGAACATGGAGATCGGTCACAACGTCATGCACGGCCAGTGGGACTGGATGAACGATCCGGAGATCCACTCCTCGGCCTGGGAATGGGACATGAGCGGGGCCGCCAAGCACTGGCGGTTCACCCACAATTTCATGCACCACAAGTACACCAACGTCCTCGGCATGGACGACGACATCGGCTACGGCCTGATCCGCGTCACCCGCGACCAGCGGTGGAAGCCCTTCAACCTGGGCAACCTGGTGTACAACACCTTGCTGGCGTCGTTCTTCGAATGGGGTGTCGGGCTGCAACACCTCGAACTCGGCAAGGTTTTCAAGGGTCGCGATGACCGCGAAGCCACCAAGCAGCGGGTCAAGGAGTTCTCGGTCAAGGCCGGTCATCAGGTGGTCAAGGACTACGTCCTGTACCCCGCGGTGACCTCGCTGTCGCCGGGTGCCACCTTCAAATCGACTCTGAAGGCCAACGCGGTCGCCAACATCATCCGCAACGTGTGGTCCAACGCCGTCATCTTCTGTGGCCATTTCCCCGACGGCGCGGAGAAGTTCACCAAGACCGACATGGTCGGCGAGTCCAAGGGTCAGTGGTATCTGCGGCAGATGCTGGGCAGCGCCAACTTCGAGAATGGTCCGGTGCTGGTGCCATCAGATCGAGCATCACATCTATCCGGATCTGCCGAGCAATCGGCTGCACGAGATCTCGGTGCGGGTGCGTCAGGTCTGCGACAAGTACGACCTGCCGTACACGACGGGATCGTTCCTGCTGCAGTACGGCAAGGCGTGGCGCACGATCGCCAAACTGTCGCTGCCGGACCGGTTCCTGCGCGACACGGTCGACGACGCACCGGAGACCCGCAGCGAGCGGATGTTCGCCGTACTCGGTCCCGGGCTCGATCCCGGCGCCGGCGGCACCGACCCGCTCACCGGCAACCGTCGCGGCCTGAAGACGGCGATCGCGACCGTGCGGGCCTGGCGCCGGGATCGGCGTAACACCAAGCGGACGTCGATCGAAGCCGACCTCGCGGCCTAGCGCCACCTCGACCCGGCCCGGCCGCATCAAGCGGCCGGGCCGCGGCCGCGTCCCGACTCCGCGGGTGGCGGAAGTCTCGTACAGCAACAGATTTCGATGGGCTCACGGGCGCTGCCGCGCGTCCGGCGGCGATGCGGCTGAGAGGTGCCCCGCACCGAACACCCCTTCGCCTCGGTGCACAGCCGATCGTCAGCGCATTGTCAGGTGTCGCGACACGACATCCAAGGGATTCACCAGCCTCCGTCCGTACGCTCCGATGTTCAAGGCAACCGGTCGTCACAGGAGGTCACACACGTGAAGAAGCTGCGCGGTCTGACCGCCCTCGTTTTGGGTTCCGCCGCCGTACCGGTGAGCATGCTCAGCGCCGGTGTCGCCGCGGCCGACGGCGATAGCTATGAGGGCCAGAAGTATTCGGACGTCTCGTCGGCGCTCGGCGACGCCGGCCTCAAGGGTGTGATCGCCACCAAGGAAGGGGACACCGTCGCCGACGACGACTGCGTCGTCACCCATTCGCAGAAGGCGCCGTGGATCAAGGGCGACGACTTTTCGCCGGTCACCGACACCGTCCTGCTGTTCCTGGATTGCAGCGCGCAGGTAGCCACCGCCAAGACCCCGGGTAACTCCGCGGCGAGTCCCGAGGGCAGGGCAGCCATCGCCGCGGCGAAACAGCAAGCCCAACAGGATCAGGCCACCGCCGCGGCCAACCAGACCAAGGGCAAGGGCTGACCCGGCGATTCAGCGCGGAACGTAGTCGAAGACATCGGGATTCGGCCCGGTGCGGCCCGGCTCGCCCTTGTTCAACGCGCTCAGTGCGTCCATGTCGGCGGCGCTGAGTTCGAAGTCGAACAAGGCGAAGTTCTCCTCGATGCGGGCGGGTGTCACGGACTTGGGGAACACGATGTCGCCGCGCTGAATGTGCCAGCGCAGTACGACCTGGGCGGGCGACTTTCCGACGGCCGCGGCGATCCGCGTGACTGCCGGGTCCCCGAGGACCTTGCCCTGGGCGATCGGCGACCACGCTTCCGTCACGATGCCGTGCTGGGCGCCGTACGCGCGCACGTCCTCATTGGTGAAGTAGGGGTGGACCTCGATCTGGTTGACCGCAGGTACGGCGTCGGATTCCGCGGCGAGGCGTTCCAGGTGCGGGACCTGGAAGTTCGACACGCCGATGCTGCGTGCCCTGCCGTCCCTGTGGAAGTCCTCGAGGACCTTCCAGGTCGAGACGAAGTCGCCGTCGTACAGCGTCGGCAGCGGCCAGTGGATGAGGAACAGGTCGACATAGTCGAAGTCGAGCGCCGACAGCGTCTCGTCGAATGCACGTCGGGCGTCTTCGGGCTTGTGGAAGCCGTTGTTGAGTTTGCTCGTCACAAACACCTCGCCCCGGTCGATACCCGCAGCCCGAACACCGTCACCGACGCCCTTCTCGTTTCGGTACATCTCGGCGGTGTCGATATGGCGATAGCCGATGTCCAGCGCCGTCTTGACGGCCTCGGCCGTGTCGTCGGGAGCGACCTGGAAGACTCCGAATCCCAGCTGCGGGATATCCCTGCCGTCGTTCAGCCGGATCGTCGGGACGCTGCTCACATTCAAACCCTTCGTCGAGTACTCAATCGTTGCTACCAAAGGATGCAACGGCTATCGCTCCGTGATCCTTCCGGGGACGGACACTTCTCAGGCATCCTTCAGCACCGCCAGCAGACGCCGGGCGGCGGCGACCCGATTGGACGCGGCTCCGTGCAGCGTGTCCAGCACGCATTCGGGATCGGCGGGCGGGCCCATATGCCCACATCCGCGCGGGCAGTCTGCCACCGCCTCTGCCAGATCGGAGAAGGCCATCAACACCTCGCCGGGTTCGATGTGGGCCAAACCGAATGACCGGACCCCGGGCGTGTCGATCACCCAGCCGGAACTGGCCAGCGGCAGAGCCACCGACTGAGTTGAGGTGTGCCTGCCCTTGCCGACGCCCGTGACGTCGCCGATAGCCCGATCCGCTTCCGGCACAAGACGATTTACCAGCGTCGATTTTCCCACCCCGGAGTGACCGAGGAGCACCGTGACCTCGTCGGTGAGCAGGCGGGCGACGGCGCACAGCGGATCATTACGCCCGCCGGTGACGATGGTCAGATCCAGACCGTCGAACTGGGCGGCGAACGGCGCGGGCGGTGCCAGGTCCGTCTTCGTCAGGCACAGAATCGGCGTCAGCCCGCCTGCGTAGGAGGCGATGAGGGCGCGCTCGACGAAACCGGTGCGCGGCGGCGGATCGGCCAGCGCCACGACGATCAGTAGCTGATCGGCGTTCGCGACCACCACCCGTTCGGTCGGATCGGTGTCGTCGGCGGTGCGGCGCAACACCGTTCGGCGATCGCCCCTCCGCACGATGCGCGCGAGGGTGTCCGGGCGACCGGACAGGTCTCCCACCACATCGACCAGGTCCCCGACGACGATGGGCGTTCGCCCCAACTCCCGCGCCCGCATCGCCGTGACGACATGTTCGGGATCACGGTCGATCGCGCATCCCCAACGGCCGCGATCAACGGTGACCACCATCGCGCAGCGCGCGTCGGCGTGGTCGGGCCGGGTCTTGGTGCGTGGCCGCGAACCCCGGCCCGGTCTGATCCGGACATCGGTCTCGTCGTAATCGGGACGGCTCAATCGCCTGCCTCTGGCCCGACGGCCTGGCCGGCGAGCATATCCGACCACCGCTGCGCGAAGTCGGGCATGGTCTTGGCGGTCGTGCCGATGTCCTCGATCTCCACACCGGGCACCCGCAGGCCGACGATCGCGCCCGCGGTGGCCATCCGGTGGTCGGCGTAGGACTGCCACACTCCGGCGTGCAGCGGCCGGGCGGTGATGATCAGGCCGTTGTCGGTCTCCTCGCATCGGCCGCCGAGGTTGTTGATTTCGGTGCTGAGTGCCGCAAGCCGGTCGGTCTCGTGGCCACGCAGGTGCGCGATGCCGGTCAGTCGGGTCACCGATCCGGGGCTGGCCAGCGCCCCCAGCGCCGCGGCCGCGGGGGTGAGCTCGCCGATGTCGTGCAGATCCGCGTCGAAGCCGGCGAAGCTGCCCGGTCCGGACACTTCGAGGTACGAATCAGCTTGGCGAACAACGGAACCCAGCTTCTCCATGAGGGCGAGGATGGCGGCCGCTGGCTGGATGCTCTGGCGCGGCCAGCCGGTGACGCGGACCGTGCCACCACTGACCACGGCCGCGACGAGAAACGGCACGGCGTTCGACAGGTCCGGTTCGATGGTCCAGTGCCGGGCCGCGACGGGGCCAGGGCGGACCCGCCATCGGTTCGCCCTGGTGTCATCGACGTCGACCCCCGCCTGGCGCAGCATTGCGACGGTCATCGCGACGTGCGGCGCCGACGGGACCGAGGTGCCGGTGTGGACGATGGTGAGGCCGTCCTCGAATGCGGCTCCGGACAGCAACAGACCGGAGACGAACTGCGATGACCCCGACGCGTCGATCTGGGCGGTGCCGCCGGCGACGGCTCCGCGTCCACGCACGGTGAACGGCATGGCGTCGCCATCGACGTCCACCCCGAGACGGCGGAGCCCCGTCAGCAGGGGAGCGATGGGCCGCGCCCTGGCCTGGTCGTCGCCGTCGAAGGTGACCGATGCCCTGCTCAGCGCGGCGATCGGCGGGACGAACCGCAGCACCGTGCCCGCCAGCCCGCAGTCGATGCGTGCGTCGGGCCCGGGTGCGATGCTGCCGCCGATCGTCAGTTCGGTGTCTTCGCCGGTCGTGTCGACGGTGACGCCAAGGGACCGGACGGCGCCGATCATCAGGTCGGTGTCGCGGCTGCGCAGCGCCCCGCTGATCGTCGACGTGCCATCGGCGGGCGGCGAACCCTCCAGCGTCGCCAGGGCGGCGAGCACAAGTGCGCGGTTGGTCTGGGACTTCGAGCCGGGCACGGTGACCGTCGCGTGGACCGGGCTCGACGTCGATGGGGCCGGCCAGTTGTTCACGGCGTCCATCCTGCCTTGTCGGGATCCTCTGCCACTATCGGATACGTGTGTGGACGATTCGCGGTGACCACCGACCCCGCGCTGCTGGCGCAGAAGATCCAGGCGATCGACGAAGCGACGGCCGCCAGGAAGGAACCAGCGGCCCCGAATTACAACGTGGCGCCGACGAGTACCGTCGCCACCGTCGTGCGGCGCCACACCGATCCCGACGACGACCCGACGAGGCGCGTTCGGCTGATGCGCTGGGGCCTGGTCCCGCCATGGGCGAAGACCGCCGAGGACGGCGGGCCGGTGACGAAGGGCCCGCTGCTGATCAACGCGCGCTCCGAGACGGTGACATCATCACCCGCCTTCCGCGGCTCCGCCAAGCGCAAACGTTGTCTGGTGCCGATGGACGGCTGGTACGAATGGCGGTCCGGCGGTGAGCGTGCCGACGGGAAGAAGGCCGCCAAAACGCCGTTCTACATGTACGGCCGCGATGGTGAACCGCTGTTCATGGCGGGGCTGTGGTCGAGCTGGCGGCCCCGCGAGGACGCGGGCGCGATGCGTCCACCGCTGCTGAGCTGCACGATCATCACCACCGATGCCGTCGGGCCGCTGGCCGACATTCATGACCGCATGCCGCTGACAATCAGCGCCGACGATTGGGACCGCTGGTTGGACCCGGATGCGCCCATCGACGAAGGCCTGCTGCGCGGCCATGGCGACCTCGACAGGATCGACATCCGCGAGGTGTCGCGGCTGGTCAACAGCGTGCGCAACAACGGGCCCGAGCTGATCGAAACGGCCAACCCCGAGCCGGAGCAGGCCACCCTGCTGTGAGCGACGGAGTCGCCGACCGCGGCCGGGCGGGCGTCATGACCCGGAGTAGCCGGGCGGGTTAGGGCTGTCGACCCACAGATCGACGCCGAGCTCGGCACCTGGCACACAGTCGTACACAGACAGGTCGGTGACACCGGATTCCAGCAGGACGTCCTCGCACAACAGCGACTGACCGGTGTACTCCCGCGACGGTTTGGTTACGACCGCATAGGCGGCGTCGGCGTATATCTCGGGTTTGCGGGCCCTGCGCATCGCCTCGTCGCCACCGAGCAGATTCTGCACCGCCGCCGTCGCGACCAGCGTGCGTGGCCACAGGGTGTTCGAGGCGATGCCCTCGTCCCGCAGCTCCTCGGCGATGCCGAGCGCGCACAGGGACATCCCGTACTTGGCCATCATGTACGGGGCGGGGGTGAGCCACTTGGGCTCCAGCCGAATCGGCGGCGACAGAGTCAGGATGTGCGGGTTCGCCCGTCCCTTCATGTGGGGGATGCACGCCTGCGAGACCGCGTAGGTACCGCGCACCTGGATGCTGTTCATCAGGTCGAAACGCTTGAGTGGCACGTCGGCGATCGACCCGAGGTTGATGGCCGACGCGTTGTTGACGCAGATGTCGATGCCGCCGAACTGCTCGACGGTTCGAGCCACCGCAGCCGCCACCGAATCTTCGTCACGGACGTCACCCACGATCGGCAACGCCTGCCCACCCGTCTCCTCGACTTCCTTGGCCGCGGTGTACACGGTGCCGGGAAGCTTCGGATGGGCCTCTGCCGTCTTGGCGATCAAGGCGATGTTGGCGCCGTCGGCGGCCGCTCGCTTGGCGATCGCCAGACCGATGCCGCGGCTCGCGCCTGAGATGAACATGGTTTTCCCGGAGAGCGACATGGGGTCACCCTAATCCGGTGCCGGGGCCGGTCAGCCGCCCTGGGTGATATCCGCGGTCGACGCCCCGGTGAGCCGAATCAGGTCCTGCGGGCCGACGGCGACATCCCAGCCCCGCTTGCCCGCGCTGCACAACACGCGGTCCCACTCCAGGGCGGATGCGTCGACGACGGTCGGCAGCGCCTTGCGCTGCCCGAACGGCGAGATACCGCCCAGCACATAGCCGGTCGATCGTTCCGCCGCGGCCCGGTCGGCCATCTGAGCCTTCGCGACACCCAGCGCCGCCGCCGCGGCCTTCAGCGACAGCTTCTTGGGCACCGGCAGGACCGCCACCGCCAAGCCGCTCGGCAACTCGATGATCAGCGTCTTGAACACCTGTGCGGGGTCGACGCCTTCAACCGCGGCCAGCTCGCTGGCGGCCTCCTCACCGTACGATTCGGTCCGCGGATCGTGGTGGTACTGCAGCACATCGTGCGGGACACCCGCGGTGACCAGCACCTTGATCGCCGGTGTCGCCGCTCGTGCCACGGCCATCACACTAGCGTCGGCGCACGGTGTGCCGCCGCGGCGACGGGAACGTGGCGGGAACAAGCCTGCCGGTGTGCGGTGTTGTTCGGGGCGGCAGGGTAAGGCGCAGACGCCATGTTGTCAGTCGCAGCCTCTAGGATCGAGTGAAAGGACTTCTTGGTGCCGACGGTATGCCTCGAGCGGCCGGTGGATCGGCCGGGGCTCTCCGGTGGCACAGCAACGAAAGGGACGGTGGTTCCCGAGATGACCGACATCGACATGCCGGACGACATGCCGGACGTGCCCAACGTCGAAGAGACCGACGCCGCGCTGACGGCGAGGTTCGAGCGTGACGCGATTCCGCTGCTCGACCAGTTGTACGGCGGCGCTTTGCGGATGACGCGCAATCCCGCCGACGCCGAGGACCTGGTTCAGGAAACCATGGTCAAGGCCTACGCCGCCTTCCGGTCCTTCCGCGAGGGCACCAACCTCAAGGCCTGGCTGTATCGGATCCTGACCAACACCTACATCAACAACTACCGCAAGAAACAGCGCCAGCCGTCGGAGTACCCGACAGACGAGATCACCGACTGGCAGCTCGCGTCCAATGCCGAGCATTCCTCCACCGGACTGCGCTCGGCGGAGGTCGAAGCGCTGGAAGCACTGCCCGACACCGAGATCAAGGCGGCGTTGCAGGCATTGCCCGAAGAATTCCGGATGGCGGTGTACTACGCCGACGTCGAGGGTTTTCCATACAAGGAGATCGCCGAAATCATGGATACGCCGATTGGGACGGTGATGTCCCGGTTGCACCGGGGCCGCCGCCAGCTCCGCGAGTTACTGGCCGATGTTGCGCGCGACCGCGGGTTCCTCCGCGGTGGCGAGCTCGATGCCGAGGAGGTGTCGTCATGACCGGTCCTTCCGACGACGAGCGCTGGAGCCCCCCGACCGGGCCCGTCGACCCAAACCATCCCGAATGCGCCGCGGTCATCGCCGAGGTGTGGACGCTGCTCGACGGTGAGTGCACCGACGAGATCCGCGACAAGCTGCGCCACCACCTCGAAGAGTGCCCGACCTGCCTGCGTTACTACGGTGTCGAGGATCGGGTCAAACGATTGATCGCCACGAAGTGCAGCGGAGAGAAGGCCCCCGACGGGTTGCGCGAGCGGCTGCGGATCCAGATCAGCCGAACCACCATCATCAGGGGCTGATACACATTGGACCGCCGCGAATGCGTTGGGACGCCTGCCGTGGTTGGCCTTCGAATGCTTACGATCGCGCTTCTTGCGGCCACGCTTGGCCATGATGGTCCTCCGTCTGGTTGGTGCTTACACGCCAGTATCGCACGGCCGCACCCGTGCTCCGGTTCTCACTTGGCCATATCGCTGGCCCGCCTACCGCTTCGCCCACCCACCCTGTGGTTCTATAGGAGCGGCGGACCGGCGGCGCTCGGCACTGAGCGGTATGCGGCTCCGGAGAGTGGGGTGAGGATGGCCGAGGATGTGCGCGCGGAGATCGTGGCCAGCGTGCTCGAGGTCGTGGTTCACGAGGGTGATCAGATTGGCGAGGGCGACACCCTGGTGCTGCTCGAGTCGATGAAGATGGAGATCCCCGTGCTCGCCGAGGTGTCCGGCGTCGTGACCAAGGTGAACGTGGCCGAGGGCGATGTCATCCGGGCGGGCGACCTCATCGCCGTCATCAACTAGCGGCCGCGGTCGTACGCGTAGGTCCTGATGTCGACCCTTGGGGATCTGCTCGCAGAGCACACCGTCCTACCCGGTAACGCAGTGGATCATCTGCACGCGGTGGTCGGGGAGTGGCAGCTCCTGGCCGACCTGTCGTTTGCCGACTATCTGATGTGGGTGCGCCGTGACGACGAATTGTTGGTGTGCGTGGCGCAGATCCGCCCCAACACGGCTCCGACCGCATTGGTCGCGGATTCCGTCGGCACGCTGGCTAGGGCCGACGAACTCCGGCAGGTGAACGAGGCGTTCCTGTCGGGAACGATAGGCCGCTACAGCGCCGACGGACTCCGCTTCGCGCCCGGCCTCAAGGTGGAGGCGGTGCCGGTGCGATACCGCGATCAGGTAGTCGCGGTTCTCACGCACGAAACCGCGCTGGCCGAAGGGCGCAGTGCAAGCCCGCTGGAGACCGCGTATCTGGACTGCGCCGGCGACCTGCTGGTGATGCTCAGCGAGGGCACCTTTCCCAACGTCGGCGACCTGGCGATGTCACGGTCGAGCCCACGGGTCGGCGACGGCTTCATTCGTCTGGACGAGGCAGGCGCCGTCGTCTACGCGAGTCCCAACGCGATCTCCGCCTATCACCGGATGGGGTTCACGTCGGAGCTCGAAGGGCACAACTTGGTGACGGTCACCCGGCCGCTGATTTCCGACCCTTTCGAGGCGCAGGAGCTGGCCAACCATGTCCGTGACTCACTGGCCGGCGGATCCAGCATGCGCATGGAGGTCGACGCGGGCGGCGCGGCGGTGCTCCTGCGCACCCTGCCGCTCGTCGTGGACGGCACCGCTGTCGGTGCCGCGGTGTTGATCCGCGACGTCACCGAGGTCAAGCGCCGCGATCGCGCGCTGCTGTCCAAGGATGCGACCATCCGCGAGATCCATCACCGGGTGAAGAACAACCTGCAGACCGTGGCCGCGTTGTTGCGGCTCCAGGCTCGCCGCACCAATAACGCCGAGGGCCGTGAGGCGTTGATCGAGTCGGTGCGCCGGGTGTCGTCGATCGCCCTCGTCCACGATGTGCTGTCGATGTCCGTCGATGAGGAGGTCAACCTCGACGAGGTGGTGGACCGCATCCTGCCGATGATGAACGATGTCGCCAACGTCGATACACCGATCCGCATCACCCGCGTTGGGGATCTGGGCGTGCTGGATGCCGATCGGGCCACGGCGCTGATCATGGTGATCACCGAGTTGGTCCAGAACGCGATCGAGCATGCGTTCGACGCCACCCGCAAGGGTGCCGTGGCCATCCGCGCGGACCGTTCGGCACGCTGGCTGGACGTCGTCGTCCATGATGACGGTGTCGGTCTGCCGGAAGGCTTCAGCTTGGAGAAGTCGGACCGGTTGGGCCTACAAATCGTCAGAACGTTGGTGTCGGCCGAACTCGACGGCTCCCTCGGTGTCCACGATGTCCCCACCGGGGGGACCGACGTAGTCCTGCGGGTGCCCATCGGCCGCCGCACGCGCGCCGCACAGTGACTCCCCTCGCGCCGTCAGCGCACAAAGTTACGGCCCCGACTTTCTCGTCGGGGCCGTAGCCGTTTGGGGAATCGGCTGCCGGTCAGACCCCGCTGCGGGCCTTCGTGCGCGCATTGCGGCGCTTGAGTGCGCGGCGCTCGTCCTCGCTCATGCCACCCCATACGCCCGCATCCTGACCGGAATCCAGCGCCCAGCTAAGGCACTCGGCGGTGACAGGGCACCGGTTGCACACCAGCTTCGCGTCCGCGATCTGCGCGAGGGCGGGCCCGCTGTTTCCGACGGGGAAGAACAGTTCCGGATCTTCGTCGCGACACACTGCCTTGTGGCGCCAATCCATTGATCTAACTCCTTACTGTGTGCGCGGCGGGGCGCACGAGTTTTTCTTCGGCTGTTAACGCATGCACACGAAATGTTTCTGCGCTGTTGCATCCGATGCTTTCACAGGCTGAACAGATGTCAATAGCGATCAGTTAACACGTGGGCAATCTCACTACCGAGGTTCGTTACCGAGACCCTTACCTGTTTGTACTACACTAATCCCATCTGCGCCCTAAATCGGCCGAGTTCTCGCCATTCTGGCAGGTCAACGGGCTTTCGCGGGTAGTGCGACGACGCCCAGCGCATCGGGCACCGAGGTGAACCGCATGGCGTCACGTCGCCCCGCATAATCTCCATCAATCTGACAGGCGATGGGCGTGTCGCTGGTGATTCTGACCCAGGGCAGGTCGTCGTCGCGGATCAGGTGCTTGGCCTCCAGCCGCGGATCCCTTGCCAGCATCTGCCGTGCCAGGCGCAGGTTGGCCCACACGTTCATGCTCGTCGTCGCGAACACTCCCAGCCCGGTCTCGAAGGTGGTGTCCGGGTTCGTCCACACCGGCCTGCTGTTGGCGTAGGTCCACGGGCTGGAGTTGGAGACGAATGCGAAGTGCACACCGGAGACGGGTTCACGATCGGGGAGGTGCAGCGTGAGCGCGGGTTCTCTGCGGGTACTGGCCAGCAACTCGCGCACCGTGACACGGATATAGCGGGCGGCCGTCACGGTCCGGCCCTTCGCCCGTTGCGCCTCCACCGCCGCGACGACTTCGCCGTCGGCACCCATGCCCGCGGTGAACACGGCCCAGCGCTCCCCGCAGTCCATCAGTCCGATGCGGCGCCAGCTCCTGCTGCGGCGGTGCTCGGTGAGCAAATCGACGAGCTGGTTGGTCGCCTCGATCGGGTCCGGGCTGATGCCCAGGGCCCGGGCGAACACGTTGGCCGACCCGCCCGGCACGACGCCGACCGCCGGCCCGGCACCCGCGGGTCCGCATTCCCCGAGGATGCCGTTGACCACCTCGTTTACCGTGCCGTCGCCGCCGTGCACGATCAGCACGTCCACGCCGGCGCGGGTGGCCGAACGGGCGATCTCGATCGCGTGGCCACGATGATCGGTGTGCTCGACGGTGAGCTTTACCCGGCTTTCCAGCGCGTGCGCGAGTAGGTCGCGCCCGGCCCGGGTTGTCGATGTCGCGTTGGGGTTGACGATCAGCACGGCCCGCACGACCGATGAGCCTAGCGGGGTGAGGTTGCCGCGGGGAGAAAGCGCATCGCGGTGCGTGCCAGTGTCGACGGCTGCATCCGCCAGACCGCTTCGTCGCCCGGGTCCCATGCGTATGCGGGGGTGGGTCCGTCGAGAAGTGTCCTGAGCCCGGGTTGGGCGAGTCCGTCGGCCGACCACTCGTAGAGCTGGCCGACCCTGGGCAGGATGACGCCCACGTCGAGCATGTGGGCGAACGGCAGTTCGGCGGCGATGTAGGGCGAGACGTCCGATCCCACGGGATAGCGGTCGGGTAGCACCCGCGACAGCGACAGGAAGATCCCGGTCATGCCCAGTCTCGGGTCGCCGAGCGGTCTGCCGATCGGTGCCAGCCAGCTCAGCGCCAGCCGGGGCGCGGCGACCAGAGCGTGGGCGAACAGCACCCGCATCAGGACGACGTTGAGGAAGAACCGCTCGACGCGGCCTTCGTCGCGCGCGGCCTGCTGATTGGCGAGGTAGCCAGTCACGATTGTGATGTTGTGTGCGCGATACCAATGACTCGCAGTCGGATGCTCGATGAAGTCGAGGTGGGCGGCGACGCCGGGGGTGCTCGGCGTGCCGGGGTGGCCGTGGGCCAGCGCACTGGCTTCACAGGTGTCGCGCAGCAGTGATTCGTTGATCGCTCGCCACCACGGGCTGCCCGGCAGTGGACTGTCGATCGGGTTGAGCAAGCCGCGGCGCAGCTGCCAATTCATGAACGCCAACGCCGCGCGCCGGAACGGCAGGTGGCGGCGATGTGCCGCGGCGGGGACATCGTAGAGGTCACGAAGGAACGCGAGCCGTTGTCCCGGGCTGTCCCGAACCTGCGCGACCGCCGACTCGGCGTACGCCTCGGCGGTCATGTGCGACACGACCAGATTCTGCCATCCGGCGGCAGGACCGATCTTGCGTCCGGCAGGCCCTCACCGGGAGCCAACGGAACCTGCGGTCAGCTGAATACCGCGTGCCCGGACAGCTTCTGGCCGATCGCCGTCGGGTGATCTGCGAAGTCCGAAGTAAAGACGATCCTCCGAGCGCCGTATGGCTGGGCGGGCCCGTGCGAGTGTGCTGGTCAGGCGGGAAATTCCCCCGGTGGCCCGGTCAGGTATGACGCGGTCCATTTCGTGTATCCGCCGGCTTGGTCGACTCCGACGCCGACGCGGATCTGTTGTACGAACTCGCCCGCCTCCGACGCCACGATCCTGATCTGGTCGCGCGCGTATGTCCGCACGTCGTCGGCGCTGAGCGTAGACGGCAGCATCATCTCGATGGATTTCCAGTACTCGATAGTGCTCATCCCCCTTGACGCCGTCAGTCCGTCGTGCGCGACGCGGGATTGATCATGTCGCCCAACCCTGCTGTGACCGCAATCGCTTGCGGTGGTCAACTGTGACTGCTAGCACGGCCGCTGTCAAAGCGAAGGGCGAATTGTGCAGCGTTCCAAGCTATCTCACCAGCGTCGTCGCCTGGCTTCCGTCTCGTGGGCGCGGGCGATTGCAAGTATTTGCACCAACTGTGATGATGTGCGCGGTGATCCCGAAACAGGACGTCAGCATGGAGGATGTGGCGCGTCGATCCGGCGTGTCCGTTTCCACCGTTTCACGTGCCTTGCGGGGCAACCGCGGCGTGGCCCCCGCTACTCGGGCCCGCATACTCCGTGAGGCGCAGGCGCTTTCGTACGTCGTGTCGCCCGCGGGCGCTGCATTGGCCGGGGGCAAGACCGGGCGGGTCGCCGTGCTGATACCCCAGCTGGACACCTGGTACTACTCCACGGTCGTCGCCGCCGCGGAGAAGGAACTGCACGAAGCGGGGCTGGAGACCGCGCTGTACTGCCTACCCACTTCCCGTGACCGGTTCGAGTTCTTCGAGCGGATGCCGCTTCGGCGCCGCGCGGATGGGGTGATCGTGGTCAGTTTCCCGCTCGAAGTCCGGTCGGAATCGCGGTTGCGTTCACTGGGTCTGCCGGTTGTCGTCATTTCGAGCCGGTCAACTGTGTTTGGCTCGGTATGCGTGGACGACACTCGCGCCGCGCGCCAAGCAGTTGACCACCTTGTCAGGGCGGGCCACCGCCGTATCGGGATGATCCGCACCGTCGATCCTGACAACGCATCCTGGGCCGCCGATGTGGCGCGGGTGGCGGGATACCACGAATCCCTGGCGGCGGCCGGCATCGCGGCGTCGAGCGAACTGGTCGCGACGGTTCCGTGGGGCATCGACGGTGGAGCGCGCGGGATGGAGTTGCTGCTTAGCGCGGCCGTAGGGCCGACGGCGGTTTTTTGTTTCTCCGACGAGATCGCGATGGGTGCGTTGCGGACCCTGCGACGAGCGGGAATTGTTGTGCCCGAGTCGATGTCGCTGGTAGCTGTGGATGACCACCCGATGGCCGAGTTGACGGACCTGACGACGGTGCGACAGCCGGTTCGCGGGCAGGGAGCGCTCGCGGCGGAGCTCCTGATCGAACAGATGGACGGCGCGCCGCCGCGCCATGCCGAACTGGTAACCCAGCTCGTCGTGCGGCACAGTACGCGCGCGGTCAACGTGTCGCCGGGCTGACCGACATCGGGATCACCGTTCCCGACGTACGCGGCTGCCAGGAATTACCCAGACTTAACACAGCCGGATGTTGCGATGTTGGCGCACCGTTTAAGGTGTCATCAAATATTTGATACATCTTACTTAATTCGGCCTAACGCCTGGCTTTCCACGTTGGGCGATGGAGGGAGTGCGGGTACTGAGGAGGGCTCTGTGCCATTACGGCGGAACCGGGTCGGGCGGCTTTGCGGTGTCAGCGTTGGAGCGCCGCCCTATCTCAGATGTCCGCATCATTGAAAGTTATTGATGATCAATCATTTTCGACGTGGAGCTGGGTCATGGTGCCGAGCGCGGTAGCTACAGCGGTTGTGCAGTGCGGAACCGGAGCGGAAGGTGAAGTAAGCGTGTTGTTCAGATATCCAATCATCCCTGGGCGCCTGGGGGTGTTGATGCTTCCTCGCGACCTCGTGGTGCGAGATCAACTGCACGCGAAGGCGGTTCGATGATGCAGCCCGTCCCGATGGTCTCGATTCAGGCTGTGAACAAGCATTTCGGCAGTCTGCATGTGCTCAAGGACATCAATTTGGAGGTTGATCGGGGTCAGGTGGTGGTGGTGCTCGGACCGTCGGGTTCGGGTAAGTCCACGTTGTGCCGCAC
>NZ_JBGAME010000006.1:0-253964 GCF_044223235.1 Mycobacterium sp.
CTGTCGCTTCTCGAACTCGATGTCATCTCCTCCCAAAGAGACCTTCAGTGGCAATTGTCGCCTCTGCGAGGCCTTTATCGCGGATGTTGTCGTCTGCTGTGCACCCAGGTCCATGGCTTGTACCACGACGCCTTCTTCACCCCGGGAAGTGGAACCTCCCGCTCGATGAGTATTGGCAACTTCTCGCTGATTGCTTCAATTGACGAGTTGGCCCTCCTCTCCGCGGCGTTGACATCTTCCGACGTTGGACAAGTCCCGTCCTCGGCCTCCCTGCCATTTGTCAGAGCCCATGAATAGTTTGAATAGGTGTTGATTGCCTTTCGCGCCTCAACGAAAAGCGCGGGGTCCGCGCGGACCGCCTGAACTCGTGCGATAGCTGCAGGAACCGTGCGGTGACGCTTGGAAGCCCCGTCCTCCCACTTGCTGCGCTCCGCGGGATCTTGTCCGCTTCTCTGCTGCTTATAGACAAGAATATGACGCTGGCGCACGTTATGAAGTGCATCGGTGAGAACCCCGACCGCGGCAGTCGTTGCTTCCAATCTCTCCGTGCGCCTGGCTTTTTCGCCGTCTACGTTGGATGTTCTACGCGCTACCATCAACGCGATCACCGCTGCAATG
Organism: Mycobacterium sp.; assembly: GCF_044223235.1. Classification (GTDB taxonomy): domain Bacteria; phylum Actinomycetota; class Actinomycetes; order Mycobacteriales; family Mycobacteriaceae; genus Mycobacterium. Next base: position 619 of record NZ_JBGAME010000006.1, read on the forward strand.
ACTGCCGCCAGTCCACCTGCGCCCGGTGACACCAAGAAAGCGCCAAGGCCATGACCTGGAGCGTTCAGCAATGACCAGCCGCCATGGAATTCCCAGGCGATATGGCTTGACGTCATGAATGAACTGTACGACCAGGCCGGCCGACTCGGGTGAAAAGGGACCGTTAGTTGAGGTGCTGCAGCGGTAGGTGACGGCTGCCCAGCGGGACCGAGCCTCCGGACGCTGGGTGATACCTAACGTTTTCCGACAGCCAGCTCGGCCTGATCGGCCTTCACGGAACCGCGCGCGTAACAAGCCGTTTCGGGCCTGGCAGGTGATGTGGCGCCGAATGCTGGTGGTGAACGGGCGTCGGTGAGCCGTGGCGGGAGGGAGCAGCTCAAAGGCTGCTACCCAGCTGGTGAGAGTCCAGCTGTGCCAGTTATCCGTGTCGGACACGAAGCAACGCCACTGTCCGGATCGGGTAACCGGCAGGGTTCTGCTACCGGACATCTGACCTTCTGTCACCAGCTCAGACTGTCCGTTATCGGATCCCCAACAACGGTCCCCGGCGGGCTTACAAGGCCTCGGCCCTGAGTTCGTCTTCGACATACGCCGCGGAAACCGCCGTCAATTCGTTGCTCTGCGCACTGGATGTGCCGCCGTCGAGCCGCGAGAGCGAGGGGCGCGAGGATTGCGAGGCTCGTTCCGCCGTCGAATCTTGCTGCGGCGGATAGATCGTCCACAGGAGCACGTTCCGGTGGTTCCGAGCGCCATCGTCCTCGATGACCCACCCCAGGCTGCGAAGCGCCGGCGCATGCCGGCGCAGGATCGCGGTGACATCTCGGCCGTTCTTCGGCCATTCTTTGGGGCGTCGCCAGTGGTCGCCGACGGGTGTGGTGATGGGGCTCTTCCGATTTAGCAGGGGCGCAGCTGTCTGGTGCTGGATGGCGCTCGCCGTGATTGGCGGGTGCAGGCCCACCGTACTCGGCGGCGTTGGTTTTCCGGTGTTCTGAACCCGAAGGCGATGCGACCGACGTGTTTGACAATCCTGTTGTAGCCTTCGCTGCGGGCGTTGGACAGTCCGGTCTGGATCGCGAGAATCATTGGCTCCTGCCAGGTTTCGATTGTTTCGGCGAGCCTGACGATCTCTGGCACCGAGCAGGCGGAGCAGAACGCGTAGAACCGATACAGTGCGGCGGTGATTTCGTAGCGCAGGCCGCCACGAGCGGTGCACGCCAATACGTCCCGCAGGAGTTCCTTGGCGATCCAGGCGGCGGCGATGTCTCCGTTGGGGTCGGCGCCAGGTCAGCTGCTCGAACAGCCGGGTGCGTTGGTCGTCGGTGAGTCGTTCGGCGGCCCGCAGCAGCCGGCGCCGGTTGATCCATTCCGGATCGGTCTTGCGTCCGCGGCGCAGGCGATGCGCCGCGGTGGTGCGCCGTCGGACCTCGTCGACCATCTCGTTGGCCTTCTTGACCAGGTGGAAACGATCAACGATCAGCCGGGCGTGCGGCAGCGCCTCCTGCGCGGCCTTCGCGTAGGTCGCCGACATGTCGATCGCGATAAATTCGATGCCGGTCTTCCATGCCGGGTCGCGCTTGTCGAGCCAGTCGGTCACCGGTTTGGCGGCACGCCCGTTGACCTGCACCAGCAGCCCGCCGGTGCCGGTGATGTCGACCAGCCCGGTGTCCCAGCGGTCCACCCACCGGCGGGCACCGGTCTCGGCGCAGTAGGTCTCCCACTTGGCTTTTCCGCGCCGGGTCTCGTCGATCCCGAGCACCGCCACTGGTTCGGGTTCGGCGGCCAGTACCGGGTCGGCGGTCGAGATCACCGCGTCGTGGCAGGTGTTCCAGCTGCAGCCGTAGGCGGCGGCGACCGCCTTGACCGACCGGTCGTCGTCGAGCACACCCAGCGCCATTTCGGACTTGGCCCGTTCCGTCATGCGAGCCCGCGGCGGGATCGACGGCGCCGACTCCGTGAAACACTTCCGTTGACATAAGCTATTGGTGCACAACCACTTCCGCTTCCGCCATACGATCCGCGGCCGATCCGAACCGATCTTGACATCACGCGGCCGGGTGGCCACCCAGCCCTTCGACCGCGACGACCGGATCGCGCACCCAGGGCACATACCAACCCGGTCGGCGGCGGTCAGGACATAAACTGTGCGGATTCGATCCTCGGCGATCTCCACGGACTCCACGGTGATGCCGTCGAGCCCGAGCAGCAGGGAACTACTCTGGGACATGCTCGCGCCTCTTGTTTCTGGATGCGTAGGAACACCCAGTTCACAAGGGCGCGAGCCCTCAATCAGTCACCGACACGATCCCAATCGGTCACACCAGACCCCCATCAAGTCGGAAGAGCCGGTGATGGCCAGTAAGTCGCCACCGGACTGGTCTACGATCGACTCTCGTATCTGCAGGCGCAGTCGTTCGATGAAGGGGTCAGTGGACAGGCTGTCTTCGGACAGTTGATCCGCTCGGGACATGTAGCGCCGCAAGCCCTTAGTGGCCAACACCTCGTCCACCGCCGCCAGAGTGCGGCCAAAGTCCGCCATTCGTGGCGGCTGGTTAATCGAGATGGTTTCCAGTCGCTGATGGACAGCGGCGGCCAGCCAGAGCAACCCGCCGAGAATCCCTGGTAGGGCATTTTCCCACTGGTGTCGCATCATGGCCTCGGGCTGGCGGCGGTGCCGGTCAAGGCGCCGAAGTTCCACTGTCGCCAACCGCTCCGCGAGGTCGGGGCGGACCGCACCGACGTCGATCCCGTTGACGATGACGCAGCGGCGGAACTTGAGAACAGCAAGATCTGAGTCGGTGTACAAAGCGCGTTTCACGTTGCCGTCGCCAGTGGCGGCCCGGCACAACGAGTCTGACAGCCAGGGTGGGATTGCCGACAAGTTGTCGAGAGCGACCACCCACGACCCAGACGCGGCGGTCACCCATGAGTCGGTGTCGCGTGGCGCCTGGCGAAGGGGCACGGGTGAAGGATCGATTAGATCGACCAGCATGCGCGTGGTCGTGCTCTTTGCGCTGCCTTGCTCGGCGAAGAGCGCCAGCACCGGGTGCGGGACGTCGCACTGAACCAGGGCCGCGACGAGTGTCGCTAGGAGCACCGGTCGATCATCGGAGGTGACGTTCACGAAATCCCAGAGCGTTGTCAGGTCGCCGTCGTCGGGTGGCACCGGCATCGCTCCGGTCAGCTTGGTTCGCAGGAAGCGCACTGGCGCCGTGCCGGTCATGGTCCACCGTCCGTTCCCAATACGAATGACCTGACCGTCTGGACGTCCGGTGTCGATGTAGATCGTGCCTTCGTGGTCGGCCACCCGTAGGTGCAGCCTCTCTGGCGTCCGTGTGGCGGCCAGCCCCTCGAGGATCAGCGTGGAGTCCGTGAGGGCCTGGCCTCCGGCGACGGCGCCGGTGTCAGTGAAGTAGCGGGCGGCGAGGTCGGCGCGCAGCCCGGTCCGCCCGCCTCGGAGGAGCATCGCCAGGTGTGGGCGCGTGCGGTCGGCGCCGAACGGTTCGCCGTCTTCGGACACTCCGAGGAGGTAGCGTTCTTGCGCCATGCCGACAAGGCGCGCGGCTACTGACTTCTTGTCGGTCTCTGCGTAGGCATTCATGGGTTTTCCCGCCCATGGTGCTTCTGCAGGCGGCGTGGACGGGCTATTCTCATGACGAACTTCCGTGTCGAGTGATCGGGTGGTTCGAACGAAAGACCTCGGCTAGACCCCGAGGTCTTTTTTGTGGGCGGCCGTCATGCGGCGTCGCCGCCTCCACGTCGAGTGGCGTTCTCCCGCTCTGAGATCCAGCGCAGAACCTCGTCGCGCCGATACACGACGCGGCGTCCCAAGGTGAACCTCAATCACGTTTCTCGTTGCAATCCAAGAGTGCTGACGGCTATCGTGCTTTGTCCACCACCACAGTCGTATCCGTTCTCAATCTGCTTTCCTCCAGTCGATTCAGCTCGGGTCTGACTTGCGTCAGCACAGCCCGTACAAGGCGGATGAGCACAGCGGATCACTGCGGTACCGTCAGGGCGTGACTACCAGGCATCAGCGAGCTGGGATCGATGACCGCTGGCACAAGCGCGTCAAGGAATCAGACGGGACCATGCGCACGGAGCGGTCTGCGGTATACGGCAAGGTTTCGCGATGGCGTGTCAGGTGGGTCGACAGCACGGGCGCTGAACGCACCAAGAGTTTCCAGCGCAAGCCGGATGCGCAGGCATACCTCAACGGGCTGACCGCTGATCTCCAGCGTGGTGAGTATGTCGATCCGCGGAAGAGCGCGGAGACGTTCGGATCGGTCGCCGAGCAGTGGTTCGCCACCAAACAGCACCGTAAGCCGAAAACCGTTGCAGGCTACCGTTCGTTGCTTGACACCGTGGTGCTGCCGAAGTGGGAAAGTGTTCCGCTCAAACGGCTTGACTATGAGTCCTATTCAACCTGGCTGGGGGCGCTCTCGGTCGACGGTGGGCAACGCGGAACCGGTCTATCGGCAAGTCGGATTACGCAGGCGCATCAGCTGGTGGGCGCTGTCCTCAAGTACGCCCAACGGACCGGCAGGGTCGCGAAGAATGTGGCACTCGAGATCAAGCGGGATGAAGATCTTCCCGAACAAGCCGAGCGTGAGCGGCGCTACCTGAGCCATGCCGAGCTTCTGATGCTCGCCAAGGCTGCAGATCGTTTCGAGACGCTGACGTTGGTGCTGGGCTATTGCGGCCTTCGGTTCGGGGAGGCAGTCGCACTAAGACGCCGGCATGTGGGGGATCGGGTGCTGACGGTGCGCTCGTCCGCAACCGCGGTCACCGGCAAGGGCATCGTGGAATCAACGACCAAGACGAAGCGGGATCGCCACGTGCCAGTGCCTGAACCTGTCTGGAAGAAACTCAAGGCGGAGTTGCCCGCCGACCCGAACGCGCTGGTGTTTCCCAGCCGGAAGGGCGGGTTCCTACCACTCGGTGAGTACCGCTGGGCATTCGACAACGCGTGCGAAGACGTCGGGATTGACGGGCTCGTACCTCACGGCCTGAGACACACCACGGCGTCACTGGCGATCAGTGCAGGCGCTAACGTCAAGGTCGTGCAGAGACTCCTAGGCCATGCAACGGCGGCCATGACGCTCGACCGTTATGGGCACCTGCTTAACGACGATTTGAGCGGTGTGGCAGCTGCGCTGGGCAAGGCCATCGATAACACTGCGGTATCACTGCGGTATTCGAGACGTCAGAATGGGACTGAAACGGCCTGAAGTATGCTCTGAGCTGCATAGCCCCCATAGCCCAATTGGCAGAGGCAGCGGACTTAAAATCCGCACAGTGTCGGTTCGAGTCCGACTGGGGGCACCGGATATGCCTGGGAGAGGCGTCTTGTGGGCTTCGAAAAGGCTTCGCAACGTCGCGCACCCCGGCGTCGCCGCGGCGGGATCGCGGCGCGGGAGTTGCGCCCGTAGCTAACTTGGTGTTGGGGCGGCTTAGCGTAGGGCGTCATGCCCGTTCCCCTGGATGGCCGTATACCGGCTTGCCTGGCTCCAATGGGATTTGTCTGACTCATGCCCGCGATCGGCTGCGCTGCGTTCGCAGGGACAGGCCGATGCCGGTCGGCGTATCAGCGCGGTCCAGCGGTGATGCGAAGCGCTGCAATGCGTTTGCGGTCACGTCGAAGTGTCCGCGACACATTGGTCTCGTGCTGAAAATCGCTGCAGTGAAATGATACGGGCGCCCGTGTGCTGGAGGATCTCACGGACCGGCCCGGATGATTCAGTCGATGGCTTCGAGGGGGCTACGCTTCTCCATACGGATTCGAAGTCGGCCCGGCGTAGCCCCGAGATCAGGACTGCGTGCGGCCATAGCCGAGACGGTGGTGACCGCGATGATCGACTATTACGAGACGCGCCCACCCCTTCGGGTCGTCGGGATCCTCGCGTGCCTCCTGCTGCTGATCCCGAGCTGCGCGACCACTGCCGAGACACCCACAGCATCCACGGGACCCGTGACGACGGCTACAACTACCGCCCCACCACCAGGGAGCGCCCTGAAACCTATTGATCAGGACGCCTTTCGGGCCGTCGTCGATGCAGCGGTGAAGAAGATGAAGATCCCCGGGGCGATGGTGGTGCTGCGCACGCCGCAGGGGACGGTCGACACGGCCGTCGGCACCACCGAACTTGGTGCGCAGACGCCGCCGGATGCGAACACTCACTTCCGGATCGGATCCAATACAAAAACCATGACTGCGGCGGTGATCGTGCTGCTCGCCCAGGACGGCAAATTGAAGTTGAGCGACCCGGTATCCGCCTACGTACCGGATGTGCCCAACGGGCCGACGATCACCATCGAAGATCTATTGAAGATGCGCAGCGGCCTCTTCAATTACACCGACGATCCCGAGTTGTCGGCCGCTCTGGATGCCGACCCGGCCAAGGTCTTTACACCGCGGGACGTATTGGCCATCGCGTTCCGGCACCCGCCGCAGTTCGCTGCGGACACGTCCTATGAGTACAGCAACACCAACTACGTCCTGCTGGGCCTCATCGCCGAGAAGGTCGGCGGGCGGCCGCTCGCCGAGCAGTTCCGCGACCGGCTGTTTGGTCCGCTGGGCCTCGGACAGACGTCCCTTCCTGCCATCGACGACTCCGCGATGCCCGCGCCGTACTCACATGGCTACCTTTACGGCGGAACCTACTACGCGCTCGGGGATGACCCCTACCCCGCCGACGTGCAATCCGCGGCAGAGAACGGAACACTTCAACCCCGCGACTACACCAACCAGAACCCGTCCTATGCAAACGCCGCCGGGGGCGCTATCTCCACAGCCGACAACCTGGCCGTATGGGTGCAGGCGCTCGTCTCGGGCAGGGTCTTCAATGCCGACTACCACCAGCAATGGTTATCCAGCTTGCAGGCGGAGGATCCGGATCAACCGGACGGACAGAGCTATGGGTGGGGCATCGCCTACCAGCGTTTCAGCCCGACTGCCGCGATGTACTTCCACGGCGGTGAGCTTCCTGGCTTCAATTCGTTCATGGGATACGACCCTGACAACGATGTGACGATCGTCATTTGGGCCAACTTGACCAGGGCTCCAGACGGGGAGATTACCGCGAACGCGATTATGCTGGCTCTGCTCGACGAGATCTATGCCGGCCTTTCCGTCGCGCCCTCTCCAACGCCGACTACCACCAGATGAATTGGGGCGGTATGAATGCCTGCCCACCCACCCGTGGTTGTTGATGCGAGTGTGACTAAAGCAGAGCCGACGGCTGAGGCGCCGGAAACCGAGGCGGCGGCCGACTCCTCGGCGCAGAAGCGGGCGTGGTCGATGCCGAAATCCCCGGTCACCCACGAGCGTGTCGACGGTATGAGTCGTGCCGCCGTGAAGGCCGTCAAATCCATCTCCATGGTCGTCGCCGACAGTGCACGATTCGGCACGCGCGCTGTCACGAAGGCGGGGCGCGCCGCCGGGGCAGTGCCGCCAGCCCTGCGACTGTTCGTGTGCGCGGGCCTGCTCATGCTTTTCGGGGTCGTGGGCGCGATCACCCTGCAGACCACCGTCGGCCTGGTCTGCATCGTCGTCGTGGTGCCGGTGTGCTCGGCGGTCCTGGGAGTTCTCGGATACCGCTGGTACAGCGGTCTCGGCGGCGAAGCCGCGCAGCACACCAATCCGCAACCAGCGCAACCGGACACGTCGGAACTGCAGCGATCGGTCCAGTACGTCGACAGGAAGCTCGCGCTGGCCCTCACCTCGTTGGGCACCGAACATCACCAACAGGCGGTGATCGCGCTTTTCCAAGCGAAGACGGCCGTCGAGCTCACCCTGGGAACCGAGCAGGACGATGCGGGTGACTTCAGCGTGCCGGTTGGCGCGGGCGACCTACGACCCCGGATCCGGGCCGGGGTCGGATCAGCATCGGCACTGCGAGAAAGCAATTCGTTGGCGGCGTCGTGACAGGAAAGGTCATCACCGGACAGGTCGCCCATATCGAGGATGACCACACGCTGGTCATCAACCGAGGTGCCGAAGCGGGCGTGGTGGCAGGCATGGTCTTCGCGGTCAGTTCCCGCACGGGGCCCGTGATCACCGATCCCGAATCCGGCAGGGAGCTGGGGAGACTGAACCGCGAGAAGCTACGGGTGAGGGTGTTCGACACCCAGCCATTGTTCGCCCGCGCGCAAACATTCGTCATGACCGACGACTTCTACGGTCTGCTCCAAATCTCCTTCACGCCACGGCCGAGCGAAGACCCTGTGATCGTCGATGTCGGTGACAGTGTCGAATTGGTCGTTCGGGAACCGATCTCGTATCACGTCGAGCCGAGCGGGACGGGCTAGCCGGCGGGAAGCTGGATGCCCTCCGAGGGCTGAACGATCACGAACCCGCGCCCTTCGAACGACACCTGCATCGCCTCGCCGGAGCCCCGCCCGATCAGCGCGCCCGCCTTGAAGCTGAAGGTGAGGTGCGTCTGTAGATTCGCAGACCAGGCCACGACCGCATTGGTGTCGGCAAACGTCGGGGCTTCCGCGGCATCGAGGACAACCGGCGGGCCGTCGGTGGTCAGTGCCGCCCAGCCGTTGCCGCGCAATGTCGTGTTGAACAGCCCGCCGGTGGCGACGCTCCCGCCTTTGACGCGCTCGATGTTCCAGTCGAGGCTTGAGGAGAAGGCGAGCACGTTGCGCCCACTGATCGACAGACCCGCGTTCGTCAGGTGGAGCAGATGCACATCGGTGGCCCGGTCAGCGAGAAACACATCGCCTTGGCCCTGGCAGCGCATCAACGGCAAACCTTCTCCTGTCAGCGCCTTCTTGAGGAACCTCGATGCGCCGCCGCCCTCGAAGGCGAAGTTGACGTTGCCCTGGTAGGCCACCATCGAACCCTGACGCGCCATGAACGGCTCACCGAGGTGCACCCGCAACATCTTCGAATTCTGATTGCCGATCGGCTTCGCTTCCTTCTCGCTGAACCGTCCGTCGACCAGATCGCCTGTGATCCCCGCGAATCCGTCGCCCATCGGCGGGCCACTCATCGCCTGCGCCTGGGGAGCGGCGGACTGTGCCTGGGGGGCCGCCGCCTCGGCCGGCGGCGCGCCCAGCGGCGCCCGTCCCACCTGTCCCTGGTGTGACACCTGGTCGGTCCACTGCCGACCGTCCCACCACCGGAACTGGTATCGGCCTTCGGGATCGGGCTGCCAACTGCCGGCGTTGGATCCTGTCACGGGTGTTCTTCCACAGGTCTGCTATCCAGATGCAGGACCGCCGTCAGTTTTCGCACGCAACCCCATCGCCGTCTTGATCGAGTTCATAGATGTCGTCTCCGACGACGTAAACAGGGCCCGACACGTACTCCGGACCGTTACCGCTACCGCCGGCGCAGTCAACGTCACTGGCTATCGGCACGCAGGCGCCCTCGTAATTGGAGTCGCAGTCGGAGACTCGCTGCTGCGGTATGGGAGCCGCGTGCGCTGCCGGAGCGCACGCCAGTCCCATGGCAGCTGCACTTACCAGCACCACGAATGGTCGCACCCCGGCAACAGTAGCTTGACGGGTGCCGTCTTCTGCCCGTTCTGACGACACACGTGTGATCCGGTGTTCGCGTTGCCCGTCTCCGCGCGGGGGTCACCGCATCGTCGCGGTTGACGGCCGGGACTAGTATTCGTGCCGTCCGGGTTTGGAGTGCTCGTGAGCACAACAGGAACGAGGCGCACGATGACCGCAGATGTGCCCGACACCGCGTTGGAACTGCGCTCGCAGGTGTCGTCGAACGGGACGCTCGAGCTCTCACTTCACGACGTTCCGGTACCGACCCCCGCCGCCAATGGCGTGGTGGTCCGGGTGGAGGCTTCGCCCATCAACCCGTCCGACCTGGGTCTGCTGACTGCGGGCGCCGACATGTCGACTGCGACGGTGGCGGGGACGCCGGAGCGCCCAATCGTCACCGCGTCGTTGCCGGCGGGTGCGCTGAAACGGCTTTCCGCGCGCCTGGAGCAATCCCTTCCGGTGGGTAACGAAGGCGCGGGCACCGTCGTGGCGGCGGGGTCGTCGGCGGCCGCCCAGGCCCTGCTCGGGAAAACAGTGGGGATTGCCGGTGGCGCAATGTATTCGCAGTACCGAGCCGTCGACGCCGCGATGTGCCTGGTGTTGCCCGAGGGAGCGACGGCCAAGGACGGCGCATCGTCGTTCGTCAACCCGCTCACGGCTCTGGGAATGCTGGAAACCATGCGCCGCGAAGGCCATTCAGCACTGGTGCACACGGCGGCCGCATCGAATCTCGGCCAGATGCTCGTCAAGATCTGCCGAAAGGATAGCGTCCCGCTGGTCAACATCGTCCGCAAACCCGATCAGGAGGAATTGCTGAGGTCGCTCGGCGCACTCCACGTCTGCAACTCGTCCTCGCCGTCGTTCGCGACCGATCTCGTCGAGGCGCTCAAGGCGACGTCCGCGACGCTCGCATTCGACGCCACCGGCGGTGGCACACTCGCCAGTCAGATTCTCAGTGGTATGGAGGCGGCGGCCAGCACGACGACGGCGGAGTATTCGCGCTACGGGTCCACGGTTCACAAGCAGGTGTACATCTACGGCGCACTCGATACGTCTCCGACGACCCTGACCAGGGATTACGGCATGGCGTGGGGTATCGGCGGATGGCTGCTGACCCCTTTCCTGCAGAAGGCGGGGGCCGAGGCCGTCGCGCGGCTTCGGGCCAGGGTGGCTGCCGAGCTCACCACGACATTCGCAAGCTCCTACACCCGGGAGGTATCCCTCGCTGGCATGCTCAGGCCGGACGCTTTCAATGCCTACGTCAAGCGGGCAACCGGCGAGAAGTTTCTGGTGACTCCACAGGCCTAGCCCCTGATGACCAGGACCCGAAGGTGGACCGCGATGGTGGACGACGTCGGCGAGTCGAATCCCGGCAGGCTCCACTTCGGATTGATTCTGGCTCTGACGATCAACGGCCTGGCGGTCAGCCACTATCCCGAGATGGTCCGGGTATCCAACATCGCCGAAAGCTATGGCTTCGACTCGATTTGGCTGTGCGATCACTTCCTCACCACGAGCCCGGAAGATTACGTTCAGGACGCGGGCATCACCCCGGCCGGCGCGCAGAAGGCGATTGCCGGTACGCCCCCGACGTCGATGGCTCTGTTGGAGGGATGGACGGCGCTCACCGCGCTGGCTCGAGACACCACGCGCATCCGTCTGGGCACCAGCGTCCTGTGCAACTCGTATCGCCATCCCGCGGTGCTGGCCAAGATGGCGGCCACGTTGGACGTCATTTCCGAGGGGAGACTCGAACTGGGTTTGGGGGCCGGCTGGTTCCAGCGTGAATTCGACTGCGACCCACCACCGCTGCAGCAGCCACATCCACCGCTGTGGGTGGGGGGCGAAGGGCTCCGCGTGCAGAGGATGGCGGCCCGTTCTGCCCAGGGCATCAACATCCGCTGGTGGTCACCCGAGAAGGTAAGAGACAGAACGCAATACCTGGCCGAGTCGTGTGCCGCGGTGGGGCGTGACCCCGCCACACTGCGACTGTCGGTGACGACGTTGCTTGCACCCACCGACTCCGCCGAGCAGGAGGAGCAGGTCCGCAGGGAATTCGCCTCCATTCCCGAATCCGGCCTGATCGTCGGGTCACCGCAGAAATGCATCGAGCGAATCAACGAGTACCGCGAGTCTGGAATCGACACGTTCTTGTTCACGATCCCGTACGTCGCCAGCTCAGATTACATCCACACCACCGGTGAACGAGTCTTCGGCACGTTCAACGCGTAGGCAGGGTCGCTGTTGTTGCCAACGTGGGTCGCATCGAAACGGCGGCAACTTGGCGGATCTCGTTGTGCTGGAAGGCGATCCGTTCGTCGCTCCAACTGGCGAGATCGCCGAAGCCGACGCCGACATTGATCCTCACCGGCGGTGACTAGGTGTATGCGCGACAACCGTGAGCACAATGCGCAGAACGTGAAGATCGCTGGATAGGTCCAGTAGCGCACACAACCGCGCTTCGTCGCCCCATGGCGACATAGCTTCGGACGGAATTCAGCGACCGAGGAGCGACAATGGCAACGCAACTGGCCGAACCGCAGGGCACTTCGATGCGGCGCGTCGCGTGGGCGAGCTTCGTCGGGTCCGCGATCGAGTACTACGACTTTTACATCTACGGAACGGCGGCCGCGCTGGTGTTCCCCAAGGTGTTCTTCCCGCACCTGGGGCCGACGATGGCGGTCCTCGCGTCGATGGCGACCTTCGCCGCGGCGTTCGTGTCCCGCCCCGTCGGAGCGGCGTTCTTCGGGCACTTCGGCGACCGCCTCGGCCGCAAGTCGACCCTGATCGCGACCCTGCTGATCATGGGGCTGTCCACTCTGGCGGTGGGGCTGGTACCCGGTGTGGCGACGATCGGAATCGCCGCACCGCTGATCCTCCTGTCTTTGCGCCTGCTGCAGGGGTTCGCGGTCGGTGGTGAATGGGCCGGCTCCGCCCTGCTGGCCGCCGAGAACGCACCGGCCGAAGCCCGGGGCCGCTACGGAATGTTCACCCAGATGGGCGTCGGCAGTGGGCTTGTCATGAGTAGCCTGCTGTTCCTGGCGGTGAACCAGACGATCGGCGAGAACAGTCAGGCGTTCCTCGATTGGGGTTGGCGAATCCCGTTCCTCTTCAGCGCGGTGCTGATCGCGATCGCCCTCTACGTGCGGCTCAACGTGGCCGAGACTCCGGTCTTCGCCGCGCAGAAGGCTCGCGCGACGACCTCACATGACACGACGGCGGTGACACCGCTGGCCGCGCTGTTCGCCACCCAGCGGCGCGAAGTGGTTCTCGCCGCGGGCAGCATGATCGGGTTCTTCACCTTGGGCTACATGGCCAACGCGTACTTCATGAGCTACGCCCATACGCACGTGGGCTTCTCGCCGACGCTGATCTTGGTGGTCGGGCTGGTGGGCGGCGTCGTCGTGGTGGTGTTCAACATGCTCAGCGCCGTGCTGAGTGACACCTTCGGCCGCCGCCGCGTCATCATGGCCGCGTTCGCCGTCGGTGCGCCGTGGTGCTTCGTCGTGCTTCCGTTGATCGACACGGGCAAGGCCGCGCTCTTCGCGCTGGCGATGGTGGTCACCTACGCGATCGCCGGCACTGCGTATGGCCCGATGGCGGCGTTCATCCCGGAGATCTTCGGCACACGGTATCGCTACAGCGGCACGGGCCTGTCGCTCAACCTCGCCGGCCTGGTGGGTGGCGCCGTGCCGACCATCGCCGCCGCACCGCTGTTGGCGGCGTGGGGCGTGCCTGCCATCGGCATCATGATGGCGACGGTCGTCCTGGTCAGTCTCGTATCGACGATTCTGCTACCGGAGACGAAAGGCGTTGCACTGCAGAGTGAATGAACCGCGCCGTCCTGCGGTGTGCTACCAGACGCGCACCCAGTCGACGAGCATGTCGGCGGGGTAGCTCCCGCCGGAGGGATCGCCTCCGCCGGACCCGGCGACCGCGAGGTTGAGCACGACGAACATGGTGTAGCCGGGCTGGCTGAACGGCCAGTCCGGCAGTTGGCCCGCTGAAACCGTGAAGTACGGCTGAGCCCCGTCGGTGTAGTCCCGCCAGAATTGCGCGCCGTCGGCGTCCCAGTGTGTGCGCCAGGTGTGCCACCCGCTGTCCACGATGAGGCCGTGGGTTTCCCATTCGCCTCCGTTGGACTTGGCGTGCACGGTGGTCCCCGATGCCCAGTGGCCGTTGCCGTACCACTCGACGATGTCGACTTCGCCCTGCCCGAGGCTTCCCAACCAGAACGCCGGCCAGGCGCCGGGGGTCAGGCAGTTGAACTTGACCCGTGCTTCCCAGGTATGGCCTGCGCCGCCTTCCCAGACGCTCGCCAGCTTGGCGCCGTAGTAGGTGTCGCCCTCCTTGGTGGCGCGGATGACCAGGTTCGACTTCCCGTCGACGAAGACGTTCCTGCGGTCGTCGCGATACTGCCCGACGTTCGCGGGAAGCTCCCAGTACGTCGGGTCCTGAATGGTCTCGCGTGCCGTCGCCACCGTCCACTTGGAATAGTCGGGCGCCGAGCCGGCCGGCCCGTCGAACTCGTCGTCGAATACGTAGGACCCACCGGGAGGGGCCTGCGGCGCGAGCGGGAGTGCCGCTGCATTCGGAGGCGTGACGGCGGCCCCTAGAAAGCCCAGCCCCGCCAACGCCATCACGTGTCGTCGATTCAAGTCGGCCATGCCGACACGCTAGCCGCATGGACGCCACCGCCGTGCACGCGGACCACCGCGATCAGGCCCGTGCGCAGCCATGCGTTCCCGTCATGTCGCGGCAGAGATGTCCATCGTGTAGCACACTGCCGTACCGTCCAGGACGACGGTTCCGTCGTCGCGGGTCACCGTGGTCTTCAGCTCCGTGATCGGCTTGTCGGAGCGCACCGAGGTGACTTCGACGCGTCCGGTGATCGTGTCACCGCAACGCACCGGTGCCTTGAACGACCAGTTGACGTTCAGGAACACCGACCCCGGCCCCGGTAGCTCCTCTGCGACGACGGCGTTGAGGATGGCGCTGGTCACGCCGCCCTGAACGACGATCTCCCCGAACCGTGAGGCCTTGGCCGCGGCCTCGTCGTAGTGCAGTGGGTTGCGGTCGCCGCTGATTTCGGTGAACAGCAGGATGTCGCGGTCACTGACGGTGCGGGAGAGCTGCGCCGTCTGACCGACGAAGGGCAGTGCGCGGCGGGTTGGGGTGGTCATCATTTTCCTCCTGGTGGTGTTGATGGGCGATCAGGGCGGACATCGCCGCTGCACCCAGCACGGGGCCCGGTGCGAGCAGCAGGAATGCATATCGCCAGCCGATCAGGTCGGCGACGAGCGGCACGGTCTGGATGGTGACGACGGTCAGCAGGAACCCGGTAGCGGTCTGCGCAGTCAGTGCGGTGCCGACGTAGCGCGGATCCGTCGTCTCGCTGAGCGCGGTGGAGAACACGCCCGAATCGGCGATGACCGCGGCACCCCACACCATGACGAAAACGGCCAGAATGACGGTCGGAGCGGTGAAGACCAGCGGCGATACCAGACAACACGATCCACTGATCACCAGCGCGACGCCCGCGATCGGGGGACGCCCGAATCTGTCGGCGGCCCAGCCGCCGACGAGGCATCCAACGGCGCCCGCGATCCCGATCGCCATGAAGGTGAGCAACTCCGCGGACACGGCGGCTGCCTCGCCACGCTCGCGCCGTCCGGCGACGATGAACATCGCCAGCCACGTCCACAGGGCGTAGAGCTCCCACATGTGGCCGAGGTAACCCAGCATCACCAATCTCGGCCCACGTTCGACGAATATCGCCAACGCGTGGCGCGGATGCATGCTGACCGCGCGGATATCGAGGTGTGGGCCTGGCCTGACCACGGCCAACGCGATGACGGCGCCGGCCGCGGCCAGCGTGGCCGCCGTCAGCATGACGCCTCTCCATGGCAACGATCCCAGCCCGCCGATGAAATGGGGAAGCGCCGAGCCGATGGTCAACGCCGCGAGCAGTACACCGAACGTCCGACCGCGATTGCCCGAAGCGGCCCACGACGCGGTCAGCTTCATCCCCACCGGATAAACCCCGGCGAGAAGCATCCCCGTGAGGGATCTCATCGCGACGGCGGCACCGAATCCCGTGTCGAACAGTGCCGGAGCCGCCGTGCAGGTCGCGGCGCCCAGCGCACATGCGGCCAACAGCCGCTGCGGCACAAAGCGGTCGGCGAGGTTGAGAGCAGCCGAAGCCACAGCGCCGCAGACGAATCCGATCTGCACCGATGCGGTCAGCCACACCGCACCCGTTGACGAGATGTTCCACTCCGAACGCAGGCTGGGCAGCACCGCCGTCGCCGAGAACCAGACGCTCAGGCCCAGTACCTCGACCACTGCAATCAGCATGCGCTGGGCTGAGGAGGTCTTCAGCACGCGAATTCCCTTCAGGCCGCTGGCATTTCATCGATCGCCAGCAATGTGTCGACCTCGGGCCGCATCGCCGCGCTCAGCTCGTGAAGCCGGCCGCGTAGTTCGTCGAGATCCCAGCGAAAGGCGGCGATGCGTTCGGTGATGTCGAACAACGGCTCCGACAGCCGGTCCCTGGTCCGTTCGTAGTCGGCGAGTGCCTCGCGCTGGCCACGTCGGCCGCGTGGCGCAGCCAACACCGCCCGGGCCAGCAGTTCCGCGTCGCGCAAGGCATCGGTGATGCCGTGGGCGGTGATCGGGTCCTTGAAATAGCCTGCGTCGCCCACCAGAGCCCAGCCCGCTCCCGCACACGCGCGGATCCAGCCGGGCGTGCCCGGAAAGCCGCGCAGCGCACCGACGGACGGCGCGGAGCCGATGGCGGCGGCCACGTGCGGGGCGGCCTCGGCGAGCAACCCGTCGTAGTCGCTCCTCAGGTCCCCCGACCGCCGCCTGGCGAATCTGCCGCCCGCTGTGCCGGCCCAGACGCAGGCCAGCCCGTCGCCCGTCGGCACCACGCCCGCGGCCGAGCCGGGCCGGTATGCCCAGTGGTAGCGGTCGCTCGGCAGGCCGGCGAAGTAGCCGAAGAGAATCGCGGTGCACTCGGTGCCGCGGCGGCGGAATGGGGCGTTGACCGCCATGGCGACCGTCGAGTTCCTGCCATCGGCACCGATGGTCAGCGGGGCGGTCGCGCGGAAACCCGCCCCGGTTCCACGCTCGATCCCCTCGACGCCGAAAACCCTTCCGCCGTCGTTGAGTACCCGCGTCACCCGGACCCCCGTCCGAACCTCGGCGCCGGCGTCGCGGGCCGCAGCGAGCAGTACCGGATCGAGAACGGTTCTGCGTGGGGCGTACAGCGCGGAGATGCCGTCACCCGGCCGGATGTCCACCGTCGTGACGTCATCGCCGTAAGCGAACTCGGTTGCGCGAATGGCCGGCGTACCGGCGTCGATGACGGCGTCGAGCAGACCCCACCGGTGCAACTGGAGGACGCCGCCACGCATCAACGCATGGGTCGACAACGTGTCGGTCCCGGCCCGCGACGCTTCCAGGACCAGCACCCGCATCCCACCGCGGGCCAGCAGCAACGCCGTTGCCGCACCGGCGCACCGGCCGCCGACGATGATCGCGTCATAGTGGTCGTCCATTGGAGGTGTCCTCACGTGAAATCGAGGTGGCGCGCAAGGTGTGCGCTGAGATCTGCGGCGTCGGCAGCCGCTCCGTCGATCAGTGTCGACTTGCGCCGACGCAGGAACGGCATTCCCATCAGGTACAGGCCGGGGCTGGTGGTGACACCGCCGTCGTGGCGCACGCGACCGAACCGGTCGAACACCTCGACGTCGACCCATGACAGATCCGGGCCAAGGCCGGTGGCCCAGACGATGGTGCGGATCGCTCCGCGGCGAAGGTCCAGCGACAGCGACGGAGTTCCGGCGATCGCGGTCGGTGCGAAGCGTTCCGGCGGATCAATGCCGTCCAATCCCGTTGCCGCAACCCATGAGTCGATGTTGTCGAGCAGCCGGCCAAGCTTGAGGTCCGCCAGTGCCAGCATGTTCGGCAGCGAGCCGGAAAACTGCGCGATGCCGTCCTGGACGCCGGCCAACCGCCCGACCAGCACGACTCCGAGCGCACGGAGTGCGTTCAAGTCGAGGGTGCGTCGCTCCGGTGAGCCCACGAGTTGCATCGACGGCAGGTGGCGCGCGCGCATCAGGTCGGGAATCTGGTCATAGCGCTCGTCGAGCATTCCCACGGCGTCCATCCACCACAGGATGTCCTTGCCCCGGTAGACGCGCGGCATCCGCACATGCTCGCCGACCGCCAGGGTGACCTGGCGACCGGAATGCTGCAGTTCGCAGGCGATCTGAATGCCGCTTGCCGAGGCTCCGACGACGAGCACTCCGCCGTCGGGCAGCTGGTCGGGGTTGCGGTAGTCCAGTGGCGTGATCTCGGTGATCCCGGCAGGCAGACCCTGTTGCGCCGCAGGAACTTTGGCGATAGCGGCGGCGCCAGGCGCGAGTACGACCGAGCGGGTGTGCCACACGTCCTGATCGGTGTGCACCACATATCCGCCGTCGCACCGGCGTACCGAGGTCACGGTGGTGTTGGCACGCACGGGAGCGTCGGAATCCTTGGCGTATCCGGCGATCAGTTCGACGACTTCGGCGGCGGTCAGATATCCGTCGGGATCGTCACCGCGGTAGATGTGACCCGGCAGCCGGGTCATCCAGTTCGGCGTGAGCAGCCGCAACGAATCCCACCTCTGGGTGCGCCACGAGTGCGCCACCTCACCGCGTTCCACGACGACGTGGTCGATGGACCGATCGGTGAGGCAGCGACTCATGGCGAGCCCGCTGTGCCCGGCACCCACCACAAGGGTGGTTGTCTTGAGCATGACGGCTCCCTGTCACACGCTGCGGGTCAGGACACTTCGACGGTGACGTGGGTCGGATTGGCGAGCATGTCGTAGACAGCCGAACGCTTCTGCGACTGTGCGACCACGGCCCTGATCTGCTCGGGAGTCGCGTCCGCGTCGATCCGGTAGGTCACCTTGACGCCGCTGAACCCGTTGCGGATCTGCGGGTCGGCACCCAGAATCCCGTGCAGGTCGTGCTCGGCTTCGATGTCGGCCTGCACCGAGTGCAACTGGATCTGTCGCTGCTGCGCGATCGAGGCGACACCTGCGGTGAGGCAGCCGCCCAGGGCGACCAGCACGTATTCGACCGGCGTGACGCCGTTGTCCTGAGCGGCGAACGCGAGGGGGTGGTCGGCGTCGTAAGTGAACGTGCGCTTGTGCTGCTGTTCCGCGCCGAATCCGTAGAAGGTGTCCACCGTCGAGCGGCTGTGGGTGCCACTGACCCACGAAACCTTTGCGCGCCATTGAAACTCGGCGATCTCCGGCGAATCGGACATGGCCTCGCGGGCGCCGAGCAGGGCCTCGACGTTGACACCGTTGTCGACCGCACTGTGCATCGTGGTCATTGAAAATTCTCCATCTGTCGTGATCGGCGCTGCGGACCGTTCGGGATTTGCCGGGGCGCTGATGTCGCCCTTGCCGCAATGCTCGGCCACCACCGCTGGGTAGCGCATGGGGCATTTGCCCCTATTTTGGGGTCCGCACCACCCGCCCATCTCGTGGTGCTCAGGCGTGGGATCAGAGCATCCACTCGACGTTGTCGACACGCGGGATGGGGATTGGCTTATCGCCCCGGTGCACTTCGAGGTCGGCCAGAATTCCGTCCGCCAGACCAAGCCCTCTAGTGCTGGAAATCGATGACGAGGCGGGGTGGCCCGTCGAGTTCGGAGACGAGGAACGGCACCTCGGAGCGCATGCCCACAACCCATGTCAGCACGGCCTCGAAGTCGCCGGCCCGCGTGGTTTCGGTGACGACCGCGGTATCGGCAGTCAGGGTCGACGGTCCGAAGTACGTGCGCTCGACGCCGCCCCAGCCGCCACCCGTCGCCCCGATGAGTGTCACCTGTACGAAAGTGCTTGCGCCGGGCAGCGGGATCTCGTCGCCCGATCCGTCGGCGTGCGCCGGAAGCGGTCGGTAGCCGATGGTGTAACTGGGCACCGTGTCAGTGAATTCGAGGACAAGCCGGTCGTAGCCGTCTCTGGGCGCAAGCCGGACGGCAGCAAGATGCCCGGTGCCGCCGGTTCCTTCCCCGCTGACGTCTGCTGTCGAGGCGGTGGTCGGCGGCGGGGATGGCGAGGAGACTGCCGCGTTTCCGCAGGCCGACAACAGCATTGTCAGTGCGACACACACAGCAACGATCAGGGCTCGCATGTTCTCGCACCCGGACGGCTATGGCGTGACGACGTCCAGTCGCAGGCACTGCGACACTCCGAACAGCCGCAACGCCTGCCGCTGGGCGCGCGGCAGCTCCGCGCTCACGTCACCCGTGGGCACGATCACCGCATTGCGCGTCATCACTTGGCGCCCATCGGTTTCGAGCAACGCCCCGCCGCTGGCCAAGACGTTGCGCACCCAGTCCGCGGTGGTGCCGTAGGGCAGCCCGATGACGAAGCCGGTCCCGACGCGCTCGGCGGTCACCGGCGTCCGGTAACTCCGGCCGCTGCGCCTGCCGACGTGATGGATGACAGCGGTGCCACTCGAATCGGATCCTGCGGTGCGCAGCGCGCCTGGGTTGGTGACGACGCGATTGAACTTACGGATGGCCGTCAGCAGGGGTGTGATCTGCCAACGCACGGAGGCCGCGAGCGTCGCGACGACGGCTACCGCGACCGCCACCAGGATTGCCGCCGCCTTGACCGGTTGTCTCATGGGTCTCCTGTCACCACCGTGCCGACGTCGGCTGCGACGGCCTCCCAGTCGAGGCTACCCAGGTCTCCGGCACGTTCGACGCAGCGAGGGTCTATCCCGCGGTGTCGGCGTCCGAGGACGGCGATTTCTTGGTGGACGCCGCCGGGGTGCCCCCCGCGGGGGCCTCCGTCGTCTTCGTCGATGTGGTCTGGCCGGAGAACAGCCGGCGAAGCGGTTCCGTCACGGCGCCGACCGCGGCGGCGGCCTGGTCACCCGCGAGACGTGCGCGTCGATCCGATGCCGTCAAGGGGGAGAACTTGTTGCCCCCGGCCAGGTCCGCGAGGAGCGTCGGATGGGGCTTGGCGGTGGCGCCGAATCCATTCGGCGCCTTGCGGATTGACAGGTCGATCTCCTCGGTGAGATCGGTGAGATCGCTGACCACGCGCTGGGTCAACCCCTTGAGGGTTGGCTTGGCGACGTCCTCATCCGCGTCTGCGTCAGGTGTGTCTGCCGCGGGGAGGTCTGCGACCGCCGGCTGTGCGGCGGGCTTCACGTCGTCCTGGACGTCCGTCACGGGGGCGAGCACCGAAGCCACGGTGGGCGCGGACCGCTGAACCACCGGCTGCGTGCTGGTCGGTTCGGCGGCAGCCGTCGTCGCCGCTTCGGTCGGGTCATTCCTGCTGTAGCCGGCGTCGACGATCTCCTTCAACTCGTCTTCATACGGGGCCAGCACGGGGACCAGCTGGACCAGCGGAAGGTTCTTCGCCGGGACGAGATAGGTGGTTGTCACACCGCCCTTCGAGTTGACGGTCCGCGTCACGTTCTCCGGCGGGACCGCCGACAGATCCGCGTACGCCGAATTGAGGTGCATGAAGATGCCACCCGCGAGGGCATTGGCGGCTGCGGTCAGGTTCCACGGCCGGTCGGGGAAATCGACGTACCCGTCGTACTCCCCGTTGACGATGACCACGTCGTACGGGGTGTCCGGAAGGGGCTGAACGGTGTAGTCGAGAAGCCCGTTGTAGATCCCGCCCTGGCCCATTCGCAGCATCTGGCGGCTTCCGTCACCGATCAGCAAGAAGCTGACCTTGTCAGGGTCGGGGGCCGAGGGATCGTCGGCGAATCCCCGCAGGACGTCATCGACCACCAAGGACCCGGCGGAGATGCCTATCACGGTGACGTGGTCGTCGCTTTCGACGGCCTCGTCGATCGCGTTGTGCAGGAATGGGACGCCGATGGCGACCGACTGGCCCATGGTGATAACCCCGAAAAAGGGACCCGACTGCGCAGGCCAGAAGACACTTTCCCTGGTGTCGTCGGCGAACTCCCCGCGCAGCACGTTGCGCATCAGCAGATCGGGGATCGTGGGCGAGAACAACCCGGGGACGAACAGGGCTGTAGAGGCAATTGCCGATGTCATGGACGTGACCGCCGCCAGTACCGCAGCCGCAACGGCGATCAGGGCGACGATCGCCGCGCGGATGGCGGCCATCATGCGAGGGCCGGATTTATGCAGTCACGCAATTGAGGGCGTGCAATGTGAGCAGACACAAGAAGCATCGTGAGGCATCCGAACGGTCTGCGCAGAGGAAGAAGGCCCCACGACGGGATTCCGTAATATTTGCGACCATGCCGTCGCCCTGCGGTGTGCAACCTTCTCTCGAATCGTCTAATGTGACGCGAAGCGCACATTTACCCGAGCCGCTTTCGAGGCGCAGTTCAGTTGCTGCACGGCTGCGTGCATTGAAATATGAACTAAGGGTTAAGCGCAAAATCCCAGGTAAGCAGGCTAGTGCAGGCTCTGTGTACGACCATCGGTCGCTGGGTTACTCCAGATTTCCCGGACCTTGATTTGCGGCATTTCAATGCTCTCGTTACACCTGTGGCTTTGGCTGCCCGCCTGTCCCGGTGCCGCCATTGATCTATGAGTGCGCAAAGAATCTGTTCGCTGTTCACCTGCCGAGCAATTGGCCCGAGAAATTCGCTGTCGGCTGGGCAGCGAACTTCTCACGTATCCGTGAAGGGTGATCGCCCGGTCGTTCCCGGCACGTCGAAGTTTGTACGGTCTTTGTACGTCGACGGGCACGGATATTGTCCGAGACGCTGCCAGGGGGCGCATGTGCACAACGGGAGCCGACACCGCGACCGTCAAATTTGTTCGATGTAGCTGGAATGTCGCATGCATTGTGCCCACGTTCTCGCGGCGGGGCGCGATGCGTGTGAAGGGGCCTGGCGAGTGTTGTCGTTCGAGCGGTAGACCCAGAACGCGATGCGGCGCTCAGTAGTCGGGCGTGCTGATGTCCTGAAGCTCTTCTTCGGGCTGCCCGGGCTGAACGGGCCCCGGCATCTGGGGCCCGGGCGGGCTGATCTGAGTGCCACCCATCTCAGGCGCTGCGGGAGAGTTCGGCGCGAGATAAGGGATGCATGAATCGGTGAAGAGATCCCCCTCTTCGCCGATGGGGCAGTCCGCGAGTCGGGCGGGCGCGTCTGCCGGCGCTGCGGCGACGAATGTGAGCGCCGGGGCCGCCGCCGCGGCCACCAAGGCACCAGCGATGATCAGCCGACGAGCGGACGGCAACCTGGCTCCCATACGGGTCATCATCTCACCGCTCGTGAGATCAGCGCGACCAACCGCGCACACGAGCCGTACCGCTGGCTCGGGTCCTTGGCCATTGCCTTGGCCAGGATCGAGTCAACCGCGTGGGGGATCCACACGATGTGGCGGGAGATCCGTGGCGGGTCGGCGTGCAGGTGTGCGTCCACCAGTGCCATCGCGTTCGTCGACCGGAACGGTGGTGTGCCGGTGAGGACTTCGACAAGAGTGCACGCCAACGCGTACTCGTCGCTGGCCGGCGTCGGTGGGCCGCCTCGCAGCAGTTCCGGTGCGGCGTAGGGCAATGTTCCGGCGAGGTGGGTGGTACGTGCCGCAGGCTCCGCATCGGCAGCAGACCGGGCGACGCCGAAGTCGATCAGCTTCGCGCCGAACCGGTCGAAGTCCGCCGACAGGAGAATGTTGGACGGTTTGACGTCGCAGTGCACGATCCCGCTGCGATGGGCGTAGTCCAGCGCGTCGGCGATCTGTTCCAGCGCGGTCAGGCGGACGGAAAGCGATGGTGCGTCCGCGACGATTCCGCCGGATAGCAGCTCCATGGCCAGCCAGTGCCGGCCGCATTCGTACACCGTGACGACATGGGGATGATCGAGTTGCCGTGCGAACGCGAATTCTCTTTGCAGTCGCTCCAGTTCGACGGTTCCGCGATGATTTTCGTCGAGCACCTTGAGGGCGACGACGAGCTCAGGCCTGGCGGCATGATGTGCCCGGTAGACGGCGGCGTGCCCGCCTCGGCCGAGGACCCGTTCGACGATGAAGTCCTGGATGCGCGCTCCTGGCGGCATCACCGACACGGTCACATCCTATTGGAGGCAAACGGATGGTGCCCGGCCGCATGTGCGGCCGGGCACCCGACGACAGTCCCGTATCAGTCGTCGGCTTTGTCCGTCTTGTCCTTATGCTCGTGCTCGGGGTAGGGGATGGGCGGGACGATCGGCGGCACGACGGGGTACTCGCCGGTGTAGCCGATCCGGCTCTGCGCCATCGCCATCACCTTGGGGCGAACGGCGAACCAGCCGCCGATCAGCGCAGGCACGATGACCAGGAGAGCCACCAGGTTCCAGTAGTTCTCGTAGCACATCAGGGCCGTGACCGCCCCGAGGAAGATCAACGTGGCATAGCTCGTGTAGGGCGCGCCGGGCAGCCGGAAGGACGGCCGTGTCACCAGACCCTTCTTCTCCCAGCGGTACAGCTGCAACTGGCAGAGCACGATCATGCCCCACGTCGAGATGATGCCGAGCGCCGACAGGTCGAGCGCGATGTTGAACGCCTCGGAGGGAACCACCAGGTTCAGTCCGACGCCGGCCAGGGTGAGCAGGCCGGTCAGCGCGATACCGCCGAAGGGCACGCCGTTGCGGTTCATCTTGCCGGTGAAGGCCGGCGCGCTGCCGTTGAGCGCCAGCGACCGCAGGATCCGTCCCGTCGAGTACAACCCGGCGTTCAGGCTCGACAGCGCCGCGGTGAACACCACCAGGTTCATGATGCCGCCGGCGGCCGGGACCCCGATCCTGGAGAAGAACGTCACGAACGGGCTCTCCCCGGCCTTGTAGGTGGTGTAGGGCAGCAACAGGGCCAGCAGGATGAGCGAGCCCACGTAGAACACCGCGATGCGGACGATCACCGAGTTGATCGCGCGCGGCATGATCGCGGCCGGATTCTCGGTCTCACCTGCCGCGATGCCGACGAGCTCGACCGCGGCGTAGGCGAAGATCACTCCAGAGGTCACGATGACCAGCGCGAACAGGCCCTGGGGGAACATGCCCCCGTTGTCGCTGATCACCGAGAACCCCGTAGTGGCGCCCTCGATCTCGAATCTCCCTGCCAGGAACACCGTGCCGACGACCAGGAAGGTGACCAGCGCCAGGACCTTGATCAGCGCTGCCCAGAATTCCAGCTCTCCGAACAGCTTGACCGAGATCATGTTGAATGCCAGCACCACGGCGAGCGCTACCAGCGCGATCAACCACTGCGGTATCGCCTTGAACATGCCCCAGTAGTGGCAGTACAGCGCGATCGCCGTGACGTCGACGATTGCGGTCATCGCCCAGTTGAAGAAGTACATCCATCCGGTGACGAATGCGGTCTTCTCGCCGAAGAATTCGCGTGCGTAGGACACGAACGACCCGGAGGAGGGGCGGTGCAGCACGAGTTCGCCCAGCGCGCGAAGGATGAAGAAGACGAACACGCCGCAGAAGGCGTAGACCAGGAACAAACCCGGCCCGGCGTTGTGGAGGCGGCTGCCGGCCCCCATGAAGAGGCCGGTGCCGATCGCGCCGCCGATCGCGATCATCTGGATCTGGCGGGGCTTGAGGGCCTTGTGGTAGCCCTCATCTTCTTGGCTCAGCGCGGAGTTGTCATACCCCGTATTCGATGCAGGGATTGCGCTCATCGATATTCCTCAGTGGATGCGGTGAAGTGGATGCGGTGATCGGATCAATGCAAACCGCTCGACCGCTCCGTCGATGGCATCAAACATTTGATCCAGTTAGACTTTTGCAAGTTATCCCAGCCGGGGCTCCGGCGAAAGCGGGCAATGTAAACAATGGGTAAGACCATCGGTGAGTCCGGCGAGCGGGTGTCCGTGAGCCAGCCGCTCGGGCGCGCGGTGCGCGCACTGCGGCGTCAGCGGGGGATGACACTCGCGCGACTCAGCGAGCAGAGCGGTCTCTCCATTCCCTTTCTGTCGCAGGTCGAGAACAACCGGGCGAGTCCGTCGCTGCAGTCGTTGAGCGCCATCGCGGCCGCGCTGGGCGCCAACACGGTCGACATCATGCGCGCCGCCGAGGCCGACTGCGTCGTCGACGTCGAGCCGGCGAGTGCAGACGCACCCGACCGCTCTCTCGGCCGGCTGCAGGGTCAGATCGAGGTGCTCGAGCTGACCAGGCCCGACGGAGAAGGTCAGGATTGGCAGGCTCATCTCTATCCGGTCGTGCTCTACGTCGTCCGCGGGCGGGTGGTCGTCACCGTCTCGCAGTTCGGGGAGGACACGGATTACGCACTCGGCGCGGGTGGCCGGATGAGGTGCGGGAGTGGCGTCGCCTACCGGTGGCACGCCGACGGTGGCGAGGCTGTGCTCATCGCGGTCCTCGGCAACGACCGTGCGACGTTGTCGCGGCAGTAAGCCCGCGGAAGTCCGGCCACGTCACCTGCCGTTGATATGGCTGTGCATCGCCGCCGCGGCCGATTCGGGCCTGGCGTCGGCGATCGCCGTGATCACCGCCTGAAGTGAGCGTTCCGCACTGGGCCGTGACGGCCACAGCCGCGCCGCGACATCCCATCGGCCCCCCGACCCCGCCAGTACGAGCCAGAGGTCATAGACGAGGCTCTCGAAGACCGCGTTGCCGCTGGCCTCGCCGATGCCGAAGTACACCGCGCTCGCAACATCGGACCATTGGTCGGATGCGGACTGTGTCGCCATCGTGTCGACCAGCGTCCGGAGGCCGTGGATCTCCTCCGCCGACGCGTGCCGGGCGGCGTCGGCTGCCGACTGGGTGGTGATCAATGCCCACGCCGACATGACATCTTCTAGCCAACTATCCGGATAACTGGCTGCCCTGCTGTCTGACAGGTTCATACGAATATCGTTGAGCACTGTGGCCAGGCTGTCAACATGAAGCGAGATATAGCGTCCGATCAGTGGGTATAGTCACACTCATGAACCTGTCTGATAGCTGGACCGATCGACAGCCACGCATGTCGCGGATGAGCGCGGCAGAGGCGGTCCTGGCGGATCTGCGGGCATCCATCGAAGAACGCGACCTGCCTGTCGGGGCCAAGCTCCCCGCCGAGGCGACCCTGGCCGGCCGGTACGGCGTCAGTCGGTCCGTCATCCGCGAGGCGCTGCGGTCCACGACCGCGCTGGGCTTGACGGAAACGCACACCGGCCGCGGCACATTCGTGGTCGCGGACCGGGTCCGGGTGGAGTCGCTCGGGCGCTACACGGCGCAGGCGCTGCGCGAAGCGCGGCCTCATATCGAAGTGCCCGCGGCGGGTCTGGCCGCCCACCGACGCACCGACGAGCAGCTGGAGCGGATGCGCACGCTCGTCAGCGCGATGGACGTCGTCGAGGATCCGTCCGAATGGGTCCGGCTGGACGGCGAATTCCACCTCTGCATCGCGCAGTCCAGCGGCAATCCGGTGTTCGCGTCCGTCGTCGACGACATCCGGGAGGCGCTCGCCGAGCAATCCAAAATGATCAACACACTGCCCATGCGGCGGGAGCGCAACGGCGTCGAGCATCGGGCCATCATCGACGCGATCGCCGCCGGAGCGGCCGATCGTGCATCCGCGGCGATGGCCGACCATCTGAAGATCGTCGACGAGGCCGTCACACGCCTGATGAGCTGATCACCCACCGGGCCGGGCCGACACGCCGGATCGGCACGTCGGTGGTGCGCTGGCCCGTGCCGATCCTGCTGGCGTCGTTGGCCGCGGCGCTGGTGGGGCTGACGGCGGTGCCCATCTATCAACCCAGCTACGACGACCGCCGGTTCATCCCCGCTGACATCCCGGCGAACGAGGGTTATGTCGCGGCGGATCGGCACTTCTCCGCGGCCCGGATGAACCCGGAGGTCATGCTGATCGAGACGGACCGCGATCTGCGAAACCCGGCGGATTTCCTGGTGATCGACAAACTGGCCAAGGCCGTGTTCCGGGTGCCGGGCGTGGCACGGGTACAGACGGTAACCCGGCCGAAGGACACGCCGATCGAGAACACCTCGATCCCGTTCCGCATCAGCATGCAGGGCGTCGGCCAGCAACAGAACATGAAGCTGATGTTCGACCGCCTCGACGATATGAAGGCCCAGGCCGAGGATCTGGGCAACACGGTGGCGATCATGAACCGGATGTACGCCCTCATATCCCGGATGGCGGGAATCACCGACGATCTCGTCGTCGGCACGGCCGAGATGCAGGCCACGGGCGCGAACTGCGGGACGGTATGGCCGATTTCGACGACTTCTTCCGGCCGCTGCGCAACTACCTGCACTGGGAACCGCACTGCTACAACATCCCGCTGTGCTGGTCGGTCCGCTCGATGTTCGACTCGCGCGACGGCATCAACGCTATCTGCCACCGGAGGTGTTCGACAATCCCGACTTCCGGCGCGCCATGGACCTTTTTCATCTCCCCGGACGGAAAGTCGCTGCGGAAGATCATCTCCCACCGCGACGACCCGGCGTCGGGCGAAGGGCTGTCTCGCGTCGAACCGATCCAGCTGGCGGCGATCGAGGCGCTCAAGGGCACCCCGCTGGAGGACGCCAAGGTGTCGCTGGGCGGCACCGCCGCCACCTACCATGACCTTGCGCAGGGATCGCGCTACGACCTGGGCATCGCGGAATCGCCACGGTCTGCCTGATTGTCGCCGTCATGCTGCTCATCACGCGGAGCCTGGTCGCCGCGATCGTGATCGTCGGCACCGTCTTGCTGTCGCTCGGCGTGTCGTTCGGTCTCTCGGTTCTGCTGTGGCAGTACGTCGTCGGCCTTCCGCTGCACTGGATGGTGATGCCGATGGCGATCATGATCCTGCTTGCCGTCGGGGCCGACTACAACCTGATGCTGGTGGCCCGGTTCAAGGAGGAACTGCCCGCCGGTCTTGCACGACCCCGCCGTACGCGGTGTCGAGTTCACCCAGCCGACCCAGTCCAACGCCGTCTTCGCCGTGCTGCCGCCCGGAGTCGCCGACCGGTTGCGGGAGTGTTTCGGCTTCTACGACTGGGACGCGTCCACCGGCGAGGTGCGGTGGGTGTGCAGCTTCGACACCCAGCCCGAAGACGTCGACGCGTTCGTCGCCGACGTCGCCCGGTTGACGGCCTGAACGGGCACGGGTGTGTCAGGGTTCGTCGACGACGAGCACGGGGGTGTCCTTCCTCAGCGTCTCGCCGCGGAAGAACTCCGGCTGACTTGCCCGCATCGCGAACATGAAGATCAGCCCGATCAGGATCAGCCCGAGCCCGAGGATGAGCACCAGCCCGACACCGCCGATGCTCGCACCGCTGCCGTAGTCGGGCGAGGCGCTGTCGATGAGCGTCTGGACGAACACTCCTAGCAGACCCAACCCGCCCAGCAGCGGGAACAGGAGCTTGAAGATGAAGCTGCTGAAGCTCGAGAACAGCTCGTTGCGGAAGTACCAGATGCACGCGAACGCGGTCAGGCCGTAGTAGAAGCAGATCATGATGCCCAGCGAGTAGATCGTGTCGGTGAGCACCTTCTCGCTGAAGACGGTCAGCGTCGTGTAGAAGATCGCCGATCCGACGCCGGCCGCTACCGTCGCGAAGGACGGGGTGAGGAACCGGGGATGCACGGTCGCGAACTTGGACGGGAACGCCTTATAGGTCCCCATCGCCAGCATCGTTCGCGACGTCGGCAGGAAGGTGGTGATCAGGCTGGCGGCGCTGGACGCCAGCACAGCCAGGAACAGGAACAGGTGCAGCGGCCCGCCCAGCACGGGTTCGGCAAGGGCCCCGAACACGTTGTCGGCGATCTCCTCGTTGCCCAGACCGAGTCCGTCGGTGCCGACCCCGGCATACATCTGGGTGGCACAGGCCACCAGCAGATAGGTCAGCAGGATCGACACGACGCACAGCAGCGCCGCGCGCCCCGGTGTCTTGTCTGAATCCTTGGATTCCTCGTTCACGGTCAGCGCGGTGTCCCACCCCCAGAACGCGAAGATCGACCCGGACAGGCCCGCGATGAACGCCGACAGCGTCAGGCCGGCGGGACTGAACCAGTCGAGGCTGAACGGGATCCCGGTCTCCGAGCTGTCGGATTTGGCGATCGCGACTCCCGCGAACACCAGCAAGACCACCATCTGGAAACCCACCAGGACGAACTGCACCTTCTCCGTCGTGGTGATCCCGCGGTAGGCCACGGAGGTGGCCGCCGCCAGGAAGACCAAACAGGTGACCACGTTGACCAGGCGGTTCTCCCATAGTCCGGCGATCTGCTCACTGCCGAACAGGTCGCCGATGAACTGGTAGAAGAACTGCACGGCGACGCCGGCCAGATTGGACAGCACGATCACCGTCGCGAGCACCGCCGCCCAGCCGCCGAGCCAGCCGATGTAGGGCCCGAATGCCTTGGTGGTCCACGTGAATGACGTCCCGCAGTCCGGTGCGACCTTGTTGAACTCGCGGTAGGCGTAGGCGGCGAAGAACATCGGCAGGAATCCGGCGATGATGACGACGGCCATCTTCGAGCCTGCCTCGGCGACCAGGATGCCGATGGTGGCCGTCAGGGCGTACGCCGGGGCCACCGACGAGATGCCGAGCACCGTACCGCCGAGCAGGCCAACCGAGTTGTGCGAGAGTCCCTTGTCCTGGAGGTCCTTCTCGGGAAGGTGATGGGGGTCGTGCGCTTCTATCTGCATGGGGACCTCCCAGGTCTGTGCGGTAGGCACCTGATGCTAGCGACTTTTCGGTGCGGTCACCGACGGTTTCGGGCGTGCGGGAATTCGCTGGAAGCGCGCAACCGCGACGGGCACGGTGTGACGCGACGGTTACAGCACCTTCGACAGAAACTCCTGCAGACGTGGGTGTTTGGGATTGCCGAAGACCTCCTCAGGGCTGTCGTCCTCGACGATGTTGCCGTCGGCCATGAATATCACCCGCGACGACACCTCGCGCGCAAAGCCCATCTCGTGGGTGACCACCACCATGGTCATGCCGCCCTCGGCGAGTTCGCGCAGCACCTCCAGGACGTCGCCGACCATCTCCGGGTCCAGCGCGCTGGTCGCCTCGTCGAACAGCATGATGTCGGGGTTCATCGCGAGGGCACGGGCGATGGCGACCCGCTGCTTCTGGCCGCCCGACAGCGTCGCAGGCTTCACTTGCGCCTTCTCCGCCAGCCCGACCTGACCGAGCAACTCCATCGCTCGCTTCTGCGCCGCCGCCTTGTCCATCTTCTTGGTCAGCAGCGGAGCGAGAGTGACGTTGTCGATGACCGTCATATGCGGGAACAGGTTGAAGTGCTGGAACACCATCCCGATGTGCTGGCGTACCTTGTCGAGATCCACTTTCGGGTTCGTCAGGTCGAACTCGTCGACCGTGACTTTGCCCGCGGTGATGTCCTCCAGCTTGTTCAGGCAGCGCAGGAAGGTCGACTTCCCCGAGCCGGACGGGCCGATCACGCAGACGACCTCGCCCTGGCTGATCGTGGTGTCGATACCGTTGAGCACCACCAGGTCACCGAACGCCTTCTTCAGTCCCTCGATGCGGATCTTCACCGTGCCCGGTGGTTCGGCCGCGGCGGACTCGGGTACCAAATCGTTCATTTCACGATCCTTTTCTCGAGGCGGTCCGACAGCTTGGTGAGCGCCATGATGACGATGAAATAGATGATGCCGATGATCAACCACATGTTGAACGACTGGAAGTTGCGGGCGATGATGATCCGCCCGGTCTGGGTCAGCTCGGCGATGCCGATCACCGACAGGATCGAGGTGTCCTTGAGGGTGATGACGAACTGGTTGATGTACGACGGGATCATCGTCCGGATCGCTTGAGGCAGAATCACTCTGCGCATGGTCGGTAGGTAGCCGATGCCCAGGCTGCGCGACGCCTCCATTTGTCCCTTGTCCACCGACTGGATTCCGCCGCGGACGATTTCGGTCATGTAGGCGCCCGCGTTGAGCGACAGCGTGATGATGCCCGCGGTCAGTGCCGACATTTGGAAACCGAGCGCTGCCGGGATGCCGAAGTAGATGAAGAACGCCTGCACCAGCAGCGGTGTCCCGCGGAAGATGTCGACGTAGGTGGTGCCGATGGCGCGTAGCCAGATGGAGCGTGATACCCGCAGGAGCCCGAAGATGATGCCGAGCACCAGTGCGATGGCGATGGAGACGACCGTCAAGACGAGGGTCATCTTGAGGCCTTCCATCAACAACGGGAAGGTGCTCTTCAACAGGCCGAGGAACGAATTGTCGGTCTCGGCAGCGCCTTCGCCGAGATAGCTGTTGATGATCTCGTCGTAGCGGCCGGATTCGCGAAGGTTGTTCAGACCGGTGTTGAACTTCTGCAGCAGTTCGGCATTTCGGCCCTTGTTGACGGCGAAGCCGTAGCTGGAGCCCTTCTCTTTCGGCGTCACCGTCTTGAAGCCGTTGCCCTGGGCGATGCCGTACTGCAGCACCGGGTAGTCGTCGAAGATGGCCTGGGAGTTGCCCGTACGCACCTCGTCGTACATCGAGGCGGAGTCGGCGAAGTACACCGTATTGAACCCGTACTTGTCCTTGATCGACTCGGCGAAATCTGCGCCCTCGGTACCGTTCTTGACCGCCACCCGCTTGCCGCGCAGATCGTCGTAGGACTTGATCTCGTTGTTCGTCGCCAGCACCGCCATCTGGACACCGGACTCGAAATAGGGCTCGGAGAAGTCGAACACCTTCTTGCGTTCGTCGGTGATGGACATGCCTGCGATGACACCGTCGGCCTGATTGGCCTGCACCGCCTGCAGGGCAGCGTCGAAGCCAAGCGGTTTGATCGTGATCTTGAAATTCTGGTCCTGGGCGATCGCGTTGATGAGATCGATGTCGATGCCGACGAATTGGCCGCTCTCGTCCTGGAACTCGAATGGGGCGAAGGTGATGTCGGTGGCGATGAGGTAAGTCTCATCCTGCGCGGAAGCGTTGGCGGGGGCCAGGATTCCGGTGCCGAACAGGGTGACGAGCAGCGCCGCGACCAGAATCGCTAATCGTCGCGACTGCGTGCCGTCGGGGCGCTGTGGACACTCGGCTGGCATGGCGGCCTCCCATCTGGGCATTACGCGGGGATGCATGACGCGGGGATCCGACGCTAATGCGATGGGAGCCGGCCTGTCGGGCGAAGGCGGCCGAGGAAACTCACTAGTTACCAAATGGATGCGTGGCGTGATCTACGGCCGGCGGTGAAAATCCTCCGGCCGCGGCCTCGTTAGCGCATGGCGTCGGAGGGCGGGGCGACCAAGCCCGCGCGTCGTGCGCTGGCCACCGTGCGCTCCCAGCCCACTTCGCCGAGGACGATCAGCACGAACGCCGTGGCGAATGCCGCCAGCGTGGCGGTCCACTGGGCCCACTGCGGGCCGGTCAGCATCACGGCGAGCAGCAGTACCCAGAAACCGCCTGCCAGTGCGATGCGTACGGGCGGTATGCCGTGCGTCCGCTCACCATGATGGATGCCGCGGCGTCGCGGCGGTGTCTGAGTGGGCCCGGTCATGATTCCACAGTGCGCCGGCAAACTGAGGAGGTTCCAAGCGCCCGCTATGGAATCTCTATGATCCTGCTTTGCCGGGCCGCGACCCGGGCGCGACGCGTCGGCCCCGGGCGCATCAGCCCTGCCGGGGCGCCGATCAGCGCGAGCAGTCCAGCGAGACGGTGATGGTGCGCGCCACGACGATGGGGACCAGGATGTCGCGGCCGCGCCGCTCCACCTCGACGAGCTGGGTCCGTTCGTTGGGATTGCGCACGCTGGTGACCACACATTGGTCCAGCGGCGCGCTGCCGATCCGGTCGACCCGGACGTCGAAGCCCTGGGCCTCGAGCTGGCCGATCGTGACCACCGCCGACTGGGCCTGGGCCTCCGCGACGGCTGCTGGTGTCAGCAGCACACCCACCGCGCCCGCGGCCATCGCGAACAGAGTGAGCAGTGCGGCGCGCAGCGTCGTCCCCCGCGCCGCCGGTGCCGTCGAATCGAGCGTCGCAGTCATGGTGAAACCCCCTGTGC
This sequence comes from Mycobacterium sp., assembly GCF_044223235.1. Lineage (GTDB taxonomy): Bacteria > Actinomycetota > Actinomycetes > Mycobacteriales > Mycobacteriaceae > Mycobacterium. The sequence continues at coordinate 34,110 of NZ_JBGAME010000006.1, forward strand.
CGGAGAGCCGATGGGCTTCTCGGTGTTTGTTGACGGTCTCGATGTTGCCGGGGGTGGGAGGGTCGGTGCTTGGAGTCCGTGTGGAGATCTGGGGGAGAACGTCGGCAGGCCGTCATCGCGACAGGCGGCCGACCAGTGCCCGCTTCAGATCGGGCCGGCTGGCCGCCACCAAGGTGAACGCGGCCCAACGCGCCAGCAGCTGGGGGTAGGCAGAGCGCAGCAGCGCCGGACCGCCGCATACTGCCACGACTGCCGACGCCGCGCGCACCGCCAGTTCGCAGCCGTCCGCGCGCGCCTGGAGCAGGGTCGCGGCGTCGGCCAGGCCGGCGTCGAGCCGGGCGCTGACGTCGTCGGCGGTCGCTCGCAGCGCGGCGGCGGCATCGCTTTCGCCCGCCTCGTCGAGTACGCGCACGCAGCGGCCGGCGACGCCGATGGGCAGCGTGGCGTTGAGGCGGGAGCCGACGTTCTGGGTGGCCATGAACTCGGCGCGCGACACCCGGGACACAATGCGCTCGTCGGCGATCACGAGGCCGTCGACGTCGAGGGATACGGTTCGCGACGCGTCGGCGACGAACAGGTCCTGCGGCCGGATCACGGTGAACCCCGGCTGATCCCGCGCGGCGACGAGGCCGGCGACGATGTCACCGGTCTCGACGTCGCCCGCGGAGAACTGGATGACATCGACGACGCCCCAGCCGCTGACGAACGGCGCGTGACCCGCCAGCCGCCAGCCGCCCGCCAGGATCTCGAGGATCTCGATGAGGCCACCGAACGGCAACCCGGGGCCACCGAACTCCACCGGCGCCGCGATGCTGTACAGCCCGGCGTCCGCGAGCGCGTTCCAGTGGGTCTCGGGCACGCTGCCCGTCCGGTCCACCTCGAGCGCCGCCGGGAACAGGACGGTGTCGGCGATGCGGTGCGCGCTGTCGATCAGGCTCGTGGTCACGGCCCGACGTTAGCGGGTGTTCGTCGGGGATGGCAGCAAAGCGATTGTGGCCCAGCCGGATTAGCTATCCACCGGTCCGGTGACGGCGGCGCACGCGGCGTAGTGCCGCACCGGTCGCGGTAAGCACGCACCCGCCGACCGTGAGGGCGAACACGGCCAGGATCAGATGCTGCGGCTGCGCCGAGAGCACGTACGCCCACAACTGCAGGCCACCCGCGCCCAGCGCCAGCACACCGAACGCCGCCGCCGCGAGCATCAGCCGCTTGTCCGACACCCCTTCAGCCTAGGCTTGTCTCGCGCGGGATCTGTCGGCAACGGTGCCGGGGATCCGGCCGGAAGGAGACGTGTCGTGCCACAGACAGGGCCCTGGACCGGCGACCCGGTGTGGTTGGTCGACGTGCTGCGGGCCGAGGGCCTCAGGCCGGTCGAGTATCCGGGCTGGCGGACCCGCGGCCACGGCGACTTCAAGGACATCCGCGGGGTGATGGTCCACCACACGGGTTCCGACTACGCCAGCGCCGCGTCCATCGCCGAGGGCAGGCCGGACCTGCCGGGACCGCTGTCGCAACTGCATATCGCCCGTGACGGCACGGTCACCGTCGTGGCGGTCGGCGTGGCGTGGCACGCCGGGGTCGGCCAGTATCCGTGGCTGCCCACCAACATGGGCAACTGGCACATGATCGGCATCGAATGCGCCAACAGCGGCACCAGCCCGACTGCGCCGCACCGAACCAACTGGCCCGATGCGCAGTACACCGCCCTGGTGCGGTCCTGCGCCGCGATCAACCGCAGGCTGGCGCAGAACTCGAGCCGCACGATCGGCCATAAGGAGTACGCCGGCCGCGCACAGGGTAAGTGGGATCCCGGCGCCATCAACATGGATATCCTGCGCGGGGACATCCAGCTCCAGATCGGCACGATCCCCGATCCTGCGCCCACGCCTCGGCCGCCGGTCCCGGTCGGCGAGTACGCGGACATCCTGCTGTTCCGCGGTTCGGAGGGCCCGCAGGTGGCCGAGCTGCAGCGCCGGCTCAAGTACTCCTACAGTTCATACGCGGGCAATCTCGTGATCGACGGCATGTTCGGGCCCAGCACCGAGGCCGCGGTGCGGGAGTTCCAGCGACGTACGCCGGGGTTGCAGGTGGACGGCATCGTAGGACCGCAGACGGCCGCGGCGCTGAGGCTGCGGGTGATCCCGCCGGCCCAGGTGTTGCTCACCGCCCGCCCCGAAACCATCGGGCCGTGACACGCCGTGCAGTGACGAAGTTTGCTGATGTGTCGCGATGTGATTTGGAGCTCATTTTCGAATCGGCAGGTAAGAAGACGAAATGCACGCTGTGACCCCTGTGGCTCGTGATGAATTCGCCACATGCGCTAAACATCCACGTCACGGTGCATATTTGCCATAGCTTTGTAAACATAACAATGTCGTAACGAAGATCTTCTTAAGCGACATCTGAGAGCCGTCCGGCGCCGAGGCTCGAATCCGCGCCGCGCGGGATTTTGATCGGACTTTTCGTCACTAGACTCGACCGGAACCGCGCCACCGTGGCGCCGACACACCGCAACACTGACATCGAACTAGGCCGGTTGGACGCATGCGCCGGCGGAGGTGCCGACGACCATGGCGTACAAGCTGGCCAACGAGCTGATGAATATCATCACGCGCAAGAAACCGACCGCACCGGAGCCGACCGTGGCTGCCTCGCATGACCATGAGGTCGCAGGCACGTTCGGCGCCTGGCGTGGGCCGATCGGTGACGTCGGCGTCGACCCGGACAGCGGCACCGTTGTCGTCACCAACTACGGCGACGAGACAGTCTCGGTCATCCAGCCGGCCGTCCCGTCCGTCGAGAGTGTCGCGGTCGGCGGTGAACCCGTCGCGGCGTGCATCGCCAACGACCTGGCCTATGTCGCCACCTCCTCGGCCGGCTACGACACCGTCACGGTGGTCGATACCGCCGCCAAGGCGGTCACCGCGACCTATCCGCTGGCCTTCTCCATCACCGCGTTGGCGGTCGGCCCCGACGGCAAGCGGGTGTTCGCCGGCCGCTCCGGCAACGACACCGTCGACATCGCCGTCATCGACACCACCGCCGAGCGGGTCGGCACCATCGACATCGCCGACGGCCCCGCGCTGACCATCGACGCGTTGCGCGTCGACGCAACCGGCAAGCGGCTCTACGTCGCCACCTCCGATGTGCGCGGCGGCCGGCTGCTGCTGGTCAATGCCGAGACCGCGCGCGTCGAATCGGCACTGCGCATCGACGCGCCGATCCGGGATCTGGCGATCGGCCCCGACGGCACCGCATACCTGCTGACCTCCGACCGCGTGCGCGGGGGCGCGATCATCGCCGTCGACGTGGCAGCCAAGGCGGTCGCGGGCGCCATCGCGATCGGTGGCGCGCCGACACAGATGGCGATCACCCCGGACGGCACGCGGCTCTACATCGTGGACTACGACCACGTGGCGGAGCTGTCCGTGCGGACCAACGAGGTCGTCGGCACCATCACCGTGGGTGCGCGGCCCTCATCCGTCGCGGTGAGCGCCGACGGAGGCAAGCTCGTCGTCGCCGACTACGCGGGCGAGGTCACGGAGTTCGCGCTGACGGTGACCAGGGCGCTTCGCCGTTCGCACGCGGGAACCGGCCGGCAGGCACTGCCGCCCCGGCACCGTGCGCTCGAGCGGGCTACTGCCTGATCGCCCATGCTGGGCACCGCTTAGCGCCACTGGTAGCGCGTTTTCGGGCGCCCGGCCTTGCCGTAGTTCGTCTGGCGGTTGACCGTGCCCTCGTCGGCGAGCCGCTCGAGGTAGCGCCAGGCCGTCACCCGGGACACGCCGACCTCTTTGGCGACCTCGTCGGCGGTGATGCCGTCGGGCCGGTCCCGCACCGCCCGCGCGATCTCGTCGGTCGTCCCCGGCGCCGCGCCCTTCGGCGTCACGGAGCGGTCGGTCGCAATCCGCAATTCGGCAAGTGCGCGGTCCACCTCGGCCTGGCTGGCGGCTTCTGTCCCGGCCGGCAACGCGGTGCGGTAGCGCCGGTAACGCTCCATCCGATCGCGGAAAGCCGCAAAGGTGAACGGTTTGAGCAAATACGCCAGCGCGCCGTGCGAGACGGCGGCGCGCACCATCTCCAGGTCGCGTTCGGACGTGATGGTGATGATGTCGGGAGCGGGCCGCAGCCCGGATAGCGCCGACGCCAGTGCGATGCCGTTCGCGTCGGGCAGTCCGATGTCGAGCAGCACCAGATCGATCGGGTGCTCCGAGGCGGCGGCGGTGGACGCCAGCCGCATCGCGTCCCGCGCGGTGTTGGCCACCCCCACCACCGAAAAGCCTTGCAGCCGAGCGAGATAGGCAGTATGGGCCTCGGCGATCAGCGGCTCGTCCTCGACCACCAGCACCGTGATCACAGTGGCACCCGCTTCACCGTCGCCTCAACCACCGAGCCGTAGGTGACGCCGGCGGTCAGCGTCCCGTCGTGGCGCTTGATCACCTGCGCCACCAACGCAAGACCCAGTCCGTGCTGGACGGCGTCGGGGCCCGACTTCGTCGAGTAGCCGCGCTGCATGGCCCGCCCGAAGGTCTCGTCGTCCATGCCCATCCCGCTGTCGGCCACCCGGATCAACAGCGCGTCGTCGTCGAGCGTCACCGTCACCTCCACCCATGGGTCGTCGCGGTCGCAGGCATCCATCGCATTGTCGATCAGGTTCCCGAGCACCGTGACCATCTCCTGGGCGGTCAGCGGTACGTCGGCTCCCACCTCGTCGGCGCCGGGCAGGTAGGTGTCCTCGGTGATCGTCATCGTGATGCCCCGCTCGTCGGCCTGCGCGGTCTTGCCGAGCAGCAATGCGACGAGCGCGGGATCGCCAAGGGATTGTGAGAGTCGGTCGACCAGCCGCTGGGAGAGCTCCAGCTCGTTGGTGGCGAATCTGACGGCCGCCTCGGGCCTGCCCATCTCGACCATCGTGATGACGGTGTGCAGCTTGTTGGCTGCCTCGTGGGCCTGGGAGCGCAGCGAATCGGTGAGCACCTGCAGCGAACTCAGCTCGCCGAGGGCGCCCTGCAACTCGGTGCGGTCCCTGATGGTGACCACTTCGGAGTCGCGGCCATCGCGCACTGAACGTCCTTCCACGGGTGACCGGTTCACCACCAGCACCCGTTCGTCGGTGAGGTGGAGTTCGTCGCGGGCCCCCGCGCCGTAGGTCTGCAGGAACTCCGGCAGGTCGTCACGGTGGACCGGGCCGGGGGGCAACGCCAGCAGTCGGCGGGCTTCGTCGTTGGCGAGCACCACGCCGTCGCGGTCCAGCACGATCAGCCCCTCGGACACCGAATGCAGGATCGCGTCATGGTGTTCGTACATGACCCGCAATTCGTCGGGCCGCAACCCGTGCGTCTGGCGCAGCAACCGTCGGCGGATCGCCCACACGCCCGCCATCGAGGCGGCCAGCGCCGTCGCAGCGATCGCCAAGATCACCGGGATCTGCGACCGCCACCGCTGCACCAGGGTCTGCTGGGTGATGCCCGTCGACACCAAACCGACGATCTCACCGGAGGCGTCGCGGATGGGCGCAACCGCGCGGATCGACGGACCCAGCGTGCCGGTGTAGACCTCGCTGAACACCTGCCCCTGCAGCGCCGGCGCGATGTTGCCCAGATACTTGCCGCCGATCTGGCGCGGATCGGTGTGGGTGAACCGGGTGCCGTCGGGCGCCATGATCGTGATGAACGCGACCCCGGTGTCGCGACGGACCGCCTCGGTGACGGGCTGCAGGATCGCAGTGGCCTGGCCGGAACTGATCGCCTCGGCCGTCGATGGTGAGTCGGCCAGCGACGTCGCGATGCCGATGACCTGTTGGCGGGCCGCCTCGTCGCCGTCACGCCGGGCGTCGATCATCGCCAGCACGCTGCCTGCCACCACGACCACCGCGATCACGGCGACCTGAAGTGCGATCGCCTGACCGGCCAGCGACCGCGGCAACCACCTGCTCAAGCCGCCCTCCGAGCTGACGTCACGTGGCGATTGTTCCGCACCTTGTTTGAACGTAATGAACTAAAGCGTGACCTGCCTCACGAGTACCCGCACCATCCTTACAGAACACATTGACAGTTCACCGCCGATCAGGAGGAACGATGCCCACGAAAAATGACCAACACTCCGCGACGGAGCCGCCGGCTCCGAAGCAGAAGAAAGACCGCACCCACTGGCTCTACATCGCGGTCATCGTTGCGGTGTTCGCCGGTGTCGGCGTCGGCATCCTGGCCCCCGAGGTCGGCAAGAGCGTCGGCATCCTCGGCACGATGTTCGTCGCGCTGATCAAGATGATGATCGCCCCGATCATCTTCTGCACGATCGTGCTTGGCATCGGATCGGTACGAAAGGCCGCCACGGTGGGCAAGGTCGGCGGCCTTGCCTTCCTCTACTTCCTGGCGATGTCCACTTTTGCGCTCGGGATCGGCTTGGTCGTCGGGAACCTGCTCAAACCCGGCACCGGACTGAACATCGAGAGTTCTTCAGGCAAGGGCGCCGAACTGGCCGAAAAGGCGCACGAGTCCGGCGGACTGATGGACTTCATCCAGGGCATCATTCCGACGACCCTGTTCTCGTCGCTGACCGCGGGTAGTGTGCTGCAGGCGCTGTTCGTCGCCCTGCTCGTAGGCTTCGCCCTGCAGGCCATGGGCTCGACCGCCGAGCCGGTGCTGCGCGGTATCGAGCACTTGCAGAAGGTGGTATTCCGGGTGCTCGTCATGATCCTGTGGCTGGCCCCGATCGGAGCCTTCGGTGCGATCGCCAACGTTGTCGCACAGACCGGCTGGGCGGCCGTGACCCAGCTGCTGACGTTGATGCTGGGCTTCTACATCACCTGTGCGATCTTCGTCTTCGGCGTGCTGGGTGCGCTGCTCCGCGTCGTCTCGGGCGTGTCGATCTTCAAGCTGGTCAAGTACCTGGCCCGCGAGTATCTGCTGATCTTCGCGACGTCATCGTCCGAGTCCGCCCTGCCGCGCTTGATCGCGAAGATGGAGCACCTGGGCGTTCAACAAAGCACGGTCGGTGTGGTGGTGCCCACGGGTTACTCGTTCAACCTGGACGGGACCGCGATCTACCTGACCATGGCCTCGCTGTTCATCGCCGACGCAATGGGCGACCCGCTCTCGCTCGGCGAGCAGATCAGCCTGCTGGTGTTCATGATGATCGCGTCCAAGGGCGCCGCGGGTGTCACGGGTGCGGGCCTGGCAGTGCTGGCCGGCGGCCTGCAGAGCCACCGCCCCGACCTGCTCGACGGCGTCGGCCTGATCGTCGGTATCGACCGGTTCATGTCCGAAGCGCGTGCGGTGACGAACTTCTCCGGCAACGCGGTGGCCACTCTGCTGGTGGGTTCGTGGACCAAGACCGTCGACAAGGACCAGGTCAACAAGGTGTTGCGCGGTGACGATCCCTTCGACGAGTTGACGATGGTCGACGACCATCCCCATCACCCGCGCGCCGAAGAGCCGGCGCAGGCGAAGGCCCCTGCGGCGGTGTAGGGCGTGTGAAGGAAAGGCCCGGCCGGAACCCCTCCCGGCCGGGTCTTTTCGTTGTCGTGGTGGTCTTCTCGCGTTCTTACCCACCCGGCGCCCGGCGTTACGCGCCCGCCGCGCCGACAGGAACGTGAGGGCGGAGAATCCGCGGATGTCCCGCCACGGCGTTACCCTCGGCGCGACGCGCCGGTACGACTACCGGGGGCAGACCAGCGAGACGGAGATGGTCTGGTTCACATAGGGCACCAGGATCGACTCCGTTCCGGTTCCCGGCCCGACGTAGGGCACCAGCTGGCCCGTCGTCTGCGGGTTGCGCACGCTGGTCACCACGCACTCGTTCATCGGGGCGGTGCCGACCTTGTCGATCGTGACGGTGTAGCCCTTGGACTGCAGGTCGCTGATGACCTGCTGGGGAGATCGGTCGTCGTCGGCCGACGCGAGCCCGGCAGGCGCGCCGATCGCGGCGCAGACCGCCGCCGCCACTGCCCAACCAACGCGCATGGACACTTCTCCCGTCACTTGCCGACCCGCTCTCAACTTACCCCGCGACGGCCTGTTCAGCGGGTGCAGTCCAGCGACACCGAGATCGAGCGACTGACCACGATCGGCACCAGATCCCAGTCGCCGCCCCCGTCGCCGTGGCGGCCCTTCCCGTCGCCGTCCCACACCCGGATCCATTCGGTCACGGTCTGGGGATTGCGGACGCTGGTGACCACGCAGTCCCCGAGCGGAGCGCTGCCGACCCGGTCGACGTTGACGGTGTAGCCCGCGGCCTCGAGTTGACCGATCGTCTGCTGCGGCGACAACGGGTCTCCGGCGGCAGCCGTCGCAGGTCCTGCCAGCACCGCGCAGCCGGCCACGGCGGCTGCGGCGAATATCGATGGACGCATGGGCGCCCCCTTTTGAATTGCCTTGGTTGCCTTGCTGTTGTGTCCCCCGCGACATCGGCTATATCGCCGCTGCGGCCGGATTCGTTGCAGCCGCCGTGGCGTTCGGCGTAGACCCGACTGGAACGTGTTCTATTTCTGGACGGGGGAGCTGGGTGGCAGTGCAGGTGGTGTGCGCCGACGCACCCGGTACGGCGACATCTCTGGAGCTGCCGTTGGTCAGCCGACGCGCGGCGCGAGGGCTACGCGGACGGCTACGATCGCCGTCATGGCAGGGTCGCTGACCGTCGAGCAGTCGAGGACCATTCCCGTCGATCCCGCGGAGGCCTTTCGAAAAACGGCGCCCATGCAATTGCCGAGCCTGTTCCGCCGTTGGTACGGTCCGATCCCGCCGGTGCGGGAAGTCCGCGACCAGACCGGTGATTGGGATCGTGCGGGCCAGACCAGGACCGTGGTGCTGACTGGTGCGGGAACGATGTTCGAGGAGCTCACCGGCTATGACCCGCCGAATGCGTTCGACTACAGGCTGACCCGCATCACCGGCCCGCTGGCGCCGCTCATATCCCGGGTCGATGCCGACTGGCGATTCCAGCCTGCGGGCACCGGAACCCGGGTCAGCTGGCGCTGGACGATCGTCCCGAAGACGGCGCTGGCCGCACCACTGTTGCCGGTGCTGGGGCGGCTCTGGCGGGGGTATGCGGAGCAAACGCTGAAGGAGCTTTCCGACCAGCTGGTGGGGTGATGTGCCGGCTGTTCGGGCTGCACGGCGGGCGGCGCGCGGTGACGGCGACGTTCTGGCTGCTCGACGCGCCTGACAACCTCGAGGAGCAGAGCAGGCACAATCCGGACGGCACCGGGCTGGGTGTGTTCGACGCGGGCGGACACCCCGTCGTGCACAAGGAACCCGTTGCGGCATGGCATGATTCGGCGTTCGCCAGCGAGGCCCACGAAATGACCGGCACGACGTTCATCGCGCATGTGCGGTACGCGTCCACCGGATCCCTGGACGTGCTGAACACGCATCCGTTTCTGCAGGACGGCCGTATCTTCGCGCACAACGGGGTGCTGGAGGGGCTCGGTGTCCTCGACGAGCGGCTGCGGGAGGTGGGCGCCGACGGCCTGGTGGCGGGCCAGACCGACTCCGAACGGGCCTTCGCCCTGATCACCGCGGCGACGCGGGACCACGCGGGCGACGTCGGCGCGGGTCTGGTAGACGCGGTCGCGTGGCTGGCGGCCAATGTCGGTGTGTACGCGCTGAATCTGGTGCTGAGCACCGCGACCGACCTGTGGGCGCTGCGCTACCCGGACACCCACGAGCTCTACCTCCTGGATCGCCGGGACGACCGGCAATCCGGGCTGCGGCTGCGCAGTCCGCGCATCAGCGCCGAGTCGCGTCACCTCGCCGAACAGCCGTCGGTGGTCATCGCCAGCGAACCGATGGATGACAACGCCGGGTGGTCCCTCATGGCGCCGGGCGAACTGGTCCACGTCAACGCCGACCTCGACATCGCCCGGCGGGTCGCGTTCCCCGATCCGCCGCGCCACCAGCTGAGCCGCTCCGACCTGAGCGCGAAGGCGGCCGCGTCCCAGCATCCGATGTAGTCGGTTGTGCGCCTGGCGCACTGGCGACCGTGACCACACGTGCTCCGGTGCTCGCCGGGCTGGTGGGCACGTGGGCCGGTTCGGTGGGTCGCCGCCCAGTTGAGCAGCGGCAGCGCGTCGCGCGGCTGACTCAATCGTCGTGCGGCACCTGCGCGTTGTCGAGTGCGGTGGCGGCCAGTTCGCGCCCGATCTCGATGACCTCGTCCGCGCGGTGGAAGTCCAGGCTTCGGCACACCGTGCGCGGCACCTCGATCAACAGGTCGGGAGGATAGGCGGCCATAGTGTGGCGCGCCAGCGCCGCCTGGGCGATGTCGATGGTCCGGTTCATCACCTCGAAGCTGCCCAGCTTCGGCACCGCCGGCTCGTCGAGCGCGGGGTCGCCCTCGTCGTCGCCGACTGTGTTGAACCGGGACAGCACCGATCGCGCGGACGGCGTGTCCAGCAGGGTGCGTGCCGTCTTGGTATCCAGCAGCGCGGAGGTCCGCCGCCACATGCGGTTGAGCCAGTCGGGTGGCGGGCGCGGATCGTCGTCGGCCCTGCGCGATTCGGGATCCTCCCCGGCGAGGCTGACCGCGATCGTCATGTCGGCGATCACGGCGGCGATCGGAGCCATCGGAAGCGGGTCGAGAATGCCGCCGTCGGCGAGCAGCCTGCCGTCGAGGACGTGCGGTGTGATGACGCCGGGGATGGCGATCGACGCGCGGATCGCCGCGTCGACGGGGCCGCGTTGCAACCACACCGACCGGCCCGAGATGAGGTCCGTGCTGACCGCCGTGTAGGGGATGGGCAGTTCTTCGATGGTGACCTCGCCGAGGATCTCCCGGACCGCGTCGAGGATCTTCTCCGCCCGCAGCACACCCGCCGCGGTGATCGACGGGTCGAGTAGCCGCAGGACCGCGCGTTGGGTCAGCGCACCGGCCCATTCCGCATACTCGTCGAGCTTGCCCGCGGCGTGCAGACCGCCGACGAGCGCACCCATCGACGAGCCGGCGACGCCCGCGATGTCGTGGCCGCGGTCGAGCAGTTCGTGGATCACCCCGATGTGGGCGTAGCCGCGGGCACCTCCGCTGCCGAGTGCCAGCGCAACACGCATGTGCGCATTCTCCCGCCTGGTGCCGGACGGTGCCGGGTGGCGGCCGCCGAACCCTGTGCCGGACTCGCCATGGCCCGTCAGTCGGTGAGTAAGCACCTGCGGGTGCTCGAAGACGCCAATCAACGCCATCGCCGGCTTCGGTACGGAGAGCACGGTGTGCGGACTCATCTTCAACGGCTGGCCGTGCTCAGGCGGGCTCCGAGGTCAACCGCACAGCGCGTCGGCTGCCGCGTTGACGGCGACGATGACGGCGGCCTGCTGGCCGGGCCGCAACTCCGACCATGGGCTGCCGAATGTGCCGGGACCCGGCGCGTCGGCGGACTGCACCATCGCCAGGTACGGCTCGATCTGGGCCTTCGGATCTCCGCCCTGTTGCTCCATCCATACCCGGGCGGCGTTGCAGGCCTGGAAGTACTGCTCCTCGGTGGACTCGGCGGGTGCGGTCAGCGACGTCGTCACGCCGCCCGGCGAGACGCCTTTTCGCTCCGGCCCGGGTGTCGGCGTGGACGGGCCGGCCGGTGGCGAATGGGACGGTTCGGTGGGGCCTGCGGGCTTTGATGCGCATCCGGCACCCAACAGCGCGGCGGCGCACAGCACCGCGGCGGTGCGGTTGACGGGCACGACAGCCAATCTAGAGGGTGCCCGACGCTGCCGGTGGGCTCACGGTGAACGCGGCGGCGCGGTAGTCGATCGCACGACGAGTTCTGGTGTCAGTACGGCCGACTTGGATCGCGTGCGCCCACCGTCGAGGCGCTCGACGACGGCGCCCACCGCCTGGTCTGCCTGCTGGCTGGTTGTTGGCTGACGGTGGTCAGGTCGATGTGGCCGAGGCGCGCCAGCATGCTGTCGTCATACGCACACCACGGCGGTGGGCAAGTGGCCGGCCAGCATCCGTCGGGCCGAGGTGATCCCCGCGGACTCGTTGAAGTCGCCGTCGAACACTTCAGCGTTTGCTGCAAAGCCGTGTCGGCGCATCGTCGGCAGGTATCCGTTGCAGCGATCCGCGGCGATGACCCCCGGACCACCGGAGACGTGGACGATGTCCTGAGGCCAAGGCCGACAAGGTAATCCACGACGGCAACCGCTTGCCCAGGGTAGCGAGCGCTTCGGTTGACAACTCGGGCCCGATGAGCAGCAGGCCCTCGCAGCGGAAGTCCATCAGCGTGTCGATGACGTGGGCTTCGTCGTGGGTGGGGGTGACCGCGCCGAGCACGACTTCGTAGCCGGCCCGGTCGGCCGCCGCGACGATGTTCTCGGCGATCTCGGTGTGGAAGCTGTTGCGGATGGCCAACCACCTGCACCGCGAGATCGTCGAGGGCCTGCTGGCGGCGGGCAAGCACGTTCTGTGTGAAAAGCCGTTGGCCGGGTCGCTGGCCGATGCCCAGGCGATGCTCGCCGCCGCCGAGGGGTCTGACCGGCTCAGTGCGGTGGGCTACACCTACCGCCGCTCGCCGGCGGTCGAGCAGATCCGCCGGGAACTGGCCGCAGGAACCATCGAAGAGTTGATCCACTTCAACGGGCACTACTGGTGCGACTACGCCCTGGATCCCACGTCGCCGATCACCTGGCGTTATCGCGGAGGACCCGGCACCGGCGCACCGGCCGATGTCGGCAGTCACTTGATCGATCTGAGCGAGTTCGTATGCGGGCCGATCGTCGAGGTGGGTGGCGCCGCGTTCGCCACCCTGGTCAACCAGCGTCCCGTCCCGGTCGGCGTCACCTACGGCCACCAACTCAAAGCCATCACCGACTACCTCACCAAACACCGCTGAAGCGGGCTGCCGGAGAACAACTGACGGGCTGGGGTTTTCCAGAATCATCGTGAGGTTAAGGCGGACGGTCTGGAGCGGGCCGGAAAACTGTGTCACACTGGCGGCCGTGACGGAGCAGTGCGGATCTCGGGAGTGTTGTCGGGCTTGGTGATTCACCATGCCGTCCCCATGGGCCCTTCCCAACGCCCTCCCAACCGCACGTCATTCCTGGAGCCCTTCGCATGCCCACCGCACCGTCCATTGCCCTTCGCTCAGCCGTGCCACCCGCGGTGTCCGCACCCACCCGGCTGCGCCTACCCGACCTGCTGCGTGCCACCGACCTCGCGGCCGACGACGTGCTCAGCGGCCGATACGACCACCTGCTGCCCGCGGCCGGGATCCCGCGGGAGGACCGCTGGTACACCCGCCTGCGCGGCGACGACGAACTCGACGTCTGGCTGATCAGCTGGGTACCCGATCGCTCGACCGAACTGCACGATCACGGCGGGTCGCTCGGCGCGCTGACCGTGCTGTCCGGAGCGCTGTATGAAACCCGTTGGGACGGCGAGGCTTTGCGCTCCCGGCGGTTGAATGCCGGTGACCAGGCGGCGTTTCCGCTCGGCTGGGTGCACGACGTCGTGTGGGCTCCGGCGCCCGACGGGGGTCCCGGGGCCGCCACGCTCAGCGTGCATGCCTACTCACCGCCGCTGACCGCGATGTCGTATTACGAGGTGACCGGCCGAAATACGTTGCGCCGCCGCCGCACCGAGCTCACCGACGCGCCGGAGGGTTGATGGGAAGCCGCATCGACAGCCTGCTCGACGACGCCCGCGCCCGATTGCACAGGCTGTCGGCCGCGGAGGTGCCCGCCGCGCTGCGGCGCGGCGCTCTGCTCGTCGACATCCGGCCGGAGGCCCAGCGCGAGCTCGAGGGTGAGGTGCCCGCAGCGCTGGTCATCGAACGCAACGTGCTGGAGTGGCGATGCGACCCCACCAGCGATGCCCGGCTGCCGCAGGCCGTCGGCGACGATGTGGAGTGGGTGGTGCTGTGCTCGGAGGGTTACACCTCCAGCCTGGCCGCCGCCGCACTGCAGGACCTCGGCCTGCACCGGGCCACCGACGTCATCGGCGGTTACCGCGCTCTGGTCGCCGACGGGGTGCTCGCCGCACTCCTGTGATCGCGTGCCTGATCGCGCCCGCGCTATTCGTCGGAGTGCATGACGGGCCGCAGCCGTTCCGTCTTCTCCGAGGTCCAGCCCGGCGGCTCCAACACCGCGGCCCAGCCGTTGACGACGTCGCGCACGTAACGGTGTCCGTGCCCGTCGGGCACGTCGACAGCCACCGCCATATCGGCGGACACCTGAAGGAACGTCACCACCGGAATCCAGTTCATCCTCGGTGAGACGTCGTACCCGCGCGGCTCGCGCAACCAATCCGGTTCCCGGAACAGCAGATCCGGCGTCCACCAGGCGATGGGATCCGACGCGTGCTGCAGATAGACGACCCGCGGGGCGCTCCACGGCGCATCGGGGCGGCCGAGGTCCTCGGGGCGCGCGACGAATCGCACGCTCTCACCGTCCTCGTAGATCGGCAGCCACATCGGCGATCCCGGGTCGCGGTTGCTGGTCAGGTCGGTCCAGATGGTGTTGTTGAACGTCGGGCCGGAGAACAGCGCCCCGTTGGTGCGGGCGACGAGATTGTTCAGGCTCAGGAATGGGGCTTCGCCGCCGAAGGAGCCCAGGCTCTCACCGAACACCACCAGCTGGGGCCGGTCGGCTTCGGGCATCGTGCGGATGAGTTCGTCGACCGCCTCGAACAGCGCCTGGCCGGCCTGGCGGGCGTTCTCCTTGTCGACGATGAACGAGATCCAGCTGGGCAGGAAGGAGTACTGCATGGAGACGATCGCGGTGTTGCCGTTGTACATGTACTCCAGCGCCGACGCCTCGGCCTCGTTGATCCAGCCGGTGCCGGTGGTGGTGGCCACCGCGACGAGATCGCGTTGCAGACCGCCGGTACGCAGCAATTCTCGGGCGGCCATCTCCGCGGTGGCGCGGATGTCGTCGCCTGCATCCATACCGGCGTAGGCGCGGATCGGCTCGGTGGCCGGTGCGCCGTTGAACGTCGTCAACTCCTCGACCGTCGGTCCTCCGGAGATGAAGATCCGGCCCTGATGGCCCAGCGACGCCCAGGACACCAGTGACTCCGGGCCACCCGACCGCAGCGAGGTCGTCGGGGCCGACCGGTCGGGCGAGTCTTCGTTGTTCACCGACTCGAAAGTCTGGTTGAGCCAGTCCATCGCAGCCCGCACGACCACGCCGTTGAGCAGGGCGATCGTCAACGCCAGGAGCAGCCCGACGGCCACCACCCCCGACACCCTCGGCGGCGCGATGCGCTCCAGCTGGCGCATCAGGAACAGCACCACTTTGCGGACCAGCTGGCCGATCTCGACGAACACGAACAGCACGACGACCGCGATGATCGCCGCCTGTGGGTAGTTGAACCACTTGAGGTGGGGGACTCCCATCAGATCGCGCACGTCGTCCTGCCAGCGGCGGAACGCGAACTGCATGACCACCATGCCGATCAGCCCGAACACGGTGAGTCCGATCCACGCCCATCGTGGCGCGGGCGGGCTGGTGTCCTTGCCGCGCATGTAGCGCACCAGCCAGACGCCGAAAACGCCGATCATGTAGCCGATGGCGCCGGCGGCGCCGCTGACCAGACCCTGGAACAGCGGACCGCGCGGCAGCAGCGACGGGGTCAGTGACAGGAAGACGAAGATCAACCCGACGAAGGTGCCGAAGAACGTGTAATGCCGCAACCACAGGGGAGGCCTGACCTCCGGGGCGGTTTCGGGCTCGGCTTCGCGCTCCTTGGTGGCGATCGCGGCGGCACCCGCAGTCAAGTCTGGCTCGTCCTCGCTCGGCTTTGCTGCGGCGGGTTCTGTCACGAGTGAACCTTAGCGGTGTGTGAAGTTGGGGGCCCGTTTCTCGGTGAAGGCCGCCATGCCCTCGGTCTGGTCGTCGGTGGCAAAGGCCGAATGGAACAGCCGCCGTTCGTACAGCAGCCCTTCGGCGAGGGTGGCTTCGAAGGCACGGTTGACGGCCTCCTTGGCCATCCGCGCCGCGGGCAGCGACATCTGCGAGATCGTCGTCGCCACCTTCCTGGCCTCGTCGAGCAACCGGTCGGCGGGCACCACCCGCGACACCAGCCCGGCGCGGTCGGCCTCCTGCGCGTCGATGGTGCGGCCGGTGAGGATCAGATCCATCGCCTTGGCCTTACCGACCGCGCGGGTGAGCCGCTGGCTACCGCCCATGCCGGGCAGCACACCCAGCTTGATCTCCGGCTGCCCGAATTTCGCGGTGTCCGCGGCGATCAGCACGTCGCACATCATGGCCAGTTCGCAGCCGCCGCCGAGGGCGTAGCCGGCGACCGCGGCGATCGTCGGCGTCCGGGTCGCCGCGAAATCGGCCCACGGCGCGAAGAAATCGGCGCCGAAGACTTCGGCGTAGGACAGGGCGGCCATCTCCTTGATGTCGGCGCCCGCCGCAAATGCCTTTTCGTTGCCGGTGACGATGATTGCACCGATGCCCGCGTCATCGTCGAATTCGGCCGCGGCGGCGGTGACCTCCTTCATCACCTGGCTGTTGAGCGCGTTGAGCGCCTTGGGCCGATTCAGCGTGATGGTGCCGACGCGTTCGTCGCGGGTGACGAGAATGGTCTCGTAGCTGGTCATGGCTGCTCCTCATCTGGAAACGTCAGGTCCGGCTCGGCGGGGGCGAAGTAGGCCTCGACGTCACCGGGGGTGACCGCGGCCAGCGACGTGGGTGACCACGCCGGATTGCGGTCCTTGTCGATGATCTGGGCGCGGATGCCCTCGACCAGGTCAGGCGAGCGCAAGGCGCCGCACGCCGTCCGGTACTCCTGCCGCAGCACGTCTTCCAGTGTCCCGAGGTCGGCGGCGCGGCGCAGCGCTTCCAGCGCCACCGACACGGCGATGGGGGAGCGGGAGAGGATGACGTTCGCGGCGTCGTTGGCCGGCCCGGCGCCGTGTCCGCGCAGCGCCGCGACGATGTCGATCACCGTCGGGCCTGCGTAACACTCGTCGATCCAATCACGTTGTGCCAGAAGCTGACTCGCGGGCGGCTCGACCGCGTGCGCCGCGAGCGCGGCGTCGACGCCGTCGGCGATGAGATCGCGGGTGAAGCCGCCGAGCGCGTCGTGCGGCACGAAATGGTCGGCGAACCCGAGCGCGATGGCGTCGGCGCCGGTGAAGGGCGCCCCGGTCAGCGCGGGGTGCAGGCCGAGCCGGCCCGGTGCCCTGGACAGCACGTAGGTGCCCCCGACGTCGGGGACGAACCCGATGCCCACCTCCGGCATGGCCATCTTCGTGGTCTCGGTGACGATCCTGACCCGGCCGTGCGCGCTGACGCCGACGCCACCGCCCATCACGATGCCGTCCATCAACGCCACGTACGGCTTGGGGTAGCCGCCGATGAAGGCGTTGAGCCGGTACTCGTCGCGCCAGAACTCGCGCGCCTCGGTGCCGCCGTCGGTCCTGGCGCTGTGGTAAATCGCCACGATGTCTCCGCCGGCGCACAGGCCACGGTCGCCGGCCCCCCTGATCAAGACGGTGTGCACCGCGTCGTCGTCGGCCCACCTCTGCAGCGTCGCCGCCAGGGTGCTGGCCATCGGGTGGGTGAGCGAATTGAGCGCCCGTGGACGGTTCAGGGTTACGAGGCCGACGCCGTTGTCGACGCTTAGTAGGATATCCTCGTTTTCTGTCACGGTAATGCAATCTAGATCGCCGCACCTGCCGGAGTCACCGCGGGTAAGGTTTCGCTCAGATGCGTACAGGAAGTTCCCAGAAACATTTCTGTGGCCGGGAACCCAGCCTGAGCCGCGTTCGTTGATCCGGTATTCGTCAGCAGACGAACCACAGCACACGAGAGGAACCCGACGGTGCGCGAGACCAGCAATCCGGTATTTCGCTCCCTGCCCAAGAACGAGGGTGGGTATGCGTCGTTCGGTACCGGCGCCGCGGGCTACGGTGCCCAGCAGGCGCACGCCGAGCCCTACGTAACGCAGTACCCCGATCAGCGGCAGACCGGTGTCTCCCGGCCGCTGACCATCGACGACGTCGTCATGAAGACCGGCATCACGCTGGCGGTTCTTGCTGCCGTCGCCGTCGCCACCTATTTCATGATCGCCCAGAACCTCGGACTGGCCATGCCGTTCCTGTGGGGCGGCATGATCGGCGGCACGGTGCTCCTGCTGATCGCCCTCTTCGGGCGTAAGCAGGACAACCCCGCGATCGTGCTGGGCTACGCCGTCTTCGAGGGCATGCTCGTCGGCTCATTCTCGTTCGTGGTCGCCAATTTCATGGTGTCCGGTGTCAGCGCCGGTGCGCTGATCAGCCAGGCCATCGTCGGCACCTTCGGTGTGTTCTTCGGGATGCTCGTCGTGTACAAGACCGGCGCCATCCGGGTGACGCCGAAGCTGACCCGCTTCCTCGTCGCCGCCGGTTTCGGCGCGGTGGTGCTGATGCTCGTCAACCTGGTGATCGGCATGGTCTCCGGCGGTGCCGGACCGCTTCGTGACGGCGGCCCGCTGGCCATCCTGTTCTCGCTGGTGATGATCGGCCTCGCGGCGTTCTTCTTCTTGACCGACTTCGACAGTGCCGACCAGCTGATCCGCGCCGGTGCGCCGGAGAAGGCGGCATGGGGCATCGCCCTTGGCCTCACCGTCACCCTGGTCTGGCTGTACCTCGAGATCCTGCGGCTGCTTAGTTACTTCCAGAACGACTAGCAGCCTTCCCCCCGAAAGCCCGGCATAGGCGGTGCCGGGCTTTCTCTTTGCCTGCGCCCCGGCCGAGAGTGTGCACAGATCGCCATCTGTCCACAGATCGCGATCGGAGTGCTATGTGGCGCTCTTCCCCGATGTCTACCTGCCGATCGGGGTGCGCCCCAATCTGGGGCGGCGGACGTTGGCTGCGTGGCCGTGGTCGCATCGCCAGGGCGTCATCTCCGGGCGGGCGGCGTCGGCACTGCACGGCGCCAAATGGGTCGGCGACGATGTCCCGATCGAGCTGATCTGGTCGAATCTTCGAGCTCCGGAGGGCATCGTCACCCATCGCGACTCGTTGGCCGGCGGCGAAGTCACGATGATCGCGGGGATGGCCGTCACGTCGCGCGCCCGAACCGCTTTCGATCTGGGGCGCAGGCTGCAGCGGGGTGACGCGGTGGCCAGACTCGATGCCCTGGGCAACGCCGCCCTCCTCGATGTCGGCGATGTCATGGCCGTCGCCCGCAGGCATCGCGGTGCGCGACACCTCCGGCGGTTGGCGCAGGCGCTCGACCTGCACGACTCCGGAGCCCAGTCGCCAAGAGAGACGTGGCTGCGGCTGTTGCTGATGGACGCCGGTTTCCCACGTCCGCGCACCCAGATCCCGGTGGTGAGCGCCGACGGGCGGCGGCAGTACTACCTCGACATGGGGTGGGAAGACGTGATGGTCGCCGTCGAATACGACGGCGA
This sequence comes from Mycobacterium sp., assembly GCF_044223235.1. Lineage (GTDB taxonomy): Bacteria > Actinomycetota > Actinomycetes > Mycobacteriales > Mycobacteriaceae > Mycobacterium. Next base: position 53,439 of record NZ_JBGAME010000006.1, read on the forward strand.
CCAACATCGCGTGGACCCGGCGCTGTACGCCTACGACATCGAGCGGGCCGAAGACCTCGCCGAACTCGGCTGGCTGCGGATCAGGGTGGTCAAGCGGAACCATCCGGCCAACATCATCCGACGCGTGCGTCACGCATGGTCCTCGAGAGTGCGCTGAGATCGTCGATCAGGCCGCAAATGCGATCCCTACGCACTGTGGACGCATCGCGGACCCGACGAATTCAGGAGAGCCGCTCCACGATCATCGCCATGCCCTGGCCGCCGCCGACGCACATCGTCTCCAGCCCGAGGGTTTTGTCGTAGGTCTGCAGATTGTTCAGCAGCGTCGCGGTGATCCGCGCGCCGGTCATTCCGAACGGGTGGCCCAGCGCGATGGCGCCGCCCGACACGTTGAGCTTGTCCTCGTCGATCCCCAGCGCGCGGGCCGAACCGAGCACCTGGACGGCGAACGCCTCGTTGATCTCGTACAGGTCGAGGTCGTTGATCGACATCCCCGCGCTGGCCAGCGCCTTCTTGGTCGCCTCGATCGGGCCGAGGCCCATGATCTCCGGCGACAGGCCGGACACACCCGTGGCGACGATGCGCGCAAGCGGCGTGAGCCCGAGCGCCGCGGCCTTGGCGTCCGACGTGATCACCACCGCCGCGGCGCCGTCGTTCAGCGGGCACGCGTTGCCCGCCGTCACCGTGCCGTTCGGCCGGAACACCGGCTTGAGCTGGCTGATCGCCTCGTAGGTGGTACCCGCGCGCGGACCGTCGTCCTTGTTGACGACCGTGCCGTCCGGCAGCGTCACCGGCACGATCTCCCGTTCGAAGAAGCCGCGTTCGATCGCCTCCTCGGCGCGGTTCTGGCTGCGTACGCCCCAGTGGTCCTGCTCCTCGCGGCTGATGCCTGTGTACAGGGCGACGTTCTCGGCGGTCTGTCCCATGGCGAGGTAGACGTCGGGCAGCGCGCCGTCGCGGCGCGGGTCGTACCATTCCGTCGCGCCAGCTGCGGCCTCCGCGGAGCGTTGCTGCGCCTCGGCGAACAGCGGGTTCCTCGTGTCGGGCCAGCCGTCGGCGCTGCCCCTGACGAACCGCGACACCGTTTCGACACCCGCGGAGATGAACGCGTTGCCTTCGCCGGCCTTAATCGCGTGGAAGGCCATCCGCGTGGTCTGCAGCGACGACGAGCAGTAGCGGTTGACGGTGGTGCCGGGCAGGAAGTCATAGCCCAGCTCGACGGCGACCGCGCGGCCCATGTTGAAGCCCGCCTCACCTGCGGGTGAGCCGCATCCCAGCATCAGGTCATCGACGTCGTGGGGGTCCAGTGCGGGCACCTTGTCCAGCGCGGCGCGGATCATCTGCACGGCCAGGTCGTCGGGCCGCATGCTGGCCAGCGATCCCTTGATGGCCCGGCCGATCGGGGAGCGGGCGGTCGACACGATCACGGCTTCGGGCATGGCGGCTCCTTGGCTGGGCGGACTGCACCGAAGCTAGCCTGCGGGCGCGACGACCGGCGCGGGCACCCCCGTCGTGCGCCGCCACAACCGGCTGACCCCGCCCAGCCGCGCGAGCAGCGTCGACTCCTCGGCGGTCCGCGACCGCAGCGGCGGTTCGGGGACGGTGCAGCCCAGTCGATCCTGCAGCGTGCGGCACAGCACGGGCAGCAGCTGCGTGGCGGCCAGCGCGTAGCCGGCCGCCGACGGATGGAACATGTCCTGGGAGAACAGCAGCTCGGGCGCCTTGCGGAAATCGGGAGTCAGCAGGTCGGCCAGGGGCACGGGGACCCCGTCGGACGCGCGCACCGCCGCCGCCTGCGCGCGGGCCAGCCGCAGCCCCCTGCCGCGTGCCACCCACCGCAGCGGCTGCGGAATCGCGGTGATCACGCCGAAGTCGGGGCAGGTCCCGACGACCACCACGGCGCCGGCGGCACGAAGTCGACGGACCGCCGCGCCGAGGCGCCGCGCCGATGGCCCGACACCGTTGGGTTTGGTCACGTCGTTGGCCCCGATCATGATGACCGCCGCGCCCGGCGGCGGCCCCGCCACGAACATGGCGTCGATCTGACCCGACAGCCCCTTCGAGGACGCTCCGACGATTGCCTTGGTGCTCAACCGGATTCGCTTGCCGGATGCTTCGGCGAGGCCACGCGCGATCAGCACCCCGGGGACCTCGTCGGCGTGGTGGCAGCCGTATCCGGTGGCGGTGGAGTCGCCGAACACCATCAGGTGCAGGTCGACGGGAAGCTCGCGTGACCACTTCTGTACGGGCTCACCGCCAGGGGCATAGACACCGTCGGCGCGGGGCGGCACATCCCAGGACTTGGGGATGACGCGGCGGGCCTGATCGGCCTGCCCGCTGAGCAGGTTGCGCGCGCCGATGTACGCGGAGCCCGTTGACGCGAGCGCGGCCGCCGCCGCCAGGGCAATAGTCGACCGGCTGGTCGACCGGCGGGGTGCTCGGATGCCCACACGGCCAGTTTAGGACCGCGCGCCGCGGTTAACCGCGGCGCAGGACAGGGTCAGCGATCACGTTGCGGTCTCAAGTCCGGTATCAATTAAGACTCTTTGACAGTTGAATCTGTTAACGGTGTCAAGCTAAGTTACCGACGTCGGTACAGTGACGTAGCTCACCGGGGCACTACAAAGGCGTAGGAAGTGGTGGCGATGACGGCACCGAGCAAGATATCGACGATGCCTCATGCTGCGATAAGCGCAGCCAGAGCGCAGAAGTCGCGCAAATACCCCGTCAGCGACGGGGTGCCCGTCGAGGTTCTCGAAGACGGCCCGAGCATCGCAGGAAGGCTTGCCGCGCTGGCTGCTTTCCTCACGATTAGGCCGACTCTGGCAATCGGTAGCTATGCTCCGCGTCTGCCGTGGCCGTTCGGCTTGGTCGACCTCGTATCCCGGATCGTGCGCCCGGTGCCCGGCACCGTCCGCGCGACGATCCGGCTGACGAACTGCACCGCGCAGCTCGTCCGGGCGCCGGGGGTGCTGCCCGCCGACGGACACCGCAGCGTTGTCCTCTACGTGCACGGCGGCGCGTTTCTCAGCGGCGGCGCCAATTCGCACGGCCCACTGGTAACGGCGCTGTCGAGGTACGCGGATAGCCCGGTACTGGTGGTCAACTACCGGATGATCCCCAAGCATTCGGTCGGCACGGCGCTCGACGACTGTTATGACGCGTACCGGTGGCTGCGCGCCCGCGGCTACGACGCCGACAGGATCGTGCTGGCAGGCGACTCCGCCGGCGGCTACCTCGCGCTGGCGCTCGCCGAGCGGCTGCAGCTGGAGGGCGAGGACCCCGCGGCGCTCGTCGCCATGTCACCCCTCTTCGAGATCGACAACCGCACCCGGGCCTGCCATCCCAACGCCCGCATCGACGCGATGTTCCCGCCCCGCGCCTTCGACGCGCTGGTTGCGCTGGTCGAGAAGGCCGCCGAACGCAATATGGTCGACGGCCACCCCGAAGAAATCTATGAACCGCTCGACCACATCGAGCCGGGGCTTCCGCGCACGCTGATCCATGTTTCCGGATCCGAGGTGCTGGTGAGCGATGCCCGCAAGGCGGCCCGCCTGCTGGCCGCGGCAGGGGTGCCGGTGGAGGTGCGGGTCTGGCCCGGACAGATGCACGTGTTCCAGATCGGTGCGCCCATGGTGTCGGAGGCCACCCGATCGCTGCGCCAGATCGGCGAGTACATCCGCGAGGCCACCTGGTAAAGACGCCGGAACCACGCGGCGGCGATCTGCGATCATGGGGATATGCGGATCGCGCGGCACATCAGTGACCTCATCGGCGACACACCATTGGTCCAGCTGAATTCAGTTGTCCCTGAGGGGGCCGGCGTGGTGGCGGCCAAGATCGAGTACCTCAATCCCGGCGGCAGCGCCAAGGACCGGATCGCGGTCAGGATGATCGACGCCGCCGAACAGAGCGGGGAACTGCGCCCCGGCGGCACCATCATCGAACCCACCTCCGGCAACACCGGCGTCGGTCTTGCGCTGGTGGCGCAGCGGCGCGGCTACCGGTGCATCTTCGTCTGCCCCGACAAGGTCAGCGAGGACAAGCGGAATGTCTTGCGTGCCTACGGCGCCGACGTCGTCGTGTGCCCGACCGCGGTGCCGCCGGATCACCCGGACAGCTATTACAGCGTCTCCAACCGGTTGGTGACTGAGATCGACGGCGCGTGGAAGCCCGACCAGTACTCCAACCCGATGGGGCCCGCCAGCCACTACGAGACGACGGGACCGGAGATCTGGGCCGACACCGACGGCAAGATCACGCATTTCGTCGCGGGTGTCGGCACCGGCGGAACCATCACCGGCACCGGGCGCTACCTCAAGGAGGTGTCCGGTGGCAGCGTCCGCGTTGTCGGGGTCGACCCGGAGGGTTCGGTCTATTCGGGCGGGACGGGGCGGCCGTACCTGGTCGAGGGCGTCGGCGAGGATTTCTGGCCGTCGGCCTACGATCCCACGGTCCCCGACGAGATCATCGCCGTATCGGATGCCGACTCCTTCGACATGACCAGGCGGCTGGCCCGCGAGGAGGCGCTGCTGGTCGGCGGGTCGTGCGGGATGGCGGTGGTCGCCGCCGTCAAGGTCGCCGTGCAGGCCGGGCCCGACGCACTGGTGGTGGTGCTGCTGCCCGATGGCGGACGCGGTTATCTGTCAAAGGTTTTCAACGATGCGTGGATGTCCTCCTACGGATTCCTGCGCAGCCGCCTGGACGGGTCCGTCGAGCAGTCCACCGTCGGGGATGTGTTGCGCGGCAAGTCCGGTGCGCTCCCGGATCTCGTCCACACCCATCCGTCGGAGACCGTCCGCGACGCGATCGGCATCCTGCGCGAGTACGGCGTGTCCCAGATGCCCGTCGTCGGAGCCGAACCGCCCGTCATGGCGGGCGAGGTGGCGGGCAGCGTGTCGGAGCGGGAGCTGCTGTCGGCGGTGTTCGAGGGGCGCGCCAAGCTGGCCGACGCCGTCTCGCAGCACATGGGCCCGGCGCTTCCCCTCATCGGCGCAGGCGAATTGGTCAGCACCGCGGCGAAAACGCTACGCGAATGTGACGCCGTCATGGTGGTCGAAGAGGGTAAGCCGGTGGGTGTGCTGACCCGCCACGACCTTCTCGGCTTCCTCTCGGAGGGCAGCGGGCGCCGTTAGCCGACCGTTAGCCGCTGTCGCGCGAACGGATTGCGGCTCTGGCAAATGGCATACGGGACGCCGCCTCGGCGCTCACTTCCCACAGGTGGCGATGAATGTCGACGTGATTAAGTTACGGCGTGAATCCATTGCTGGCAGCGCCTTCTCGGGTAGTGTGAGCACCGCTCAGTGCCAGCTAAGTTCACCACCGGAAGGCGACCATGACCCAACCACCGCCGCCGCCCCCAGGGAACTATCCACCCCCGCCCCCCGGTGGGTATCCGCCGCCTCCGCCGCCCGGCGGCGGCTTTCAACAACCCCGGCCCGGCGGTTATCCACCGCCACCGCCGGGAGGCTATCCGCCGCCTCCGCCGCCCGGTGGCTATCGTCAACCTCCTCCTGGTGCGTATCCGCCACCGCCACCATCGTTTTCAGGCGGATACCCGCCGGCGCCCACTGCTGCTCCGGTGTTACCCAAAGAGGCCTTCACGCCGTGGATCCACCGGGTCGGCGCGGCGCTCATCGACTTCATTCCCGTCGGGGTGCTGGTCGGCATCGGTCAGGGGATCGCGTTCGGGACCGCCGACAACGAGTGTGTGACGGGGTCGTCCGGCTCGAGCATCTACTGCACGTCGACCTTCTCGATGCTCGGCACCATCGTGTACGCGCTGACATCGCTGCTGGCGTTGGCGTACTGGGTGTGGAACTGGGGCTACCGGCAGGGCACCACGGGTTCGAGCATCGGCAAGTCGGTGCTGAAGTTCAAAGTGGTCAGCGAGAAGACCTGGCAGCCGATCGGGTTCGCCCTGTCGGTCGTGCGCCAGATCGCGCACTTCGTCGATCAGATCATCTGCTACATCGGGTATCTGTTCCCGCTGTGGGACCCCAAGCGGCAGACGCTGGCGGACAAGATCATGTCGACGGTGTGTGTGCCGCTGAATCCCCAACCCCTACCGCAGGGTCCGCGCCCGAACGGCTCGTAGAACATTCAGCGGAAGGCGCTGACGCCGGTCAGCGCCTCCCCGATCACCAGCTGGTGCACCTCGGAGGTGCCCTCGTACGTCAACACCGATTCGAGGTTGTTGGCGTGCCGCAGTACCGGGTACTCGAGCGTAATTCCGTTGGCGCCCAGCAAGGTCCGGCACTGCCTGGCGATCTGCAGCGCCTCGCGCACATTGTTGAGCTTGCCGAAGCTGACCTGGTCGGGCCGGATGCGCCCGGCGTCTTTGAGCCGGCCGAGATGCAGCGCCAGCAGTTGGGCCTTACCCAGTTCGACCGCCATGTCGGCGAGCTTCTCCTGGGTCAGCTGGTATCCGGCAAGGGGTTTGCCGAACACGTCGCGGGCGGCGACATAGTCCAGCGTCGTCTCCAGGCAGTCCCTGGCTGCGCCGACGCTGCCGAAGACGATGCCGAACCGGGCCTCCGACAGGCAGGCGAGCGGGCCGGACAGGCCCCGCGCCTCGGGCAACTGCGCGTCGGCGGGCAGCCGCACCTCATCCAGGTACAGCTCCGCGGTGATCGATGCGCGCAGCGAGAGCTTGCGGGTCATCTCGCGCGCCGAGAAGCCGGGGCAGTCGGTCGGCACGACGAAGCCGACGATCCCCTCCTCGGCCCTGGCCCAGACGATCGCCACGTCGGCCTCGGTGCCATTGGTGATCCACATCTTGGAACCGCTGACGATCCAGTCGGAACCGTCGCGGCGCGCGGTGGTGCGCATGCCGGAGGGGTTGGAGCCGAAGTCGGGTTCGGTGAGGCCGAAGCAGCCGATCACCTCGCCCGCGGCCATCCCCGGCAGCCACTGCTCGCGCTGTTCCTCGCTGCCGTGCCGATAGATCGCGAACATCGCCAGCGACCCCTGAACTGACACCATGCTGCGCAGACCGCTGTCGACGGCCTCCAGTTCCTGGCACACCACGCCGTAGGCGGTGGCCGTCGACCCGCCGCAGCCGTACCCGTTGAGGTGCATCCCCAGAAGACCCAGCTTGCCGAGTTCGGCGGACAGTTCCCGGACCGGAACCCCACCCGCTTCGAACCATTCGGCGATGTGCGGCCGCAGCCGTTGCTCACCGAACCGGCGCACGGTCGCCCGGAGATCCAGCTCTTCTGGCGCCAGCATCGCGTCGGTGTCCAGCAGGTTCGCGATCGCCACGGTCATGGTCCATGTCTACACCGCGATGGCGCGGACACGGGTCCCGATAGGCTCAACCCGTTATGAGTGAACACGGCAGGTGGCGGGGACTGGCCACCAAAGCGATCCACGCCGGCTTCCGGCCCGACCCCGGCACCGGCGCCGTCAACGCACCTATCTACGCCAGCTCGACATTCGCCCAGGACGGGGTGGGTGGTCTGCGCGGTGGCTTCGAGTACGCGCGCACCGGCAACCCCACCCGAGCGGCGCTGGAAGCCGCCCTGGCCGCGGTGGAGGAGGCGGCGTTCGGGCGTGCGTTCAGCTCGGGCATGGGCGCGACCGACTGTGCCCTGCGCGCCGTGCTGCGCCCCGGTGATCACGTCGTCATTCCCGACGACGCCTACGGCGGCACTTTCCGCCTCATCGACAAGGTGTTCACGCACTGGGGCATCACCCACACACCGGTGGCGCTGTCCGATCTGGACGCGGTGCGGGCCGCCGTCACTCCGCAGACCAAGCTGATCTGGGTCGAGACCCCGACCAACCCGCTGCTGTCGATAGCCGACATCGCGGGCATCGCCGAGATCGCCGCGGTGGCTGGGGCGAAAGTGTTGGTGGACAACACGTTCGCATCGCCCGCGCTTCAGCAGCCGCTGCTGCTCGGCGCGGATATCGTGTTGCATTCGACGACGAAGTACATCGGCGGGCACTCCGATGTGGTCGGGGGCGCGCTGCTGACCAACGACGGGGAACTCGATGCCGCTTTCGCCTTCCTGCAGAACGGCGCGGGCGCGGTGCCCGGGCCGTTCGACGCGTACCTGACCATGCGGGGTCTCAAGACGCTGGTGTTGCGCATGCAGCGGCATTGCGACAACGCCGCGGTGATCGCCGAATTCCTCGACGGGCATCCCGCGATCGGCGCGGTGCTCTATCCGGGTCTGCCCAGCCACCCCAACCATCTGGTGGCCGCGAGGCAGATGAGCGGCTTCGGTGGCATGGTGTCGGTGCGGCTGCGCGGCGGCGTGCAGGCTGCTCGTGAATTCTGTTCCCGCACTGAGGTTTTCATTCTCGCCGAGTCGCTCGGTGGGGTGGAGTCGCTGATCGAGCACCCGGGTGCCATGACCCACGCGTCCACCGCGGGCTCTCAGCTGGAGGTGCCCGACGACCTGGTCCGGCTGTCGGTGGGCATCGAGGACATCGGCGACCTGCTCGCCGACCTGGAGCAGGCCCTGGCCGCCGGCTGAGTCAAGCCAGGGCGGAGCGAAGCGTCGACGCGGTGATCGCGAGGTTGACCTCCGCAAGCGCGGTCGGGTATTCGTCGACCCAGCTGCCGCTGGCGATCTCACCGGCGCGGGCGTGCACCCAGCGCCAGCCGCGCTCGTTGAGGCTCAGCAGCGCACCGAGACCGTCGACGGCGTGCAGCAGCGAGATGATCGCGGCCGTCGACGGCGCCGCCGACGGCGGCGGTGCGCAGCCCTACGCGCCGGATCTGCCCGGTGCGCTCCAGATGCCGGGTGAGGTCGTGCTCGGTGTGCTTGCGCAGCTTCGCCACCACCGCCGTGGGCCGCATCGGTCTGCGCTGCAGCAGCCGCAATGCGGGTGCGCCGACCGGGTCCACGGGCGCGGCGGCGGTGAGTGCCACCAGCAGGCCCGCCTCGACCGGGTCCCCGGCGACGGCCGGCCTGATCAGGCAGGCGTAGGCGAGGTCGAGGAGCGCCGCGGCTGCCACCACCCGCGCGCGGCGCTGCCGGTCCAATGCAGGCTGCGCGGACGCGTTGTCGAGCAGCAGCAGGTAGAGCTCCTCGGCGATCTGCGCCATGGCCTGCAGGTTAGCCCCGCGCGCGGGGTTTCAGGCCTGAGCCTCAGGAGTGGTAGGGCTCCGCGCTGACCAGGGTGACCTTGACGGTGTTTCCGCTGGGCACCGTATAGGTGCGCGTCTCGCCGACCTTCGCGTCGATCAGGGCGCCGCCCAGCGGCGAATTCGGCGAGTACACCTCGAGCTTGCCGTCGTTGATGCCCTCTTGGCGGGTGGCGATCAGGAAGGTCTCGGTGTCGCTCTGGTCGTCGTCGTAGTAGACCTTGACCACGGATCCGGGCAGGGCGATACCGGATTGCTTGGGAGCCTCGCCCACCTTCGCGTTGTTCAGCAGTTCCTGCAGCTGGCGGATGCGGGCCTCCTGCTGCCCCTGCTCTTCGCGGGCAGCATGGTAGCCGCCGTTCTCGCGGAGGTCGCCCTCCTCGCGGCGGTCGTTGATCTCGGCGGCGATCACCGGACGGTTGGCGATCAGATGGTCGAGCTCGGCCTTCAGCCGGTCGTATGACTCCTCCGTCAGCCAGGTGACCTGTGTATCGGTCATATCGCGCTCCTGTCGTCGTTGTCTCGCGCTTGTCGCGTACGAAGTTTTCGGGTCCCCGCGGTTTTCGGCTCTCCCGTGCCGGGAGCTCCTGCGTGTATTGCCGCCATCGACGGCGCTATTCCTGCGCGCAAAAGCAGCAATACACGGCTCCAGCCGGAACCGTGTACCACTCGATGGTACCACCGCGGCGTCAACCGAATTTCATGTATTGGCTGTTCGCAGTTTGTTATGGGCGGGGCGGCTGGGCGCGGTCAGGGGGCGACCAGGTATGACGGCACGTCGGTGCCGCAGCCGTAGATGTCGCCGACCACCGGCGGCCTGCTGGACTTGACGATGGCGGTCACCTGCACGGTGGACGCCGACGCAGGCGGGACGAGCACCTCACGGCGGCCGGTCTCGTCACCGTCGATCGATCGGGCACGCACGATGCACACCACGGGCTGCGATGGATCCTGCCTGGTCACGCTGATCGTCACCGAAACGGTCTGCGGATCGATGAGCTCGTAGGCGCCGAGTTCCCCTTTGACCTCGCCGGTGCCGAACCGCTGCGCCGCGATGACCGCGACGGTCACGCCGAGGGCAAGCACCAGCGCCGTCAGCACGATGACCGCGCTCCGGCGGCGGCGCCTGGACAGTTTCTGCCGTCCGTAACGCTCGGTCGGACGCTCGATCATGGCCTTTTGGGTGCCCGTGGGTCGGTGTGGATCATCAGGACTGGAACTATAGGGCTGGACAGGCCGCGTATCGGAAGCTGGGGCTAGGCTCCCGCGCCAGGCGAGGTGGGGACACGCCGTAGTCAGATGGGAAGACCGTAGTTAGATGGGAAGAGATGAGTGAACTGCGGTTGATGGCTGTGCACGCCCATCCCGACGACGAGTCCAGCAAGGGCGCCGCGACGATGGCTCGGTACGTCGACGAGGGTGTCCGGGTCATGGTGGTGACGTTGACGGGCGGCGAGCGCGGGGACATCCTCAATCCGGCGATGGACCTGCCCGAGGTGCACGGCAGGATGGCCGAGATCCGCCGGGACGAGATGGCCAGGGCCGCCGAGATCCTCGGCGTCGAGCACCATTGGCTGGGTTTCATCGACTCCGGCCTGCCCGAGGGCGATCCGCTGCCGCCGCTGCCCGAGGACAGCTTTGCGCTGGTGCCGCTCGAGGAGCCCGTCGAGGAGCTGGTGCGGGTCATCCGCAAGTTCAGGCCGCATGTCATGACCACCTATGACGAGAACGGCGGCTACCCGCATCCGGACCACATTCGCTGCCATCAGGTGTCGGTCGCGGCGTTCGAGGCGGCGGGCGACCACGTTCTGCTGCCGGATGCGGGGGAGCCGTGGGTGGTGAGCAAGCTGTATTACAACCACGGTTTCCTGCGCCAGCGCATGCAGCTGCTGCAGGACGAGTTCGCCCAGCACGGCCTGCACGGCCCGTTCGACAAATGGCTGGAACACTGGGATCACGCCATGGACGTGTTACTGAAGCGGGTGACCTCCCGCATCGAATGCGCGAAGTACTTCGCGCAGCGTGACGATGCCCTGCGCGCCCACGCCACCCAGATCGACCCGAACGGTGACTTTTTCGCCGCACCGATCGAGTGGCAGCAGCGACTGTGGCCGACCGAGGAGTTCGAGCTGGCGCGCTCGCGCGTTCCGGTGAAGCTGCCCGAGACCGACCTGTTCGCCGGGATCGAGGACGACGGTGACTGACTCGCTGGTAGCCGGACTGAGCCTGCTCGTTGGGCTGCTGGCGCAGGAGGAACCCCGCCAGACCGGGCCGGATTTCGGCAAGGCGAGCCCGTTCGGTTTCCTCGTGGTGATCCTGCTGCTGATCGGGACGTTCTTCCTGGTGTGGTCGATGAACCGGCACCTCAAGCGGCTGCCGGAATCCTTCGATCGCGATCACCCCGAACCCGACCAGGCCGTCGATGACGGCACAGTCGGCAACGAGCCGGACAACGGGACCGCCGCGGGCAGCACGGCCCGCGATCCGGGCTGAGCCCGGCCGCCGGGCGCAGCCCACCGTCGGCCGCCGGCGCAGCCCAGCGCCTACTGTGAGCGTGTGGGCAACCGACTTGCTTCCGCGACCAGCCCCTACCTGCGCCAGCACGCCGACAACCCCGTGCACTGGTGGCAGTGGAGCCCCGAGGCGCTGGCCGAAGCGGCGTCGCGCGACGTGCCGATCCTGCTGTCGATCGGTTACGCGGCGTGCCACTGGTGTCACGTGATGGCCCACCAGTCCTTCGAGGACGCCCAGGTGGCTGAGGCGATGAACGCCGGGTTCGTGTGCATCAAGGTCGACCGAGAGGAACGCCCCGACCTGGACGCGGTCTACATGAACGCCACGGTGGCGCTGACCGGCCAGGGCGGCTGGCCGATGACGTGTTTCCTCACGCCCGACGGGCGGCCGTTCTTCTGCGGCACCTACTACCCGAAGGCGCAGTTCCTGCAGCTGCTGGGCGCGATCGTGGAGACCTGGCGGACCCGGCGGCCCGAGGTGGAGCAGGCATCGGACCGCATCACCGGGGAGCTGCGCTCGATGGCCGACGGCCTGCCCAGCGGCTCGGTGCCGGTGCAGGCCGCGCTGTGCGATGCCGCGGTGAGCGCGGTGCTGGCCGATGAGGACACGGTCCGAGGCGGCTTTGGTCGCGCCCCGAAGTTCCCGCCGTCGGCTCTGCTGGAAGCGCTGCTGCGCAGCCACGAGCGCACTGGCTCGGCCGCAACGCTTGCCGCGGCGGAGCGCACCTGCTCCGCGATGGCCAGGGGCGGAATCTACGACCAGCTCGCAGGCGGGTTCGCCCGGTACAGCGTCGACGCGTCGTGGGTGGTGCCGCATTTCGAGAAGATGCTCTACGACAACGCGCTGCTGTTGCGGGCCTACGCCCACTGGGCCCGTCGCACGGGTAATGCGTTGGCGCGCAGTGTCTCCGAACAGACCGCCCGGTTCATGATCGACGAACTCGGGGCGGGCGGCATGTTCATCTCGTCGTTGGACGCCGACACCGACGGCCGTGAGGGCCTGACCTATGTGTGGACCCCCGGACAGCTGTGCGAGGTCCTCGGCGAGGATGACGGCCGTTGGGCGGCAAAGGTTTTCGCCGTCACCGAGGCGGGAACCTTCGAGCACGGCAGCTCGGTGCTGCAGCTGCCCGACGATCCCGGCGATGAGGCGAGGTTCGCGCGGGTTCGTGCGGCGCTGCTGGCCGCACGGCTGACACGGCCGCAGCCGGGCCGCGACGACAAGGTTGTCACGGCCTGGAACGGCTTTGCCATCACCGCGCTGGCCGAGGCCAGCGTCGCGCTGGGACGTCCCGAATTCCTCGCCGCGGCACGGGATTGCGCCATCGGCGTGCTCGATGTGCACGTCGTCGACGGGCGGCTTCGCCGGGCCAGCCTCGGCGGTCTGGTCGGCGAGAGCGCCGCGATCCTGGAGGACTACGCGGCACTGGCGACGGGACTGCTGACCGTGCACCAGATCACCGGTGAGGCGTCGTGGCTGGACCCGGCGAGCCGGCTGCTCGACGTAGCGCTGGAGCACTTCGCCGATCCGCAGCGTCCGGGCCGGTGGTTCGACACCGCCGACGACGCCGAGCAGTTGATGGTGCGTCCGGCCGATCCGATCGACGGTGCGACCCCATCGGGGGCGTCGTCCATCGCCGAAGCGCTGCAGCTGGCGGCTCACCTGGCGCCGGCACCGGCGGCCGAGCGGTACGGAGCAGCGGCCGAAGCGACGCTGTCGACGGCCACCCCGATCCTGGAGCGTGCGGCGCGCTCGGCGGGTCATTGGCTGGCCGTCGCGGAGGCGGCCGTGCGCGGACCCATCCAGATCGCCGTCGCATGCGATCCGGGGCACTCGGAGCTGCTGGCGGCCGCGCGGACGTTGGCGCCCGGCGGGGCGGTGGTCGTCGGCGGGGCGGCCAACTCCCAGGAGCTGCTGATGGACCGCGACCGGGTCGGCGGTGCCGACGCGGCCTACGTGTGCCGGGGCCGGGTGTGCGACCTGCCGGTCACGACGGCCGAGGACCTCGCCACCGCCTTGGGTGCGACTGTGTAGCGTGCGCACCAGGCCGAGCGCCCAGGACTTCACGCAGGACATCATGCGGACCGTCGAGCGCTACCGAGGATCCGGTCGGGTCAGAGGTGCTTGTCGGCCGCGAGGCCATCCACGGCTTCTTCGCCAATATCGCCACGCTGAAGCGGGAGAGTGAACTGCTGACGCTGCGGGTGGCCGGAGGCGAGGCGGCGTTCCTGTTCGCCATCACCATCGCCGCAAGCGACTCACCCACCCGCATCGAGCCCATCAACGTGATGACGTTCGACGACGAGGGCCGGATCGCGACCATGAAGGCGTACTGGTCGTCCGCCGACGCCGCCCCGCCCGGCTGAGCCCCCGTCGAGCGCGGCGGCGCGCGCTCAGAACACCGCGAACCACATCGCGATGTAGTGGCAGATCGCGGCCACCGCCGTGCAGGCGTGGAAGAATTCGTGATGGCCGAACGTCGTCGGCCATGGGTTGGGCCACTTCAGCCCGTAAAGCACCCCGCCGATGCTGTACAGCGCGCCGCCCACGATGAGCAGGACCAGCGCGGCGATCCCTGCGCCGTGCATGATCGGCCCGACGAACCACGCCGCCACCCAGCCCAACAGCAGGTAGAGCGGCACACCCACCCAGCGCGGCGCCGACGGCCAGCACATCTTCAGGAGCACACCGGCGACGGCACCGCCCCAGACGATCCAGAACAGCACCATCCCCTTCTCCTCCGGCAGCGCCAGCAGGGCGAAGGGGGTGTAGCTGCCCGCGATGAACACGAAGATCATCGAATGGTCCAGGCGTTTCATCCACTTGCGGGCGGTCGGCGACCGCCAGTGCACCCGGTGGTAGGTGCCGCTGACGGCGAACATCGCCACGATGGTGAAGGTGTAGATCAGGGTGGCGACGCCGGCGCGGGTCGATTCCAGCGCCCACGACACCGACACCAGGGTTGCGCCCGCGATCGCGGCGATGATCGCCGAGTAGACATGGATCCAGCCGCGGGCCCGGGGTTTGCCGATGAACTGTGCGACACCGTCGGCCACGGCCTCGGGCAGATCCTCGGGTGGCCCGGACGGCACCGCATGATCGAAATCGGCGGTTCCGGCCGGCATAGATGGCACGGTCATGTCACCTCCACTGACGGCATGGGGGATCTGCTGGTTCACAGTAGTCTGAAACCCTATGGACATCATTCCCCCGCTTCTGAAGGAGCCGGCCTACCGGCTCTATGAGATGCGGTTGCGCCAGGAACTGGTGCAGTCCAAATCCCAACTGCCGCGGCACATCGCGGTGCTATGCGACGGTAACCGACGGTGGGCGCGTGATGCCGGTCACACCGACGTCAGCTACGGCTATCGGGTGGGCGCCGCCAAGATCGCCGAGATGCTGCGCTGGTGCCAGGAAGCCGGCATCGAGATGGCCACCGTCTACCTGTTGTCCGCGGAGAACCTGCAGCGCGACCCCGAGGAGCTCGCCGAGCTCATCGAGATCATCACCGACGTCGTCGAGGAGATCTGCGCGCCGCCCAACGAATGGAGCGTGCGCACCGTCGGCGACCTTTCGCTGCTCGGTGAGGAACCGGCCCGGCGGCTGCGCGGCGCGGTCGAATCCACGTCGGTGTCGGCCTCGGGTCTGTTCCATGTCAACGTTGCCGTGGCCTACGGCGGTCGTCAGGAGATCGTCGATGCGGTGCGTGCCCTGCTCAGCAAGGAGATGGCCAACGGCATCAGCGGCGAACAGCTGATCGAGGCCGTCACCGTCGAGGCGATCTCGGAGAATCTCTACACGTCGGGTCAGCCCGACCCCGATCTGGTCATCCGGACCTCGGGTGAGCAGCGGTTGTCCGGCTTCCTGCTGTGGCAGAGCGCCTACTCGGAGATGTGGTTCACCGAGGCGTACTGGCCCGCCTTCCGGCGGGTCGATTTTCTGCGTGCACTTCGCGACTACTCGGTGAGGCACCGCCGCTACGGCAGGTAGGGCCCCGGCCCGGGATCGCTCACCAGTGCGACACTGGTGACCATGGCGGCGATGTCCGCGGTGGTGTTCTCCCTCAGCTGGTGGCTGGGTCTGTATCTGCTCGCCCGCAATCCGGGTAAACCCGTCCTGGTGCTCGCTGCCGCCGGTCTGTGTGGCTTCTCGCTGGTGGTGGCCCTCGACGCGATCAGGCTGGTGGCCGTCACGCACACCGAACTGCTCAGCCGCGTCGAGATCTACCTGGCCGTCATCCCCGGCGTGGCCTGGTTCACGGTGCTGATCGAGCTGACCAGCTCCGCCGACGCCTGGCGCAGCCGCACCCGCGAGGTCCTGGTCATCACGGTGATGGCCGCGCTGGTACTGCTCGGCGCGGTGCTCGCGGGCAGCGTCGACGGTCCGCTGCGGCCCGGGCACTGGCTGATGTTCGCGGTCATCTCGGTGTCGACGCTCGGCGCGTTGCTGCGGGCGTTGCTCCGCAGGCAGTATCCGGGCTCGGTGGCGGGCATGGTGGTCTTCGCGACGTTGTTCTTCGCGTTGGCCAACGCCATCCTGATCATCCCGCTCGGACTGGTCCCCAGCTGGCTGGCGCTCGCCTCGACCGGATTCGACGTGCTGTTGCTCGGTGTTGCCGTAGCGCTGTGGGACGCGTTCGACGAGGGGCAGGCCCTGCGGGCCGACATGCTGCGCTCGTTCACCGCGTCGGCCGTCGTCGCGCTGCTGTTCGGCGGGCAGGCGCTGGTCGGGCTGGCCGTGACACGGGGCGCGGCGCAGACCGCGCTGACCGTCCTGCTGTTCACCAGCCTCGCTATCGCGATCGCCGTCAACGTCCTGGCCGATCCGTTGGCCGCACTGCTGGACCGGCTGGCATTCTCCCGCTCACCCGGCCTGCGCGCCGACCGTGCCGCGCTGCGCCGCACCGAGGCGGCGCTGCCGTTGAGATCCGCCAACCCGCTCGACGAGGTCGACGACGTCACCTTCGCCCGGCTCACCCGGCGCGCACTCGGCCACTACGGCGACCTGTCCAAGCTCGTCGCCAGCCCGCTCACCGCGCTGCCGATCATCGACCAACGGTTGGCCGCGCGGGGCGCTCCGGATCAGCCGCTGGAGCGCGCCAACGAACTCAAGGCGTTGCTGGCCGACCGGATCGCCCGGCTCAAGCCGCGCGACGGCGGGGATTTCGGCACCACCGAGCAGTGGCGGCACTACAACTCGCTGTACTTCCCGTATGTCGCGGGCGTGCGCGCCTACGCGCAGAACGCGACCGCCGCCGGACTCGATCCGGTGGCGCGGCAGGCCTGGCAGTGGTTTGTGACCGAGGTGCCGCAGCGCTCGTTGCACAACTGGCAGAACGCGGCGGCGAAGGTCATCGCGGCGGACCTGCGGGGCGGTCAGGTCGCGGCGCGGGCTGTCACCGCGAACTGACGCAGCGCGCTGACCTGCGTTTGGCAGTAGTCGGCAGCGTCTGGCGTTCATCTGGCAGCGGGTTCTGCGCAGCATCGGTGGTGTCCCGTCCATCCCGTCCATGACGACCTAGCACCGGGAGCTCACCCATGACCGCCATCGGCAACCGACCGACTTCCTCGTCCACCGACCAGTCCGCCGACCGCGACTCGCTGCTGCGTTTCGCGCTGCGTGCCGACGCCACCCTGACCGGCCTCGTCGGCCTGATCCTCGCGGCGACCGCCGAACCGCTGTCGGCGTCGACCGGATTGACCGCAGCCCAGGAGTTCGGACTGGGCGCCGCCTTCGTCCTCTACGGCTTTGCCGTGTTCGGCCTGTCCGCCCTGGCTTCGATGCGAAACGTCGGCATCGGTGTCGCGGTCGGCAACGTGGTGTTCACCGTGGCCGCCGTCGCGGTGGTGGTGACCGGCACTCCGCAGATGACCGGACTCGGCGTGACGCTGACCCTCGCCACCGCCGCGTTCACCGCCTTCTTCGCGTGGCTGCAGTACCTCGGTGCGCGCCGCCTGGCGGCGTGACATCGGCATCCACACCCCCTCCGCACAAAGGACCTGTCATGACCGCCCTTCTTCATGCCGCATCGGATTCCCTATTGCGCCTGGCCATGCGGGCCGACGCGATCATCGTCGGCCTCACCGGAATCGCCGTGGTGGCCGCGGCGGGCCCGATCTCGGGCCTGACGGGTATCCCCACCGCCGTCTGCTACGGCGTCGGCATCTTCTCCATCGGCTACGGCGCCGTGGTGTTCGTCCTCGCGGCCGCCGCCAACGTGCGCAAGGCGGGGTGGGCGACGGTGATCGCCAACGCGGTGTGTTCGGTGATTGCGGTGGCGGTCGTCGTCACCGGCGTCCTGCCACTCACCACCGCGGGCATCGTGGTCACCGTCGCGGCAGGCGTCTACACCGCGGTGTTCGCCGAGCTGCAGTACGCCGGCGTGCGTCGCATCCGCACCTGAAAGCGCGAAAGTGCCCGAGAACGCCCCGCTCTCGGGCACCAGCCGGATGTCAGAGCTTACGCAGCCGCAGCCGGTTGATGGAGTGGTCGGCGTCCTTGCGCAACACCAGCGTCGCCCGCGGCCGGGTGGGCAGGATGTTCTCGATCAGGTTGGGACGGTTGATCGAATGCCAGATGTCGCGGGCCGCCATCTCCGCCTGCTCGTCGGTGAGTGTCGAGTAGTGGTGGAAATGCGACGCCGGATCGGCGAACGCCGTCGAGCGCATCGTGAGAAACCGGGTGATGTACCACTTCTCGATGTCCTCGATGCGGGCGTCGACGTAGACGGAGAAATCGAACAGGTCCGACACCATCAGCGCAGGGCCGGTCTGCAGGACGTTGAGACCCTCGAGGATCAGGATGTCCGGGTGCCGCACCACCTGCGTCTCGTCGGAGACGATGTCGTAGAGCAGATGCGAATACACCGGCGCATAGGCGACATCTGTGCCGGATTTGACCGCGGTGACGAACCGCATCAGCGCCCGGCGGTCATAGCTCTCCGGAAAGCCCTTGCGGTGCATGAGATTCTGCCGCGCCAGCTCGCTGTTGGGGTACAGGAAGCCGTCGGTGGTGACCCGGTCCACCCTGGGGTGGTGTTCCCAGCGGGCCAGCAGCGCCTGCAGCACGCGGGCGGTGGTGGACTTGCCGACCGCCACACTGCCCGCCACACCGATCACGAACGGAACCGGCCGGTCCGGGTTCTGCTGGGGTTCGCCGAGGAACTCCGCGGTCGCGGCGAACAACCCCTGCCGGGCCGCCACCTGCAGGTGGATCAGGCGGGCCAGCGGCAGGTAGACCTCTTCGACCTCCAGCAGGTCCAGCCTCTCGCCGAGGCCGCGCAGCCTCACCACTTCGTCCTCGGTCAGCTTCAACGGTGTCGACATGCGCAACGAACGCCATTGCGTCCGGTCGAATTCCACATAGGGGCTGGGCTCGCTCAGCCGCGGCATGCGCACAGTCTTGCATTTACGGTTGTGGACATGGAATCCGGCACACTCATCCGCGAATACCTGCTGCTCGGATTGCGGTTCAACCGCGTCGAGGACGGCTACGTCGACTCCTTCACCGGCGATCCCGCGTTGCGCCGCGCGGTGGAATCCGAGCCGGCGCCCGACCCCGCCGAGCTGGCCCGCCAGGCCGATCGGCTGCTCTCCGAACTGCCGCGGGTGCCCCGGGCGGACGGTTTCGACGAGCCGAGGGCCGACTTCGTCGCGGCGCATCTGCGTGCGCTCGCGCTGGCCGGCCGCAAGTTCGCGGGCGAGCAGGTCGGATTCGTCGACGAGGTGTCGGCGTACTTCGATGTGCACATCGGAAAGGGCGACCCCGACGTCTACCGGCAGGCACATGCCAGGCTGGACGAGGCCCTGGGCGGCAGCGGCCCGCTCGAGGACCGCATGCAGGCCTACCGCAGCACCGACGAAATCCCGCCGGAACGGCTGGAGGAATGCATCCACGCGTTCTCCAGCGCGCTGCGCGACCGGGTGCGGGTCGCCTACCCGTTGCCCGACGCCGAGACCATCACCTACGAGGTCGTCACCGACAAGCCGTGGTCGGGGTTCAACTACTACCTCGGCGACTACCGATCGACGGTGGCCGTCAACGCCGATCTCAAACAGCAGATGGCCAACCTGCCGCGGCTGGTCGCCCACGAGTCCTATCCGGGCCATCACACCGAGCACTGCCGCAAGGAGGCCGGGCTGGTGGCCGGCCTCGGCCACGCCGAGCAGACCATCTTCCTGGTCAACACCCCGCAATGCCTGATGGCCGAGGGCCTGGCCGACCTGGCGCTGTACGCGGTCGTCGGCCCCGGCTGGGGCCCGTGGGCGCAGGAGATCTACGCCGACCTGGGGCTTCGGTTCGACGGGGAGCGCGCCGAGGCCGTGTCGCAGGCCGCCTCGGCGCTGGCTGACGTGCGCCAGGACGCCGCGCTGATGCTGCATGACGAGCACCGCGACGTCGACGACGTGGTGGCCTTCCTCAAACGCTGGCTGCTGGTCAACGACGAGCGGGCGCGGCAGTCGCTGAAGTTCCTGTCCTCGCCGCTGTGGCGGGCCTACACCAGCACCTACGTGGAGGGCTACCGGCTGTTGCGGGCATGGCTGGACGCACGGCCGTCGGACGTCAGCCTGGCCGATCGGTTCGGCAGGCTGCTCGACGAGCCGCTGATCCCGTCGTCGCTGCGCACCGAAGCCGCATAGCGGGAGTTTGGCCCGCCGAGCCGGGCATTAGGCTTGGGTCATGACCGCAGAACCCGTCGTGACCCCCTCGGCCGCCGCGCCTGGCGCCGAGTACGTCGACACTGCCAGCGCCGCCTACCGCGCCATGCTGCAGGTCATCGAGTCCGTAGAGCCACGCATCGCCGATGCCACCCGCAAAGAGCTTGCCGATCAACGGGATTCGCTCAAGCTGATCGCGAGCGAGAACTACGCGTCGCCTGCCGTGCTGCTGACCATGGGGACGTGGCTGTCGGACAAGTACGCCGAGGGCACCATCGGGCACCGGTTCTATGCGGGCTGCCAGAACGTCGACACGGTGGAGGCGATCGCCGCCGAGCACGCCGAGCAGCTGTTCGGCTCCCCGCACGCCTACGTGCAGCCGCATTCGGGTATCGACGCCAACCTCGTTGCCTACTGGGCGATCCTGGCCACCCGGGTCGAGGCGCCCGGCCTGGCCGAACTCGGTGCCAAGCACGTCAACGACCTGTCCGAGGCGGACTGGGAGGCGCTACGCGCCAAGCTCGGCAACCAGCGGCTGTTGGGAATGTCGCTGGACGCGGGTGGGCACCTCACCCACGGGTTCCGCCCGAACATCTCCGGCAAGATGTTCCATCAACGCAGCTACGGCACCGACCCGGAGACCGGGCTGCTCGACTACGACGCGCTGGCCGCCACTGCGCGGGAGTTCAAACCGCTGATCCTGGTCGGCGGGTACTCGGCGTATCCGCGCCGGATCGACTTCGCCAAGCTGCGCGAGATCGCCGACGAGGTCGGCGCCACCCTGATGGTCGACATGGCGCACTTCGCCGGTCTGGTCGCGGGCAAGGTGTTCACCGGCAACGAGGACCCGGTTCCGCACGCCCACGTCACCACCACGACCACGCACAAGTCGCTGCGCGGGCCGCGCGGCGGGCTGGTGCTGGCCACCCCGGACTACGCCGACGCCGTCGACAAGGGCTGCCCGATGGTCCTCGGCGGCCCGCTCTCGCACATCATGGCCGCCAAGGCCGTCGCGCTGGCCGAGGCACGCCAGCCGGCGTTCCAGGGCTACGCGCAGCGGGTGGCCGACAACGCCAAGGCGCTGGCCGACGGTTTCCTCAAGCGCGGCGCGCGGCTGGTCACCGGCGGCACGGATAACCACCTGGTGCTGCTGGACGTCTCGTCATTCGGGCTGACCGGACGCCAGGCCGAGTCGGCGCTGCTGGACTCCGGCGTCGTCACCAACCGCAACTCGATCCCCGCCGACCCGAACGGCGCGTGGTACACCAGCGGGATCCGGTTCGGGACCCCGGCGCTGACCACCCGCGGGTTCGGCGCCGCCGAGTTCGACCGGGTGGCCGAGCTGGTCGTCGACGTGCTGACGAACACCCAGCCCGACGCCGGGCCGAAGGGTCCGTCGAAGGCCAAGTACACCCTGGCCGACGGCACCGCCGCCCGCGTGCATGCGGCCGCGTCGGAACTGCTGGCCGCCAACCCGCTCTACCCCGGCCTCACGCTGCAGTAGTCGTTCTCCCCGCGAGCAGGGCCTGCCGGGGCGGCGCTACTACGGCGGGCGCGAGCGCGTCGACCGCATCGAAAACCTGGCCCGCGACCGTGCCGCCGCGCTGTTCGGGGCCGAATTCGCCAACATACAGCCGCATTCCGGCGCGCAGGCCAACGCGGCCGTTCTCGCGGCACTGATGAAGCCGGGGGAGCGGCTGCTTGGGCTGGACCTGGCCTTCGGCGGCCACCTGATCCACGGCATGAAGCTGAACTTCTCGGGCATGGTGTACGACTCCGGCTACTACGGCGTGGACGCCGCCACGGGCCGCATCGACATGCAGACGGTGCGCGCCACCGCCCGCGCTTTCCGGCCCAGGGTGCTGGTCGCCGGCTGGTCGGCCTACCCGCGCACGCTGGACTTCGCCGCGTTCCGGTCGATGCCCGACGAGGTCGGCGCCCACCTGTGGGTCGACATGGCGCATTTCGCCGACCGCCTGCTGGCCACCGACGCCGCCACCGCGGGTGTCCGTGTCGTCACCGGCGGCACCGACGTGCACCTTGTCCTCGTCGACCTGCGCCGATCGTCACTGGACGGCCGCGCCGCCGAGGATCTGCTCGGTGAGATCGGCATCACCGTCAACCGCAACGCGGTCCCCGACGACCCGCGGCCGCCGATGGTTACCTCAGGCCTGCGGACCGGCACCTCGGCGCTGGCCACCCGCGGCTTCGGGGATATCGACTTCATCGAGGTTGCCGACATCATCGCCACCGCGCTGGCGCGGGGTCAGGCCGCCGACGCCGCCTCGCTGCTGCGGGTCCGCCGGCTGGCCGATGAGTTCCCCCTCTACGAGGGTTTGGAGGACTGGGGCCTGCACCGCTAGGCGAAACGCCGCCGCCCCGATTTAGAGAACATGTGAATCCGGGTTACAGTTACTTTCATGGCAGTCAAACCCGTTGCGAATGCGCTGACCGCTGAGTTGGAGCCCGTCGTGGCGCAGGAGATGCGCCGTCACCTCGATACCGAGGACCTCTGGTACGCGCATGACTATGTGCCGTTCGACCAGGGCGAGAACTTCGCCTTCCTGGGTGGCCAGGACTGGGATCCCTCTCAGGTCACCCTGCCCAGGCACGTCACGGACGCCGTCGAGATCCTGCTGATCACCAAGGACAACCTCGCCGGCTACCACCGCGAACTGGTCTTCAACTTCATCCTCGAGGACAAATGGGGCCGCTGGATCGGCCGCTGGACCGCCGAGGAGCATCTGCACGCCATCGCGCTGCGCAACTATCTGGTGGTCACCCGCGAGATCGACCCCACCGCGAATGAGGATGTCCGTGTCGAACACGTGATGAAGGGCTACCGCTCCGAGGGGTACTCGCAGATCGAGACGCTGGCGTTCATGGCGATGTTCGAACGGGCCCACGCGGTCTACACCCGCAATCTTGAGGCGCAGATCACAGAGCCGGTTCTCAAGGGCCTCGTCGGCCGGATCGCCAGCGACGAGGAACGTCATGAGGAGTTCTTCGCCAACCTGGTCGCCCACTGCCTCCGCGAGCGCCGCGACGAGACGATCGCCGCCATCGCTCACCGGGCTGAAGGCCTCGGGGTGATCGGCGGCGACATCGACGCCTACCAGGACAAAGTCGCCGCGATGGCGGCGGCGGGCATCTTCGACGAGGTCGCGCTGCGCCAGGTGATCTCCGATCGGATCACGGCGTGGGGGTTGGCCGACGAGCCGGCGCTGCGCCCCCTCGTCACCGGCTGAACAGTGCCTCCTTCCGCCCCCGGCGCACGCAGATGCGACGGGGGCGGATCGCGTTGCGGGGGCCGTCGCGCGGCGCGCCTGCTCAGCGCGAAAGCTCAACCGGGAGTAGCGTCATTTTCGATGGCTAGCGACATGCTCTGCTGTCCGGGCGGAACCGATCGTTTCGATCACGAGAGGACCGGCCCCGGTCCCGGTGCCGCTGCGTCCGCCGAGTTGTTCGTGCGGGGCCGCGTGAACACCCTCGCATCGAGGAGCGCCCGTGAGTGATGCCTCTGTTTGCAATGAGATCCGCACCTATGTGCTCGACACGTCCGTTCTGCTGTCCGATCCCTGGGCATGCACCCGGTTCGCCGAGCACGAGGTCGTGGTCCCCCTCGTGGTGATCAGCGAACTGGAGGCCAAACGCCACCATCACGAGCTGGGCTGGTTCGCCCGCCAGGCGCTGCGGATGTTCGACGATCTGCGCCTCGAGCACGGACGGCTCGATCAGCCCATTTCCGTTGGCACTCAAGGCGGAACGCTGCATGTCGAGCTGAATCACAGCGACCCCAGCGTGTTGCCCGCAGGGTTCCGCACCGACAGTAACGACTCGCGCATCCTGACCTGCGCTGCCAATCTGGCCGCCGAGGGCAAACACGTCACGTTGGTGAGCAAGGACATCCCGCTGCGGGTGAAGGCGGGGGCGGTCGGACTGGCCGCCGACGAGTACCACGCCCAGGACGTCATCACCTCCGGCTGGACGGGGATGACCGAACTCGACGTGGCGGCCGAGGACATCGACGCCCTGTTCGCCAGCGGCGAGATCGACCTGGAAGCGGCTCGAGATCTGCCGTGCCACACCGGAATTCGGCTGCTGGGCAACAGCTCGCACGCGCTTGGGCGGGTCAACGCGCACAAGCAGGTGCAGCTGGTGCGCGGCGACCGTGAGGTGTTCGGCCTGCGCGGGCGCTCGGCCGAGCAGCGGGTCGCGCTGGACCTGCTGCTCGACGAGTCCGTCGGCATCGTGTCCCTGGGCGGCAAGGCGGGCACCGGCAAGTCGGCGCTGGCGCTGTGCGCGGGACTGGAGGCGGTGCTGGAGCGCCGCACCCAGCGCAAGGTTGTGGTCTTCCGCCCGCTCTACGCCGTGGGCGGGCAGGAGTTGGGGTACCTGCCCGGCAGCGAGAGCGAGAAGATGGGCCCGTGGGCCCAGGCCGTCTTCGACACGCTCGAAGGGCTGGCGAGCCCGGCGGTCCTCGAGGAGGTGCTCTCGCGCGGCATGCTCGAGGTGCTGCCGCTCACCCATATCCGCGGCCGATCGCTGCACGACTCGTTCGTCATCGTCGACGAGGCGCAGTCGCTGGAACGCAATGTATTGCTCACGGTGTTGTCGCGGTTGGGAGCCGGGTCGCGGGTGGTGCTCACCCACGATGTGGCGCAGCGCGACAACCTGCGGGTGGGCAGGCACGACGGGGTGGCGGCGGTGATCGAAAAGCTCAAGGGTCATCCGCTGTTCGCCCACGTCACGCTGCAGCGCAGCGAACGCTCGCCGATCGCCGCGCTGGTCACCGAGATGCTCGAGGAGATCAGCCCCGGCGCGTTGCCCTGAGCGCGCTCTGATTTCACAGGTGCACACAGCCGCGGCCAGTAGGCTGCCGGGGTGCCGAGACGATCCGACAGCCTGGCCTGGCGCTACTGGCGGACGGCCGCCGGGGTGGTCGCCGCCGTCGCGGTTCTGGTGGTCGGCGGGCTGACCGGGCACGTGCGCAGGGCCGGCGCCGACACCGTGGACTGCTCGCAGGTCAAGTGCGTCGCGCTGACCTTCGACGACGGCCCGGGCCCGTTCACCGACCGGCTGCTGTCCATCCTGGCCGACAACGATGCGAAGGCGACGTTCTTTCTGATCGGCAACAAGGTGGCGGCCAACCCGGCTGGCGCCAAGCGCATCGCGGATGCCGGAATGGAGATCGGCAACCACACCTGGGAACACCCCAACATGACCACCATCCCGTCCGAGCTGGTCGCCAGCCAGCTGTCCAAGGCCAGCGACGCGATCACCGCGGCGACGGGCGTCACCCCGACGCTGTACCGTCCAGCGGGCGGGCTGTCCGACGACGCTGTGCGGGACGCCGCCAGACAGCTTGGTCTCGCCGAAATCCTTTGGGACGTCATTCCTTTCGATTGGATCAACGACTCGAACACGGCGGCCACCCGGTACATGCTGATGACCCAGGTCAAACCGGGTTCGGTGGTGCTGTTCCATGACACCTATTCGTCCACAGTCGATCTGGTCTACCAGTTCATTCCCGTGCTCAAGGCCAACGGCTACCATTTGGTGACCGTCAGCGAGCTGCTCGGCCCGCGGGAGCCGGGCAGCAGCTACGGCGGCCGCGATAACGGCCCGCCCGCCAACGCCCTTCAGGACATTCCGACCGGCGACATCCTGTCGCTACCGGATACTCCCTCGCCGGCGCCGATGCCCAACTTCCCGATCACCGACATCCCCGACCAGAACTCGGGCGGACCCAACAACGGCGCCTGACGTTCGGCGGCGGCGTTGAGGACCTAAGGCCCTACGTCTGGACGTCCGCGCCGATCACGCTGGTGATATGCCGGACACGATGGTCGACGCCGAGGTCGTCAGGGACGCCGTCGAGTTGGCATGTCGCGCACCCTCGTTGCACAACAGCCAACCCTGGCGGTGGGTGGCCGCCGATGGTGTCCTGCACCTGTACCTGGATCGCGATCGGGTGATGCGGTCTGCCGACGACGGCGGCCGTGAGGCGCTGATCAGTTGCGGTGCGGCGCTCGACCACCTGCGCGTCGCCCTGGCCGCCGCAGGTTGGCGAACCACTGTCGAGCGCTTCCCCAATCCCAATGACCCCGCCCATCTGGCCTCGATCGATTTTGTGCCCATGGAGTTCGTCACAGATGCCCACCGCCGACTGGCCGACGCGATCCCGCTGCGGCGCACCGACCGCCTGCCGCTGGGCGCTCCGCCTGAGTGGGAACGCCAGGAGACCCTGCTGCGCGCGCGAATCGACCCCGGGCTGCACCTCGACGTGCTCAGCGGCGATGCGCGGGCCCAGCTGGCGGAGGCGTCGACGCTCACCGAGGCGCTGCGCCTTTACGATTCGCCCTATCACGCCGAACTGGGCTGGTGGACCGCGCCGATCCAGACCGAGGAAGGCATCCCGTACAGCTCGCTGGTGTCGGCTTCGGAAAGCGAACGCGTCGACGTCGGCCGCAGTTTCCCAGTCACCGGCCACACCCAGCGCAGGGCCGCGCTCGGCGAGGACCATGCCCAGGTGGCGGTCCTGTCCACCGACGGCGACACCCGCGACGCGGCCGTGCTCAGCGGCGAGGCGCTCTCCCGCATTTTGCTGGAATGTACCGTTGCGGGCCTGGCGAGCTGCACCGTCACCCACGTGACCGAACTGGCCGTCGGCCGCAACATCATCACCGCGCTCATCGGGCGAGATACCTTCCCGCAGTTACTCATCCGTATCGGGGTTGCCCCGACCCTGGAGAAGGTGCCAGCGCCGACCCCACGCAGGCCGCTCGACGACGTCCTGACGTTCATCTGACAGAGAGGCCGCCATGTCCGACATCCCTTCGCCTGCCGTCGTCGTCGGTATCGACGGATCGCGCACCGCGATCGACGCCGCGCTCTGGGCGGTCGATGAGGCCGTCGAGCGGGACATTCCACTTCGGCTGCTGTATGCGATCGAACCCGAGGAAGATCACGCCAGTCCGGATGACGCCGCACGGGATCTCGCGACCGCCGAGATCGCGATCCGGTATGCGTTCATCGCCGTCGAGGCCACGATGCAGCCGGTCAAGATCGAGGTGGAAATCCGGCAGGAGCGGCCGGAGCGGGCACTGGTCGCCGCGTCGCGGTCTGCGGCGCTGATCTGCGTCGGGGCGGTGGGATTGAAGAACGCCACGCGCGGCCAGATCGGCTCGACCGCGGCCGCGATCATCCGGTCGGCGCACTGCCCGGTGGCGGTCATCCGCCGGCGCGCGGTGCCTGTGTCGAATCCGGGGTACATCCTGGTCGAGATCGACGACTGGACCAACGCCGACGGCGTGCTGCAAAAGGGCATCGACGAGGCGCTGCTGCGGCGCGCTCCGCTGCGGGTGCTGGCCACCTGGCAGTCGCGGTTCACCGACGTCCACGACGTCGGCGCCGTCGCCGAGGCCAACCGGCTCGCCCTGGCGCAGCTGGACCGGCGCCTGGCCGGCTGGCGTCGACGCCATCCCGAACTCGACGTGCAGGCGTTGACCAATCACGGCACCATGCTTGACTATCTGGCCAAGGCGGCCGACTCGGTTCAGCTGGTGGTGGTTGGCGCCGAGCGCTCCGGCGGCGCAGGCGAGCTGGTCGGACCGCGTGGCCTGGCCGTGCTGCACGACACCGACTGCGCCGTTCTCACTTGCGATCGTCACCGTCGCTTGTGAGACTCGCTGTGGCAGGACGGACAGCGCGAAGGGTGGTCTATGGTCAAGGTCTTCCTGGTCGATGACCACGAAGTCGTGCGGCGCGGCTTGATCGATCTGTTGAGTGCCGATCCCGAGCTCGAGGTCATCGGGGAGGCCGACTCGGTGTCGCAGGCCCTGGCGCGGATACCCGCGCTGGCGCCCGACGTCGCGGTGCTCGACGTTCGGCTGCCCGACGGCAACGGCATCGAACTGTGTCGTGATCTGCTGGCGCGGATGCCCGATCTGCGCTGTCTGATGCTGACGTCGTTCACCTCCGATGAGGCCATGCTGGACGCGATCCTCGCCGGGGCGAGCGGATACGTGGTCAAGGACATCAAGGGCATGGAACTGGCTCAGGCGATCAAGGACGTCGGGGCGGGCCGCTCGTTGCTGGATAACCGCGCCGCGGCCGCGCTGATGGCCAAGCTGCGCGGCGACGCAGAACGGTCCGACCCGCTGTCCGGATTGTCCCAGCAGGAGCGGGTCCTGCTCGACCTGCTCGGTGAGGGGTTGACGAACAAGCAGATCGCGGCGCGAATGTTCTTGGCGGAGAAGACCGTCAAGAACTACGTGTCCCGGTTGCTGGCCAAGCTGGGCATGGAGCGCCGCACCCAGGCGGCCGTGTTCGTCTCCAAACTCGACCGCGACCACCACGGACATCAGTAGGCCATCGGTAGGTCACCGGTAGACGCGGCCCGTCGACGGCCACGACGACGCCGGTCGGTGGGGTCATGGCGGGGTCCGACCATACCGCGGGTGAGCGGCGTCAGTGCCTCACCAGGACGGTGGCCTGCGGGGTGTGGCGGGAAGCGGATCGGCGCCGGGAACGGCCCACCCGATCCGCAGCAGCATCTGCGGGAACGCGCCGTCCTCGAAGATCTCGCTGCGCAGCGCCGCCCGGGTTTCGGCGATCTCCAGCGGCTCGGTGATCGGGCAGCTCGCCAGCCCGAGCGCGGTCGCGGTCAGCAGCACCAGGCTGGTCGCCTCACCGGCGCGCAGCCGCGCCAGCTCGTCGTCGTCGCGCGTTCCCAACACGATCACGGCACCGTTGTCCTCGATATCCGCCGACCCCGGCGGTTGGGCCAGCGCGGTACCGGCGAAAAAGCGTGCCGGTTTGGGCGCGGTCGGGTGGGGGACCGGTGTGTTGCGGGCCGGGATGCCGGCCCGCGATCCGTATCGGCCGCTCCATTCGGTTAGTTCGTGCAGGTAGTCGATGTCACCGGCATGCGGCAGCGACGCCGCGCGCTCGATGAGTTCGGCCAGGTTCCCGATGGACTCGGCCCGGCGCAGCGTGACACCGGCCCGCGCGGCCCGCGCACCCATCAGCGCGATGTCGGCGGGGGAGACCTGCCTACTGCCGTAGCGGCGCCTGTCGGTGCGCCGGTGCGGGATCGCCGCGGCGAGTGTGAGATCCAACTCGCTGGGTTCGTGGGGCTGAAGGCCGAGCGCGGCGAGGTGATTGCGGTCGCCCGGGTCGGGAAAGCGCTGGATCCTGGCGCGCCAGCCGAGCGCGGCCAGCGCGGTGACGGCGTGGTGTAGGGACGCGCCGCAGCTCAGGATCAGATCGCGGCGGTCCGGATCGATGTTGGTGAGGTGCAGATCGGGCTCGGCGTACAGGTCCAGCCCGTCGGGCCGGGCCCGCCAGCGCCACGGCTGGGAGTTGTGCACCGACGGTGCCCGTCCCGCCATGAGCATCGCCGCCCGGATGGTGTCAGGGTTCGGAATGGCGCTGACGGTCATCGTTCCACGGTGCCTCAGGCCACCGCCGAACCGTCAGAGCACCACGACCTCGGGCTCGGGGACCTTTGGCCCCCCGCACCCCGTGGGATTCGGCGCGCTTTCGTACGCTGCGCGTCGAAAAGCGCGCCGAAATCGCAGGGGTTACGGGGCTTCGGGGCTGACCTTGGCCATGGCGAGCACGTCGAGGCGCTTGTCCAGCTCATCCACCGACAGTTTGTCGCCGATCAACCCCAGGTCGATGACGGTCTGACGGATCGTCTTCTTGTCCTTGAGCGCCTGCTTGGCCACCTTGGCGGCCTGCTCGTAGCCGATCGCCGAGTTCAGCGGTGTGACGATGGAGGGCGACGACTCGGCGAGCTCGCGCAGGTGTGCCTCGTTGGCCACCAGGCCGTCGATGCACTTGGCCGCGAACAGCTTTGACACGTTCGTCAGCAGGGTGAAGGACTCCAGCAGGTTGCGGGCCATCATCGGGATGTAGACGTTGAGCTCGAACGCTCCGGACAGCCCGCCGACCGTCACGGCGGCGTCGTTCCCGATCACCTGCGCGGCTACCTGGGTCACCGCCTCCGGGATCACCGGGTTGACCTTGCCCGGCATGATCGAGCTGCCCGGCTGCAGATCGGGCAGGTGCAGTTCACCCAGGCCGGTCAGCGGGCCCGAACCCATCCAGCGGACGTCGTTGGCGATCTTGGTCAGCGACGCAGCGATGGTCTTCAGCGCGCCGGATGCCTCGACGAGGCCATCACGGGCCGCCTGAGCCTCGAAAGAGTCTCTCGCGGTGCGCAATTCGGCGATGCCGGTCTCGTTCGTGAGCACCTCGACCACCCTGGCGCCGAAGCCGTCGGGTGCGTTGAGCCCGGTGCCGACGGCGGTGCCGCCGATGGCCAGTTCACCGAGCCGGGGAAGACACCCGCGCACCCTCTCTATGCCGGCCTGGACCTGGCGGGCGTAGCCGCCGAACTCCTGGCCGAGGGTCACCGGGACGGCGTCCATCAGGTGGGTACGGCCGGATTTGACGACGGTGTGCCACTGCCGCGCCTTGCCCACCAGTGACTCGTGCAGCACCTCGAGCGCCGGGATGAGATGGCGCACCGCGGCTTCGGTGGCGGCGATATGGGTCGCGGTCGGGAACGTGTCGTTCGACGACTGAGACATGTTGACGTCGTCGTTGGGATGCACCGTCACACCGTTGGCAGCCGCAATGCTCGCGATCACCTCGTTGGTGTTCATGTTGGAGCTGGTGCCCGAACCCGTCTGGAAGACATCGATCGGGAACTGATCGTCGTGCAGTCCGTCGGCGATCTCGGCGGCCGCGGCGATGATCGCGTCGGCCTTCTCGGGCGCGAGCAGCCCGAGGTCCTTGTTCACCTGCGCGCAGGCCCCCTTGAGCAGGCCTAGCGCACGGATCTGGGTGCGCTCCAGGCCGCGGCCCGAGATCGGGAAGTTCTCCACCGCGCGTTGGGTCTGGGCGCGCCACAGCGCGTTGATCGGCACCCGGACTTCGCCCATGGTGTCGTGCTCGATCCGGTATTGGACGCCGTCTGCTGATTCGACAACACTGTCGCCGGTCATGTTCTCCCTTGGTGTGTTCGTTGTTACGGAAGGGGGTGTGCCGCGGTGAGGTCTCCGGTGAAGTCGATCGCGGAGTACTCGTTGAGCTTCGACAGCCGGTGGTAGGCCTCGATCATCCGGACGGTGCCCGACTTGGAGCGCATGACGATGGATTGGGTGGTGCAGCCGCCCGCGGCGTAGCGAACTCCCTTGAGCAGGTCGCCATCGGTGACACCGGTGGCACAGAAGAAGACGTTCTCGCCGGACACCAGATCCTCGGTGCGCAGGACCTGGTCCAGGTCGTACCCGCGGTCGAGTGCCTTCTGGCGCTCGTCGTCGTCCTTGGGTGCGAGCTGGGCCTGGATCGCCCCGCCCATACAGCGGATGGCGGCCGCGGCGATGATGCCTTCAGGGGT
The DNA here is from genome assembly GCF_044223235.1 of Mycobacterium sp. Classification (GTDB taxonomy): domain Bacteria; phylum Actinomycetota; class Actinomycetes; order Mycobacteriales; family Mycobacteriaceae; genus Mycobacterium. Next base: position 85,123 of record NZ_JBGAME010000006.1, read on the forward strand.
GCCGCCGATACCGGCGAGCAGGTCGGTGCCCGAATCGGGCCTGCACGCGGAGATGGCGCCCGCGACGTCGCCGTCGGTGATCAGCCGGATGCGTGCGCCGGTGGCGCGCACCTCGGCCATCAGCGGCTCGTGCCGGGGCCGGTCGAGGATGCAGACGGTCATGTCCGACAACGACAGGCCCTTCGCCTTGGCGACCTGACGGACGTTCTCACCGATCGGCGCGGTGATGTCGATCGCATCGACGGCGTCGGGCCCGACGGCGATCTTGTTCATGTAGAACACCGCCGACGGGTCGAACATGGCGCCGCGCTCGGCCACTGCGAGTACCGAGATGGCGTTCGGCAGACCTTTGCTCATCAGCGTGGTGCCGTCGACCGGGTCGACGGCGAAGTCGCACAGCGGTCCGTCGCCGTTGCCGACCTCTTCGCCGTTGTACAACATCGGGGCGTTGTCCTTCTCGCCCTCGCCGATCACCACGATGCCCTGCATCGACACCGAATTGACCAGCTCACGCATGGCGTCGACGGCGGCGCCGTCGCCGCCCTCCTTATCACCGCGGCCGACCCATCTGCCGGCTGCCATGGCTCCTGCCTCGGTGACCCGAACGAGTTCCAGGGCCAGGTTGCGGTCAGGTGTCTCACGGCGCGAAGGGCTCATGGCTGGTGATTCTCCCAGAAGGTGGCCGGCGTCGAACACCTGGGATACTGACGGTTGTGACGTCTCCGCCACAGCCCGGCCCGCCGGGCCCGCACATCGCCGGCCCCCCCGGTCCGAAGCCGCCCAAACCCCGGCTGCTGCAGGACGGCCGCGACATGTTCTGGTCCATCGCGCCGCTGGTCCTGGCGTGCATCGTGCTGGCGGGGGTGCTCGGCATGTGCTCGTATCAGCCGAGCGGACCCGTCGCGGGTCCCGCCCCCTCCTACGACGCGCCGGCGGCACTGCACGCCGATGCCGTTGCGCTGCCGATCCCGGTGCGGCTGCCGCAGCTGCCCGAGGGGTGGCAGCCGAATTCGGGTGGCCGCGGTGGCGTCGACGGCGGCCACACCGACCCCGCCACCGGCAAGGCGATGCACGCCGTGAGTACGCGGGTGGGTTACCTCGCGCCGAGCGGCATGTACCTGAGCCTGACCCAGAGCAATGCCGACGAGGAGAAGCTGGTCGCCTCCATCGACCCCGATGTGGTGCCGACCGGGGTGCAGGACGTCGACGGCGTCACTTGGGTGGTCTACACCGGCGGTGAGGGCACCGAACCAGTGTGGACCACACGGCTCGACGGGCCGACCGGGCCGGCGCAGGTGGCCATCACCGGCGCGGGCAGTACCGAGGAGTTCCGTACTCTGGCGGCAGCGACGCAGGCGCAGGCCCCCCTTCCCGCGGTCTAGCCTGCGCGAAGTCCGCCAGAACGGAGTCGCCATGACCGCCCCGCAAACCGATCTGACCGGATGGACGGCCGCTCCGTTCACCGCCGCCGGGCTGACCCACGACGTCTACCGCAAGGGTCAGGGCCCCGGTGTGGTGCTCATCCCGGAGATGCCCGGCCTCACCCCGCAGGTGCTCGGTCTGGGTGATCACTTGGTGGACAACGGGTTCACCGTCGCCGCGCCGTCACTGTTCGGTGTGCCGGGTCGGCCAGTCTCCTTCCCGGGCAGCGTGCCGACAATGCTTCGCGGTTGTGTGGCAAGGGAATTCGCGGCCTTCGCGACCAACGCCGACCGGCCGGTGGCCCACTTCGTGCGGGCGCTTGCGCACGACCTCAACGAGCGGACCCCGGGCAGGGGAGTCGGGGTGATCGGCGAGTGCTTCACGGGCGGGTTCGCGTTGGCCGCCGCGGTCGACGACGCCGTCCTGGCGCCGGTGCTGAGCCAACCGTCGCTGCCGGTGCCGCTGACACCGCGGCGGCGCCGCGACCCGGGGCTGTCCGAACGCGAACTGCAGGTGGTGCAGCGGCGCGCCGCCGACGACGGCCTGTGCGCGCTCGGCCTGAGGTTCAGTGCGGATCGTCTCTCGCCGCGCGAGCGGTTCGCGACGCTGCAGGATCGGCTCGGCGACGCGTTCGAGATCATCGAGATCGATTCCGCGCCGGGCAATCCGCACGGTTTCGGCAGGATGGCGCATTCCGTGTTGACGCTCGAGGTGAGGGAGGCCGACGGTCACCCCGCCTACGAGGCGCGCAAGCGGGTGGTGGAGTTCCTCAGACAGCGGCTGGTCTGATCCAGCGCCTCCTCCGTCTGCACCGACCTCTGCACGGTGGTCGTGGACCGGCGGGCGGGGCACTGCAGTCACGCACGATCTCGGCGCGCAGACACGCCCTAATCGCCGGTCGGCTGTTGCGGCGCCGGCGCGGCGGCGGGCTTCGGTGCGCGGCTCCGCAATCGTTCGATCAGCCGCTGCAGCAGGCCGGGTTCATCCGGTGGTTGGTCCCCGTCCCTGTCCCGATCGCTGTCCCCATCGACATCCCCGTCGACATCCCCGTCGACATCGAGCGGCACCCCGTTATTCACCCACAGGTACACGCCGATGGTGGTGACCACCACGATCATCAACACCGGTCCGATCACCACACCCCAGAACCCGAACATGGCGATGCCCGCGAACACCGCGAGCAGCATGAGGGCGGGGTCCAGCCGGGCTTCCTTGGGCACCAGCAGCGGGCGCAGGACATTGTCGATGTTCGTCACCACGATCAAGTGGAACGCCACCACGAAGATGCCGCCGAAGACGTTGCCGAAGAACATCATTCCGATGCCGAACGGGATCGTGACGATGCCACTGCCAAGGGGGATCACCGAAAGCGCGCTCAACATCACGGCGAAGATGAAGAAGCCCTGGTGGAATCCGGCGATGTAGATCGAGATCGCCCCCGCGATGCCCTGTGCGAGCGCGATGACGAACTGACCCTTGACGGAGCCGCGGACCATCGCGCCGGTCTTGGCCAGGTACAGGTCGGTGATCTCTTCGCCCAGCGGGTTGAGCCGGCGGATCAGTGTGAGCAGTTTGTCCTGGTTGACCAGCAGCGAGATGAACACGTACAGGAAGATGATCGACGACGTGATCCCGCCGACCACCCCGCCCAGCGCGCCCTGCAGCACGTGCAGCAGCCATTCGCCGACGCGCTGGGAGACGGTGATGACCGCTTGACGCAGTGAGTCGGCGGTGACATTGATGTTCAGGAAGGGCACCCGGGCGAGCAGTTCGTTGATGAACCGCAGCGCGCGTTCACCAAGCGTGCTGACGTCCGTGGCGGCGATCCAGCCGCTGACGGCGTTGACCATCTGGGTGATCTGGACGACGGCGAGGATCACCACCATCGTGACGGGGATGATCACCATCAGCAGCGCTGCCAACAGCGTCAGGGTGGCCGACAAGCCGGTGCCGAACCGTCGCCGCAGCCGCTGATAGAGCGGGGAGAACAGGTAGGCAGCAACCGCGCCCACCACGATGAGGATAAAGAAACCGCTGAGGAAGTAGGCGGCGAACAGCAGGACTAGCAGCGTGAACACCGACAGGGCACGCTTCTGCGTCAGGGTGAGTTCGTCGTGCAGCACAGCACCCCCTTCGCGTCGCCGAGGAAGAACCCTATCTCTCGGCGAGCAGTGCCTGCCATGAACGGCTCTGGAATCCCAGCACTTTCCTGCGCCCGCGCCGTGTCCATCCAGTCGGTGGCGAACCACTCAGTGATGATGGGCGATCTCGGTGAGCCTCTCACGGTGGGCCGGGTAGGCGTGCACCAACGCCGTCGCCAGTTTGGGCACCGCGTGGGTCAGCTGGTGTTCGGCGTGGTGGGCGATCTTGTGCGCGTCGGTGATGGTCACTTCTGGGTCGGTATCCAATTCGGCGTCGGCGTGCAGTCGGTGTCCGATCCAGCGCATCCGCAGCGAGCGAACCGCGATGACGCCGGGTTGCGCGGTAAGGGTCCGCTCGGCGGCGTCGACGAGGTGCGGGTCGACGCCGTCCATGAGGCGGCGGAATACGTCGCGCGCGGCGGTCCGCAGCACCGCGAGGATGGCGGCGGTGATGATCAGGCCGACGATCGGGTCGGCCAACGGAATGCCCAGCGCCACCCCGCCTGCACTGAAAAGCACTGCCAGGGAGGTGAATCCGTCGGTGCGGGCGTGCAGGCCGTCGGCGACCAGGGCCGCCGAACCGATGCGCCTGCCGATCCGGATCCGATAGGTCGCAACCAGTTCGTTGCCGATGAAGCCGATCAGTCCCGCCGCGGCGACCCAGCCGAGGTGCTCGATCGGTACGGGATCGATGAGCCGTCTGACCGCCTCGTAGCCCGCCACGATAGCGGACAGCGTGATCATCGCGACGACGAACAGTCCGGCGAGATCCTCGGCGCGGCCGAACCCGTAGGTGTAGCGGCGGGTCGCGGCACGGGTCCCGATCGCGAACGCGATCCACAGCGGGATGGCGGTCAGGGCATCGGAGAAGTTGTGGATGGTGTCGGCGGCCAGCGCCACCGAACCGGAGACCGCCACGACCGCGACCTGCAGCAGCGCGGTGATGCCGAGAACGACCAGGCTGATCTTGACCGCCCGTATCCCGATGGCGCTGGATTCCAACTCGCTGTCGACGCTGTCGGAGTGGTCGTGGGAGTGCGGTGCGAAGAACTCCCTGACGGCGGCGCCGAATCCGAGCCGGTGCTCGTGCACGTGCGGATGCGGGTGGTCATGGTGCTCGTGGCGGTGCCCGCGCGATGAATGGTTATCTGCATTCATAAGCAGATAGTAAAGCATCGATGGTCGGCCGGTGCACGGCGTCGGCGCAGGCCCGGACTCAGGCGGCGACCGGGAGCAACCGGTTCAGCACATCGCCGACGGTGAGCACACCGGACACCGCGCCGCCGCGGGTGACCAGCCACAGATGCGTCCGGGTCTCCCGCATGGTTTGTAACGCCTGATACACGGGCGTTTCGGCGGGCACCGTCAACACCTGCCGCATCAGGTCGCCCGCGGTGGCGCCAGGGGCGGCCCGCACACTGTCCCGCACGTGGACGACCCCGGCGACCGCGCCGTCGGCGCCGAACACGAGCAGTCGCAGGTGCCCGGTCTCCATCGAGCGCCGGTGGATCTGCGCCACGTCGGCGTCGAGCGGAACACCCATCAGGGGGGCGGAGTCCGTGATATCCCCGACGGTCAGCTTCTCCAGTTCCAGCGCGCTGATCAGGTTGGCGTGATAGCGCTCGTCGAGTGTGCCCAGCGTCGCCGAATGTTCGACGAGATGTCGCAGCGCGTCGGGGTTCTGCCCGGTCTCCACCTCGTCCACCGGTGTGACCCCGACTCGGCGCAGACACCAGTTGGCCGCCCGGTTCAGGGTCAGCAGCAGCGGGCGGGTCAGCGCCATGAACCCGCGCATGGGCAGCGCCAGCATGGTCGCCGACCGCTCGGGATGGGCGATGGCCCACGATTTCGGGGCCATCTCGCCGAGTACCAGGTGCAGGAACGTCACGATCAGCAGGGCGAGCACGAAACCGCCCGCGTCCGCCGTCCAGGACGGCGCCCCCCAGCTCTGCAGCACCGGTGTGATCCAGTGGTGCACAGCCGGTTTCGTGATGGCGCCGAGCGCGAGCGTGCACGCCGTGATCCCGAGCTGCGCGCCGGCGAGAAGCAGGGACAGCTCGGTGGTGCTGCGCAGCGCCGCGCGGGCCGAGCGGCTGGTCGTCGCCGCATCCTCCAAGCGGTGCTTGCGCGCCGCGATCAGGGCGAATTCGACCGCCACGAAGAACGCGCTGGCCGTGATCAGACCGATGGTCACGACGACGATCACCAGTGGATCACTCATCGGCGGGGCCTTCGGCCTCATCGCTACGCACCCGAACCAGTACCGACGCCGGCACATGCCTGTCGACAGCGGCGACCGTCGCCACCAGCTGTTTGGCGGACGGCGAGTCCGACAACAGGTTGGCGCCCTCGGGTTCGAGCGGGATCTCCACCGTGTCTCCGACGGCGGGCAGCCTGCCGAACCGCGCCAGCAGCAGACCGGCGACCGTTTCGTAATCGCCTGCGGGAAGCCGTTCGTCGAGCACCCGTTCCGCCTCGTCGAGATGCAGGTCGCCGGGCAGCACCCAGCTGTCGCCCTGACGGACGACCTCGGCGCGGTGCCCGGTGTCGTGTTCGTCGGCGATCTCGCCGACGAGCTCCTCGGCGATGTCCTCGGCGGTGACGATGCCCGCGAACCCGCCGTACTCGTCGATCACCATGGCGATCTGCTCATCGGCGGCCATCAGCTGCCGCACCACCGCGGGCAGCGGCAGCGACGACGGCACGGTAAGTGGCGGCCTGCACCGCGAACCGGCGGTGCCGGTCGGATCGGCGCCGAGCAGATCGTTGAGATCGACCACGCCGACGATGTCGTCACCCGACCGGTCGGCCACCGGATACCGAGTGTGGCCCTTGGCCATTCGGTCCAGCACCGCGTCGATGGGTTCGTCCTCGCGGACGGTGTCGACGCGGATGCGGGGAATCATCGCGTGCTCGGCCGTGCTGGTGGGGAAGTCCAGGATCCGGTCCAGCAGCACGGACAGCTCGCGGGGCAGGTCCCCGGCGTCCCTGGACGCTGCGACGATGTGCTCGAGGTCGCGCGGGGTGGCGGAGTGCTCGACGTCGTGCACCGGTTCGATGCGCAGCACCCGCAGCAGCAGGTTGGACGACTGGTCGAAAAGCCAGATCAGCCAGCCGAACAGCCGCAGGTACAGCGTCGTGGACGCGGCCAGCGCGCGCGCGACGGGTTCGGCGCGCGCGATCGCGAGGTTCTTGGGAAACAACTCGCCGAACAGCATCTGCACCAGCGTCGAGAAGAGCAGCGCGACGGTCGCCCCGACGGCGACGCCCACCCCGGTCGGCACCGAGGCCGCCCCGAGCAGCTGGGCGAGCCCCCGCCCGATGAGCGGTTCGGCGACGTAACCGACGAGCAGGCCGGTCACCGTGATCCCCAGTTGCGCACCCGACAGCATGAACGAGGTGCGCCTGGTCACCGACAACGCGCGGGCAGCCGCAGAGTCGCCCGCCTCCGCGCGAGCCTTCAACCGCGACCGATCCACCGCCATATACGAGAACTCTTGAGCGACGAAATACCCGGTCAGCGCCGTGATGAGCAGCACCACAGCAACGCCGACAGCGATGCCGCCGAGTGCCGTCAGCAGGATCCCACCTCCGGCCGGTTGCTCCCGTCAGGCCGGGGTGGGACAGGTCTTCGGGGTTTTTTGGCGGCGCGGCGCATGCTTCCCTTGTCGTCGTTGCGGTACGGATCCGAGGATAGCGGCCCCGTCGAACCAGAGCTGCCGGGCGATCGCCGCCGCACAACCCGAACAACTCACCCGAAGGGGGTGATGTCCCGTCCCCCTGCCCACGTGGGATGGTGATGGCAATGTCCACGGGGTCTACGGGGAGCGCTCAACGGTCACGCGTCAGGCGGGCCGGTTCGGCGCTGGGCCGCCCACGGTTCCGTGATGTCATCGCCGGCCTGGTGACGGGATTGTTCTCGATCCCCGAGGGCATGGCCTACGCCAGCATCGGTGGGTTCAACCCGGTCGCCGGGCTGTACTCGGGTGTGGTGTCCACGATCGTCGGATCGATGTTCGCCCGGACCGTGCTGATGGTCACCACGCTGACCAGCGCGCTGGCCCTGTCGTCGCGCAGCGTGCTGACGGAGGCGGGGCTCGATCCGGCCGATCCGGCCAACGTTGCCGCGCTGGCCGTCGTCGTCGGGCTCGTGATGCTGGTGTTCGGCCTGCTGAAGTTCGGCTCGATCATGAACTTCGTCTCCAACGCCGTCATGACCGGTTTCACCACGGGCATCGCGCTGCAGATCATCGCCGGGGTCGTCAAGGACGCCACCGGCTACCGGCCGGACAGCCACAACACCATCGGCAAGTTCGTCGACGCGTTCGCGCACATCGGGTCATGGCAACTCGCGCCGTGCGTGGTGGCGCTGGGCACCGTCGCTGTCTGGGCGGTGTTCAGGCTGGTCAAGCGGCTGGAAGCGTTCGCGACGCTGATCGCGCTGGTGGTGGTGACCGCCGTCGTCACGGTGGCGTCGATCAGGGTCGACCTCGACGTGGAGACCGTCGGCGACATCGCGTCGATCCCCAACGCGCTACCGTCGCTGTCGATCCCGAACTTCGAAGCGATGCCCGGCCTGCTGCTCGGCGGCCTAGCCGTCGCCCTCGTCGGCCTGGCGCAGGCGGCGGGCATCTCGGCCGCGGTGCCCAACCCCGACCGCAGCAGGCCCAGCACGTCCGGCGACTTCGTCGCGCAGGGTGCGGCCAACGTCGCGGGCGGATTCTTCGGGGCGCTGCCGACGGGCGGGTCGCTGTCGCGAACCGGGGTGGCGGTATCGGCGGGTGCGCAGACGCGGTGGGCGGGCATCTTCGCCGGGGTGTGGCTGGCGGTGCTGGTGCTGGTCGCCGGTTCGACCGCCGAACTCATCCCGATGCCGGTGATCGGCGGGCTGATCCTGGTCATCGGTGCTGAGTTGGTGGCGGGCCGGTGGGCCGACATCACGCTGGTGATCCGGACCGCGCCGCTGTCGGCGCTGGCCATGCTGGTGACCTTTCTCGCGACCACCCAGCTCCCGCTGCACACCGCGATCCTCATCGGTGCCATCACCTCGCTGGTGCTTTACTGCGTGAAGGCGTCGCAGGCCGCCCAGCTGATGGCCATGGAGCGCACCGATGACGGCGAATGGGTGATCGTCTCGGTGCCCGACGCCGTGCAGAGCGACGCGGTGACGGTGTTGCAGTACACGGGGGTCGGGCTGTTCGCCGAGGTACCCCGCATCGACGAGGACTGGCCCCGGGTGGCCGACTCCCACAACGCCGTGGTGGTGCTCGGCGTGCGATCGCTGCCCGACGTCCCGTCGTCGAAGGTACTCAAGGCGATCCGCCGATGGGCTCAGGACCTGCGCGACAACGGCGGCCGGTTGATCATCGCCGGTGCCAGCCCGGCCACCGTCACACTGCTGCAGCGCGCGGGTCTGACGGACGTGCTGGGGCCCGACGGGGTGGTGCCGGCGAGCGATCGGGTGTTGGGCGCGACGGAAGAGGCCGTGGCACGCGGGCGCCGGTGGATTGCCGACCACGGCGACGCCGCGCCGCCGATCGCCTGACCAGGCCCGGACCTGCGGCAGGTCGCCCGGCCAGCCCAGGAGGGCACGGCGAAGCCGTGGCTGTCGCACGATGGTGCGGGGATCACGCGGCTGACCGACGGATGGATCCGACTGTGGCGCGGCGAGATCGGCGCGGCAGCGGAGGACTTTCTGACCGTCGACGCCGCCGTCGGGCACGGCTACCCCGACCTCGCCCGGCTGATGCTGGCCTTCGCGGTGTCGGCCGCAGACGATGTGTCAATGGTGCGCACCGCGGAAGCGGCGGTGGGGCGTATGACCGAGACCGATACGCACGGCGCTCCGTGGAGCAGCTACCGGCGTGCGGGCCGCGCCGCGGGCTGCGACACGCAACTGGCGTTGCGCCTCGCCGAAGGTGCGGAGGGTTCCGACGTCCCCGGCTACCAGCGGTCGGGTGCCGCGCTGACCCGTGCGCTCGTGGCATGGCAGGACGGGCACACCGAAGCCGCGCACCGCTTCCTGGAGGACGCGCTGGCCCTGGTCGCACCGCAGCGGGTGCGCTTCTTCTTCGTCGACAACCACGACCAGCCGTGCCGGGACTCGGCCGCGGCGGCCGGTTCCCGCGACCTCACCGCCAGGGAGCGCGAGGTGCTCACCCACCTGCGCACCCCGATGACGTCGGTGGAGATCGCGCAGGCGCTGTCGATGTCGGTGAACACCTTCAAGACCCACTGCAAGTCGATCTACCGCAAGCTGGGGTGAGCACCCGCCGCGAGGCGGTCCGGCGCTGGTGACGTTCAGTCTTCTGACGTTCAAGCGGTGGATCAGTCGCGGGCGAACGCCGCCGCCGCCTCCCGCTCCAAGTCGACGTACACATCCTCGCCGACGTCGACGCCCACCCCGAGGATTCGGCCGCCGGTGAACTCGAACCCCGGGGGATAGGACCGGCTCACCGGGTCGGCGCTGTCGAAGCCGACGCACAGCCCGTCACCGGACAGGGTGAACTTCCCGGGCTGGGTACGCAGCGGCCCTTCGGCCACCACATTGTCACCGACGTAGAGCTTGGCGGTACCCAACGATTCGCCGTGCTCGCCCGCACTTTCGCGGACGAACTCCACGCCCAGCGTCAGATCGCCGGCCGGAAGTTCCGGCGAGACGAACGTCTGCTCGGGTTTGATGCCCAGGAAGTTGTACACGTAGTGCAGCTTGCGGTCCTTGATGAACAGCGTGTGCCCGCCGAACCGGGAGCCGTGCGCGAAGATCACGCCTTGGCTGTCGGGGGTGACCGAGACGTCGGCAATGATCTTGTACGACCGGCCGCGCACATTGACCGCCGCCCCCTCGGGCACCGGCGAGGTGTCGGGGTAGTACACGTAGCGCGAACGCGGCGGCTCGGCCTGCGGCCGCTCGACGGCAAGCATCTGCGTGGCGGTCCGATCATCAAGCGGCAGGACGAAATTCGCCTCCGCCTCTTCGAACCACGCGTCGATGAGTTCCTGCAGCTTCTCCGGGTACTCGACGGCCAGGTTGCGCGACTCGGAGCGGTCTTCGTCGACGTGGTAGAGCTCCCAGGCGTCCTTGTCGAAATTGCCCTTGTTGCTGATCGGCGCGTGGACGGCCGACGCTTTCCAGCCGTCTGCCCAGATGCCGCGGGTGCCCAGCATCGAGAAGTACTGGCGTTTCTTGGTGGTCGGCGCGTGCGCCTGATCGAAGCTGTAGCGCATCGACACCCCGTTGAGCGGGTATTGCTCGACCCCGCGGTACACCGCAGGCATCTCGAGGCCGGTGACATCGAGGATGGTCGGCACGATATCGGTGGCGTGGTGGTATTGGTGCCTCATTTCCCCCTTGGCCTTGATCCCGTTGGGCCAGTGCACGATCAGGGGATCGCAGGTGCCACCCGCGTACTGCGAGTACCGCTTGAACATCTGGAACGGCGTGGAGAACGCGGTCGCCCAGCCCGTCGGGAAGTGGTTGTACGTCTCGGTGCTGCCCAGCGTGTCGAGGTACTGGAGGTTCTCCTCGAGGCTGTCGGGGTAGCCGTTGAAGAACTTGTTCTCGTTGACCGACCCGTGGGGGGTTCCCTCACCGGACGCGCCGTTGTCGGCGCAGTAGAAAATCAGCGTGTTGTCCAACTGCCCGCTGCGCTCGAGGTACTCGATGATGCGGCCGGTCTGCACATCGGTGTACTCCGAGAACGCCGCGTACACCTCGGCCATGCGGCTGAACAACCGCTTCTCGTCGTCGTTGAGGTCGGCCCACGGCCGCACGTCGTCGGCCGGATTGGCGACATCGGCGGGCATCGGGTTCAGCTCGGAATACTGCGTGCCCGCGGGCAGCACACCCCGCTCGATCATCCGCGCCAGGACCCAGTCGCGGTACGCCTCGTAGCCGTCGTCGAACGCGCCCTTGTACTTGTCGATGTATTCCTGCGGCGCGTGGTGCGGGGCGTGGTTGGCGCCCGGGCAGAACCACATGAACCACGGCTTGGACGGGGTGGCCGAATGCTGGTCGCGCAGCATCCGCAGCGCCTGGTCGGCCAGGTCCTTGGAGAGGTGGTAGCCCTCGTCGGGCCCGTAGGGCGGCTCGATGAAGTGGTTGTCCTCGACCAGGTCGGGATACCACTGGTTGGTCTCCCCGCCGAGGAACCCGTAGAAGCGGTCGAAGCCCTTCGACAGCGGCCACTCCGACCGGTTGCCGCCGGCGTTGATGTCCTCCTCGGGCACGTTGTGGTTCTTGCCGAGCCAGAACGTCGAATAGCCGTTGTCCTGCAGCACCTGGCCGATGGTGGCGCACTCGGCGGGCAGCCTGCCCGCGGCGCCGGGAAAACCGTTGGAGCCCTCGGTGATCGATGCGCACCGGTTGACGTGGTGGTTGCGGCCGGTCAGGAAGATCGACCGGGTGGGCGAGCACAGCGCGGTGGTATGCCACTGCGTGTAGGCGAGCCCGTTGTCGGCGAGCCGGTCCAGCGTGGGCATGTTGATGCGCCCGCCGTACGGCGACCACGCGGCAAGGCCGGTGTCGTCGTAGAGAACGATCAGGATGTTCGGCGCCCCTTCCGGCGCCCTCTTCCGGGTGTAGGGCGTCCAGTCCGGGACGGAGTCCCGGACGTCGAGCTTGATGACACCCTTGAACGGCTCGGTCATGCCAGTCCTCTCCCGCGGCGTGTGTCGCCAGTCAACACCGCAGGCTAAGCCGTCCGGCCCGAAATGCGCTATCCCCCCGCCAGGGTGATGTCATTCCACGCGAAGCACTGGCGGAGGTGTCCAACCACCGTCCAGCACAGGGACCTTCGGCCAGTAGGCGCGGATGTAGAGGGTGAAGTCCGCGCCGGCTGGTGCGGGCAGCCAATTGCCGTCGCGGTCACCGCCGGGTGGGTCGGATTGCACGTGGATGGTGAGGCTGCCGTCGTCGTCGGTGCGCAGGGTGGAGTTCTTGGTGCCCAGTGAGTACCTGTTCAGGGCGTTGGGGGCGAAGAAGTGGTGCTCGTTGTAGAGGGTCAACGACCAGAACCCGTCACCGAAGTCGGGGACCTGGACCACCACGGGCGTCTGATCCAGCGCTGCAAAGCCGTTGCCGTAGACGACATCCTGGTTGGGGCAGGCCACCTGGCGCTCCTCGGGCGAGATGTAGTCGGTCAGCATGCCCAGGGTGTTCAGCGGAGCCAGTGGCAGCGGTCCGGCCATCACGTGTGCGGTGACGTGTGACTGTTTTTGCCTGCGGTTGAGTATGTTCACCAGCGGCCACGCCCAGAAGTAGGCATCCTTGGCGACCAGGCGGGCGTAGGCCTCGGTGATCGTCGTCGCGGCCACCGGCCCAGGTGACAGCGCTGCACCCCAGCCGGGTGACAATGCGGCGGGCAGCTGTATGCCCGGTGTTCTCGGCACCTTCTTCCTTTCCGACGATGGATGTGGACATCTCGGACATCAGGTCTCGCTCAGGGCGGGGTCATGGCGTGTCGGTTCTGCTGATGCACCGAAACCCGATGTGGCTCATGCCGGTGTCGATTGGCTGGGGCCTGCGTGCGGCGGGCCGATAGCGCATGCAGTAGCTGTCGGCGCACAGGAACGATCCACCCTTGACGACTTTGCGCGGAACCCGGAACTGCGGCTGGGCGGGATCGTAACTATTTTCGGCGCAACAGGATTCGACGGCGCGGGTGTCAGTGTACCAATCGGTGGTCCACTCCCACACGTTACCGGCCATGTCGAAGAGCCCGTAGCCGTTGGGCGGGAAGCTGCCCACCGGGGTGGTCTGGCCGTAGCCGGTATCGGGCAGGTAGGGGAATTCGCCGTGCCAGTAGTTGGCCAACTTCTGCCCTCGCGGCTCGGGTTGATCACCCCAGGTGAAGGCGGTGCGGGGGAGTCCGCCTCGGGCCGCCACCTCCCACTCGTTCTCGGTGGGCAGCTCGCGGCCGGCCCACTGGGCGTAGGCTGCGGCGTCTTCGAAGGCGATGTGCACCACGGGGTGGCTGTCCCGGTTGCGCAGCGACGAGCGCGGCCCCCGCGGATGCTTCCAGCACGCGCCCGGCGTCCATGTCCACCACTGACTGAGGTGGCGGAGATCGACCGGACCGTCGGTCCGGTGGAACACCATCGATCCCGGCTGCAGGTTCTGCGGCGGGGCTCCGGGGTAATCGTCCGGGTTCAGCGGCCGCTCGGCGACGGTGACATATCCTGTGGCATCGACGAATTCGGCGTACTGGGCATTGGTCACCTGGTGCGTCTGCATCCAGAAACCGTCGACCGTCACCTCACGGGCCGGGGCCTCCTCGGGGTAGTGCCGCTCGGAGCCGAGTGCCGCGGTCTGCGCGGGGACCCAGAACAGGTCATCAGCCACGGTCGGCCCCGCGGCCCTGTCAGGCAAAGACGTTCGCCCAGTCGTCGCGGATGCTTGCGACGGTCCACCCCTTCGACGATGCAAGGTCCAGCGCTTTATCCGCTCCGGCGGTGTAGTCGAATTCGCGATCGGCGTCATCGTGGTGGACGAGCAGGCTCAGCGACGGTCCGGACCCCGCGCTGGTGTACTCCAGCATCTCGATGTCGCCGTTGGAGTTTCCCGCGGCGAGGATGGGCCGTCTGCCGGTGCGGCCCCAGATGCGGACCGGTTTGACCGGGCCGTCGTTGAGGAACTCCGGCTTGGACGTGGTCACCAGATTCCCCTCCCTGAAGTCCAGCCCCACCGAGCTGCCGATCACCCGCTCCGGGGGCACCCCGTACAGCTGGGCGGTGATCGGCCGCATGAAGTCGCGGCCGCCACCGGACACGATGTAGTTGGTGAATCCGTTGGCCTCCAGGTAGCGCAGCAGCTCCACCATGGGCAGGTAGCCACACGCGGTGTAGGGGCGGCCCAGGGTGGGATGACCGGCCTCGCCGAAAAACGCCCGCACCCGCTCGGAGTGCTCCTCGACCGTCAGCCCCTGGTAGGCCGAAAAGATGCCTCCGGCAAGAACGTTCAATGCCGAGTCGTCGCCGTTGTAGTGCTTGGTGACGGCGTCACCGAACCAGGCCAGGTCGCCCGATGCCGCAGCGGCGTACGGCTGCTTGTCGGTCAGCGACGGGTCCGCTGTCGCCTGCTCCGCCAGGCGGCGTACAAGGAAGTCCAGCTGGATGTAGGCCGGCTTCTCCACCCACAGGGTGCCGTCGTTGTCGAAGACGGCGACGCGTTCCTCCGGTGCGACAAAGTCCGTTCCGGGTGTGACGACGGTGTCCACGAAGGCAACGATTGCTGCCTTGGTGGGCCCGTCGCGCCAGCTGTCGAGTTCGCCCACGGTCAACCGGCGGTCGAGCCGAGGAATCGCTCCAACTCTTCGACCGCGTCGTTGATCGTGAACGATGCGGGTTCCTGCCGCGGCGGGAACTCCTTGAACGTGTCCAGGAAGCGTTTCACGAGCGCGGAGGCGTAGAACATCATGAAGATCCGGTCGATCAACCAGTCGTAGTACGTGTTCGACGTGATGTCGGCGCGTTCGAACGGGTCGGTGCGCAGGTTGAACAGCTTCGGTGCGCGCAGCTTGGTGAAGGGTTCGAACCAGACCTGCAGCGTGCCCTGGCAGCGCTGCTCCATGAACACGACCTTCCAGTTGCCGAACCGGATGCCCAGCACGTCGCCGTCGTCGGAGAAATAGATCATCCCCGGCCGGGGGCTCTCGTCCACTTCGCCGGTCAGATACGGCAGCAGATTGAAGCCGTCGATGTGCACCGTGTACGTCATATCACCGGCCGTATGCCCGGCTTTCAGCTTGTCGACGATGCCATCATCGCCGGCGGCCGCCAGGAAGGTCGGCAGCCAATCATGGTGTTGCACAACGCCGTTGGACACCGAACCGGCCTTGATCTTGCCGGGCCAGCGGATCAGCTCGGGGATCCGGAAGGCGCCCTCCCAGTTGGTGGCCTTCTCGCTGCGGAACGGCGTGGTGGCACCGTCGGGCCAGCTGTTGGCGTGCGGGCCGTTGTCGGTGGAGTAGACGACGATGGTGTCCTCGGCGATGCCCAGCTCGTCGAGCAGGTCGAGCAACTGGCCGACGTGGCCGTCGTGGTCGATCATCGTGTCGTGGTAGGCCGACTGCCAGCGGCCGGCCTGCCCGCGGCTCTCCGGCTTGGTGTGGGTCCGGAAGTGCATGTGGGTGGTGTTCATCCAGACGAAGAAGGGCGTGTCGGCCTCCTGCTGGCGTTTGATGAAATCAACGCAGGCCGCGGTGGTTTCGTCGTCGATGGTCTCCATCCGCTTCTTGGTCAGCGGCCCGGTGTCCTCGATGCGCTGCTTGCCGACCGGGCCGTAGCGCTCGTCCACCTCACTGCTGTCGGTGTCGGTGGCCCAGGAGTGGATGACCCCGCGCGGCTTCAGGGCGTCGTAGAGCAGTGGCGCCTCTTCGCGGGTCGGGTAGTCCTCGTGCTCGGGTTCCTCCTCGGCATTGAGGTGATACAGGTTGCCGAAGAACTCGTCGAAGCCGTGCACGGTCGGCAGGTGCTTGTTCAGATCGCCCAGGTGGTTCTTGCCGAACTGGCCGGTGGCGTACCCCAGCGGCTTGAGCAGTTCGGCGATGGTCGGGTCTTCCTTCTGCAGACCGACGTCGAAGCCCGGCATGCCGACCTTTGAGAGGCCGGTGCGATAGACACTCTGCCCGGTGATGAACGACGACCGGCCCGCGGTACAGCTCTGTTCGCCGTAGCTGTCGGTGAAGAGCATGCCTTCGGCGGCGATCCGGTCGATGTTCGGCGTGGAGTAGCCCATCATCCCGCGGCTGTAACAACTCAGATTCCAGATGCCGATGTCGTCGCCCCAGATCACCAGGATGTTGGGCTTACCTCCGGGCATGACTGACCTCCTGCTGGGCGCTTGGTTGTGCACGGTGATGCTTCCAGCCGAGCATAGGCGGGCACATCACCCCTTTCGGATGATCTTTGGTGATTCGCGTCGCGGGGTCAGTCCTTGCCCAGGAACGCGTTGAGCTTCTCCACGGCCTGGTCGACGCTGAAACTCGCCGGTTCGTGCCGCGGCGGGAACTCCCGGAATGTGTCAAGGAACTTCGTCGCCATCGCGGTCATGTAGAACACGAAGAAGTCGTGCTTGAACAGCCATTCGTAGTACGTGTTCGAGGTGATGTTGGCGTACTCGTAGGGATCGGTGCGGAGGTTGTACAGCAGGGGCACGCGCAGCACGGTGAAAGGCTCGGCCCAGATGCGCAGCGTGCCTTGGCAGCGCTGCTCCATGAACACGGCTTTCCAGTTCTCGAAGCGCATCGCGACGAGATCCCCGTCATCGGAGAAGTAGAAGAACCCGCGCCGCGGGCTCGCCTCGACCTCGCCGGTCAGGTAGGGCAGCAGGTTGTAGCCGTCGATGTGCACCTTGTACTGGGTCTGGCCGTCCGCGCCGGCCGTGTGGCCGGTCTTGAGCTTTTCGACGATGTCGGGTTCGCCGGCCGCCGCCAGCAGTGTGGGAAGCCAATCGTGATGCTGGATGATCTCGTTGGAAACCACGCCCGCCGCGATCTTGCCGGGCCAGCGGATCAGCTCCGGCACCCGGAAGGCGCCCTCCCAGTTGGTGTCCTTCTCGCTGCGGAACGGCGTGGTGCCGGCGTCGGGCCAGGTGTTGCGGTGGGGGCCGTTGTCTGTGGAGTAGATGACGATGGTGTCCTCGGCGATGCCGAGTTCGTCGAGCACGTCGAGCACGGTGCCCACGTTCTTGTCGTGGTCGATCATCGTGTCGTGATACGCCGACTGCCACAACCCGGCCTGTCCGCGGCTTTCCGGCTTGGTGTGGGTGACGACGTGCATGTGGGTGAAGTTGCACCAGACGAAGAACGGATTGCCTGCCTCGTGCTGGCGCTTGATGTAGTCGACCGTTCTGTCGGCGATGTCGTCGTCGATCGTTTCCATGCGTTTGGTGTCCAGCGGGCCGGTGTCGGCGATGGTCTGCTTGCCGACCGGGCCGAACTTGGCATCGTCGGGTTCCGTGGAGACATCGGCGGTGGCCTTGCAGTCGAGTACTCCACGTGGCAATGCGAATTCATAGAGCCTCGGGAATTGATCCTTGTGGGGGTAGTCGTACTGCTCCGGCTCCTCCTCGGCGTTGAGGTGATACAGGTTGCCGTAGAACTCGTCGAACCCGTGCACCGTCGGCAGATACTTGTTCAGATCGCCGAAGTGGTTCTTGCCGAACTGGCCGGTCGCATAGCCGAGGGGCTTGAGTAGCTCGGCGATGGTCGGATCCTCGGCGGCCCAGCCGATCGGCACACCCGGCATTCCGACTTTGCTCATCCCGGTGCGGTACACGCTCTGCCCGCTGATGAAGGCCGCCCGGCCGGCGGTGCAGCTCTGTTCGCCATACGAGTCGGTGAACCGCATGCCCTCGTTGGCGAGGCGGTCGATGTTCGGGGTGCGATATCCCATCAGGCCGTCGCTATAACAGCTCAGATTGCTGATCCCGATGTCGTCGCCCCAGATGACCAGGATGTTGGGCTTTCCGTTGGGCACGACTGCCTCCTCGTAGTGGAGTATCGATTTCGAGTTCCTCGGCAAGGGCCACGCTATGCGCCGCGCAAGCCGATGTCAGGGCTTGCGCGGATTGGTCAGATATTCATGGCGCGGCCGGAGCTAGTCCTCGTCGGGCTCCCGCCCGGCCAGTGCGTCCTGGACCCGTTTGCGCGCGCCGGCCAGGTGCTCTTCGCAGCGTTTGGCGAGTTGTTCGCCTCGCTCCCAGAGTTTCAGCGACGTGTCCAGATCCAGGCCACCCTGCTCGAGTCGCTGCACGACTTCGATGAGCTCATCCCGCGCCTCTTCGTAGCCCAGTTCGCCAACAGGTTTCGTCATGATGCCCTTTCCGGCCCGTCACTGATGGCCATGACAGCCCCGTCGGACACCCGCACCCGCAACCTCGTTCCCGGCGGCGCGCCGTCCGCCGACCGCAACACCGTCGCCGCACCGGAGTCCGGCACCGTCTGCACGACGGCGTAGCCGCGCGCCAGGGTGGCGGCGGGCCCCAGCGCGGTCAATCGCGCCGACAGGTGACCAAGCCGGTCGGTTTCCGTCCCGATGAGCCGGTTGATGTCACGTCGCCCCGCGCTGTGTGCCCGCTCGACCTCGGCGGAGCGCGCGGTCAACGAGTCGAGCGGCCGCGCCAGCACCGGGCGGCTACGCAGCTGAGCGATCGTGTGTTCCTCGCGATTCACCCAATTGCGCAGGGCGCGCGCGCCCCGTCTGCGCAGGTCGGACACCAGTGCCTGCTCGGCAGCCGCGTCGGGCACGATCCGCTTGGCCGCGTCGGTCGGCGTCGCCGTCCGCAGGTCGGCCACCAGGTCGCACAGGGGGTTGTCCGGTTCGTGGCCGACCGCGCTGACCACCGGCGTGGTGCATGCGGCGATGGCGCGGCACAGCGTCTCGTCGGAGAACGGCAGCAGATCCTCGACACTGCCGCCGCCGCGCGCGATCACGATGACGTCGACGCCGGCAGTGCGGTCCAGGTCGGCAAGGGCTTCGACGATCTGTGGGACGGCGTTGGGACCTTGGACGACGGTGTTGCGGACCGCGAAGCGCACCGCGGGCCAGCGGTCGGCCGCCACGCTCATGACGTCGTGTTCTGCCGCCGATGCCCGGCCGGTGATCAAACCAATGGTGTTGGGCAGGAACGGGATCGGGCGCTTCAGTCGCGGATCGAACAGACCTTCGGCGTCCAGCAGCCTGCGCAGGCGTTCGATGCGCGCGAGCAACTCGCCGATGCCGACCGCACGGATCTCGCTGACCCGCAACGAGAATGACCCCCGGCCGGTGTAGAACGTCGGCTTACCGCAGACGATCACCTGGGTGCCCTCGGCCAATCTCACCGGGGCGTTGCGGACCAGGTCACGGGGACAGGTGATGGACAGCGACATGTCGGCGGCCGGATCGCGCAGCACCATGAACACCGTCTTGGAATCGGGACGGATCTTCAGCTGGGTCAGTTGGCCTTCGACCCACACCGTGCCGAGCTTGTCGATCCACCCGGCGACCCGGATGGCCACCGCGCGGACGGGCCAGGGGTTCTCCGCGGAGTTCGGCGGCCCCGGCGTGCTCACTTGGCGGTCGCGCGGGTGATCCTGTTGGCCAGCAGTGTCTGGAACGGCGCGCGCGCCTTGGTCGCGCCCTCGTAGGCCAGCAGGGCCTCCAGGTCGGCGACGCGCAACGACGTCAGCCGGGCCCGGAGCTGGGCCAGGGTGAGCGACTCGTAGTCCAGCTCGCGCACGATGTCGGGAGCGTCGGCGCGGGCGAGCCGGGCTTCTTTTGCCGCGGGGGTGACGTCGGGCTCTCCGGTGCTGTACAGCGCGAAGCGTCCCTCGGTGAGCCGCTCCCCGTTCTCGGCGGGGGAGGGCAACTCGTCGTCGATCTCCTCGTCGAACGTCGCCCACTCGGGTTTCTCCGCCTTGGGCGGGAAAATGGTGTCGAGCGTTTCGTCACCCTTGATGACGAGGTCGGCGATGTTCTGCTGGATCAGCATGACGATGTGGGCGGCCTGGCTGGCAAGCGTTATCGGGTACATCAGGATGGTTTGCGGGAGCTTTCGGGTCTCCTCGATCGCGGTCACCGCCACGCCTACCAGCAGACGGACCCCGTACGGTGCAGTTGCCATGGCGCCCAGCCTACGGCCGGGTGATTCGACTGGTCTTGTCTGGCCGCGGGTCAGTACCCTTGTTTCCATGCCGCCGACGATCAATATGGGGATTCCGGGTGCGTCCAGCTCGGTCAGTGGCGGTGTTTCCGGCAAGAGGGTGCTGCTCGCCGAGCCGCGCGGATACTGTGCCGGCGTCGACCGGGCGGTGGAAACCGTCGAGCGCGCGCTGGAGAAGCACGGCGCGCCGGTGTACGTGCGCCACGAGATCGTGCACAACCGGCACGTGGTGGAGACGCTGGCCAAGGCGGGTGCGGTGTTCGTCGACGAGACCGACGAGGTGCCCGAGGGCGCGATCGTGGTGTTCTCCGCGCACGGCGTCGCGCCGACCGTGCACACCAATGCCGCCGAGCGCAGCCTTCAGGTCATCGACGCCACCTGCCCACTGGTCACCAAGGTGCACAACGAGGCCAAGCGGTTCGCGCGCGACGACTACGACATCCTGCTGATCGGCCACGAGGGTCATGAGGAGGTGGTCGGCACCGCCGGTGAGGCGCCCGATCACGTCCAGCTCGTCGACGGGCCCGACGCGGTGGACGGTGTCACCGTGCGCGACGAGAACAAGGTGATCTGGCTGTCGCAGACCACGCTGAGCGTGGACGAGACGATGGAGACGGTGCGGCGGCTGCGGGAGAAGTTCCCGACGCTGCAGGACCCGCCCAGCGATGACATCTGCTACGCGACGCAGAACCGGCAGGTCGCGGTCAAGGCGATGGCGCCAGAGTGTGAACTGGTGATCGTCGTGGGGTCGCGCAATTCGTCGAATTCGGTGCGGTTGGTGGAGGTGGCGCTCGGCGCCGGGTCCAATGCGTCGTACCTAGTGGACTATGCCGACGACATCGACCCGGCCTGGCTGGCGGGTGTGACGACCGTCGGGGTCACCTCGGGTGCCTCGGTGCCCGAGGTGCTGGTGCGCGGGGTGCTCGAACGTCTGGCCGACTTCGGCTATGACACCGTGCAGCCGGTGACGACGGCCAACGAGACGCTGGTGTTCTCGCTGCCCAGGGAGATCCGCCCGCCGCGCCGGTAGTGCTCTCGGCGAGCAGCCACAAACTGCCGAAAATTCCCCCGTTTGGGGGGCGCGTTTACGTCTGCTCGCGCGGGTCATCGTCACCGCTGCTGCGGTAACGCACGCGCGAGATCGGATGGTGCGTCGGCCTGCCGGTGGTCCGGGGTCCGCGCGGTTCGGGCGGCGGGTAGTCGTCGTAGGGCTCCGAGTACCGATCCTCATACCGATCCTCGTAGCGGCGCCGGCGTTCGGGCCGGTCATAGCCGCTGTAGCGATCGGGCGGAGGCTGGGAGCGCGACCTGCGTCTGGGCTCGGTAGACGGCGGCAGTGGGGGTTCGGCACGCCGTGGGTTCCGGGTGCGGCGCGGACGGTCGGTCACCGGTTCGACGGTCTCGGTCTCGGGTGGGCGCGAATGCCTGGCTCGCGACGGTGCGGCGCGTTTGGCGGGGCGGCGGGCTGCGCGGTCCGGATCGCCGCTGGCCGGCCTGGCCTTTCGGGCCGGACGATCGCTGGAATGCCTGCGACGGGCTTTGACCTGCTCAGCGTCATTCTTCGCAGGGTCATTCTTCGCAGGCCGCTTGACGAGTGCGGCGATCTTCGCCGACGCGACGGCGACGATTCCGGTGCCTGCCGCCGCGCTGGTGGCCGGTGTCCGCCGTGTCGACGTTCCCAGGTACCAGCGGCCGATCCCGATCAGCAACACCACCGCCGACGTGAAGAACATCAGCGGGAACCGCTCGATGAGCGGGTAGCCGCAGTTGATGAGCAGGTCCTTGAGCCCGTCGAGCTGGCCGTTGTGGAACAGGAAGTAGGCGGTGGGCACGCTGACGAACAGGATCAGCGGCGGCTGGATCACAGCCGTGAACAGGCCGGCCTGCTGCACCGCGAGGACCGCCAGTACGCAGCCGATCGCGTAGCACGCGGCGAAGGCGAAGCCCAGTTCCTTGTTCCCGGAACCGGCGTCGATCGCGAAGCCGATGACGGTGGCCGTCACGGCCAGCAGCACCGCCCCCCACCACGGCAGACCCGGGAAATTGGGGTGCACAGAACGATGGTCGGCCGCCACCGTCGACCGTGCACGCTGTCCTGACACAGGTCGACCGTACCGGCTTCCGCCGTTGCCGCGCTGCCAGCGTGCTCCGGCGCGCCCGTCACATTCTCCTACACTGTCCTTCCTGTGGGCCTGAACCTGGGAATCGTCGGTTTGCCGAACGTCGGGAAGTCGACTCTGTTCAACGCGCTGACGCACAACAACGTGCTGGCAGCCAACTATCCGTTCGCGACGATCGAGCCGAATGAGGGCGTGGTTCCGCTGCCCGACTCCCGGCTTGATGCGCTTGCCGGGATCTTCGGCTCCGAGAAGACCGTGCCGGCGCCGGTGACGTTCGTCGACATCGCCGGGATCGTCAAGGGTGCGTCGGAGGGCGCCGGGCTCGGCAACAAGTTCCTGGCCAACATCCGCGAATGTGACGCGATATGCCAGGTGGTGCGGGTGTTCACCGACGACGACGTGGTGCACGTGGACGGACGCGTCGATCCCCGCTCGGACATCGAGGTGATCGACACCGAACTGATCCTGGCCGACCTGCAGACGCTGGAGCGGGCACTGCCACGGCTGGACAAGGAAGCCCGGACCCACAAGGACCGCAGGCCGGTCTACGACGCGGCGGTGGCGGCCCAGGAGGTGCTCAACGGGGGCACGACCCTGTTCGCGTCCCGTACCGACACCTCGCTGCTGCGCGAACTGAACCTGCTGACCACCAAACCGTTCCTCTACGTGTTCAACGCCGACGAGGCGGTGCTCACCGACGAGGCGCGGGTGGCGGCGTTGCGTGAGATGGTCGCCCCTGCCGACGCGGTATTCCTGGACGCGAAGATCGAGGCCGAACTGCAGGAGCTCGACGACGAGTCAGCGGCCGAACTGCTCGAGTCGATCGGCCAGTCCGAACGCGGGCTCGACGCGCTGGCCCGGGCCGGGTTCCACACGCTGAAGCTGCAGACCTATCTGACGGCCGGGCCGAAGGAGGCCCGCGCCTGGACGATCCATCAGGGCGACACCGCCCCCAAGGCCGCCGGGGTGATCCACTCCGACTTCGAGAAGGGCTTCATCAAGGCCGAGATCGTGTCCTTCGACGATCTGGTGGAGGCGGGATCGATGGCAGCGGCCAAGGCGGCGGGCAAGGTCCGGATGGAGGGCAAGGATTACGTGATGGCCGACGGCGACGTGGTCGAGTTCCGGTTTGGATCAGCGTCTACATCGAAGGCCACGGCGTAGCCTTCGACAAACCACGGCGTAGCCTTCGATTGACCACGCCGCTCCTACTTGCTGCGCGCCTTCCTGATGGTGTGGTCGCTGGTTGCCTCGTACATGTCGAAGTTGCGCTCCGCGGTCAGTTCGATGAGTTCGTCGAACACGACCCCGAGGGCCACCGGCGCCTCGGGGCTGTTGACTTCGTGGCAGATCACTGACGGCGCAACGGGGTTGGAGTCCACCAGCAGCACGTAGAGCCGTTCGAACTGCTCGTCGCGGTCGGCCGGATCGGCCCTGCCGGTGAACAGCCGGAAGCGCGGGAAGACGTTGTCGAAAGTGCTGTTGCGACGCGGCGTGTGGTCGCTGGCTGCGCCGATGTCGAAGAAGAAAAACCCGGCCACGACGGCGAAGGGGAATCGGCGGTGCAGGGTGGTCGACTCGAACAGCAGATCACCGCGCCGGTTGGTGAGGTTCTTCTGGAAGTGTCCGTTGACGACGTCGCGGAACATGATCGTCTTCACCGAGCAGGCCAGCATCAGACCCGATTCCTCGGTAGCCCAAGTGACGTCGACCTTTTTGGCTCCGAGACCGCCCGCAAGCCGCCGCTCAGCACCCGACAATCCGCCCTCGCCCGGCTCGCCAGGGCGGGCTCCGTCCATGCCACGCGCCCGCAACTCCTGGGCGATCGCGAGCGCCAGAGTGGTGCTGATCTTGTTGCCCCACGGGTTCTTCTGCGCTTGCGGTGCGTCATCGGGCGGCTTTGGGCCTGCCGCCCTGATCGCGCCGATGAGCAGGTCGTCAATTCGCGCCACGGCGACCTCTCGCGACTCGTCGGGCGGTGAGTTCGGCGTGCGCGTCGCGCAACACTCGGACTTCGGCGCGGGCCATGCCCAATTCGCCGACCAGCAGCACGTCGTCAACGAGCTTGGAGGCCTCAGTCAACTTCCCGCCGCGCAGCAGCCCGGCCACCTGCGGGCGAATGTTCGTGAGGCGTTCTGCTGCGGCCTCGACCAACGCCGTCGGAGGCACCGGCAGCCGGTCGGCTTCGCGCGGTTCGAGCTTGAGCATCCCGCCGCCGTACGCGCGGCCCACGGTTTCTGCACCCACCAGCGTCATCGACGTCAGCGACGCCAACGGCAACAGGGCCTTGCCGAGCTTGCGCACCTTCGGTGCGAGGTAGACGCCGTGAACGGAGTTCAGGTGGGCAGCCTTGGCGGCGTTGGTCGACAACCGAGGAGTGTCGGCATTCATGTAGGTGAGCAGCAGGTCGGCGGGTGCCAGGTTGGGCACGCGCCACCAGGGCTTGCGCACGCGGCACTTGTAGGCGGTGTGGACGCCTGCGCCCTCTCCGGCGGCGATGTAGGCCAGCGCCGCCGGCGATGGGTCGCCGGACGGGCGGAACAGCCAAGTGGCAGCACCGTTGCGCCCAAGCTCGGTGAGCGCGGCGCTCCCGAACGTCAGCCCTCTCAGGTGACGGCTTCCGGGCGGCGACAGCCGGAGAACGTCGGTGGGTTCCAGCCCGAGATCGGCAACGCGGGCGGGGGATAGTGCGAAGTACTTGTTGTTACCGGTGACCATCCCCAGCGTCGTGTCACCCCAGCTTTCGAGCACGGTGAAACGATCGCTCGACAGCAGCCCCGTGTAGGCGTTGAGGGCATCGGCGGACAGCAGCGAGGCCGTCCACTTCTCCTCGGGCCGGGTCGGCGTCCAGGTGCGCCCGGCAGCGATCGAGGCCAGTTCGGCGGCGTTGCGCACTTGGTGGACGGAGGCGTGGTCCGTCGGACCGTCGAGGTAGCCGTCGGCCAGCAGCAGCAGCACCTCCTCCTGCGCGTCGGGGAACACCCGCTCGGTGAACAGCACCAGATCGACACGGGCGAACGATGCCATCAGGAAGCGGCGCACCTCGGCGGCGTAGTTGACGCTCAGCAATTCGGCCGGCAACACCAGCCCCATGCGCCCGCCGGGCCGCAGAAACAGCGCCGAGTGCACGGCGAACGCCGCCCAACTGGACGCGAGATTGGTCAGGCCGACCCCCGCACGCAGCGCAGCCTCCCGCGACCGCGCCCGCGCCGCGCCGGAGAAATCCTGATAGCGGATGTACGGCGGGTTGCCGATCACGACGTCGTACGAGCCGGTCGGGTCGACGGCGAAGAAGTCGTTCACCTCGATCCGTGCGTTGACAGTCGCGTTTCTCAGCAGCTTGCGGGCCGCGCGGGCGGAGGCGTCGTGCAGTTCGATTCCGTCGAGTGCGGCGAACTGCGCGCTGCCGTCGTGAGTGCGCAGTGCCGCCAGTCGGTCGACCGCCGCGAGCAGGAACGAGGCCTCACCGCACGACGGTTCGAGGATGCGGTCTGACGTGCTGCGAACGGCCCAGTCGGTGATATACCGGGCAACTGCCTCGGGAGTGAAGAACGCGCCGCGAGCCTTGCGGAGGGCAGCCGTATCGCTCTGTCCGACCCCCGACACCATGGACGGCATCTTGCCCTGCCGGACCGACAAACGGTGGGAGCACACCCCCGACGAGGGTGGGGAAGTGGCGCAGAGCTGTCAGTGGAGCCGCAACGGCTAGGGCACTTGGGCGCCCCGAAGTCGACTTAGCTGCACACCTGGGCGGTGATGCGCTGACGGTGGCCAGCCTGTATCCAGACTGGGAAGGCCGAGACACTGGCAGCTCGAGAAGGAGCGGCGCTCGCCGCCCCGATGGCCGTGCTCAACGGCGATGGGAGTAGCGCTGGCTGCGATGACGTGGTGTGCAGTGACCCGAACATCGCGCCCACCCAGAGCACATCAAGACTGCTTGAGAGCAGAAATCTGTCTACTACATCGATAGCCTCTAAAGGGTGCGTATTCAGCCAGCGGGCATACGGGAACCGTGACGCTGATTCAGACCCTGATGACGGAGGATCTCGTCCTCCAAGTAGCCGACCGGCGCCTGACGAAGTCAAACGGCGGCGTGTTTGACGACCACACGACGAAGCTCGTCTGCTGGCGGGGATGCTTCAGTGTGGGGTTCACCGGGATTGCTCGCATCGACTCAGCCCAAAAGGAGCCGACCTCCGAATGGATAGCCAAGCTGCTGGCTGACTGCAACTCCTTCCAGGAGGGCGTCGAGACCCTTAAAAAGGGAAGCTTCTAAACAGATCGGCAAGCTACCCGCGTGGTATGCGGATCGCCGTCTCGCCATCGTGATTGCGGGCTTCGACTTCCACAGGGACCCGCAGGTCGCAACCATCACAAACTTCCAACCGGGAGCGCCAATGCCATCGCGTCCCAATGACTTTGAGGCGTACATGCATACTCGGTTACCGGGCCACGCCTCGGGCTTCTTGGTCTCAGGCGGCGGACATACTCGTCCGGTGCACGGGCGGCTTCTGGGACGGTATGTGCCGAGGATCCTCAGGCAGCAGAGCGGAGTTACCCGTGCAGCCAGGGTCATGGTGGAGATCCAGCGGCAAGTCTCCGACGACAACCAACGCGTGGGCAGGCACGCAATGTGCGTGGCGATCCCGCGTGAGCGAAAGGGCGAAACGCCAACGGTGTTGTCTAACCTTGACGCGCCGACGCTCGACGGGACTGGCATCCGGTTCTGCTACTTCGACAATGACGGGTGGGACTTTCGGCAGTTCGGTCCGATTTTCGCGAGCGACGGGATGGCGTTCAGTGACTTCAAAGGAGAGGTAGATCCCCAGAATCCGGACAACCAACGTGTGAGCGTTCGAATCCACAAAGGGGCGAAGCTCCGGAATGATGTGAATCTCGCTCGTCACGAAAGCTGCCCTCCCTGTTCGTGATCTACCAGATCTTCGAAGACCGCGTCGTCGTGCGCATCATCCACCTCGTGCATCGCCGAGACGCCTACCGGTGACTGCTCGGATTCGAGGTAGCCGCCGGTGCAGAACACTCGACGGCCGGGAGGCCGTATTGGCACGATGAATCGATGGACCGTCTGGCGATCATCACGGCCGAATCGCAGCGATTCGCCGACGTGTTGTCCCGCACCGCCGCTGACCGCCATTGCCCGACCTGTCCGGACTGGACGGCCGCCGACCTGCTGTGGCACCTGACGGAAGTGCACCTGTTCTGGGCGGCGATCCTGCAGCGACGGGTTCTGAGCGAGTCCGAGATTTTCGCGGTCGAGGCGGCGAAGCCGAGCCGTCCAGAGACGATGGCGGACCTGCTCGCCCTGCGCGAACGCGCCACGGCCGATCTGGTACATCAGCTCACCGAGCGTGACGACGCCGAGCCCTGCTGGTCGTGGTGGCCACCCGACCAGACCGTCGGGTTCACCCGGCGCATGCAGACCTATGAAGCGACCATGCACCGGGTCGACGCCGAACTGACCGCAGCCGTGCCGGTCAGCCCGATCGCCGACGACGTCGCCGCGGGCGCGGTCGACCACGTGGTCGACGTCATGTGGGGCTGGATGCCCGACGGGGCGGCCTACCGGACCGAGGCGGTGGTGGAGTTCGTCGCCGCGGACACCGGCCAGCGGTGGCTGGTCGAGGCCGGCCGCTGGTCGGTGCGATCGGCGGACGGCGACGCCGCCGAAGGCCCGAGGGCGAACCGCGCACACTCGGGGGCTCCGTCCGCGACCGTCACCGCCCCGGTCGTCGATCTGGCCCTATGGGCCTGGACTCGCGACGGCACCGTGCACATCTCCGGGGCTCCCGAGTCCGTTTGCGCCCTTAATTCTGTTGTGGCACAAGGAATTCCATAGGTAAGCCGATCAGGCTACAGTCCTCCGCACCGCGACGGAGCCAGGATCGGAGACCACGGCGGGCAGTCCGGCGGCAACGGCTGCGGCGGGGGAGGGGCGGCGGTCGGCGGCGGTGGAGGTGGCGGGGCCTGGTGCGGAACGCCCTGCCACGGGTAGATGGTGTTGGAGGCGATGTCGATGGTGCCGTGCGAGTTCCAGTACCAGTCGTGGCAGATGTTCCAATCCCAGGTGATTACCTGGCTACCCGGCAGCAGCGGGTCACCCGGGCACCAGTGCGTGCACGTGATCCCGCCCGGGCAGTTGCCGCCCTGATAGCTGGGGCCGAATGCGGGGGCCGCCTGGGCGGTGCCCACGCCGGGTCCCGCCCCGGCCAGGTAGGTCAGGGCCGTGAGGGATAGCATCCCGGACATCGCCGCAGTTCTTACGGATCTCGATATCCGGTTCATGGCCATCCTTTCGTGACGCGCGGCATCGCGCCGCTGATCAGAAGGATCCCGTGGCCCACGCACCTTCCTCACGAGTAATCGACTACTCATTTCGGCCGGGCACCCGCGCAGCGCCAGCGCGCGAGTCTCACGTCGGAGGCCGCACGATTCCGGTGATGCGGCGGGTACCCCGCTCGAGCCGGCAACAGCGGACGGCTCACGCCATCGAATTCAACACTCGCACAACCGAAACGGGAACGTCGCGGTCGTTCACGGGTTGACGGTGCTGACGCCCATCTCTGTGAGGATGCTCCGCAGTTTGCGCAGCGCGTAGTGGAGCCGTGATTTGACCGTGCCCTCGGCGATCTGGAGGTCTTCGGCGATCTGCGTCGCGGTCCAGCCGAGGTAATAGGCCCGCGTGAGCACGTCGCGGTGCGCGTCGGGCAACCGCGATAGCGCCTCACTGACCAGCAGCCGGTCCAGTGTCGCCATCACCTCACCCGGACCGTCGTAGTCGCCGACATCGGCAGGGTCCGACCACATTACCTCCTTGCGGTAGCGCGCAGTACGGCTCTGATCGATGACGATATTGCGTGCGACGGTGAACAGCCATGACCTCACCGGCTGCTCACCGCCGCCGGTCGTGAGGTGCCGCCAGGCGCGCAGCAACGTCTCCTGAACGACGTCCTCGGCGCGCGCCCGATCACCGGTCAGCCGGAACACGTAGCGCAGCAGCGCGTCGGCGTGGCCGTCATAGAGATCCTGCACGGCGAGGTCGTGCACGGCGCGGCTTTCGTCCCCGGTCCCGCGGCGGTCAGACGGACGTTCCAGTGTTCCCGTGGCCGGGCCTGTCGCCATCGGATCGCACACGCCGCACTCCCTCGAGCTGGCCCGACAGCGGGCTTTGGTCCAGCAGTTCCAGGCTGGCCTCGTGGGGCGGTTCTTGCCTCACCGCTGACCGCAAACCTGTGCTACCGGCCAGCAGGAATTTCTGAGCTGCGGCTGAGGACACATCGAATGCGCATCGCGTATGTTGCGGTCAAGGGGCACTCGAATCAGGAGGCAATGGTGATCTTCATCGTCGTCAAATTCGAAACCAAGCCGGAGTGGACGGAGCGCTGGCCCGAACTCGTCAAACCGTTCACCGAGGGCACCCGCGCCGAGGAGGGCTGCCTGTGGTTCGAGTGGTCACGCAGCCTCGACAACCCCGCGGTCTACGTTCTGGTCGAGGGCTTCCGCGACGCCGATGCGGGCAAGGCGCATGTCAGCACCGACCACTTCGAGTACGCCATCAAGGAGCTCCCGCAGGCGCTGGCCTCGACACCGAACATCATCAGCGAGACCATCGACGCGACCGGCTGGTCGAAGATGGGTGAGATGCAGATCGACTGACTCAGAGCACCACCGCGATCTCGTCGCCGAGCCGGTGCCCGGCAACGAGCGGCAGGTGGTCTCCGCTCCAGAACGAGCCGGGGTCGAACCAGTTGTAATGCTTCTCGGTGGTCAGCAGTCCCATCTCCTCGTAGGTGATGGCGACGGTCTCCGCGCAGTAGGCGGTCTCCAACCCCACCGTGAGCTTGGCTTCCTTCCTGCGTTCGGCCGATTCACGAACCCTCTTGTGCACGAACGGAATCCCGCGGGTGAAGTCGCTGACCACCGGCACCCGGCCGCGCAGCCAACGGCCAGTCAGGCGAGCGGTGGTGGGGAAGGCGGTGCCGTTCATCCGGGCGATCACCCGCAGCAGCTCGTCCTCCTGCTCGCGGGTCGCGTACGGCGTGAGCTGGCGCAGCCAGCAGCGTTGGTCGTAGGTGTTGATCCACCGCTCCACCACCTCACGTGCGTCGTTGAGCTGCACGCCCCGGTGATTGGTGCCCGTCCACATATCGGTCAACTTGTCGCCGAGTTCGGCATGCCAGATCAACGGCGGCAGGTCGTCGATGGCCACGGTCATGCCGACGTGGTTGACCGGGCTGTTGGTGAGTGTCTGAATCGCGCGGTCGGGCCGCGATCCGCCGCGAAACAACCAGATGTCCCCGGTCCTGGTCTGATCGAGCGCCCGCGCCAACGGCACCGTGTTCGCGTCCACCTGCGCAGCTTAGGCAGACTCATGCCATGCGCAGCGTCTGGAAGTGGATCGGGATGGCCGGTGTCGCGGGTGTGGTCGCCGGCGGTGTCCTCGTCGCGCGTGACGAACGGCGCCGCCGGTCCTACACACCCGAAGACATCCGCGCGCGGCTGCATCAGCGGCTGGCAGAGGCGGAGCAGGCCGCCGACACGTCGGATGCGTGACTGCGCCGACGTAGAGCAGCACGATCCCACCGACGCGGCAATGACGGTCGTCTGGGTGCGCGTGAGCCGGGGCGCCAGGCCTTCGAGATCCAGACCGCTTGCGTAGATGCATGGCCGAAGCCAGGCACATCGCGCGGTCCCACTTCGCCTACGAACTAGGTGTCGCGTCGCCCGAGCGCACCGAACCGTAATACGGCGCAGGTGGAGTATCCGCCTACTCGTGTCGGCACCGCGGCATCGCCCACATACTCCGAAGGGGACGTGACACGATGAAGGTTCGGGAGGGACCGACGATGGCTCACCAACCGCTTCGAACCGCGCGGAGTGCGGATGACGGGCGGATCGCCCCGCCCTCCGGTGCCGACTGCGTCCATCTCGTGAAATACGGGAGCCTGGCCTGGGAGCAGAACCGTTGACACGCCCATCGGTTGAAAGAGTCTGGGTTGGAAGAGCCTGTGTTGAAGGCGCCGACCGATGACTCGCGGTCAGGGCCGGTGGGTCGCCGAACTCACCGCCACCCGGGGCGCCACAGTCGATCGCCTTTTGAAGCTGCCCGCCGGCCTCGACGTGTGGGAGCGGCAGGGAGACACCGTCGTGGTGGCCGCGGCCGCCGCGCAACTCGAGGACATCGAGCGCCGGGGCCTCGCGACCGTCGTGTGGCTCGGCCCGATCGAACAGTTCAGCGAGCCGCGTCACCCACGGCGCGGCCAGAATCGAGGGAGTGAAACATGAGCGTGATCGTCACGGTACGGACCGAACAGCCGGAGACATCGCCGCTGAGCCGGCTCGTCCACCTGCCGCTGGGCCTCGACGTGTGGGAGCTGGCGGCCGGTCACGCGGTGCTCCAGGCGTCGGAAGCCGCCGTAGAGCGGCTCGAACGGATGGGCTACACCGTTGAACAGCTGCTGCCGACGGAGCGGTTCCTCTCGGATTTTGCGACGGAGGAGGCGACCACGGCGTATCACTCCGCCGCGACACTCGAACAGGACATGCGGGAGCTCGCCGAACGGTTCCCCGACATCGCCGAGCTGCACGACATCGGCCGCAGCGTGGAGAACCGCCCGATTCTGGCCCTGCGACTGGGCGAGCGGAAAGGCAGCCGGACGAAGCTGGCGTTCCTGGGCTGCCACCACGCGCGGGAATGGCTTGCCGTGGAGGTGCCCTATCTGCTGGCCGAGTTCCTGCTGACCAACTCGGCGACCGAACCGGTGGCGAGCTGGCTGTCGACGTGCGAGATCTGGGTGGCGCCGATGGTCAACCCCGACGGGCATGAGCACACCAGGACCACATTCAGGTTGTGGCGCAAGAACCGTCGGCGAAACCCCGACGGGAGCATCGGCGTCGACCCCAACCGCAACTACGGCTATATGTGGGGCACGCTGGATGTCAACACGTCCAGCCACGTTCCGTCCGATGAGACTTACGTGGGCCCGCGGGCGTTCTCCGAGCCCGAGACGAGGGCGGTGCGAGACCTGATCGCGCGGGAGTTGTTCGCCGGAATCATTACCTATCACAGCTATTCGCAGCTGATCCTCTATCCGTGGGGGTACACCGCCGACCCGATCGCCGACCCCGCCGACCGTGCCGGTATGAAGACGCTCGCACAGCGGATGGCGGCCGAGATCGCCGGTGTGCACGGCGTGGCCTACACACCCCAGCAGTCCGCCGAGCTGTACCCGACGGCCGGCGACACCACCGACTGGACCTACGGGGTGTACGGGATACCGTCATTCACGATCGAACTGCGGCCTCGGACGGCGATGGAGGGCGGTTTCGTCCTGCCCGCCAGCCAGATCGAGCCGACGTTCCAGGAGAACAAGGCGGCCGCGATGGCGTTCGTCACCAGCGTGCTGGCAACCCAACCCGACGCCGAGCCGGCCGCAGACGCCGATGCGCGGCTGCTCCGGCACGGCGTCACCAGCCCTCGGTGAGCACCCGATCCAGCGCGTCGACGTAGAAATCGGCGGCCTCGACGTCAATGCACAAGGGGGGCTTGGTTTTCAGGATGTTCTGATGATCGCCCGTGGGCTGGATGATCACTCCGAGTTCGAGCATGCGGTCGCAGATCGCCGACGTCTCCTCGGGGGCGGGTTCCAGCGTCGTCGCGTCACGGATCATCTCCACGCCGAGGTAGAGGCCCTTGCCGTGCACCGTCCCGACGATCGGATGCTTGTCGCGCAGCGCCTCCAAGCGGGCCTTCAGATGCGCACCGACGCGGGCGGCGTTGTCCTGCAGCCCTTCGTCGCGCAGCACGTCGAGCACCGTGATCCCGATGGCGCACGACAGCGGGCTGCCGCCGGTCGACGAGAAGAAGTAGCCCTGGCTGGCGAAGGCGTCGGCGATCACCCGGCTGGTTATCACCGCACCGAGCGGATACCCATTGCCCGTCGATTTGGCCATCGAGACGATGTCGGGGACCACGTGCTGCTGTTCGAACCCCCAGAACCATTCCCCCAGCCGGCCATACCCCACCTGCACCTCATCGGCGACCGCCAGCCCGCCGTTGGACCGGACGACCGCATAGACGCGTTCCAAATAGCCGTCGGGCAGCGCCATCCCGCCGGCGTTGCCGTAGACGGTCTCGCAGATGAACGCCGCGGGTGGGCGGCCGCCGGCGACCAGCTCGTCGATCTGCCGCACCGCGTCGTCGGCGTATCTGCCGACGTCGGCTCCCCGGTACTTGCCGCGGAAGCTGTTCGGAGACTCCACGGTGTGAACCCAATCCGGCCGCGTGGCAAGCGCATTGGGATTGTCTGCGGTGGAGGTCGAGACCGCGTCGGTGGCGTAGGTCCAGCCGTGGTAGGCCTCGCGCATCGCCACCACGTCGCGCCGGTCGGTGGCGGCCATCGCCAGGCGCAGCGCCAGATCGCTTGCCTCCGAGCCGGAGTTGACCAGGAACACGGTGTCCAGGGGTTGCGGCAGCAGCGCCGCCAGCCGTTCACTGAACTCGACCACCGCGGCGTAGTTGAACCGGGAATTGGTGTTGAGCTTACGAAGCTGGCGTGCAGCGGTGTCGGCGATCCGCGGGTGGGCGTGGCCGAGCACCGTGACGTTGTTGACCATGTCCAGGTAGCAGCGGCCGGCGGTCGACATCAGGAAGTGCCGCCAGCCCCGTTCGATCTGCGGGGGTCTGCGGTAATAATGCTCCTGTACGGGGGCGAAAGTCCTGTCGCGGCGGGCCATCAAGTCCTCAGCGCGTTTTACGCCCAGCGACGGCAGCCCGAGCAGCGGACGTGGATCACGGGTGACCGCAAGCCATCCCGGCGCGAGGTCGGCACCGACCAGTGATGGTGCGGGCGGGGCCCCGACCGGCCGCAGGCTCAGCTCGGCCCGCCGGCCGGGCATAACGCCGGCCAGTCCGGCGCCAGTGCGCAGCGCGCCCGGGTCCGCGCTCGGGTCGACTCCCGTCAGCGTCAGCTCGAACTCGTTGCTGCGCAACGTTATCGCGTCATGCGAGCGGGCGATGACCTCGCCGTCCCACGGCGCCACCAGGCCCATCGGTTCGGCGGTCCACAGGCTCACGCCGGTGGGCACCACCGCGGGGCAGTGCTGGGCCAGCGGCGGTGCTTGGGTTAGCCGCGGCTGGCCGAAGCGGGTGACCACCAGCGCCGCCCCGTCCTGGATTGCGGCCCTGGCACATCCGTCCTCGAGGTCCGGCGGTAGCCAGCCGCCCGGGATGAAACCGGTGTCGAAGACGTCCGAGGTGGTGGACAGGTCCAGCGTCACGACCTCGTCGGTGGCCAGCCCCGGCACCAGCGCACTGACGGAGCCGACGTCCGCCGCCGGCGC
The DNA here is from genome assembly GCF_044223235.1 of Mycobacterium sp. Taxonomy (GTDB): domain Bacteria; phylum Actinomycetota; class Actinomycetes; order Mycobacteriales; family Mycobacteriaceae; genus Mycobacterium. Next base: position 119,811 of record NZ_JBGAME010000006.1, read on the forward strand.
TGCGAGTCCGATCGAATCTTTGATCGCCGCCGTCATCACGTCCACCGGCACCGAGGTGGCCTGCTCGAACATGCGCCACTCGCCGTCGGATTGCTCGGTGATGTAGTCGTTGTCGGGATCGATCGCCGCCTGCTGCGCCCCGCTGACGATCAGCACGGCGGTGCGCAGCACCAGCATCGGCCACAGCGCCTCGGCCTCGGTATCGCTCAGCGGCCGGATCGCGTGAAACGCCCGTACCCCGGGGAGGATCGATGCGGGATCGGTTCCCGGATGCTGGAGCACCGACGACAGGGTGATGGCCAGCTCCGAAACCGCCCAGCTCTCGGTGAGGTCGCCGAAGTCGATCACCCCGTCGGGCCGCGGCGCTCCACCTGCGCTGCGCGAGACCACGACATTGGCGTCGGTGAGATCGAGGTGAATCGCCTGACGCGGCAGGCGATCCGCCAGCCGGGCGATCCGCGACCAGGCGTCGTGCGCTGCGGCCTCGAGCCGATCGCGGTGCGACGGGTCGGCGACATGTGCGATCAACGCCGTCACCACATCGTGGCCGTAGGCCAGATCCCACTGCAGGATCCGGTCCAGGCCGGGGTGGCTGAACGACGCGAGCGCACGGCTGACCCGTCCGGCGAGGTCACCCATCGCGGCCACCGTGGCGGGCGAGAGGTATCCCGACTGCAGCAGCGCTCCGCCGGGCAGGAAGCGCAGTAGGCGCACATACGCGGTTGTGTCGAGCAATCCGGTGATGGCGGTGCACTTCTCGCCATTGAGGTTGGGCAGCGGCACGGCGATGCGCAACGCCGGCTCGGCCGCGGCGATGATGTCGGCGGCCTCGTCCTGGGCCTCGAGTTCGGTCGCGTTGAACGCCGGGTTGGCGATCTTGAGGACGCCGAGCACCTCGTCGGTGTCGTCGCAGACGAGGAAGTTCTTGTCCTGTTGGCTGCCCAGCGATTTCGCGTGCGCCCGGATCCCGAAGTGGGTCGCCAGGATGTCCTCGGCCTGCCCACCGCTGACCTGGGGCGCGGGCAGCTCGGGTTCCTCGAGGAAGTTGAAGCCGGCGGTGCGGCGATGGACGGTCATCGGTTCACGAACTCGACGACGACCCTGGAGAACGTGTCGTTGTCGTCGCCGGCCGCGGTGTGTCCGGCGTCGGACAGTTCGACGAACTCCGTCCCCGGCACCTTGGCCAGGAATTCCGTCACTCCGTCTGCGCTGACCACATCGGAGAGCTTGCCGCGGATCAGCAGGATCGGAATCGTCAGCCCGATCGCCGCCTGCTCGAGCTTGTCCGCGCGGGTGGACGCGTCGTCGTCCGGCTTGGTCAGAAACGCCGGATCCCAGTGCCAATACCAGCGGCCGTCGCGCTTGCGCAGGTTCTTCTTCAGACCCTTGGGGCTGCGGGGCCTGGTGCGGTGCGGAAGGTAGGCGGCCACGGCGTCGGCCGCCTCCTCCAGCGACTCGAAGCCGTGCACGTGGTTGAACATGAATTCGCGGATCCGCGCGCTGCCGCTTTTCTCGTACCTCGGAACCACATCGACGAGGACGAGTTTGGAGATCCGCTCCTCGCCGGCCTGGTGCGCGGCGAGGATGCCGGTGAGCCCGCCCATGCTGGCGCCGACGAGCACCACCGGCCCGCCGATCTGGTCGAGCACCGTCATCGCGTCCGCAGCCAGTGTCTCAATCGAGTAGTTTCCCGCGGGTGAGCGGTCGCTGTCACCGTGACCGCGGGTGTCCACGGCCACGACATGCAGTCCGTCATCGGCGAGGATCTGGCCGGTGTTCTTCCACGAGTGCCGATTCTGTCCGCCGCCGTGCAGCAGCAGGACCGTCGGCCTGCCGCCACCCGGCTCCGGTCGGGCCTCGTGGTTCCATTCGTCGGCGACAAGGGTGATGTCGCCGGCGCCGCGGAACGTGACGGTGCGTGATTTCGTGCGTGGTGTGCTCACGGACATCCTCTCGGCGGGGCCCCGCGCCCAACATACTCACGCCACCTGACCGACGATGAGTTTCCTTCGCCGGGGAGGTCTGTCCCTGTGAGATCCAAGGAACAGGAGACTGAGGATGCCGTCGATCACCCCGTCGCTCTGGTTCGACCACAACCTCGAGGAAGCGATCGAGTTCTACACCGCGGTGTTCCCCAACTCGGCGCTGGAGAGCCTCGAGCGCTACACCGACGCCGGGCCGGGGACGCCGGGCGATGTGGTGGCGGGCACGTTCGTGCTGGACGGCACCAGATTCTTCGGGATCAACGGCGGTCCGATGTTCTCGTTCACCGAAGCCGTCTCGTTCATGATCGACTGCGCGGACCAGGACGAGGTCGACTACTACTGGAATCGCCTGGTCGACGGCGGCGAGGAATCCCATTGCGGCTGGCTCAAGGACCGGTTCGGGCTGAGTTGGCAGATCATCCCGAAGCGGCTGCTGGAGCTGACCGGCGATCCCGATCCGGCACGCGCGGCCGCGGCGACGAAGGCGATGCTGGGCATGCGCAAGATCGTGATCGCCGAGCTGGAGGCCGCCGTTCAAGCCGCCGGGGCCGCGCTCTGAGCGTCAGCCGGTCAGCCGGCCGATCCACTCGACCGTCGCGTCGGTGATCGGTGGCACCTCGGCGGGATCCTGGCAGGCGATGACCATCGTGGAGGCCTCCGCGAGTACGGCGATGAGCACCCGCGTCTGGAGCCGGCCGCGCGGTGACGCGTCCGGTTCGACGACCGACATCCACCGGCGAAAGCCCCGCAGCATGGTGTCGCGCCGGATCGTCTCGAATCCCGCCGGGCTGTCATCGGCGGCCAGCACCATCGCGGCACGCCGATGGGTCCACATCGCGTCGAGGTACGCGCGCGCACTGATCTCCAGCGTGCGTGCGGCGCTGTCGTTGCCCGCCTGGTCGGTGGCCGCGTCGACGGTCTGATCGATGGCCGCTGCCAACCGTTCGAAGATGGCCAGAAACAGTTCCTTCTTGCCGCCGAAATGGTGGTAGATGCTGCCGACACTGGCGCCCGAGCGGGCCACGATGTCGGCCATCGTCGATGCCGCGAACCCGCGCGCCGCGAACACGTCGGTGGCCGCGTCGAGGATGCGCTGCTGGGTCGCGTCGGTCCTGGCCCAGCGCCGCACGGTGTGGAGCTTATCCGCCCTGGCCCCGTGTACCGGTTGGCTTGGGAGGGTGCCCGTCGTCATGCGCTGACGCTAGCGCCTCACCGCTTTTCGAGATGGCCGTTTGCGGTCGTTTGGCCGACCGACGTTGCGACACGGATACTGCCACCGTGGCGAACACGGGGTACACCGGACCGGGCGTGCTCGGCGTCGACGTCGGGCCCGACTGGGACGCGATGGTGGGCGCGGGTCTGGCTGCCCGAACGCCCGTGCACCAGCCTCCGCCAATTGCCCTGGCTGCCAGAACGATCCGGCTCGTGGCTGATACCGCGGCGGTGGCGCACATGCCCGCGGCCGTGGCGCACCGCATCCTCGACTTCATCGGAACGGCTCGGTAGCGTGCGCAGGCTCGCGGCCGTTGACGCGCAGACCTACTGGCTGTCTGCCAAGATCCCCAGCGACCAGTTCCTGCTGTACGGGTTCTCGGGGGTGCCCGCCGACGTTCACCGGGAACTGCGCGTCCTTCGCGAACGTGCGGGTGCCTGCCCCGATCTGGGGTTGCGGGTCGACGAGCGCGGAGCGCTGACCTACCCGGCCTGGGTGACCCGCGGCGTGGGTGAGAGCCAGCTCGTCATCCACGAACTCGATGACCCCACCTGGCCGGGCTGCCTCGCGGCGGTGGGTACGCTGGCCGATCGGCAGCTCGACGCCGTCGAGATGACGTGGCGGCTGCACGTGTTCACCCCGATCGACGCGATCCCGGGGCTGTCGGGCCCCGGCACCGTCGCGGTGATGCAGGTGGCACATGTGCTCGCCGATGGTCAGCGTTCGTCGGCGCTGGCGGCGTGGATGTTCGGCAGGCCGGCACCGGTGACTCCCGTTCCGTCGCCACCGCCGTTTCGCGCCGTCGCCCTGCCTGGCCGTGCGGTCATGGCCGCCCGTGGCCACCGGCGCCTTGTCGCGGACACCGCCTCGGGAGCGGTACCGCCGCAAGCGGATTCACGACCGGTGCTCACCACCAACAACCGTCCCGACGGGGTCAGGGCCATCCGCACCCTGGTTCGCCGCCGCGACCAATTGCCGGGGCCGACGGTGACGGTCGGGGTGCTCGCCGCGGTGGGTGGCGCACTGTCGGCGCACCTGCGTGAGCTGGGTGACGATCCGTCGGCGCTGGGCGCCGAGGTGCCGATGTCGCGAGCCGGAGCGCCGCGGGCGCACAACAACTTCGGCAACGTCGGGGTGGGATTGCACCCCGAACTCGACGCGGCCGAGCGCGCCGAGCGCATCGTGGCGGAACTGGCCTTGCGGCGCCGACGCGCCCGGCACCCGGGGATGGTCACCGCCAGCCGTGCGTTCGCCGCCTTGCCGGCACCCCTGTTGCGTTGGGGGGTGGCGCAATTCGACCCGACACTGCGAGCGACGAGCGCGACGGGCAACACGGTGGTGTCCAGCGTCGACCGTGGTGCGGCCGATCTGGCATTCGGTGGGGCGCCGGTCGCAGTGACGGCAGGCTATCCGGGGTTATCCCCGATGATGGGACTCACCCACGGCGTGCACGGCATCGGTGACACCATCGCGGTCAGCGTGCACGCCGCGGCGTCGGCGATCGGTGGCACCGACGGCCTCGCCGCTTATCTGGACCGGCTCGACGCGGCGCTCGGGTGAAGCCGGCGCTCACACCCGCCGTGCACACAGGCGGGTGATCGCGTCGACTCCGCTCAGGTCGCGGATTCGGTGATCGTCTCCTCGACGCTGATGTCCGGCGGTGTCTCGACCGTGGTTTCGGTCGTGCCGACCTCCGCGGGCAGCTCGGTGGTGCTGGTCTCCGTTGTCGCAGGAGCCTCGGTGGTGCTGGTCTCCGACGTGGTCGTGGGGGACGGGGTCAGCGCCTCCGGCGGGTTGGCCGGATCCAGCACCTTGTCGATGATGTAGATCCTGGCGTTGTTGGCCTGGATTCCGCCGCACAGCACCTTGGCGGTGTCGTTGACGACGATGTCGCCACCCTCGCCGGTGACCTTGATCTGCTCACCCTGCTGGGTGGGCCGCTGCCCCTTGACGTCGTCCGGGCCGAGCAGCCCGAGGAACACGTGGTAGTAGTCGAGGCTGGTCAGTGCGGCGGGATCGGCCTTCAAGGCGTCCAGCTGCTCCGGGGGAAGCGCGGTGAAGGCCTCGTCGGTGGGTGCGAACACCACATAGGGTCCGTTATTGAGGACGGGAACGACGTTCACCTCGGGGTTGAGCCCCCCGGAGATCGCGGCGTTGAAGGTGCTCAGCGACGGGATCTTCGTGAGCGCGGTGCCGATCGGTTCGCTGGCCAGGCTCTTGAAGTTGGGCAGTTCCTTCTTGAAAGCGTCACAGCCCGGGCCTTGAGGGTCGGGGATCTCGTCTACTGACGTCGGCTCGGGCGGCGGGTCGGCGTAGGCGGTGATCGCCAGCGGCAACGACAGGGCGATCGCGGCGATGCCTGCGGTCGCACCGAGTGCCTTGCTGGTGCGGGTCTTCACGGTCTGCTCCTTACGGTTGCTCGGGGCCGCTTTGCGGTGCGGCGCCGAATCGGATGGTAAGGGCACAAAACGGCCACGGCCAAGTCGAGATTGTGCTAAATGGCCGCGGAGCGCCCTCTGACCTGCACGTTTCCAATTGTTGCCGAGAGTGCTCAAACGACGGGAGCAAGCGCGCTGACACTGCGCGGAATGCTCAGGCATAAGACGGCCGCGAGCATGCAAAGCCCGGCGGCCGAGTAGAACGCGACGTCGTAGTTGCCCTGCAGGTCACGGAGTTTGCCGGCGCCCGCGGCGGCGATCGCCGCGCCGATCTGATGGGAGGCGAAGACCCAACCGAACACCACCGGGGAGCGTGAGCCGAAGTAGTTGCGGCACAGCACGATCGTTGGTGGGACGGTGGCGACCCAGTCCAGGCCGTAGAAGATCACGAACACCCATGTGCTGGGTTCTGCGTGGGGGGACAGCAGCGACGGCAGCAGCAGCAGTGAGACGCCGCGACCGGTGTAGTAGACGACGAGCAGCAGCCGCGGGTCGACGCGGTCGGTGAGCCAACCGGAGAACACCGTGCCCGCGACATCGAGCACGCCGATGGTGGCCAGCAGGCCGGCCGCCACCGTGGTGGGCATGCCGTGATCGTTGGCGGCCGGGATGAAGTGGGTGCCGATGAGTCCGTTGGTGGTCATGCCGCAGATCGCGAAACTGGCGGCGAGCAGCCAGAACACCCGCACCCTGGCGCCGATCAGCAGCCCGTCGAACGCCGCGCGGAAGCTGCTGGCCGGTACCGGCGCCGGTTCACTCGACTCCGTTGCGCCGTACGGCGACAGACCCTTGTCCTTTGGGTAGTTGCGCATGAACAACGCCACCGGCGGCACGACCGCCAGCGCCGCGCCCGCGACGATGAGTGAGGCCCACCGCCACCCGTGGTGGGTCGTGACCTCGGCCACGATCGGCAGAAAGACGAGCTGTCCCGTCGCGCTTGCCGCGGTGAGGATGCCGGTGACCAGACCCCGGCGGGCGTCGAACCACCGGGTGGCGATCGTCGCGACGAAGCCCATGGAGATCGCGCCGGTGCCGATGCCCACCAGCACGCCCCACAACAGGACCAGCTGCCAGCTCGCCGTCATCGCCACGCTGAGCGCCGCGCCGGACGCGATCATTGTCAGCGCGACGGTCAACACCGGGCGAACGCCGAATCGGTCCATCAGCGCCGCCGCGAACGGCGCCGTGAGGCCGAACAACATCATGTTGACCGACATCGCCAGCCCGACTGTGCCGTGCGACCAGCCGAACTCGTGATGCAGCGGGGTCATCATGACGCCGGGGACCGAGCGGAAGCCCGCAGCGCCCAGAAGCGCGACGAAGCTCACCGCCGCGATCACCCAGGCCCAGTGGATGCGCGGGCGGGTGCGGTTCTGGGTGGCGGTATCGGTCACCGGACCACTCTCGCGGTTGCGGAGGCCGAAGGCTACTGGCATGAATGACACGATTCGTCAAAAACGTGCCAGAATTGGTGCGTGCATCGTGTCGCCGTCCTTCTCTTGGCGCCGGTGGTCGGCTTCGACGCCACCATCGCGCCGACGCTGTTCGGAGCTGCCGCGGGCACCGGTGGAGACCGGCTCTACGACGTCGTGACCTGTGCGCCGACCCCCGGTCCGGTGGCCACGACGACGGGTCTGGCGCTACTGCCCGAGGCGGGGCCCGAGGCGCTGGCGACCGCCGACACCGTCGTCATCCCCGGTACCCGCGATCCGGCGGCCCGCGACGCCGGTGTGCTGTCACCGGCGGCGGAGGCGGCGTTCGCACGCATCCGTCCCGGCACCAGGATGGTGTCGATCTGTACCGGGGCCTTCGTGCTGGCCGCCGCCGGGCTGCTCACCGGGCGCCCGGCGACGACGCACTGGCGATTCGCCGACGACATGCGGCGACTGCATCCCGACGTCCTGCTCGACGAGAACGTCCTGTTCGTCGACGACGGCGATGTGCTCACCTCGGCGGGGCTGGCCGCGGGAATCGACTTGTGCCTGCACATCATTCGTTCCGATCACGGCGCCCAAGTAGCCAACGCCGTCGCGAGATACTGCGTGGTGCCGCCATGGCGGGAGGGCGGCCAGGCGCAATTCATCGACCGCCATGTGCCGGTCCCCGATCACGCCTCGACGGCGGCCACCCGCGAGTGGGCGATGCGCCATCTGGACGACGAGCTGACGGTGCGGGTGCTGGCCCGTCGGGCGAATATGAGTCCGCGGACCTTCAACCGCAGGTTCCGTGAGGAGACCGGGGAATCCCCGGGCGCGTGGGTGCGTAACCGTCGCATCGACCGGGCTCGCGAGCTGCTGGAGTCCCGCGATCTGGCCGTCGACGAGGTCGCGCGGCTGTCCGGATTGGGGTCGGGCGGCAATCTGCGCCATCACCTGCGCCGCGGGGTGGGGCTGTCGCCGACGAGCTACCGCAAGGTGTACCAAGGCGGCTGATGGCAAACACGGCTGCGGCCCCTTTCCCGGCGGGCGTGACCGAGCGCACCCGGGCCGCGCGCGTGACGCTGCGGTCACCGGATTGTGGTCGGTTTTGGCGGGTGTTGGTGTATTTCTGCCACTACGCATTCAATTGCTGCCACTGGAATTATCCGCCTGACCTGTGTGTTTATCAGTAAGTCACGTCAGCGCCAGATGCGTTGAGTTGACCACCGGGCCGCGGTGCGGTATGCGCCGGCCCCCCGACCGGATAGAGCCCGATCGAGCCCGCGTGAGTGCCGATGAGGAAGAACAGAGAAGAGACACCAAGATGAAGAAGTTCGGATTTGCCGCAGTCGCCGCCAGTGGTCTGGTCGCGGCGATCCTCGGACTTGCCGCACCCGCCAACGCCGACAACCATGTCACCCAACCGATCGTCCCCGCCGCGGACAACGCGCCGCGCGGCGTGGACAGCCCGCTGTGGTTCGATGTCATCCGCCCGGATGACACGTCATCGCTCGGTGCAAGCGGTCTGCGCGTAGGCCACTGATCCACTGCGACAACAAGATGGGCACCCCCGCAAGCGGCGGGGGTGCCCATCTGTTTGTCGGCTTGTCGAGTTGCGCCGAGTCCCGCCTCAGGGTCGTGCCAACCGCGGCGGGCACAACCCTGATGCAGATTTCGCCGTGGTGGGTCGACCCGGTCCTGGCGTCGGAGTGGACCGCTCAGCGCAACGGGTGCTCGATCTCATCGCGCGGCATGCGGGCCGCGGTCATGGCGATCGCGGCGAGCGCCACCGGCACCAGACCTGCTACCAGGAAGATGGTCTGCATCGAGACGACCTTCGACAGCGGCCCGGCGATCGCAAACGACAGCGGCATGAACGCCAGCGAAACGAAGAAGTCGAGACTCGACACCCTGCCGAGCATCTGCGTCGGCACCCGCCGCTGCAGCAGCGTCCCCCAGATCACCATCCCGGCGCCGTCGGTGACGCCGACGAGGAACGTGGCGGCGGCCATCAACGGGAACGACGACGTGAACCCGATGACGACCAGCGGGATCGACCCGACGCTCCACATCGCCATCATGACCGTGAGGTAGCGGCGGGGGAGCCGCGCCGACGAGACCGCCAGCGCGCCAAGCGCGCTGCCCATCCCGAAGAACGCCAGGATGAACCCGTACGACCGGGCACCGTCGTGGAATCGCTCCTGCGCGATGAACGGCAGCAGCACCTCGATCGGGCCGATGACCACCAGCACGAACATGCTCGCGAACAGCAGCGTCCACAGCAGCCATCGGGTGTGGAGCATGAACCGGAACCCGTCGCGCAGATCGGCGAGCACGTGCGGGCGCGGTCCGGTCGCCTGCCCCGGCGCGGCGCCGGCCGGACTGGTCGCAACCAGCAGTGCCAGTCCGATGCCGAACAGGACGGCCACCGCCGCCGCGCCCAGCGAGGGGAACGTCGCACCGACCAGCACGCCCGCGACCGCTGGGCCGACGGCCCGCTGGAACACGGGACGCAGCACCCCTTCGACTCCGTTGGCCGCCAGCAGCTGTTCTCCGGGCAGGATGCGGGGCAGGATCGCGCTGTAGGCGGGGAAGAAGAACGCCGCAGCGATGCCGAGCGCGCCCGCGGCGACCGCCATATGCCAGATCCGCAGCGTGCCGGTCATGCCGAGGACGCAGACGGCCGACACCGCGATCAGGTTTACCGCCTCGACGGCGATGATGATCTTGCGCTGGCTGATGCGATCCGCGGCGATCCCGCCGACGAGCACGAAGCAGACCAGTCCGGCGCCCAGGCAGGTCGCGACCAACGACAGCGACGTGGGGTCGTTGTCGAGTGCGATCACCTGGAGCGCCATCACCACGGCCCACATGCCCTCGGCGAAGATCGAGATCGAAACCGCGGCGATGAGCAGTCGGTACTCGCGGTAGCCAAAGGGGGCGAGTACACGCCAGCCACCCGTCGGCCGCACCGGCTGCTGGATGTCGTATTGCGTACTCACACAATCGATGGTGACGCAGAGTGCGTCGCACGGTCCACTGATTTTCGGCAGGCCCGCAGGGCGGCCGGATACGCTGGCGAGAACCCAGATGGTTGGACACGTGAACTATCTGAGCGGCGCGACGAAGCGGAGGTTGCAGACGCATGCCGGGACCGTTGCAGGGATTGCGAGTCATCGAACTGGCCGGCATCGGACCCGGCCCGCACGCCGCCATGATCCTCGGCGACCTCGGGGCTGACGTGGTGCGCATCGACCGGCCGCGCAAGACCGACGCATTGCCCATGCCCGGCCGCGACACCCTGTTGCGCAGCCGCCGCTCGGTTGCTGCCGACCTGAAAAGCGAAGACGGCCGAGAGCTGGTGATGCGGCTCATCGCCAAGGCCGACGTGCTGATCGAGGGGTTCCGCCCGGGTGTCACCGAACGGCTTGGGCTCGGTCCCGACGACTGTGCGACGGTCAACGACCGCCTGGTCTATGCGCGAATGACCGGCTGGGGGCAGACCGGGCCGCGCAGGCTGCAGGCCGGCCACGACATCAACTACATCTCCCTCAATGGTCTGCTGCATTCGATCGGCCGGTCCGGCGAACGCCCCGTCCCCCCGCTGAATCTCACCGGTGATTTCGGCGGCGGATCGATGTTCCTCATCGTGGGCATCCTCGCCGCTCTGTGGGAGCGGCAGACCTCCGGTAAGGGCCAGGTCATCGATGCCGCGATGGTCGACGGTGCCTCGGTGCTGATGCAGATGATCTGGTCGTTCCGCGGCAACGGCATGTGGTCCGACGAGCGCGGTACGAACATGCTCGACGGCGGCTCCCCCTACTACGACACCTATGCGTGCGCCGATGGCCGCTATGTCGCGGTCGGCGCCATCGAACCGCAGTTCTATACGCAGTTGCTGGCCGGGCTGGGCCTGGCCGGGGCCGATCTGCCCGGCCAGAACGACGTCGCCCGCTGGCCCGAGCTGCGGGCCCGGTTGACGGAGGCCTTCGGCGCCCACGACCGCGACCATTGGGCGAAGGTGTTCGCCGACACCGACGCGTGCGTTACGCCGGTGCTGGCCCCCGGCGAGGTCGATTCCGAGCCGCATGTGGCCGAGCGCCACACCTTCTACCGCGACGATGGCCGGCTGCAGGCCTCGCCGGCGCCACGGTTCTCCCGCAGCGTCCCCGACGCGCCGACCCCTCCCGGGGTGCCGGGCGCCGACACCGAGGCCGTGCTGCGCGACTGGCTGTAGTCCGGCCCTCATCGTGCGGAAATCCCGCTCCCCGCGAGACGAACACGAGACGAACAGGAGTCAGCGAGTGGAGATCAAAGACGCCGTTGCGGTGGTGACCGGTGGGGCCTCCGGCCTGGGACTGGCGACGGTGAAGCGCCTGCTCGACCGCGGCGCGTCGGTCGTGGTCATCGATCTGCGGGGTGAGGACGTGGTCAGGGGACTGGGCGAACGCGCCCGGTTCGTAAAGGCCCGGTTCGTAAAGGCCGACGTCACCGATCCCGACGAGGTTTCGGCGGCGCTGGATGTCGCCGAGGAGATGGGGCCGCTGCGTGTCAACGTCAACTGCGCCGGCATCGGCAACGCCATCAAGACGCTGAGCCGCAACGGCGCATTTCCCCTCGACGCGTTCACCTCGATCATCTCGGTGAATCTGATCGGCACCTTCAATGTGCTGCGCCTGGCCGCGGAGCGGATCGCCAGGACCGAACCCGTGGGGGAGGAGCGCGGCGTGATCATCAACACCGCGTCGGTGGCGGCGTTCGACGGCCAGATCGGTCAGGCTGCGTACTCGGCGTCCAAGGGCGGCGTGGTGGGGATGACGCTGCCGATCGCCCGCGATTTGGCGCGTGAGCTGATTCGCGTGGTGACCATAGCGCCCGGACTGTTCAAGACGCCGCTGTTGGGTTCGCTGCCCGAGGAGGCGCAGAAGTCACTGGGTCAGCAGGTGCCGCATCCGGCGCGGCTGGGGGATCCGGATGAATATGGTGCGCTTGCGGTGCACATCATCGAGAACCCGATGCTCAATGGCGAGGTGATCAGGCTGGACGGGGCGATCCGCATGGCGCCGCGGTAGTGCGGTAACGGAGTGGATCGACGAGGATCGACGAGGATTGACGAGGATTGACGAGGGCTGGCGGAATCAACGGCGGTCAGCGAGGCGCTACGGCGGCCGCTGCGGGCAAACTCGGCCCCGGCGTGCGGGCGCCGGGCCGGCGCCCGCATGTTCACACTGCCGTCGGCAGCAGACCCCACTCGTCGAACTGCTCGGAGGTGTCTCCCTCGACCAGGACATCGCCGTGGTAGAGCGCGTCGAAGTCAACCTTGATGACATCAGCGTTGGTGTCGTCGATCCACATGTGGTCGAGACTATGGGCCGCCTCTAAGGATTCTTTGAGTCGACTTTCGGAAAATGCTGGCAATACTACTTACGGGTAGGTTCCGGGGTTCCGTTCCACGCCTCCGCCGCGATCGATGCGGGCGCCGACGTCTGTGCTGAGCCGTTCGACGGGCACGCCCGCCTGCTGGCACACCTGCAGGACGTGGTCGGCGTGGTCGGCGGTGAAGACGCCGTAGAGGACTTCGTCGGCGGGCACAGCGAGCGTCACCAGCAGGCGCAGCGAACCATCCGGGCCGGATGCGGCACGAACGGCGGCGTCGAGGGCGGCAAAGAAGCCGTCGACAACCTGCTGGGTCAGGTCGGGGCGGTACCACTCGGCCAGATAACACGACATAACCGGTGTCATGGTGCGCATGAGCGCAAGGCTAGTTGCACCTCCGGCGCCCGGAATCGGGGGTTTCCCCAATTTCCTTAACTTCCCAGCCCGGGCGGCCGTTGCCCGACCCTTTCCCGGCGCGTTGAACCCCCGGCCGGCCGGGCACGTCATATCCGGCAGCGGGTCCGACGTGTGCTTGGCGGGACCTGACCGAACGGACCGGCAGGGGCCGGGCAAGAACAGGAAAGAACGACAGGAAAGAAAAGTGCTGCAACGTATCGCCCACCTGGCCATTGCGGCGCCGCGCCGGATGCTCGCCGTGGCGGGGCTGGTGATGGTGCTGGCCGGCATCTTCGGCATACCCGTCGCCGACAAGCTCTCGGCGGGCGGCTTCGCCGACCCGTCGTCGGAATCGACGCAGGCCGAGCACCTGCTCGCCGACAAGTTCCACGCGGGCGACATGGAACTGATCATCAGCGTGACGGCCGACCAGCCCGGCGCCGCCTCCGCGAGGACCGTGGGAACGGAGATCGCCGGCCAGTTGGCGGCCTCGCCCTACGTCGCGAACGTGACCTCGGCGTGGACCGCACCACCCGCGGCCGCGGCCACGCTGGTCAGCAAGGACGGCAGGACGGGGCTGATCGTCGCGGGTATCACAGGCGGTGAGACCGGCGCACAGAAACACGCCAAGGAGCTCGCCGACCGGCTGGTGCGTGACCGCGACGGCGTGACGGTGCGCGCGGGCGGTGAAGCGATGGCGTACGTCCAGCTGAACAGGCAGAGCGAAAAAGACCTGCTCAAAATGGAATCCATCGCGGTCCCGTTGAGCTTTGTGGTGCTGATCTGGGTGTTCGGCGGCCTGGTCGCCGCGGCGCTGCCGCTGGCGGTCGGCGGATTGGCGATTCTGGGGTCGATGGCGGTGCTGCGCGCCGTCACCCTGGTCACCGACGTGTCGATCTTCGCCATGAACCTGACCGTCGCGCTCGGACTGGCCCTGGCCATCGATTACACGCTGCTGATCGTCAGCCGCTTCCGTGAGGAGCTGGAGGCGGGCGCCGGGCGTGATGCCGCGCTGGTCCGAACCATGGCCACCGCGGGCCGCACGGTGCTCTTCTCGGCGGTGACCGTCGCGCTGTCGATGGTGGCCATGGTGCTGTTCCCGATGTACTTCCTGAAGTCGTTTGCCTACGCCGGCGTCGCCACCGTGGTGTTCGCCGCGGCCGCCGCGATCGTGGTGGCGCCGGCGGGGATCGCGCTGACGGGCGATCGGTTGGACGCACTGGACGTCCGCCGGTTCGCCCGGCGGCTTTTGGGCCGTCCCGACCCCCGGCGCCGACCCGTCGAGCGGTCGTTCTGGTATCGCTCGACGAAGTTCGTGATGCGGCGGTCCATCCCCATCAGCACCGCGGTGGTGGTTGTGCTCCTCCTGCTGGGGGCGCCTTTCCTCGGCATCAAGTGGGGCTTCCCCGATGACCGGGTGCTGCCGCCCTCGGCGTCGGCCCGCGACGTCGGCGATCAGCTGCGATCCGGCTTCGCCACCGACTCGACCGCCAACGTCACGGTCGTCGTCCCCGATACCGCCGGACTCGACGTCACCGACATCGACCGCTACGCCGCCCGGCTGTCGCAGGTCGACGACGTCGCGTCGGTGTCGGCGCCGGGGGGCTCCTTCGTCGACGGCGCCCTGGCGGGACCACCGTCGGCGTCGACCGGGATGGCGCAGGGCAGCGCGTATCTGACGGTCAGCACCGAGGCGCCACTGTTCAGCGACGCCTCCTCTCGCCAGCTGGACCGGCTGGATGCCGTGGCGACCCCCGGTGGCAAACCGGTCCAGCTTGCGGGGGTGGCACAGGCGACCCGGGACAGTGCCCACTCCATCACCTCCCGGCTGCCGCTGGTGCTCGGTGTCATCGCGGGGATCACCTTCGTGCTGCTGTTCCTGCTGACCGGCAGTGTGGTGTTGCCGCTGAAGGCGCTGGTGCTCAACGTGTTGTCGCTGTCGGCGGCGTTCGGTGCGCTGGTGTGGATCTTCCAGGACGGCCACCTGGGCGCACTGGGCACCACCCCCACCGGCACCCTGGTGTCCAATTTGCCGATCCTGTTGTTCTGCATCGCTTTCGGCCTGTCGATGGACTACGAGGTGTTTCTGGTATCGCGCATCCGGGAGTACTGGCTGGCATCGCCGCAGGGGCCTGGGGACAACGACGAAAGCGTGGCGCTGGGATTGGCGCGCACCGGCCGGGTGGTGACCGCCGCCGCGCTGCTGATGTCGATCTCGTTCGCCGCGTTGATCGCGGCTCAGGTGGCGTTGATGCGGATGTTCGGCCTGGGGCTGACGCTGGCCGTGCTCGCGGACGCGACCCTGATCAGGATGATGCTGGTACCCGCGTTCATGCACCTGATGGGCCGGTGGAACTGGTGGGCGCCTGGGCCGTTGGCCCGGCTGCAGGCACGGATCGGTATCAGTGAGACCGGCGGGGATCGAGCAGATCGAGCACCCGGCCGCGCCGCGCTGGCGCAGACCAGCGCTGAGGTGTAGACCGTGGAAGTGAACGGCACGGCTGAAGGGACTGCTCGATGAGCACGACGATCGACAATCCGGTGTTCGCCAGATTGTGGACCGTGATGTCGGGACACGAACCCGACGCGATCCGCAGGATGCGCATCGAGAATCTCCGCGGCCTCACGGGGCGCGTGCTGGAGATCGGGGCGGGTACCGGCACCAACTTCGCGTTCTATCCACTCGGTGTCAGCGAGGTCGTCGCCATCGAGCCCGAGCGCAGGCTGGCCGCGGTGGCAAGGGAAGCCGCGGTCACCGCGCCGGTTCCGGTGACCGTCACGGAGGAGGCCGTCGAGCAGTTTCACGCGGCCGAACCCTTCGACGCGGTCGTCTGCTCGCTGGTGCTGTGTTCGATCGAGGAGCCCGCCGGCGTTCTGCGGCAACTGTTTTCGTTGTTGAGGCCGGGTGGGGAGCTGCGGTATCTCGAGCACATCGCCGGTACCGGGCCGCGGGCGCAGCTGCAGCGGCTGGCTGACGCCACCGTGTGGCCGCGCCTGCTGGGCAACTGCCACACCCATCGGCACACCGAGGACACGATCGCAGGCGCGGGATTCCAGCTCGAGGACGCGCGCCGCGATTGGGCGATGCCGCGGTGGGCGCCGCTGCCCGTCGCCGAGATGGCCATCGGGCGCGCGGTACGGCCCGAGCGGGGCCAAACCTAGGCCAAACCTAGGCCAGCTGATCGCGTCCGAGCAGCTCGGGAAGGCGCTGCAGCAGACCCGGCATCGCGGTTGCAGCGGATTCCCGCAGTGACACCGTCGCGACGTCGGACAGCGGGGTGCGCTCCGGGTTGATCTCGATGACCGCGGTGCCCTTGGCCAGTGCCAGTTCGGGCAAGCCGGCCGCGGGGTAGACGATGGACGACGTGCCCACCACGACGAGCACGTCGGCGAAGGTGACCGCGGCCATTGAACGTTGCCATGCGGCGTCAGGAAGGGCTTCGCCGAACCACACCACATTGGGCCGGATCAGGCCGCTGCACGGGCAGTGCGGCGGATCCAGCGATTCAACCGGCTCGGGCATCGGGGGCAGGTCACCCTCGAACCTGGAGTGGCAAGCGTCACAACGGAACTCGAACAGGCTCCCGTGCAGGTGGTACACCCGTTTGCTGCCGGCCCGCTCATGGAGATTGTCGACGTTCTGGGTGATGACGTGCACGTCCGCGTAGTCCTCCCACTCCGCGACCGCCAGATGCGCATTGTTGGGCTGAACTGCGTCGATCATGTAGTGGCGCCACAGATACCACGCCCACACCCGGTCGGGATGGTCGAGCCAACCCTGTTCGCTGGAAATCTCGTACGGGTCGACCTTTGACCACAGCCCCGTCTCGACGTCGCGGAACGTGGGCACACCGCTTTCGGCGGAGATGCCGGCGCCGCTGAACACCGTTACTTGCACATGACCAAACTAGCGGTTTAGGCGATACTGGGCATGTGGCAAATCTGGGGGATTGGGTGCGAGTTGACGTTCGGGCGGCCAGGCCGCTGTTCGATCAGCTCAGGACGCAGATCATTGCGGGGGTGCGGGACGGCAGGCTGTCGCCGGGTACGCGGCTGCCCACGGTACGCGAACTCGCCGCCGAGCTGAATCTGGCAGTCAACACCGTCGCGCGTGCCTATCGTGAGTTGGAGTCGGCGGGGATTCTCGAAACCCGCGGACGGTTCGGCACTTTCGTCGCACGGGTGGATCCCTCCGACACCGCGATGGCCACCGCGGCGCACACTTTCGTGTCGGCGGCGCGCGCATTGGGCGTCGACAAGGACGACGCGCTGCGCTACGTGGCGTCGGCCTTCGGCTGAGGCGCATCGCCTTTCAGATCGTGGTCCGGTTGCCGCGCCAGCGCAGCGCCTCCAGGGCGACCGCGACCTCGACACTGGTCTGACCCAGAGGCCGCGGCAGCAACTCTTCCGCGCGGGCGATCCGGCGCAGCAGCGTGTTCCTGTGCAGGTACAACCGGGCCGCCGCGCGCGAGGCATTGCACTGCTCATTGATGAAAACCCTTATGGTCGACTGCAATTCAATGTCGACATGCTCGAAATCGCCGAGAACACGGCTGATGAACTCGTTCGCGCGCGCAGGGTCCTGGGTCAGCACCGCGACCAGGTGGACGTCGCTGAAGAACGCAACGCGCTGTTGGGATTCCAGCCGCGCGAGCATGCGCTGCGTGGTGATCGCGTCGAGATGGCTGCGGCGGAACCCCTCGACGCCGGCGGCGGTGGGCCCGACCGCGATGCGCACCCCGGGTATCGTGGCGATGGCCCGCCCGAGCGCCGCGGCGTCGACTCCGCCGGCCCCCGGTACCCAGACCCACCGGGACGCGGTGCTCGCCAGAATGCTCAGCGGCCGCGTCGCGCCCGCGCTCCGGCCGAAAACCTCCGCGGCGCGATCGACGTGGCCAAGATCACCCTCGGATGTGTCGCTCCACACAATGGCCGCCGTGTGGTGGCGGTTCAGCGCGTATCCCAGGCGGGCTTCGGCCCTCTCACGGCCGATCGGGGCCCCGTCGAGGATCAGCGTCACGGTCTCCCGGCGCTCGGCGTGGCTGCCGCGGGTGAGTTCGTCGCGTTCGAGTTCGATCTGCGCGGCGATCCCGGCAAGGGTCGCGTCGAGGAACGCGCTGACCGACCGTGAGCACACGTCGAGCATCTCCTGCAGCTCGGCCGGATCCGATGTCAGACCGAACGCGATCTCCATGAGCCTGCGCCAGGCGACGCCCTGGCCGACCCGATAGGCATCGAGGGAGGCGTTGTCCATACCCCGGCGCACGAGATCCCGTGCGATCCCCAGCGGCTCCGGCCCGAGGTTGGCAGGCACCGGTGCGCCGGGATCGACCATGTTGGCCGTGGCCCAGTGCACGATGTTGGCCCGGTTCGTCGCGCTGATGGCCGACGCGAGCACCGGGTCGTCGACGATCGCCCGATTGGAGCCGACCGTGGCACGGTCGAGTTCCTCCAGCCAATCCGCGGCCGCGGGATCGACGGCGATCTGTGCGCCCTGGCGAATGAGGTCCCGCACCCGCGCGGACGGCTGGCTCCACATGCCGGTCAGACTATGTCGACTGGTGCACTTTGCACCACATCGTCGCCATGATGGTGTTGATATGACCTTGGAACCGACCGGGTGTCCGGCCATCATCGATGCAACAGTTTTCCACCTGGTTTCCCGGATCCCGGCAAGGAGTCACAGTCATGGTTTCGAATTCACGGTCCGCCAGCGCCGTCGAACACGTCGACGTGCTGATCGTCGGGGCAGGCATCTCCGGCATCGGCGCCGCCTACTACCTGCAGAAGGAGCATCCGCAGCGGACCTTCACCATCCTCGAGGCTCGTGGCGCCACCGGCGGGACTTGGGACCTGTTCCGCTACCCGGGCATTCGTTCGGACTCCGACCTGCACACCTTCGGGTACGAGTTCAAGCCGTGGCGGGACGACCACGCCATCGCCTCGGCCGACAAGATCCTGTCCTACCTGCGTCAGACCGCCGCCGAGAACGGCATCGACGAGAAGATCCGCTTCCACCACCGGGTGCTCGGCGCCGCGTGGTCGACCGGTGACGCGCGCTGGCTGGTGGACGTGGAACGCGGCCAGGACGGGCAGGCGGAGCTGGTGCAGATCAGCGCCAACTGGATCTTCTGCGCAGGGGGCTATTACCGTTACGACGAGGGCTACACCCCGCACTTCGCGGGCCGGGAACGCTTCGCGGGCCGGGTCGTACATCCGCAGCACTGGCCGGAGGATCTCGACTACGCCGGGAAGACCGTGGTCGTCATCGGCAGCGGCGCGACCGCCGTCACGCTCGTTCCCGCCATGGCCGCCACGGCGGGCCATGTCGCGATGCTGCAGCGCTCGCCGACCTACATCATGTCGGTGCCGTCGAAGGACGCGATCGCCAACACCGCCAGGAAGCTGTTGGGTGACCAGCGAGGCTACGCCGTCGCGCGCCGGTTCAACATCGCCAGGCAGCGCGCCGTGTACGGGTTCAGCCAGCGCTTCCCGGGAACGGCCCGCCGGCTGATCCGCTATCTCAACGCCAAGCAGCTGCCCGCGGGCTATCCGGTCGACGAGCATTTCAACCCCGACTACAACCCGTGGGACCAGCGGCTGTGCGCCGTCCCGGACGGTGACCTGTTCAAGGCAATCCGCAACGGCAGCGCCTCGGTGGTGACCGACCGCATCGCCACCTTCACCGAGCGCGGCATCCTGCTGGAATCCGGGCGCGAGCTGCAGGCCGACATCATCGTCACCGCGACCGGGCTCAACGTCCAGGCGTTCGGCGGTATGACGCTGCGCGTCGACGGGGAGCCGGTGAACATCGCCGACACGGTCGCGTACAAGGGCATGATGCTGACCGGCGTGCCGAACTTCGCGTTCGCCATCGGCTATACCAACTCGTCGTGGACCCTGAAGGTCGGGCTGCTGTGCGAACACTTCTGCAGGCTGCTGACCCACATGGACGCCAACGGTCACACCGTCGCCCGACCCGAGCTGGCGGACCCGGCCATGCCGACGCGGCCGCTCCTCGACTTCGGTGCCGGCTACGTCAAGCGTGCGATCGACCAGCTGCCCAAGCAGGGCGCGGGGGAGCCTTGGCTGACCTCGATGAGCTACCACAGCGACGTCAAGCTGCTGCGCGACGACTCCGTGGTCGACCCCAACCTGCACCTTTCGGGGCCTGGCGTCACAGGTCGCAAACAGGGCGCCCGGATCGCGGTGCTGCAGGCATGACGGCGGACCGCTTCTGCGTGTTCCCGGACGGCAGCCGGGTGTGCTACCGCACCAGCGGCGACCCCGCCGGTACGCCGCTCCTGCTGATCGCGGGCCTGACGCTCGACCTGACCTCGTGGTCACCGGCGCTGCTGGCGGGCCTGGCAGATCGCGGGTTCCGCATCATCCGGTTCGACAACCGCGATGTCGGGCGGTCGACGTGGGCGACCAGCAAGCCGGCCGGCCGGCTGCGCCAACTCACCCGCAGGCCCCGCCGCGACGGTTACGACCTGGCCGATATGGCTACCGACGCGGTCGGCCTGCTCGACCACCTCGGCATCGACAGTGCCCATCTGGTCGGCATGTCG
Source organism: Mycobacterium sp. (assembly GCF_044223235.1). Classification (GTDB taxonomy): domain Bacteria; phylum Actinomycetota; class Actinomycetes; order Mycobacteriales; family Mycobacteriaceae; genus Mycobacterium. The sequence continues at coordinate 140,208 of NZ_JBGAME010000006.1, forward strand.
ATGGGCGGGATGATCGCTCAGACGATCGCAGCACGCCATCCCCGCCGGGCGGCGACGCTGACGTCGATCTTCTCCACCACCGGCGCCCGCGACGTCGGACAGCCGGCGAGGTCGACGCTGGCGCTGCTCGCCAAACCCGCGCCGCGCACCAGGGCGAGATTCATCGCCCGCCACATGGAGCTGGCACGCCACATCGCCAGCCCGCATATGCCGCTGGACGAAGGGGCCGCGGCCGCCTACGCCGCCGGCGCATGGGAGCGCGGACCGGGCCCGGTCGCCGGTGCCGGAGTGGCGCGGCAGATCAACGCGATCATGAAGTCGGCGGACCGCACCGCCGAACTGCGCGCCGTCACGGCCCCGACGCTTGTCATCCACGGCGACCGCGACCTCATCGTGCACCCCAGCGGCGGTATCGCCACTGCCGCGGCCATCCCGGGGGCCCGCCACGTGACCATCGCGGGGATGGGCCACGACCTGGCGCCCGCCGTCACCGACCGGCTGGTGGCGCTGATCGGCGACCACGCCGGGGCCGTCGACGCGGACTCCGCCCCTGCGGTAGACACCCTGCTGTGAGGGGTTTCTCTACCGATACCCGAGCGAATCTCAACCGAACTCCAGCAGCGTCCACGTCGGGCGGATGCCGTTCAGTCCGGGCAGGTTTTCGATCGCCCAGGTCAGCGTGTTGAGCACCCGGCCGCGGGGGGTGGGCAGCGGCACCGGGCGGACCGCCCGGATCCCGGGCACGACGGTCGCCAGCCTCGCCGCGTCGGACGTCGACAAGGTGAACGGCATCGGCGGTATGCGGTAGCGCCGCGAGGTCCGGACTCCGCGTCGGGTCAGGGCCGCCAGCGACGGGGGCACCAGGTCGAACATCATCTGCCCGCCGGGAAATCGCCTGGCGCACTCGGTGATCAACCCCATCGCCTCGGTGGGCTGCAGGTACATGAGCAGACCCTCGGCGGTGATGAACACCCCGTCGGCGGTGTCGACGTGATCCATCCACGTGTAATCCAGCGCCGACTGGGCCAGCATCGTCACCCGTTCCGAGGGGGGCAGCAACTTGCTGCGCAGGGCGACGACCGGCGGCAGATCGACGGTGAGCCAACGGAACTCATGCCCCACTCGGCCGTCGTCGAGGCGGAAGAAACTGGTCTGCAGGCCCTCGGCCAGTGCCACCACCGTCGCCGCGGGATGGTCGGTCAGGTAGCGGCGGGTCTGGCCGTCGTAGGCGATGGCACGCAGCGCCATGTCCTGGCGGCGGTGGTGACCGAATTTGGCGAAGTCGAAGTCGATCGAATCGACGAGGCCGATCGCCATCGGATCCTCGAGGATGGCGTCGGATCTGCGCGCCTCGGTGGCCCGCACCAGCAGGGTCAGCAGCGCCGTCTCCGAAACACCGGTCAGCACGGTGGCATCCACCTTGTCGGCCGTCACCGCAGGAGCTTCTCGACGGTGCGCAGGTTGCGGGTGGTGGTCGAGGACTTGTAGCGTTTCTTGCCCATGGTCTTGCCGATCGTGCTGGTCAGCGTCGCAGACCTCGGGATCTGCCAGTAGATCACCCCGTCGCCGCGCTGGATCTTCTCGTCCTCACCTGCGTCGTCGGCCAGGGCCGCCAGCTCGTCGAGCACCGCCGCGTCGCTGACGAACGTCACGTAGGAGTGGTGGCCGTCGACCTCCCGGTCGAAGGGGTAGTCCGCGCTGATCGCCGCGACTGTGTCCAGGTCGTAGGCCAGCACCCAGGCGTCGTACCCGAACGCGTCGCGCAACGCCCGTTCTGCCTTGGTCTTGACCGCCCCGACGTTGGAACGGCTCTCGAGCAGGACGTTGCCGCTGGCCAGGATCGTGCGCACGGCGCCGAATCCGGCGCCCTCCAGGGCGGCGGCGACGTCGGCCATCTTCAGGTTCACCCCGCCGACGTTGACGCCCCTCAGCAGGACGGCGTAGCGGGTCACGAGCCGAACTCCAACACCGTGAAGCTGGGGCGGTTGCGGCGCAGCACACCCATGCGGTCCAGCGCCGGCCAGGCCGCCAGCCGGTAGAACCGGCGCCCGCGCGGAAGCGCGACATCCCGCGCGGCGCTGACCTGCGGGATGCTGCCCGCCAGCGCCAGCGCCTCGTCGGGTGTCATCGCGAACGGCATCGGCGGCAGGGTATAGCGGCGGGTGGGGCGTAACCCCTCGAGGGTCCGGCGACTGAGCCAGTGGGGGATCGAGTCGAACATCATCTGGCCGCCGGGGAACCGGGCCGCGCATTCTCCGATGAGACGCATCGCGTCGACGGGGTCGAGATACATCAGCAGTCCCTCAGCGGTGATGAACACCCCTTGCGCGGGGTCCACCGCGTCCATCCAGGTGAAATCGAGTGCGGACTGTGCCAGTGCGACGATCCGGTCGTCGCGCGGCAGCAGGCGTTCGCGAAGCGCCATGATCGGCGCCAGATCGATGGAGTACCACCGTGATTGGCCGATCACCCCGGCCCGGTCCAGCCGCCAGAAGCTGGTCTGCAGACCCTCGGCGAGCGCCACCACGGACGCCTGCGGGCGCTGCGCGAGGTAGCGGCGGGTGGCGGCGTCGAAGGCCAACGCGCGCAGCGCGTGCACCTGGTCGGGCCTGCCGAACCTGCGGTAGTCGTAGTCGATCGCGTCGAACAGGGTGATCGCCAGCGGATCGCGGATCACCCCGTCGGAACGCATCGCCTCGGTGGCGCGGTTGCGCAGCGTCCACAACGTCGTCGCGGAGACACCCTCGAGAACATTCCCGTCGATTCCGGACAGAGCTGCCACCACACCGAGTGTAGAAACGCCTGCCGGGATAGGCGGCGCTCACCCTCGCGGCCCACGTAGGCTCGGCGTATGGCCCGGCAGGTGTTCGACGACAAGTTGTTGGCGTTGATCAGTGGCAACTCGCTCGGGGTGCTCGCCACCATCAAGCGCGACGGCAGACCGCAGCTGTCGAACGTGGCGTATTTCTTCGATCCGCGCCAGGTCACGATCGAGGTGTCGATCACCGAGCCCCGGGCCAAGACGCGCAACCTGCGTCGCGACCCGCGCGCGTCCATCCACGTCAGCTCCGACGACGGGTGGGCCTACGCGGTCGCGGAGGGTGACGCCATCCTCACCCCGCCCGCCGCCTCACCGGATGACGACACCGTCGAGGCGCTGATTGCGCTCTACCGCAACATCGCCGGTGAGCACCCCGACTGGGATGACTACCGGCGCGCCATGGTCGATGACCGTCGGGTGGTGCTCACGCTGCCGATTTCGCATGTGTACGGCGTGCCGCCGGGCCGCCGATAAAGGTGGCGACACGGGGCTAGGCTTCGCTCATGGCTGATGAACCTGCGGGTGCAACCGACGTGACCGGCGGCGACGAGGGGGACGACACCAAGCGGAAGTTCCGCGAGGCGCTGGAGCGCAAGAACGCGAGTTCAGCGGGTGGATCCGACCACAAGGATGGCGGGCGCAAACAGCCGCGGGCGCATGGACCCGTCGAGAATCGCAGGGAGTTCCGGCGCAAGAGCGGGTAGGCGTGACACCGGATTAGGCGCGCCGCGCCGAGCAGAGGCACTCAAGTCCGGCTGGGCGCGGTCGCCGACTCGCGGCGCGCGATGCGGGCCTCCTCGACGAGGATCGCGACCAGACACACGATCGCCAGGACGGTGACCGCGGCGGAGAAGCTCACGCCCGCGGTGCGCAGTCCCCAGTGTTGGGCGGCCTCGCCGACTCCGACGACCGGCAGCGAGATGGCGACGTAGGCGATAACGAAATACGCCGAGCTCACCTCGGCGCGACGGCTCGGCGGCGTCCGCTCCGCCACGGCGGCCAGGCCCCTGCTGAAGCTGATGCCCTGGCCGATCCCGCAGACCACGGCCGCGACGATCATCCCCGTCAACGACGAAAAGTGCAGGGCCCCTGCGAGAATCACCGTGCCGACGGCCAGGATTGCGCAGCCGATCGCCACCGCCGATCCGGATGGCAGCCAGCCCGCGGCCATCTGCGCCAGAGCGGACGCGGCGAAGATCGAGCAGGATACAGCGCCGGCGACGGCGTGGTTGCCGACGCCGACGACGTCGGCCAGGAACGACGGCGCGACGGCGGTGAACAGCCCGGTGACGGCGAAACCGGCGAACGCGGCGAAGCCTGCGATCAGGAACACCGTCCGGACCTCGGCGGGGATGGACAGCCGTTGCACCCCGATCCGTCCGGCGCGCTGCGAGGTCTCCGGCGCGATCAGCACCGCGGCACCGGCCAGCACCGCCAGCGCAATGTGCACGAGGAACGTCAGATGCAACGGTTGCGGCGCGTACTGCACGAGGACACCCGCGAGCAGGGGCCCCGCGCCAAGGCCGCCGATGTTTGCGACGGTGGCCACCGCGGTCGCCCGTCCCCGCCAGCGCGGTGGGGCGGCCTCGATGACGGCGGCTGTCGCGGTGCCGGTGAACAGGCCGGCCGACAGCCCGGACAGCAGCCGTCCCGCCAGCAGCTGGGGCACCGAATCCGCGGACAGGAACACGACGGCGCTCGCCAGGGCCGCGGCGACGCCGACGAGCAGCACCGGACGCCGTCCCACCGCATCGGACCAGCGGCCGAACAGCAGCAGCGCAGCCAGCACCCCGCCGGCGTAGGTCGCGTAGATCACGGTGGTGGTCACCACCGCGAAGTGCATGCGTTCGCCGTACAACGCGTACATCGGCGTCGGCAATGTGGTGCCGAGCATGATCGTGGCGAAGGCAAAGGCCAGCAGCGGGAAAGCCACCCTCTGCCTGCGCGCCATCGTCAGCTGAGTCTGCAGCATGCGGATAACAACGTCGAAGCGGCGTGGCCCCATCCCCAGGTGGTCACAATCTCGCGGCCGGGCGGGGACGTGCATCCGTGCGAAGATCTGCGCGACATCGGGCGGCGCCGTTGATCGGGTCAGCTTGCTGACCACCACCATCGTCGCGAAGGCGAGCGGAACGCTGATGGCGGCCGGATAGCCCGTCATGATTCCCGGCCAGCCGCCGAGCACGTGGTCGTCGACGACACCCGCGATGGCCAGCGTGACCGCGGTGCCCGACACCATCCCCCCGACGACCAGCCCGCAGGCCGCGCCGATCGCGGTCAGCCCGCGCCACCAGATGCCCAGCACCAGTAGCGGGCACAGCGTGGAGGCGGCGACCGCGAACGCCAGCCCGACGCTGCGGGACAGTTCGAGCCCCGAGGTGATCAGCGAGAGGGGAAGCGGAATGAGGCCGCCGATGACGGCGGCGATCCGGAAGTCGCGGATGCGGCTGTGTAGCACGTCGGTGGCCACCGCGCCGGCGATGCTGACCAGCAGGCCCGAGGACGTCGCGAGGAACGCCGCTATGGCGCCTGCGGCCACCAGCGCCGCCAGGACCTCCCCGAACGCGCCTCCGATGGCGGCTCCGGGCGCCAGCAGGACGGCGGCGTCGGCCGCGCCGGTGATCAGCAGTTGCGGCACGTAGAGCCGGGCGAACGCGCCGAGCATGATCGGGAACATGTAGAACAGCGACACCAGGGCGATCACCGCCGACGCGGTGCGGCGGGCGGCCCGGCCGTCGGGATTGGTGTAGAAGCGGACCAGCACGTGGGGCAGCCCCATGGTGCCGAGGAAGGTCGCCACGATGATCGACACCACCTGGTAGAGGGGATGGGCACCGCCCAGGCCCCCGCCCGAGGCGATCCAGTCGGATCCCGCACTCGGGGCGCCCGCCACGACCGGGGTGGCGGCGCCCGCCGCGAGCGTGAGCGTCGTTCCTTCGCCAAGGGTGTGCTCGCCGGGGCTGCCGATGTGCACGTTCTCGACAGGGACGCCGTCGACGGTTCCGGTGACGGTGATGCCCGCGGGCACCGCGACGTGCACGACGACGTCGGTGTCGATGGCAACGGTGGTCTGCGCCTGCACCGTCGGGGGCAGCGGCCCGCCCAGCTCGCCGCGGTCGGACACGAACAGGCCGAGCAGCGCGAGTGCGGGGATGGCGATCGCGGTGAGCTTGAGCCAGTACTGGAAGGCCTGGACGAAGGTGATCGAGCGCATGCCACCGGCGACCACGTTGGTGATGACGATCGCGCCGACCACCAGCGGTCCGATCCACACCGGCATACCGAGCAGGATGTTCAGCGTCAGCCCGGCACCCTGGTACTGCGGTACCAGATAGAACACGCAGATCACGACGACGACGAGCATGGCGATCTTGCGCAGCCACACCGAGCCGAGGCGGAACTCGGCGAAGTCGGGGACCGTGTAGGCGCCCGACCGGCGTAGCGGTGCCGCGACGAACAGCAGCAGTCCGAGATAGCCCGCGGTCCAGCCGACCGGGTACCACAGCGCGTCGGCGCCGTACTTCGCAATCAGCCCGGCGACGCCGAGAAACGAAGCGGCCGAAAGGTATTCACCGGATATCGCGGCGGCGTTCCACTGCGGTCCGACGCCGCGGGACGCGACGAGGAAGTCGGAGGTGGTGCGCGAGAACCGCACCCCGTAGGCGCCGATGGCCACGGTCGCCACCGCTGCGGCGAGCAGCGCCGCGGCCGTCAGCGGCTGGCCGGTCACATGCGGTCCGCCCGCGCTGTGCGGTGCGCCGTCACGGCTCGCCGTCGACCACGCGAACGAAATCCCGCTCACCCTGCTCGGCCAGCCGGATGTACAGCCGCCCGACCCCGTAGAGCATCGGATAGGCCAGCACGGCCAGGATGAGCCAATTGACGCGCATGCCGGCAATGGTGAGCGCGCCCAGTTGGGGGAACAATCCGTTGATCAGCGGTAGCGCCGCAGCGGTGCCGATCACGACAGCGGTCAGGCGCAGGGCAAGGCCGAGCTGCGCCCGCACCAGGCCGCGCACCAGCGCGTCGCCGACCTGCGTCTGTTCCTGCACCTCGGCCCGGGTGCGGACCACGCGCGAGCCCCGTCGGTGCGCGAGCACCACCCGTTGTCGCTGTGGCCGCTCACCGCTAGTCATCACCTAGTCATCACCGCCACCCGCCGGTTTGAGTTGGCGCATCGGGTCGCGGACCACTCTGTCGCGCAGCTCACGCGCCTGGCGCCGGCTTACCGGCAGCTCCACCGCGGGCGATGCGCCGTTGGCGCGCAAGCGCACGAGGACCGCACCGTCGGTGTTGCGCAGCCCCGTCACCAGCCGCAGCGCCACCAGGTAGGAGCGGTGTATCCGCTGGAAACCGTGATCGCGCCAGCGCGTCTCGAGGGTGCTCAGCGGTATGCGCACCAGGTGGGAGCCCGACGTCGAGTGCAGGCGGGCGTAGTCACCCTCGGCTTCGACCCAGCCGATGCTGTCCCGCGGCACCAGATGAGTGATACCGCCGAGTTCGGCGGGGATGACGTCGGAGTCCGGGACGGTGTCGGCGGGGGCTGCCGGTGCGGCGGGCGCCCTGGATGCGTCGGACTCGCCGGACCGCGTGGTGCACACCCGCCGCACCGCTTCATCGAGCCGGTTCTGACGGATCGGTTTGAGGACGTAGTCGACGGCGCCGACGTCGAAGGCGGCCACCGCCTTGTCGTCGTGGGCGGTCACGAAGACCACGGCGGGCCGGCTGGCGAAGTTGGCCAGCACCCCGGCGAGTTCGATGCCGGACAGGCCCGGCATGTTGATGTCGAGGAAGATCGCATCGATGGTGTGCTGGCTGAGTTCACGCAGTGCCGAGGTGGCGTCACCGGCGGTGCGGACCTCCTTGATGTCTGCGTGGCGGCCCAGGAGGTAGGCCAGCTCGTCGAGCGCGGGCGCTTCGTCGTCCACCGCGAGCACCGTCAGTGGCTTGGTGGTCATTCCTGACTCATTCCAGGGTCACTCCCAACGCGCCTGCGTCCGCCCGGACTCCGGATCGGAACTTGGGGACCCGCATGATCACCTTGGTTCCGGCCCCGATCGCGGTCTCGACCACCAGACCGTAATCGTTGCCGAAGGCAGCGCGCAGGCGATGGTCGACATTCGTCAGGCCGACATGGGCCGAACGTCCGGTTCCGGCGGGCAGCGCGTCACCCGTGCCCCGCCGCAGGGCGTCGGGATCCATGCCGACACCGTTGTCCTCGACGGTGATGACGCAATCGGTTCCTTCGTCGCGGGCGATGATCTCGACTGCGCCCCCGCCCTTTCCGGCCAGTCCGTGGCGTACGGCGTTCTCCACCAACGGCTGCAGCGCCAGGAACGGGACGACGACGTTGAGCACCTCCGGTGCGACCTGGAGCCGGACCTTGAGCGCGCTGCCGAAGCGGGCGCGCTCAAGGGTCAGATAGCGGTCGATGTTGCCGAGTTCGTCGGCCAGCGTCGTGAACTGGCCTGCGGCGCGGAACGAATAGCGGGTGAAGTCGGCGAACTCGAGGATCAGCTCGCGGGCGCGGTCGGGATCGGTGCGGACGAACGAGGCGATGGTGTTCAGTGCGTTGTAGATGAAGTGCGGGCTGATCTGCGCGCGCAGCGCGAGCACCTCGGCGCGGTCGAGGCGGGCGCGGGATGCGTCGAGGTCGGCGAGTTCGATCTGGCTGGCCGCGTAACCGGCCACCTCTCCCACCGCGCCGAGCATGCCCGGGCCGGGCGGCTGGGTGCTGACCACGACGAGGGCACCCAGCACGTCGCCACTCTCGGCGATCAGCGGCTGCGCGACGACGTCGCCGACCGTGGTGCTCTTGAGCAGTCGGCGTGCCCCGGTCATCGAATCGCGGGCTGTCCGGTCGGCGGCCTCGACCACGTCGCGGATCCAGATCGGGTCGTCGCGCGGATCGCGGGCGATGAGTTCGGCGTCGGCGTCGAACAGCGCGATACCTCGGGCACCGGTCAGGCTGCGCAGGAAAGGCGCAGCGGTCTCGGCAGATTCGGCGTCGAGACCTCGGCGAAGCGCGCGCGCCGCCTGCGATGCGGTGTGCAGCGCGGCATGCACCGCCCGCTCGGTCGGGGTGGCCACCACGCGGCGGGTCCGCACGACGACCACCGACGCGGCCACGACCGCGACAGTCAGCGCCGCCACCAGCGCCAGAGCGAGCTCGCCGGACATATCACCTCACCAGATTGGAGCCACCTTAAACTGGCTCCGAAGCCAGACTGCAGCTTGTCGAGGATCCGGTGGCCGATGCTCTGCTGGGAGCCGATCCGTTCGCACTGCTGGTCGGGAGGTTGCTCGACCAGCAGGTCTCGAGGAGACGGGTCAATTACTGAACCGGGCAGGCGTACTGCCTGGCTACGTCCATCACCCGATCCTGTGCTCCCGGGCCGATCACCCCTTGAGCGGCCAGTTCCCAGCCGATGTATCCAGGCAAGCCACCTACACATGCCTGGTGGGCAACGCGCCACGCAGTGTCAGGATTCAGGTTGTAGCCGTTGCGCGCGAGACCCTGAAGGTACTCATCGAAGGCAGGCGTGCCTTGGTCCGGTATCGCGTTCGCCGCTGGGGCCAAGGTCACGGCGGTGACCACCGCCGCGAGTAGAGGTGCAACCACACGTCTCACACTTCTTCGTCCTCCACGGCGACACCGGTTGTCGTGTACAACCTTCGCACAGTCTGTCAATGCAAGCCGTTGATTCGCCGCCCTACGAAGCAACTGGCAGTGCTTCGGGCACTTACTGACTCGTTTTGCAGGCTCTAAACTCGATCGGGTGCCTACGCTGCAGCTTGTCCAGGATCCGGCGGCCGATGCTCTGTTGGAGGCCAACCCGTTCGCACTGCTGGTCGGGATGATGCTTGATCAGCAGGTACCGATGGAAGTCGCGTTTGCCGGGCCGAAGAAGATCGCCGACCGCATCGGCGGCGTGGACGCGCGCGAAATCGCCGAGTACGACCCCGACCGCTTCGTCGAGCTGTGCTCGGAACGCCCTGCCGTACACCGGTTTCCGGGGTCGATGGCCAAGCGGATCCAGGATCTGGCTCAGGTGATCGTAGACCGCTACGACGGCGATGCGGCGGCGTTGTGGACCGACGGCGCCGACGGGGCCGAGGTGCTGCGGCGGCTGAAGGGATTGCCGGGGTTCGGCGATCAGAAGGCGCGGATCTTCCTGGCGCTGTTGGGTAAACAGTACGGTGTGACGCCCGCGGGCTGGCGTGAGGCCGCGGGCGACTACGGCACCGCCGGCACGCATATGTCGGTCGCGGATGTCACCGATGCGGCGTCGCTGCAGCAGGTGCGGTCGTACAAGAAGCTCCAGAAGCAGATGAAGGCGGCAGCGAAGGCGAAGGCCTGAGCCATGGTCGTGCCCCCGCGCTTGGATTCAGGCGACCACGACCGTCATGTAGATCTCGGCGCGGGAAGCGCTATTCGAAGGGTTCGCCGTCGAATCGCTCGCGGGTGGCGATCTCGGCGACGCTGTTGCGCTTGAGCTTGGTCAGCTGGCGAACCGGCGCACCCATCGGCAGCACCGCCGCGATCGCATGGTCCTCCGGAAGGCCAAGCAGCTGCCTGACCCGGGGTTCCTCGGCCACCACCATCGTGGTCAGGACGCCGCCGAAGCCCTCGTTGCGCGCCGCGAGCAGGATGTTCCAGACAAAGGGGTACACCGACGCGCCCGCGACCACGCCGATCCGGTCGAGGTCCTGGTCGATCGCCGCGACCACCCCGAGGTCGACGCACACCACCAACACGACCGATGCGTCGAGCAGCGGAGCCGTCATCGCGTGCGGGACCTCGGTGACCGCGATGTCGTCGGAGGACAACGGGGTGGGATGCAGCGGATTCCACGGGTTCTCGCCGTTGCGGCGCTGGGCGATGTAGCGGCGCGCCCCCGGGATCGTCAGCTGCGCCAAAGCTTCCCGGGTCGAACGCTCCCGGACGACGATGACTCGGGTGCCCTGCCGGTTTCCGCCGCTTGGGGCGAACCGTGCGTTGTCGAGAATACGGGCCAGCACCTCATCGGTCAGCGGCTCGTCGGTGAACTCGCGCACCGCCGCTGTGGTGCGCATGACGTCGTAGAGGTCCATGGGGTCATCATGCCGAGGCGGTGGCCGGGTCCCGCTGTGGGATGGTGAACTGATGAAGACACACCTGAACTGCCCGTGCGGCGAGTCGATCATCGGCAGCGACGAAGACGATCTCGTCGAGAAGGTGCAGGCGCACCTTTCCGAGGCACATCCCGGCCGGGAGTACGACCGCGACGCCATCCTCTTCATGGCCTACTGAGGTAGCCGCGATCGTGACGGAACCTCACATCACGGCCTTCGCCGGACGTTCGCCGCGGCTCAGCGGCTCCGCCTGGGTGGCGCCCGGCGCGAGCGTGATCGGCGACGTCGAGCTCGGCGACGAGGCGAGCGTCTGGTACGGCGCGGTTGTCCGCGCGGACTGCGAGGCGATCACGATCGGTGCGGGAACCAATCTGCAGGACAACGTCTCGGCCCATGCGGACCCCGGCTTCGCGCTCAACGTCGGGCGCGGCGTCAGCGTCGGACACAACGCGGTGCTGCACGGCTGCACGATCGGCGACGACAGCCTTGTCGGGATGGGCGCGGTCGTGCTCAACGGGTCGCGGATCGGAGCCCGTTGCCTGATCGCCGCGGGGGCGGTCGTCTTGGAGGGCACGATTGTGCCGGACGGCTCTCTGGTGGCCGGGGTCCCCGCGAAGGTGCGCAGACCGCTCACCGCGGACGAGATCACCAAGATCGCGAACAACGCCGACGGGTATCGCGCGCTGGCCAGGGAGCACGCGGCCGGCGCCTGAACGCGGCGAAATAGAAGCCAGCGAAAAAAGCCATGGTCGTCAACAGCTTGAGTTGACGACCATGGCTTCTCGCTCGGCGGTCGGGTGGGCCGTCAGGGCACCACCGTCGAGCCGATCGTCGGCATGAACTGGCACTGCTTCTCGGTCGTCGTGACCTGACCGAAGATCGTCGAGATGATGCTGCCCGAACCGGTGTCGGTGATCGCGGTCAGCGTCGTCGGCCCCTGCGGGTTGATGTCCGCCTGCGGCTTGAGCGTGGCGCTTCCCGACTTTCCGGTGGTCAGATTCACCCACGTCACGTTGAGCGGCAGCCGCTGTTCGGCTGCGGGTCCCGGCGTGCCGATCGCGGTGAACACGTAGGCCGTCTGACCCGGGCCCGGCCCCGGGGTCGGGATCTTGGCGGGCCCCGCCACCGAGATCGCGGTCGCGAGGACGTTTCCGCCGTCGGCCAGGCACCCATTGCTGATGGACGGGTACATGAAGTCCTGCGTGGGGGGACTGTCGGGGCTGAACGCCGGCGCAGCCGGCGCACCCGGTGCGGGCGCCGGTGCCGAATGGGCGGCGGGGACGGCGCCAGGCAGCGGCGCGGGCGCCGCATCGGGCAGCAGCGGCGCAGGCACATCCGCCAGCGGTGCGGCCTCGGGCGCCGGTCCGACCGCGTTCGCCGGGTCGACGCCCGCGGGCAGGTGCGCCTCGGTGGCCGGGACCGCACCGGGAGCAGGCACATGCTCGGGAGCGGCCAACACCGGCTGCGCGACGAACTGATTCACCGCCGACGCCACATTGCGCGAATCGGTCGGTGCCGACGAATTACCGGTGAACGCCGCCGCTGCCGCCATCAGCATCGACGCGGCATTCGACGGGTCTGCCGCCGCCTGCTCGATGACCGGACCGAGGCTCTGCACCGCTGACAGCCCGGGTGCCTGCAGGGCATCGATCGGCAGCGGTGAAACGGGGTCGGCGTTCGCTACGCCGGCTCCCAGCAGCAACGCGGCCGATGTGCCGACTGAGACGACGGCGGCCAACAGCGTTCTTGACGGTGACATGGGTGCTCCCAGTGCGTTCGGTGGTGTGCAGCGAAATGTCAGGGCAGGGCCGAGGTCGGGAACATCAACGGGGAGAGCATGTTCGGAACCGGGGCCGGCGCGGTGACACCCGGCAGCGGCGGTGCCGGGATAGCAGGTGCGGCGACGGGCGCTGCGGGCACCGGGGCAGCTGCGGGCACCGGGACACCTGCGGGCGCCAGCGACGCCAGATCACCAGGGAACGACACCGTTTGCGGCAGCGGAACCGGCAGGAACGGCACCTGCGGCACGTTGACCTCTCCCGACGGGATCAGCGATCCGGGACCTGCGGCAGCCGGTGTGGCCGGCGGCGTGACGGCGGGTGCCGCGACCGTCTGGGGCACCACGGCAGGTGGCTGCGGCAGTGTGACCGTCGCGCTCGCGCCCGGCGCAGGCGCTGGCGCTACCGGGGCGGCCGACTGCGTGTTGGTCAGCACCGATGCCACGCTCTGCAGCAGCTGCGGGGCGAGGGCAGGCACGGACGCCAGCTGGTCGAGGAAGGGCACGGCAGGTAGAGCGGGCGCAGGGGGCGGCGGGGCGGGCTGGGCGGAAGCCGTCGCACTCAGCCCCAACGCGACCGGCACCGCCGCCGTAGCGGCGAACATGCTGGTGGCAAGCATTTTCCTGGTGAATCTCATCTCACTCCCAATCGGTTGAGGGCACGCCTTCGCCCGAAGTTATCGAGTTACTGGTGTTACTCAAGTGACACGTGTGGCGTTTATGGAACCGTTACGGGAGCGAAGGGAGATGGTGACCGCTCGATAGAGTCGGACGGATAGAAGCCACCGCCGCACCCTCCACCGCCGCCGCGCGACTGTCCGCGGCCGCGCCGATCCTCCTGGCGCTCAGCATGGCCGCCCGGTTGATGTGGGCGTACCTGACGCCCAACGGCGCCAACTTCGTCGATCTGCACGTGTACGTCGGCGGCGCGGGCACACTGGGCCAGTCCGGCGGCCAGTCCGGCGCGCTCTATGACTACGTGTACGCCGACCTCACGCCCGATTTTCCGCTGCCCTTCACCTACCCGCCGTTCGCCGCCGTGGTCTTCTACCCGCTGCACTTCGTCCCGTTCGGCGTGCTGGCGCTCGTCTGGCAGCTCGGCATCGTGGTGGCGCTGTACGGCGTGGTCCGGATCAGCCTGCGGCTGCTGCGCGGAGACACCCCGGGGGACCGGCGGGTCGCGATGGCGTGGACGGCGGTGGGCATCTGGCTCGAACCGGTGCGCAGCAACTTCGACTACGGCCAGATCAACGTGCTGCTGGTGCTCGCGGTGCTCTGCGCCGTCTACAGCACGCGCTGGTGGCTCTCCGGGCTGCTGGTCGGCCTCGCGGCGGGTATCAAACTCACCCCCGCCGTCGCGGGGCTGTACTTCGTCGGTGTCCGCCGGTGGGGTGCCGCGCTGTTCTCGGCGGTCGTCTTCGCCGGGACCATCGCCGTTTCGGCACTCGCCGTGGGCGGGGAGACCCGGCGCTACTTCCTCGAACTGCTCGGCGACGCCGACCGCGTCGGACCGATCGGGACGTCGTTCAACCAGTCCTGGCGCGGCGGCATCTCCCGGATACTCGGGTACGACGCGGGCTACGGCCCCATCGTGCTCGTCGCGATCGCCCTCAGCGCGGCGCTGGCGCTCCTCGCGTGGCGCGCGATCGACGTCGACGTGGACCGGCTGGGCGCGATACTCGTCGTCGAACTTTTCGGGCTACTGCTGTCGCCGATCTCGTGGACCCACCACTGGGCGTGGGTGGTGCCGCTGATCATCTGGCTGCTCCAGGGACCGCTCCGCGAACGCACGGGGGCGCGGGTCCTGGGCTGGGGCTGGCTGGCGTTGACCCTGATCGGCCCGCCGTGGCTGCTCGGCTTCGCCCAGCCGGACATCTGGCAGATCAGCCGCCCGTGGTATCTGGCCTGGGCCGGTCTGGTCTACATCGTCGCGACGGTGGCGACGTTGGGCTGGACCGCGGCTACCCGCCGGGGTGCAGGATCCCGTCGATGTCGTGTGCCATCGCCACGTCCTTGTCGGTGATCCCGCCCGCCGAATGCGTTACCAACGCGAAAGTAACTGTGCGCCAACGGATGTCGATGTCGGGATGGTGATCCTTCTGCTCGGCGCGGTCGGCCACGCGTCGCACCGCGTCGATGCCGTCGAGGAAGGATCCGAAGGTGACCGATCTGCGAAGGGCGCCGTGCGAGCGTTCCCATCCGTCGAGTCCGGGTAGTGCGGCGTCCACTTCGTCGTCTGTCAAGACAGCCATATCCCGACGGTATACCGTCGCGGGCAGTGCAGAACCGGATGCGGAACCAGATTGTGGTTGCGGGTGCCCTGATATCGGGTTCGCGGCTGCTCGTCGCCCAGCGTGACCGCCCGCCGGAACTGGCCGGACTGTGGGAGCTTCCCGGCGGAAAGGTGTCGCCGGGGGAGGACGACGCCGCCGCACTGGTGCGCGAGTTGCGCGAGGAACTCGGTGTCCACGTCGTGGTCGGGCCGCGGCTCGGTGTCGACATCGTCGTCGGGGCGCGGCTCGGCCCGACGATCACCCTGCGCGCCTACCTCGTCACCGGCATTGATGGCGTACCGCGACCGCACGACCACCGGGCGCTGCGGTGGGTGGGCACCGACGAACTCGACGAACTGCCCTGGGTGCCCGCCGACCGGGCCTGGGTGAATGACCTCGCCGCGGCGATGCGACCGGCGTCAGGCCCCGATGTGTGACCGGTCATGGCGCAGATAGCGATAGCCGCGCCTCACCGGCGCGGCCGTCGACGTTGCGGGTTCAGTACCGCAACTGGTCGGCCACCACGCGGATCTGGTGCGGGTGGTGGGCCGAATAGATCGGATGCATGATCGCCGGATGGCGGCAGTGAGCGCACGACGGCTGGGGCTGGTTGACCCCTGAGAACGTGAGGTGATGGCATGCCATGCACCGCACCACGTGGGCGGCGTTGATCCAGTTCATCATCCCCACGTAGATCGCCGTGACGGTCGCCGCGGCCAAGATGAAGATCAGGCCGACCGTGAGAATCTCGTACACCGTCATGTCGACACCTCCAAGGACGCGTAGTCATCATCCTGACGGTGATTCCACGGTACGCCGCATGGGCTGCCAAGCAGGTCCGATCTGCCGGACTGCGCTGGAGCGCCCGCCCAGAAAACATCTAGACCTTGCGCGCGCGTTTGAACACCTTCTCCAGCTCCTTGCCGCGCAGGCCCATCAGCTCGGCCTTGTGCACCTTGTGCAGCACCAGCGGGCAGCGCTTGCAGCGCGGCTTGCTGCGGCAACACTTCTTCTTGGGCTTCAGGTCGGCGAACTTGGTGGATTTCAAGTGACGGGCATCTCTCGTTTTCGTGATCGGCGCTTCACACTGCGACAATCACCGGCGTGACTGCACGCCCCGACTTCCGCAACGTCGCCATTGTGGCCCACGTCGATCATGGCAAGACCACCCTGGTCGACGCGATGCTCAGGCAGTCGGGCGCACTGAGCCATCGCGGTGACGACGCGATCGAACGCCTGATGGACTCCGGTGACCTGGAGAAGGAAAAGGGCATCACCATCCTGGCGAAGAACACCGCCGTGCACCGGCACCACCCCGACGGCACCATGACCGTCATCAACGTCATCGACACCCCGGGGCACGCCGACTTCGGTGGCGAGGTCGAACGCGGCCTGTCCATGGTCGACGGCGTACTGCTGCTGGTCGACGCGTCCGAGGGGCCGTTGCCCCAGACCCGGTTCGTGCTGCGCAAGGCGCTGTCGGCGCATCTGCCGGTGATCCTCGTCGTGAACAAGACCGACCGTCCCGACGCCCGCATCGCCGAGGTCGTCGAGGAGAGCCACGACCTGCTGCTCGACGTGGCCTCAGACCTGGACGACGAGGCGCAGGCCGCCGCGGAGAAGGCGCTGGACCTGCCGACGCTGTATGCATCGGGCCGGGCCGGCATCGCCAGCACTGTCGAACCCGCCAACGGTGAGAATCCCGCGGGGGACAACCTCGACCCGCTGTTCGACGTTCTGCTCGAGCACATCCCGCCGCCGCAGGGTGACCCGGAAGCCCCGCTGCAGGCGCTCGTCACCAACCTCGACGCGTCGGCGTTCCTGGGCCGGCTGGCGCTGATCCGGATCTACAAGGGCCGCATCAAAAAGGGGCAGCAGGTCGCCTGGATGCGCGACGTGGAAGGCCATCCGGTGATCACGACCGCGAAGATCACCGAACTGCTGGTCACCGAGGGCGTCGAGAGGACGCCGACGGACGAGGCGTTCGCCGGCGATATCGTCGCCGTCGCGGGCATACCGGAGATCATGATCGGCGACACCCTCGCCGACCCCGACCATGCGCACGCGCTGCCGCGCATCACCGTCGACGAGCCCGCCATCTCGGTCACGGTCGGCACCAACACCTCGCCGCTGGCGGGCAAGGTGTCCGGCCACAAACTCACCGCGCGAATGGTCAAGAACCGCTTGGATTCCGAACTGGTCGGCAACGTGTCGATCAAGGTCGTCGACATCGGCCGCCCGGACGCGTGGGAGGTGCAGGGCCGCGGGGAGCTGGCGCTCGCGGTGCTCGTCGAACAGATGCGCCGCGAGGGCTTCGAGCTCACGGTCGGCAAGCCGCAGGTGGTCACCCGCACCGTCGACGGCAAGCTGCACGAGCCGTTCGAGGCCATGACGATCGACTGTCCCGAGGAGTTCGTCGGCGCCATCACCCAGCTGATGGCCGCACGCAAGGGCCGCATGGAAGAGATGACGAACCACGCCGCCGGATGGGTGCGGATGGACTTCATCGTGCCCAGCCGCGGCCTGATCGGTTTCCGCACCGACTTCCTCACCGAAACCCGCGGCACGGGCATCGCCAACGCCGTGTTCGACGGCTACCGCCCCTGGGCGGGTGAGATCCGCGCCCGGCACACCGGCTCGCTGGTCTCCGACCGCAGCGGCCAGATCACGCCGTTCGCGATGATCCAGCTCGCCGACCGCGGCCAGTTCTTCGTCGAACCCGGCCAGGACACCTACGAGGGCCAGGTCGTGGGGATCAACCCGCGGGCCGAGGATCTCGACATCAACATCACCCGCGAGAAGAAGCTCACCAACATGCGCTCCTCGACGGCCGACGTGATCGAGACGCTGGCCCGGCCGCTCGAACTCGACCTCGAGCAGGCCATGGAGTTCTGCGCGGCCGACGAGTGCGTCGAGGTCACCCCCGAGATCGTGCGGGTGCGCAAGGTGGAACTCGACGCCACCAGCCGGGCCAGGGCCCGCTCACGGGCCAAGGCTCGCGGCTGAGCCCTCACGCGAACCAACGCCCCGGGCGGCGCGCACGCTGCATGATCCCGGCGACAGCGCGCCGGGTCGATACCCTGAGACGCGTGCCGATTCGCCCGAGGTCCTTCCCCGGACGCTCCCGCGTCGCCATCGGTGCCCTGATCGCCGTGCCGCTGCTCGCCCTTGGCGGCTGCACGGTCGACCCGCCGCCTGCACCGCAGAGCGAAGAGACCACCGAGACCAGCCCTCCGCCGCCGGCCAAGGCGACGCAGATCATCATGGCCATCGACGCGATCGGGCCCGGCTTCAACCCGCACATGCTCTCCGACCAGTCGCCCGTGAATGCCGCGATGGCCGCGCTGGTCCTGCCGAGTTCGTTTCGGCCCGTTCCCGACCCGAACACCCCGACCGGGTCGAGATGGGAGCTGGACACCACGCTGCTGGAATCGGCCGAGGTGACCAGCCAGGATCCGTACACCGTGACGTACAAGATCCGCCCAGAGGCGCAATGGACGGACAACGCGCCCATCGCAGCCGACGACTACTGGTACATGTGGCGGCAGATGGTCAGCCAGCCCGGAGTGGTCGATCCCGCCGGCTACGACCTAGTCACCGGGGTGCAGTCGCTGGAGGGCGGCAAGCAGGCGGTGGTCACCTTCTCGCAGCCATACCCGGCATGGCGCGAACTGTTCAACAACATCGTGCCCGCGCACATCGTGAAGGACATTCCCGGCGGATTCGTGGCCGGGCTGGCCCGGGCGATGCCGGTCACCGGCGGGCAGTTCCGGGTGGAGAGCATCGACCCGCAACGCGACGAGATCCTGTTGGCCCGCAACGACCGGTTCTGGAGCCAGCCCGCCCAACCCGATCTGGTGCTGTTCCGCCGCGCCGGCACACCCGCCGCACTCGCCGACTCCATCCGCAACGGTGACACCCAGGTCGCCCAGGTTCACGGCGGAGCCGCTACCTTCGCCCAGCTCAGCGCCATACCCGACGTGCGGACCGCCAGGATCGTCACGCCACGGGTGATGCAGCTGACGCTGCGCGCACAGGAGCCGAAGCTGGCGGACAACCAGGTGCGCAAGGCGATCCTCGGGCTTCTCGACGTGGACCTGCTGGCGTCGGTGGGCGCCGGTGATGACAACACCGTCACCCTCGCCCAGGCGCAGGTGCGCTCGCCATCGGACCCGGGCTATGTGCCGACCGCACCGCCCGCAATGACCACCCAGGCGGCGTTGCGCCTGCTCGCCGAGTCCGGATATCAGGTCGAACCGGTCTCCAACCCGGCACCACCCGTGCCGGGAACCCCAGTGCCCGACAGCAGCCGCGGCCGAATCACCAAGGACGGTGTTCCGCTGTCGCTGGTGATCGGTGTCGCCGCCAACGACCCGACCTCGGTCGCCGTCGCCAACACGGCCGCCGACCAGCTGCGCAACGTCGGCATCGAGGCATCGGTGCTGGCGCTGGATCCGGTGGCGCTGTTCGGCGACGCCCTGCTCAACAACCGGGTGGACGCCGTCGTCGGCTGGCGTCAGGCCGGCGGTGACCTGGCCACCGTGCTGGCATCGCGTTACGGCTGCCCGGCGCTGGACGCCACCCCGGTCTCGACCGCGCCCGTGCCTGCGCCGCAGCAGCCCCCGGCTCCCACCCCGGCGCCGCCGCCGCCCCCGCCCTCCACACCGACCGCGCCCGTCGCGGCACCGGAGCTCGGCGAGCTGGTCCAGGCGCCCAGCAACATCACCGGCGTGTGCGACCGCAGCATCCAGCCGAGGATCGACGCCGCGCTGGACGGCAGCCAGGACGTCGCTGACGTGATCGACGCCGTCGAGCCGCGGCTGTGGGATATGGCGACGGTGCTGCCGATACTGCAGGACACCACCATCGTCGCGACGGGGCCAAGCGTTCAGAACGTCGGCCTGACCGGCGCGGTGCCGGTCGGCATCGTCGGTGACGCGGGCAACTGGGTGAAGACGCCCCAGTAGCAGTCCGGTCACCCATCGCGGTTGCGCACCCGATGTTCGTGAAACAGCCGCAGCGCGTGGGCGGCCGCCGCCGCGGCGAGGAAGGGTGCGAACAACCACCACGGCGGCCGTGCCAGCTCCCACACGAAGACCGCGGCCCACACGGGAGCCCGCTGCGTGACCGCCAGCACGCCGGCGGCGCAGGTCAGCGAGACGGCCGGCACGTTCACCGAGGCGGAGGTCCAGGTGTTGACCCCCAGTGCGATCGCGGTGCCCAGCGCGGCCCCGGTGGCCAGCGACGGGGTCAGCATGCCGCCGATCGCACCCGCGCGCAGATAGACCGCCGTCAGGATCGGCTTGAGAGCCAGCAGGATCACCGCGGCGCCCAGCGTCAGGCCGCTGTTGAGGGTGACGGTCAAGATGCTCTTGCCGTTGCCGGGCAGCTCCGGCCACCATGCCGAGCAGATGCCGATCAGCAAGCCGGCGCAGGCGATCGCGGGGACCAGCGTCCAGGACGCGATGGGTGTCGCGGGCCGAGCGGCGTCCATCAGGCGGTTGAATCCCATGCCCACCGCGTACGCGATCACCCCGAGCAGCACACCGGCAAGCGTGAGGAAGTAGGACAGCTGCGGGTCGGGCCAGTGCAGCGGGGTTCTCTCATGGGTCACCGGCGATGCCACCGTGACCGCGAGGCTCGAGGTGATCAGCGCGGTGCCGACGACGCGGGGATGCCAACTCCTCAGCACGATCTGGACGGCGAACAGCGCGCCGCCGACCGGCACGGCGTACACCGCGGCGAGGCCCGCTCCCGCAGCACAGCCGAGCAGGATCTCGCGGTCCCTCGCCGTCAGCGACCAGCGTGAGGTGCCGAGGTCACCGACCGCGACGGCGAGCTGGCGGGGGGCGCCCTCGCGGCCGAGCGACGCCCCCGAACCGACCACCAGCACCTGCAGCGCCGCGTCGATGGACAGCGGCAGCCGTCGCACGCGGCCGCTCGCGATGGTCGCCGTCAGCGTGGGGATCTCGGTGTGCCGCCGCAAGGCCCACCAGCCGAGCCCGGCGAGGGCGCCGCCGATCATCGGGCCCAGCGCGCGCCGGACCGGGCTGGCGTCGGTGACGCCCGCCAGCAGGTCCCCGAAGGTGTAGTGGTAGGTGAGGTGTTCGACGGCGTGCAGCAGCAGCGTGGTGGCGACTCCGGCCAGACCCGCGAGCAGACCGATGACGATGATCGCGCAGCCGAACTCGATGGTGCGCCGACTCACGAACAGAATGTATGCGAGCCGGGGCCGGCTGCGTGGGGTGGGACGGCGCCGCGTCGCGGGCGATCCAGGCGGTAGGGTCGCGTCGATGTCACCTCGCCTGCTGTTCGTCCACGCGCATCCCGACGACGAGACGCTGACCACCGGCGGCACCATCGCGAGCTACGTCGCGCGCGGCGCCGACGTCCACGTCGTCACCTGCACCCTGGGCGAAGAGGGCGAGGTGATCGGCGAACGCTACGCCCAGCTGGTGGTCGATCGGGCAGATCAACTGGGCGGCTACCGGATCGGCGAACTCAGCGCCGCGCTGCGGGCGCTGGGCGTCGCCGAGCCGATCTTCCTGGGCGGTCCCGGTCACTGGCGGGACTCGGGGATGGTGGGGACACCGGCGCGCGGCAGGACGCGTTTCGCCGACGCGGACCCGGACGAGGCCGTCGGGGCGCTGGCCGACATCATCCGCCGATTGCGGCCCCACGTGGTGGTCAGCTACGACCCGAACGGAGGCTACGGGCACCCCGACCACATCCAGGCGCATCGGGTGACCACCGCGGCCGTCGCGGCTGCCGGTGCCGATGGGTCGTGGCCGGTGCCGAAGCTGTACTGGACCGTCATCGCGACCAGCGCCTTCCGGAACGGCCTGGCGGGCCTGGCGGCGGTGCCCGATGGCTGGATCGAAGTGCCCGTCGACGACCTGGGTTTCGGCTATCCCGACGACGCGATCGACGCGGTCGTCGACGTCAGCGATGTCCTGCCCGCCAAGATCGACGCCCTGCGCGCCCACGCAACTCAGGTGACGGTGGCCCCCGACGGCCGGTCGTGCGCGCTGTCGAACGGCATAGCGATGCCGGTGCTGGCGGCCGAGCACTACGTGCTCGTGGAGGGCACCCCGGGCGAACGCGATTCCCGCGGTTGGGAAACCGACCTGCTCGCGGGCGTGAACCTGGATTAGCCAGCGGGCCGCGAGGTAGGCTCCCGACAATCAGCGACCCGTCGAAGGGACATCATTCTGTGGACCCGGATCTGGACCCGACCCTGCAGCACCGGCAGGACCGCCTCGACAGCTGCCAACGGGTTGTGGGTTCGCCGGTGGGTGTCCTCGACAGCATCCCGACCTGACCGCCACCACCGGTAGCGTCCGTGCGGATCCCGGCCAGACGCGCACCGGGCGTGCCGTCGTCCTGACGTTGCTGGCGATCGACGGCGTCATCTCCGCGGTGGTCGGCGCCATCTATCTGCCGGTGCATCTGGGTTCGGTGCCGTTCCCGATCAGCGCGCTGGCGAGCGGCGCCCTCAACGCCGCGCTCGTGTGGGCCGCGACGCACTGGACCGACTCGGGCCGACTGGCCGCACTGCCCCTGTTCACCTGGCTGGGGACGGTCGCCGTCATGACCCTCGGCGGCCCCGGCGGCGACATTGTCTTCGGGGGCCGAGGGATCATGGCCTATGGCGTGCTGATCTTCGTCTTCCTCGGCGCGCTGCCGCCGACGTGGGTGCTGATGGGGCGGCCGGGCCGGTGACCGCTACTCGTCGGACTTGTCGTCGGAGCCGCCGTCGGTGCTCTTATCGGCTGTCTTCTTGCCGCCGAGGGCGTCCCGGACGGCCGAGCGGACGTCGCTCACGGTCTTCTTGAGGTCGCTGACGGCCTTCTTGGCGCCCTGGGCCGCCTTGTTCGTCCCGGTTGTCGCGTCCGATCCGTCGTGGGTCGCACGGCTGCCCACCGTCGACAGCGTCCCCGACTGGGTGCCCTGCCCGCGAACGATGCCGTGCGTCGCGCCGCGCGGCCCGGTGTCGCGACCGGTGCTCTTGACCGTCGGCTCCGCGGGCTCGCTGGGTTCGGTGGTGTCCGTCGCCGGCTCGGGTGTCTGCGCGACGTCCACTGTCCGCAGCGTCGTCGGAGTCTCGGCCTGCTCGGCCTTGCCCGGGAGCACGTTGCCGAGCTGGGCATCGGTGTAGTCGACGATCGCGTCGACGGCGTTGTTCGTGCGTGTGGTGGCACGCTCGGCGAGGAAATCCGCCTGATCCGAGATGGCCTGCAGCGGGTCCTGGCCGGCCTCCAGCACGTCGTGCAGGAAGCGGCTCGGCACGGTGATGGCCTCGTTGGTGAACTCGACCTGCTCTGTCGCGAGCCGGTTCACCAGCGTGTAGTTGAGATCGAGCTGTTCGGAGGCGAAGTCGAGCTTGAGGTCATCGAGAACGGGCTTGGCGACGTCGAACAGGCCGAATTCCGTCACGTTCTTGACTGTCGTGAAGAACCGCTGGTTGGCGTCGACGAGCGCGTTGGTCGTGTCATCGACGGGCGGCAGGACGATGTCTCCGATCACCGACCGCAGCGTGGGGGCCTCGAGGGCGTCGGTGGCCGCTGTGGTCGTTGTGGTGGCGGAAAGCGCGCACCAGCCGGGCGGGCACGGCGGCAGGATCCACCCGAACCAGTAGTAGAGCTCGGCCACGCCCAGGTCGACCAGCCCGTTTATGGTGGCGTTTGTCACCGCGACGAAGCCGTTCCACCAGGCGCTCAGGTTCAGCGGGTTGGCGACGATCGGCGCGATCTTGTCGACGATGACCGCGTCGGTGACCGGCAGGACCAGGTTGTACCAGAACAGGCTGATCTGGTCGCCCAGTATCCAGCCGAACGGTATCCAGCCCAGCGCCCATTGGGCGAGGTCGACGCCGTAACTGATCCAGGGCTCGACGGCGTACCAGATGTTGACGATGGCATCGGCCAAACCCTGGCCCTGCGGGACTGGGACAGGCCCCGGCGGGGTCGGCGGCGCGACGAACAGGCTCGGGGCCAGTTGGGCCAGGGTCTCCAGCGCGGCGGTGTCGGTGATGGCCGG
Source organism: Mycobacterium sp. (assembly GCF_044223235.1). Lineage (GTDB taxonomy): Bacteria > Actinomycetota > Actinomycetes > Mycobacteriales > Mycobacteriaceae > Mycobacterium. The sequence goes on from NZ_JBGAME010000006.1 coordinate 164,233, forward strand.
TTGCGTTACCACGAACGGTTGCGGGGCGACGGCCGCTGCGAGCCGGACCTCGGGAGCCAGGGAGGTCCCCCCCGGCGGCACCGCCACGGGTGCGATGACAAGGCTGCTGGCGGCCACCGCCGATACCCCCGCCATCAACATTGAACGCGCCGAAATCTCCATGATTGCCCCTTAACCGTCCTACCCGACCGCGCAACAACCTACGCGGTTCACGGGACCTCGCCGAGGAAAACGCGCCTTCAGCGCGTGTTTGCGGGCGATTTCACCCGTTTTGGGGGATGAATCCGACAGGGCCGCTCGACGGGTGACTCCCGGTGGCGGAGCGCGGGCCCGCACAGCGGCGGGGACTACTGTGGCCGGTATGCCATGCGTAGCTGTATCAGGGCGGTATCAGGCGGTGTCAGGCGCTGTCGAAATGCGGGATGTGCGGATGAAATCCACCAGTACCGGGGTTACATGGGAGTGGCTCTGAACCCCCAGCGCGGTATCGAACTGCCCAGCCCGGTCGTCCCGTTGAAGCAGGCAAGCGCAACGCCAGGTCCGGCCGCCTTGCGGCGCGTGCTGCGGAGAGCCCGCGACGGTGTCGCGCTCAATGTCGACGAGGCCGCCATCGCGATGGCGGCGCGGGGCGATGACCTGGCTGACCTGTGCGCCAGCGCGGCCAGGGTGCGCGACGCCGGCCTGACCTCGGCTGGCCGTCGCGGACCCGCAGGCGGCCTGCCGATCAGTTACTCACGCAAAGTTTTCATCCCGGTCACCCACCTTTGCCGGGATACCTGCCACTACTGCACGTTCGTGACGGTTCCCGGCCGGCTGCGGGCACAGGGTCTCGGCATGTACATGGAACCCGACGAGATTCTCGACGTCGCCCGTCGGGGGGCCGAACTGGGTTGTAAGGAAGCTCTTTTCACGCTGGGCGACCGGCCGGAGACGCGCTGGGACGAGGCGCGGCAGTGGCTTCATGAGCGCGGCTACGACTCGACGCTGGACTATGTGCGGGCGATGTCGATCCGGGTGCTCGAAGAGACCGGTCTGCTGCCGCATCTGAACCCGGGCGTGATGAGCTGGTCCGAGCTGTCTCGGCTCAAGCCGGTCGCGCCGTCGATGGGCATGATGCTGGAGACCACGTCGCGGCGGCTGTTCGAGACCAAAGGCCTTGCGCACTACGGCAGCCCGGACAAGGACCCGCAGGTACGGCTGCGGACGCTGGACGACGCAGGCAGGCTGTCGATCCCGTTCACCACCGGCCTGCTGGTCGGTATCGGCGAGACACTCACCGAGCGTGCCGAGACGATGCACGCGATTCGCAAGTCGCACAAGCAATTCGGGCACGTGCAGGAAGTCATCGTGCAGAACTTCCGGGCCAAGGAGCACACGGCGATGGCCGCGGTGCCCGATACCGGCATCGACGACTTCGTCGCCACCGTCGCGACGGCGCGGCTGGTGCTCGGCCCCGGCATGCGCATCCAGGCGCCGCCGAACCTGGTGGCGCGTGCGGAATGCCTGGCGCTGATCGGCGCGGGCGTCGACGACTGGGGCGGGGTTTCGCCGCTGACCCCGGACCATGTGAATCCGGAACGGCCCTGGCCCGCGCTGGATGATCTGGCCGCCGTCACCGCCGAAGCGGGCTACGAACTCGTGCAGCGGCTGACCGCGCATCCGCGCTACGTGCTGGCGGGTGCGGCCTGGATCGACCCGCGGGTGCGTGGCCATGTGGTGGCGTTGACGGATCCGGACAGCGGATACGCCCGCGACGTCAATCCCGTCGGACGTCCCTGGCAGGAACCCGACGAGGCGATGGAGTCGCTGGGCCGCACCGACCTGCACGCCGCGATCGACACCGAGGGCCGCCACACGGAGACGCGCAGCGACCTGCAGGATGCGTTCGGGGACTGGGAGTCGATCCGGGAGAAGGTGCACGAACTCGCGGCGCGCGCGCCGGAACGCATCGACACCGATGTCGCGGCGGCGCTGCGCTCCGCGGAGCGCGATCCGGCCGGCTGCACCGACGACGAGTATCTCGCGCTGGCCGCGGCGGACGGGCCATCGCTGGATGCCGTTGCCGCGCTGGCGGATTCGCTCAGGCGCGACACCGTCGGCGATGACGTCACCTTCGTGGTGAACCGCAACATCAACTTCACCAACATCTGCTACACCGGCTGCCGGTTCTGCGCCTTCGCGCAGCGCAGGGGCGACGCCGACGCCTACTCGCTGTCCACCGCCGAGGTCGCCGACCGGGCCTGGGAGGCGCATGTGGCAGGCGCGACCGAGGTCTGCATGCAGGGCGGCATCGACCCGGAGCTGCCGGTCACCGGCTACGCCGACCTGGTCCGGGCCGTCAAGGCCAGGGTGCCGTCGATGCATGTGCACGCGTTCTCGCCGATGGAGATCGCCAACGGGGTGACCAAGAGCGGGCTGAGCATCCGGGAGTGGCTGATCAGCCTTCGCGAGGCGGGTCTGGACACCATCCCGGGAACGGCTGCCGAGATCCTCGACGACGAGGTGCGCTGGGTGCTGACGAAGGGCAAGCTGCCGACATCCCTGTGGGTCGAGGTCGTCACCACCGCCCATGAGGTGGGACTGCGGTCGAGTTCGACGATGATGTACGGTCACGTCGACCAGCCCCGCCACTGGGTGGGTCATCTGCGGGTGCTGAGCGAGATCCAGGACCGCACCGGCGGTTTCACCGAGTTCGTGCCGCTGCCGTTCGTGCATCAGAGCTCGCCGCTGTACCTGGCCGGGGGAGCCCGGCCGGGCCCGACGCACCGCGACAACCGCGCCGTGCATGCGCTGGCACGGATCATGCTGCACGGCAGGATCTCTCATATCCAGACCAGCTGGGTCAAACTGGGTGTGGAGCGCACGCAGGTGATGCTGCGCGGCGGCGCCAACGACTTGGGCGGCACGCTGATGGAGGAGACGATCTCACGGATGGCGGGTTCGGAGTTCGGCTCGGCAAAGACCGTCGAGGAGCTCGTCGCGATCGCGGCGGGTATCGGCAGGCCCGCGCGCCAGCGCACCACCACCTATACCCCCCTCGCCGCCTGACGCGTACCCCCTCGCCGCCAGACCCGCGAGCGTGCGCGTCTGTACGCGACTCGCCGGTGATCTGCGTACAAACGTGCACGCTCGCGGGGGGTGTGGCTTGAACCGAACCACGGCGGTGGCCGTTATTGTGGCGTTGGCCCCGACAGCTCGAGGAGCGTTGTGACGACCATTGCCGGAATCCCTGCGCACGCCCTGCTCGTCCACGCGATCGTCGTGCTCGCGCCGTTGACCGCGGCGCTGGAGATCCTCTGTGCCATCTGGCCGGCCGCCAGGCGACGGTTCGTATGGCTCGTGCTGGCCTTCGCCGCGGCGACCACGGCGCTGACCCCGCTCACCGTCGAGGCCGGCGAATGGCTCTACGACCAGAACGCCCAGCCCAGCCCCATCCTGGTCACCCACGCCGAACGCGGCCAATGGATGATCTACTTCGCCGTGGGGTTGCTCGTGGTCGCCCTGGCGCTGGCGTTCCTGCACGTACTCGAGACCCGCACCGGCCGGCCGAGGCGCGCCGCGGCGATTGTCGTCGCGATACTGGCGCTCGTCGTCGGAATATCGGCGACCGTCGGGGTGGTGCGAATCGGAGACGCCGGGGCTGAAGCGGTCTGGGGTCGAGACGGCTGACCCGACCCCGGGAATCAATTCGGACTGCGGTCCGTTTACTCTTCTGAAAGGTCGGGATGGCCGGCCGCGAGAACTCAGGAGACATGAACATGACCACTGCGACCGCACAGCTCGGCGTTGGCACTTGGGCGATCGACCCGGTGCACTCGACCGTCGGATTCTCGGTACGCCACCTGATGGTGAGCAAGGTGCGCGGCACCTTCGACACGTTCAGCGGCGCGATCACCGTCGCCGAGGACGGCACCCCGTCGGTGAAGGCCGAGATCGACGTCACCTCGATCAACACCCAGAACGAGCAGCGCGACGCCCACCTGAAGTCGGCCGACTTCTTCGAGTCGGAGAAGTATCCGACCGCCACGTTCGTGTCCACCGGCGTTCGCGCCAAGGGCGACGACTACCTGCTCGACGGCGATTTCACGCTGAAGGGTGTCACCAGGCCCGTGACGCTGGAGCTGGAGTTCAACGGGGTGAACCCGGGCATGGGTCAAGGTGAGGTCGCAGGCTTCGAGGCCTCGGTTGTGCTGAACCGCAAGGACTTCGGCATCAGCATCGAACTGCCCCTGGAGACCGGCGGCGCCGTCGTAGGCGACAAGGTCACGATCACCCTTGAGATCGAGGCCCTCAAGCAGGCCTGACGCACCGAATGTGAAGCCACTGAGAGGTTTTCGCCGATTCCTCGCAGTGGCTTCACATTGGGCGCTCAGAGGGCGCTCAGAGGGCGCTCAGAGGGCGCTCAGAGTTTGGCTGCCAGCTCCGTGCCCTGTTCGATCGCCCGCTTGGCATCGAGTTCGGCTGCCACCAGCGCGCCGCCGATGACGTGAGGTTCGCGCCCGGTGGCGCGCAGGCCGTCCACCAGGTCGCGGACGGACTCCTGACCGGCACAGATCACCACGGTCTCGACGGCGAGCACCCGCGGGTCGGTGCGGTCGGGTCCGAAGCTGATGTGCAGACCCGTGTCGTCGATGCGCTCGTAGTTCACCCTGGACAACTGGTGCACCGCCTTGGCCTTCAGCGAGGCGCGATGCACCCACCCGGACGTCTTACCGAGACCGCGGCCCTGCAAGCCCTTGCTGCGCTGCAGCAGATACACCTCGCGCACCGCCGGTGCGGGCAGCGCCGTCGTCAATGCGCCGCGCGTCTCCCACGGGTCCGTCACACCCCACTCGGCTTTCCACTCCTTGAGGTTGAGCGTCGGGGACGCGTCCGTGCTCAGGAATTCGCACACGTCGAAGCCGATGCCGCCCGCTCCGATGACGGCGACGGATGCGCCGGCGCCCTTGCCCAGGATCGCCTCGGTGTAGGTCAGCACCTTCGGATGGTCGATCCCCGGGATGGCCGGGATGCGCGGGCGCACGCCGGTGGCCAGCACGATCTCGTCGTATCCGGTCAGTGAGGCGGTGTCCGCGCGGGTGCGCAGCAGGACGTCGACGCCGTGTTTGTCGAGCATCCTGGTGTAGTAGCGGATGGTCTCGGTGAACTCCTCCTTGCCGGGAATCCTTCTGGCCAGGTCGAATTGGCCGCCGATCACCTCATTCGACTCGAACAGCGTGACCCGGTGGCCGCGCTGAGCGGCGGTCACCGCGGCCGCCAACCCGGCCGGTCCCGCGCCGACGACTGCGATCCGCTTGGCGCGCCGGACCGGGCCGAGAATCAACGTGGTCTCCCGCCCGGCGCGGGGATTGAGCAGGCACGACACCGTCTTGTGCGCGAAGGCGTGGTCCAGGCACGCCTGGTTGCACGCGATGCAGGTGTTGATCTCGTCGGCGGCGTCGGCCTGCGCCTTGCGGACCCACTCCGGATCGCTCAGTAGCGGGCGGGCCATCGAGATCAATCGCACCGCGGTGTCGGTGAGGATCTGCTCGGCCGCCTGCGGCATGTTGATCCTGTTGGATGCCACCACCGGGATGCTCACCTGTTCCGCCACCGCGTTGCTGATGTCGACGAACGCCCCGGCGGGCACCGAGGTCACGATCGTCGGCACCCGCGCCTCGTGCCAGCCGATGCCGGTGTTGATGATCGTCGCTCCCGCCGCCTCCACTTCGGTTGCCAGCGCCACGATTTCGTCCCAGCTCTGGCCGTCTTCGACGAAGTCGGCCATCGACATCCGGTAGCACACGATGAAGTCATCGCCGACCGCGGTCCTGGTGCGGCGCACGATCTCGACGGGCAGCCGGCGGCGTCGCTCCGGCGTCCCGCCATAGGCGTCGGTGCGCTGGTTGGTGCGGGGGGCGAGGAACTGGTTGAGCAGGTATCCCTCGCTGCCCATGAGCTCCACACCGTCGTAGCCGGCGTCGCGGGCGAGCTCGGCGCACCGCACGAAGTCGTCGATGGTGCTCCGCACACCCCGGCCTGACAGGCGCCGCGGCCGGAATGGGTTGATGGGCGCCTTGATTGACGACGCGCTGACCGAGAACGGATGGTACGCGTAGCGTCCGGCGTGCAGGATCTGCAGCGCGATTTTGCCGCCCTCGTCATGGACGGCGCCGGTGATCCGCCGATGCCGCCTGGCGTCGGATGCCGACACCATCTGGGCGGCGAACGGGAGCAGCCAGCCGCTGCGATTCGGGGCGTAACCGCCGGTGATGATCAGCCCGACGCCGCCGCGGGCGCGTTCGGCGAAGAACTCGGCCAGCCTGCCGGTGTCGCGGGCGCGGTCCTCCAGGCCCGTGTGCATCGAACCCATCACCACCCGGTTGCGCAGGGTGGTGAAGCCAAGGTCCAATGGCGACAACAGTTTCGGGTACGGGGTCATGGCCGTCATGGCTGTCCGCCGATCCCGGCGAGCACCTCGTCGAGCCATTCGGCCACGCCCTCCTCCGCGCGGATACCGCCGCGCAGCACCAGGTATCGATGCAGGGAACTCCCGGTCAGTGCCGAGGGGTCGGGGAACTGTCGCTTCTCGAATCCGCGGTAGGTGTCGAGCAGTTCCGCCCGCTCGGCGCGCAGTGCGGCGATCTGATCTCGCAGCGCGTCGATGTCGCCATGGGCCGCGCCGCGGATCTTCACCGCGACGTCGCGGGTGCGGTTGTCGGCCACCGAACCGCCCCGGCCGCGGAGCGGTTCGGCGATCCAGCGGGCCAGTTCGGCGCGCCCGGCGTCGGAGACGGTGTACACCTTCTTGTCGGGTCTGCCGTGCTGAGCCACCGGCGTGACGTGCACCCAGCCGTCCTCCTCCATGATCCGCAGGGTGCGGTAGATCTGCTGGTGGGTGGCTGACCAGAAGTAGCCGATGGATCGGTCGAACCGCCGGGTGAGCTCGTAGCCGGACCCCGACTGTTCGCACAGCGACACCAGGATCGCGTGGGGCAGTGTCACTCGGGCAGCGTAGATTCCCCCGAACCTGCTATGCAACTAGTTGCACTGCATTGAGGTGCATGGCGGAGCAGCGGTTCGGCGATCCGCGTGCAGGCGGTGCCGGCCCGGTCAACGCGCGGGTCAACGCGCGGGTCAACCCCACGCCGGTCGGCCGGCTCGCGGGTCGCTGCCGCCGGGCCAGGTAAATCGCCGAGCCAGGGCACATCTCCGCGTGACAGCGAGCCATCCGTCGCTGGAACTAGCTCTACCGGCCAGGACCTGGTTCGTGTCGCAACCAACGTTCACCGGTGAGCGGGCCGCCGCCCCGAACCGTCGAGGCGGTGTTGATGAGCCCTGCCGGTAGGTCAACCGGGACCAGTGACGGCAACGCAGCCATCACGGCGGCCAAGGCGAGTCCGTAGACGATCACGGTGCGCGGTTTCGCCCGGGCCACGTACAACAAAAAGGCCGGAACGAACAGGAGGAGCGCGGCCACGAATCCGAACAGAGTGATCAGGCCGAGGAAACCGACCATCCATAGGAACGTGTTCAGCGCGACGCCGACGTCGCGAGTCCAGGTGCCGCCGGGCTGAACCGCGCGCCACCACCGCCGGAACTCCCTGAAGACGAGCAGCGCCGCGACGGCGGCACCGCCGGCACAGACGAGTCTGGGCACCAGCCGTGCCTCGGGTGAGAAGGAGCCCGCGGCGAAGAAGCCGGCGACGAACACCAGCAGTATGGCGGCGGACAGGCCGCGCGACCAGGCGGACTCAGCCAGTTCGCCCTCCTGCTCGTCCGCCGGTGGCGGCTCCGCATGCGCCGCCCTGGCCGTGGGCCGCAGCCGGGCACGACCGAAACGGATGCCGGAGACAATTGCGGGCAGCAGCAGGAGGGCCAGGAACGCGATGACCCACGGCCGCAGCATCCACGAGAGGCCCGCGTAGATGTTGGCGGTGAGGAAGTAATAGCGCTCCATGGGGATGGCCAGCACGAAACCGATCAGGAAGGGTGCGCGCGGGAAACCGGTCTCCTTGAGCAGCCAGCCAAACACACCCAGGCCGAGCATTACCCAGAGATCGCCCAGTTGCCCGCCTTCCTGGAACGCCCCAAGGAACATCACGGCGACCAGCCCCGGGCCGAGTATCGCGAACGGTACTTTCGTGAGGCTGGCGAGTCCCCGGGTCGCTGCGAAGCAGAACATCGCGCCGAGAACGCTCGCGATGGCGAACGACCAGACGATCAGGTACATGAGGTCGAGGTGGTCGTTGATGATCGCGGGGCCTGGCTGAATGCCGTAGGTGAGCAGCAAGCCCAGCAGCATCGCCGCAGGTACGCCGCCGGGGATGCCGAACAGCAGGGTGGGGATCAGGTCTCCGGCTTCGACGGAGTTGTTCGCGCTCTCCGGCCCGACGATGCCTCGTGGGTCGCCCTTGCCGAACGCGCGCTTGTCCTTGGCGGTCGCGACGGCTTGACCGTAGGCCAGCCAGGTGCCTGCGGTCGCTCCCACGCCGGGCAGGACGCCGGCCCAGATTCCGATGAGCGCCCCCCGAAGGACTTGCCCCCAGTAACCGAGCCATTCCTTGATTCCGCTGATCCAGCCGCCGGCCAGCTCCACCGCCGCACCGGGGTTGTCCAACTGGCCGACGCGGGAAGCGATTTCGGCCAAGCCAAAAACGCCGAGCGATACCGCGACGATGGACAGACCGTCGGCGAGGAAGAGGCTGCCGAATGTGAATCGGCTCTCCGCGGTGGTGGGAGACGTTCCCACCATCCCCAACAGCAGCCCCAGGAAGCCCGCGGTCAGACCTTTCGCGATGTTGCCGCGCGCAAGCACGGCGGCCAGCGAGACTCCCAGCACGGTGAGCATGAACAATTCGGGGCTGCCGAACGACAGCACGAGGGGTCTGGCCAGCGGGATGGCTACGGTCAAACCGATTGCGCCGAGGATGCCGCCCGCCATGCTCGACAGGAAGGCCAGACTGAGCGCGCGCGCGGCGTGTCCTTGCTTGGCCATGGCGTAACCGTCGAGCATCGTGACGCTGGCCGAGGCGGAGCCGGGTGCGCCGAGCAACACCGCAGCCACCGTGTCCGAGGTGTGCACAACCGCCAGTGCGCCGATGAGCAGCGCCAGCGCTTGCGCCGGGTCCATGCCGAATGTCACCGGCAGCAGGATGGCGACGGCTCCGGTGCCGCCGAGTCCGGGAATAAGACCGATGATGAGACCGGCGACGATACCGACAAACAGCAGAATCAATTGCTCCGGCGCGAAAAGCGCGTGGAGTGCGGCAACGGCGGACTCGAGCACAACAGTCTCTTGTTCCCGCTAATCCAGCTGGACCTGGTAGTCGGATTCGAGGAGCTTCACGATGTACTGGCGTACCGGGGCATCCACCGTGTACGCGGTGTCGATTCGCGCGGTGAGTCGTTGGTCGGCAAGCAGGGGATATCCGCCAAGGACTTTGGCTGCCTTCTGGTTGAAATCCGGTGACAGGCTTAGCCTTTCTGCGGATGCGCGGAGCAGCTCAACGGCTTGTTGTGGCGTGTCATCGGGTACCCACATCGCCTTCTGGTAGGTGTAGGTGAGGGCGAGCAGTTTCTTGTATGCCTCGTATGACGCGCCGCTGGGTGCCTTGCCGTGGAGGGTGTCATAGACCTCGGCGACGGTGGGGATATTTGGGAAGTTGGGGTCGCGGACGACGTCGCCTCTATCGTCTACCTGTCCAAAGGACATGAGTGGTACGGCCGTTCCAGCCTTGACCAGCGGCTCCACCGCGGGTCCATAGGCCGAGGTCGTTTGGTAGTCGAGATCGATTTCCCCTCGCTGCAGGGCGAGATTCACCGGCCCACGCCCCTCGAACCCGAAGGTCGCGTCCACGTGTACGCCGAGTAGGTCGAAGGCGACGAGTGTGGTCAGATCGAGGCCGGTGGCGCTGATGCCGCCGAACTTCAGGGGAGCCTCGCGGTCCAGGAGGTCCTCTGGTCTGCGGACGCCGGCTTCCGTGCGAGCGTAGATCACCCCGCCGGTGCCGTTGGCCAGGATGGGGGTCAGTCGGCTGAAGCTGTACTCCACCTCGGATCGACCGAGGACCCACGGCATCACCGTGCTCGCCGTGCTGACGAGTATCTCGGTGCCGTCGGCCGGCGCCGACGCCGCGAACCGGTTCGTCCCGGAGATGCCTTCCCCGCCCGCCTCATTGACGGGGGAGAAACCTGGCTTGCCGGGGATCTCCTGGCTGAGTTCGGTACCGATGAACCGCGCCCACGTGTCGGTGCCGCCGCCTTCGGCTAGCGGTATCCACAGTTCGATCGTTTCACCTGCATAGTCGCCGTCGGTGGTTGAGGCCTTGGGGTTGAGCAGCTTGCCGCCCAAGACCACCGCCGCTACCGCCAGCAGTACGAACGCCACCATGACGGCGGCGGAGGTCTTCGGGTTTGTCGGTGGACGCTCAACCTCCACCGGCGGGTGCGAGGGCGGTGGCCGCTGGGCGTCGGAGGATGACGAGCCCGCCTGATCGCTCGGCGTATCACTCATCGGCACCCGCCTTATCTCAAGTTACCTACGACCTCCACCCATCCTTCTGGAAAGCCCCACCACGGTGGGCGGATCCACCAACCAGCCCGGGCCGCGCTGTGCACGCCGTCTCCGGTCCCGATCCGGCGAGGCGCCAGCTACAACGACGCCGAGACCGCCACCTCCGGGAAGGTGGCGGTCGGCACCGGTATCGGGTGTTCAGGACAGGTGGAGCAGTTGAGGTGCGACGACGAGGGCGAGCCAGCACAGGCCGGGCGCGATGGCGACGACGATGCCGGCATTGAGCAGCAGTTGGCGGTAGAACACGCGGCGGTCGATGTTGTGGGCGTTGGCCAACACCAGGGCCCCGTTGGTGGAGAAGGGAGACACGTCGACGACGGTGGCGGAGATGGCCAGGGCGGCAACGACTCCCACGACGGGCAGGGCGCCTGTCTCGAGCAGGGGCAGGGCCAGCGGGATGATGGCGGTGAGCAGCGCGGTGGAGGAGGCGAATGCGGAAGTGACGCCGATGACGTAGCACAGCAGCAGGGCGACCAGCAGGGGGGCGCCGATCGCGACAGCCATTTCGGCGAGATGGTCGATGGTGCCCATTTCCTGCATTACCGAGATGTAGGTGACCATGCCGGCGACGAGCAGCACGGTGGACCAGCTGATGCCCGCGATCGCTTCGTTCTGCTTCTTCAGGTCGGTGAAGGCCAGGATCGCGCCGGCGCCGATGGCGACGAAGCTGATCGGCAGGTGCAGCACGAGCACCAGCACCAGCACGGCCGCGATGAGGGCCAGGGTGAGCTTTTGCACCCAGGTCACTGCCGCCGCTGCAGGTGCGACGTCGGTCATAGGGGGCGTCACCCGGGTCAGCACGGCGGTCCCGGTCGACGCCGAGCCGCCGGTCGCTCCCCGGCCCGGCTCGTCGGTGATCGGGCGGCGCGGGGCAGCGCCGGCCCCGTGGTCGGGGTCGGTGCCGGTGGCGCTGTACTCCAGGTCCCGCACCCGGGCCAGCACGGCGTAGCCGAGCACGGTCAGCACCGACAGCAGCAGGTTGATGCCGTAGCTGGCCAGAAACAGTGTCCACGGCGCGATGCTCAGCCCGCTGGATTCCACGATGTCTCGCACCAGCACACCGGAGACAGAGATCGGCGAGAACGCTCCGGCGTGAGCGCCATTGATCGTCATGATGCCCATCACCAGCGGGCTCATCCGGGTGCGGGCGGCGAACGCCATCGCCGCCGGCGCGATCAGCGCCACCGCCGCCGGGCTGAAGGTGCCCAACGCGGTCAGCACCGAGGCGGCGAAGAAGAACACCCACGGCACCACGGTCACCCGGCCCCGCACGGCTCGTATGCAGGCGTTGACCAGCAGGTCGATGGTGCCGTTCTTCTTGGCCATGCCGAAGAAGTAGGTGACCCCGACAATGGTCAGCACGATCGAGGTCGGAAACTCGGCCAGGATCTCCTTGTCGTCGAGGCCCAGGACGAACGCCCCGACGCCGAACGCGCCGAGAAATCCCAGAATTCCGATGTTGATGGGAAACACGCTGGCGATCACGAACATCGCGACCAGCGCGACTAGGGGCAATATCTCGATGGCAGTCATGACGCACTTTCACTGTGGCGGTTAGCGGACGGCGCTACCCGGTGGCGAAGGCCACACCCATCGGTCGAGCGTGGCTTCCAACACGTTAAGCATTCGCTAGATTCAGGACAATTTCGATTTACTATCTAATGCTTTAGAAAAACTGAATCCTGCCCCACGTGTTCTTGGTGACGGAGGCTGGGCGGCAGACATATCGCCCAGGTTGTCAAGGCATATAGTGGGAGTTCGAAATTATTGACGAGCCATTATCTTCACTTAACGCCGGAGGTTGCCGTGCTCGACCCGCGTCGTCTTTTGCTGCTCGTCGACGTGGTGCGGGCCGGCTCCATCACCTCGGCCGCGGCCCGGCTCAACTACACGACTTCGGCTGTGTCTCAGCAGATTTCGAAGCTTGAGTCCGAAGCCGGGCAACCGCTGCTCGAACGCCACGCCCGGGGGGTGCGGCTCACCGAGGCGGGGGCGGCCCTGGTGCGTCGTGCCGAACGGATCGAAACCCAGCTCTTGGCGGCGGGCACCGAACTCGACGACATCGCCGGGCTGCGGTCGGGTACCGTGCGGCTCGGCACATTCCCCACGGCGGGTTCGAGCCTGCTGCCGCCGGTGGTCAAGTTGTTCAAGTCACGCCATCCGGCGATCGGGCTCACCGTCCGCAGCTCACGCTTCGCCCAGTTGCGGGCCATGCTCGATGCTCGCGAAATCGAAATGTCGCTGTTGTGGGACTACGCGTGGAACCCCGTCAACGACCCCGAGCTCACCGTACGGGTGCTGCTCGTCGATCCACCGACGCTCGTGGTGTCGGTGAATCATCGGTTGGCGAAGCGCAAGAAGATCTCGATGGACGAGCTCGCTGATGAGCGCTGGATCACCCGCGAGGACAACCATCCCGTGGGTTTGGCGCTGGAGAAAGCCTGCCATGCCGCGGGATTCACTCCCACCGTCGCGTTCGCGGCCAATGACTATCAGGAGGCCCAAGCGATGGTCGCCGTCGACCTGGGTGTTTCGTTGGCCCCGCGGCTGGCGCTGTCGAACCTGCGCGACGATGTCCGTGTCATCCCGCTCGTCGGGGGCGCGCCATCGCGGCGAATTCTCCTGGCATATCCCGCTGAACAGCGCCAGACACCCGCGGCTCAAACCCTGATGAACACCTTCGAGGAAGTCGCACACGGATTCGTCTGACCAACCCGCCAGATTGTCGGCTCGGTGAGTCCATTTCCTGGCATCGATCTGTGCAGGCGATCGGATCCGTTCATGCTCGGGCGTGACGCGCCGGTGCAGAGAGTTAACTTTATCTTAAATGTCATCGAGATTTTCGAGATTGTACTCGACTCTCATCCGGCGCAGGCTGGTTCCTGACAGCACCGGAGCCGCGACGCACTCGAGTTGAGTTGGAAGCCGCGGTCCCTTGGCAATTCGAACGAAAGGCGGGCCAGGCAGTGTTCACACTTCGCGGCACCTGGATGCGTGGCGGGACCAGTAAATGCTGGCTGTTCAACGGAGTCGACGTCGACCCCTTGATCGAGGATGCCGGCGGCCTCGACGCCATCCTCACCGCCGCATTCGGCGCCGAGGATCCGCGCCAGCTCGACGGTGTGGGCGGCGGCAGTTCCACCACGTCCAAGGCCGCGGTGGTGCGCCGGTCCAGCGACCCGGCTATCGACATCGACTACCTGTTCGGCCAGGTCGCCGTCGGCGACCGGCGGGTTGAATGGGGCAGCAACTGCGGCAACTGCGCCACCGCGATCGGACTGTACGCGGTCCAGGCCGGGCTCGTGCCGGTCCACGCGACCACGACTTCGGTGCGTATGCGCAACCAGAACACTGGCGCCGTCCTTATCGCGGAGATCGCCACACCGGGCGGGTCGATTCCGGTCCACGGTGACGCCGCCGTTCCCGGAACGCGCGCACTCGGCGTCCCGGTTGCGCTCACGTTCGTCGACCTGGCCGCCGACCCCACATCCTTACTCCCCACCGGATCGGTGACCGACCCGATCAGCGTGGGTGGGCGCGACTATCGCGCGACGTTGGTCAACGCCGGAGCCCCGACGGCGTTGTTCGGCGCCGCCGATCTCGGACTCACTGGAGCCGAGGACAACGCATGTATCGCCGAGCAGATACCGCTGCTGGTCGAGCTGCGCGGCGAGGCGGCGCTGCGGATGGGGCTGCGACGCCCCGGGGAACCGGTGGCGCACGCGGTCCCAAAGGTCGGAATCGTCGGGTCCCCAATGGATTACCGCACGAGTTCGGGAGTCGAGGTGGCCGCCGAGGACTACGACGTCTCGGTGCGGATGGTGTCCATGCTTGCCCCGCATCCCGCGATCGGCCTGACCTCGGCGGTCGCGGTCGCCGCGGCCGCCACCCTGTCCGGTGGTGTCGTCGCCGACCATGCCCGGGTCGCACGGCCAGGCTCGCTGCGACTCGGCACTGCCGCGGGTGTCGTGGCGGTCGACATCAGGTCGTCCCCCGACGGATATCCCGACGCGGTCACGCTGCACCGGGCGGCACGACGAATCGCCACCGCCGACGTATTCCTCGCCGCGCCGGCGCTCGCACTGGCCGGATCATCGCGCTGAGACCGACGTGCTTCGGCTGAGCCGACGCGCAGAAATCATCCGGAAAAGATCATCAGCCCGCCCGGACGACGCCGCCCGCGCGGGAACTTCCCTGCACAGTTCTCCACACCAACCCAAGGACATTGGCAATGCCTCAGGAATTAGACGCGGCCACTACGGACTCCACAGATCTCCCGCCGCGGGGGTCTGGCCCGCTGCACGGGATGCGGGTGCTCGACATCAGCACGGTGTATGCCGCGCCGATCAGCGCGATGCTTCTGGGGGATTTCGGCGCCGACGTGATCAAGATCGAGCATCCGGTCGGAGATCCGGCCCGCACACACGGCGCGAACAAGAACGGCCATGGTCTGTGGTGGAAGGTCATCTCGCGCAACAAGCGTTGCGTCACGTTGAATCTCGGACGTCCGCAGGGGCAGCGAATTCTGCGGGAACTGGTCACCGACGCCGACGTGCTCATCGAGAACTTCCGGCCGGGCGTGCTCGAGAAGTGGGGACTGGGTCCGGACCGGCTGCGAGAGATCAACCCGAAGCTCGTGGTGTTGCGGGTTACCGGGTTCGGGCAGACCGGGCCATACGCAAGCCGGCGCGCATTCGGCACGCTGGCCGAGGCTATGAGCGGATTCGCCCACCAGACCGGGGAGGAATTCGGTCCTCCGACGCTGCCGCCGTTCGGGCTGGCCGACGGAGTCGCCGGGATCACCGGCGCGTTCGCGGTGGTGAGCGCGCTGCTGCACCGCGACTCCGCGGGAAGTGACGGTCAGGGCCAAGTGATCGACCTGTCGCTGCTCGAGCCGCTGATCGGCATCCTGGGCCCCGGGCCGAGCGCGTTCGATCAGCTCGGCGTCGTTGCGGGGCGCCACGGCAACCGGTCGCCTAACAACGCACCGCGAAACACCTACCTGACCAAAGACGGTCGGTGGGTGGCGATCTCGGCCAGCGCGACTTCGGTGGCGGAGCGGGTGATGCGGCTGGTCGGGCGTCCCGATCTGGTCGAGCAGCCATGGTTCGCCTCGGCGGGCGAGCGTAGCCGAAACGGTGACCTGCTCGACGACGCGGTCGCGAAGTGGATCGCGGACCGGCCCCTGCACGAAGTGAGCGCGGAATTCCAGCGAGTGGGCGCCGCGCTGGCGCCCATCTACGACGTCGAACAACTGATGGACGATCCACACGTGCGCGATCGCGAAACGATCACCACCGTCGATGATGAGGACCTCGGGCCACTGAGAATGCAGAACCTGATGTTCCGGATGCAGGAGACACCGGGGGCGATCCGATTCCCCGGCCGCCGGCTCGGTCAGGACAACCACGCGTTCTACCGCGAAAGGCTCGGCTTGAAGCCGCAACAGATCACCGACCTCGAGCGGGACGGCGTTCTGTGATGCACCGCAGTTACCTCTTCGCTCCCGGCCACAACGAGAATCTGCTGACGAAAGTGTTCGATGCCGGTGCCGACACGGTGATTCTCGACCTCGAGGATGCCGTACCGCCGGCAGCCAAAGACACTGCCCGGGAGCTGGTCTCCCACGCATTGACCGGGCATCGCGCCTGGGTTCGGATCAACGCACCCCGAACCGCTGCGGCGGCGGCCGATCTGGCTGCGGTTGGGTCGCTGGCGCACGGCATCCGGATTCCCAAGGTGGAGTCGGTCGACGATGTGCGCTGGGTCGTCGACCGCACCCCCGAGACCCCGTTGATCTGCGCGATCGAGACGGCGAAAGGGGTGGTGAACGCGGTGTCGATTGCGGCGGAGCCGACCGTCTCCTACCTTGCCCTCGGCGGCATCGACCTGCAGAAGGATCTCAACGTCGCCAGCGGGGCGCAACTGGACTACGTGCGATCCCACCTGGTCGTCGCCGCCCGCGCCGCCGGAATCGCGCCGCCGATCGACAGCGTCTACCCGCACCTCAAGGACCGCGACGGGCTGCGCCGGGAAGCCGCGGCCAGTCGCGCACTCGGATTCTTCGGCAAATCCGCGATCCACCCCGCCCAACTGCCGATAATCCATGCTGCGTTCGACCCCGACGCCGACGAAGTCGCCTGGGCGCGGAAAGTGCTTGCCGCCTTCGACCACGCGGGCGGCGCAGCCGCACAGCTGCCCGACGGAGAATTCATCGATCTTCCCGTCGCGCAGCGGGCGCGCAAAATCCTACGAGCGGCCCAGCCCGTCCCGCATCACTGGTGCGGTGCCGCACGTCCAGGATCTCCCGATGATCCGCAGTCAACCGTCGCTGCAGCACCTCACCGGTGAGTCCGTCTCGAGCACACCCGACCACCGATCGTTCGCCCACATCCGAGCCGACGCTGGTCCGAAAATCATGGGAACCGAACACGCATTGGTCCACGCCTCCTGCCACCGCAAGGCTTGAGGCTACGTCTAGTGAACCTGTATGTGGGACGTTTAGTATCAGTAACCATGCGCCACGCATAATGTGTCGCGCGCTGAGTTAGGGCACACTGAGACAGGCGTCCAGGTATCGGCAGGGATACTTTTCTGCGTACTGGCGGCGATCCTCAGCGCTCGACCCCAGCACCCCGCAGCCCCACTGGACAGGTACATCGAGGAGAACCGGTGACGTACGTCATTGCCGAACCCTGCGTCGACGTCAAGGACAAGGCATGCATCGAGGAGTGCCCTGTCGATTGCATCTACGAGGGTGCCCGGATGCTGTACATCCATCCCGACGAGTGTGTCGACTGCGGCGCCTGCGAGCCCGTGTGCCCGGTAGAAGCGATCTACTACGAAGACGACGTTCCCGACCAGTGGGGTAGCTACACCCAGGTGAACGCGGACTTCTTCGATGAGCTGGGCTCACCGGGTGGCGCATCAAAGGTCGGTGAGACGGACAACGACCCGCAGGCCATCAAGGATCTGCCGCCGCAGGGCGAGGACTGACGATCAGGCCGCGCGGACGCGAGGAGCGGTGAGGTCCCGGACGCGAGGGGTGGTGAGGTCCCAGACGCACCGGCAGCGACTGTCCGCAGCGCTGCCGGTGTTTCCGTGGGACACGCTCGCCGACGCGAGCGCCCTGGCGTCCGCGCATCCCGACGGCATCGTCGACCTGTCGGTCGGCACCCCGGTCGATCCGGTGGCGCCGCTGATCCGCGAGGCACTGGCGGCGGCCAGCGCCGCCCCGGGTTACCCGGCCACCGCGGGAACGCCTGCCCTGCGGGCGTCGGCGGTGGCCGCGCTGCACCGCCGGTATGGGATCACCGGCCTGCCGGAGCAGGCGGTACTGCCGGTCATCGGCAGCAAGGAGCTCATCGCGTGGCTGCCGACCCTCCTCGGGCTCGGCGGTGACGATGTGGTGGTGGTGCCCGAGCTGGCTTACCCCACGTATGAAGTCGGCGCGCGGATGGCGGGTGTGCAGGTCCTGCTGGCCGATTCGCTGACCCAGATCGGTCCGCGGTCACCGGCCGTCGTGTTCCTGAACTCCCCGAGCAATCCGACCGGGCGGGTGCTCGGCGTCGACCACCTTCGCAAGGTGGTCGGCTGGGCGCGTGAGCGGGGCGTCGTCGTGGCCTCCGACGAGTGCTATCTCGGTCTCGCCTGGGATGCAGCTCCGCTGTCGGTGCTGCACCCGGACGTGTGCGATGGTGACCATACCGGGTTGCTGGCCATCCACTCGTTGTCGAAGACGTCGTCGCTGGCCGGGTATCGCGCCGGCTTCGTTGCCGGCGATCCCGCGTTGGTGGCCGAACTGCTGGCGGTGCGCAAACACGCCGGGATGATGATGCCGACGCCGGTCCAGGCGGCGATGGTTGCCGCACTCGACGACGACGACCACGAACACGAGCAGCGCCAGCGTTACGCCAGGCGTCGCGACGCGCTGATGCCCGCGGTGACCGCGGCCGGATTCACGGTCGACCATTCCGAAGCGGGGCTCTATCTCTGGATCACGCGGGGGGAGCCCTGTCGCGACACCGTCACATGGCTGGCCGAGCGGGGCATCCTGGCGGCGCCGGGTGAGTTCTACGGGCCGGCCGGCGCGAAGCATGTGCGGATCGCGTTGACGGCCACCGACGAACGGATTGCCTCGGCCGTCCAGCGGCTCAGCTGAACCGCCTCGGGTTCCCGGCGGCCCGTAATACCGTCACGGCATGGCCGCGTACGACGCCGAAGCGGCGGATCGACTGCCGTTTGCGACGGCGGAGAAATCCGATCGGTACCGCACGGAGCGCTATCAGGGCGCGGTGGGTCTGAACTGGTATCTGAGCGATCCGACGCTGCGGTTCGCGATGGCCTACTACCTTCCGCCCGAGGAGCTTGCCTTCGCGGAGCCCCATCTGACCCGGGTCGGCGAGTTGATGGGAGGCCCGGTGGCGCGCTGGGCCGAGGAGACCGATCGCAACCCACCGCGCCTTGAGCGCTACGACCGCTGGGGTCACGACACCGGACACGTGGTCATGCCGTCGTCGTTCACTCTGTCCAAACGGGCGGTTCTCGACGCCCTGCAGGCGATACGGGACGGCGCCCGGTCGGCCGGCGTAAGTGCGTCGCTGACGCTGCTGGCGTCGAACTATCTGCTCGATCAGGCCGACATCGGGATGGGCTGCGCGCTGGGTACGGGCGGTGGGATGGTGCAGGCCTTGGTGGCCGCGTATGCGCCGGACGGGGTGCGGGAGCATGTGCTGGCGAAGTTCGCGTCCGGGGAGTGGGAGGGGGAGACGGCGCAGCTGCTGACCGAACGCACCGGCGGGTCCGACCTCGGCGCGCTCGAGACGACGGCGACGCGCACAGGCGATGCGTGGCTGGTCAACGGCTTCAAGTGGTTTGCGTCCAATTGCGCGGGCGAGGCGTTCGTCGTGCTGGCCAAGCCGGAGGGGGCGCCCGATACGACCCGCGGCGTCGCCACCTTCCTCGTATTGCGCACCCGACGCGACGGGTCGCGCAACGGAGTTCGGATACGCCGACTCAAGGACAAACTCGGCACCCGGTCGGTGGCATCGGGTGAGGTGGAATTCGTTGACGCGGAGGCCTTCCTGCTCTCCGGCGAACCCGGCTTCGGTGCCGGTCCCTCCGACGGCAGGGGCCTCGGCCGGATGATGGAGCTGACCAACGCCGCGCGGCTGGGCATCGCGCTGTTCGCCCTGGGCAACGCGCGCCGCGCGCTGGTCGAGTCGCTCTGCTACGCGTGGGCACGACGGGCGTTCGGCTCGGCGTTGATCGACAAACCGCTGATGCGGCGGAAGTTGGCGGAGATGATCGTCGACGTCGAAGCCGCCCAGGCGTTGGTGTTCGACGGCACCGGCCGGGCCAACCACAGGCAACCGCGCAGGATCCGGCAGCGCATCGCGGTGCCGGTCACCAAGCTCAAGGTGTGCCGGCTGGGCATCACGATGGCCTCCGATGCGATCGAAATCCACGGCGGCAACGGCTATATCGAGAACTGGCCGGTGGCCAGGCTGCTGCGCGACGCGCAGGTCAACACCATCTGGGAGGGGCCGGATAACATCTTGTGCCTGGACGTGCGCCGCGCCATCGAACGCCACCAGGCGCACGAGCAATTGCTGACCCGGCTGCGTGATGCGGTGTCGGTGTCCGACGACGACGACGTCACGCGGTTGGTTTCGGCGCGGATCGCCGATCTCGAGGCGGCGATCGCGGCGTGGTCGAAGCTGGACGCCCCGGTGGCAGAGGCCCGGCTCTTTGCGCTGACGCAGTTCATGGGCGACGTCTACGCCGGTGCTTTGCTGACCGAGCAGGCGGCCTGGGCCAGGTCGGCCAGGGGTGACGAACGCAAAGCCCTTGTCGCCCGGCTGTATGCGCAGCGCTATCTGGCCGACCGCGGCCCGCTGCGGGGAATCGATGACGAAAGCGACTGTGCGCTGCAGTCTTTCGACGAGCTCGTTGCCGGCGCACTGACGGTCTGACGCTGGGCTGCCCTCGTGGCCGTAGCGGGCCGGGCGTCCGCCGGACTCGATCGTTGGTGATGCCCCGGCCACGGACCTTGGCCACGGACCTCGCGAGGACCTCGCCAGGACCTTGGCCACGGACCTCGCCAGGACCTCGCCAGGACCTCGCGAGGACCTTGGCCACGGACTCGCAACGGACCTCGGCCACGCCGTCGCGCCCGGTGCGTCCGTGTCCCCGGGGTCTGGCCGTCCCGGCGTTCGGCTTCCTTCGGGCAGCGTCGGTTCCCGAAAAGCTCTGGGGCGCTCGGCGGCGTCCCGGCATCGATTGTCACCCACTGTCGTGCTCGTCCTCGTCCTCGTTGTCCTCGTTGTCCTCGTTGTCCTCGTTGTCGTCGATGTTGCCGTCCCCGTTGTCGTTGTTGCCGAGCGCGAGGAGGCGTTCGGGGTGGTGTAAGTGGTTGATTCTGTCTTGGCCGGTATCGAGGTCGGCTGGTCGGATCCATTCGGTGAGGCCGTCGGGGCGGGTGTGGGTGTGCCAGTCGGTGGTTTCGATCAGCCGGTTGTCGGGACCGCAGGCCAGGGTGAGTTCGTCGATGTTGGTCTGTCCCTCAATGGTGTTGTGCCCTTGCGAGTTCCAGCCGTTCACGTGATGGACCTGGCAGTAGTAGCCGCCGGTGGTGCAGCCCGGCTTGGTGCATCCACGATCTCGCGCGTGCAGCACGATGCGCTGTCCGGCGGACGCCAGTCGTTTGCTTCGGCCGAGGTAGAGCGGGATATGGCGGTGAGTGTCGAATACCACCAGGTAGTGATAGGAGTGGCTGGCGAGGCGAATCACGTCGGCCATCGGCAGCAGCGTGCCTGCGCCGGTGAGGGCGTAGCCGGTCACCCCGGCCGGGCGCAGCGCCCCGCTGGCCGCTGATTCCAGTTCTTTGAGGGTGGTGGACACGATGATGGTGGCGGGTAGTCCGTTGAGCTGCCCCAGCTTTCCGGAGGCCAGCAGCGCGCGACCCATCGCGGTCAGCGCATCATGGTTGCGTTGGGCCGGGCTGCGCAAGTCGCGGCGGGCCTGCTCCGGGGAAGGCTGGCCATCGACGACGGGCGAGGCATCGTCGGGGTTGGCCATGCCCGGGGCGGCAAGTTTGGCCAGGACGGCCTCCAGCGTGGCTCGCGCGTGAGGATCCAACAGACCCGTCAGCTTGCTCATTCCGTCAGCACCTTGGCGGCTCAGGGTCAGTGAGCGGCGCCGTGCCCGATCGGTGTCATCGGGTAGGGCACCGTCGGGGTCAAGCAGTACCGATAGCAGATCGGCGGCCTTTCGCAACCCTTCGGGACGCTGCCCAGTAGCGACGCAGGCCAGGTTGGCCTCGGCCTGCATCCGGGTGTCATGATCGACCGCTGCGGGTAGATCGGCGAAGAACCTACGGATGATCGACACATGTTCGGCGTTGATCGCCCCCGCAGCCTGCGCCGCCGCGGTCCGGCTCAACAAGGGCTCCAACCGCTGCCCGGTCAGCGCTCGCCGCGGCCCCAGGCCGTCAGCCTCCCCCAACCGCCGCCGGGCCTCCGGCGCCGAGATCCGCAACCTCTCAGCGAGCACCTGCGTCATATTCTTGGCGCCCAGTGCAATCGGAGAGGCTTCGGCCTGCAGTCGGGCCACCAGCGGATGCTCCACGGCGGGCAGGCGCCGGCGGGTGACCTCGATGTGTTCGAGCAGCCCCAACAGTTCCGGGTGGGTCAGCGCCTCGGGGTCGAGGGCGGCAAGTGCATCCAGTCCGGCGCGCACTTGCGCGGCCGCCGCGGTCACCATGTCCCTATTCGGACCCATGCTCGAACATTAGTTCGACCCACCGACATCTTGGTCCCGATCGCTTGCGGATCTCCTCCGCGAGTTCTGACAGCGTCATCTCGGTGTGGGATGCCGGCACCGGATAGATCGGCGGGCAGCCGTCGGGCGGCCCGGTTCCCGAAGAACCCAGACCGGCGTTTCCGCCCCCCGCCATCGCGCAGCGCTAACGCGAAATGTTGACGAATTAGATCGCGGTGCACAGTGTTCGTCGATGGATCGGCACAGCGACGGGGATGCGAGCGACGCGGAGTCATCGACAGCTATGTGGGTCGCATCGGGGGCCTGGCCGTCGCACTGGGTATCGGGGTCGTCGTCGCGATTGGGTGGAGCTGCCCCGCGTGGGCCGACGAGTCCGGCGGCTCGCCGGGGCAAGCCGCTTCGCACATGCCATCGCCCAAAGCCTCGACGGGTAGTGCCGGGCCGACGAAGGGCAACAACGCGTCCGCTGTCGACAGACCTTCGTCGAGAACCGCGAACGGAGCGAGGGCGCTGAACAGGCCAGATGGGTTCACCAACACGAGGACCTTCGGCCCCACGCGAAAGGTCGGAAAGGGCACCGCGCAAACCGAGATCGACACCGCCGGAGCGCGTCAACCACCCGACTCGGCGCCCGAGCAGGGCGGTACGTCGCCTTCGGCCCCGACGAGCACCGACGGGCCGACGTCGAGATCGTCGGCCCGCACGGATCCTCCCGAGGGCATTCCGCGGCGTCTCACCGACTGGACACCGGCCGGCGCGACCACCGAAGCGCCCACAGCGCGTCGCGGCACGCTGTCGAACACCGCCGAGGCGGCGCCCACGAAGCAGTCGAAACAGATGGAGCCCGCGGAGCGGACCGGGACTACAGGGCAGACCGGGCAAACGGAGAACACGGCGCCCACGGACAACACGGGGCCCATCCAGCCCGCCTTTACCGCCGCGACGACCAGCACGTCCGTCGAACCGGCAATGCCTACCCGGCAGGTGCCCCGCAGGATCATCGCTGCGATCACCGAGCTGGCCGAAACGGATTGGTCGCTGCCGAGTCGGGGACCCGCCGCGCCGATCCGGGCGACGACGGTGCTGACGGTGCTGACCGCGGTGCGCGACGAATTGGAGCGGACCACCGCAGTCCGGAACGTGAATGCGAGTCCCCCGCAAGCGGTATCGCAGACCGCGGACCCCTCACCCAACGTTCTGGTGATCGGCGTGGACGGCACGAACCTCAACCGGGTACTGGCCGATCCCGCCAACGCCAACTTCTACGAACTCATACAGGACAGCACGACCGCAGCACCGAGCATCGCCGGGCACACGACGATCTCCAACCCCTCGTGGACCGCGATCCTCACCGGCGTGTGGGGCGAGACCACGGGCGTCATCAACAACGTCTACAACCCCGCCGTGTACGACCGCTACCCGACAGTCTTCAACCAATTCGAAACGCTCAACCCGGCCACAGAGACCACGGCCATCGCCGACTGGGATGTCATCGCCGCCATCGCGGCCTCCGGCTCGCGCCCGGCCGACAACGTCGTCTACATCCCGCAGGTCGCCGGTGACACGGACTGGGAGCAGACGGACGACGCGATCGGCGACGCGATCGGCGACGCGACCGAGGCCGCGATCGAGGGCGCCGATCCAAACGTGCCGAACTTCATCTTCACCTACTGCGTCGGGGTCGACGAGAACGGCCACTCCTACGGCGGCGCTTCACCGCAGTACGCCGCGGCGATCACCAACGTCGACCAGAACCTCGGCGAGATCCTGCAGGTGGTCAACGCCTGGGAGGCGGAGACCGGCGAACAGTGGACCATCATCGTGGTCACCGACCACGGCCACCAGCCGCAGCAAGGTTTCGGCCATGGATTCCAATCCCCCGATGAGACAGCGACATTCGTCATCGCCAACAACTCCGACATCTTCACCGCCGGTGCCGTCAATTCGCAGTACGAGATCGTCGACGTCACGCCCACGGTCGTCACGCTTTTCGGCGGCATCCCCGCGGCCTACTCCGACGGGGTATCCCTGACCACTCTCGAAGACAGCACCGTCGTGCCGGTCAACGGCGACGAGGGTTTGCGCGAGGCGTTGGAGGACCGGATCGCCGCCAACACCTACCCCGACCTTGCCACCACCCTGGCGCTCAGCGTCAGAACCATCTTCGCCAGCATTCCGTCCTACGTCGACGGTTACACCACCCAAGCGTCACTGCGCTGCAGGACCTCGACAGTCCGCTGGGGGAGCTGGCGATCGTGCCGGTGAGGTTTATCGGCAACGCCCTGTATGCCGCGACAAACTTCGTCGCGCAGATCGTCGCCCGATTGACCGGAGTGACGGGCGCCAGCATTTTCCCGCTGCTGCCGCCGGACCTGCCGCCGCTGAACCAGAATCCCGAACTGGTGCCGACGCTGCAGGCCGCGGCATCAATAGCGGTTTGATCGGCCCGCCAGCGACTCTTCCGAACACAACCGCGGCAGCGACCTGGAGATAGTTCCAAGGCGGATCAGCAAGCAACTGTTGCACCACCGTGCTCATCGACTACGTCGCCCACACCGCGAGCCGAAGCGCGATCGGTGTAAACCGCGTCAGCGGATCACATTGGTTGCACGGCAGGCGGTTCCCAGGTGCCCTCGGTGATTGCGGGCTGGCCCCAGTAGGCGCGGATGTAGAGGGAAAAGGGTCCGGCGGGGGCAGGTAACCAGTTCGACTCCTTGTCCGGCCCAGGGGAGTTCGCGCCGGCATACAGGGTCAGCGATCCGTCCGGGCCGCGGGTGAGTGTCTTGTTCTTGGTGCCCAGTGAGTAGCGGCTCAACGGATTCGGGTTGAAGAAGTGATGCTCGTTGTAAAGGGTCAGCGACCAGAATCCGTTGACAGGAGGTTCTTGTCCCGCCGGGAACGTGATCCGGTAGTTGCGGTCACCGTGCAGCGCGGCACCAGAGCCATCGCGGTCGGTGTAGAAGTATTGGGTTTCGTTGGGGCGGTTCTCGAACATGTTCGATTTGGCCGTTGCGGTCCGGTTGAAGTAGTCGAAACCGAACATGGCGTTGTTCACCGACCGGTTCCAGTTGTTGCCCACCGGCACGCCGTTGTGAACCCATTGCAGAAACGGCTCGATGACATCGTTTTCGGCGGCGACCGCGGTCTCGGTGAGAGTCTTCTTGACGTCCGGGTCTTTCCTGGCGTCCAGCAGCGCCTCGAACTGCGCGTAGAGCGCTTCCTCGCCGGGCAGCGGGGTGACAGCCTCCAACGCTGTCCCGATCTGGTCGAAGAAATGTTCGGGCACCACCCACCTGGTTTCTCCGCCGTCTTGTGCGGGCGGGGTGGGAAGGTTGGGCAGTTTGGCCCATTCGACATTCTTCATGTGTCCGTCGAATTCGCCGAGTGGGTAGATGTTGATTTGGTTTATCACCGGCTGAATGGCAGCGCGGTCCTCGGGTGTGTCGTCCATGAAGATCCGTGGGATCGCCGCGGCCAGAGCTGTCGAGGCCCGCAGGACCGCCTGCACGCCAACTGGCGTGTCGCCGTTCCAGTTTGGGCCGGCCAGCAGGTAGAAGCCCGGCTTGGAGCCATAGGGCTTGCCGAGTTCGCCGAATTGGTCGGTGCGCTGGTCATACAAGGCATACACCCAGAACCGGTCACCGAAGTCGGGGACTTGCACGACGACCGGTTCTTCATCGAGCGACATGTAGGACAGCCCGTAGACGACGTCCTGGTTGGGACAGGCGATGAAGGTCTGGGCGGGATCGATGTAGTCGGCCAGCATGGCCAAACGGCCCCGTGGGGCAGCCGGCAGCACCCCGTTGAGCCGGCCGGGGTGCGGGGCCCGAGTGATCGAGGCCTTGCGGTTGAGCATGTTGACCAGCGGCCATCCCCACACGTAGGCAGTCTGTCCGAAGGTGCGGGCGTAGCCGGGCTGCATCACCACCCCTGGTGCGGATTGGGCGACGTTGGCCGCGTGCATTTCAGCGGGATGGGGTTGGGCCGAAGTCGGTGACGTCCGTGCGGGGTGGTGTCCCGCGGGAACAGACGGCCAATGCGGCCCCAGCACCGACCGAAGCAACCGCCAGCCTTGCCCCGCCCAATGCCGATCGCGATGTCAATCCCCAGCTCATGAGCACACGCCTCCCGACAGATCCGGATCGACTGCGGCTCCCCAGGCCCCAGCGTCGCCGCGACGGCGCCGCGGCACACCCTTCTACCTAACCACTTGAGGCGGCTGCCAGGTCGAGGAATGATTGCTGCGGATGGGTGTACAGCATCGGGAAATCGTCACATCCGGCGCAGCCGAGCACCGCGTCCTCCGTTTCGGTTGAGAACCGTGCGTCACTTCGGTCACAAACTCGGCATGCCGCCAAGCGGTATCGCAAAACCGCGGGGCGAGGCCCTCCGCACGCGTAACTTGGGGCCAGAAGGCAATTCGCTTGCCATCGAGCAGAGTCACTGGTCTCGCCCAAGAATGTGATCCGACGCCAGACGACACCGCTTCCCGAGGAAGAGACCACCGACATGGCGATCATTCGACGGAGGGCGGTGGGCTCCGCGGGCATTGGCGGCCGCGTCACAGGGTGCTGGCGGCCTGCTCACGCGAGGAAGGAACTCGAGAGATGCCCAATGGCGACGGATACCACGCCTTGGCCGATGCGCAGCTTGATCGCGGCTATCCAACCGAGGAAACCGCGAAAGCGTTGACCGAGGAGCTCTATTTTCAGCGGGCGACGCAGAGTTACTTGTGGTCGTTGCCCGCGGTCAACATGTTCGCGATGAAGAAGGGGCTGAGCGAGGTGGCCGGCTCCGGCTACAACGTGATGTCGGTGTATGAGAAGCGGCTCAAACCCAACACCGCCATCACCACACCGAACTCGGATGTCGTCTATTGCCTGGGGTTTGCCGACCTGGCCGAGACTGGTCCGCTGGTGCTCGAAGCTCCCCCGAAGATCCAGGGCTTGATGGACGACTTCTGGCATCGCCCGTTGACCGGTCCGAACATCGATGGTGTGCAGTACCTCGGAGACATCGGCATTCCCGGACCGGACAAGGGCAATGGCGGCAAATACTTGATCGTCCCAGCCGGCCAGAGGATCGCCGATCTCGGCGTCGATCCAGCCGAGTATTACATCTACGAATCTGCCACCAACGGAGTGTTCGTCTTCCAACGCGGCTTCTTCCAGTTGGTCGACGATCTGTCACCCGGCGTGAAAGCGGTTGAGGGACTGGTCATCCGCCCACTTAATGGCGACGCGAAACCCATGGATTTCAAGCATGTTTCCGACGTCCCGGCCAATGCGCTCTTCCCGCGCGACGGCACCTACTTCGACATGCTCAACGAACTGATCCAAAGCGAACGCCTGGATGCCGTCGACCCCTATATGCATGGTGTCCTGGCAGCACTGGGCATCTCGAAAGGCAAAGACTTCACACCCAGTGACCGTGAACGCGAATTGCTCGACCAGGGCGCCAAGACCGCATGGCGGATGGCCAAGAACATCGCTGCGCACTTCGACCAGGAACAGAACGCGCTGTGGTGGTCGGACCGGCACTGGGTCGCCCATGCCCGCACCGAGCTCGACGACTTCTGGCACACCCTGCTCGACGAGGAGTTTCGCGTCCGCAAGACCGGCTACGCCGATGTGAACGCCAAGGCACACATGTACATCAACGCCTACTCGATCAGCACCGGCATGATCTCCTCGATCGTCGGGTTCGGCGCCAAATACGGTGCGGCCTATAAGGACAGCAACGGCGAGTACCTGCGCGGCGAGGACACCTACACCATCGATCTGCCCGCCAACCCGCCGGCCAACATCTTGTGGTCGGTCACCGTCTATGACGCCGAATCTGCCTCCGGTGTCGACGCACCCGGGCAGGTCTATCCGTCGCTGAACTCGATGAATGACCTGGAGTTCAACCCCGACGGCTCGGTGACCTTCCACATCGGCCCCAATCCGCCTGATGGAGCGAAGAACTGGCTCAAAACCGTTCCCGGTAGGGGCTGGTTCAGCCTCATCCGCTGGTACGGCCCCAAGCAGGAATTTTTCGACCACAAATACAAACCCGGCGACTTTGTCAAGCAATAGCTCCACACACAACGCCTCAGACATGTACTGGCGCCGCACCATCGGAACAGACACGAGTCGCCCGACAATCAGAAGACGGACATCGACGGCAGGCACGTCGGCGGGGTAGGCGCCTAGCGTGCTGGGTCGGTGGCCCGCAGGCCCAAGGCGAGGACCAGCCGGTCGTCGGGGTCGGAAAGCGATGTGGACAACAGCTTTTCGATCCGCCGCACCCGGTATCGCACCGTGTTGGGGTGCACATGCAGGCGCTGGGCCACCGCGGCGATGTCGCCGAAGCCGTCGAGATAGACCCGCAGCGTGTCGGCGAGCATCGGGTCGCGTTCGCGTAACGCGCGTACCCGTGGGTCGATCAGCCGCGGTTGGCCGGACACCTGGGACACGATCTCGTCGAGCAGCACCGTGGTGCGTGCCTCGTCGAGCGAGGTGACCTGGCCGATGGCGCCGGGATGCCTTTGGGCGCTGTCGAATACGCGGTCGATCTCGGAGCGGGCCTGCGCCGCGGCCGACAGCCCGGCCAGGGGAGCGGCGATGACGCCGCGCAACGTCAAACCCAGCTCCCGCTGTCCCGCCGTGACCACCCCGCGCACCCAGGATGTCACCGACGACGGCGCACCGATCTTGGGCAGCAGCACATAGACCCGGTCGCCTGCCGCCACCACCTGTGCGTCGGGCCGGAAAGCGCTGGCGCTCAACGCGATCACATCCGACGGCACCGGCTGGCCCGTCCCGCGGAATCCGATGAGGGCGGCGCGGCCGTCGGCGGCGATGCCGAGCTCCTTGGCGATGCCGATGACATCGTCGGCGTCCGGGCCGGGACCGGGCGCACCCTCGGTCGTCAGGCCGAGCAGATCCCGCACCCGCACCGTGTGTGTGGACGGGGCCGCTGCCATCCGCGCCATGATCCGGGCCGCCAGCACCGCGCCGCCACGCAGCACGTCCTCGACGTCGTCGGCCAGCGGTGCGGAACCCTGCTGCAGCCAGATGGTGCCGCCGAAGCGCGGCGGGCGCCGCGGCCCGGTCCGCGGTAGGTGGATGCCGACGGCCAGCCGAGGCCGCAGGCCCAGCTCCGGGCGTTCGGCCACCCGCACCACGTCACCACTGGCGCGCAGCGCGTCGAAGATGCCCCACTGCCCGATCCAGGCCAGATAGTCCGCGGGCCCGGCGCGGCCCAGGATCGAGAGCCTGCGCAGTTCGTCGGCGTCGTCGTTGGACGACGAGTAGGCCAGCACATGCGAGACGTCGTCCTCGATGCTGACCATGCCGCGGGTGCGGTCGGCGATCGACTGGGCAAGCCCGAAGAGGTCGGTGCCGCTGCCGAAGAGGGGATCGTCACCGTCGCCGCGATGTTCGAAGAACTGGTTGACCAGCCGGTAGAGCCGCTCCCAGCGTGCCCTCGGGTCGACCGCCACCACGGCTGCGCCGGCCGCCGTCGCCCGCGCGACGACCGCGTCGGTGGGTTCCTTGACGAAGATCGCGATCGGTATCCGGGCCTGACTGTCCACCCAGCCCAGCACCGCGTCCTCGGAAACGCCGACCAGAAAGAACAGGTCGGCGTTGTCCGCGGCGGAGGCCAGCCCGAGCCGCACGTCGTCGGAATCGATCAATGCGACCGACCCGACGGGCATGTCGAGGCCGCGCGGCGCGTGTACCAACGTCACCATCGTGCGATCCAGTGCGAGCAACAGCTCGCCGAGGCCGATCCGGGCCGTGCCCATGTTGTCGGATACTACTAGTACACCGACTGAGTATTGTCCGATCAGCTAATCCCCGGGCGACCCGAATCGGGAATCCTTGTCTGCATGGACGCGATCACCGACGTGCCGTTGCCCGCCAACGAGCCAGTTCACGAGTACGCGCCGGGTTCCCCCGAACGGGCCCGGCTCACTGAGGCCCTGACGACCCTGGCCGCCGACCCGATCGATCTGCCGCATGTCATCGGCGGCGAGCACCGGATGGGCGGTGGCGAGCACATCGACGTGGTGCAGCCACACCGCCATGCCGCCCGCCTCGGCACCCTCACCAACGCCACCCACTCCGACGCGACCGCCGCGGTCGAGGCGGCGATCGCCGCCAAGCAGGACTGGGCGGCCATGCCGTTCGACGAGCGCGCTGCGGTGTTCCTGCGCGCCGCCGACCTGCTGTCCGGGCCCTGGCGCGAGAAGCTGGCCGCCGCCACCATGCTTGGCCAGTCCAAGACCGCGTATCAGGCCGAGATCGACACCCCGTGCGAGCTCATCGACTTCTGGCGCTTCAATGTCGGCTTCGCCCGGCAGATCCTCGCCCAGCAGCCGGTCAGCGGCAAGGGCGTGTGGAACCGCACCGACCACCGCCCGCTCGAGGGCTTCGTCTACGCGATCACCCCGTTCAACTTCACCGCCATCGCGGGCAACCTGCCCACCGCGCCGGCGTTGATGGGTAACACGGTGGTGTGGAAGCCGTCGCCGACCCAGACGTTCGCGGCCTACCTGACCATGCAACTCCTCGAGGCCGCGGGCCTGCCCGCGGGTGTCATCAACCTGGTGGCCGGCGACGGTCTGGCGGTTTCCGATGTGGTACTTGCGGATCCGCGGTTGGCGGGCATCCACTTCACCGGATCGACGGCCACCTTCCAGCACCTGTGGCGCGAGGTCGGCTCCAACATCGACCGCTACCACGCCTACCCGAGGCTGGTCGGGGAGACCGGCGGCAAGGACTTCGTCGTCGCCCACGCCTCGGCGCGGCCTGATGTGCTGCGCACCGCGCTGATCCGCGGCGCCTTCGACTTCCAGGGCCAGAAGTGTTCGGCGGCGTCGCGGGCGTTCATCCCCCGCTCGGTGTGGAACACGATGGGCGATGACTTCCTGTCGGCGACCGAAGAGCTGAGCTACGGCGACGTCACCGATCTGAGCAACTACGGCGGCGCGGTGATCGACGAGCGTTCGTTCGCCAAGAACGTCGCCGCGATCGAGCGCGCCAAGAGCACGGCGGGTGTGACGATCGCCGCCGGTGGCGAATACGACGACAGCGAAGGCTATTTCGTCCGACCCACCGTGTTGCTCTCCGACGACCCGACCGACGAGGCTTTCCGCACGGAATACTTCGGCCCGATCCTGGCCGTGCACGTGTACCCCGATGCGGAGTACGAGCGGATCCTCGACGTCGTCGACTCCGGCAGCCGCTACGCATTGACCGGTGCGGTGATCGCCGACGACCGTGCCGCGGTGCTGACCGCCGAGAAGCGGCTGCGTCAGGCCGCGGGCAACTTCTACGTCAACGACAAGCCCACCGGTGCGGTGGTCGGGCAGCAGCCGTTCGGCGGCGCCCGGGCGTCGGGCACCAACGACAAGGCGGGTTCACCGCTGAACCTGCTGCGCTGGACGTCGGCCCGCTCCATCAAGGAGACGTTCGTGCCGGCCACCGATCACCGCTACCCGCATATGGAGGTATGAGTATGACCGCGTTGACCAGCGGGGTCTTCGACAAGGTCGCCCGCCCGGTGATTCTTGCCGCGAGCCGCTCGGACGGTCTGCGCCGCACCGCCGAGCGGTTGCCGGTCACCCGCAAGGTGGTGCACCGGTTCGTTCCCGGCGAGTCCGTCGACGAAGCGACGAAATCGGTTGCCGAGCTGAGGAGTTCGGGTCGCTTTGTGACCATCGACTACCTCGGCGAGGACACCACAGACGTCGAGGCGGCCAATGCGACGGTGACCGCGTACCTGGCGCTGCTGGATGCGCTCGACGCCGACGTGCGATCGACGGCTCCGGCCGACGGGGTACGCCCGCTGGAGGTGTCGCTCAAACTGTCGGCCCTGGGTCAGGCATTGCCCCGCGACGGCGAGAAGGTCGCGCTGGAGAACGCCCACACGATCTGCACCAGGGCCAAGCAGGTCGGCGCCTGGGTGACCGTGGACGCGGAGGACCACACCACCACCGATTCGACGCTGTCGATCGTGCGTGAGTTACGCACCGAATTCGACTGGCTCGGCACCGTGCTGCAGGCCTATCTGCACCGCACGCTCGCCGACTGCGAGGAGTTCGCGGCCTCGGGCGCCCGGATCCGGTTGTGCAAGGGCGCCTATGACGAGCCCGCATCGGTGGCCTACCGCGATCGCGACGAGGTCACCGACGCCTACCTGCGGTGCCTGCGGGTGCTGATGGCGGGCAAGGGATATCCGATGGTGGCCTCCCACGATCCGGCGATCATCGACGCGGTACCGGCGATGGTGCGCGAATTCGACCGCACTGCGGATGATTTCGAGTACCAGATGCTCTACGGCATCCGCGACGCCGAGCAGCGCAGGCTGGTCGGCGCCGGGAACCACGTCCGGGTGTACGTGCCGTTCGGCACCGAATGGTACGGCTACTTCGTGCGGCGCCTCGCCGAACGGCCGGCCAACCTGACGTTCTTCCTGCGTGCGCTGACCCGACGATAGAGCTGCCGAGTTCCACACGTCAGTCGCGGGCAGCCCGGCGGCGGTCACCGCGGCGGCCTGGTCCTCGTCGTGGACGATTCGGTTGTAAAGAGCGCCATGGGGTTTGACGTAGCGCACCCGGGTGCCAGCCACCCGGGCGAACCCGTCGAGCGCCGCGATCTGATAGATGACCTCGTTCATCAGGGTCGACGGCGGGACATCGATGGCGCGCCGTCCGAACCCCGCCAGATCCCGATAACCGACCTGCGCGACGATGGCGACACCTCGTTCTGCCGCCCGCTCGCAGACCCGACGCAAGGTGTCGGGGTCCCCGGCGTGGAATCCGCAGGCCACGTTGGCGCTGGTGACGATATCCAGCAGCGCCTCGTCATCACCCAATCGCCACACACCGAAACCCTCACCGAGGTCGCTGTTCAAATCGATCCGCGTCGGCGTCACCGATTGTTCAGCGCCACATCGCCGTGCAGGTCGAGCCGGGACGTCTCCGGCGCGCGGAACACGCAGATGATCGTGACCACCAGCATCGCCGCGGCGTACACCGAGACCACAACGGATGTGTCGAACCGATCGAGCAACGCCACCGAGATGATGGGGGCCAGCGCACCTCCCAGAATGCCCGCGAGCTGGTAGCCCATCGAGGCGCCGGTATAGCGGACCTTGGTCGGGAACATCTCGGCAATGAACGATGCCTGAGGGCCGTACAGCGCCGCGTGCATGATCAACGCGACGATCATCGCCAGCGCGATGATCGCGAACTGGCCGGTGTCGAGCAGCGCGAAGAACACGAAAACCCAGACCGCGGCGCCGATAGCGCCGATCAGCATGACTGGCCGGCGGCCGAAGCGATCCGACAAGTGCCCGAAGTACGGGATGGCGACCACCTGCACGGCCGCGGCGATCAGCGTGGCGTTGAGCGCATAGTGCGAGGGCAACTCGAGGTAGGTAGCCACATAGGTGGTGACGAACAGGACGAACGTGTAGAACGCAACGTCGACGCCCACCCGCGCCCCGATGGCCAGCAACACGTTCTTCGGGTAGCGGCGCAGCACCTCCATAATCGGTGCCGCTTCCTTCTCGCCGGACTGCTCGACCTCGGTGAACAGCGGGCTCTCCGCAACCGTCGTCCGGATCCACAGTCCGACGAGGACCAGGATCCCGCTCAGCAGGAAAGGCACCCGCCAACCCCACGTGTGGAACGCCGCCTCCGTGGTCAACGCCCCCACCAGGGACAACACCCCGTTGGCTAGCAGCAAGCCGATGGGAACCCCGACCTGGGGCCAACTGGCGTTGAGGCCCCGACGTCGGGGGTCGCCCGATTCCAGGGTCATCAACACGGCGCCGCCCCATTCACCGCCGAGGCCAAGACCCTGCAGGAAACGCAGTAGTACCAACAGGACGGGTGCCCAGATTCCGATGGCGGCGTGTGTCGGCAGCGCTCCGACCAGCATTGTCGCGATGCCCATCAGCAGCAGGGTCGCGACAAGCACGTTCTTGCGGCCGATCTTGTCGCCGTAGTGCCCGAACACCACCCCACCGAGCGGGCGGGCCACGAAGCCGACGGCGAACGTGGCGAAGGACAACAACGTGCCCACCAGCGGATCGAAATCCGGGAAGAACACCTTGTTGAACACCAATGCCGCGGCAATTCCGTAGATGAAGAAGTCGTACCACTCCAGCGACGTGCCGATGAGGCTGGCGAGGATGACCTTGCGTATCGACGATGGTGACCTCGCTGGCTCCGGTGTGGGCGGGTGATGCGCGGGCTCGGCCATGGTCTACCTCGGAGTCGGTACGGGTATTTTGTTGAACAATGCCGAATGCACTGTGCATTGTTCAACACAATCGGGAAGGGTTAACCAGGGCTTAACCGGCCGCGACGGTACTCTTGCCACAGATATGAACGGGCACCCTGCGGACAAGTCCAACGCCTCCAGCCGCGCGGGCTCGCGCGGGCGAACAGGTGCGCGGCTGAGTGTGGCAAACCACTCGGCCTCCGTCCTGCGGGCACGGATCGCGGGCGGTCTGCTGCCACCCGGCACTCGCCTGCGGGAAGAGCGTCTCGCGGACGACCTGGAGGTCTCGCGGAACACCCTCCGCGAAGTGTTTCAGTTGCTGGCGCACGAGGGCCTCATCGAGCACATCGCCTATCGCGGCGTACATGTCCGCCGAATGGGATCCGATGACATCCGCGCCCTGTACCGGACCAGACGACTCGTGGAACCACTCGGGCTGGCGGCGGCGATCACCGATGCGCAGCTCCGCTCGGCGATGAGCGTTGCGGTCGAGGGAGCGATGGCGGCTGCCGAGCGCGGCGATTGGCACGGTGTTGGCACGCGGGATATCGAGTTTCATCGGGCGATAATGGATGGCTGTGGTAGTCCGCATATTTCGGCAATGTCGGACAGGCTGCTCGCCGAGCTGCGGCTGGCGTTTCTGCAGCTGCCCGACCCCGAACAGCTGCATCGCCCGTACCTGACCAGAAACCGCCGTCTGGTCGCGCTCGTCGACGCCGGTGAGGAGGCCGCGGCACGAGCCGAACTCGAGCAGTATCTCGTTGCTTCAGAAAGCGACGTGCTGCGCACCATCGTCGTGTGAAAAGGCCAACGCATGCGCCGGCGAACGACTATCCGAGCCAGCCCGGTTGGGGGTGTCGAGTGCACGGCGCCGCGGTGGTTGGTGGCATCGCGGATTCCGTGTCGGGGTGGGCGACTCCGCGCGGGTGCCGCTGGTCACCAACCGCTCGACGCCCCTCCTCACCACTTGAGCACCACCACGGACCGAAGCACCTCACCGGCATGCATGTAGTGGAACGCTTCCTCGATGTCGTCGAGGCCGATGCGCTCGCTGACGAACTTCTCAAGCGGCAGCCGACCCTGCAAATACAGCGAGATCAACGTGGGGAAGTCGCGTTCGGGCAGGCAGTCCCCATACCAGGAGGACTTCAGCGCCCCTCCGTGGGAGAAAAGGTCGATCAATGGCATTTCCAGGGTCATCTGCGGCGTGGGGACACCGACGAGCACCACGGTGCCGGCCAGGTCGCGGGCATAGAAGGCCTGCGTCCAAGTCGAGGGCCGACCGACCGCATCGATGACGACGTCGGCCCCGAACCCGTCGGTGAGGTCCTGAATCGACGTCACCACGTCGGCATGAGCCGCGTTGATGGTGTGGGTGGCGCCGAATTCCTCAGCCCACCCGAGCTTCTTATCGTCGGTGTCGACGGCGATGATGGTGCGCGCACCGGCCAGCGCGGCGCCCGCGATCGCCGCGTCACCCACGCCACCGCACCCGATCACGGCGACGGTGTCGCCACGGCTGACATTGCCGGTGTTGACCGCCGCGCCGAGTCCGGCCATCACGCCGCAGCCCAGCAGACCCGCGACGGCGGGGTCGGCTGCGGGATTGACCTTGGTGCACTGGCCTTCGTGCACCAGTGTCTTGTCGGCGAACGCGCCGATGCCCAAGGCCGGGGTGAGCTCGGTGCCGTCGGTGAGGGTCATTTTCTGGGTGGCGTTGAAGGTATCGAAGCAATACCAGGGGCGCCCACGCCTGCAGGCTCGACACTGCCCGCACACCGCACGCCAGTTCAGGATGACGAAGTCTCCGACCTTCACGTGGGTGACGTCGGGGCCAATCTGCGACACGGTGCCCGCAGCCTCGTGCCCCAGCAGGAAGGGGAACTCATCGTTGATGCCGCCCTCGCGGTAGGTCAGGTCGGTGTGGCACACCCCGCACGCGATGATGTCGACGACGACCTCCCGAGGACCGGGATCCGGGATGACGACGTCGACAACCTCGACCGGGGCATTGACGCTGCGGGCGATCACGCCGCGCACGGTTTGGCTCATGGGGTTTGACTCCTTGATTTCAGGGCTTTTCGAGGGGCACGATCGGTGATCGTGATGTGGCGCGGGGGTACGGTCGCAGGGCGCCGTCGCCGCGCGAGGTGTCGCCCAGCACGTTGGTCGGGGCGCCGGTGGCGGGCCGGGTAGAACTTGGGTACTTCCGTGCTGGTCACTCTGCGGTGTACGCCGCCGCGGTCGCCCGCCTGCTGGCCGACTAACGCAGATCGCGTTCGATCTGCTTGCGGTAGCGCGTGAACAGTCGTGCGTTGTCACGGGCGAATACCGCCACCACCCTGCCGCCGCGCTCGTAGGTGGCCACGAACGGGCCCGCCGCCGGATCGCCGTCGACGATCTGCACGGTGTCGTCATCGGTTCGGTACCCAGCGAACTGGAGCTGGTGACCATACTGCTTGGACCAGAAGTAGGGCGCCGCCGGCGCGGGGCGATCACGCCCGGTGATCGCGGCGGCGACTGTTTTCGCCTGAGCGGTGGCGTTGGTCCAGTGTTCGCTGCGGTGATGCGTGTCGAGTTGTGGGTCGAACGTGGCCGCGCAGTCGCCGAGGGCGTAAATGCCCGCGACGGCGGTGCGGCCGCAGGCGTCGGCGCGGAAGCCGTTACCGGTGACGATGGCGGGGTGGGATAACCATTCGGTGTTGGGCTGGGCGCCGATACCAACCACGACCACGTCGGCTGACAGCTCGGTCCCGTCAGTCAGGAACACGCCGTGTACTCGGTTACCGTCGCAGCGCAGCCGATCAACCCCGGCGCCGGTGAGCAACCGCACCCCGTTGGCGTCGTGCAAGGCGGTGCACGACGCGGCGATGACGTCGCCGAGCGGCCGTTCCAGTGGTTTCTCGCAGGCCTCCACGATGGTGACGTCGATGCCCTGCTCGGCCGCCGTGGAGGCCACCTCGGCGCCAATGAACCCCGCACCGATGACCACCAGTCGAGCGCACTGCTGCAGCGATCGGCGCAGTGCGAGCGCGTCGTCCAACGTGCGCAGTGTGTGCACCCCCGCCACCTGCGCACCGGGCAACCGGCGCGCGCGGGCCCCTGTCGCAAGCACCACCACCTCGGCGGTTGCGGCCGGAACGCCGGCAATCTCGACGGTGTGTCGGCCGTCGGGTCCGGTGGTCACATTGCTCGCGGGTTTGCCAAGTAACCAATTGACCGTCAGCGCGTCGAGGTCGTCCTGCGGCACGAGGCCCAGATCACAATCCTCGGCAAGGAAAGCCTTCGACAGAGGCGGGCGGTCGTAGGGGAGGTGTACTTCGTCGCCGACGACGGTGATGGCTTCAGCGAAACCTGCAGCGCGCAGCTCGCGGACCACCGACAGGCCGGCCAACGAGGCCCCCACGACGATGGCGCCGCATGCGATGGTCATTCGCCGACCGCCAGCCATATCTGGGTGCCGTCGACGCCAACGCGATGCACGCGCACCGGGGTTTTGGCTGGTGGGCCCGACACTTCGCCGGTGCGCAGGTCGAAGCAGGACTCGTGCAACGGGCACTCCACCTTGCAGTCTTCGACCCAGCCATCGGCCAGGGACGCGTCCTGGTGTGTGCAGGTGTCGTCGATAGCGAATAGGCCGTGATCGGTGTGAAAGATCGAGATCGGCGGTTCGCCGGGCACGGTGACGGTCAGTACCTCTCCCGACGGGATGTCGGCCAGTTCGGCCACCACGGTACGTGTGGTGGGGAGTTCCACGGCAGGCCTCCTTATGGGTAATGTGTTGCGTAATAAGCAACATATGCGTATTACGCAACAGTGTGCACGGGTGGCGGGGCTGTCGTCAACCCGAAAAAGACATGCGCCCGCCAAGTTGACACCAGCTACCAACGCACCCAAACTGTTGCGTAATACGCAGTTGTTGTTTATTGCGCAACGAAAGGTCTTTGGAGTGTCAGCTCTCAAGGTCGTCATCATCGGCGCCGGAATCGTCGGCACGTCGCTCGCCGACGAACTCACCGCTCGCGGGTGCACCGATGTCACTGTTCTCGATCGAGGCCCGTTGTTCGCCACGGGTGGTTCGACGTCACATGCCCCCGGTCTGGTTTTCCAGACCAATGGTTCCAAGACCATGTCCGAGTTCGCGCGCTACACCGTGGAAAAGTTTGTCAGCCTCGGTGCGTTCGATCAGCTCGGCGGCTTGGAGGTCGCGACCACCGAAGCCCGGTGGAGCGATCTGCACCGCAAGCGCGGCTGGGCTCAGTCCTGGGGCGTTCCCGGCGAGCTGCTCGACCCCCAGCAGTGCCAGGCGCTCTATCCGTTGCTGGATGCCGATCAGATCCTTGGCGGATTCCACACCCCCACCGACGGTCTGGCCAAGGCCCTGCGCGCGGCCACCACGCAAGCCGACCGCGCCACCGAGCGCGGCGCGCGGTTCCTCGGTCACCAGGAAGTGATCGAGCTGCTCGAGAGCGGCGGCCGAGTGGTCGGAGTGCTCACCGCGACGGGCGAGAAGTTCGCTGCCGACATCGTCGTGTCGGCTGCCGGTTTCTGGGGTGCCCAGCTGGGCGCGAAGGCAGGCCTGACGGTGCCGCTGGTGCCGATGGCCCACCAGTACGCCAAATCCGGTCAGGTGGGCGCGCTGCGGCGCGACGGCCTGACCGGAGATGAGGCGTTCCTGCCGATCCTGCGTCACCAGGACCAGGACCTCTACTACCGCGAGCACGGCGACCGGATCGGCATCGGCTACTACGGCCACCGCCCGATGCCGGTCGACATGACCACGCTGCTCGCCGACACCGCCGCCGAGCCGATGCCGTCGATGCTGCCGTTCACCGAGCAAGACTTCAGTATCGCGTGGACGAAGAGCGTAGAACTGCTTCCGGCGCTTGGTGATTCGAAGGTGGAGGAAGGCTTCAACGGCATCTTCTCATTCACACCCGACGGTCACTCGATCATGGGTGAGCACCGGGACCTGTCCGGTTTCTGGGTGGCCGAAGCGGTATGGGTGACACATTCGGCCGGCGTGGCCAAAGCAATGGCCGAGTGGATCCTGGACGGCACGCCGGGCACCGATGTGCACGAATGCGATCTGTACCGGTTCGAGGACGCCGCCAAGAGTCCCGACTTCATCCTGGCGACCAGTTCGCAGGGCTTTGTCGAGGTGTACGACATCATCCACCCGCACCAGTATCGCGAGGAACCACGCAACATTCGGGTCAGCCCGTTCTACCCGCGCCAGCTCGAGCTGGGCGCCTACTTCTTCGAGGGCGGATGCTGGGAGCGCCCGGCGTGGTATGAGGCCAACGCCGCTCTGATGGCCGAATTGGCCGAACAGGGAGTGGCGTTCCCCGACCGCGACGATTGGTCGGGCCAGTTCTACTCGCCGATCTCCATCGCCGAGGCCCGCTGGACGCGTGAACACGTCGCGCTCTACGACATGACCCCCCTGACCCGCTACGAGGTGAGCGGACCGGGCGCCTGCACGTTTCTGCAGGAATTGACCACCAACAACGTCGACAAGCGCGTCGGCTCGGTGACCTACACCCTGATGCTGGACGAAACTGGCGGCATCCGAAGCGATCTCACCGTCGCCCGGCTGGCCGAGGACACCTTCCAGGTCGGCGCCAATGGGCCGCTGGACATGGACTGGATCACCCGCCACCTGCCGCCAACCGGCGTCACGGTACGTGATATCACGGGCGGCACCTGCTGTATCGGCGTGTGGGGTCCCCGATCCCGTGATCTTGTCGCCCCGCTGTGCGCGGCCGATATCTCTCACCAGTCGTTCGGATACTTCAAGGCCATCCAGACGTTTATCGGCTCGATCCCGGTCACGATGATGCGGGTCTCCTATGTGGGCGAACTCGGATGGGAGATCTACACATCCGCCGAGAACGGCCTCAAGCTTTGGGATCTGCTGTTCGACGCGGGGCAGCAGTACCGGGCCATCGCAGCGGGCCGGATCGCCTTCAACAGCCTGCGGCTGGAGAAGGGCTACCGGTCCTGGGGTTCGGATATGACCATCGAGCACCTGCCCGCCGCGGCGGGCGTCGGGTTCGCCGTCTCAACCAAGAAGGGCGACTTCCTTGGCAGGGCTGCCCTCGATGCCGCACAGCCGCCGACAAAGGTGTTGCGCAGCATCGTGTTCAACGATCCTTGCGCCGTGGTGCTCGGTAAGGAGCCCGTCAGCGTCGGCGACGAAGTCGCGGGCTACATAACCAGCGCCGGTTACTCGGCCACCATCGGCCGCACCATCGCTTACGCGTGGCTGCCCGCAGACGTCGCCGTCGGCGAGGCCGTCAGCGTCGCCTACCTCGACCGCACCTACGGCGCCACCGTGCACACCGAGCCGGTCGTCGACCCCGACATGAACCTGATCCGGAGGTAACCAATTGTGAGCGACAACAGCTATGACGTGATCGTCGTGGGCCTCGGTGGCATGGGCAGTGCGGCCGCCTACCAGCTGGCGCGCCGCGGCCTGCGGGTGCTGGGGCTGGAGAAGTTCACTCCGGCCCATGATCGCGGTTCCAGCCACGGCGGTTCGCGCATCATCCGGCAGTCCTACTTCGAGGACCCCGCCTACGTGCCGCTGCTGCTTCGGGCCTATGAGCTGTGGGAGGAACTCGCCCAGAGCTCCGGCCTGGAGGTCTACCGCGTCACCGGCGGCCTGTTCGTCGGCCCGCCGGACTGTCTGACGGTCGCGGGCAGCCTGCGCGCGTCCACACAGTGGTCGCTGGCGCACGAGATGCTCGACGCCTCAGAGGTGACCCGCCGGTTCCCGGCGTTCGTTCCGGGCCCCGGTGAGGTGGCGCTGTACGAGGCCAACGCCGGCTTCGCCCGCCCCGAGATGACCGTGCAGGCGCATCTGGACCTGGCCGCCCGAGCTGGGGCTACGCTGCGATTCGGCGAGTCGGTTGCCCAGTGGGGCGATGGACCCGCCGGCGTCAGCGTGACCACCGACCTGGGCACCTACACTGCGGGACAGCTGGTCGTCTGCCCGGGCGCCTGGGCGCCCCAGCTGCTCGCCGACTTGGGCATCCCGATCACCATCGAGCGCCAGGTGCTGTACTGGCTGGACCCGACGGGTGGCACCGCGGCGTTCGCCGACAACCCGATCTTCATCAGCGAGAACTCGCAGAACCAGCAGATCTACGGGTTCCCGGCGATTGATGGACCCGCAGGCGGGGTGAAGGTGGCATTCTTCCGCAAGGGGCAGGTCTGCACGCCGGAAACCATCGACCGCACGGTGTATCCGAACGAGGTCGACGAGATGCGTGAGCGAGTCACGCAGCTGTTGCCCACGCTGAACGGGCCAGCAGTGGACACCGCGACGTGCATGTACTCCAATACCCCCGACGAGCATTTCGTCATCACCCGCCACCCCGGCTATCACAACGTGACCGTGGCGTGCGGGTTCTCCGGGCACGGGTTCAAATTCGTGCCCGTTGTCGGTGAGATCGTGGCGGATCTAGCCACCGACGGTTCCACTTCGCATCCCATCTCCCTTTTCGACCCGAGCCGATTGGTGACCACATGACGACGATCGACGACCCGCGGCCATCCATGAGCTTTAGCACTCCCGCTCCGGGCGGTGCGCTGATGCCGACAGTCGGCGGTGAATACTATTGTGAACCTGCACTTTTCGAGGCTGAACAAGAGCTCATCTTCGAGAAGATGTGGTTCGCTGCCGCTCGCGCAACCGATCTGGCCACCCCGGGCGCATTCCGTAAAGTGCAGGTGGGCCGCGAGAGCGTGCTGGTGGTGCGCGACCGCGACGGTGCGGTCAACGCGTTTCTCAATGTGTGCCGTCATCGCGGGGCGATGCTGTGCACCGAGGATTCCGGGACTGTCAGGAGGCACCTGCGCTGCCCCTACCATGCGTGGACATACGGACTGGACGGCAAGTTGGTTGCCGCGCCGAATCTGGGCGCGTTGACCGACCACACCGGGGCCCGCATCGACCGCACCGAATATGGTCTGTTGCCGGTGGCGGTGCGGGAGTGGCTCGGCTACGTCTGGGTCTGCCTGGCGCCCGAGCCGCCGTCGTTCGAAGAGGACGTTATGGGTGCGGTCACCGGGCGCCTTGGCGATGCCGAAGCGGTCAACCACTATGACATCGAGTCACTTTCGGTGGGCAAGCGGATCGTCTACGACGTCGCCGCCAACTGGAAGCTCATCGTCGAGAACTTCATGGAGTGCTACCACTGCGCGACCATCCACCCCGAACTGACCGAGGTGCTGCCGGAGTTCGCCGACGGCCTGGCCGCCCAGTATTTCGTGGGGCACGGCGCCGCCTTCGGCGAGGACGTGCAGGGATTCACCATCGACGGCGGCGCCGGCCTGGACGCGATCCCCGGGGTGACACCCGATCAGGATCGCCGCTACTACGCAATCACAGTGCGGCCCAACGTCTTCATCAACCTGGTACCCGACCACGTGATCTTCCACCGGATGTATCCGATGGCCGTCGATCGCACCGTCGTCGAATGCGACTGGCTCTACTTGCCGCACGTGGTGTC
Organism: Mycobacterium sp.; assembly: GCF_044223235.1. Lineage (GTDB taxonomy): Bacteria > Actinomycetota > Actinomycetes > Mycobacteriales > Mycobacteriaceae > Mycobacterium. The sequence goes on from NZ_JBGAME010000006.1 coordinate 207,369, forward strand.
CGAAGGCCGGGACGTGGAGCACTCAGTGGAGTTGTTCCACCGGGTCAACCAACAGGACTTCGACGCCTGTGAACGCACCCAGCCGGCGATGGCCTCACGCGCGTACCGCAACGGCGGGGTGCTGGTGCCGTCCGAACACCACATCGGGGAGTTCCATGAATGGGTGCGTTCGAAGATCGGACGAACTGGACAGGAGTGATCGGGCGGCGCCGTCGCGGTGGCTACGACCGCAGTGAGGGCAGCCGCTGCCACGGGCGCGAGTTCCTTATGCTGGGAGCTGTCATGATCGAAGATTCCTACGGCCTGCCGCCCCGGGCGAAGCCAGTCGCTGCTGTGCAGTCGGTCGATCGTGCCCTGATGGTGCTGGAGATCCTCGGCAAGCTAGGGTCGGCGGGGGTCACTGAGATCGCCGCCGACCTTGGCGTGCATAAGTCCACGGTTTCGCGGTTGATCACGGTTCTGGAGTCGCGCGGATTTGTCGAGCAGCTGTCCGATCGCGGCAAGTACCGGCTGGGCTTTGCGATCGTGCGGCTGGCCGGTTCCACCAGCGCCCAGATGGACCTGGCCAAGGAAAGTCAAGCCATCTGCAATCGGCTGTCCGAGGAGTGCGGCGAAACCACCAACATCGCCATCCTCCACGGCGACCGGATCATCAATATCGTGGAGGCACACGGCCCCGCTGACATCAGCCTGCGTACCTGGGTGGGCCAGAACTGCCCGGCGCATGCCACATCCAGCGGTAAGGCGCTGCTGGCCGCCTGCGATTCCAAGGCACTGCGCGATCTGCTGGGCGCAGGGGAGTTGCCGGTGTTCACCCCGAATACGGTCTCCGACACCGTCGCGCTCGCTGCCGAACTCGAACGGGTCCGAAGCGACGGCTGGGCCAGTGTGTGTGAGGAGCTCGAGGTAGGACTGAATGCCGTTGCCGCGCCGGTGTTGGATAGCCGGGGAAAAGTGATTGCGGCACTAAGTGTTTCAGGTCCGGCCTATCGGCTATCTCCAGACCGCTTTGCGCTGGTGGCCAAGCTGACGATGGAGAGCGCGAAGCAGATCAGCAGGCGCCTCGGTCACCTCGACTGAACTTGGCGACAAAGGTTTTCACGGTCAGTTCGCCGAGAAGACCAGATACCGGCGGCGGATGTCGATGGCGCGCCCGGTCGAGCGCGTCAGGGCCGGTGCGCGTCGCGTATCCGGTTGTGTTTCATGGCAATTGGTCGAGTCGATGACCTGTCCCGAAGAACTCGGTCCCGGCGCAGGGACGAGGTGCCTGGGTGCGGTGGACGGTGGCTGGTCGGTTGTCGCGGTACCCGGTGATTGTGACCGCAGTGCAAAATCCCTGCCCAGCGGTTGACACGCCACAGGGTTACTGCCAGCATTGTTGCGTGATGCGCAATGGTTGCGTTATCAGCAACTAAATACAGCCGTAGTCGCGGTGGGAGATCCTCGTAGCACGTGCGTGCCGAGGAGCCGAAGGAGCAAATTCCCCGAGAACCTCTCAGGCCCAAGTACCGCTGCGAACAGGCAACTCTGGAAAGTAGTGCGCAGCGCGGCGCGCTCGCCGACGAGGCAAGCCGCCCTCCGGCGGCCAATCTTTCAGGCCGCCAGGACAGAGACGGGGGAGCAGGTACCCGCCGCTGGCGATGACGAAAGGGCTTTCACAGTGACCACCACCTCCCCCGCAGCGCCCCGCGCCGCGGTGCTGGACCTCCCGTTGGCCGACTTCGACCCGGAGATCGCCGACCTGCTGGGCCGCGAACTCGAACGCCAACAAAGCGGTTTGGAAATGATCGCTTCGGAGAACTACGCGCCGCTGGCTGTCATGCAGGCTCAGGGTTCGGTGCTGACCAACAAATACGCCGAGGGTTACCCGGGCCGCCGCTACTACGGTGGGTGTGAACACGTGGATGGCGTCGAGGCACTCGCGCTGGAGCGAGTCAAGGCCCTCTTCGGCGCCGAATACGCCAACGTTCAACCACATTCGGGAGCACAGGCCAACGCCGCGGCGATGCACGCTGTGCTTACACCCGGTGATGGCATCCTGGGCCTGGCGCTGGCGCACGGCGGGCACCTGACGCACGGGATGAAGCTGAACTTCTCCGGGCGTTTATACGACGCGTCGGCCTATCACGTCCGCGCCGATGACCACCTCGTCGACATGGACGAGGTGCGGCAGTTGGCCCACGAGCGCCGGCCCAAGCTCATCCTGGCCGGCTGGTCGGCCTACCCGCGGCACCTGGACTTCGCGGAGTTCCGCCGCATCGCCGACGAGGTGGACGCCTACCTGATGGTCGACATGGCTCATTTCGCCGGACTGGTCGCTGCAGGCTTGCACCCGTCGCCGGTGCCGCATGCCCACATCGTCACCTCCACCACCCACAAAACCTTGGGCGGCCCCCGTGGCGGCATCATCCTGGCGGTCGACGAACTCCGCAAGAAGCTGGACTCCGCAGTGTTCCCGGGGCAGCAGGGCGGTCCGCTGGAGCATGTGATCGCCGCCAAAGCGGTGGCCTTCAAGATGGCCGCCGAGGCGCACTTCGCCGAACGGCAGCGCGCGACGCTGTCCGGCGCGCACATCCTGGCCGAACGCCTCACCCGCAGTGACATGGACGCAGTGGGTGTCGACGTGGTCAGCGGAGGCACCGACGTGCACCTGGTGCTGGTCGATCTGCGCAACAGCGAACTCGACGGCAAGCAGGGTGAGAACCGGTTGCACGATGTCGGAATCACCGTGAACCGCAACGCCGTTCCTTTCGATCCCCGGCCGCCGATGGTGAGCTCGGGGCTGCGGATCGGCACCCCGGCGTTGGCGGCCCGGGGTTTCGACGACGATGCCTTCACCGAAGTCGCCGACATCATTGCCGCGGCTCTGAAGCCGGGTGTGGGCGAGGCGGAGACTGCAGGTTTGCGCCTTCGGGTCGATACTCTGGCCGAGCGGTTTCCGCTGTACGGTAGCTGGTCGGGCGTGTGATCAGCGTCTTCGAGCTCTTCAAAGTCGGCATCGGACCGTCGAGTTCGCACACCGTCGGCCCGATGCGCGCGGCGCACACGTTCGTCGCGTGGTTGGGTGATCGCCGCCTCCTGGCGGCCACCGCCGGGGTGCGCGTGGAGTTGTTCGGGTCGCTGGGCGCCACCGGGCACGGGCATGGAACCGTCCATGCGGTCGTACTCGGCCTGGCCGGTGAGCGTCCCGAGAGCGTCGACCCCGACGTCTTGCCCGAGTTACTGGCCGCCGTCGAGATGCAGGGCAAGCTGGTGCTCGCCGACAGCCATACGGTGCCGTTCAGCGTGGCCGACGACATCGTGTTGCACATCGGACCCCAGCTCGAGCACCACAGCAATGGGATGCGCTTCCACGCTCTCGGGGCGGACGGGACGGCACTGGCCAGTCGCGAATACTATTCCGTCGGCGGCGATTTCGTCCTCGACGAGGACGAGGTAGACGCCGGCACCGACACGAACTGCATCGAACGCAATGCCGTGGCCTCGGTGAAGGCCATCGCCGCGGCGCGTATCGCGAGGCGCGGCGACGGCCAACACCACGTCGGATTGGACGCCGCCCTCGAAACGATGCGTGACACCGGCGCCGACATGGCCGACAAATACGAGGAAACCGCCCTGGGTGGGCTCGCGCTCAACGTCGTCGAGTGCTGAGCATGCGAATCGCGCGGAACGTCCCCATTTCGTGGTTCGACGTGCATCGACGCGAGATCAGTCGATTCACCCGCAACCACCTCGATAACGGATACAAGAGGAGCTGAAAATGTCGATCGATACGAATGCCGTCGGCGAGCCCGTGCCGGTCACAGCCACGGCCGCGGACGACGTCGCGACGCGAGATCCCAGCCAGGCCAACGCCGCTCACCCATTGGCGCCCATTACCGGCCCCCTCAAGCTGGTCGACCCCCACCCCACCCGCGACTGGGTGGTGTTCGGGGTGACGGGCGTGCTCTCGATCGCATTCGTGGTGTGGGGGCTGGTGGACACCGACAGCCTGTCGTCGTTCTCGATCTCTGCGAAGGACAGCCTGATCAAGGGACTGGGCTGGTTCTTTGTCCTGGCGGCCAGTTTCTTCGTCATCTACGTGCTGTGGCTGGCTGCCAGCAAATACGGCCGCATTCCGCTCGGATGCGACGACGAAAAACCCGAGTTCCGGACCACGTCATGGATCGCGATGATGTTCAGCGCCGGCATGGGTATCGGCCTGATGTTCTGGGGCGTGGCCGAACCGCTCAATCACTTCATCACACCGCCGCCGGGCACCAGCCAGGCCCAGTCGGATGAGGCATTCCAGACGGCGATGGCCACCACCATGTTCCACTGGGGGCTGCATCCGTGGGCGATCTACGCCGTGGTGGGTCTGGCGATCGGGTACGGCATGTACCGCAAGGGCCGCCCCGGCCTGCTGTCGGCAGCGTTCACGTCGCTGTTCGGCGACCGTGCGAACGGGCCGGCAGGCAAGATCATCGACATTCTCGCGATCTTCGCGACCCTCTTCGGCTCGGCGGCGTCGCTGGGGCTGGGCGCGCTTCAGATCGGCAACGGCCTGCAGTTCAACGGTTGGGTGGGCACCGTGGGAAGCCCGATTCTCGTCACCATCATCGCGGTTCTCACCGTCGCCTTCATCCTGTCCGCGGTGTCGGGCATCGCCCGGGGCATTCAGTGGTTGTCGAACATCAACATGGTGCTCGCGCTGCTGCTTGCGGTGTTCGTGTTCGTTGCGGGGCCGACGCTGCTGATCCTCAACCTCATTCCCAGCGCGCTCGGCGAATACCTGCGCGACTTCGTGGCGATGAGCGCCCGGACCGACGCCAACGGCGACGCCGAACTGTCTGCCTGGCTGTCCGGTTGGACGATCTTCTATTGGGCGTGGTGGGTGTCGTGGACGCCGTTCGTGGGTATGTTCATCGCCCGGATCAGCCGCGGCCGTACCATCCGCCAATTCGTCACAGGCGTCCTGCTCGTCCCGACGCTCGTCAGCCTGGTGTGGTTTGCGATCTTCGGCGGCGCCGCGATCGAGCGTCAACGTACGGCAGGCGACATGGTCGGCGCCGACGGCTCGGTCGACAGCACCAGCGCGCTGTTCAAGCTTCTCGACACCATGCCGATCGCCGGTGTCACCACCATCCTGGTCATGGTGCTGGTTGCCATCTTCTTCGTGTCGGGAGCCGACGCGGCGTCGATCGTCATGGGCTCGCTGTCGGAGAAGGGTTCGCACGAACCTCGCCGCGCCACGGTGGTTTTCTGGGGTGCGCTGACCGGTGCGGTCGCCGCGATCATGCTGATCATCGGCGGCGGCGGTGACGAAGCCTTAACCGGCCTGCAAAACCTCACGATCGTCGCAGCCGTGCCGTTCGTGATGGTGATGGTGCTGCTGTGTGTGGCCCTGTATAAGGATCTGCGAGACGACCGGATCGTGAAGGTTGATCGCCGCAGCACCGAACTGATCGAACGTGCGGTCCTGCACGGATCGGGTCAGTACGGCGACCACTTCGATCTGGTGACCCGCTACCACAAGCTCGACGGCGGCCTGCGCCCGACAACCGATGACGTTTGACCACAGACTCGTGTCCACGGCGGCCAGTGAACCTCGGCACTACACCTTGGAGACGATGGAGGCGAGTTGATGAGCGGGATGGCACTGGCCCGCGGTTCATTCATCACGTACGCGATATGCGGGTTCCTCGTCATCATGGTGATGCGGATGCTCGCCGAGATGGCGGTGGCTACGGAAACCGGAAACGAATGGCACGACGCCGTCGACAACATCGCGTGGGAATCAGGCGACCTGCTGTTGCTCGGCTCCAGCGCGGCCGGCCCGCGAGCCCAGGTGTGCCTGGGCACTTCCGCCGCCAAGATCCTGCGGCATGCACCCGTTCCGGTCATGATCCTGCCAAGGCGGCACACCGCGCCGTAGTGGTCTACGACGACGGTGTTCGGTGGGCTGCCAGGGCATCGGCGAGGAGCTCGATGACGTTGCGGTAGGGGGAACCGGTCGCCCTTGTCATCCCCAGCTCGCAGGTCCGGTTGCACGATGCGTAGGCGGTCGTGGGGTTCTCCCGGACCTGCGCGGCCTGCTTGGCGGTGGCCGACTCGGTCAGCTCGGGATGCAGCATGCCGCGGTCACCCGCGAACGCGCAGCATCCCCAATCCGCGGGAACGACAACTGTTTCGGCAACCTCCCTGGCGACGGCAAGCAGATCGGATGTGGTGCCGAGTTGTGTGGTCGAACAGGTCGGGTGGACGGTCAGCGACTCCAGCCGCGGGTGATCCGCCAGTGACGGCAGCACCCGTTCGGCGACCACCGTGACCGCATCGAGCACCCGGACGTGTGGCGCGGTCTTTTTCAACATCTTGATCAGACCCTCGGTGCAGCTTGATGCGTCGCAGACCACGGGCAGCTCACCGTCGCGACTGGCCCGCACGATCGCTGCGACCGTCCGCTCGGTCATCGTCTTCAGGCCCGTCGCCATCCCCTTCGACGACCACGGCGTACCGCAGCACAGCGAATCGATCTCTTCGGGTACGGCCAGCGTGACTCCCGCTTGTGCACACAGCCTTTCGAAACTGTCCTGCACACCCGGACCGCCATCGGCGGGTCCGAACATCGCGTTCACGCATGCGGGCAGATACACGAACTCCGCCCGACCCGCAGGCGCCGGGCGATGGCGCGGTTTACCGCCGCGCGGCAGTTCCGGCGACCACTGGGGCATGATGTCGGTCCCGGCCACCGCGCGTCCCGCCTGGCTGGCGCGCACCGGCAGCACCGGGGGCACGCTCGCGGCGGCCGTCAGCGCGACCCCGGCGACCCGGCTGGTGGTGGCCCAGTGCTTGGCGGCGGCGGCCCAGCCCTTGTCGGCGACCTTGCCGCGCTCCTCGCGGCGCAGCCGGCGCACCAGGTCCCCGGTGTTGATCAGCACCGGACAGGCCGTCCCGCACATCCCGTCGACCGCGCACGTCTGCACACCCGCGTACTCGTAGGACTGTTCGAGTTCGGCGACCAGTGCGTGGTCACCCCCGGATTCCGCGGTGGCGATGGCGCGGCGCACCGCGATGCGCTGGCGGGGTGTCAGCGTGAGGTCGCGGCTGGGACAGACCGGCTCGCAGTAGCCGCATTCCACGCAGCGGTCCACCTCCTCCTCCACGGTCGGCGTGACCTTGATGTGGCGCAGGTGGGCATCGGGGTCGTCGTCGAGTAGCACACCGGGGTTGAGCAGTCCGACGGGGTCGATCAGGTGTTTGATGCCCACCATCACGTCGTAGAGTTCGTCGCCGTACTGCCTGCGCACATACGGCGCCATCACCCGCCCGGTGCCGTGCTCGGCCTTAAGCGAACCGCCCTGCGCCAGCACCAGATCCACCATGGCCTCGGTGAAATCCGAATAGCGCTGCAGCGGTTCGGGATCGGCGAAGCGATCGGTGATGAGGAAGTGGATGTTGCCGTCCTTGGCGTGCCCGAAGATGACCGAATCCTGGTACCGGTAGCGGTCGAACAGCTCACCGAGCCCGGTGCAGGTCTCGGCGAGCAACCCGACCGGAACCACCACGTCCTCCAGCAGCGCGGTGGTGCCCGACGCCCGCGCGCCCGCCACCGAGGCGTACAGCCCCTTGCGCAGCTTCCACAGCCCGGTGCGCACCGCCGCGTCGCTGGTCAGGTCGACCGGATAGCCCAGCGGCAGGTCGGCGAGCACCGGTGCGGCACCCGCCGTCAGCGCGGCCAGTTCCTCGGCGTCGGTGGACTGGTACTCCAGCAGGAGTGCCGCCTGGGTGTCGATGTCGAGCCCGATGATCTGCGCGGGGGCATCGGGCAGCCGCTGCCCGACCCGCAGCGAGCGGGCATCGAGCAGTTCCAGCGTCGCCGCCCCGGTATCCACCAGGGCAGGCAGCGCGCGGTTGGCCGATCCCAGATCGTCGAAGATCAGCAGCGCCGAGGCGATCTGGCTGCGTACCGGGATCGTGCGCAACGTGACCTCGGCGACGAAGCCGAGGGTGCCCTCGCTGCCGACGATGAGGTGCGCCAGGATCTGGCTGGGTTCGTCGTAGTCCAGCAGCGAGTTCAGTCCGTAGCCCATGGTGTTCTTCATTGAGAACTGCTGACGGACCTTCGCCACCGACTCCGCGTTGCCGCGCACCCGGTCGCGCAGCCGCAGCAGCCCGTCGAAGATCTCCGGTTCGTCGTGGCGCAGCCGGGCGTCGGCGTCGGCCGCGCCGGTGTCGACGACGGTGCCCGACGGCAGCACGACCACCACGGAATCCAGTGTCCGGTAAGTGTTTTCGACGGTGCCGCAGGCCATGCCGCTGGAGTTGTTGGCGACGACGCCGCCGATCGTGCATGCCGATTCGCTGGCCGGGTCGGGTCCGATCTTGCGTCCGTAGGGCGCCAGCTCGGCGTTGAGCCGGCGCACCGTGACGCCCGGCTGGGTGCGGATGCGGGCCCCGTCGTCGAGGACCGTCATCGAGCGGAAGCTCTTGCGGACGTCGACCAGGATGCCGTCGGTGACCCCCTGGCCGGACAGGCTGGTGCCGCCGGAGCGCAGGGTCAGCGGGACACCGCGTCTGGCGCTGACGGCGAACAGGCGGCCGACCTCGGCGGCGTCGCGGGCGGTGACCACCACCTGCGGGGTGAGCAGGAAGTGCGACGCGTCGTGCGCTGCGGCGTGCCGGTCCAGTGCCCGGGTTGTGACCCGGGCGGAATCGCCTGTCGCCCTGGCGAGTTCGTCGACGAGGGTGTTCACGTCAGTTTCTCCCTAATTGTCAGGTCGTTGCGGCACAAGCGCTTACGGGACCATCCAGCCCAGCACATCGGTGGACTGCAGGTAGATGAAGGCGGTGAACACCGCCAGCATGCCCAGGCTCCACCAGATCAGCCGCCTGAAGATCTCGCCCTCCCTGCCGACCATGCCGACGGCCGCGGCCGCGACGGCGAGGTTCTGGGGTGACAGCATCTTGCCGAGCACGCCGGCCGAGGAGTTCGTCGCCGCCATCAGCACCGGGCTCAGTCCGGCGTGGTTGGCGGCGGTGACCTGCAGCAGACCGAACAGCGAGTTCGACGAGGTGTCCGAACCGGTGATGGCGACACCGATCCAACCGATCAGCGGGGACAGCAGGGCGAACAGGCCGCCGGCGGACGCAAGGGCGAAGCCCAGGCTCTGGGTCTGCCCGGACAGGTTCATGACGAACGCGAGTGCCAGCACCGCGGTCACGGTGACGATCGTAAAGCGCAGCTTGACCAGAGTGTCCCGATATGCGCGCAGTGCCTCCCGGGGCGAGATGCGGTAGACGCCCATCACGATGAGGCCGGAGAGCAGCAGCAATGTGCCGGTGGCCTTGATGTGGTCCAGCTTGAACACCTGCGCGCCGACCGGCTTGCCCGCGGCGTCGACGACGTCGAGCCCGGGCCAGTGGAACTTCCAGGATCCGTGCTCGGCGAGCCACGGCTTGACGCCGGGCAGCTGGCTGATGCTGAACACGGCAATGATCACCAGGTAGGGAGCCACCGCGCCCAGGGTGGAGCGCTTGACCGGCCGGGTGCGGATCTGCTCGACGGCCACCGGTGCGGAGGGGCCACCCGTCAGCGGCGCGTCCTGGCCCCCGGGCAGTCCGGCCCCGCCACTGCCGGATGACGCCGGCCGCAGGATGCGCACGGCACCGAGCACGGCGGCGACGGTGACGACGGCGGCGACGATGTCGGTGATCTCGACGGCGATGAAGTTCGCGGTGATGAACTGGGCGACGCCGAACGTGACACCGGCGACCAGCGCGATGGACCAGGTCTCCCGCAGACCCCGGCGGCCGTCGACCAGGAACACCAGGATGAACGGCACGAACACCGCGACGAACGGGGTCTGCCTGCCCGCCATCTGCGACAGCGTGTGCAGGTCCAGGCTGGTGACGGAGGCCAGCGTGATGATGGGGGCGGCCATCGCGCCGAAGGCGACGGGGGCGGTGTTGGCCAGCAGCGAGACCACGGCCGACTTGATCGGCTTCATACCTGCGGCCATCAGCATCGCCGCCGAGATCGCGACCGGGGCACCGAAGCCGGCCAGTGACTCGAGCAGCGCACCGAAGCAGAACGCGATCAGGATCGCCTGGATGCGCTGGTCGTCGGAGATGGACCGGATCTTCTGGCCCAGCACCTCGAACCAGCCGGTGATCTCGGTCAGGCGGTAGACCCAGATCGCGTTGATCAGGATCCACAGGATCGGGAAGAGGCCGTAGAGCGCGCCTTCGAAGGTGGCGCTGGCGGCCTGCATCACCGGCATCTTCCAGACCGCGACCGCGGTCACGATCGACAGCGCCAGGCTGACCAGCGCCGATCGGTGGGCCGGCCATTTCAGGACGCCGAGCATGACGAACAACGACGTCAGAGGTACCGCGGCAATAAGCGCCGAGAGCGCGAGCGATCCCGCGGCGGGATCGAGTATCTGCTGGAACTGGGACATTGCTCAGGCTTTCTGGGTGGTGGGCGGGCGATCGTTCCTACGGAGTGACGGAAACCGGATGGTGCGGTAGATCGTGACACAGCCCACTGCATTTTGTCTAGCAAGTACACATGAAATACGAGTAGACATGCTTACTAAGGTCGACCTAAGGTGGCTACATGGTCACCGGGCTTCGAGTGGTGTCGGTCGTCGACGCGATCGCCGAGAATCTGCGCGACGCGATCCTCGGGGGTGACCTGCCGCCGGGCACACCGCTGACCGAGACAGACGTCGCCGGCCGCTTCGAGGTGGCGCGACCGACGGCGAAGGCCGCCATCGAGAAGCTGGTCGGCGACATGCTGCTGGACCGGGGTAACCACAAGACCGCGCGTGTGCGCCGGCTGGGCCCCGAGGACGTGCGCGACATCTACCGCACCAGGGCGACGATCGAGTCGGAGGTGCTGCGTCAGCTCGCGCTGACCCGGCTCGTGCCAGTGGGGACCCGGGAGGCCAACGACGAGATCAGGGTCATCGACGATGCATCGGCGTTCGCGGTCGTCAAGCCCGACATGGCCTTTCACACCGCGTTGATCGACGGGCTCGACAGTCCGCGCACCAGCAGGCTGTACCGGTCACTGGCCTCCGAGGTGACCTTGTGTATGGCCCAGGTTCAGGGCCGCCATCTGTTGGACACCAAGATGATCGTGGCCGAACACGACGCGCTGCTGGACTTCATCGCCGCGGGCGACGGGACGGCCGCGGCGGCGCTGCTGCAGATTCACATCAGCCGGGCGCGCGAACGTCTGGTCGGGGCGCTTGGCGGGACGCCGGGACCCGAGGCCGACGCCCCCGTCACGGTGTCGGTCTGACCGGGGTCAACCCGCGACGGGGCGCGCCGAGACCGGCATGATCACCCTGCCTGCACAGCTGCCACCGACGATGTCGGTCTCCCAGGCGCCCTGCAGCGACCCGTCGCCGACGGGAACGTACAGCACGCGGGACCGGGCCGGGGCGAACTGCCGGGGCAATCCGTCACCCCGATAGCACTCCCACTGCCAGGTGTAGATGAACACCCACTGCGTGCCGTCCCAGGTGTAGCGCTGCGGCTGCGGAATGGTCGGGTTGCTGGGGGCGGGACCCGACACGACCGTCGCCACGCATTTGCCCGCCGAGCAGTCGGTGACGAAGACGTAGTCGGCGCTGAAATCCTGCTCCGGCTGACGGGCCGCGATACTCGTCCCGGTCTTCTCGCTGGCATACGTCGTCACCAAATACCGGCCGTTCCACGGCCGGACCAGCGGATCCGCCGCGGCGACAGGTGCCGGAGCGGCGCAGACGGCCAGGATTGCCGACGCAAGCAGGGTCAGCGCGGATCGGGTTCGATTGCCAGGCATGACCTTCCTCGGGGTGCTCGCATCCCCGAGAATCGTATTTGCCCTGTGGCTCGACGGGCGGGACCGACGCGCCGGTCCCGCGGCGCGCCGCCCACATCACAACCGCCGACATCACAACCGCCGACGCCACACCCAGGTCACAAGGGGCTGCGTTTGGTGAACCGGCCCTCGGTCACGTCATCCCACTTCTGACACACCTCGGCGACCTTCGGGTCACCCTGCTCACGGATCCACGCGCAGGTCTCGGCGTCCGTCGACGGGTTGGTCACGATGATCGTCTGCAGCTCGGGCCGCTCCTCGGCCAGTTCACGCAGCGCCGCCGGCGAGGTCGACGGGTCCGCGGCGCGCAGCGCGTCCAGCGGGTCCGGCGCCGCGCCGCGTGGTGCGTCATAGGCCGCCAGCTCCGACTCCTCCGGCTCGGCGGGCCCCCGGTTCAGCATCAGGTTCAGCAGGATCGCCGTGATGGCGCCCGCCGAGATGCCGGAGTGGAAGATCGTCTGGAACCAGTCGGGGAACTGATGGTAGAGGTCGAGCGCCACGTTGACCGGCGAGTCCGCCAGCGTCCGGTTGGTGTAGTACAGCTTGGCCTCGGTGAGCATCGCCACGCCCACCGAGATCGCCACCACCAGGATGTTGGTGTTGGTGAACTTCACCTTCGTCAACGTGCGCACGCCGCTGGCGGCGACCATGCCGAAAAGGGCGACACCCGCGCCGCCCAGCACCGGCAGCGGAATGCCCTCGACGACGGCGGCCATCTTGGGCAGCAGGCCCAGCAGCACCAGGATGACGCCCGCGACGGTGGCGACGTGGCGAGTGCGGACACCGGTGATGGCCACCAGGCCGACGTTCTGTGCGAACGCGGTGTAGGGGAACGTGTTGAAGATGCCGCCGAGGACGGTGCCGAGTCCGTCGGCGCGCAACCCGTCGGCCAGCTTCTGCGGGGTGATCTTCTCGTCGACGATCTCGCCGACGGCCACGATGTCGCCGGTGGTCTCGGTCATGATGACGATCGCGACGATGAGCAGCGCGATGATCGAGCTGATCTCGAAGCTGGGCACGCCGAACTGAAACGGCGTGACGATGCCGAACCAGTCGTAGTCACCGATGTGGCTCCAGTTGGTCATGCCGAGCGGGACCGCGACGACGGTGCCGATCATCAGGCCGAGCAGGATGGACACCCGCCGGAACGCCTCCGGGGCGAAGCGTTCGATGAGGATGATGACGGCGAGGGTGAAGAACCCCATGCCGATGGCCCTGGGTGAGCCGAAGTCGGCGCCGCTGGCGGTGCCGCCGCCGAACCAGCCGGCCGCCACACGCATCAGCGACACCCCGATGATGAGGATGATCGTGCCGGTGACCAGCGGTGGGAAGAACCGGATCAACCGGCCGAAGACCGGGGCGAGCAGGATCATGAACAGCCCGCACGCGATCACCGAACCGTAGATCGTGGTGACGCCGTGGCTGACGCCGATCGTGATCATCGGGCCGACGGCGGCGAAGGTGACGCCCTGCATCAACGGCAGCCGCACCCCGAACCGCCAGAAGCCGACGGCCTGGATGATGGTGGCGATACCGGCCACGAACAGGTCGGCCATGATCAGGTGGACGATGTCGGACTGTTCGAGCTGCCCGGCGCCGACCAGCGCGCCACCGACGATCAACGGGACCGCGACGGCCCCCGCGTACATCGCGAGCACATGCTGCACACCCAACGGCAAGAGCCGTTTCAGGGGCGGGATGTCGTCCACCGGCCGGGTTTGGGACTTGCCTTCGGTAATGAGCTTTGCCAGCGTTGTCATCGGGTCCCTGCCTGCTCGGTTACGGTTTGCTGGGCCAATCCTGTGAGTGACTCGTTTCCGGGGCTTTCCGTGCCGATGACCGTTGCATTACATGGGCAATGTGTGGTGTGAATCAGGTTGCCGGGAAGGAATGGTGCTCGTGGGTGACCGACCAGCGCCCGTCGACCTTGCGAAGGCCGACGGTGAGCCGCAGGCGGGTGTCCGGCCGGGCCGCCAGCTCGTCGGGCATCCCGCAGCGCAGCAACGCATACGCGAACGCGACATCCGTGCCGCAGGTCACATGCAGTTCGTCGATCTCGAACATCGCGCCTCCACGCAGCCAGTCGAAGAACGGCGGCCACGACTGCCGGTAGGCGTCGATGCCACGCACCCCGTCGTGGGGTGGCGGCACGTCGAACATGACGATGTCGGGGTCGTGGCCTGCCAGCACCCCATCGAGGTCCTGATTGCGGATCGCCCCCACCCAGTTCTCGATCAGCTCGCGGATCGCCGCTTCGTCATTTCTCATACCCGTACAGACGTCATCCGGCGGCCGAAATCATCGAGCCGCCAGTTTCGCGGACCACCGCGGCGAATTCGCCGGTCAGGGGTGAACCCGGCCGCATCCACGCCAGCGCCACCTGCAGCGGTTCGATGTCGTGGATCGGGATCCAGTGCAGGTCGGGGCGGCCGTAGAAGACCGTAGAAGCTGGCCAGGCTGCTCGGAACGATGCACACGGCCCTCGCCTGGTCCGCCAAGGAGGTCATGCCGTTCGGCATCGGGGTGCCGATCGTCGAACCCGGCGCCTTCCGTACCTCCTTCAACGGGCCGGGCGCCCCGCTGCTGTCGAAGCGGATCCCGGCCTACGACGAACAGCTAGACGCGGTGCGTCGCACCCTGGGCGCAGGTCGGTCGTGCCAGCCTATTCGACTGAGGTATTCGACTGACTACGGGGTCAGGCCTGACCCGGCTGTCGGTGCAACCGCAGCAGCATCCACGCGGCGATGGACTGGGCGTCGGTGATGGTGCCGTCGCGGATCATCGACTCGATCGCGTCGCCGGTGAACCACTCGCTGTGCATGTCCTGTTCCTCGTGCTCGCGTTCGTGTTCACCTTCGGTGACGTCCGTGGCCAGGAACACCCAGCCGCGCTGGCTGCTCATCCCGGGTGCGACGTCGAGCAGGCCCAGCGGTGTCATCGACGCGGCGCGCAGGCCGGTCTCCTCGCGCAGCTCCCTGGCCGCCAGTTCGGCGGGCTCCAGATCGGCCGGCTCGGGTGCGGTGCCCTGCGGGAATTCCCAGCGCCGCATACCCAGCGGGTAGCGGAACTGCTCGACCAGGTGAAACCGGTCCCCGGCCTGGGCGATGACCAGCGCGAACGTCGGCTTGTCCACCACCGCGTAGATCCCGTCGCTGCCGTCGGGGCGGCGGATCCCGTCCTCGCGCAGGGTGAGCCAGCTGTTCCGGTACACCTCGCGCGACGACAGCCGTCGGATGAAGTCCACGCCGCCAGTATCGCGGAGGACGCCCGAAGAGCGCCCCGAGAGTGTGCCCTGAGAGCGCCCCGAAGCGCCCGAGTAGCCTCGCTGACGTGCTGCTCGCCTCGTTGAATCACTCGGGCAATGCCGACATCGGTGATGCGGTGCGCATCGACGGCGCCTCGCTGAGCCGCAGTGATCTGATCGGGGCCGCGACGTCGGTCGCCGAGCGGGTCGGCGGCGCGGACCGGGTGGCCGTGCTCGCGACGCCTACCGTGTCGACGGTGCTGGCGGTGACGGGCTGCTTGATCGCCGGGGTGCCGGTCGTCCCCGTTCCGGCCGACGTGGGTGTGACCGAGCAGGCGCACATGCTGACTGACTCCGCCGCACAGGCCTGGCTCGGGGACAAACCCGCCGACACCGCCGGGCTGCCCCACATCCCGGTGCGGCACTACGCGCGGTCCTGGCACACCTACCCCGAGCCGTCTCCCGATGCCGTCGCTCTGCTGATCTACACGTCCGGCACCACCGGCATGCCGAAGGGTGTGCCGGTCACCCGGAGGGCCATCGCGGCCGACATCGACGCGCTGGCCCAGGCGTGGCAGTGGACCGCCGAGGACACCCTGGTGCACGGGCTGCCGCTGTTCCATGTGCACGGCCTCGTGCTCGGGCTGCTCGGCTCGTTGCGGATCGGGAACCGTTTCGTGCACACCGGGACACCGACGCCGCAGGCGTACGCCGACGCCCACGGTTCGCTGTACTTCGGCGTGCCGACCGTGTGGTCGCGGGTCGCCGCCGACCTCGACTCGGCGCTGGCGCTGTCCTCGGCACGGCTGCTGGTGTCCGGCAGCGCCCCGCTTCCGGTACCGGTGTTCGACCGGCTTGAGAAACTGACCGGGCATCGCCCTGTGGAGCGCTACGGCAGCACCGAGGCCCTGATCAACCTGAGCACCCTCGTCGACGGCGAGCGGCGCGCGGGCTGGGTGGGTCTGCCGCTATCGGGGGTGCAGACGCGGCTGGTCGACGAGCAGGGCGCGCCGGTGCCCCACGACGGGGAGACGATCGGGCGCCTGCAGCTGCGCGGGCCGATGGTGTTCGAGGGCTATCTGAATCGGCCAGATGCGACCGCGGACGCCTTCGACGACGGCTGGTACCGCACCGGTGACGTCGCGGTGATCGACGCCGGCGGCATGCACCGCATCGTCGGCCGCGAATCGGTCGACCTCATCAAGTCCGGCGGCTTCCGCATCGGCGCCGGCGAGGTGGAGACCGTCCTGCTCGGCCATCCCGGCGTGTCCGAGGTCGCCGTCGTCGGTGTGCCCGACGACGACCTGGGGCAGCGCATTGTCGCCTTCGTGGTCGGCGACGCCGATCCGGCAGCGCTGATCAGCTTTGTGGCAGAACAACTTTCGGAACACAAGCGACCACGTGAGGTGCGGCTGGTCGATGCGCTGCCGCGCAATGCGATGGGCAAGGTGATGAAGAAGGAGTTGGTGGGATGGGCATGAGATTCTCCGAGATCTGTGTCGACGCATCCGACATCCACACTTTGGGCCGGTGGTGGTCCACGGTGCTCGACTGGCCGCTGGAGGTAACCGAGGACGGCGACATCGTGCTGCGCGCCCCGGCGGGAGCCGGCCCGGACTGGTTGTTCATCGAGGTGCCCGAGGGTAAGACCGTGAAGAACCGCATC
This sequence comes from Mycobacterium sp., assembly GCF_044223235.1. Classification (GTDB taxonomy): domain Bacteria; phylum Actinomycetota; class Actinomycetes; order Mycobacteriales; family Mycobacteriaceae; genus Mycobacterium. The sequence continues at coordinate 224,130 of NZ_JBGAME010000006.1, forward strand.
CATTTCGACTTCACGCCCGATGATCAGCAGGCCGAGGTCGACAGGGTGATCGGCCTCGGCGCCCGCCACGTCGACATCGGTCAGGGGGAGCAGACCTGGGTGGTGCTGGCCGACCCCGAGGGCAACGAATTCTGCATTCTGTCCGCCGATTAACAGGTGCGAGCGTGCGCGTCTGCACGCCGACACGCCGCTGCGGGCGTCCAAATGTGCACGCTCGCGGCAGGTGACCAGGGGAGGTCACCAATCCAGGGGTTCGCGGATGATCGGGCAGGTCATGCAGTGCCCGCCGCCGCGGCCGCGGCCGAGTTCGGCGCCGACGATGGTGATGACCTCGACGCCGGCCTTGCGCAGCAGGGAGTTGGTGTGGGTGTTGCGGTCGTAGGCGAACACCACACCCGGCTCGACGGCCACCAGGTTGTTGCCGCTGTCCCACTGCTGGCGCTCCGAGTCGTACTTGGTGCCACCGGTTTCGACCACCCGCAACGCCGGCAGGCCGAGTGCGGCGGCCACCACCTCGACGAACGGCTTGGTCTCCTCGATGACGTCGAGGCCGGGGTCGGCGTCGCTGGGCACCAGGGTGAAGGGCGTGATGTTGTCCACGATCTCGGGGTAGGTGGTCACCACGTCGCGGTCGGCGAAGGTGAACACGGTGTCCAGGTGCATGGCGGCGCGCAGCTTCGGCATGCCGGCCACGATGACCCGTTCGGCGGCGTTCTGCTCGAACAGCCGCGAGGCGACCTGGGTGATCGCCTGACGCGACGTGCGCTCGCTCATCCCGATCAGCACCACGCCGTTGCCGGGGACCAACACATCGCCGCCCTCGATGGTGGCCATCCCCCACGACTTCTCCGGGTCGCCCCACCACACCGTGGAGCCGACGAAATCCGGATGGAATTCGTAGATGGCCTTCATCAACAGGGTTTCGTCGTGGCGGGCCGGCCAGAACAACGGATTGAGCGTCAAACCGCCGTAGATCCAGCAGGTGGTGTCGCGCGTGTAGAGGGTGTTGGGCAGCGGCGGCATCAGATAGCCGGGATCCTCGAGCGCGAGGGCGCGGTAACCGGACGTGATGTCCGCGGGCAGATCGCGGATCGACATGCCGCCGATGAGCAACTCGGCCAGCCGGCGCGCCTGCAGCGATTCCAGGAAGCCGCGGGTGTCGTCGACCAGCCCCAGCCCTACCTCGTTGGGCACGATCTTTCGGTCCAGCAGCCAGGCCTTGGCCTCGGGGATGGCCACGGTTTCGGTAAGCAGGTTGTGCAGCTCGATGACCTCGACCCCGCGGTCGCGCATCTTGTCCATGAAGTCGTAATGATCGCGGCGGGCGTTCTGCACCCACAACACGTCATCGAACAACAGGTCGTCGCAATTGGTGGGGGTCAACCGCTCATGGGCCAGCCCCGGCGAGCACACCAGCACCTTCCGCAGCACACCCACCTCGGAATGCACGCCGTAACCCGCAGACGCATCAGTCATCGCAGTCCCTTCCCCTTCTAGAGCTGGATCGCACCGGTGGCCAGTGATACCACATCGTCGAGCGCGCCGAACATCAATGATTCCGAACAACACGGCCTTCGCGGGCGTGAATGCGCGCACACCACGTCGCCGGCGCGCAACGATATACGGCGCCGCGCCCGCCGCGAACCAATGCAGGACAGCATCGGGTGATCTCAGCCGGCCGCATACACAGGGAACAGGGTGTAGCTGGTGAGCACCGAGAGTATGACGCCGACTCTGATGACGATCGAACCCACTGCCCGGCAATTGATTCGAGCACCGAGGCAATCGAAGGCTAGTCGACGGTGGCGAGTTCGGACGGCGGCATCACGCCATAGGCAGTGCGACGCATATGAAAGCCGATAGGACAGAACGGAATCCGATCGCTGTTTGCGCACGCTCGCGGACGAAACCGTCGACCAGCGCATCCATCCCGAACAGCGCCAGAGGGGCAGCGATGAGACCCGCGAGCGTCACCCGTTACCAGCGCGACGCGCCCACGCGGCAGGGCGTGGCTCTCCCGCGCGCGATACCCGAGTAAAGTCCACTGAAATGCGTTGGTGTGACAAGAGTTCCGCGCCGGTGCGGGCGACGTCCACCGTGCTCGCGGCCGTGGCAATCATGCTGGTCTCGGCCAATCTGCGTCCCGCGGTCGTCGCGGTGGCTCCCCTCGTGGACGACATCAGAGCGACGACGGGGTGGAGCAGCGCGATCACCGGTCTGCTGACCACGCTGCCGGTGCTGGTGTTCGGCCTGGCGGCCCCGGTCGGGCCGCGCGTCGCGGCGCGCATCGGTATCGAACGCACCGTGTTTGCCGCGCTGGTGGTCCTGATCGCCGGCATCCTCATCCGTCTCGACCCGCAGCCGGTCGCCCTGTTCGGTGGTTCGATCGCGGTGGGAGCCGGGATCGGCGTGTGCAATGTGGTGTTGCCCGCCTTGATCAAACGCGATTTCGAGCACCGCTCCGGGCTGATGACCGGTCTGTACTCGATGACGTTGTCCGGTGGTGCGGCGGTCGCGGCGGGCCTGACCGTGCCGATCAACCACGCTGTCGGCGGTCACTGGCCATTGGCGCTGGCGTCGTGGGCGGTGCCTGCCGGTGTCGCGCTGATCGTCTGGATTCCCCAGTTGCGCTACGTCCACCTCGCGGGCCGCAGCGAACCGGGCGCGCAGTTGTGGCGCAACCCGATCGCGTGGTCGATCACCGTGTTCATGGCCGCGCAGTCACTCGTGTTCTACACGTTCGCCGCGTGGTTGCCGCAGTACCTGATCGACGACCGCGGGATGGCGCCGGCGGCGGCGGGAGCGGTGCTGGCGGCGGGGCAGATCGCGGCGCTGCTGACGTCGCTGATCACGCCCGTCGTCGCAGGCCGGTTCGCCGGCCAGCGGCTGATCAGCGGGCTGGCGGTGCTCGCATGCGCCGCCGGTTTCGTCGGCCTGCTCGTCACGGATCATTGGCCGGTGCTGTGGGTCGTCCTCGTAATGAGCGGCCCTGGCGCCTCGATCAGCCTGGCGCTGCTGTTCATGGTGCTGCGAAGCGCATCGACGGCCCAGACCGGCCAGGTTTCGGGTATGGCGCAGAGCGTCGGCTACCTGCTCGCCGCGGCGGGCCCGGTGGCCATCGGCGGCCTTCGCGATGCCACGGGGTCATGGACGCTGGCCATGGCCGTACTCGGGCTGGCGCTCATCCCGCAGGCGGCAGCGGCGATGGTCGCCGGACGCGACAACACGATGTCCACAGGACAAAGGGTTCCACCGGCGTGCTGACTTCTCACCCTGTGCCGCATTGCGTCTGGCGTGACAGTCGCGTCAGTTGGCGTGCAGCGCCTCGTTGAGGGTGATACCTGTGCCGTCGCGGCGCACCACTTCGACCCCGCCGGTCAGCGAATTGCGGCGGAACAGAAGGTTGTTGGCGCCGGAGAGCTCACGTGCCTTGACGGTCTCTCCGTCGGCCGTGCGCACCTTGGTGCCCGCGGTGAGATACAGCCCGGCCTCGACGACGCAATCGTCGCCCAGCGAGATACCCACGCCCGCGTTGGCGCCGAGCAGGCAGCGCTTCCCGATGGAGATGACCTCCTTGCCGCCGCCCGACAGGGTGCCCATGATCGATGCCCCGCCGCCGACGTCGGAGCCGTCGTCGACCACCACACCCGCCGAGATGCGACCCTCCACCATCGACGTTCCCAGCGTGCCCGCGTTGAAGTTGACGAAGCCCTCGTGCATCACCGTCGTGCCCGGCGCCAGATGCGCACCAAGGCGCACCCGGTCGGCATCGGCGATCCGCACACCCGTCGGCGTGACGTAGTCGACCATCCTGGGGAATTTGTCGATCCCGAACACCGTCACCGGCCCGCGCTTGCGCAGCCGGGCCCGAACCGCCTCGAAGCCGTCGACTGCGCACGGACCGTAGTTGGTCCAGACCACGTTCGCCAGCACCCCGAAGATGCCGTCCATGCTGGCCTCGTGGGGCTTGATCAGCCGGTGCGACAGCAGGTGCAGGCGCAGGTAGGCGTCGTAGGTGTCGGCGGGCTTGTCCTGCAGCGAGGCGATGGTGGTGCGCACCAGGACGGTTTCCACGTCGCGGTCCTCGTCCGGCCCGGCCAGCACGGCCAGCTGTTCGGGCACCTCGGCGACCGACAACCGCACCGTCGCCGAATCGTCGTCGGCGCCGAGCTCCGGCGCGGGGAACCACACATCCAGGACCGTTCCGTCGGCGGCAAGGGTCGCAAGGCCGATACCGCCGGCTCCTACAGCAGAAGTCACGCGGGTAAGACTAGCCTCGATCCCCATGGGGCTGGATCTGCACGGTGACCCGATCGCGTTGACCGCGGCGCTCGTCGACATCCCCAGCGAATCGGGCGACGAGGCGCGCATCGCGGGGGAGATCGAGACCGCGCTGCGGCAGCAGACGGTGGGCTTCGAGATCTTGCGCAGCGGCAACGCGGTGCTGGCCAGGACCAATCTGGGCCGACCGTCGCGGGTCATGCTGGCCGGGCACATCGACACCGTCCCCGCGGCCGACAACGTGCCGAGCACCATCGTCGGCGGCGAACTGTACGGATGCGGCACCTCGGACATGAAGTCCGGCGACGCCGTATTCCTGCACCTGGCCGCGACGATTCCCGACCCGGCCCACGACCTCACCGTGGTGATGTACGACTGCGAGGAGATCGAGGCCAGCGCAAACGGCTTGGGCCGCATCGAACGGGACCTGCCCGACTGGTTGCGCGCCGACGTCGCCATCCTCGGTGAGCCGTCGGGCGGCATGATCGAGGCGGGCTGCCAGGGCACGCTGCGGGTGGTGGTCAGCGCGGCGGGCACCCGAGCGCATTCGGCACGATCGTGGCTGGGCGACAACGCCATTCACAAACTGGGTGCGGTGCTCGACCGGCTGGCCGGCTACCGGGCGCGGGAGGTGGACATCGACGGGTGTGTGTACCGCGAGGGGCTCTCGGCGGTGCGCATCGAGGGCGGAATCGCGGGCAACGTCATCCCCGACGCCGCGGCGCTGACGGTGAACTTCCGCTTCGCCCCGGACCGCAGCGTCGAACAGGCGCTGGCCCACGTGCACGAGGTGTTCGGCGGCCTCGACGTGCAGATCATCCAGACCGACGCCGCGCCGGGAGCCCTGCCCGGACTGAGCGAGCCGGCCGCCGCGGCGCTGGTCGCGGCCGCCGGGGGACAGGTCCGCGCGAAGTTCGGCTGGACCGACGTCGCGCGGTTCGCCGCGCTGGGTATTCCCGCGGTCAACTTCGGCCCCGGTGACCCGAACATGGCGCACAAGGTCGACGAGCGGGTCGCGGTGGATCAGATCTCGGCGGCCACGCAGATGCTGCGGGACTATTTATCGCGTTGACGGCGTCGGTACCCTGAAGACCGCGAGTGAGCGACGAGTGAAGGTGGGCTGACGACATGTGGGGAGACGACGACATCTCCGGGTGACCCCCGAATGTCGCACTCAACCCATCCCGTCGTTTCGTGTCTGCGCCCGTCGTGCGTGTTCGGCCGCGTGGTGCAGCCGCTCCTCGAAGAGAGCCCTTCGCGCATGTCCCACATCGTGTTTTCCCATGTGTCGTTCGCCTGGCCCGACGACACGCCGCTGTTCACCGACCTGTCCTTCACCGTGCCCGGTGGGCGAACCGGCCTGGTCGCCCCCAACGGCGCAGGTAAGAGCACGCTGCTCAAGCTGATCACAGGCGAATACCGGCCCACCGCGGGGACGGTGACGGTCGACGGCACGTGTGGCTATCTGCCCCAACACCTTCCGTTCCTGGCGGACGCCCTCGCGGTGAACCACACCGTCGCCGACGTCCTCGGCATCGCTCCCGTCATCGCAGCGCTGGAGCGGCTGGCGGCCGGTGATGCCGACAACGACGTGTTCACCGCGATCGGCGACGACTGGGACATCGAGGAACGGACCCGCGCCCAACTGGACCGGGTCGGCCTCGACGGCCTGGATCTGGGCCGTCGGCTGGGCACACTGTCCGGAGGCGAGGTCATCTCGCTCGGGCTCGCCGCGCAACTGTTGACGCGACCCGACGTGCTGCTTCTCGACGAGCCGACGAACAACCTCGATCTCCGAGCGCGGCGACGACTCTACGACGCCCTCGACGAGTTTCCCGGCACCCTCCTGGTGGTCAGCCACGACCGTGCGCTGCTGGACCGGATGGGGCGGATCGCCGAGCTGCACCGCGGCGAGATGTCCTTCTACGGATCTGATTTCACCGGCTATCGGCAGGCGGTCGAGGCTGCGAGGAAACTCGCCGAGAACAACGTACGCCACGCCGAGCAACAGCTCCGGCGCGAGAAGCGCCAGATGCAGGAGGCCAGGGAGCGGGCGGCGCGCCGGTCGAGCAACGCCGCGCGCAAGGTCAAGGATGCGGGGCTGCCGCGGATCGTGGCCGGCCAGCTCGAACGCAACGCCCAGGAATCGGCCGCCCGTGCCGACGACGTCCACGCCGACAGGGTCGGGATCGCCAGGGCCAGACTCGAGGACGCCGAACGTGAACTGCGCGACGACGACGCGATCGCGCTTGACCTGCCGGGCACCGCCGTTCCGCCCGGCCGCACGCTGTTCACCTGTGCGGGCGTGCAGATCTGCCGCGGCGGCCGCAACGTGTTCGCGGGCAACGGTATCGACCTGAGTATCCGTGGCCCGGAGCGGGTTGCGCTGACGGGCCGAAACGGCGCGGGCAAGTCGACGCTGTTGCGGGTCATCGCCGGAGGGCTGCAGCCCGATGCCGGCAGCGTCGGGCGCTCGGACGGCAGGGTCGCGTATCTGTCGCAGCGGCTTGACCTGCTCGATCCGGATCACATGGATCACACTGTGGCCGAGAGCTTCGCGGCGTACGCACCTGGCCTGACCCATACCCGGCGGATGCATCTGCTGGCGCGATTTCTGTTCCAGGGAGCCAGGATTCACCTTCCGTTCGGGGCGCTGTCCGGCGGCGAGCGGCTGCGCGCGACGCTGGCGTGTGTGCTGTACGCCGAACCCGCCCCCCAGCTGCTTCTGCTCGACGAGCCGACGAACAACCTCGACCTCGTCAGCGTCGGCCAGTTGACGTCGGCGCTGAACGCCTACCGGGGGGCGTTCGTCGTGGTGAGCCACGACGAACGGTTCCTCGACGAGATCGGTGTGCAGCGACGGCTGGTGCTGGCCGATGGCCGGGTGACGGAGTCGTGAGCTACCCGGCCGGCCGGGTCGGGGCAGGCCTCGCCCGGTGCGGTGCTTCGGCCGCGGGGTCCGTCGACTCCGTTGGTGGCACCCCGGGTGTGCGCACGGCATCCGGCCGGTCGCCGGGGCCCGCCTCGTCGCTGCGGTCGGTCTCCTCGCCGGGCACGCGGTCGTCGGGACCGTCCTCGTGGTCGTTGCGGTCATCGCGGTCTTCGAGGTCTGCGTCGGGCCGGTCACCCAAGGTCGCGCCCTCGGTGAGGTCGTCCGCGGATTCGACCACCGGCTGGCCGGCCTGGGCCAGCATCTGCGCCAGCTGCTGGGGCAACTGCTGCAGTGGCTGCGCGATGGCCTGAAACGGAGCCAGTGCCGCCTGAGCGGCCAACTGGCCAGCCTGGGCGACCTGCTGGCCGATCTGACCGGCGAGCTGCCCCGCCATCTCGGCACCCCCGGCGGGTTGTGCCGACGGTGCCGTGGCCGTCGGCGCGGCGGCCGCCGGTGCGACGGGCGCCGCGCCGCCATTCTCGATCGCGTCCGCCGCCGCCCGCAGCGCGGCCGAACCGCGCTGGTCCCCGCGCTCGTAGGCCTGCGCCGCCCGCAGCAGCAGGTCGGAAAGTCGGTTACCGCTGCGGGAGGTGGTCTCCAGCGCGTCGCGCCGTACACCCAGCGCGTCGGCCAGCGCGGCGCTGACGGCCGACGCAATCGGCCCGTGGGTGGCCTCCACCCCCGCGGCGTCACCGACGGGCACCGCGGCCAGCCCCTCGGCCACCTGAGCGTGGGTCTGCGCGAATTCCCGCAGGCCATCGGTCTGGACGAACAGCGATTCGGTCATTTCGGGTCCCGCCGTACCTGTGCGGTCAGCGCCGCGTAGTCGGCGCCGAGGCCGCGGAGCGTCTCGCCGATCCTGCCGAGTTCGGCGTCGGATCTCTTTACGATGCCGCCGACCCGGGTGATGCCCGTCCGCACCACGGGGTAGAGCATGAGCTCGCCCTGCGCCGTGCGGGGCAGCGTCGCGGCGATGTCGGTCACCCAGGTGCGGACGGCCTCGAGGTCCGCGCGACCGGCGGTCACCACCGCGGCGGCGCGGTCGATCTCTGCACGCATCCGCTGGTCCAGGCCGGCCAGTTCGGTCAGGGCATCGCCGTGATCGGTGGTGGCCCGGCGATAGGCCTGCGCGGCGGCGCCCGTCCACCGCGTGCCGGGGGCCGCCAGTTCGAGGGTGCTCCGCAGGCCGGTGATCCTATCGCTGCCGTCGAACCGTCCGCCGGATTCGGGGTCGCCCGTCCCGAACGTCTGGCGCGCGCCGGACCATGCCGACAGGAACGCGTCCATCACAGCCACTGCAACTCCCCTCACCCGCATCAATGCTAAGGGCGCGGGCGTAACCGCTTCGACGGCAAATTTCGCGGCGGCCGTATCCGATCGGTTCGTCGTCCCGTTGGGTCGCGGTCAGATCGACGTGCGCAGCCGGGTCGCCTGGGCCGTCGCGCAGGCCGCGGCGGCGCCAAAGCCGGCCGTGGCGAACCGGGCCGCGACGGCGTCGAGGCCGGCGCTGTCACCCTCCGCCAGCGCGCGTCCGTGATCGGTTGCCAGGATGGCGAATTCGCAGTCGACGCCCAGCCCGGCGATACGCTCGCCGGCGCGGGTGTCGCCGAGCCGGATCGCGTCGTGCAGGGCCCGCAACGCGACCGCGTGCTGACCGCCGCGTTCCGCGGTGGTAGCGGCGTCGCGCGCCGAAGCGATCGCGCCGTGCGCGTCCCCCCGCGCCGACAGGGTCCAGGCCCGGGCCAGGGCAAGCTCCGGTGCGAACAGCATCGACTTCAGGCCGTGCCGGGATTCGGCGCGGGACAACGCTTTTCCCGCCTCCACCAGGGCGCCCTCCATGGCCAGGGCGCGGGCCAGGAGCATCGAAGCGAGCGGTCCCCATGAATAGCCCGTCGGCGCCAGCACCGCTGCCGCCTCGCGCAGCAGCCGCACGGCACCGGGCAGGCCGCCGCGTTCGAGCATCACGTCGGCGACCAGAAGCTGGCCGATCGCCCGACCCGGCTGACGCAGCTGGGCGAAATCGGTGAGCCGTTGCGCCAGTTCCTGCGCCAGATCCGGCCGCCCCGTCAGCAGCAACGCGGTGGTCTGGCCGAACCCGCTGGTGAATCTCAGCAGGCCGGGATGTCCGGCCGCGATCGAGCGCTGCGCCAGTGCATCGACGTCGGCGAACCGGCCCATCCGTGCGCAGCTGAGCGCCGCGGACGCGGCCGCCCAGCCGACTGCGGTGTCGTCGGCGGCGGTTGAGGACAGCACCTCGGTGGCGATATCCATTGCCCGGCTGAGGTTCCCGGCGTTCATGGCCAGGGTGGCGGCCAATGCGTCGAGGGTGATCCGGGCGGCGGGGGAGGACACCCGGTTGCGGATGGCGTGCAGGAAGGCGGTGGCCCGCTCCGGCTCGGAGAGCATCCAGAACTGGTTGGCCGCCCGCGGCAGTGCCCACGCCATCAGCTGGTCCTCGGTCAGCCCGGTGGGGTCCACCTCGGCCAGTACCGCGTCGGCCTCCCGGCCTCGGCCCTGCCAGGCCAGCGCGTGGGCGAGCGCCAACCGGGCCGGGAAGCCGCCGGACCGCGCGATCGCGGCGCGCCCGAGCCGCTCGGCGAGTTCGAGGTCGCCGAGCCGAAGCGCATCGTCTGCGGCGGCGACCACGTCGTGCACCGGTTGTGGGCTGTCGCTGCCGAGCGCCAGCACCGCCAGGCGCAGCCGTGCGATGACGCCCTCGCGGCGGCGTGCGGCGAGGCGGTCGACGAGGGCGGTGCGCAGCCGCCGCAGCGCCGCCGGGCCCAGCTGCTCACGGACCGCACCGGTGTAGCGGGGATGCGCCGAGCGGCTCAGCCCGTCTTCGGTGACGACGACGCCATTCACCTCGGCCAGTGCGACGGCGTCCTGGCCGGCCAGCGCCACCAGGTCGGTCGCGGGAAGCGGTTCCTGAACCGCGAGGTACTCCAGCGCCGCCCGTGCCCGGTCGGGCAGCCCGTTGAGCACATCGCGGATGTGCGCATCGAACCTGGAACGTCCGCCGACGTCGATCCGTGGCAGCAGATCGTCCTGCCATATTGCCGAAATGCCTTGTGGAACAGCGGATTCAGCATCCACGATGAGGATCATCCTGGTCGCGCCCGCGGCCGCCAACTGATAGAGCAGCGACGCGGACAACGGATCCATCAGGTTCGCGTCGTCGACGATCAGCAGTCGCCCGTCACCGAGCCGCTCGCGGGCCCTGTCGAGGACAGCGGCGGCCTTGGCACCGTCCGGCACGTCGACCATCTCCTCGAACGCGCCGAGCGGGACGGCCCGCGCCGACGGCGTCCCCGCCACCCGGCTGCAATGCCCGCCGAGGTGCGCACCCGCTGCCGCGGCCAGCTGCGTTTTACCCGCCCCAGCAGGCCCGACGAGCACCGCGCCACCGCGCTGCCGGACACCGGCCGCCAGCAGCTCCAGCGCCTTCGTCGGAGGTGCGGTCACCCACTTCACAGGCACCGCCGGATCTTATTGCCATTGCGATCGGCCCGATGCGAAAGGGTCAATTGCGCCGTCTGTACCCTCCGCGAGATATCCGGCCGCCTCGTCTAGGTTGTCGGTGTGTCCAGGCAGACCAGAGCTGAACCCGACCGCGGCTGGGCGGTGTGTGTCTACTGCGCGTCGGGTCCGATGCATCCCGAACTTCTGGAGCTGGCGGGACTCCTCGGTGTCGCGATCGCCGACCGGGGGTGGACGCTGGTCTCGGGTGGCGGCAACGTGTCGGCGATGGGGGCGATCGCGCGTGCGGTGCGGTCGGCCGACGGCCATACCGTCGGGGTGATCCCGAAGGCCCTCGTGCATCGCGAGGTGGCCGACGTCGACGCCGACGAGCTCATCGTCACCGACACCATGCGGGAACGTAAGCAGGTCATGGAGGATCGCGCCGACGCGTTCATCGCGCTGCCCGGCGGCATCGGCACCCTCGAGGAGTTCTTCGAGGCGTGGACCGCCGGGTACCTGGGCATGCACGACAAACCCGTCGTCATCCTCGATCCCATCGGGCATTACGACGGTCTGCTGACGTGGCTGCGGGGGCTGGAAGGCAGCGGCTACGTGTCCCGCAGGGCCCTCGACCGTCTGGTCGTGGTCGACGAAGTGGCGGCGGCGCTGGACGCCTGCGCACCACCGGCGCGCTGATGGATCGCTGTCACCGGGCGCGGCTAGGGTGGCAAGTGAGCCAACCGCGGAAGGTGACGCAGCCCAGTGAGCGACAGATGAGCGACCAGAATTCCGGAGTCCGCACGAGAGTCGGCCTACTCGACATCGCGACGCGGGTGCCGAGCCTGCTGCTCGACGCACCGGCCATCGTGCGCGGTGCGGTCACGGGATTTCTCGCTCGCCCCTCGGCCAAGACCTCCATCGGCAAGGTCTTCCAGGACCGTGCGGCACGGTACGGCGACCGGGTCTTCCTCAGATTCGGCGACGAAGAGGTCACGTATCAGGAGGCCAACCGGACGGCCAACAGGTACGCCGCAGCCCTTGCCGCCCGCGGTGTCGGGCACGGCGACGTCGTAGGCATAATGTTGCGCAATTCGCCGGAGTCGGTGCTGCTGATGCTGGCCGTCGTGAAATGCGGTGCGGTGGCGGGGATGTTGAACTTCCACCAGCGTGGCGAGGTGCTGGCGCACAGCATCGGCCTGCTCGGCGCCACTGCGCTGGTCACCGAGACCGACCTTGTCGAACCGATCAACGAAAGCGGAGCGGACACCAGCGGATTGCTGACCGTGGCCGAACTGCAGCGGCTGGCCGCCACAGCGCCCGCCACCAATCCGGCCACGACCGCGGCCGTGCTGGCCAAGGACAAGGCGTTCTACATCTTCACCTCGGGCACCACCGGGCTGCCCAAGGCCAGCGTGATGACGCACTACCGGTGGCTGCGGGCGCTGGCCGGGTTCGGCGGGCTCGGCATGCGGCTCACCCATAACGACACCTTGTATTGCTGCCTGCCGATGTATCACAACAACGCGCTGACGGTGGCCACCTCGTCGGCGATCAACGCCGGCGCGACGCTGGCGCTGGGACGGTCGTTCTCGGCGTCGCGGTTCTGGGACGAGGTGATCCGTCACGACGCGACGGCGTTCGTCTACATCGGCGAGGTGTGCTCCTACCTGCTCAACCAGCCGGCCAAACCCACCGATCGCCAGCACCGGGTGCGGGTGATCGCGGGTAACGGGCTGCGGCCCGCGATCTGGGACGCGTTCACCAGCCGGTTCGGCATCGAGCGGGTCTGCGAGTTCTACGCCGCCAGCGAGGGCAACACGGCGTTCGTCAACGTGCTCAACGTCGACAAGTCGACCGGGATCTGCCCCACCCCGGTCGCGTTCGTCGAGTACGACGCCGACAGCGGCGATCCCGTCCGCGGCGATGACGGACGGGTCCGCAAGGTCAAGGCCGGCCAACCGGGCCTGCTGCTGTCCAAGGTGAGCAGCTTCCAGCCGTTCGACGGCTACACCGACGCCGATGCGACCGAAAAGAAGTTGGTGCGCAACGCTTTTCGCGATGGCGATGTGTGGTTCAACACCGGCGATCTGATGCGTTCGCAGGGGTTCGGACATGCGGCTTTCACCGATCGTCTCGGCGACACCTTCCGGTGGAAGGGGGAAAATGTGGCCACCACCCAGGTGGAGGCCGCGGTGTCCTCCGACCCCGCCATCGAGGAGTGCACGGTGTTCGGGGTCGAGGTGCCCGGGTCCGGGGGTCGCGCCGGGATGGCGGCCGTCCGGCTCGCCGAGGGTGAGGAGTTCGACGGCAAGGCGCTGGCCGCGACGTTCTTCGACCATCTGCCGGGCTACGCGGTGCCGCTGTTCGTCCGCGTCGTGCCCGCGCTGGCGCACACCTCGACGTTCAAGAGCCTCAAGGGCGACCTGCGCAACCAGGGCTACGGATCCGACGTCGGCGACGCGGTCTACGTGCTGGCCGGACGCGGCGAGGGTTACGTCCCGTTCTACGTGGACTATCCCGCCGAGGTGACCGCGGGTTCACGCCCGGGCAACTGATCCGGATACGACGAAGCGGGCACCCCTCAGGTGGGGGTGCCCGCCGGCGCGTGGGTGGGGTTTTAGCGGCCGCTGTGGCGCACGGTGGTGTCGACGTGGGGGACGGTGACGGTGGGTTGGATGTCCTGGATCCAGCCGTGGTGGTCGATGTCGGCCTGGGCGGGGGCGGCGAAGCCGAACAGGCCTGCGGCCAGGGCGCCTGGGCGAACTTCTTCATGGTGATCACTCCCGGTGATGTCGTAGCGGCGGTGAAGCGGTGGTGCTTCGTGCCGGTCTGACTGTCTAAACCAGCAGGTCAGGGGATTAATTCCGGTGGCAGGAATTGATCGCCGACTGGCAGGAACCCGACAGGTTCATGGGTCCCCACCTTCGCCGAGATCTGCGTCGTGGCTGCGCTCCCGTTCGCGATCGCGACCCTGGTGTAGAAGTCGGCCACCCGCCTGGAAAGCAGGCCACCCGCCCGGACCGGCACCATGGAGGCGTGCAGTCCACCTTCTGCGGCCGCCCGGTGGCCGGCGATCGCGCCATGATCATGGCGATCGTGAACCGGACCCCGGACTCCTTCTACGATCGCGGCGCCACCTTCGCCGATGAGGCAGCCAAGGAGGCCGTCCACCGCGCCGTCGCCGCCGGGGCCGACGTCATCGACGTGGGCGGGGTGAAGGCGGGGCCGGGGGCGTCGGTCGAAGCAGAAGAGGAGATCGCCCGCGTCGTGCCGTTCATCGAGTGGCTGAGGGGTGCCTACCCCGACCAGCTGATCAGCGTGGACACCTGGCGTTCGGGTGTCGCGAAGCGGGCCTGCGCGGCGGGTGCCGACTTGATCAACGACACCTGGGCGGGAGTGGACCCCGGCCTGCCCGAGATCGCCGCCGAGTTCGAGGCGGGGCTGGTGTGCTCACATACCGGCGGTGCGGCGCCGAGAACGCGGCCGTTCCGCGTCCACTACGGCACCTCCGAAAGCGGGGTGGTGGACGACGTCATCGCGGAGGTGACCCATGCCGCCGAGCGGGCCGTAGCAATCGGGGTGGCCAGGGACCGGATCCTCATCGACCCCACTCATGATTTTGGGAAAAACACTTATCACAGTCTTATTTTGTTGCGCCACGTAAAAGTTCTTGTAAATACCGGATGGCCAGTCCTGATGGCCCTGAGCAACAAAGACTTCGTCGGGGAGACTCTGGGTGTGGGGCTGACCGAACGCCTGGAGGGCACCCTGGCCGCGACGGCACTCGCCGCGGCGGCTGGGGCGGCCATGTTCCGGGTACACGAGGTGGGACCCACTCGGCGCGTACTGGAGATGGTCGCGTCGATCCTTGGACAGCGTCCGCCGACGCGTACGGTGAGGGGACTGGCTTGACCTTGATACCTGAACTGACACCAGAGCTGGCAGGAGCGGAGGCAATCGCCAACCATCGCTGGCTGGAGGACCACAGCTGGAGCCGTCCGACGTGGACGGTCGACCAGCTGGTGGCCGCGAAAGCCGGGCGCACCGTCTCGGTGGTGTTGCCCGCGCTCAACGAGGAAGAGACCGTCGGCAGCGTCGTCGAGACCATCACACCGCTGCTCGGCGGGCTGGTCGACGAGCTGATCGTGCTGGACTCGGGTTCCACCGACGACACGGAGATCCGCGCGCTCGCCGCAGGAGCACGCGTCATCTCCCGCGAGATCGCGCTGCCCGAGATCGAGCCGCAACCCGGCAAGGGTGAGGTGCTCTGGCGGTCGCTGGCGGTCACCACCGGCGACATCGTGGTGTTCGTCGACTCCGACCTGATCGATCCCGATCCGATGTTCGTACCGAGGTTGGTGGGTCCGCTGCTCACCACCGAGGGCGTTCACCTGGTCAAGGGGTTCTACCGGCGGCCGTTGAAGGTCAGCGGCAGCGAGGACGCCAACGGCGGCGGCCGGGTCACCGAACTTGCCGCGCGCCCGTTGCTCGCCGCGCTGCGCCCCGAGCTGACGTGTCTGCTGCAGCCGCTGGGCGGGGAGTATGCGGGCACCCGCGAACTGTTGACGTCTGTGCCGTTTGCGCCCGGCTACGGCGTCGAGATCGGCCTGCTCGTCGACACCTACGACCGCCTGGGGCTAGATGCGATCGCACAGGTCAACCTGGGTGTACGGACACACCGCAACCGGCCGCTGACCGAGCTGGCCGCGATGAGCAGGCAGGTGATCGCGACCCTGCTGTCGCGATGCGGGATTCCGGACTCGGGTGTCGGGCTGACACAGTTCTTCGCCGACGGGGATGGGTACACCCCCCGCACCTCCCGGGTGTGCCTCGAGGACCGCCCGCCGATGATCACGCTGAGACCCCGATAGTCGGCTCGCCGACGGGCCCCGATAGTCGGCTCGCCGACGGGCCGACGTGGTCGGTCTGAACCGGTAGCCGGCCGCCCCGGTCGAGTCTGTCGGAGGCCTGGGGCACTATCGATGCTGTGACATTGATCCTGTTGTACCTGGTGGTGTTGATCCTGCTGGCGATCGTGCTGTTCGGTGTGGGCAGCGTGCTGTTCGGCCGCGGTGAGACGCTCCCGCCCCTGCCGAAGGCCACGACGGCGACCGTGTTGCCCGCGTCGGACGTGACCGGGGCCGACGTGGACGCCGTCAAGTTCACCCAGACCCTGCGCGGGTACAAGACCAGCGAGGTCGACTGGGTGCTCGACCGGCTGGGGCAGGAGCTCGACCAATTGCGCGGTCAGCTGGCCGCCGTGCGCTCCGGGGCCGCCGACCGCCGAACCGTCAGCGCGCCCGCCGGGGAGTACGCCGACGCCGATCCGCTAGAGGGTGGGTCGGACCAATGACGCACGCGTCCGACGATGACGGGCTGATCCGGTGCGACTGGGCCGTCGTCAGCGGATCGCGTTCTGCACACGCCGATTCCGCGCTCTACCGCGATTATCACGACAACGAATGGGGCAGGCCGCTGCGCGTATCGAGCGCCCTGTTCGAGCGTCTCAGCCTGGAGGCCTTCCAGAGCGGGCTGTCCTGGCTGATCATCCTTCGCAAACGTGACAACTTCCGCGAGGCCTTCGACAATTTCGATGCCGAATGCATTGCACGCTACGGCGACCGAGACATCGAACGCTTGATGGCCGACGCCGGAATCGTCCGCAACCGCGCGAAGATCGAGGCAACCATTGCCAACGCCCGTGCAATCGCTGAACTCGACGTGGACTTGGGCGAACTGCTGTGGTCGTTCGCACCACCCCCGCGGCCGCGGCCGGCCGACCTGTCCCAGGTGCCTGCGGTCAGTGCGGAGTCGAAGGCCATGGCCAAAGAGCTCAAACGGCGTGGGTTCGCGTTCGTGGGCCCGACCACGGCCTATGCCCTGATGCAGGCCACCGGGATGGTCGATGACCACATCGAACGCTGCTGGGTGCCCGTCGGCGACCCTGCCGCCACCGCAGGAGCCCGCCCCGGGGCGGCCGCGGCCGCCCACAGCGAACGCGAACACGCCGCGACGGGGGTCATCCAAGGGTCTTTGCACACCCACCGCCCTGGATAGGGAACAATAGGTGGAGTTCAGTAGCAGTTCAGTGCCGGGATCTGTGAACGGGTGGACAGTCTCGGCCGTGACCGGGTCCGTCCAACGGGACGACTCATGTGGAGGGAGCACTCGATGGCGGCGATGAAGCCCCGGACCGGAGACGGTCCGCTTGAAGCAACCAAGGAGGGGCGCGGCATCGTGATGCGGGTACCACTGGAGGGTGGCGGACGTCTCGTCGTTGAACTGACCCCCGAAGAGGCCGCCGCGCTCGGCGACGAGCTCAAGGGTGTGACCAGCTAGCCGTCGTTCTCAGGAGGACACTTTCCGGTAGATCTCCACGGTCTGCTCGGCGATGTGCGCCCACGAGAATTCTGCAATGCAACGCTGTCGACCGGACTGGCCGTACTGACGGGCCCTGTCCGGATCGGCAACCAGCGAGTTGACCGCTTCGGCCAGCTGGGTTTCGAACGACCGCGGATCGTCGGCATCGTAGTGGACCAGCAACCCGGTTTGTCCGTCGGCGACCACCTCCGGGATGCCTCCGACGTCGGAGGCCACCACCGCAGTCGAGCAGGCCATCGCCTCCAGGTTCACGATGCCCAACGGCTCATACACCGAAGGGCAAACGAATGTCGTTGCTGCGGAAAGGATTTCCCGTATCTTGCCGATCGGCAGCATCTCGCGAACCCAGTGAACGCCGCTGCGGACACGCTGCAGTTCCTGCACCGCGGCGGTCACCTCGGCGGCGATTTCAGGGGTGTCCGGTGCGCCCGCGCACAGCACCAGCTGCACATCTGGCGCGAAGTGGTGGGCCGCGGCGACCAGGTGCGCAACGCCCTTCTGACGGGTGATCCGCCCGACGAAGGCCACGATCGGCTTGCTTGGATCGACCCCCAGTTCGGCGAGCACCGACTCACCGGGTTGTGGCTGGGCGGGATACCACACCTCGGTGTCGATGCCGTTGCGCACCACGTGCACCCGGTTCGGGTCGAGCGCGGGATAGGTCCGCAGGACGTCGTCGCGCATACCGGAACTGACCGCGATCACGGCGTCGGCGGCCTCGACCGCGGTGCGCTCCACCCACGACGACACGCGGTAACCGCCGCCCAGTTGCTCGGCCTTCCACGGTCGCATCGGTTCAAGCGAATGCGCGGTCAGCACATGTGGAATGCCGTACAGCAGCGCGCTCAGGTGACCCGCCAGCCCGGTGTACCACGTGTGCGAATGCACGACGGTGGCTTCCCGGCCGGGAACGGACGCACCGTTGACCATGTTCAGGTCGGCGGATAGCGTCGACAGCGCGGGATTGGCGCCCTTCAACGCCGGGTCGGGCTGGTGGACGAAGGCGTCGGTACGCGGCGCCCCCATGCAGTGCACGTCGACCTCGCAGAGGTGACGTAGTTGAGTCACCAGTTCCGTGACGTGTACGCCCGCTCCGCCGTACACCTCGGGTGGATACTCCCGCGTCATCATCGCCACTCGCATGCGTACGACCGTAGTTGGCGCACGGCGCCACCGCAGGCGAGTTGGCAATGCGGTCTCAGCGATGCGGGCGCGGCCCAAATTCCTTGATGGAAGGCCCTATCGATGTCGTCATCAATCGCGTCAATGGCTGGCCCTGGTGCGTGCCGCCGGATAGGTTTGAACCATGAGGGAGTTGCCACATGTGCTGGGCATTGTCCTGGCGGGCGGGGAGGGCAAGCGGCTGTATCCGCTGACCGCGGATCGTGCCAAGCCGGCGGTTCCCTTCGGCGGTGCCTACCGGCTCATCGATTTCGTGCTTTCGAATCTCGTGAACGCCCGATATCTGCGAATCTGCGTACTCACGCAGTACAAGTCGCATTCGCTGGACCGCCACATCAGCCAGAACTGGCGGCTGAGCGGGTTGGCCGGCGAGTACATCACGCCGGTGCCCGCCCAGCAGCGGCTCGGCCCGCGGTGGTACACCGGTTCGGCCGACGCGATCTACCAGTCGCTGAACCTCATTTATGACGAGGATCCGGACTACATCATCATTTTCGGTGCCGACCACGTGTACCGGATGGACCCCGAGCAGATGCTGAAGTTCCACGTCGACAGCGGCGCGGGGGCGACGGTTGCGGGCATCCGGGTGCCGCGCGCGGAGGCCTCCGCGTTCGGTTGTATCGATGCCAACGAGTCGGGCCGGATCCGCAAGTTCGTCGAGAAGCCCGCCGATCCGCCGGGCACACCCGACGATCCGGAGCAGACGTTCGTGTCGATGGGCAACTACATCTTCACCACCAAGGTGCTGATCGACGCGATCCGCGCCGACGCCGACGACGACGATTCCGACCACGACATGGGTGGGGACATCATTCCGCGGCTGGTCTCCGACGGCATGGCCGCGGTATACGACTTCAGCGACAACGAGGTTCCGGGCGCCACCGAACGCGATCACGGGTACTGGCGCGACGTCGGCACGCTCGACGCGTTCTACGACGCGCACATGGATCTGGTGTCGGTGCATCCGGTCTTCAACCTGTACAACAAGCGCTGGCCGATCCGCGGCGAGTCGGAGAATCTGGCGCCGGCGAAGTTCGTCAACGGCGGTTCGGCGCAGGAATCGGTGGTCGGCGCGGGCAGCATCATTTCCGCGGCGTCCGTTCGCAATTCGGTGCTGTCCTCCAATGTGGTCGTCGACGACGGGGCGATCGTGGAGGGCAGCGTCATCATGCCCGGAACGCGCGTCGGACGCGGTGCCGTGGTGCGGCACGCGATCCTGGACAAGAACGTCGTCGTCGGACCGGGCGAGATGGTCGGCGTCGATCTAGAGAAGGACAGGGAACGTTTCGCGATCAGCGCGGGCGGTGTCGTCGCGGTCGGCAAGGGCGTCTGGATCTGACTCGCCGGTCGCTACCTACGCGGATTGGCGACCCCGGACTCCAATTCGCGACGGTGCCGCCGGCGACGCCGCTGCAGCGACACGCCCGCCCACGCCAGCGCAACGAGGGCCACCAGCACCAGGACCGGCAGCAGGATCGCCAGGAACACCAGGCTGATGCTCGTGAAGTCCTCGACGGTGCTCAGCACCGGTGCGGCCACCCCGGCCGTCGCCACGTTGGCGGCAGGACGCACCGCGGACTTCGTCAGCGACACCACCAGCGCGGTGACGACGCCGATCGCGACGGGGACCCATTGTCCGGACTGGGCGAACGCCCCCGGATCGGTGACGGCCGCGGTCTGCGCGGACGTGCCCGAACCGAAGACGATGCCGCCCGCGGTCGGCCGGACGAAGGTCTGGATCATGTCGTTGACGCTGTCCAGCGCAGGGATCTTGTCCGCGATGATCTCCACGACCAGCAGCACCGCGACGATGCCCATCACCCAGCCGTTCTCCAGCCACGCCCAGGCGTGGGGCAGGGATACCAGGTCGGTGAACCGCGACAGCAGGCCCAGGGCCAGCAACGGGATGTACGCGTTCAACCCCGCGGCGGTGGCCAGCCCGAAGCCGGTCATGAGCTCCACCAGCCCATTATGCCGCCGCCACGGGAAGGCTTCCGGCGATCACCAGACATGATCACCAGAGGCGATCACCAGACGTGGGGCACCAGGCGGTAGTGCACCTTCTGCATGTACTCGGGGTATCCGGTCAGCTGTTCGCTCAGCATCTGCTCCTCGTCGAGAATCCGCACCGCGAGCGCCAGCACACCCGGCAGCAGGACCAGCAGCCCCCAATACGAGTCCAGCGCCAGCGGCATGCCGATCATCATGATCAGCGCCCCGACATACATCGGATGACGCACCAGCCCGTACATGCCGGTCGAAACGAGCGGCTGCTCAGACTCGACGGTGATCGTCGCCGCGGCGTAGCCGTTCTGGATCACGACGAACTGCGCCACGCCCAGCCCGACCGCGACCAGCACGTTGCCCAGAATGACGACCGCCGTCGGAACATGCGACCAGGCGAAGCGATGGTCCAAGGCGCTGACGATCAGAGCCGCCGCAATCGTCAGGATCGTGGCGCTCATGACCACCTTCTGCACCGTCCGCGTCTCGTGCGACGGCCCGGCACGCATCCGCCTGCGCAGAGCCGCGGGATTCTTCACGGCCAGATACCCGCTTGGCACGAGCGTTGCCACCATGAACACGGCGACAAAGGCCCATGCCTGCCAATAGGAGAGCGTTCCGGCCGGAATGAACAACAGCACGGCGAAGAACAGCACTCCGAAAACGGCCGACGCCAAGGATTGTGCGATCAACTTCATCATCTTTTCCTTCACTTCAGGCGGCGTCGCGGCGGCGATAGATCCAGCCGGCGAGCATCGTCAGCGCCGCGGCGACCACCGCCAACCCCACCAAGGCCGTGACCGACACGTCCGAGGGCGCCGTCGTGCGCCCCACCGGTGAGGCGTCGACCAGCCAGCGCGGCAATCGCAGCAGGGCGCCCAGGTAGAGTGCCAGCACAACGAAAGTGACTGCCAGCCAAGCGATCACCGGCCGCTTGAGCGCCACCGCCAATGCTGAGATGCCGGCGATCACCGCCAGCGCGGGAACGTAGGCCAGGCCGGCCAGCGTGAGCCGCGCGGCGGTGGCCGGCTCACCGAGGGTGAGCCCCGCGCCGAGGCCGTTGCCCAGTCCCGCGAAGAACATCAGAACCGCCGAGCCGAACACGGCGGTGAGCACCGCCGAGAGCAGCCAGCGCCGCCGCGACACCGCACCGGCCAGCACCACCTCTCCCAAACCCGACTGTTCGTCGGCGTACACCCTCAGCACCGCAGACGCGACGTAGGCGCACGCCGCCGCGGCCAGGAACTGGGTCATCGTGGTGTACACGCCGTCGTTCCCCTGGGCCGCCAGCACCCTGGCGATCAGCTCGTTGCCCTCCGCGGCGCTGAGCAGCGACTTGGTCATCGATCCGAACGTCAGACCCGCGAGAAACACACCAACGCTCCACCCGATGATCTGGCCGCGCTGAAGCGTGAGATGCAAGCCGGTCACGGTGGTGATTGCGCGCGCGTGGGGACGCTCACCGCTCGACGGGATGATGCCGCCGTCGTACTCCCGCCTCGACTCGAGCGCAGCGGCCAGCGCCATCAACCCCGCGGCCAGAAGACCCAGCGCGATGAGCGGCCACCAGCGCAGGTCGACGAACGCGCGCATCTGTTGCGCCCACGCGATCGGGGAGAACCAGCTCAACGCGCTGCCTGAGTTGTCGATCACGTCGCCGACCCCGCGCACCAGTGCCGCCAGCGCAAGCACCGCCATGGCGGCGCCGGTCGCGGTGCGCGATTGGCGCCACAGCTGGGCGGTCACCGCGGCAACGGCGCCGAACACCGTGGCGACCGCGGTGACACCGAGGCACATCGCGGCGGTGTTCACGACTTCGAAGCCGGTCGCGGCCATCGCCGCCGACATCGTCACGGTCAGGCTGGCGTTCACCGCGATCATCAGGATGAGCGCGGCGCCGGTACGCGCGTAGCGCCCGACGGCCGACGACATCACCAATTCCGCCGCACCGCTTTCCTCTTCGGCCCGGCTGTGCCGAATGACGGTGAGGATGGCCAGGATCGAGGTAGCCACGATCAGCGTCAGCATGAGTTCATTGGCCATCATCGCGCCGAGGTCGGTCTCATTGCCCCCGAATATGGGGCCGGCCAGCATGATTCCCGCCGGCGTTCGGAGTATATCGACCCTGGCCTGGCGCTGCGCTTCCTCCGGGTATGCCAGCTCGATGGCGCCGGGGGTGTAGACCATCGTCGCGGTCAGCAGCGCGATCCAGACCGCCAGCCGGATGCGGTCGCGCCGAACCGCGAGCCGAACCAGCGCACCGACCCCTCTCCCCGCGATTTCGGCGCGCTTTTCGACGCTGGGCGCCTGAAAGCGCGCCGAAATCGCTGAGGAGGAGGTGACGCTCACGGTGTGGCCCCTTGATATTCGCGCAGGAACAGATCCTCGAGCGAAGCAGGCGTCACGGTGAGCTCCTCGATGCCCAGCCGGGTGAGATTCGCCATGGTGTCGTCCAACTCGGTGCGATCCACCGAGAAGCGCACCTGGCCGTCTCGTTCGGAGAAGTCGTGCACCGAAGGGCGCATTGCCCGCGCGTCATCGCGCGTTCGGGCGGTGACCGTGGTGCGCATCAGGTGCCGCAGGTCGTCCAGCGTGCCGGATCGGACGGTACGGCCTGCGCGGATGATCGTGACGCTGTCGCAGAGCTTTTCGACCTCGGCGAGGATATGGCTGGAGAGCAGCACCGCCGCCCCCTGCGCAGCTACCTCGCGAACGCATTGCTGAAACGCCTTCTCCATCAACGGGTCCAGGCCTGAGGTCGGCTCGTCGAGGATGTAGAGTTCGGCGTCGCAGCTGAACGCCGCCACGATGGCCACCTTCTGTCGATTGCCCTTGGAGTACGTGCGGGCCTTCTTGTGCGGGTCGAGTTCGAACCGCTCGATCAGCACGTCTCTCCGCAGGGTGTTGATGCGGCCGTCGCCGCGCAGCCGGATCAGGAAGTCGATGGCCTGCGCGCCGGTGAGGTTGGGCCACAACGTCACATCGCCGGGCACATAGGCGACGCGCCGGTGCAGTGCGACCGCATCGCGCCAGGGATCGCCGCCGAGTAACCGGGCCGTGCCCCGATCGGCCCGCAGCAGTCCGAGCAGCACCCGGATGGTCGTCGACTTTCCCGCCCCGTTGGGTCCGAGGAATCCGGTGACATCACCGGGCGCCACGGTCAGATCGAGACCGTCGAGAGCCATGGTGCGGCCGAACGACTTCGACAGGCCGTGGATGTCGACCGCGAGCGGCGACCTTCGTGCATCGAGTGTGGGCATCGCTGTCACCTGCTTTCGCTGGGTTTCTCGGGGGTGGCCGCCGGCCCGGCGAAGGAGGCGCCCGCCTCGCGTCTGGCCAGGAAGGCCTCGTACATCGCGGGATCCGCCATCAGGCCGTTGGTGTAGATCTCCAGCGCGGGCAGCACCATCTCCTCGCTGTAATCCCGCAGCACGGCCCGCAGATCGGTCGGGTTCTCGTGCAGTTGCAGGTACAGGAGGAATGCGCCGCCACCGCAGAGCGAGAGATACCGGGCCCTGGCAGCGGGATCGCGGCTGGGCTTGAGCGTTCCGGCCCGCACCCCCTCCTCCAGGTACTGGTTGGCCTGGTCGATCATGCGGCGCCACAACATCTTTGCCAGCTCACCGCCGGTCTGCATGCTGCGGACCAGATACGCCATCATCGGTGCGTACGACTCGATCTCGGCCATCTGGGCGAACCATGTCGCGGGGTCGTTCGTCTGCAGCGTGGCCGATTTCTCGGTGCGGATCCGCTCGGCGATGTGGTCGTCGCAGGCCTTGCGCAGCTTCTCCTTGGAACCGAAGTGGTGGATCACCAGCGCCGCGCTGACGCCCGCCGATTCGGCGATTGTCCGCAATCCCACGTTGAATCCGTGCTGTCCGAATTGCTCGATTGCAGCATCGCGGATCCGGGCCACCGCGGTGCGATCATCCACTGAACGCATGTTTAGAACGCTAAACGACCGTTTAGCTCCTGGTCAAGGAATTGCCCGTCAAGGATCCGTAAAGATCGTCGGGTCGGGATCGGGTCGAGCAGGATAGAGCGCGACGCCGCGCGCGATGGGGCGCGACGCCGCGCGATAGTCAGCAGACTGATGACTCAGAGACGTGCGGCGGCGAGCAGGCCGTCGCCAAGGGGGATGAGTACGGGAGTGAGGCGCTCGTCCTCCGCGATCAGCCGGGTGGCCTCCCGCACGGCGCTCACCTGGGCGTCGTTGGCGGCGGCGTCGCCGGCCCTGCCGCCCAGCGCCGCCCGGTGGACCACGATCGCGCCGCCGGGACGGAGCAACCGGACGCCCTCCACGACGAACTGTGGCTGGTCGATCGGCTCGGCATCGATGAACACCAGGTCATAGGACTCGTCGGCGAGTCGGGTGAGGACATCCTGCGCCCGGCCGTTGATCAGCCGGGTTCGTGACGCCGCGGTTCCCGCCTCACTGAACGCCTGTTTGGCCAGCCGTTGATACTCCGGTTCGACGTCGATGGTGGTCAGCACGCCGTCGGCGCGCATACCCGCCAGCAGCCACAGCCCACTGACCCCGGCCCCGGTGCCGACCTCGACGACCGCTTTGCCGCCGGTCAGGCGGGCCAGCATACTCAGGAGTGCGCCCACGGCGGGGGTTACCGCGCCCGCGCCGATGTCGATCGCGCGTTCGCGAGCCGCCGCGACGACGGCGTCCTCGGAGATCGACTGTTCGGCATGGGTGACGATCGCCTCGGCCCGGCTGGGCCGGGCTGCGCTGTCGCTGGGCACGGTCCCGCTCTCGCCGGGCCGGACCGGACTGTCGCCGCCGGTGCCGCTCTGACCCGTCGTGCCCGTCGTGTCGTCGGCCATGCCCGCAGCGTAGATCCCGGCACAGTGCGCCAACGATGCGACACGCCCGTCGCCGAGCGACGGATTCGGGCGGTCCGAACGCGGGTTTCCGCAGGTTGAACCGGGATGCGGATGGCGGCGGGGGCATTCTCAGGAAATGTTCAGTTTGCTCATATGCCAAGCACACGCCGATCAGGAACCGTATCCCGCATGGAGAACGGCCAACGCTGCTGCCCCGGGAATAACGGTAGCGATCACCGTGTTCTCCACTGTGGTGAGCTCG
Source organism: Mycobacterium sp. (assembly GCF_044223235.1). Taxonomy (GTDB): domain Bacteria; phylum Actinomycetota; class Actinomycetes; order Mycobacteriales; family Mycobacteriaceae; genus Mycobacterium. The sequence continues at coordinate 249,464 of NZ_JBGAME010000006.1, forward strand.
AGGCCGGCGGGCCTGGTTGGCTGCACCAGGAAGAATGTGCCCACCGGGCAGAAGACCAGGAGGATCCGACGACCGCCATCGCTGCGACTTCGCAACCGGCTCCCGTCTCTATGTCCCACCTCGAGCAGTTCGCCGAGGCGGACTGGGTGGAGCCGTCCGACGAGTTGACCGGCACCGCGGTGTTCGACGCCACCGGTGACAAGACCGCCATGCCGTCGTGGGATCAACTAGTCCGTCAGCACGCCGATCGGGTGTACCGGCTGGCCTATCGCCTGTCTGGTAACCAGCACGACGCGGAGGATCTGACCCAGGAGACGTTCATCCGGGTGTTCCGGTCGGTGCAGAACTATCAGCCGGGGACCTTCGAGGGCTGGTTGCACCGCATCACCACCAACCTGTTTTTGGACATGGTGCGGCGGCGTGCGCGCATCCGCATGGAGGCGCTGCCCGAGGACTATGACCGGGTGCCCGCCGAGGACCCCAACCCCGAGCAGATCTACCACGACTCCCGTCTGGGACCGGATCTGCAGGCCGCGCTGGACTCGCTGCCGCCGGAGTTCCGCGCCGCCGTCGTCCTGTGCGACATCGAAGGATTGTCCTACGAGGAGATCGGCGCGACGCTCGGTGTGAAGCTAGGGACCGTCCGCAGCCGTATTCACCGGGGCAGGCAGGCCCTGCGGGACTACCTCGCGGCGCATTCGCCGGACACCGCGCGATCAGCCTGACCGATCGCGGGTGTCGCGCACAGCTTCCCGCGCTACATTCGTTTCAGCATGTGACATAGCGGAAGGGAGCTGCGCGATGGCCGACCCTGGGCACGTATTCCGCCGCGCCTTCTCCTGGCTGCCCGCGCAGTTCGCGTCGCAGAGCGACGCGCCAGTCGGAGCGCCCCGCCAGTTCCGCTCTACCGAGCATCTCTCGACCGAGGCCATCGCCGCCTTCGTGGACGGCGAACTGCGGATGAATGCCCACCTGCGCGCGGCGCATCACCTGTCGCTGTGCGCCCAGTGTGCGGCCGAGGTCGACGCACAGGGCCAGGCGCGCGCCGCGTTGCGGGACTCGTGTCCGATCGTGGTGCCGACATCTTTGCTTGGGCTATTGTCGCAGATCCCGAAGCACACTCCGCATGAGCCGCCCGCCGAATCCGACCCACCGCAATTTGCTGACGGCGATACGCGGTCGCGGCGCAAACGCCGGTAGGGTGTAAGCAAAGTCGAGTAGCGACGCGCCGGGTGGCCGCGCCGTCACATCAGAGAGTGAAGAGCTGGTGACCAATCTGGACCAGTCCGGCGGTGAAAGTCGTCTGACACCGCGCCCGGTCGACCGTCCCGCAGTCGATCCCGCCTCGCGTCTCGCGTTCGGCAGGCCCGACGGCGTCGGCGGGTCGTTTCAGGGCGGGGACAAGTACCGCGAGCAGGGCGAGTACACACCGAAGGACCAGGCCGCCGACCCAGTGCTGGCCGAGGCGTTCGGCAGGCCGTACGCGGGCGGGGATCCGCTGCAGCGCCATCCGACCGACGCGGGGGCACTGGACGCCGAGCGGCTGGGTGAAGACGATCTGCCCGACGATCCGTGGCGCGACCCCGCCGCAGCGGCCGCGCTGGGCACTCCCGCGCTCGAGCGGCCCGCACCGGCGCCCAGTACCGCGCCGGTGGGCAAGCTGGGCGTGCGTGACGTGCTGTTCGGCGGCAGGGTGTCCTACGCCGCGTTGGCGATCCTGGCCGTGCTCGCGCTGGTGATCGGATTCGCCGGGGGGTGGGTCGGGCGCAAGACCGCCGAGGTGGTCGAGGCTTTCACCACCTCCAAGGTCACGCTGGAAACCTCGGACAGCGGTCAGCCGCCGGAGGGCCGGTTCGCGAAAGTTGCTGCTGCGGTGGCTGATTCGGTGGTCACCATCGAGGCCGTCAGCGACCAGGACGGTTCGCAGGGCTCGGGTGTGATCGTCGACGGCAGCGGCTACATCGTCACCAACAACCACGTCATCTCCGAGGCTGCGACCAACCCGAGCAAGTACAAGATGAGCGTCGTGTTCAACGACGGCAAAGAGGTGCCTGCCAACCTGGTGGGCCGCGACCCGAAGACCGACCTCGCCGTGCTGAAGGTGGACAACGTCGACAACCTGAGCGTGGCGCGCTTCGGCGATTCGGACAAGCTGCGGGTGGGCGACGAGGTGATCGCGGCGGGCGCGCCGCTGGGCCTGCGCAGCACCGTCACCCAGGGCATCATCAGCGCGCTGCATCGGCCGGTGCCGTTGTCGGGTGACGGCTCCGACACCGATACCGTCATCGACGGTGTTCAGACCGACGCCTCGATCAACCACGGCAACTCGGGCGGGCCGCTGATCGACATGAACGGCGACGTCATCGGCATCAACACCGCGGGTAAATCGCTGTCGGAGAGCGCCAGCGGCCTCGGCTTCGCCATCCCCGTCAACGAGGTCAAGAACGTGGTTGACACGCTCATCCGCGACGGCAAGATCAGCCATCCCACGCTGGGCGTGACCGCCCGCTCGGTGAGCAACTCGCTGGCCTCCGGGGCTCAGATCGCCAATGTGAAGGCGGGCAGCCCCGCGGAGCGGGCCGGACTGCTCGAGAACGACGTCGTCGTGAAGGTCGGTGACCGCACTGTGGCGGATGCCGACGAGTTCGTGGTGGCGGTGCGCCAGCTGAAGATCGGTCAGGACGCGCCGATCGAGGTGGTCCGCGACGGTAGGCACGTCACGCTGACCGTCAACCCGTCCGGCGACAACAGCGTCTGACGATGTTCGCCAACATCGGGTGGGGCGAGATGATGGTCCTGGTGATCGCCGGACTGGTGATCCTCGGGCCGGAACGGCTGCCCGGCGCGATCCGTTGGACATCGGGGGCGCTGCGTCAGGCCCGCGACTACGTCAGCGGTGCGACGACCCAGCTGCGCCAGGACCTCGGGCCCGAGTTCGACGACCTGCGTGAGCCGCTGAGCGAGTTGCAGAAGCTTCGTGGCATGACTCCGCGGGCCGCGCTGACCAAACACCTGTTGGACGGCGACGATTCGTTCTTCACCGGCAAGTTCGATCGCCCGGCGGGTGACCCGCCCGTCAAGCCGGTCAGTTCACCGGCGCCTGCGGTGACCCCGTCGTCCGCGACCCCGGCTCAGCCGTCCGCGACCCCGGCTCAGCCGCCCGCGACCGCCGGGCCCGCGCAGACACCGTTCGACAGCGACGCGACGTAGACCCCGCCGGTCGGTGGGGAGTCGGTGCGGCTCAGCGACCCGTGGGATCGAGCCCCAACGACATACCGGCAAGCCCACGTTTGCGCGCCGACAGCCGCTCGGCCACCTCACGCAGTGCGCTACCCGCCGCGGAGTCCGGTGCGGACAGCACCAGCGGCACACCGGTATCACCGGCGGCGACCAGCGCCGGATCCAGCGGGATCTGGCCGAGCAGCGGCACGTCCGCCCCGACCGCACGGCTGAGGTTTTCGGCGACCTGGTGGCCGCCACCCTCACCGAAGAGCTGCATGGTCGTGCCATCGGGAAGCCGCAGCCCCGACATGTTCTCCACCACGCCTGCGATGCGCTGGCGGGTCTGCAGGGCGATCGCACCCGCCCGTTCGGCCACCTCGGCGGCGGCCAACTGCGGCGTCGTCACCACCAGGATCTCCGCGCCGGGCACGAGCTGCGCCACCGAGATCGCGATGTCTCCGGTGCCTGGGGGCAGGTCGAGCAGCAGGACGTCCAGGTCGCCCCAGTACACATCGGCCAGGAACTGCTGCAGCGCCCGGTGCAGCATCGGTCCGCGCCACACCACCGGCGTGTTGCCCTGGGTGAACATGGCGATCGAGATGACCCGGACCTCGTGTGAGATGGGCGGCAGGATCATCGACTCGACCTGGGTGGGCCGGTCGGTCGTGCCCATCATCCGCGGGACGGAGTGCCCGTAGATGTCGGCGTCGATCACCCCCACCGACAGGCCGCGGGCGGCCATCGCGGTGGCGAGGTTGACCGTCACGCTGGACTTGCCGACCCCACCCTTGCCCGATGCGACCGCGTACACCCGGGTCAGCGAACCGGGCTGGGCGAACGGGATCACCGGTTCCCGGGCGTCACCGCGCAGCTGTTTGCGCAGCTCGACACGCTGCTCGTCATTCATCACGTCGAGGCCGACGGTTACCGCGCCGGTACCCGCCACGTCGGCGGCCGCGGCTTTGACCCGTTCGGAGATCTCCGACTTCTTCGGACACGCCGATGTCGTCAGGTACACCTCGACATGCACGGCGTGATCGGGGGCGACGGTGACGCTCTTGACCATCCCGATCTCGGTGATCGGCCTGCGCAGCTCGGGATCGATCACCTTGCCGAGCGCGGCGCGAACCGACGCTTCCAGCGATTTCAGGTCATCAGGGGTTTGGGACATCACCCGCAGTCTAGGCCGACTCCGAAAGTCCCAGGCCGGGGGATCGGCGCGGGCAACTCGTCAGCCGAGGGGGCCGGGCGGTGGTCCCATCGGTACGGGGAAGCCCGG
>NZ_JBGAME010000028.1:0-62243 GCF_044223235.1 Mycobacterium sp.
CCACACCGCGTCACGGTCGATCCCCGGGTGGCGGTCGGCGCGGCCCGGCGCGGCGGCCTGTGCCTTGCGCAGCCGGCCGCGTCCGGCCACCTCGGCGTACTCGGGGATCGCTTCGACGCGCAGGTACAGCGGGTTGACGAAGCGCCGCGAGGTCGGCAGGTAGGGCGACGGTTCCATCGGCGCAGTCGGCGCGGCGGCGTGCAGGGGGTTGATCAGGATGAACCCGGCGCCGTGGCGCGACGCCGCCCACACCGCGAGGTCGGCGAGATCGGTGAGGTCGCCGATGCCCCATGAGCCACGGGACCTCACGCTGTAGAGCTGGGTGGCCAGCCCCCACGCCCGTCCGCCGCCGAGCCGGGCAGGCAGCGGCAGCCACGCGGGGGAGACGATGACCGCGGTGCTGGTCTCGAAGGATCCCGCCCGCAGGTGCAGCCGGTGATAGCCGAGCGGCAGGTCGACGGGCAGCTCGAAGCTGGCCTCCCCGACCAGCCGGTCGCCGAGATCGAACGGCGGTCGGTTGTTCTCCAGCTGGCGCAACCCGTCCCGCGCGGAGCCGTCCTCCAGCTGCAACCACACCTCGACCGCGTCGCCGTGGGTGACGTGCACCCAGAACGCCGACGCCACACCGGCGCGGCCCAGCACGGTCGGCGGCAGGGCGCGTTCCCAGTAGCGGCGGTCGCCCGCCGCGAGCGCGGCCACCCGGTCCTCCTCGGTGGCCGCGGCCACCCCTAGCGCCTCGAGGACGGCCACCAGGGTGGACTCGGCCACCACCATGTACCGGCCCGTCCAGTCCACGTAGTCGGTGGCGACACCATGGCGATGGGCCAGTTCCACCAGCGAGGTCATCTGGGTTCCGCATTTCCGCGTTCGGGGGTCATGCAGCCAATCTTGCTCAACGACCGGCCGCCGCGCCCGCCGACCGGGTCAAGGTCACCGCCGGTCATCGCAGCAGCATGGCGACAAGGACGGTGGCCGCGAAGACCGCCGTGCCGATGCCCGCGGCGAAGACCGCGCGGCGGGGCTCGGGCACCACGGGGCCACCCGCGGCGCCCGCCTCGACGTGGATGGTGCCGATCCGCCGTCCCCTGGCGCGCCCGAGCCAGATGACGAGCACCGCCAGCCCGGCCGCCATCGCCGCCAGCGCCGCGCGACCCGCCTGGATCGGCCCGTGTCCGTGCATCAGCGGGATCGCTGCGCCGATGAGGAAGCCCAGGGCGGTGCGTTCCCACGACAGCAGCGTGCGCTCGGCCTGCAGACCCGGCTTCTCCGGCGGAGCCGTCACGTCAGCGCCTGGGCCAGCAGCACGCCGAGCACCAGCAGGACGATCACCAGCACGCCGCCCGCCAACAGTTGAGGCAGTCGGGACGGCGGCAGATCGATGCTTCTGCGCATCGCGGCCTGCACCTGGACCCAACGCCGCACCGCAGCCAGTGCCAGCAGCCCGCCGCCGACGGTGAGCAGCGCCCCGATGGTCAGACGCGCGATCGGGAAACCGAACTCGGGAACCAGCTGGACAACCGCGATACCGCCCGCGATCAGCGCGAGCGAGGTGCGGATCCACGCCAGGAAGGTGCGTTCGTTGGCGAGCGTGAACCGGTAGTCGGGATCCTGCTCGAGGTGGCGGTCGGCGTCTGCGGTGGCATCCATCACGGCCATGATCGCGCGCCGCGCTACCCGAGATGCCCCGAAACGCCTTAAGACCCCGAGATGGGTATCGGTACGCTCCGTGTCATGGCGCCCGAACCGCTCGGTACGGCCGTGGCGCAGAACCGCAACGCCCGCGTCGCCACCGCGGCGCTGTTCCTCACCAACGGTGCGATCTTCGCCAACCTGCTGCCGCGCTACCCGGAGATCAAGGAGTATCTGCAGCTGTCCAACGCGCTGTATGGCGCGGCGGTCGCGGCCTTTCCGGCAGGGGCCCTGGCTGCCGGGCTCACCGCGGGCGCGCTGATCCGCCGGTTTCGTTCGTCGCGGGTGGCGGTGGCCGGAACCGTCGGGATCGCGCTGTTCGTCGTCGCGGCCGCGGCGGCGCCCTCACCGCTGCTGTTCGCCGGAGCGCTGTTCGTCGCAGGCGCGTGCGACGCGGTCACCGACGTCGCGCAGAACGCACACGCCCTGCGGGTCCAGCGGTGCTACGGCCGGTCGATCATCAACTCGTTTCACGCGGTGTGGGCGATCGGCGCGGTCGCCGGGGGAATGATGGGAGCCGCGGCTATCGCGCTGCACGTGCCGCGGGTATCTCACCTGATTGTCGCGGCCGCCGTGTTCACCGCCGTCGTGCTGGTCGGCTACCGGTTCCTGTTGCCGGGCGCCGACCACGTCGACCATCCGGCCGAGCGGGCATCCGGCCGGTACCGGGCGGGTGTCCGGGTGTGGGCCGTGCTGGCGGCGCTGGCGCTGATCGCGATCGCTGGCGCCATCATCGAGGACGCCGGAAGTTCGTGGGCCACCCTGTATCTGCGCGACAGTCTGGGGGCGCCCGCCGCAGTCGCGGCGTTCGGCTACGTGGCGCTCGCCGGGTTCATGGTCATCGGCCGGCTCATCGGCGACCGGACGGTCGACCGTTTCGGCGAACGCGCGGTGGTCAGCACGGGCGGAGTGATCGCCGCCGTCGGAATGGGCACCGCGCTGGCGTTCCCCAGCGTGCCGGGCACGATCGCCGGGTTCGCCGCCGCCGGGTTCGGCACTGCCACGCTGATCCCGGCGGCGATGCACAGCGCCGACCAGCTGCCCGGCCTGCGTCCCGGCACCGGGCTGACGGTGATGACCTGGCTGATGCGTATCGGCTTCCTCGGGGCGCCGCTGGCGGTTGGCGTCGTCGCCGACGCGGCGGGCCTGCGGATCGGTTTGCTCAGCGTGCCCGTCGCGGGTCTGCTCGCCGTCGCTCTGGCGGGTGCGCTCCAGGTGCGCGACCGACCAACTCGGCGATGAAGACCACACCGACGGCGGGACTGCCGGCACGTACTCATGGGTAGCCTGGATGAATTGGCAGGTGCAAAGGAGCAGTCATGAGCGAAATCCCGGGGCCGACCGAAGCCGGCGCGGACCGGGCGGCGCCGGGAGGTGGCCGATGACGGCAGGGGCCAATGTCGGGGCCAACGTCAGGACCGTCATCGACCGACCCGTTGCTGAGACCGTGTACGGCCCGGTCCGCGGCGTCGACGACGGCGTCGTCAAGGTGTGGCGGGGGATCCGCTACGCGGCCGCGCCGTCGGGCGCCCTGCGCTGGCGGGCGCCGCAACCGCCGCAGCCGTGGCGGGAGGTCGCCGAGGCGGCCAAGGTCGGGCCGGCCTGTCCGCAACCCACCGATCCGAGGATTCCGCTGGACCTGGGTGCGCGGCAGGGTGAGGACAGCCTGGTGCTCAACGTGTGGGCGCCGTCGGGCACCCCGCCGGGGGCGGGCAAACCGGTGATGGTGTGGGTTCACGGCGGTGCCTACGTGCTCGGGTCGTCCAGCCAGCCCCTCTACCACGGCCGCGCGCTGACCAGCGCGGGCGACGTGGTGGTGGTCACGTTCAACTACCGGCTCGGCGCATTCGGGTTCCTCGATCTGTCGTCGTTCGGGTCGGCCTTCGACAGCAACCCCGGATTGCGCGACGTGCTGTTCGCCCTGCACTGGGTGCGCGACAACATCGCCGCGTTCGGCGGCGACCCCGATCGGATCACCCTGTTCGGCGAATCGGCTGGCGGCAGCATCATCACGACCCTGCTGACCAGCCCGGCCGCCGCGGGTCTGTTCTCGGCCGCGATCGCGCAAAGCTCACCCGCGACATCGGTCTACGACGCGGCGCGGGGCCGCCGAATGGCCGAGCAGATGCTCGACCGGCTCGGCATCGACCACGACCAGGCGCGTCGGCTCGTCGACACGCCGCTGCCCGCGATCCTGCGGGCGGCCAAGCGGGCCTTCACCGAGGTGCCGCTGCAGACTCCCGGCACTCTGGCCTTCGCGCCGATCGTCGACGGCGACATCGTGCCCGACTACCCGGTCTCGCTCGCGCGCGAGGGCAAGTCGCACCCTGTCCCGTTGATCATCGGCACCAACGAGCACGAAGCCGCCCTGTTCCGGTGGATGCGGTCGCCGCTGCTGCCGATCACCCCGGACGCGATCAGAACGATGTTCGAGACGATCGCATCCGAGCAGCCCGGACTGCAGATGCCCAGTGAGGCCGACATCGTCTCGGCCTATCGGCGCAAGGCGCGGCCAAGGACGCTGGGCCTGCACGTGGCGCGCGACGTCGGCTTCCGGATGCCTTCGGTGTGGTTCGCCGAGGGCCACGACACCGTCGCACCCGTCTACCTGTACCGCTTCGACTGGTCGACGCGGTTGCTGCGGTTGTTGCGCCTCGGTGCCGCCCATGCCACCGAGTTGCCGTACATGTGGGGCAATCTCGTCGGCGGACCCAAGGACCCGACGTTCAAGCTGGGCGGGCTCAAGGACGGTAGGGCGGTGTCGCAGCGGATGCAGCGGCGATGGATCAACTTCGCCAAGTTCGGGGAACCGGCGGCGGCGGGTGAACCGGTGTGGCGGCCCTACCGCGCCGAGGACCGGGCCACGCTGGTGATCGACAAGCGCGACCGGGTCGTCACCGATCTCGACCGTGAGCTGCGGATGGCTTGGGGCGACAGGGTTCTCAACTTCCGCTGACGAGCATCGGTGCGGGCGACGGTTAGACTCGGTCCGGAGGTGTGACCGTGGACACAGTGCACGCGGTACTTGATGCGCTGCCACCGCAGATGCGCGATCCCGTGCTGTTCGCCATCCCGTTCTTCGTGATATTGCTGACCGTCGAATGGGCGGCCGCCCGCAAGCTCGAGCATCTGGAGCGCGTCGGTGTCGAGGGCAGGCCGCAATCGGGAGCGTTCGAGCGGCGCGACGCGTGGGCAAGCATCTCGATGGGTCTGGTGTCGGTGGCGACGACGGCGGCGTGGAAGTTCCTGGCGCTGCTGGGCTACGCGGCCCTGTACGCCTACCTCGCGCCGTGGCATTTGCCTGCGGACCGCTGGTACACCTGGGTGATCGCGATCGTCGGCGTCGATCTGCTGTTCTACACCTACCACCGCATCGCCCATCGGGTGCGGCTGATCTGGGCCACCCATCAGGCCCACCACTCCAGCGAGTACTTCAATTTCGCGACGGCGCTGCGCCAGAAGTGGAACAACAGCGGCGAGATCTTGATGTGGATACCGTTGCCGCTGTTGGGCATTCCACCGTGGATAATGTTCGCCGCGTTCTCGGTCAACCTGATCTACCAGTTCTGGATACACACCGAGCGCATCGACAAGCTATGGCGGCCAATCGAATTCGTGCTCAATACGCCGTCTCACCACCGCGTCCACCACGGCATGGACGCCGAATATCTCGACAAGAACTACGGCGGCATCCTCATCCTGTGGGACCGGATGTTCGGCACCTTTCAGCCCGAGACGTCGCGTCCGCGCTACGGCCTCACCAAACCCGTCAACACCTTCAACATCTGGCGGCTACAGACCCACGAGTACGCGGCCATCGCCCGAGACCTGCGCCGTGCCGTGCGCTGGCGTGACCGGTTCGGGTACGTATTCGGCCCACCCGGCTGGCAACCGTCGCGGGAACGCGCCGCCGGGTCCCCACGCCGGCCGGCGCCGAGCGCTGACAACCCGCATTCACCGGGTCGGCGCTCGCGCATTCACCGGGTCGGCGCTCGCGCATTGCATTTGTCGGTGAGTATGTCCTGATGGATGTCAAAGAGGTAATGCTGCCGGGGGTCGGCCTGCGGTTCGAGTTCGAGAACCGCGATGGCGATCGGATCGGCGTCATCGCCCGTCGCACCGGTGACTTCGAGGTCGTCGTGTATCCCAGCGACGATCCCGATCAGGCGCACGAGGTGTTCCGCCTGACCGACGAGGAGGCCGAGGCGCTGGCGCAGATCCTCGGCGCGCCACGAATCGCGGAGCGCTTCGCCGACCTCACCCGTGAGGTGCCCGGCCTCAACGCCGGTCAAGTCACGATCCGGCCAGGCGGCCCGTTCGTGGGTCGTCCACTGGGTGACACGCGGGCGCGCACCCGCACCGGTGCGTCCATCGTCGCCATCGTCCGCGACGAGCAGGTCCTTGCCTCGCCCGCGCCCAGCGAGGTGCTGCTGGCGGGCGACGTGCTGGTGGTGATCGGCACCGGGGATGGCATCGCGGGAGTCGAAGAGATCGTCGCCCGGGGCTGACACGTGCAGGTTTCGGCGACACTGCTGCTCGAGCTCGGAATGATCCTGACGGTGCTCACCGTGCTCGGCACCGTTGCGCGCCGGTTCGCCCTGTCGCCGATTCCGCTGTATCTGCTCGCCGGGCTCGCGCTCGGCGAGGGCGGCATTGCGCCGATCCCTGCCGCCGCCGACTTCATCAGAACCGGCGCCTCGATCGGGGTGGTGCTGCTGCTGCTCACCCTGGGTCTGGAGTTCTCGCTGGCGGAGTTCGCCAGCAGCCTGCGCCGCCATCTGCCGTCGGCGTGGGTCGATCTGGTGCTCAACGCGGTGCCCGGCGCCGTGGTCGGCTGGCTGATCGGGCTGAACGCGGTCGGCATCCTGGCGCTGGCCGGTGTCACCTACATCTCGTCATCGGGTGTGATCGCGCGCCTGCTCAGCGACCTGCGCAGGCTGGGTAACCGCGAGACCCCCGCCGTGCTGTCGGTGCTGGTGCTGGAGGACTTCGCGATGGCGGCCTACCTACCGCTGCTCGCGGTGCTGGCCGCAGGCGGCACCTGGCCGCAGGCGCTGTTCGGCATGGCCATCGCGATCGCCGCGCTCGGCGCGGCGTTCGTCGCGTCGTTGCGGTGGGGCCACCACGTCGGCCGCATCGTCGGCCACCCCGACAATGAGCAGCTTCTGCTGCGCGTCATGGGCCTCACCTTGATCGTCGCCGCCCTCGCCGAGTACGTCCATGCCTCCGCGGCGGTCGGGGCGTTTCTGGTCGGGCTCACCCTGACCGGAGAGGCGGCCGAGCGGGCGCGCACCGTGCTCAGCCCGCTGCGGGATCTGTTCGCGGCCATCTTCTTTCTCGCGATCGGCGTTGCGGTCGACCCGACGGACCTGCTGCCGATGCTGCCGGTGGCGCTGGCGCTGGCCGTGGTGACCGCGGGCACGAAGGTCCTCACCGGGCAGTTCGCGGCGCGCCGTGAGGGGGTGGGCAAGCCCGGGCAGTTGCGCGCGGGCACCGCGCTGATCGCGCGCGGCGAATTCTCCCTGGTCATCATCGGGCTGGTCGGCGCTTCGATCGAAGCCGTCGGCGCAGTCGCCACCCCCTATGTGTTCCTGCTCGCCATCGCCGGCCCGGTGCTCACCCGCTACGCCGGCAACCGGCCGATCCGGCGCAGGCCCCCGATCGAGGATCCCGGCGGGCAGCCGGCACCCGAACCTCGGTAGCCCACGGATCGGCGCGCCAGCGCGTTGGTGACCGTCGCCCAGGACAAACACCGCCGAGGACGAACCCGTAATGTCCGCTGTGTGCAGACTGTGTTTGATGCCCACGTCGACCCCGCACTGATCGAACGTTCGCTTGCGCCAAGCGCCTTCGGTTCGATGTGGCTCGACATACCGCGTCCGGCCCATCCCTCGCTGACCGGCCCGGTCAGTTGCGACCTGCTGGTGGTCGGAGCCGGCTACACCGGTCTGTGGGCCGCGCTGCACGCCGCCGAGCGCCGTCCCGACCAGCGCATCGTGGTGATCGAGGCCAACCGGGTCGGGTGGGCCGCCTCCGGGCGCAACGGGGGGTTCGTCGACGCCAGTCTCACGCACGGCGATGTGAACGGTAAGACCCGCTGGCCCAACGAGATCGACACACTGGATGCGTTGGGACTGGAGAACCTCGACGGCATGCAGGCCGACATCGAGCGGTTGGGCCTCGACGTCGAATGGCAACGCACCGGGATGCTGGCGGTGGCCACCGAACCGCATCAGGTCGACTGGCTGGCCGAGGCGGCGTCCGAAGGCCGGGACCGGTTCCTGGACCTGCGGGAGGTCCGTGACGAGGTGCATTCCCCGACCTATCTCGCGGGCCTGTTCAGCCCCGACACCTGCGCCATCGTCCATCCCGGGAAGCTGGCGCTGGAACTGGCCCGCGCGTGCACGGAGGCCGGGGTGACCATCTACGAACACAGCGAGGCGAAATCGCTGGAGTCGCAAGGCGGTGCGCTCCACGTCGACACCGGCGCGGGCACCGTCACCGCGGGCCGGGTCGTGCTCGCCACGAACGTCTTCCCGAGCCTGCTCAAGCGCAACCGGCTGCACACCGTGCCCGTCTACGACTACGTGCTCGCGACCGAATCGCTGACCGCCGAGCAACTCGACCGCATCGGCTGGGCGGGCAGACAGGGGATCGGAGACAGCGCCAATCAGTTCCACTACTACCGCCTCACCCAGGACAACCGCATCGTCTTCGGCGGCTACGACGCGCTCTATTTCTACGGCGGCGCCACCAGGGCCTCCTACGAGGATCAGCCCGCGACCTACCGCAAGCTGGCCGCGCACTTCTACATCACCTTCCCGCAACTCGAGGACGTACGGTTCAGTCACCGGTGGGCGGGTGCCATCGACACCAACACCCGATTCTGTGCCCACTGGGGGATGGCGCACCGCGGCCGGGTCGCCTACGTCAACGGCTTCACCGGGCTTGGTGTCGGTGCGACCAGGTTCGCCGCCGACGTCTGCCTCGACCTCCTCGAAGGCAACCGCACACCGCGGACCGACCTGGAGATGGTTCGCAAGCGGCCCCTGCCATTTCCGCCAGAACCGTTGGCCAGCATAGGGATTCAAGCGACCCGCTGGTCGCTGGACCGGGCCGATCATAGTGCCGGCCGGCGCAACGCGCTGCTGCGCACCCTCGACGCGCTGGGCCTCGGGTTCGATTCGTAGTCACAGCGGGGGCGTGCGCACGAAGCCTCACACGGCCGCAGCAACGGTCGGTAGGCTCGGCAGAGTCGTGTTCGCACATCGGCGCCTCGCGGCGAGTCCCGCTGACGAGTCGCCTTCCAGAAAGGGGTTGCGACGTGGCCGACACACTTACCGAAGGACAAAAACTGGAGAAGGGGGGCTCGCTCACCTCACCGAACGGGGCGTACAAGCTGACCCTGCAGCAGGACGGCAACCTGGTGCTGTACTCCCGCGATCAGGCGGTGTGGGCGTCCGGCACCGACGGGCAGGACGTGGTGCGTGCCGAGGTGCAGAAGGACGGCAACTTCGTCCTGTACACGCCCCAGAAACCGGTGTGGCACACCGACACCCAGGGCAAGAAGGATGTCAGGCTCGTCCTGCAGGACGATCGCAATGTAGTGCTCTACGCCAAGGACGGACCGGCCTGGTCGTCGAAGACCGAGACCAGCGAGCCGCCGCCCGCTGCCGAGGAGGAGCCCGCGGTCTCACCGGCCGCCGCCGAGGCCCCGGCCGAAGCCGCTGCGCCCGCCGCGACCCCGGCGCCTGAGGCCGCGCCCGCGCCGCCACCGCCACCACCGCCGCCCGCACCTCCGGCTCCCCGGACCTACACGGTGGTCTCCGGTGACACCCTGTGGGCCATCGCGGAGCGCTTCTACGGCGACGGCAGCCGGTATCAGGCCATCGCCGATGCCAGCGGTATCCCCAACCCCGACCTGATTCGTCCCGGGCAGGTGCTGACCATCCCGTAGACGTCCCGGTGAACGGGAGGGAACCCCGGCGGCCCGCATCCCTGCGATGCGGGCCGCTTGGCGTCGGCGCCCGATCATCGGGCGCGCCAACCCAGGCCACCGCCGGTACGCTGGACTTTCAGCAGTCCTACGGATCGGAGGCACTGTGCGCAGAAGGTTGTTGCGCGCAGCCGCTGCGGCGGTCGCCTCCATGGCGGCCGGCCTTATGTCGGTTCCGACGTCGGTTCCGATGGCGCGCGCCGAACCCGGCGTGCTCGTCTACCCGGGGATGGAGATCCTGCAGGACTCCAATGTCTGCACGCTCGGCTACGTCGACCCGCATATGCGCATCGCGTTCACGGCGGGCCACTGCCGGGGCAGCGGCACGGTCAGTGACAGCGACGGCAACTACATCGGTGACCTGGCGATGTACCGGGACAACACCCCGGACGGCGCCACCATCGACACCGAGCATCAGATCTCGGACTGGGAAGCGATCGCGCTGGTCCCCGATGTCGCGGTGAACAACATTCTGCCCGGCGGCCGGACGCTGGTGTCCGATCCTGCGGTGCGGCCGCTTCCCGGTCAGCCGATCTGCCACTTCGGTGTGGTCACCGGCGAGAGCTGCGGCACCGTCCAGGCGGTGAACAACGGCTGGTTCACCATGGCCAACGGTGTGGTGAGCCAGAAGGGCGACTCCGGCGGACCGGTGTATGTGCCCACCGACGACGGTCGCGCGATCATCGTCGGGATGTTCAACAGCACCTGGGGCCAGTACCCGGCGGCGGTGTCGTGGGAGGCGGCGAGGGCACAGGCCAGCGACGACGTCATCGCCGCCACCGTCGGCTGACCCGGTGCGCCCCCGCCAGATCCGTTAGCTCACCAGCTCGAAGACCGGGATCGACGGCGCGGCGGCGCGCAGGTCCTGGCTGGATGACTGCGGCGTCAGACCTCCCACGTGGCCCTTGACCTCCCAATACCACCGATCCAGGTAGGGCCCGAGCAGGTGCGGTTTGGCGTCGTCGGCCACCTCGGTGATCCGGACCCGTCTGCTGCGCCACCGCGGTCCCATTTCCACGAACCCGGCGGCACGCGCGTTGCGTGCCCACTGGGTGTTGCCGCGCGGTGACACCAGGTAGTCGCGGCCGTCGACCGTCAGCAGGTTGACGACCACCCCGCGGAGCTTGCCGGTGGTGCGTCCCCGCACCCGGAGCGCCGTGGTGCCCGCAATGCTGATGCCGGCCTCAGCCAACCAGCGGATCATCTCGTTGCCGGCCCGCGCGATGCGGTTCGGCTCGTCGTAACGCACGGCCATGATGGATCACCTTTCGTCTGGTCGCCCTCTTCAATTTAGAGAGCATTGCTCTCTTTTCACTCTGACACGCTGCGGCCGGAATTTCAAGAGCACTGATCTCTATTCGTGTCACACTGGGGCATGGGCAAGCGGCAGGATGCGCGTGACCGCACCGAAACGCGGATCGTCGAACTAGGTCGCCGCCACCTGAGCACCGAGGGAGCGGCGGGGCTGTCGCTGCGCGCCATCGCGCGCGACCTGGGCGTGGTCTCGTCGGCCGTGTACCGCTACGTCGCCAGCCGCGACGAACTGCTGACGTTGCTGCTGGTCGACGCCTATACCGAACTGGCCGATGCGGTGGACCGGGCCCGTGCGACGGCCGGCGACGACTGGCGCGCCCAATTGCGGCAGACCGCACATGCGGCCCGGGAGTGGGCGATCGATCAGCCGGCGCGGTGGGCCTTGCTGTACGGCAGCCCGGTGCCCGGGTATCACGCGCCGGCCGACAAGACCGTGGGCCCGGGCACGCGTGTGGTGGCCGCCGTCTTCGACTCCGTCGCCGCGGGCATCATGGCCGGCGACGTCGTCGCAACGTCGATGACCATCGCCCAGCCCGTGCTCTCCGATTTCGACCGGCTACGCACGGAGTACGCGTTTCCCGGTGACGACGCCGCCGTCGCAAAGTGCTTCGTGCTGTGGGCCGGCCTCATCGGGGCGATCAGCCTCGAGGTGTTCGGCCAGTACGGAGCCGACACACTCACCGATCCGGGGGCGGTGTTCGACATCCAGGTCCGGCTGCTGATCGAGGCCGTGGCGGGGGCGGCCGGCGGGGCGACCCCAGCCAGCAACGAGAACACGTTCTCGTAATCGGCTATCCTCGTCAGCGATTCACAGCACCGAGATTCCGCGGGTCGACACCATCGAGGTCGTCGCGTCGTGGGCCGACGATTTCGACGTCTTAGTCCTCGGATTCGGCATCGCGGGTGGCTGCGCGGCGCTCAGCGCCCCAGCGGCGGTGCAGCAGGCGACTGGGCTCCCCGACCACGCCGGACGGTTTCGTTCCTCGGCAGGGGTGCTGGGCGCACACGCGGCGTCACGCCGGTGAGGGTGTGGCGCCGACCGGCTCGACGCGCCACTCGCCGCCACCGAGTAGACGCAGGTGCACATTGTGGTGCTGTTCGATAGCGGGTCGATGGCTCACGCTGACCACGATGGTTTCGGGCCGTTCGGCGCGCAGCGCCCGATACAGCGCGAACTCCTGGCCTTCGTCGAGCGCCGACGTCGATTCGTCGAGGAAGACCGCCCGTGGCTTGTTCAGCAGCACGCGAGCGAAGGCAATCCGCTGCTGTTCGCCGGGCGAGAGGACCTTGGCCCAGTCGCGGTCCTCATCCAGCCGGCTCGCCAGGTGACCCAGCGCGACCGTGTCGAGTGCTCTACGGATCCCGGCGTCATTGAATTCGCCGCCCGCGGCGGGATAGGAGACAACGGTGCGCAGATTCCCCAGCGGTATGTAGGGCAGCTGGGACAGGAACAGGGTCTCGTTGTGGGCCTGGTTGTCGGCGCCGGGGTATCGAACCGTGCCGGAGGTGAACGGCCACAGCTGAGCCAAGCTGCGCAGCAACGTCGTCTTGCCGCAACCCGACGGGCCGGTGACCACCATCGCATCGCCGGGCTCCAGCCGTACGTCGAGCGGATCGATCAGTTGCGCACCAGCGGGTGAGCGCACCTCGACGTCCTCCAGCGCGACCGCGCCGTCGGTGCTGGGCGCCGCGGTCAACTTCGGCAGTTCCCTCGCCTGCGTGTTCGCGGTGGCCAGGCCGTCGAGGCGGATGATGGCGGCGCGGTAGCTCGCGAACGAGTCGTAGACGGAGCGAAAGTACGCCAGCGAATCATGCACCTGCAGAAAAGCATTCGAGGACTGCGTGATGTCGCCCAGACTGATGTAGCCGTCGAGCAGGCGGTTCGCCTGGATCAGCAGGGGCAGCGGATCGACGATCCGGTTCATCGCCTGATTCCAGCCGAGAAAGACCAGGCCGCGAAGGATGAATCTCCGATAGTTGTCGACGACCGCGGCGAATCGGGTTCGCAGGGTGACGCTTTCGGTGCGCTCGCCGCGATAGAACGCCACCGCCTCGGCGGCGTCGCGCAAGCGCACCAGCGCGTACCGGAACGCGGCGTTGGTGGCCTGGTTGCGGAAGGACAGCCGGATCAGCGGGCGGCCGATCCAGAACGCGGCGACCGTCGTGACAGCCACGTAGATCAACACGATCCAGAACAACGCCCTGGGCGCGGTGACGCCGAAGATCGTCAGCGGCCCCGACAGCTCCCACAGGATCGGGGCGAACGCCACCACAGACAGGATGGATCTCACCGAACCGAACAGCAGTGTCTGGGTGGTGCCGATGGTCGGGTTGTTCGTCTGCGGACCAACCATGGTGGTGAAGACGTCGATATCCTGCTGGATGCGCTGGTCGGGGTTGTCGATGGGCGCCTCGACGAATCGTTCGCGGTAGTACGCGCTGTCGTCCAGCCAGTCCGCGGTGAGCCGGTTCGTCAGCCAGACCCGCCACCGAAGGATGAAGCGCTGCATCGCGTAGAGGTCGACCAGGATCAGCGTGACGTTGACGATGGCAAGGATCATCAGGATCCCGAGGGCGATCCAGAACCCTTGTCTTCCAGAGGCTTTGACAGCTTCATCGGAGCCGGTGAGCGCGGCCTGCACCGCGGTGTACTGGTCGTTGGCCTGGTAGCTGTAGAGCACATCCAGCCGTACGGCCATCATCACCAGCAGCAGCAGGCCGCCCAGCCACGCCCACACGATCGCGCTGTCCCGGCCCCTGAAATAGTCACCGGTGACGTGCCAGAACTGCCGTCCCCAGCTGGTGAACCGCGCGATCAGCGCCAGCACCACCACGATGCACCCCGCGCTGATCGCCCACGCCTTGGCGACCCACAGCGCCGAGAGCACCAGCTCGTCGCCCCAGTCCAGGGACGGAGTGTACAAATCCATGGCGGGAAGCTACCGCGAGCGGCCCGCCGCCATTGCAGCTAGACCGGAACCCGATTCTCGTCGACGTTGCTGAGCCGCCACTCGCCCCCACCGAGCAGGTGCAGTTCCTTCTCGTGGTGCTGCTCGACGGTGCTGCGGTGGCTGACGCTGACCAGGATGGTGTCGGGAAGCTCATCGCGCACGAGCTGGTAGAGCATCAGCTCCAGGCCCTCGTCGAGCGCCGAGGTCGACTCGTCGAGGAACACGGCCTTGGGTCTGGTCAGCAGGATGCGCGCGAATGCGATCCGCTGCTGCTCGCCGGGGGAGAGCACCTTGGCCCAGTCCTGGACCTCGTCGAGCCGGTCCAGCAGATGGGTGAGGGCCACCCCGGACATGACCTCGCGTAGCCGGCCGTCGTCCAGCGTTCCCTCCTCGTTGGGATAGGTGATGACGGCCCGCAGATCCCCAAGCGGCACGTAGGGCATCTGCGACAGGAACAGTGTCGAGTTCTCCTCGGCGGGGCACTTCATCGAGCCCGAGGCGAACGGCCACAGCTGCGCGAGGCTGCGCAACAGCGTGGTCTTGCCTGCGCCCGACTGGCCGGTGATCACCAACGTGTCGCCGGGCTCCAGGTAGAGGTCGAGCGGGTTGATCAGTTGCTTGCCGTCGGGTGTGCGCACCTCCACCTTGGACAGCTGAACGGTGCCGTCACCGCAGCCCTCCATCGTCAGCTCCGGCAGCGCCCTTGCCTCGTCGTTGGCGACGACGAGGCCGTGCAGACGGATGATCGCGGCGCGGTAGCCGGCGAACTGGTCGTAGGCGTTTCGGAAGAACGACAAGCCGTCGGAGATGCTGCCGAAGGCAGACGCGGACTGGGTCAGCGCACCGAGCGTGATCTCGCCGGAAAGGAACCGCGGAAACTGCAGGATGTAGGGCGGAAGCACGATGATCTGGCTCAGCACGAGGTTCCAGCCGCTGAAGCCGATGGTCCTGTTCAGATACCGCTTGTAGTTCTCCACCACGGGGATGAACAGCCGCCGCAGCCCGGTGCGCTCGGCGAGTTCACCCCGGTAGAACGCGACCGCCTCGGCGGCGTCGCGCAGCCGCACCAGGGCGTAGCGGAACGCGGCGTTGAACTTCTCGTTGTTGAACGTCAGCCAGATGATCGGCCTGCCGATCCAGAACGCGATGACCGTCGCGAACAGCACGTACACCAACAGAATCCAGAACATCGCCCTGGGGATCTCGACCCCGATGATCGGAGCTGTGAGCGTCCCGGAGAGGTTCCATAAAATCGCGGTGAACGAAATCATCGAGGTGATCGCCGAGATCGCCCCGAACAGCAGCGTGGCGCTCGTCGTGTTCTGCGGGGTGTTCGGCAACGGTCCGACGCCGGTGGTGAAGATGTCGATGTCGGCCTGGATGCGTTGGTCGGGGTTGTCGATCGTGTCGTCGATGAACCGGGACCGGTAGTAGGCCTTGCCGTCGAGCCAGTCCGCCGTCAGCCTGACGGTCAGCCACACCCGCCAGGCCAGCATGAAGCGCTGCATCATGAACAGGTCCAGCATGATCCGGCCGACGTGGATAGAGGCCAAGATGCAGAACACCCGGATGGACATCCAGAAGCCCGCGGCGCCGGAGGCCTTGACCGCTTCGTCGTCGCTGCCCAGGCCGGCGGCGATGACCTGGAAACTGGTCATCATGTCGTTGCCCTGGAAGCTGAGCAGCACCACCAGCCGCACACCCGCCACCACCGACAACAACAGTGCCGCCAGCCACACCCACACTTTGACCCTGGTCGGGCCGGTGAAGTAGTCGCCCGTGATGCGCCAGAATTGCCTGCCCCACACGGTGTAGCGGGCGATCATTACCAGCACCGCCAGAGAACACACCGCGGCGATCACCCAGGCCATGGCGATCCACTTCAGCGATGTCCACAGCTCGGATCCCCAGTCCAGCGTCGGGGTGAACATATTGTCCATTCCGGCAAGGTACCCCGAGAAAATACAGAGGGCCCGCCGGGTGGGTCTCCACCGTCGTGTGACGTTTCACGTGCGCGGAAACCTGGCGGTGTCAACGTTTGTGACGGCAAACGTCCGATGCAGATAGCCCGTGAGCCCATCGGCGTCGACCCCGTGCGCGGTGAAGCCCAGATAGCCGTCGGGGCGGACGACGAACACCGAGGTGCCCGCAGTCGAATAGCTGCGGGCGAAGTCGCCGTCGGCGTCGCGTATCAGTGGCAGCACGGTGGTGTCGACGGCGGCCGACGGTGCGGCCACCAGATACACGTCCAGATCGATATCCAGTGCCTCGTGCACCGCCTGAGCGGCGTGTTCGAAGGCCGCGACCTCGTCGGGTCCGGCGTCGCCGTCGGCGTAGAACACGATCGTGTGCCCGCTGCCGAAAAGCGTGAACAGGCGCAGCGGCCCGGTCACCGCATCACGGGTCAGGCCGGTCGCGTCCGGGGCCCGCCGCCCCCCGCCGGGTCCGACAATCGGGCTGTCGGCGTAGTCGATCAGCAGCTGACCCTCCCGGCGGAGGACGTAGTCGGCGTCCGACGAGTCGGCCCCGATTCCCTCCCGCGCGCTGCGCACGGTGCGCCCGACCACCTCCTCGCCGACGGGTCTGCGTTCGGCGTCATAGCTGTCGAGCAGCGCGGGGGCCGCGTGCCCGTCGACGGCCAGCGCGAGTTTCCATGCCAGGTTGTGGGCGTCCTGGATGCCGGTGTTCATGCCCTGCGCACCGGTGGGGGGATGGATGTGGGCGGCGTCGCCCGCGACGAACACCCGACCGCGGCCGTACGCGTCGACGATGCGGTGGCTGATCCGGAAAACCGAGGACCAGCGCAGGTTTCGGGCCGTGACGGGTTCGGGTGAGAGCCGGTCGAGTACCGCCTGGATGTGAGTCAGCTCGGGCCTACGCTCGCCCTCGAACCCGTGCGCCACCCCGTCACCAGCCGCGGTGGCCAGATCGTCGGGGACCAGCATCGACATCCGGTAGCGTCCCCGGCCCGGCAAGGGGATGCCGACCAGCAGGTCGTCGGTCTTGCCGTCGGTCTGGTGCATGCTCCGCACCGCGTAGCCGGCCGGCAGCGACCAGTCCACCTCGACGTCGCCGAGCATGTACTGCTCCTCGAACGCCGCCCCCTCGAACGTCAGGCCAAGGCCCTTGCGCACCGCGCTGTGCGCGCCGTCCGCGCCGATCAGGTAGTCCGCCCGCACGGTGTGGTCGCCGTCGGAGGTCGACAGCGTCGCGGTCACACCGTCGTCATCCTGGCTGAACCCGGCCAGCCGCACGTCACGCTGCACCGTCACCCCGCGCAGTGTCAGCTCCTCGCGCAGCACCCGCTCGGTGGCGTACTGGGGGATCAGGAGGAAGCCGAACGGCAGGTCCGGCGGCACCGTGATGTGGAGCTGCCCGAACAGCTCACCGTTGACGTACACGATCTGGCCTCGCATCGGGATCGCGGCATCCAGGATGCGCCGCAGCACCCCCACCTGCTCGAACACCTCCAGCGTTCGGGGCTGTACGCCAACGGCTTTCGCGTACTGCGGCGGTTCGTGCGCCGGATCGATGATGCGGCAGTCGATTCCGCGGCGGGTCAGCTCCAAGGCGGCGGTCAGGCCGACGGGGCCCGCCCCTGCGATGAGCACACTGGTGTGGGGCATCCGCCCGATTATGGCGGGCGGCAGCCCGCCACGACTGGCCCGAGGCCGCCCGCGCGCGTTCGGGGCCGTGAACCGGCCGCGTACCGTTGATACGTGCCAAAGACGTCCAGCGCCAAACCGGGTCGCTTAAGCAGCAAGTTCTGGAAGATGCTCGGGGCCAGCACGGAGAAGAACCAGAGCCGGTCGCTGACCGAGGTGAAGGGCTCGGCGGAGTTCGGCGAGAAGGCGGCCGACCTCGACGACGAGGAGCTGCGTAAGGCGGCGGGGCTGCTGAATCTGGACGATCTGGCCGCGTCGCCCGACATCCCCCAGTTCCTGGCCATCGCCCGCGAGGCCGCCGACCGGGCCACCGGCCTGCGACCGTTCGACGTTCAGCTGCTGGGCGCCCTGCGCATGCTGGCAGGCGACGTCGTGGAGATGGCCACCGGCGAGGGCAAGACGCTTTCGGGTGCCATCGCCGCGGCCGGCTACGCCCTGGCGGGACGCAGCGTGCACGTCATCACCATCAACGACTACCTGGCCCGCCGCGACGCCGAATGGATGGGTCCGCTGCTGGAGGCGATGGGCCTGACCGTCGGCTGGATCACCGCCGATTCCACCGCCGACGAACGGCGCGAGGCCTACCGGTGCAACGTCACCTACGCGTCGGTCAACGAGGTCGGCTTCGACGTGCTGCGCGACCAGCTGGTTACCGACGTCGAGGATCTGGTGTCCCCGAACCCGGATGTAGCGCTGATCGACGAAGCCGATTCGGTGCTCGTCGACGAAGCGCTGGTGCCCCTGGTGCTGGCGGGCACCAGCCATCGCGAGATCCCGAAGGCCAACATCATCGGGCTGGTCGGCGAACTGACGGCAGGGCCCGACGCCGACAAGTACTTCGCCACCGACAACGACAGCCGCAACGTGCATCTCACCGAGGCGGGTGCGCAAAAGATCGAGGCCGCACTCGGCGGCATCGACCTGTACTCCGAGGAGCACGTCGGCACCACCCTGACCGAGGTCAACGTGGCACTGCACGCCCACGTGCTGCTGCAGCGCGATGTGCACTACATCGTCCGCGACGACGCGGTCTTCCTGATCAACGCGTCCCGGGGCCGCATCGCGCAGCTGCAGCGCTGGCCGGACGGGCTGCAGGCCGCCGTCGAGGCCAAGGAGGGCATCGAGACCACCGAAACGGGGGAGGTGCTCGACACCATCACGGTTCAGGCGCTGATCAACCGCTACCCGACGGTGTGCGGGATGACCGGCACCGCGCTGGCCGCCGGTGAACAGCTGCGGCAGTTCTACAAGCTTGGGGTGTCGCCGATCCCGTCGAACAAGCCCAACATCCGCGAGGACGAGACCGACCGGGTGTACATCACCGCCGCGGCCAAGGCCGACGCCATCGTCGAGCACATCACCGAGGTGCATGCGACCGGACAGCCCGTGCTCGTCGGCACCCGCGACGTGGCGGAGTCCGAGGAACTCCACGAGCGGCTGATCAAACACGGGGTGCCCGCGGTCGTGCTCAACGCCAAGAACGACGCCGAGGAAGCCCATGTCATCGCCGAGGCGGGCATGCTCGGCGCGGTGACGGTGTCCACCCAGATGGCCGGCCGCGGCACCGACATCAGGCTGGGCGGCTCCGACATCCCCGAGAACGACCCCGAAAACTCCGGACAGAAGGTCGCCGAACTGGGCGGTTTGCACGTCGTCGGCACCGGCAGGCACCATACCGAGCGGCTGGACAACCAGCTGCGCGGCCGTGCCGGCCGGCAGGGCGACCCCGGTTCGTCGGTGTTCTTCTCCAGCTGGGAGGACGAGGTGGTGGCCGCCCACCTGGAACCCAGCAAGCTGCCGACGCAGACCGACGACGACGGCAGGATCGTCTCCCCGAAGGCGGCCACCCTGCTCGACCATGCCCAGCGGGTCGCCGAGGGCAGACTGCTCGACGTCCACGCGAACACCTGGCGGTACAACCAGTTGATCGCCCAGCAGCGGGCCATCATCGTCGAACGCCGGGACACGCTGCTGCGCACGGCGACCGCGCGCGAAGAACTCGCCGAGCTGTCGCCGAAGCGCTATGGGGACCTGGAGGAGGCGCTCGGCGAGGACCGGCTGGAGGTGATCTGCAGGCTGATCATGCTCTATCACCTGGATCGGGGCTGGTGTGACCACCTGGCCTTCCTCGCCGACATCCGGGAGAGCATCCACCTGCGGGCGCTGGGGCGGCAGAACCCGCTCGACGAGTTCCACCGGATGGCCGTCGACGCGTTCGCCTCGCTGGCCGCAGATGCGATCGAGGCCGCGCAGCAGACATTCGAGACATCCGCGTCGATCGAGGACGAACCCGGCGTCGACCTGTCCAAACTCGCGCGCCCCACCTCGACGTGGACGTACATGGTGCACGACAACCCGCTGGCAGACGACACGATGTCGGCCCTGAGCCTGCCCGGGGTGTTCCGCTAGGTTTGCCTGCATGACCGGAGCTGATGGCCGGCAGCCTTCGGCGCCGGACGGGGCTGATGGCCGGCAGCCTTCGGCGCCGGACGCGCGCGCATCCGATCGGGTGCTGACGCTGCCCAACGCGCTTAGCCTGCTGCGCCTCGCGCTGGTGCCGGTATTCCTGTACCTGCTGTTGGTCGCGCATTCCTACGGCTGGGCCGTCGCGGTGCTGACGTTCAGCGGCTTCTCCGACTGGGCGGACGGCAAGATCGCCCGGCTGGTCAGCAACCAGTCGTCACGGCTGGGCGAGTTGCTCGACCCGGCCGTCGACCGGATCTACATGGTGACGATTCCGATCGCGTTCGGCATCCAGGGCGTCGTGCCCTGGTGGGTGATCGGCACGCTCATCGGGCGTGATGCGGTGCTCGCGGCGACGCTGCCGGTGTTGCGCGGCCGGGGACTGACCGCCCTGCCGGTCACCTACATCGGCAAGGCTGCGACGTTCGCGTTGATGTCGGCCTTCCCGCTGATCCTGCTCGGCCAGTGGGACGCGCTGTGGAGCCGCGTGATCCTTGCCTGCGGCTGGGCGTTCCTGATCTGGGGTCTTGCGCTGTATCTCTGGTCGGCGGTGCTGTACCTGATCCAGGTGGTGATGGTCGTCAGGCACCTTCCGAGGACGTCGCGATGACCGAGCTGGGCGGCTACGACCCGGCGGCCGGCCGCCGGGTCGATCAGGCGGCCAGCCGCGGTGTTCCCGGGGCGGGCGCGCCGACGCTCATCCCGGTGCCCTCGCTGCTGCGATCGCTGCTGTCGGAGCACCTCGATCCCGGCTACGCGGCCGCCGCGCACCGGCGTGCGGCGGGGGAGGACCGCGGGCGCCGGCGGGAGTGGATCTGGCAGGCGCTCGGGGCGCTGAGCATCGCAGGCGTCTTCGCCGTCGCCGTGGCGCAGGTCCAATCGGTGGCCCCCGTGGCCCGCGAGGCGCGAAATGCGCTGGCGGTCAACGTCCGCTCGGCCCAGGAGGAGACCGCGCAGGCCGCCGAGCGCCGCGCCGCCCTCGCCGGCGAGGTGGACGCAGAGCGGCGCAGCCGGTTGGCCGGCGACGAGCTGGGACGCCGCCTGCTCGCCGAACTCGACCAGGCCGACATCGCCGCTGCGGCCACCCCCGTCATGGGGCCGGGGCTGACCGTGACGGTGACCGAACCGGCCGTTCCGCCCGACCTCAGCGACGTGTCCAAACAGCGGGTGGCCGGCAGCCAGCAAGTCATTCTGGACCGTGACCTACAGCTGGTCGTCAACTCGTTGTGGGTGAGCGGGGCCGAGGCGATCTCGGTCGGCGGTGTCCGCATCGGCCCCGGCGTCACGATCCGTCAGGCCGGTGGGGGCATCCTGGTCGACAATCAACCGATAGCGAGCCCATACACCGTCCTCGCGATCGGACCACCGCACGCCATGCAGGACGTGTTCGACCGCAGCCCGGGGCTGTATCGGCTCCGACTGCTGGAGACCTCCTACGGAGTCGGCGCGACGGTCAGCGCCGGTGACGGTCTGACGCTTCCGGCGGGTTCGGTGCGTGACGTCGTCTTCGCCGATCAGGTGGGACCGTGACGGCCGCACACAGCGTCGATCTGACAGGATGCAAGGGACCATGATCGGAATCGTCGCGCTGGTCGCGGGCATTGTGCTGGGCCTGGTCTTCCACCCCAGCGTGCCCGAGGTCGTTCAGCCCTATCTACCGATCGCCGTCGTCGCCGCCCTCGACGCGGTCTTCGGCGGGCTGCGGGCCTACCTGGAAGGCATCTTCGATTCGAAGGTGTTCGTGGTGTCGTTTGTCTTCAACGTGCTCGTCGCCGCGCTGATCGTCTACGTCGGCGATCAGCTGGGTGTCGGCACCCAGTTGTCGACCGCGATCATCGTGGTGCTCGGCATCCGCATCTTCGGCAACGCTGCCGCACTGCGGCGCAGGCTGTTCGGCGCGTGACCGTGCCCGACACGCCCGACCGCAACGGCTCCCCCGACGCCACACCGCCGCACGGCCGCCACGAGCGGCCCGCCGGGGAAACGCCGGGGAGTCAGGGCCGTTCGCAGATGGTGTTCGGGGCGCTCGCGATCGTGCTGTGTGTGGTGCTCGGTGTGGCGATCGCGACCCAGGTCCGCCAGAACGAGTCCGGTGACTCGCTGGAGACGGCGCGCCCGGCCGACCTGCTGGTGCTGCTCGATTCCCTGCAGCAGCGCGAGGCCGCGCTCAACACCGAGGTGGCCGAGCTGCAGCGCACGCTGGCACAGATGCAGGCCTCCGGCAGCAGCGATCAGGCCGCCATCGAGAACGCCCGGGCGCGGCTTGCCGCGCTGTCGATCCTGATCGGCACGGTCGCCGCGACCGGCCCCGGCGTCACGATGACCGTCGGGGACACCGCACCTGGGGTGCCCGCCGAGACCATGCTCGACGTCATCAACGAACTGCGCGCCGCAGGGGCCGAGGCGATTGAGATCCGCGGGGCGCCCTCGCCCGGCGGTCAGCCCGCGATCCGGGTCGGCGTCGACACCTGGGTGGTCGGCACACCCGGTGCGCTGGTCATCGACGGCCAACGCGTCAGCCCGCCCTATTCCGTTCTGGCCATTGGCGATCCGCCCACGCTGGCCGCCGCGATGAACATCCCAGGCGGGGCGGTGGACAGCGTCAAACGGGTGGGCGGCACGGTGAACGTGCAGCAGGCCGACAAGGTCGATGTGACCGCCTTGCGGCAACCGAAACCCCGCCAATACGCTCAGCCAGTCAAGTGACCGTGGCACAGCCGCGAACCGGCGATGCCGGAGAAGCCGGAGAAGAAGGAGCGCCGTGAGCGATATCCCGTCCGACCTGTACTACACGCAGGAACACGAGTGGGTGCTACCCACCGGCGACGACACCGTGCGCGTCGGAATCACCGACTACGCCCAGTCGGCGCTGGGCGACGTGGTCTTCGTCCAGCTGCCGGACGTCGGCGCAGAGGTCACCGCGGGAGCGTCGTTCGGCGAGGTGGAGTCGACGAAGTCGGTCTCCGACCTGTACGCGCCGGTGACCGCGAAAGTCGTTGCCGTCAACGGCGATCTGGAAGCCAGCCCGGATCTGGTGAATTCGGATCCGTACGGCGGGGGCTGGCTGATCGAGCTCCAGGTCGACGCCGGCGACACACTGGAGAGCCAGCTGGGCGGTCTACTGAATGCCGAGGGCTACCGCGCGGCAGTGACCGAGTGACGAGTTGTTAGTGTTTCCTAGAGGTTCGGAGTATTCAACAGTTTCGAGGACCAGTTCGGCCAGCTGAGCGCGGTGACGTCGCCGCCATCGGATCCGGCGGTGGTGGACACAACGACGCCCGTCGCGCGGTACGGTCGACGTTGGCACGCACGGCGGCCGGGTTTCGCCACAGCAGCCAGTGAGGAGCAGCGGGTGACGGATAGGGACAGTAAGTCCGGGACCGACCAGACGTCTGAGGAGCTCACCGTGGAAACCACATCGGTCTTCCGCGCGGACTTCCTCAACGAACTGGACGCCCCGGCGTCGACCGGCACCGAAGGTTCGGTGTCGGGCGTCGAGGGTCTACCTGTGGGATCGGCGTTGCTGGTCGTCAAGCGCGGCCCCAACGCGGGATCGCGGTTCCTGCTCGACCAGCCGACGACGTCGGCGGGCCGGCATCCGGACAGCGATATCTTCCTCGACGACGTCACGGTGAGCCGCCGCCACGCCGAGTTCCGGCTCGAAGGCGGCGAGTTCCAGGTCGTCGATGTCGGCAGCCTCAACGGCACCTATGTCAACCGCGAGCCGGTTGACTCGGCGGTGCTGGCCAACGGTGACGAGGTGCAGATCGGCAAGTTCCGGCTGGTGTTCCTGACCGGGCCCAAGACCGACGACGACAGCGGCCCGGGCAGCTAGCGGGCCCTGCAGCGGATGACGGCACCCGACAGCCCAGCACCCGCCGGGATGTCGATCGGAGCGGTGCTCGATGTGCTCCGACCCGACTTTCCGGACGTCACCATCTCCAAAATCCGGTTCCTGGAGGCCGAGGGGCTGGTGACGCCGGAACGCTCCGCGTCGGGCTACCGGAGGTTCACCGCGTACGACTGTGCCCGGCTCCGCTTCGTCCTGACCGCGCAGCGCGACCAGTACCTGCCACTGAAGGTGATCAAGGCACAGCTGGACGCGCTGCCCGACGGCGAGCTGCCGTCCGTCGGATCCGCTTACGGCATACCGCGATTGGTGCCTGTGTCCGCCAACGGGCAGGACGACCACCCACTGGCCGAGGCGGCTCAGGCCGCTCACGCATCGAGGGTGGCACCCACCCAGATCAGGTTGAGTCGCGAGGATCTGCGTGCCCGCGGCGGCGTCGACGACGAGCTGCTCTCGTCGCTGGTGAAGGCGGGGGTGATCAAACCGGGACCGGCCGGATTCTTCGACGAGCATTCGGTGGTGATCGTCCAATGCGCCAGGGCGCTGGCCGACTACGGGGTGGAACCGCGGCACCTGCGGGCATTCCGGTCGGCGGCGGACCGGCAGTCCGACCTGATTGCCCAGATCGCGGGTCCCACGGTCAAGGCGGGTAAAGCGGGGGCCCGCGACCGTGCCGATGACCTGGCGCGCGAAGTGGCGGCGCTGGCCATCACCCTGCACACGTCGTTGATCAAGTCTGCTGTGCGCGACGTTCTGGATCGGTGAGGATTAGACTCACTAGAGACGGCTAGTGGCGCTGGAGGGCAGACACAGATGGCTGAAGTTCGTGTGGTCGGCATTCGCGTGGAGCAGCCCCAGAACCAGCCGGTGTTGCTGCTCAGGGAGTCCAACGGCGATCGTTACCTGCCGATCTGGATCGGCCAGACGGAGGCCTCGGCCATCGCACTGGAACAGCAGGGTGTCGAAACGACCCGCCCGCTGACTCATGATCTGATCCGAGATCTCATTGCCGCACTTGGCCATACGCTCAAGGAAGTGCGCATCGTCGACCTGAGGGAAGGCACGTTCTACGCCGACCTGATCTTCGACCGCGACATCAAGGTGTCGGCGCGCCCGTCCGACTCGGTGGCGATCGCGTTGCGCGTCGGAGTCCCCATCTACGTGGAGGAGGCGGTGCTGGCAGAAGCCGGCCTGCTGATCCCCGACGAGAACGACGAGGAGTCTTCCGGAGCGGTCCGCGAGGACGAGGTGGAGAAGTTCAAGGAGTTCCTCGACAGCGTCTCACCCGACGACTTCAAGGCCACCTGATCCCGGCAAAAGTTCCCGGCGAAATTCGAGACGGTCACGGAACCGTCTCAACTGCGACTTCCCGGTCGACACGCGGCGGCGATTTCTCGCAACCCGGAACCGGGCAGCCATACTTTGAGGGCGACGGGCAGAAATGGCCCGCCACGAAGCGTATGCTCGACACATTCGAGCTGGTGACGCCTGCGCATCAGTGCAGGTCAGTGCGGGTTTAGAGCGATCTGGACCCGGCGAGTTCGATCGGCGAGAGGATTTCGAGAGTGGGAGACACGCCACGCCAAGAGCAGCTGGATTTGTCCTCCGCGAGCGTGCCTGCGGACCCGGCGGCGCCGAACGAACCGATCCAGGCCGGGCTGTTCCCCGACGACTCTGTGCCTGACGAACTCGTCGGCTACCGCGGTCCCAGCGCCTGTCAGATCGCCGGCATCACCTACCGCCAGCTCGACTACTGGGCCCGCACATCACTGGTGGTTCCGTCGATCCGCGGGGCGGCGGGGTCGGGCAGCCAGCGGCTCTATTCGTTCAAGGACATTCTCGTCCTCAAGATCGTCAAGCGGCTCCTGGACACCGGTATCTCGCTGCACAACATCCGCGTCGCGGTGGACCACCTGCGTCAGCGCGGCGTGCGGGACCTGGCCAACATCACGCTGTTCTCGGACGGCACCACCGTCTACGAGTGCACATCGGCCGAGGAAGTCGTCGACTTGCTGCAGGGCGGGCAGGGCGTGTTCGGGATCGCCGTCTCCGGCGCGATGCGGGAGCTCACGGGCGCGATTGCGGACTTCCCGGGCGAACGGGCCGACGGCGGCGAATCGATCGCCGCTCCAGAGGACGAGCTGGCGTCGCGGCGCAAGCACCGCGACCGCAAGATCGGCTGACACGGCGGGCACCAACGGCGGCCGGTAGAATCGGCCGCGCATCGCCCTTGCGCGGGAGAGCTTCGTGACCGCCAGTCACGGACGCCGAAGGAGCAACACCTCTCCGTCAACCTCTCAGGCACCCAGGACCGCGCACGGCCCCGATGCCTCTGGAAAGCGGTGAGTTTCGCTCACCCGCCCATGGGGAAAGGCCGTGCTCGCCGATTCGGTGAGATGGCCGAATCTCTCAGGCGCCCGGCACGGGTCGACGACAGAGGGGGAGGAACCCGAGCGGTCCCTCACGCCCCAGGAGATCTCGCCAGTGTTCGATCCCCAGCAACTGCGATTCGTCGACCGCCACGTCGGGCCGGACACCCAGGCCATCGCGACCATGCTCGATACCATTGGTGTGGGATCGCTCGATGAGCTGGCAGACAAGGCGCTGCCAGCAGGGATCCTCGACGCGTTGCCGCCCAGCGGCGTAGCCCCCGGCCTCGAGGTGTTGCCGCCGGCGGCCACCGAGGAGGAGGCGCTGGCCGAACTCCGTGCGCTGGCCGATGCGAACACGGTGGCGGTGTCGATGATCGGGCAGGGCTACTTCGACACGCTGACCCCGCCGGTGTTGCGTCGCAACATTCTCGAGAACCCCGCCTGGTACACGGCGTATACGCCGTATCAGCCGGAGATCAGCCAGGGCCGGCTCGAGGCCCTGCTCAACTTCCAGACCATGATCACCGACCTCACCGCGCTCGAGATCGCCAATGCGTCGATGCTCGACGAGGGCACCGCCGCGGCCGAGGCCATGACCCTGATGCACCGGGCGGTCAAGGGCTCGGCGAACCGGTTGGCGGTCGACGCCGACGTCTACAGCCAGACCGCGGCCGTGCTGGAGACCAGGGCGGCGCCGCTCGGCATCGACATCGTGACGGCCGACCTGAGCCAGGGGCTGCCCGACGGCGAGTTCTTCGGGGTCCTCGTGCAGCTGCCGGGTGCCAGCGGGGTCGTGACGGACTGGTCAGCGCTGGTGGCACAGGCCCACGAACGCGGCGCGCTGGTGGCCGTCGGCGCCGACCTGCTCGCCCTCACCCTGATCACCCCGCCCGGTGAGATCGGTGCCGACGTGGCGTTCGGCACCACACAGCGGTTCGGTGTGCCGATGGGGTTCGGCGGCCCCCACGCCGGCTATCTGGCGGTGCACACCAAACACGCCCGCCAGCTGCCCGGCCGGCTGGTCGGGGTGTCCGTGGACGCCGACGGGTCGCCGGCCTACCGCCTGTCGCTGCAGACCCGCGAACAGCACATCCGCAGGGACAAGGCCACCAGCAACATCTGCACCGCCCAGGTGCTATTGGCGGTGGTCGCGGCGATGTACGCCAGCTACCACGGCGCCGAGGGGCTGACCGGCATCGCCCGCCGGGTGCACAGCCACGCGCAGGCGCTGGCCGCCGGGCTGCGCGGTGCCGGCGTCGACGTCGTCCACGACACCTTCTTCGACACGGTGCTCGCCCGCGTGCCCGGCAGGGCCGCTCAGATCCGTGACGACGCCAAGGCCCGCGGTATCAACGTGTGGATGGTCGATGCCGATCACGTGTCGGTGGCGTGTGACGAGGCCACCCGCGCTGCGGACGTCGAGGCGGTCTTGAGCTCGTTCGGGGCGGCGCCCGGGAGCCGGCACGATGGACCCGACATCGCCACCAGGACAGCCACCAGGACATCTAGGTTCCTCACCCATCCCGCGTTCACGCGCCACCGCACCGAGACCGAGATGATGCGGTACCTGCGCTCGCTCGCCGACAAGGACATCGCCCTGGACCGGAGCATGATCCCGCTCGGGTCATGCACCATGAAGCTCAACGCGGCCGCCGAGATGGAGCCGATCACCTGGCCGGAGTTCGCCAGACAGCACCCGTTCGCACCCGCCTCCGACGCGCCGGGGCTGCGCACGCTCATCGCCGACCTGCAGACCTGGCTGACCGCCATCACCGGCTACGACGAGGTGTCCCTGCAGCCCAACGCCGGGTCGCAGGGCGAGTACGCCGGGCTGCTGGCCATCAAGGCCTACCACGAGGACAACGGCGCCCCGGGTC
The DNA here is from genome assembly GCF_044223235.1 of Mycobacterium sp. Lineage (GTDB taxonomy): Bacteria > Actinomycetota > Actinomycetes > Mycobacteriales > Mycobacteriaceae > Mycobacterium. Next base: position 28,178 of record NZ_JBGAME010000028.1, read on the forward strand.
GCGACGTCTGCCTGATCCCGTCCAGCGCACACGGCACCAACGCGGCGTCCGCGGCGCTGGCCGGCATGCGGGTTGTGGTGGTGGCCTGCAGGGCTAACGGTGACGTGGACCTCGACGATCTGCGGGCGAAGGTGGCCGACCACGCGGGCGACCTGGCCGCGCTGATGATCACCTATCCGTCCACCCACGGCGTGTACGAGCACGACATCGCCGACATCTGCGCCGCCGTGCACGATGTGGGCGGACAGGTATACGTCGACGGCGCCAACCTCAACGCGCTGGTCGGCCTGGCCCGGCCCGGCCGGTTCGGCGGCGACGTCAGCCACCTCAATCTGCACAAGACGTTCTGCATCCCGCACGGCGGCGGCGGACCCGGTGTCGGCCCGGTGGCTGTGCGTTCGCACCTGGCCGCGTACCTGCCCGGCCATCCTCTGGCCGACGAGCTCCCCGACCACCACACCGTCTCGGCCGCCCCGTACGGGTCGGCATCGATCCTGCCGATCACCTGGGCCTACATCAGGATGATGGGTGCTGCCGGCCTGCGCGCCGCGTCGCTGACGGCCATCGCGTCGGCGAACTACATCGCGCGGCGGCTCGACGAGTACTACCCGGTGCTGTACACCGGCGAGAACGGCATGGTCGCCCACGAGTGCATCCTGGATCTGCGCGGCATCACCAAGGACACCGGCGTGACCGTCGACGATGTGGCAAAGCGGCTGGCCGACTACGGATTCCACGCGCCGACCATGAGCTTCCCCGTCGCGGGCACGCTGATGGTGGAGCCGACGGAAAGCGAGAGCCTCGCCGAGGTGGACGCGTTCTGTGCGGCGATGATCGCGATCCGCGGGGAGATCGATCAGGTCGGCAGCGGAACCTGGCCGGTGGAGGACAACCCGCTGCGCGGGGCCCCGCACACCGCGGAATGCCTGCTGGTATCCGACTGGAATCACCCGTACACCCGCGAGCAGGCCGCCTACCCGCTGGGCAAGCAGTTCCGGCCCAAGGTGTGGCCCCCGGTGCGGCGCATCGACGGCGCCTACGGCGACCGCAACCTGGTGTGCTCCTGCCCGCCGGTCGAGGCGTTCGCCTGACGCCCGTTCAGGCGAGCAGCTGGGAGATCGCCGCCACCATCTCGGGGGAGTCCGAGCGGGGCACGCCCTCGTAACGACCGCCGGTGATCTCGGCGACCGACTGCCAGGTCGCCCTGTCCGGATCGTCGCCCACGTTGATGACGTCGACCGTGACGGGGCGGGCCTGGTCGGCGTTCTGGCGCAGCATGTCCTGCACACCCTGCGAACCGAGCGTCTGGTCGGTGTGGGGTCCCGACGTGATCACCAGCACCGAATTCTGCTGACCCTGGCGGAAACCCGTCTGCGCCGCGGCGAAGGCGTTGCGCAGCGTGGTGAACGACACCCGACCGTCTGAGGTGGAGGGCAGGTCGTCGAGCGCGGACGTCAGCACCTCCGCGCGGGAGCGGCCGTCCACATCGTCGCCGAGCCCGCCGAGGTTCACCCGCGTCGTGCCCGCAGAGCCGTCGAATGTCATCAGACCGACCGCGGTCGCCGGCGGCAGGGCGGCGATACGCGCGTTCAACGCAGCCACCACCGGAGCCAGGTTGAGCGTCTGGTCCAGCATGATCGTCACCGCGGGGCTTTGCGCCGGCGCCGTCAGCGCGCCTGCCAGGGTGGCCCGCATCTCGTTGTCGCCGACCGACAGGGGCGCCGACAGCGGAGCAAAGGCGGTTACGTCGCTGTGCGGCGGTGTGCCGCCCTCGGTGCGGAACCCGGCCTTGGCCAGCTCGGTGAGCTGCTCGGGCTTACGCATGAACCGGGCGAACTCACTGGCGGCGGCGACCTGCTCCTGCGACAGCCAGTCACCGCTGAGCAGGACGGTCGGATAGTCGGCCAGGGCGGTGGGGCCCGGCGGCAGCCAGGATCCGATGGTGTTGGAGGCGTCGGTCATCTCCGCACCCCGGGCGAAGAGCTGCTGTTCAGTGGTCACGACCGCGTGGACGTCGGCGGTCGCCGGGTCTTCGGCGTTCAGCAAGGCGTCCATCGCGGTGTCGGCACGTTTGTCGGCGAGCCCGGGCTGGCCGGCCATCAGCTGACTCACCGCACCCATCCCCGCGGTCGGGGGAGCGCTGTCAGGCGCCGCGGCGGCGGCCACCGCCTCGGCGGCCAGATAGGTCGCGTCGGCGTCGCCCTCGAGGGGCAGCGCCAGCTTCAGCGACCCCCAGCCGGGCAATCCGAGGCCGTCGAGGCCCGCCGGGTTGCTCTGCAGCGACGGCAGGCTTGCCCAGCTCTGCTGGGCCAGCGCGTCCGCCAGCTGGGGACGCACCGCCAACAGCACGGGCGAGGTGACCAGCGAGCGGCTGTCGCTGACGGTTTGGGGGCCGGCGGCGACCTCCAGCCGCGCCTCGGAGATACCGCTGGCAGGCAGCCACAGCGCGGGACGGTCGCCGAGGTCGGCCGGCCAGTCGCCGGTGAATCCGTTGACCACTTGCTCCGAGTCGGCCGGCTTCACCCCGATCTTCACGCACCGGTCGCCGACGGGGTCGGCGGTTTCGTTGTAGCGGTCGGCCAGCGTCGCGACGTGCTCAGCGATGGTCGGATCGGCGAGCACCGCCACGGCGAGGTCGCCGTCCACGCAGCGTGCGGCCGCCTCGCCGCTGCGGCTGGACAGCGCGTCACCGAAGAAGCGCCACGCGATGACCGCGCCGACCAACACGACGACCGTGACCAGCGCGACAATGACCCCGACGCTGACACCCCGCCGTTTCTGGATCACCGCGCGGTGACTGCCGGTCCATTCGCCGCTGTCCCCGCCGCGGGGCGTACCTGACCCGTCTGCCCGGTTGCCCGAGTCCGAACCCGATTCGATGCCCGCCGCGGGATCGTCGCCGGGGTTCGGCAGATCGCCTGGAGAGTCGTCGGGATCGGGAATGCTGTGCCTGCCCATCCCTAACCTCTGTGCTCGCTTCGTCCGGTCGCCATCGTCGGTTGGCCCGGCCAACCACGCCGCAGTCTAGCCACTGTCGACGTCACCGGGCGCCGCGTGAGGTCACGCACCGGTGCCGGCGGCCCTGGCTTTGAACTCGCGGCGCCTGCGGTGCAGGATCGGCTCCGTGTAGCCGTTGGGCTGCGCCCCGCCGGACAGGATCAGTTCCTGGGCTGCCTGGAACGCGATGCTGGCCTCGGGATCGGGTGCCATCGCCAGATAGCTGGCGTCGGAGGCGTTCTGCCCGTCGACGACGACGGCCATGCGGCGCAGACTCGCCCGCACGTCCTCTTCGGTGATGACTCCATGGCGTAGCCAATTGGCCAGCAACTGACTGGAGATGCGCAGCGTGGCGCGGTCCTCCATCAGCGCGACGTCGTGGATGTCGGGCACCTTCGAGCAGCCCACACCCGCGTCGATCCAGCGGACCACGTAACCCAGGATCGACTGGCAGTTGTTGTCGACCTCCTCGCGGATCTCCTCCGGAGCCCAGGCCAGCTCCTTGGCCAGCGGAATGGTCAGGATCTCGTCGATGCTGGTGCGCTTCTTGCCGGTCAGCTCCTTCTGCACCTCCGCCACGTCGACCTGGTGGTAGTGCATGGCGTGCAGGGTGGCCGCGGTCGGCGAGGGCACCCAGGCGGTGGTGGCGCCCGCCTTGGGCTGGCCGATCTTCTGGGCGACCATGTCGGCCATCAGCTCGGTCATCGCCCACATGCCCTTGCCGATCTGCGCGCGGCCGGTGAATCCGGTGGCCAGGCCCACATCGACGTTCTGGTCCTCGTAGGCCAGGATCCACGGCTGGGTCTTCATCGCACCCTTGCGGATCATCGGACCCGCCTCCATCGACGTGTGGATCTCGTCGCCGGTGCGGTCGAGGAAGCCGGTGTTGATGAACACCACCCGGTCGGCGGCGGCCTTGACGCAGGCCTTGAGGTTGACCGTGGTGCGCCGCTCCTCGTCCATGATGCCGACCTTGAGGGTCGCCTGCGGCAGCCCCAGGACGTCCTCGACCCGGCTGAACAGCTCGCAGGTGAACGCGACCTCGTCGGGGCCGTGCATCTTCGGCTTCACGATGTAGATGGAGCCGGTCCGGCTGTTGATCAGCGGACCGTTGGCCTCCTCGGCCTTCAATCCGTGCATCGCGATCAGGCTGGTGAACAGCGCGTCCTGGATGCCCTCGGGAACCTCCCGGCCCTGGGCGTCGACGATGGCGTCGTTGGTCATGAGATGCCCGACGTTGCGCACGAACAGCAGGCTGCGCCCGGGCAGGGTGAGGTCGGCCCCCTCCGGGTCGCCAGCTGGCCGGGTGTAGGTGCGGTCGCCGTTGAGTGCGCGGGTGAACGTGGTGCCGCCCTTGGTCACCTCTTCGACCAGGTCGCCCCTGTTCAGGCCCAGCCAGTTGCGGTAGCCCAGCACCTTGTCGTCGGCGTCGACGGCGGCCACCGAGTCCTCGAAGTCCATGATCGTGGTGATGGCCGACTCGAGGACGACGTCCTTGATGCCTGCGGCGTCGGTGGAGCCGATCGGGGAGTCGGGATCGATGAGGATCTCGATGTGCAGGCCGTGGTTGCGCAGCAACACCGACCACTGCGGCGAGCCGAGTTCACCGCTGTAGCCGACGAACTGCTCGGGTTCGGCGAGCCCGGTGGACAGGCCGTCGCCGAGGGCGACGACGAGCTCACTCGTGTTGTCCTCCTGGCTGATCTCGATGCCGGTCGCCTCGCCCCAGCTGCCCGACGCGAGCGGGACGGCGCCGTCGAGGAAGTCGCGCGCGTAGGCGATGACCTTGTCGCCGCGGACCGTGTTGTATCCGCCGTTGCCGTCCGGATGGACCCTCTCCGCGCCGTCGTCCTCCGAGATCACGTTTGTGCCGTACAGCGCGTCGTACAGCGAGCCCCAGCGGGCGTTGGCGGCGTTGAGCGCGAAACGGGCGTTGAGGATCGGCACGACCAGCTGCGGGCCTGACGTGGTGGTGATCTCATCGTCGACACCCGAGGTGGTGATGGTGAAGTCGTCGGGTTCGGGCAGCAGGTAGCCGATGTCGATGAGGTACTGCTTGTAGTCCTGTCTGAGGGCAGGGGAGTCGATGGGCTCGATCACGCGCTGGCGGTGAAACCGGTCGATCTGGGACTGCAGGTCGTCGCGCCGGGCGAGCAGGTCTTCGTTCTGCGGAGTCAGGTCGGCGACGACCTTGTCCACGCCCGACCAGAAGGTCTCGGGGTCGAGATCGGTGCCCGGCAGCGCCTCGTTGGTGATGAAGTCGTACAGCACCTTGGCCACGCGCAGGTTGCCCACCGTCACGCGATCAGTCATGCGCGATCCGCCTTCGGTGCTCGCTTGCTGGTCATCGTTTCCTCCTCGGCTGAGGGCGCCGCCAGGCGCTTCTGCATCGTCGCGGCGCTTCCGTTCCTGCTCGGTGCCGTTTGTCCAGCTTACCCATGGGTAACGCCGACCATTTCGGCGTGCTCCACAGGGTTGGGCACTGGATCGATCTCGCGACCCACCGGTCGGTTGCTCTCCGGGGGCAACACGGTGCAAGCCTTCTGCAGCGCCGCCCTCAGCGGCTCCGCCCGGGCGGCGATCTCCTGCTGGGCCCGCACGTACTCCGCACGGCCCGTGGCCGTTTCGACGGCGATCGGCGTGAAGCCGTAGCCGCTCAGGTCGTAGGGACTTGCCCGCATGTCGACGGCCCGCGCGGCGGCCGCCAGTTCCAGACTGTCCATCAGCAGCTCAGAGGCCACCAGCGGGCCGAGCTTGTAGGCCCACTTGTAGAGGTCCATCGCGGCGTGGATGCAGCCGGGTTGTTCGCTGCGGATCTGCCCGGCGCGGCTCAGCTGCTCGCAGTTGCGCTGCGCGGCGGGGCCGGTGAAGAAGCGGTAGGCATCGAAGTGGCTGCAGCGCAAGGAAATCGATTCCACCACCGCGTCGGTGCCCGCTGCGCCGAGGCGCAGCGGAACCTGGCTGTGCCGCACCTCGGGTGCCCGGTAGACCATCGCCCATTCGTGCAGCCCGAAGCAGTTCAGCCGGGGCGGCCGGGACGCCGTGGCGTGCAACAGCTCGGCGATGAACCGCACGGTGTCGGCGCGGGCCAGCAGATGCGCACGGGTCACGGTGACGCCGTCGGGATGACCGCCGTACCCGCTGCGGGTGAGGTAGCCCCGCGCGCGATCCCCGGCGAGGACGACGCCGTAGCCCGGATGCCAACGGCGCAGCTGCCGCGGCCGCAGGCTGTAGTAGGTGAACAGGAAGTCCCACACCGGGTGCGCCGCACCCGCGCGCTGCCTGCGCAGGTGCGGCTCCAGGAAGGTGTCGACGCGGTCGCCGTGCAACCGTTCGCGACGGGTCCAGGTGACTTCGTCGAGGACCTCAGACACGGTGGGTCCCGTCTCGCACGGTGCCGACCAGGTCCTCGACCAGGTCCTCGAGCGCCACCATCGCCGTCACCGTGTCACCGGAGGTCACCAGCGCCAGGTGGCTGTTGCTGCGGCGCAGCCGCGACAGCGCGTCGGGCAGCGGCAGCGTCGCGGGGACCTGGGGCAGCGGACGCACCATCGAGCGCTCCAGCACCGCGTCGGGATCGTCGACCAGCGACAGCACGTCCTTGATGTGCAGGTACCCGACGAACTGACCGGACGGGTCGGCGACGGGGAACCGGGAGTAGCCGGTCTCGGCCAGCGCGTGCTCGACCGCACCGACCGTCGGGCCGGTATCGGCCGAGGCGGCGGGAATGGCGTGGATCTCGCTCAGCGGCAAGGCGACGTCGTTGACCACCCGGTTGCGGATCTGCAGGGCGCGGGTCAGGCGGCTGTGCTCCTCGGGGTCCAGCAGGCCCTCGGAGACGGATTCGGCGATCATCTCCGACAGTTCGACGGTGGACACCGTCACGTCGAGTTCGTCGCGCGGTTCGACCCGGAACGCGCGCAGGGTGGCGTTGGCACACCAGTTGTAGAACGCGATCAGCGGCCGGGCGGCGCGGATGTAGACAAGATAGGTGGGGATGAGCAGCATCGCCGTCGACTCCGGCCCGGCGATCGCGATGTTCTTCGGCACCATCTCGCCGAGCAGCACGTGCAGGATCACCACGACCGAAAGGGCCACCACGAAGGACACCGGGTGCAGCAGCGCTTCGGGAATGCCTGCCGCGGCGAACGGCCGCTCCAGCACATGGGCGAACGCAGGCTCGGCGACCCGGCCCAGCAGGATCGAACAGATGGTGATGCCCAGCTGGGCGCCCGCAAGCATCAACGACAGGTTCTCACCGGCCCGGATCACGGTCACCGCGCTCGTCTTGCCCTGCTCGGCCAGCGCCTCGAGCCGGTCGCGCCGCGCGGAGATCAGCGCGAACTCCGACCCCACGAAGAACGCATTGGCCGCCAACAGCAGCACGGTCAGCAACACACCGAAGACGTCACCCATCAGTGGTCGTCCCCGCGTGCGTCGGCCTCGCCGCGGCGGCCGATCTCGGTGAGCTCCAGCAGGTCGATGCGCCTGCCGTCCATCCGGATCACCGTGGCCAGCCAGCGCACCGGATCTTCCAGCGGTCCGTCAGGGTCGAACGCCGTGAGCTCCACCGCCTCACCCGGCTCCGGTATGTGCCCGAGTTCCTGCAGGATCAGCCCGCCGATGGTCTCGTACTCACCTTCCGGTGCCCGGAACCCGGTTTCGGTGGCGACCTCGTCGATGCGCAGCAGCCCAGAGACCTGCCAGCCCCGGCCGGCGGCCACGACGTCGGGGGTGGCGTCGTCGTGTTCGTCGCGGACGTCGCCGACGATCTCCTCGATCAGGTCCTCGACGGTGACCATGCCCGCCGTACCGCCGTACTCGTCGACCACCAGCGCCGTCTGCAGGCCGTTCGCCCTGATCTGGGTCATCACGGCGTCGCCGTCCAGCGTCGAGGGCACCTTGGCCACCGGCAGCGCCAGCACCGCAAGCCGGGTGTTGGCGCGCTCCTCCTGGGGCACCGCGAAGACCTGTTTGACGTGCACCATGCCGATGGTCTCGTCGAGGTCGCCCTCGACGATGGGGAACCGGGAGTAGCCGGTTTCGATCGCCACCGCCACCAGGTCGGCGACGGTGTCGTCGGCTTCGAGTGTCTCGATCTTGGATCGCGGTGTCATGAGCTCCTCGGCGGTGCGGTCGCCGAACTGCAGCGACCGATCCACCAGGGTTGCGGTCACGGGGTCCAGCGATCCGCTGCGCGCCGAGGTGCGCACCAGCGACGTCAGCTCCTGGGCCGAGCGCGCCGAGCGCAGCTCCTCGGCGGGTTCGATGCCCATCTTGCGCAGGATCCAGTTCGCGGTGCCGTTCGTCAGCCGGATGAGCGGGGTGAACAGCATCGAGAACAGCAGCTGCGGGCCCGCCGCCGCGCGCGCGGTCGGCACCGGACGGGCGACGGCGAGGTTCTTGGGCACCAGCTCGCCGAACACCATCGACAGCGATGTCGCGATGAGCACCGCCAGCGTCAACGCCAGCCCGCCGGCCACATTCGGCGCGAGGTGCAGTGCCTCCAGCCCCGGCCGCAGCAACCGCGCCAGCACCGGCTCGGCCAGGTAGCCGGTAGCCAGTGTGGTGATCGAAATGCCCACCTGAGCCCCGGACAGCTGGAACGACAGGGTGCGGTGGGCCCGGCGCACCATCTGGTCGCGCCGGTCACCGGTGCGTGCGTTGGCCTCGACAGTGCTTCGCTCCAGCGCCGTCAACGAGAACTCCGCCGCGACGAACACCGCGGTGCCCGCGGTCAGCAAGACGATCGCCAGCAGCGACAGCAGGGAGTAGCCGACGCTCATCGCGGGCCGGCACCTGGCGGAGCGGCGGGGACGCCGGGTCGACGACCCGGCTGACTAGGGGAGGGCTCGGCTTCGGGTGGCTCGTGCGGCGGCAGTGCGGCCTGGTCAGCCGGCCCGGAACGCGGCGCCTCCACCGGTGCCTGCGGCACGTCAACCCTTTCCTTCGATTCGCGGGTCCGCGCAGCCCGACGCTGCGTGATGTGTGAACGGTGAGGCACATGCTAGTCCGATTCGCGGGATCCGCCCGGGGATGCCGCTCCAAATCGGCGCATCCGCGCACAGTGGACCTCGGCGCATCCGCGCACAGTGGACTTCGGCGCATCCGCGCACAGTGGACCGAAGTATCGAAAGGCTAACCTTAGCCAGTGGTAGGTTCGGGTTCACCCAATCTCCTTGCCAGCCAGTTCACAGGAAGGCAGTCACGCGTCATGTCGATCCCGAAGTCGACCCCGAAGTCCACTTCGATCAGGCGTTTTGCCTGCATCATCGCCGCCTCGGCGGCGACCCTCGCGCTCGGCGCCTGCGGGTCCGAGTCGGCGTCCACCGGTTCGGGCGAAACCGCCGAGGCCGCAGACAAGATCACCGTCTATTCCGGCCGGAACGAGGAGCTGATCGGCCCTCTCATCAAGCAGTTCACCACCGACACCGGCATCGAGGTCGAGACGCGCTACGCGGGCTCCGGTGAGCTGGCGGCCCAACTGATCACCGAGGGGGACAAGTCGCCCGCCGACGTATTCCTGTCGCAGGATGCGGGCGCACTCGGCGCGGTCTCCAACGCGAGCCTGTTCGCGCCGATCGACGCGACGACGCTGGAGGCGGTGCCCGCGAACTTCTCGGCCGCCGACGGCACCTGGGTGGGGGTGTCCGGCCGGGCCCGCGTCATCGTGTTCAACCCGGAATTGGCGCCCACGCCGCCCGACACGATCGACGCGGTGCTCGCCCCGGAGTGGAAGGGCAAGGTCGGATACGCGCCGAGCAACGCGTCGTGGCAGTCGTTCGTCACGGGCCTGCGTGTGATCCGCGGCGAGGACGGCGCCCGGCAGTGGCTGGAGGCGTTCAAGGCCAACGACCCGCAGGCATTCGAGAACAACGTCGCAGTGCGCGACGCCGTCGACTCCGGGCAGGTGCCGCTCGGCCTGGTCAACCACTACTACCTCTACGAACTGATCCACGCCAAGGGCGCCGACGCGGTCAAGGCCCAGAACCAGTTCATGGCGCCGGGTGACCCCGGCGGGCTGATCAACGTCGCAGGCGTCGGTGTGCTCAAGTCCGCGCCGAATCCGGAGGGCGCGCAGGCGTTCGCGGCCTACCTCGTGGGAACGTCGGCGCAGGAGTACTTCGCCGGCGAGACCGCGGAGTACCCGCTGATCGCCGGCGTCGAACCGTCCTCAGAGATGCCGGCGCTCAGCGCCCTGCAGCCGCCCGCCGTCGACCTGTCCCAGCTCGACGACATCGAGGCGACCCAGGAGATGCTGGTCGAAACCGGTCTGCTGACGAACTGACGCGGTGGCGTCCCCAGCCCGCGGCACCCGGCTACCCGCGCTGCTGCTGATCCCGGGCGCCCTCGTGGCCGCGGGGACCCTGCTGCCGCTGGTTTACCTCGCGCAACGGGCAACGGAGCGGGGCGCGACGTTTGTCGTCGACGAACTGGTCCAGCCCCGCACCGCCGCGCTGGTCGGCCGGTCGCTTCTGCTGGTGGCCGTCGTCACGACGGCCTGTGTCGTCATCGGGGTGGCGCTGGCGGTCCTGGTGACCCGCACCGACGTGCCTGCCCGGCGCGCGTGGGCGGTCGCGCTGACCCTGCCCCTGGCGATGCCCAGCTATCTGCTGGCCTATCTCTGGGTGTCGGCGTACCCGGGCGTGGCCGGCTTCTGGGGTGCCACCCTGGTGCTCGTCCTGGTCAGCTACCCGCTGGTGATGATCACCACCATCGCCGCGCTGTCCCGCGTCGACCCCGCCCAGGAAGAAGTGGCCAGGTCGCTGGGGCGGGGCGGGCTGTCGGTGCTGTTCTCGGTGACCCTGCGTCAGGCCCGCGCGTCGATCGCCGCGGGCGCGTTGCTGGTCGCGCTGTATGTCCTCAGCGATTTCGGGGCGGTCGCCGCGATGCGCTACGAGGCATTCACCTGGGTGATCTACGGCGCCTACCGCTCGGGGTTCAATCCTTCGCGGGCGGCGGTGCTCTCGATGGTGCTGCTGGCGTTTGCGGTGGCGTTGGTGGTCGCCGAGGGGCTGGCCAGGGGCCGCGCCGCGGCGTCCAGGGTCGGCGGCGGCGCGCCGCGACCCGCGCCGCTCAACCGGCTCGGGCGGTGGTGGCCTGTCGCCCTGGTGGCGCCCGCGGCGGCGCTGATCGCCGCCATCGGTGTGCCGACGGTGGTGCTGGCGCGCTGGTTGCTGACCGCCGGAGCCCGGTGGGACGGTCGCGAGTGGGTGATGGCCCTAGGCTCCACCCTGTGGCTGTCGCTGGTTGCCGCGCTGGTGTGCACGGTGGCTGCACTGCCCGTCGGGGTGCTCGCGGCCCGGCACCGCACCCGGGCGACCCGGGCGCTGGAGGGGGCGAGCTACGTTGCGCATGGGCTGCCCTCGATCGTGGTTGCGATCTCGATGGTGTCGGTCGGTGTATTGCTCCTGCGCCCGCTCTATCAGCGGGAGCCGCTGCTGATCCTGGCCTACGCGGTGCTGTTCGTGCCGCTGGCGATCGGTTCGGTGCGGGCCGCGGTGGAGGCGGCGCCGATCCGGCTGGAGGAGGTGGCCCGCTCGCTGGGCAGACCGCCCCTGCGGGCATTCGGTAGGGTCACGGCCAGGATCGCGGCGCCCGGCATCGCGGCCGGTGCGGCTCTGGTGCTGCTGACCTGCATGAAGGAGCTTCCGGTTACCCTCCTGCTGCATCCCACCGGGACGCAGACGCTCGCGACCCGGTTGTGGGGATACAGCTCGGTCAGCGACTACGCGGCGGCCGCGCCGTACGCGGCAGCGCTGCTGGTCTTCGCCGCCGTGCCGACCGCTCTGCTCGGTCTGTTCAGCGCGGGACTCGGTGAGGGGCGCAGTGACTGAGCAGCGGCTCGCACCGGTGTCCACGGGTGTGGCGGCCACCGGCATCCACAAATCGTTCGGCCGCAGGACGGTGCTCGACGGGGTGGACCTGGAGGTGCCTGCGGGCACGATCACCGCGGTGCTCGGACCGTCCGGCTGCGGCAAGACCACCCTGCTGCGCATCCTGGCCGGCTTCGACCTCCCCGATGCGGGCGTCGTCCGGATCGGCGGCGAAGCGGTGGCGGGCAACGGTACCGCGGTGCCCGCCCACCGCCGACACGTCGGCCTCATGCCGCAGGAGGGGGCGTTGTTCCCGCACCTGAGCGTCGCGGGCAACATCGCCTTCGGCCTGGGCCGGCCATCGCGCAATGGCACCAGATCCGCGATCGAGCACTGGCTGGCCGTCGTCGGGCTGGAGGACAAGGCCGACGCGCGCCCGCACGAGCTGTCGGGCGGCCAGCAGCAGCGGGTCGCGCTGGCCCGGGCGCTGGCCGCACGCCCGAAGGTGCTGCTGCTCGACGAACCGTTCGCGGCGCTGGACGCCGGGCTGCGGGTGCGCGTCCGCGAGGACATCGCAACAATCCTGCGCTCCGCGGGCACGACGGCGCTGCTGGTCACCCACGACCAGGCCGAGGCGCTGTCGCTGGCCGACTCGGTGGCCCTGCTGATGGCGGGTTCGGTGGCCCAGCACGCGGCGCCCGCAGAGGTGTATGCACGACCCGCGACGCTGGCGGCGGCGCGGTTCGTCGGCGCGACGGTCGAGCTGCGCGGGCAGTGCCGGTCGGGTCGGGTGCACACCGCGCTGGGGACCCATGGCACGCGGCTGCCTGCGCACGACGGTCCGGTCGTTGCGGTGCTGCGCCCCGAGCAGCTGCGGATCGGTGACGCCGGCGCCGGGCCTGCGGCCACGGTCACCGCGTGCCGGTTCTACGGCGCGGACACCATCGTGCACGTCAGGCTCGACGACGGCAGCGCCGTACAGCTGCGTATGCCCGGGCAGCCCGCGATCGACGACGGTGACGCCGTCAGCGTCCACGTCACCGGGGACGTGCTGGCCTACCCGTCACCAGCCAGTCGGTAGCGGGTGCCCCTCGGCGAACCCGGCCGCCGACTGCACCCCGAGGACGACCTTCTCGTGCAGCTCGGGCAGGTTCGCCGCGCCGACATAGGTGCACGTGCTGCGCACACCCGAAGTGACGTGATCGATCAGGTCCTCGACTCCACCGCACGCAGGGTCCAGTGCCATGCGCGACGTCGAGATGCCCTCCTCGAACAGCGCCTTGCGGGCCCGGTCGAACGGGCTGTCGGAGGCGGTGCGCGCCGCGACGGCCCGTTTGGAGGCCATGCCGTAGCTCTCCTTGTAGAGCCGGTCCTCGCGGTCGTGCATGAGGTCGCCGGGTGACTCGTAGGTCCCGGCGAACCAGGAGCCGATCATCACGTTGGCCGCGCCGGCGGCGAGCGCCAGTGCGACGTCGCGGGGATGCCTGACGCCGCCGTCGGCCCATACGTGCGCGCCGAGTTCCCTGGCCGCCGCCGCGCATTCGACGACGGCGGAGAACTGTGGGCGGCCGACGCCGGTCATCATCCTGGTCGTGCACATCGCGCCGGGTCCGACGCCCACCTTGACGATCGACGCGCCCGCGCCGATCAGGTCACGGGTGCCCTCGGCGGAGACCACGTTGCCCGCGACGATCGGCAGCCCCAGCTCCAGCGAGGACACCGACTTGATCGCGTCGAGCATCTTGACCTGGTGGCCGTGGGCCGTGTCGATCACCAGCAGGTCGACCCCGGCCTCGGCGAGCGCGCGGGCCTTGGCCCCGACGTCGCCGTTGATGCCGACCGCGGCGGCGATCCGAAGCCGTTCCTTGGCGTCGATGGCGGGGGAGTAGATGCCGGCGCGCACGGCGCCGGTGCGGGTCAGCACGCCTGCGAGCGTGCCGTCCGGTCCGGTCATCACCGCGACGCCGACGGGGACGTGTTCGAGCAGGTCGAAGACCTTTCGGGGGTCGGTGCCGGCCGGCGCGGTGACGAAGTCGCTGATCGCGATGTCGCGGACCCGGGTGAACCGGTCCACCCCCGCGGTGGCCGACTCGGTGACCAGTCCGATGGGGCGTCCCTCGAACACGACGACGGCCACACCATGCGCGCGCTTCGGGATGAGGGCGGTCGCGTCCGACACCGAGTCGTCGGGACCGAGCGTCACCGGGGTGTCCACCACCAGGTCACGGCTCTTGATGAAGTCGACGGTCTGCTTGACCACCGAGATGGGCAGATCCTGCGGCAGGACGACCAGGCCGCCCCGGCGGGCCACCGTCTCGGCCATCCTGCGGCCCGCGACCGCGGTCATGTTCGCGACCACCACGGGGATCGTCGTACCCGAACCGTCGACGGTGGACAGGTCGACGTCGAAGCGCGACGCCACGTCGGTGCGTCCCGGCACGATGAAGACGTCGTTGTAGGTCAGGTCGTAGGGCGGCACGTGCCCATCAAGGAATCTCATCGGAGTCTCATCGGCGTCTCATCGGTGCGTCACCCCTCGCAGGCCCGTCATGCGGGCACCTCGCTGTGATCGCCGCTCCACAGCGTGTGGAACTTCTGATCGTGGCCGGCGTCGGTGCGCCCGTAGGTGTGCGCACCGAAGAAGTCCCGCAGGCCCTGGGTGAGCGCGGCCGGCAGCCGCTCGGTGCGCAGCCCGTCGTAGTAGGACAGCGCGGAGCTGAACCCGGGGATCGGGATGCCCAGCTGGGTCGCGGTCACCACCACCCGGCGCCAGCCGTCGATCGCGGCCTCGATCGCAGCGCGGAAGTACGGTGCGGCGATCAATGTGGCCAGGTCGGCGTCGTCGTCGTAGGCCTCTTTGATGCGGTTGAGGAACTTGGCCCTGATGATGCAGCCGCCCCGCCAGATGGTGGCCAGGTCGCCCGGTGTGATGTCCCAGCCGTACTCGTCGCTGCCGGCCTGGATCTGGTTGAAACCCTGCGCGTAGGCGATGATCTTCGACGCGTAGAGGGCCTGGCGGACGTCCTCGACGAACTTGGTCGCATCGCCGGGCTTCTCGCCGAGCGTCCCGCTGGCCATCCCGGTCGCGGCGCGCCGCTGCGCGACCGATCCCGACAGGGCGCGTGCGAACACCGCCTCGGCGATGCCGGTCACCGGCACCCCCAGGTCGAGAGCCGACTTGACGGTCCACCGGCCGGTGCCCTTCTGCTCGGCCTCGTCGAGGACGATGTCGACGAGCGGCTTGCCCGTCTTGGCGTCGACCTGGTTGAGCACCTCGGAGGTGATCTCCACCAGGTAGCTGTCCAGGTCACCCTTGTTCCATTCGGTGAACACCGCGGCGATCTCCGGCGCGGTCATCCCGAGAGCGTCGCGCAGCAGCTGGTATGCCTCCCCGATCAGCTGCATGTCGGAGTACTCGATGCCGTTGTGCACCATCTTGACGAAGTGACCCGATCCGTCGGGGCCGATGTGGGTGCAGCACGGCACACCGTCGACGTGGGCGGAGATCTCCTCGAGCAGTGGACCAAGCGACACGTAGGACTCGGCCGGGCCGCCCGGCATGATCGACGGGCCGTTGAGCGCACCCTCCTCACCGCCGGAAATGCCCGCGCCGACGAAGTGCAGGCCGCGCTCACGGATGGCCTTCTCGCGCCGGATGGTGTCGGTGTAGAGGGCGTTGCCGCCGTCGATGATGATGTCGCCGGGTTCCATCGCGTCGGCAAGTTCGTTGATGACGGCGTCGGTGGCCTCGCCGGCCTTGACCATGATCAGCACCCGCCGAGGCTTCTCCAGCGCGGCCAGGAACTCCGGGATGGTCTCGCTGCGCACGAACTTGCCCTCGTCGCCGTGTTCGGCGAGCAGGGCATCGGTGCGGCCGATCGAGCGGTTGTGCAGTGCGACGGTGTATCCGTGCCTGGCGAAGTTGCGTGCGATGTTCGAACCCATGACGGCCAGGCCGGTCACCCCGATCTGAGCGGTGCCGGAGGCGGGTGTTTCGGACGAGCTCATTCGGCAGCCTTTCGTTCTTTTGTTGTGGCACAGCTGGTTTGAGTAGTTTGACGAGGGCTCCGCGTCACCGCCTAGGAGGCATAGAACACCTACGCGGCGAAGAGCCGGTGTAGCTCGGTCAGCCAGGGCACGGCCACCGCGAGGGTGGGAACGACCAGCACTGCGACCGCGGCAAGATACGCACCGGCCGCCAGGATACGGCTGTTGGGTTTGCCGCACAGCCGGCGCACCCGGACGACCGTGGTCGGACCGCCCGCGGCGAGGGCACCCGACGGGGTCTGGCTGGAGGCGCAGGCGACAAGCGCACGCGCCAGGGGAGTGGGGCCGACGGCGCGTACGGCCGCGTCGTCGGCGAGCAGTTCGATGAGCAGCCGCACGGCCTGCAGCGCGCTGCTGCTGCGGACGAACCGCGGGAACGCGGCGTGTACCGCGGTGAACATCTCCAGCACCAGGTCGTGTCTGGCCCGCAGGTGTGCGCGCTCATGGCTGAGGATCGCGCAGATCTCCGCGTCGGAGAGGCTGGTCAGGGTGCCCTCGCTGAGCACCACCCGGCTGCGCACCCCTGGCAGGCAATAAGCCAGCGGCTGCTGGACGTCGAGGATGCGCACACCCCCCGTCGGGCTCGGGATCGTGGGGTGCGTCGCACCATGCGGCTTGCCCACCAGGTCGACCATCATTCGGTGGTGCGCGCGCCTGCGCCTGGTGGCGATCGCCACCTCGATCACCGCGACGATCAGCCGTGCGCCGATGAGCAGCGTGACCGTGAAGGCGACGACGTAGAGCAGCCACAACGGCCCGCCGAGCGCCTCGATCTCGCTGGTCAACGTCGCCGTCGGGCGTCCATCCGGGCCGAGCACGAACAGCCTGCTGGCGATCGCGATACCCGCAGAGAATGCCGACAGCACGGCCGCCAGAGCGATCGACTGCCAGAGCACGATCGCGGCCCGCGGCGCCCGCAGCGGCCATGTCGAGCGGGCCAGCGCTGCCGGCACCGGTCCGACGAGGACCAGCGCGACGATTGCGAAGGCCAGCGCTGACACGCCGTTAGTGTCTCTCAGCCAGTGCCAGGTTCGCCAGCGGGTGGGGCGATCCGGTGCTTGCTCTCCAATTCGGTGAGCGCCCGGCGCAGTGCAGCAGCCTCGTCGGCACCCACACGTTCTACGAAATGGACGAGCGCAGCCTCACGGCTGCCGGAGTCCGCCGCCTGGTCGAGGGCGTCGACCATGAGACCTGCGACCAACTCGTCGCGGCCGTGGGTGGGCGCATAGCGATGGGCCCGGTCGTCGCGGTGTTGGACGACCAGATTCTTCTTCGCGAGCCGCTGAAGCACGGTCATGATGGTGGTGTAGGCCAGGTCTCGTCTGGCCGAGAGCTCTTCGTGTACCTGGCGAACGGTTTGAGGTTCGGGCGCGGACCACAGGTGATCCATCACCTCGCGCTCGAGTTCCCCTAGTCGCGTCAATTTGGCCATGGTTGTTCACTCTCCTGCGCAATGTCACCAGCGTACTACGGGTACTACCGCGCGTCGTAACCAGATATTGGCGTTCAACGCCGGACCCGTTGCTTGAGTTCCTCACCAGCACCGGATCGATCAAGAAGGCCCATATGAAACCTGTCACAGCGGGTAGCCGACCCCGTTTGTCTTCCGACTATAGTAAGGCTAACCTAACTCGGCGAAGGAGGCCTGGTTGTGACGGTGGTGGTCGACGACCCGCTCATCGCGAGCATGGCAATCAAGCGGCCACTGCCGCTGCATGGCTCCAGCCGGCGGCTGCGCGAGCTGTACCCCGAATGCCCGCGGGTGTACGGCGTGGCCGTGATGGGCGACCTGTCCCGCCGGCGGTGGTGGCCGCTGGCCGAAGCGCTGACCGCCGACCGGCTGCGGGACATGTTCGATTCAGCCGTCGCCGAGACCGGCAACCGCTCGTCGGTAGCCCAGCAGCTGACCGCCACGCTGTCGCATGTGGTCATCGGCCGGGTCATACCGCTGCTGGGGCTCGAGGGAAGGGCGTGGGACACCGGCATTGAGAACCTATGGGTGCACGTCGACTCCGAGGGCGCGATTGACTGGGTCGGCGTCGTCGACCCGACTCTGCGCACGCTGCCTGACGACCCGCTGGCCGCCGCATCGGGCATCGTCGCGTTGCCCAGTGAGGGCGCACTGACCACCTGGGTCGCCCACCGCAGTCACCGAACGCTCGCACCGCTGTTCGGCAGGCTGGTCGAGGTCAGCGGCGGCGCCATGTCGCAGGCGGCCATGTGGCACATGGTCGGCGTCTCGGTGGTGAGCGCCGCGACGCAGGTGCCGATGCTCGCCGGCTCCGGCGAGCTGACCAGCATGAGGCGCGGTCAGGCCGTGCTGGATGCGCTGGTCGGGTTCGGCCTGCCGGTCCGCGGGGAGACCAGGGAACTGCAGGGAAGGGCTTGCTAAATTAGGGCAGCCTTGCCTATTCTTCTGGTACGAGACTAACGGACCGCGCCGGCGTCCTGAGGGCTGCAGAGACCCCCGGTCCCCTCAAGGGCGGGTTCCGCACATTGCGTGCGGGACCCGCCCGAATCCTTTGGGCAGCCCGGGCCTGGGTCTAGCTCTTGTCGATCTCGCCGCCGCTGTCGGCCCAGTCGCCGAACCCGCCCATGTTGTAGACCTCGGCGAATCCCAGGTCCTTGAGTGCCTGTCCGGACAGCGCGGCACGCGCTCCGGCCGCGCAGTAGACCAGCACCGGCTTGTCCTTGGCCAGCGCGGGGTTGTGGTAGGGGGAGTCCGGATCCGCCCGGAACTCGAGCATTCCGCGTGGAATGTGGATGGCGCCGGGGACCTTGCCGGTCTGCTCCACCTCGGCGGCATCCCTGACGTCAACCACGACGACGTCGCCACCGTCGATCATCTTCTTGGCCTGGGCCGGGGTGATCTTGGGTACCACCGCATTCGCGGCGGCGACCATTTCCTTGACACTCTTGGGCATTCCTGACGATAACGCCGCAACCCCGGGCCGACCCGCGGATTCACCGACGTGTAGACACACACCGTGGCAACAGACGCAATTCCCGAACTCGGTGGCGGGTTCGACTCGGAACTGGGGTTGACCTACTCCGACGTCACCCCCGACGGAGGCCGCGCGCAGCTGACCGTGACCGACAAGCTGCTGCAGCCGTGGGGAATCGTGCACGGCGGGGTGTGGTGCTCGGTCATCGAGAGCCTGGCCAGCGTCTCCGGGCACGTGTGGCTCGCCGAGAACGGCGGTGGCACGGTCGTCGGCGTCAACAACAACACCGACTTTCTGCGCGCGATCCGGTCGGGCACCGTGATCGCGACATCCGAGCCGGTCCATCGCGGACGCCGCCAACAGCTGTGGTTGATCACCCTGACAGACGAAGACGGTCGTCTCGTGGCCCGCGGCCAGGTCAGGTTGCAGAACCTGCCGCCCGGATGAGGTGTGCGCTGCTGACTGCAGCGCACCATGGCAATATCGCCCTCTATGCGCCTGACCCCGCATGAACAAGACCGGCTGCTGATCTCCTACGCCGCCGAACTGGCGCGGCGCCGTCAGGCCCGCGGCCTCACACTCAATCACCCCGAGGCCGTGGCCGTGATCACCGATCACCTCTTGGAGGGCGCGCGCGACGGTCGCAGCGTGGCCGAACTGATGGTCAGCGGCCGCGAAGTGCTCAGCCGCGACGATGTCATGGAGGGAGTGCCCGAGATGCTCCACGACGTCCAGGTGGAGGCCACCTTCCCGGATGGCACGAAACTGGTCACCGTCCACCACCCGATTCCGTGAGGCAGCGATGAGCGCTTGCGCGACGACGAGCGCTTGCGCGAGGAGTCAAAGATGAAGAGCAGAAGGCAGCGATGAGCGCTTGCGCGAAGAGCAGAAGGCAGCGATGATCCCCGGCGAAATCTCCTTCGGCGACGGCGATATCGAGATCAACGCGGGCGCACCCCGACTCGAGCTCGAGATCGTCAACACCGGCGACCGGCCCGTGCAGGTGGGCAGTCACGTCCACGTGCCGCAAGCCAATTCGGCGCTGCGGTTCGACCGTGCCGCCGCCCACGGACACCGGTTCGACATCCCGGCCGGAACCGCCGTCCGGTTCGAACCCGGTGTGGCGCAGCGGGTCAGCCTGGTGCCGCTGACCGGTAGCCGCGAAGTGCACGGACTGAGCCTGGATCCCCCCGGAAAGCTGGACACCCCGTGACGCGCGCGCTTGCGATCCGCGAGATAGCGCTCAGGGCTGCGATTCCGACGCAAGCACAACCGTGGGCGCTATCTCGGCGCCTGAGGGAGGGGCGATGACCGAACTCTCGCGTGCGCGCTACGCCGCGCTGTTCGGGCCGACGACGGGTGACCGGGTCCGGCTGGCTGACACCGATCTGTTCGTCGAGATCACCGAGGACCGCAGCGGCGGACCGGGGCTGGCGGGCGACGAGGCGGTGTTCGGCGGCGGCAAGGTGCTGCGGGAATCGATGGGCCAAGGCCGCGCAACCCGTGCCGAAGGGGCACCCGACACCGTCATCACCGGCGCAGTGATCATCGACTACTGGGGAATCATCAAGGCCGACATCGGGATTCGCGACGGCCGCATCGTCGCCATCGGCAAGGCCGGCAACCCGGACACGATGAGCGGCATCCACCCGGACCTCGTGGTCGGCCCCTCGACAGAGATCATCGCGGGCAACGGCCGCATCGTCACCGCGGGCGCCATCGACTGCCATGTGCACCTGATCTGCCCGCAGATCATGGCGGAGGCCCTCGGGGGCGGCATCACCACCATCATCGGTGGCGGCACCGGCCCGGCCGAGGGCAGCAAGGCCACCACCGTGACGCCCGGCGCCTGGCATCTGGCGCGGATGCTGGAGTCGCTGGACTCGTGGCCGATGAACATCGTGCTGCTCGGCAAAGGAAATACGGTCAACGCCGATTCGATGTGGGAGCAGTTACGTGGCGGCGCGGCGGGTTTCAAGCTGCATGAGGACTGGGGGACCACCCCGGCGGCGATCCACGCGTGCCTGACGGTCTCCGACGCGGCCGGTGTGCAGGCCGCCATCCACACCGACACCCTCAACGAGATGGGCTTCGTCGAGGACACCCTGCGTGCCATCGCGGGCCGGTCCATCCACGCCTACCACACCGAAGGCGCCGGCGGCGGGCATGCACCGGACATCATCACGGTGGCCGCCGAGCCCTATGTGCTGCCCAGTTCCACCAACCCGACCCGCCCGCACACCGTCAACACCCTCGATGAGCACCTCGACATGCTGATGGTGTGCCATCACCTCAACCCGAGCGTCCCCGAGGATCTGGCGTTCGCCGAGAGCCGGATCCGGCCGTCGACCATCGCGGCCGAGGATCTGCTGCACGACATCGGGGCGATCTCGATGATCGGCAGCGACGCGCAGGCGATGGGCCGCATCGGTGAGGTGGTGATACGCACCTGGCAGACGGCCCATGTGATGAAGAGGCGACGCGGCGCCCTGGAAGGCGATGGGGCGGCGGACAACAACCGGGTCCGGCGTTACATCGCCAAGTACACGATCTGCCCCGCCGTCGCGCACGGACTGGACGGTGAGGTCGGGTCCGTCGAGGTCGGCAAGCTCGCCGACCTGGTGCTGTGGGAGCCGGCGTTCTTCGGGGTGCGGCCGCACGCCGTGATCAAGGGCGGCATGATCGCCTGGGGGGCGATGGGTGACGCCAACGCGTCCATCCCGACGCCGCAGCCGGTACTGCCACGCCCGATGTTCGGCGCCGCCGCCGCGGCGGCCGCCGCCACCTCGGTGCACTTCGTCGCCCCGCAGGCGATCGAGGACGGCCTGGCCGATCGCATCGACGTCCGGCGGAAACTGGTGCCGGTCCGCAACGTTCGGCAAGTCGCGAAAGCGCAGATGCCGCTCAACGACGCGCTGCCCAGGATCGAGGTCGACCCGGACACCTTCACCGTGCGCATCGACGGTGATGTGTGGCAGGAACAGCCGGCTACCGAGCTCCCGATGGCGCAGCGCTACTTCCTGTTCTGATGCATGGTGTGGGTGGGCTGACCACGCTGCTGGTGTTATCCGATTCGCGGTTGCCGACGGGCGGGCACGTGCACTCCGGCGGCATCGAGGAGGCCGTCACCAGCGGCCTGGTCATGGACGTGCCGACCCTGCGGGCCTATCTGATCCGGCGCATCCGCACCCACGGTCTGGTCGCCGCGTCGGTGGCCGCCGCGGTGCACACCGGCGCGCTTCTTCCCGACGCCGCCGATCGCGAAACCGATGCGCGCACACCGGCGCCGGCCTCCCGGGCGGCATCGCGGGCGCAGGGCCGCGGGCTGGTGCGGCTGGCCCGACGGGTGTGGCCGGACCGGGACTGGACAGCGCTGGGCTCGACACCGCATCTGGCGGTCGCTGCGGGTGCGGCCGGGGCGGCGTGCGAACTCACCGCCGAGCACACCGCCCTCTCGGTCGTCTACACCACGATGACCGGTTCGGCGACGGCGGCCCAGCGGCTGCTGGCGCTGGATCCCGGCGATGTCGCCGCACTGACCTTCGAACTGTCCGGCCTGTGCGACCGGACCGCCGCCGCGGCCGCCAAGGAACTCGCCGACCTGTCTGACCCGCTGCTCGACACGCTGGCCCAACGGCACAGCGAACGCGACCGACCCCTGTTCGTTTCGTGAATCTCGTCTCGTCACGCCCGACTACCGATAAGGCCTGATATGCCACCGCATTTCATCGACGGACAGCCGCACTCCCACGCGGACCGGCCCCGACGGGTCCGCACGCCGGGGGAGCCGCTGCGCATCGGCATCGGCGGCCCGGTGGGCTCCGGCAAGACCGCGCTGGTCGCCGCGCTGTGCCGCCAGCTGCGCGACGAACTGTCGCTGGCGGTGCTGACCAACGACATCTACACCACCGAGGACGCCGACTTCCTGCGCAGGCACGCGGTGCTTCCCGACGATCGCATCGCGGCGGTGCAGACCGGCGGCTGCCCGCACACCGCGATCCGCGACGACATCACCGCCAACCTTGATGCCATCGACGACCTGATCGCGGCCCATCCCGGGCTGGATCTCATCCTGGTCGAGTCCGGCGGGGACAACCTGACCGCCACCTTCTCCTCGGGTCTGGTCGACGTCCAGATCTTCGTCGTCGACGTCGCCGGCGGTGACAAGGTGCCGCGGAAGGGCGGTCCCGGGGTCACGTTCTCGGATCTGTTGGTGGTGAACAAGACCGACCTGGCCTCGATGGTCGGCGCAGATCTGGGCGTGATGCGCCGTGACGCGGCCGCGGTGCGCGGCGAACGCCCGACCGTGTTGATCTCGCTGACCGAGGATCCGGGGGCGTCGGCGGTGCTGGCATGGGTGCGCGACCAGCTGCGCGCGCCGGTGCGGAAGTAGCCGTGCGCTCCGACGTCACCATCGTCGCCAGGCCCGGCCGGTTGGCGCACATCGCGTGCAGCGGCGGGATCGCCGCCCGTCACACCGCGCCCGACACCGTGCACCTGGTGTCGGCGGCCGCGACCCCGCTGGGCGGGGACACGATCCGCGTGCGTGTCGTCGTGGCGGCCGGGGCGCGGCTGCGGTTGCGCAGCGCGGCGGCGACGGTGGCCCTGCCCGGTGCGGCGATGGTCGAGTCGCACGCCAGCTGGGACGTGGAGGTGGCGGGGGAGCTGGACCTCGACCCAGAGCCCACCGTGGTGGCGGGCGGCTCCCACCACCTCACGACGACCCGGCTGCAGCTGACCGGTGCGGCGCAGGTGCGGCTGCGCGAGCGTGTGCAGATCGGCAGATCGGGTGAGCGCCAGGGTTTCTGGTCGGGATCGCTGCACGCCGACGCCGACGGCGCCCCGTTGCTGCGGCACCGAGTGGAACTCGGCAGCGGCGCGGTCGCCGACGACGCGCTCGGCACGCCGCTGGCCTGCATCAGCGAATTACGCTACCCGGCAACATCTTTCGACGGAGCCGGGCTCCCCCTGGAGCTGGCGGGGGGTGGTGTCCTCGCCACCTGGCAGGGCGACCGGCTGACGGGTTAGCTGGCCGCCTTCTCGTCCTCGACGGTGGCCGCGATCTCCTCCAGCTGTTCGATCCTGGTCCGTGCGTAGGCCTGCTGCTCGGTGATGGTGAGCTGGCCGCGTTCGCGCCCGAAGAACGTCGTCGCCCAGCCCAGCAGCGTCGCGACCTTGGTCCGGAATCCGACCAGATAGATCAGGTGCAGGAACAGCCACGCCAGCCAGGCGAAGAAGCCGGCGAATTCGATCTTGCCGACCTGGGCCACCGCCGAGTACTTCGACACGGTGGCCATCGAACCCTTGTCGAAGTATTTGAACGGTTCGCGGAAGGCGGGGTTGGCACCCTTGAGTTCGGCCTTGATGATGTTGGCCGCGTACTTGCCGCCCTGGATGGCGCCCTGCGCCTGGCCGGGGACGCCCTCGACGGCCATCATGTCGCCGACCACCCACACGTTGGGGTGCCCGGGGATGGTGAGGTCGGGCAGCACCTTGACCCGCCCGGCCCGATCGAGCTCGGTGTCGGACTGCTCGGCGAGGTCTCGGCCCAGCGGACTGGCCGCCACCCCGGCCGACCACACCTTGCAGGCGGCCTCGATGCGATTGATGGTGCCGTCCTTGTGCTTGACGGTCAGCCCGTTGCGGTCGACGTCGGTGACCATGGCGTTGAGCTGGATCTCCACGCCCATCTGTTCCAGTCGCGCCTGGGCCTTCTTGCCCAGCTTCTCACCCATGGGCGGCAGCACCGCGGGCGCGGCGTCGAGCAGGATCACCCTGGCCTCGGTGGAATCGATGTGCCGGAACGCGCCCTTGAGGGTGTGGTCGGCCAGTTCGGCGATCTGCCCGGCCATTTCGACGCCGGTCGGTCCGGCGCCGATGACCACGAAGGTCAGCAGCTTGGCGCGGCGCACCGGGTCGCTGGAGCGTTCGGCCTGTTCGAATGCGCCCAGGATGCGCCCCCGCAATTCGAGGGCGTCGTCGATCGTCTTCATGCCGGGTGCCCACTCGGCGAAGTGGTCGTTGCCGAAATACGACTGGCCCGCCCCTGCGGCGATGATCAGGCTGTCGTAGGGCGTGCGGTAGGTGTGCCCGAGCAGCAGCGAGTCGACGGTCTTGTTCGCCAGGTCGATATGGGTCACCTCGCCCAGCAGCACCTGGCAGTTCTTCTGCTTGCGCAGGATGATCCGCGTGGGCGGGGCGATCTCGCCCTCGGAGATGATGCCGGTGGCCACCTGGTACAGCAGCGGCTGAAACAGGTGGTGCGTGGTCTTGGCGATCAGCTTGATGTCGACGTCGGCGTGTTTGAGCTTCTGGGCGGCATTGAGCCCGCCGAAGCCCGACCCGATGATGACGACTCGGTGCTTGTTGGTTGTGGTGGCTCCGGGATGGTTCATCGGTCAACCTTCTTCTTCGCGCAAGCGCTCATCTGGCAGGCTCCTTGACGGCTACGGCACGCGGTTTGCAACCGATACGGTAGTCGCCACCCCCGTCCATCGGGGACCACGTTCGTTGTGGCGTAGGCCACGCTACCGCTGATCAGGCCCCGGTGAGCGACTTCAGCTGTTCGCCGAGGGCGCTGATCTGGTCCGGCTGGTAGCCGGTCACCCACGTCGGCAGGTTCATGATCACGCCGTCGACGCCCGCGCCGAAGACCTTCGTGCTGATCTGTTCGGCGATCTGTTCGGCACTGCCCGCCACCGTGCGCGCTTTCGCGTCCTCGGGCAACTGGTCGTAGGAGGTGTTCTCGTCGACCAGGGCCGACACCAGCATGCTGGTCTCCAGGGTGGCAGGATCGCGGTCGATCTCCTCGCAGCGTTGCCGGACCACCTGCACCTTCGTCGCCAGCTGATCGAAGCTGGTGATGATGTTGAGGTGGTCGAAGTGCCGCGCGGCGAGCGGGATCGTCTTCTTCTCACCGCTGCCGCCGATCATCAGCGGGATGTGGTCGCGGAAGCGGGGTTCGGCCATGGCCTGGCTGGTCCGGTAGTAGCGACCGGAGAACGTGGGCCGCTCTCCGGCGAGCATCGGCAGGATGATCTGCAGGGCCTCGCCGAGCCTGTTGAACCGGTCGGTGAAGGTACCGAATTCGAAGCCGAGCTGATCGTGTTCGAGCTCGAACCAGCCCGCCCCGATGCCCAGCACGGCACGGCCCGCACTGACGACATCCAGCGTGGTGATCGCCTTGGCCAGCAGCGTGGGATTGCGGTAGGTGTTGCCCGTCACCAGGGTGCCCAGCTGCACGCGTTCGGTGGCGGTGGCAAGGGCGCCGAGCGCGGTGTACGCCTCGAGCATCGGCTGGTCCGGCGTGCCGATACCGGGCAGCTGATAGAAGTGATCCATCACGAAGACGGAATCGAAGCCGGCGGCCTCGGCTTCCCTCGCCTGGGCGATCACTGTCGGGAAGAGTTCGGCGACGCCGGTCCCGTAGGTGAAGTTGGGTATTTGCAGTCCGAGGCGGATGGTCACTCCACCAACGTAACCACTCAGGCGAAGCTAGCCAGTGCCCCCTGGCTGACGTGCAGCGTCTGGCCGGTGATGTGGCGGGCGCTCGGCGTGCTCAGGAACAAGGCAAGGCGCGCGATCTCGGCCGCGACCGACGGCGGGGTGAGCGCGAGGCCGTCGTAGCCAGGCTCGGAGCCGCGGCCGGATGCGACGGCGTTGACGGTGATGCCACGGGCGCCGAAGTGGGTCGCCTGCCCGGCGGTCCAGTTCGACAGGGCCGCCTTGATCGCGGCCTCGGCGCTGCCGTCCTGCGGATGGTCCGGCACCACGTTGACGATCGCGCCGCCGGAACGCAGGTGGTCACCGAGCAGCTGGACGGTCAGCACCGCCGACAGCACGGTGGAACTCAGCGCGGCGTGCCATGCGGTCACGGTGTCGGTCAGGCCGTAGGTGCGCGGGTCGCCCGCGTCCCACAGGCCGGCGGGCACGTTGACGAGGGCGTCCAGGTGCTGCGGGAACAGGCTGCGCGCCGCCTTCAGGCTCGCCGGATCGCTGGTGTCGATGACGATCGAGTCGACGTCGAGCTCCTTGGCCGCGATCTCCAGCTCGTCGCGGCGCGCTCCCGCGATCAGCACCTTGTGACCGGCGTCGCGGAAGCCTTCCGCGACCGTGCGGCCCAGATCGGTGTCACCACCTGTCACCAGCACATCCATCGCCACGACCTCCTCCACTTCACCGTTGACCCTGCGAATCGCGCCGATGTCGGCGGCGGGGATCCCCGGTGATGTTACTGGACGGTAGCTAGGCGGCCAAACCGGCACGCCGGGGCAAGTTCGTTCAGCGGCCGCATTGCCGGGACCCTGATCTAGGGTTTTCGGTCATGGGCGCGATCGGCGGTCCCGGCCTTCCCCGGTGGGTCTACCTGCCCGCAGGTATCGGCGCGGCGTTCATCGTGCTGCCGCTCGTCGCGGTGGCCGCCAGGGTCGATTGGCCGCGGTTCGTCACCTTGATCACCAGCGAATCGTCGCTGGCTGCGCTGGGGCTGAGCCTGAAAACCGCCGCCGCCAGCACGGTGATGTGCCTGATCCTGGGGGTGCCGCTGGCCCTGGTGCTGGCCCGAAGCGGTTCGCGCCTGGTGCGGCTGGCACGTCCGCTGATCCTCCTGCCGTTGGTGTTGCCGCCCGTCGTCGGCGGCATCGCGCTGCTCTACGCCTACGGCCGGCTCGGCCTCATCGGGGGGTATCTGAACGCCGCGGGCATCCAGATCGCGTTCAGCACCACGGCCGTGGTGCTCGCGCAGACGTTCGTGTCGCTGCCGTTCCTGGTGATCGCGCTGGAGGGTGCGGCGCGCACCTCGGGGCACGACTACGAGGTGGTGGCCGCCACGCTCGGCGCGCGGCCGACGACGGTGTGGTGGCGGGTGTCGCTGCCGCTGCTCGCCCCCGGACTCATCTCCGGCGCGGTGCTGGCGTTCGCGCGCTCCCTCGGCGAATTCGGCGCCACGCTGACCTTCGCCGGATCCCGTCAGGGTGTCACCCGCACGCTGCCCCTGGAGATCTACCTGCAGCGGGAGAGCGACGCCGACGCCGCGGTCGCGCTGTCGGTCCTGCTCGTCGCGGTCGCCGCCGTGGTCGTCGTGGGCCTGGGCAGCCGGAGGCTGCGCGCGGGAGGCTGGACGTGACCGGACTGCGGCTGCGGGCCGTCGTCGAAGGCCGGGATGTCGACCTCGAGTTCGAGGTGGCCCCCGGCGAGGTGCTGGCCGTACTCGGCCCCAACGGAGCGGGCAAGTCGACCGCGCTACACGTCGTCGCCGGTCTGGTACGCCCAAACTCCGGGCGGGTGCTGGCCGGTGACCGGGTGCTCACCGACACCACCGCGGGTGTGTTCGTGCCGACGCACGATCGCCGGGTGGGCTTGTTGCTGCAAGATCCGCTGCTGTTCCCACATCTGACCGCAGCGTCGAACGTCGCGTTCGCGCCGCGCAGCGGCCGTCGCTTGTGGCGCGGGACGGACCGTAGAACCTGTGCGGCTGCGGCGGCGCACTGGCTCGCCGAGGTGGACGCCTCTGATCTGGCCGACCGGATGCCACGACAGCTCTCGGGTGGCCAGGCCCAGCGGGTCGCCCTGGCGCGGGCGCTCGCCGCCGAACCCGATGTGCTGATGCTCGACGAACCGCTGGCCGGATTGGACGTGGCAGCCGCAACCGCGATGCGCAGGGTGCTGCGGCGGGTCCTCGGCTACGGCGGACGCTCCGCCCTGCTCGTCACCCACGATCTGCTCGACGTGCTCTCGCTGGCCGATCGGGTGCTCATCATCGAATCCGGCCGCATCGTCGAAAGTGGTTCTGCGACAGCAATTCTGGCGGCTCCGCGGAGTCGCTTCGGCGCGCGGTTCGCCGGGGTCAACCTCGTCGCGGGCACGGCGGCGGACGGGGGAGTGCTGCGCACCCAATGGGGTACGGCCTGGCACGGGGCACCCGGCGCTACCGTGGCGCCCGGCGAGCCCGCGGTGGCCGTCTTCTCTCCGTCGGCGGTCGCGGTGTACCGGGACAAACCGCACGGCAGCCCGCGGAACACCGTCGAGGTAACGGTCGCCGAGCTCGACAGCCGCGGAGCGGGGATCCGGGTCCGCACCGAAGAGCAACCCGACGGCGGGCCGGGCCTGGCCGCCGACATCACCAGGGAGGCGACCGGCGACCTTCGTCTGGTGCCGGGCGATCGGGTGTTCTTCGCCGTCAAGGCGCAGGAAGTCGCGATTCATCCCGCGCAGTAACGCGGCGGGCCGCGACCGCGATCAACGATCACGATCAGGGCTTTCACGCCCGGCCGGCGGCCCCGGCGTGGCGTGCCGATGTTCGTCGTGTCAGCAATCGCATCGATAGCGCGTCCACAGCGCCTTTCTTGTCGGCAGCTAAATCCCACGAGTGCGCTTTGAAAGCAACTCACACTTGCGTCACGGCGGTAACACGGTAGTTTCTTCCCCATGGAGCTCCCGGACAAGACGTCGTCATCACGACGCAAGGGCCTCTCGAAGACGCTGACCACCGCCGCACTGGCCGGCGCCACCGCGCTGGCGCTTGCACTGCCGAGCGTGGCTCATGCCCAGCCCGAGACGCCGGTGCCGCCCCCGCCACCGGCACCGGCCGCGCCCGCCCCGCCTCCGGTGGATCCCAACGCGCCGCCACCTCCGCCACCTCCGCCGCCGCCTCCGGCACCGCTGGTAGATCCCAATGCCGCGCCACCGCCGCCCGCGGATCCGAACGCGCCACCCCCGCCACCACCTCCGGCCGACCCCAACGCCGTGCCGCCCCCCGCCGATCCCAATGCGCCACCACCCCCTCCGCCGCCTCCGCCGCCGGAGCCAGGCCGGGTCGACAACGCCGCGGGCGGATTCAGCTTCGTCGTTCCCGAGGGATGGACGTTGTCGGACGCCACGCAGTTGTCCTACGGCCAGGCGCTGCTGACCAAGACTCCGCCCGCGGGCAGCACCGAACCGCCGAATGACACGAGCATTCTGCTCGGACGGCTCGACCTGAAGTTGTTTGCCGGCGCCGAGAACGACAACAACAAGGCGGCCGTGCGGCTGGCGTCGGACATGGGCGAATTCTTCATGCCCTTCCCCGGCACGCGGCAGAACCAGGAGATCGTGCCGCTCGACGCGAACGGCGTCCCCGGCGTCGCGTCCTACTACGAGGTGAAGTTCACCGACGCCAACAAGCCCAACGGTCAGATCTGGGCGGGCGTGGTCGGGTCCCCCACCGCGCCGGGGACCCCGCGCGGGCAGCGCGCCCCCGAACGCTGGTTCGTGGTGTGGCTCGGCTCGGCCAACCACCCCGTCGACAAGGGTGCCGCGGCGACGCTGGCCAATTCGATCCGGCCCTGGGCTCCGCCACCGCCTCCGCCGCCCCCACCGCCGCCGGATCCGAACGCGCCACCGCCTCCGCCTGACCCGAACGCACCCCCGCCGGATCCGAATGCGCCACCGCCCCGGCCGGGCGTCGGGGTTCCGGTCCCGGTGACCGACGCTCCTGCGGAAATGCTGCCGCCCGCCTGACGGGTCACCCAACCGTCGCCGAGTGGGGCCGTGTCACACGCCGTTCTCGAGTCACACGCCGTTCTCGAGTTGGCGTGTGACACGGCCGCGCCCGGTCCCTGCCGGGCCGAGCGTTTGCTCTGACGAGCCGAGCGATCGTGTTCGATTCGCAGGTCGAATCGTTACCGTCCGCGGGTATACCTGAGGCATGGGGTCCAGTCGGCTGTGCTGGACTTGGCCAGCGACAGGAGAGCTGCTATGGACGTAATGGCTGCTACCGAGTTCCTCGCCCGATCGACCACGCTGACCAGCGTCGGGTGGATCGGGTACATCATCATCGGCGCGCTCGCCGGGTGGATCGCAGGCAAGATCGTCAAGGGCGGCGGATCGGGCATCCTGATAAACATCGTCATCGGTGTCATCGGTGCGCTGATCGGCGGCTTCCTCCTGAGCTTCTTCCTCAACACCGCGGGCGGCGGATGGTGGTTCACCCTGTTCACCGCAATTCTCGGGTCGGTGATACTGCTCTGGGTCGTCGGAAAGGTCAGACGGGCCTGAGCCCGGCGGGCTCGGAGTCGACGGCGCCAGCGCGGCGCGCGACGATTGGCCCATGACCCCCGCAACGATGACCGGGTGGCGGGTTGCGCGTCCCGGCCCGATGAGTACCCGGCCGTTGGACCGGGTGACGGTCGAGGTGCCCGCACCCGCCGAGGAAGAGATCCTGGTCGCGGTCCTGGCCTGCGGTGTCTGCCGGACGGATCTGCACGTCACCGAGGGTGATCTGCCCGTGCACCGGGAGCAGGTTATTCCGGGGCACGAAGTCGTCGGGGAGGTCGTCGCGATCGGGCCGAATGCCGGCCACGACTTCGCGGTCGGTGACCGGGTGGGCATCGCCTGGCTGCGCCACACGTGCGGCCAGTGCCGATTCTGCCGCAGCGGACGCGAGAATCTGTGCCCGCACTCGCGCTACACGGGCTGGGATGCTGACGGTGGCTACGCCGAATTCGCCACGGTACCGGCCGCTTTCGCGCACCGATTGCCGCAGGGCTACACCGATAGCGAGTTGGCGCCGCTGCTGTGCGCCGGAATCATCGGCTATCGCTCACTGCTGCGAGCGGAGCTGCCAGAGGGCGGCCGGCTGGGCATCTACGGCTTCGGCGGCAGCGCGCACATCACCGCCCAGGTCGCGCTCGCGCAGGGCGCGGAGGTCCACGTCATGACGCGCGGCGCGCAGGCGCGGGAACTGGCGCTGGCCCTGGGTGCGGCGTCGGCCCAGGGTGCCGCCGACCCGCCGCCCACCCGGCTGGATTCGGCCATCCTCTTCGCCCCGGTGGGCGAACTCGTCCTGCCCGCCATGGAGGCCCTCGACCGGGGTGGCACGCTGGCCATCGCCGGCATCCACCTCAGTGACATCCCGGCGCTGAACTACCAACGGCATCTCTTCCAGGAACGGCAGATGCGGTCGGTGACGTCCAATACGCGCGCGGACGCCCGCGACTTCCTGGCTTTCGCAGGCCGTCATCGCATCGAGGTCACCACCCCGCAGTACCCGCTCACGCGTGCCGACGACGCGCTCGGCGATCTCGCGGCCGGCCGCATCGCAGGTGCGGCGGTCCTGCTGCCGTAGGGCCGCCGTCACAGCTCGGCGAGCGCGGCGCCCAGCCTGCCGCTGAGATCGCCGCGGCCGTACCGGTAGAGCGGCCCGCAGCCATCGCAGACCACTCGCCGCAACCTCGCCATGCCGCGCTCGCTGACCGGCCTGGGGGAGTGCAGCCGCAGCGTGATCGTGTCGATCAGGTCTGCGGCCGCGACGACGTTCTGGTGGTCCAGCGGCACCCGGGAGCACAACGCCGTGACAGTGTCCGGACTCGAAGCACGAGCGTCGCCGAGGACCGTACGCAGAGTCCGGGCCAGCGACTCACGCTCGGGCCTAGACGTGATACGGGCGGCGTGCACCGCGAGCGGGCTGCCCGGCGGCGCGGATGCGCCCACCGCGAGCATCGCGTCTAACCGCCCCGGTCGCAGCCTGGCGATCAGCCGGGCGCCGACCGACGGGCGGCGCAGCCGGATGGTGTCGGAGGGTAGGGCCGTTGCCGGAGTATCCGGAATGTCCGGGGAGATCCTGTCGTCGTGCATCATTGCCACCTCTTGGCTTTCCTCTGTACCACAACCGCTAAACCTCGTGACTACCAAATAGGCTATGCCGGTCACCAATGACCAGTCAAGTTGTTTTGATAGTCATGCATCGGTACGCTTTGCGCTATGAAACCGCCGTCTACTGTGTGGCCCGGCGACATGGAGACCAAACCGGCGCCTGACCCGCTGGGCCGGATTCAAGCCCTGGTCAACACCGTCGAGCGACCCGGCGGCGCCGACCGGCTCGCCCGCCTCGACGATGCGCGCCCCTGGTTGATCGCCACCGAGTTGGTGGCCCCGGACATCGACGTGACCTCCGAGGATCTCGCATTGGTCCGCGACGTCCGGGAGGGGTTCCGTTCGCTGCTCATCCACAACGCGGGTGGCGTCGCGCCGACCGCGGACGCGCTGACCAAGCTGCGGGAGGTCGCCGCTGCGGGGGTTGCCAGGGCAGACGTCGGTGATGACGGGCAGGTGCGATCGCAGGCCGTTGGTGACACGCTGGCGGCGCGGCTCGGCGCGTTGCTGTTCATCGTCAGAGACGCCCAGCGCGACGGAAGCTGGTCACGGCTCAAGGCCTGCGGGAACGATGAGTGCGGGTGGGCGTTCTACGACAGGTCCCGCAACCACGGCGGAACGTGGTGCGAGATGTCGTCGTGTGGGAACAAACTCAAGAACCGGGATTTCCGCGCCAGGCGGCGCGCAGACGGCGGGGGCGCATCGAGCTGACGACGGTCAGGTCGACAGGTGCCAGACCAGCGCGGCGGCCAGCGCGCCGAGCCCGTTGAGCGACCAGTGCAGCGCGATCGGCGCGATCAGGCTGCCGCTGCGGCGCCGCAGCCAGGTGAATACGAAGCCCGCGAAGCCGGTGGCGATCACAGCAAGCGCCACCCCGGCGACGGTGCCGACGATCCCGCCGCCGAACAGTCGGGTGAACCCGACATTGCTGCTCGTCAACCCCAGAGACGTCGCGATGTGCCACAGCCCGAAGAACAGTGACCCGGCCGCGGCGACCCCGCGGAAACCCCACGCCCGGGTCAGCGCGCCGTGCAGCACACCGCGGAACGCCAGCTCCTCGGGGATGACGGTCTGCAGCGGGATGATCACCATGGATGCGATCAGCGCGCCGGAGATGGTCGCGTAGTTGTCGTTCATGAACATCGGCCGCGTCCACGGCAATAGCGCACCCACGGCGATGACGGTGACGACGAGTGCCACCGCACCCAACGCGTACGCCGCGCCGGACCGCCAGTGCTCGCGACTGAGCCCCAGTTCGGCCCATCCCAGGCCGCGGGCGCGCACCAGGACCAGCAGGCCGATCGCGACGGCGGGGATGGTGGCGATGCTCGCCCACGGGGTGGTGAAGTGGGCCACCAGGTTGCTGATCGCGAGCACGACGACCACGACGGCGATGTCGACGTAGATGCGGAAGTGATGCAACGCGGCAAGCTGCCCGAGCAGCGGGTGGGGAGGCGCGAGCGCGGCGCTGGCATCAGACATAACCGCCCCAGTGTACGGGCTAGCGCCAAATGCCCGGCTCAATCGAGCCGCGACCACTCGCTACTCGTTGTCACCCCCGGTTGACGCCGTCGCGTCGACCGCGGCGGGGGCACCCGCGGCACCCCGCGCGGCGGGCCACACCCAGTCCCG
>NZ_JBGAME010000046.1:0-8516 GCF_044223235.1 Mycobacterium sp.
CCGATCGTCGATCGTTTAGGGCCGGACCTCGAACACATTGTTGAAGGGTGTCTGCGCCGCAATCCGGAACCGGGTGAATCCGGCTGCCGAGACGACGTCGCGGATGCGGGCCGGGCCCGCCTGCGTTCCCAGGGCCAGCCCGACCGGCTGCGACAGGGACGACGGGGTGCACAGCAGGGTCGAGAATCCGTAGTAAGCGCGCCCGACCGGGTTCAGGTTGTCCTCGACATGATCCCCGGCAATCGGTTCGACGATCATCCACGTGCCGTCTTCGGCGATCACCTCGCGGACATGACGGGCGGCGCCGACGGGATCGCCCATGTCGTGCAGGCAGTCGAACATGGTGACCAAGTCGTAGGGACCCCCGGTGAAGGCCTCCGCATCGGCGGTCTCGAATTCGATCTGAGAGGTCCTCGCCGCCTGGGCCGCCTGGGCCGCCTGGGCCGCGTGGGCCGCGCGGGTCCGCGCCGTCGCGATCGATCCGGCATGACGATCGGTGCCACGCACGCGTGAGTTCGGAAAGGATTGAGCCATGAGAATTGTCGATGCGCCGTGTCCGCAGCCGACGTCAGCCACGGCGGCCCCCCTTGACAATTTGTCGACGACACCGTCGAGTGCGGGAAGCCAGTCCGCGAGCAGGTGTGCGTTGTAGGTCGGCGCAAAGAACCGTTCGCATCCGATGTGCACGTCGCTGTTGTGGTCTCCCCAGCCGACCCCGTCGCCGGTGCGCGCCGCTTCCAGGATTCTGGCCGAGTCGCACACGGTTCCATGTGCGATCTGGAACAGGCCGCCGACGAACGCCGGGCTGGTCTCATCGGTCAATGCGATGGCATGCTCGGGCGGCAACTCGTAGCGACCGGTCGACGCGTCGTAGGTGACGAACGATCCCGCGGCCTGGGCGTTGAGCCATTCCTGCGCGTAGTGATGGTCGGTGTCGGTTCGTTCGGCCAGTTCGGCGGGTGTGCTCGGCCCGTGGTCAGCCAGGCTTCGGTAGTAGCCGAGACGGTCACCCATCACGACCAGGGCGCCGTTGAGGGCAGCGCCGACCTCCTCGACCGCCCTGAATACGAAGGCCATCAATTTGTCGGTGTCGACCGCGGGTGCGGTAGTGGAGTCGTTCATGAGGTGTCCTTTCTCGACACCATTACCGTCGCAGGCCGATGCACCCCACCGAATCAGGTGACCCCCCCGGTAATTCTCTCCTACGATCGGTCAATGCTGGTCGGTCGCGAACCCGAGCAGCAGCGGATTGCCACGCTGGTTGCCGGCGCGCGGGTGCGCCAGAGCGGCGTACTGGTCATCTCGGGTGAAGCCGGGATCGGCAAGACGGCTCTGCTGGAAGATGCGGCGCGAACCGCAGGCGAAATGCAGGTGCTACGGGCCTCGGGAAGCGAGTTCGAAGCCACCCTCGGCTTCGCCGGCCTGCATCAACTGCTCGTGCCTGCCCTCGGGCTGCTCGACCACCTGCCCGACCAGCTCCGCGAGGCGCTGGAAGTCGCCCTGACCCTGCGCAACGGTCCCGCGCCGCAGCGGTTCGCGGTCGGGGTCGCCACGCTGAGCCTGTTGAGCCGGTGCGCCGAGGATCGTCCGCTGCTGATCCTCATCGACGACGCGCACCTGCTGGACCCCGCAACCGCTGAAACCGTCCGGTTCGTCGCGCGTCGCCTGGTGGCCGACCCGATCGCGCTGCTCGTTTTCTTGCGGCCGGAACCCGACGCCATCCTCAACACCGCAGACCTGTGCAGGCTGGACCTGACCGGTGTCGGAATCGACGCAGCACGGGCATTGATCGGCCAGGGGAGCGGCCGATCCTCAGAACCTGAGAGTGTTCTGGCCCTGCACCGCGTGACCGCGGGCAATCCGCTTGCGCTCCTGGAGCTTTCGCAGGATCTCGACAGCATCGCCCGCCTGCCGCCTGAACTGCCCGCCACCGTTCCCGACGTCGTCGCGCGGGCGTTCGGGGGTCGGGTGTCGTCGTTGACGGAGTCCGCACGGCGCGCGTTGCTGATCGCCGCCATCGCCGACGGCGATCTGGCCACCACCGCGCAGGCCGCCCCGGTGCTGGGGTGCACAGTCGATGAACTGGTGCAGGCCGAGGCGATCGGTCTGTTGCGCCTGGCAGGCGACCGCGCCCTGTTCCGCCACCCGCTGGTACGCCCGGCGATCTATTCGACGGCGTCGCCCGGGCTGCGCCGCGACGTGCACCACGCCGTGGCCGCGGCATTGCCGGAGTCGTCGGCCGACCTGCGGGCCTGGCATCTCAGCCAAGCCTGCGTCGGCCCGGATGAGGGCGTCGCCGACGCCCTCGCCGCGGTGGCCGACCGCGCATGTGCGCGTGGAGCACACGGAGCGGCGGTTGCCGCGTTCGCCCGCTCAGCCGAACTGACGACTCGGCACGGGGTGCGGGCGGCGCGGATGCTCAGCGCCGGGGAGTCGGCGTGGCTCGCCGGTCAGCCGGGCAGGGCGGACGCCCTCCTCGAGAGGGCGACCGTGCTCGCGGCCGACCGCGGCACGCTCGCCGAGATCGCCGATCTGCGGGGAAATCTGGCCCTGCTGTCGGGATCCTTGGACGAGGGTCGCGAAATGCTGCTTCGCGCCGCGGAACTCAGTGAGTCCACGGATCCCGACGCTGCGGTGATGCGACTGGCCGATGCGATCTCGGGATGCTTCTACCAGTGCCACACAGCAGGCGCTCTTGCCGCCGCCGACCGCGTGGAGCGACTCATCGGCACCTGCAGGACCGACGTCGCGCGCATCCGCGGTCAGATGGTCGTCGGGGTGGCGCGGGTGCTCGCCGGCGCCCCCGGTGTGGAATGGATTCGCACCGCGGTCGATGAGTTGACCATCCATCCTCATCTGCCGGCGGACCCGCGACGGCCGCATTGGCAGGTGCTCGGCACCTTGTTCCTGCGGGAGGCGGGCTCGGGTCGCGATCTCATGAGCCGGGCCATCAACGACGACCGCACCAGAACGGCGCTCGGGGCGCTGCCCACCCTGCTCTTCTACACCGCACGGGACGACGCGACGACCGACCGCTGGGCGTCGGGCATGACCGCCTACGACGAAAGCATCGTGCTGGCCCGAGAAACCGGCCAAACCACCAACCTGGCCATCTCACTGGCCGGGCTGGCCTGGTTGCAGGCCAGGATGGGCCGCGTCGAGGACTGCCAGGCCAACGCCGACGAAGCGCTCATCCTTGCCGAGCAACACGGCATCACGTTGGCCACATTGTGGGCCCATTTCGCACTGGGCGATCTGCATCTCGCCAGGGGAGACGCGCCCACCGCCGCCGACTGGTTCTACCGTCTGCGAACTGTGCTGCACGAGATCGCTTTCCTAGACGTCGATCTCGCGCCAGGTCCCGAGCTCGCGGAAGCGCAGCTGCGCAACGGCGATGTGTCGGGGTCGGCGGTGACGGCACGTGAATATCTGACTCGGGCGACGGCCAAGGGACAGCCGTGGGCACTGGCCCGCGCACACCGCGCGGTCGCACTGACCTGTTCGGAGGCGGCCGAACGGACGGCGTTGTTCGAACGGGCGCTCGAGCTGCACGGCGCCAGTCCGGACTTGTTCGAAGAAGCCCGTACGCGCCTCGCCTACGGCGCGACCCTGCGCCGCAACCGCAGCCGGGTGGCGGCCCGGCCCCAACTCCGCTTGGCTCTTGAGGCTTTCGAACGACTCGGGGCGAGTCCGTGGGCCGACCTGGCGGCGACCGAGCTCGACGCGACAGGGGAGAAGGTTCGCCGCGGAAGCGATGGCTACCTCGGCGTGCTCACCTCCCAGGAGATCAGGATCGCCCGAATGCTCAGCGACGGACGAACGACGAAAGAAACTTCGGTAGCCCTGTTCCTGAGCCCCAAGACCGTCGAATACCACTTGCGTCACGTATACCAGAAGCTGCAGATTCGCTCGCGGGACGAATTGAGCGCGGCGATGGCGCTCGCGGATCGATAGGCTATCGGCGCATTCATCGAATCTGCTTCAGGGACTCGACAAGTGCCTGTCCGACCAGTGTCCCCGACTGCGGGTTCTGCCCGGTGATCAGACTCCCGTCGACGACGAGATGGGCCTGCCACGGGTCGGCCGCCTCGTAACGGGCACCTTCCTCACGCAGTGCGCTCTCGAGGTCGAACGGCACGTCTTGGTCGGCGTATCCGTTTTCTTCAGCGGTTGAGAACGAGGTGAGCTTGCGGCCACGCACCAGTGGTGCACCATCGTCGAGGGTGACACCGAGGAAGGCAGCGGGCCCATGGCAGACGGCCGAAACGATCATGCCCGCATCCCAGGCGCGGATGACGGTGGCCCGCACCTCCGGGTTACCGGTGATGTCAACCATCGGTCCGAGCCCGCCGGGGAAGAAGACGGCGTCGTAGTCGAGCACGTCGACCTCGGACAGTTTGCGGCTGCGCCCCAGCCGCCGATAGGCCTTGCTGTCCAGGAAGGCGATCTGTCCGGGATCGTCGGCATCGAAGCCGTCCTCGGGAGGTTTGCCGCCCAACGGCGAGGCGAACTCGACGGCGACACCGGCGCGGTCGAGCACCTCGAAGGGATGGGCTATCTCGGGAAAGAAGAAGCCTGTCGGCCGATGGTGCGGACCGATTGTGGCGGCGTTCGTCGCGACGAACAGCACATAGGGGACTCCCACGGTGCGCTCCTTCCCGGTTTCGTCGTCTGCGACGAGTTCGAGCTTAATTGTTGTCGGGGTCGCGGAACACCACCGTCGAGTATGTTGTCGGTCCGTCTCATCGACCACGCGCGTGTCGATCACCCCGAGTTTGTCCAGCCAGGCGGCCCAGGTTTCCAGCGCCGCACGTCCGGCTACTCCGAAAGACACGTGATCCAAACCGGTATGCGCCTCGTCGAACCGCTCGCCACGATTGCCGGTGTCGGT
Organism: Mycobacterium sp.; assembly: GCF_044223235.1. Lineage (GTDB taxonomy): Bacteria > Actinomycetota > Actinomycetes > Mycobacteriales > Mycobacteriaceae > Mycobacterium. The sequence goes on from NZ_JBGAME010000046.1 coordinate 4,892, forward strand.
GTGCAGCCTGATGATCGGCCCCGACCGCTGATACCACGCGATGCTGATCTCGAGTTGGAGCTCGGCAGCCGCATCGCCTAGTTGTGACGCCAGGTGAAGCTGTCCCCGCCGACACTGGTGTCAACGGGGAGTCCGCTCCGCGCCGGTAAAGGACGATGCCACCTTCCGCGTCAGAATCCGATCACACCGAAACGGCCCCGCGCGTAGGCTGCGCGGTCTAACCCGTCAGTACAGCGCACATGTCTGAGCATCGTGCTGACTCTCAACGCTGCCGTAATGCGAGCTCCTAAGCGACGCGTATAGGGCCTGGAGCATGTTTTTGCTGGAAATGTTGTATAGGCCGTGATATGGGTTCACAATATCCAGGACAGCAAAAATCATGCTGCTCAGCGTCGCTGCGGCCAAGGCGATCATAGTCACTATCAGAGGGTTGGCTGGTGCGCGAAGGCCGAAACTGGCGAATATCATCATAAGCCAGACGACGAGCATTCTCAGGAACGGAACTGGTAGTGAGTTTTGAGGCGCCAAGAGGAGCGACCATCGAGCCCTGGCGCACTCTTTGTATTGGTCGAAGCAGTCGGCCGCCAACCGTTCGTGCAGTGGATCGGACGGGTTCAGTCGAATGATCGCGAACTCGAGACGATTCAACAGGTCGCTCAACACCAGCCGTGCCTCGTCTTTCGGGAGTTTGCGCACGTCCGGATAGGTGACGCTGGCGGGGATGGCGTCCCCCCGCCACGAGTTGGCGATCGCAGCGGCGGTAAAACTCTGGAGTTGCCCGCGCAACGGTTCGGCTTCTGAGCCGTAGTTCAGCAGCGACTGATCCAGACGCACGAGCTGTGCGGCGAACATCGCCCAGTGTTCCTGGGTGGCGTCGATGAAACTTTTCGTCGCATTTATCAGCAAACCGATAACGATCGCGGTTATCGTCACGAGGAACGAAATAATCAGATTCATCGATTCGAGCGCGCCCGCCCCCGTATATTGCTCCAGCCACTGCTGTTTGAGCAGGAAGGCCACTGCCGTGCTACCGCACAGCAAAGCGAACACAATCAGCGCCCGCGACAGGCTCGGTGCCATCCCGATACCCACGGTCCGAGGAGCTTTCACTGCTGGCTCCGACACAAACTCGACCCACAATTCCTGGGGCGTCTCTGTGCGAGGTCACCGTCGCCGATGTTGTGCCAGGTCATCACGGCGTGCTGGGCGGAGCGGGGATCTCGAACAGGTTGAGCGTCAGGCTCACGGTGTGGTAGATGCCGATGAGCATGGCGATGTCGGTCAATCCCTTTGCCCCAAAGCAGTTTTCCGCTTGCCGGTACAGGGATTCGTCGACCCGGCGGGCGGTTGACAGCCGCCGGGTGAGTTCGGCGGCGATCGCCTCGTCCTTGCTGAGGTCGTCCGGTATCCCACCACTCACCAGCACCCGGATGGCGTCCTCGGACAGGCCGGCCTTTCGCGCGGCGGCGGTGTGCGCATACATCTCGTACTCGGACTGCCACGCGGCGCCGACGGCGAGGATCACGACTTCACGCACCCGGGCGCTCAACGACGTATGCTCCCGCTCGCCCAGCAGCAGCTGGGCGGCCGCTGAGGTCAGCTCCGGATTGAGCAGCGCCGGGTTGAACGGGCCGATGAATCGCCCGTCGTCGGTTGTGCTGTGGAAACCGGTGTCCTCGGCCCACGGCACCACGGTGGCGGTCATTTTGTCGAAGAGTTCTCGTTGCGCGGCGCCGAAGTCGGCGGGATGTGCCAGCGGCAGGCGTCCGCCGAGGCGATCGTGGTGTTCGGACATGTCGGTATTCTCCAATCCTGGTCAGTGGTGGCCGGTTTCGCGGCCCTCACGCCTCGAGGCGGTCAGCGGTGCTGGCGGCACGGTGGTGGACCGGGTGGGTACCCGCGGTGAACCTGGGCATCGCATCGCAGATCGCCGGGGTATTGCGGCCGGCGTGCATGACCGCGCGGTCCGGCCGCACGATCGCGGCAGTGGCGCGGCCGCCGTGCAGCCAACGGTCGAGTTCGCTGCCGGGGGCGGTTTCGATGACGGCGGCCCCGCGGCTGCGGAGCTCGCTGCGCTGGGCATCGGTGAGCGCCGATGACGTGATCAGCGTGAACCTGTTCCCGACAATCTCATCGAATCGCAGGCCCTCGGCCAGAACCGGGTTGGGACACAACGTTCCCGCGAGCCCACCGGGAGTGCGGGACTTGATCACCAGTTCGGACCTGCGCAGCCCCGGGGCGATGCCCTTGGCGGCGCTGACCCGGGTTCCGGGCATGCGCAGGTTCTGCATGCGCGGGAACACGGCGTGGCGGATCAGATCGCCAACGTGTCCGCCGCCGGTCATGGCTGCTCCCATCGACACCGCCATAAGAATCATGTTGGCGGCGTGGAGCTTTCGTTCCCGCTCGTAGGTGTCCAACACACTGTCGGGCAGGGAGCCGTCGAGCACGCCGACCAGTTTCCAGGTCAGGTTCATCGCGTCGCGCAGGCCCGCGGCCATGCCCTGGCCGACGAACGGCGGGGTCAGGTGTGCGGCGTCACCGAGGATGAACACATTGCGGTCGCGCCAGCGGCTGGCGACTTGCGCGCGGAAGGTGTAGGCGGTCACCCGCACCAGAGTCAACGCGTCGATCGGTGTGTCTGCCAGCCAGGGCCTGATGAGCGGCTCGACGTCGGCCAGGCTCTGGTAGTCGGCCACCGTCTCACCGTCGACCAACTGAAATTCCCAGCGGTAACGCGTTTCCGATACCCGCATGTAAGTGCCGGCACGCTGCGGGTTGCACAGTTGGTGGCAGCCCTCCCACTGGTTGAGGTCGGCGTCGGTGTTGACGTCGATCACCAGCCAGTCCTGGGTGAACGGTAGCCCGTACATGTGCGCCCCGATGGCCGCGCGGGTCGGGCTGTTGGCGCCGTCGCAGCCCAACACGTAGGTCGCCTGCACGCTGTGCTCGCCGCCGCGCAGCCGGTCCAGGAAGCTCACTCGTACCCGGCCGGGTCGCGGCTGGGTGATCGAGGTGACCTCCACGTTGCCGCGCACCGTGATCTGCGGGTAGTGCTTGAGATTGGTGCGCAGTACCGCTTCGAGTTCAGGCTGGTCGAACATGTTCATCTGCGGGAAGCCGTTGGCGCTGGGCTCCATGCTGCGCGGGATCTCGGAGAGCACTCGCATGCTCTGGTCGATCAGGCGAAGACCGTGTGCCGGCCGGCGGTGCGCGGCGAACTCGTCGCCGATACCCAGTCGGGCCAGGATGCGGTACACCTCGTCGTCGGCGTGGACGGCCCGCGGCAGCGGGTAGACGGTCTCATGGCGGTCCAGCACCAGACATTCGACGCCGTACTGTCCCAACAGTGTGGCGGCGGCGATGCCGGCGGGGCCGGCACCGATGATCACGACGGGAACGAACTCGGGCACCGGCGTCGCGGCGTCGTTTTGCGCGGTCATTTGTACACCACCACATTGCGCTGGACCCCGAGGTCGATGGCGCCGTCGTCGGTGGCAATGGTGGCCTCGATCACGTCCCCGTCATGCAGGTATTTGGGGTTGTGCTCGTACTGCGCGGTCAGGAACGCGCCCAGGTCAACCTCGCCCTTCGGGGTGACGCCGTGGGTGGTGAGCGCGGTCCC
>NZ_JBGAME010000029.1:0-51083 GCF_044223235.1 Mycobacterium sp.
CCGAGGGCGTTCGTCTACACCGCGCTCGGCGCGTCGATCGACGACCTGTCGTCGCCGCTGGCCTACGCCGCCGTCGCGGTGTGGTGCGCCACCGCCGTCGTCGGGGCCTTCGCAGCGCACCACGGATACCGGCGGTGGCGCGGACACGCCGACAGGCCCACCCAGGCCGGGCCCGAGCACGACCCGGCCGGATAGGGAATCAGAGGGATGCGCTGGCCGGCGCCGCCTTGGCCGCCACCGCCAGGATCGGCTCACCCACAGTCGTCTCACCCGTGGCGATCGGGTCGACGGCGGCGAACCTCTTGCCGTTCAGCACGATGACGGGCGTGACCAGCGAATAGCCGGCGTCCTCGATGATCTTGCGGTCGAAGGTCACCAGGGGTTGACCGACGGTGACCTTGTCACCCTTCTTGACCTTGACGTCGAAGCCTTCGCCCTTCAGTTGGACGGTGTCGATGCCCACGTGGATGAGCAGTTCGATGCCGCCATCGAGCACCAGGCCGAACGCGTGGCCAGTGGGCTGGGCCGCCACCACGATGCCGTTGCCCGGCGAATACGCGGTATCGCCGGAGGGCAGCACCCCGACGCCCGGACCCATGGTGCCCTTGGCGAACACGGGGTCAGGCACCTCGGCCAGGGGGATGACGGTGCCGTCCATCGGCGAGACGATCTCGGTGACCAGCCCCCGCTCGACGGCGGCCTTGGCCTCCGACGCGGCGATCACCGACGCTGCGCTGGCGCCCGCCGGGGCGGTCTCCAGATCAGCCACCGGCACGTGCGCCGCGGCGAATTCGGCCGCCTGCTCCGGTGTCTTGTAGCCGGAGAAGATGACCAGCAGCATCGCAGTGGTGAACGAGGCGGTGACGGCCAGCGCGTACAACGCCATGTTGTCGAACGCCGGGATGGTCAGCAGGGAGGTGAACACGAAGGCGTTGGTTTTGACGCCGCCGCCGATGCCGATGATGATGCCGCCGACCAGACAGCCGACGAGCATGCGTGGATAGATCCGTTTGAACCGCAGATGGATGCCGTACAGCGACGGTTCGGAGATGCCGCCGAGCAGACCGGCGGCCAGCGCGCCGATCGACGTCTGCTCCATCTGCGCATCGTGTTCGCGCCAGGCCAGGAACAGCACGCCGGCGGTGGCGCCGAAGCAGGCGAAGTTCCACGCGCCCATCGGTCCCTGGATGAAGTCGTAGCCCAGCGTCTGGATGTTCAGCAGCATGATGGCGTTGATCGGCCAGTGCAGGCCAAGGGGCACCATGAACGGGTAGGCCAGCGGGATGATGATGGCGAAGATGAACGGCGAGAAGTCGTTGATGGCCTTGAGCACGTTGGCCAGACCGGCGCCGGCGTACACCCCGATCGGCCCGATCAGGAAGGCCGTCAGCGGGATCATGATCAGCATCGAGAAGAACGGGACGAAGATCAGCTGGATGTTGTCCGGGATGACCTTCTTGAGCAGCTTGTAGAGCGGCCCGAGTACGGCGGCCATCAGGAGCGGTGGGAACACCTGCGAGCTGTAGTTGAACACCGTGAGCGGCAGCCCGAAGATATGCACGATGTTGACCTCGGACCCGAACACGGTACGCGGCTCGGCGACGTCAAGGAAGGCCGCGAAGCCGGGCAGCATCACCACCGCCATGATGGCGAAGCCCACCCAGGGATCCGCGTCGAGCTTCTTCGACGCGTTGTAGGCCACCATCAGCGGCAGGAAGACGAATACGCACTGCCAGCACAGATTCATGAACTGCCAGGACGGTGACAGCTCCGTGCGTGGATCGGCCCAGTTCGGGATCACGCCGAGGGTGCTCATCAGCGCCATGAAGGTGATGAACAGGGAGGCGCCCAGCAGCGCGCCGAGGATCGGGCGGAAGGAGTCGGACAGGAATTCGAAGAACGAGTCCAGCCAGGCGAACTTGCCACGCGGGCCTTTGGCGCGGGCGGCGGCCTTGATCGCGGCGGCGTCTTGCGCCGCACCGCCTTTGGACATATCCGGCAGCGCCATGATGTCGTTGTAGACACTTTGCACCGCTCCACCGATCACCACCTGGTAGCGGTTGCCCGCCTGCGGCACAGCGCCCATCACGCCAGAAACCGCCTCGACGGCGGACTGGTCGACGCCCGAGGCATCGCGCAGCTGGAAGCGCAGCCGCGTCGCGCAGTGGGTGAGGCTCTCGACGTTGGCGGCGCCACCAAGACTTCTGACGATTTCGGCGGCACTTTTGGATGACATGGCCATCTCCTTTACGCGGCCCCGGCACTGCCAAGGCGATCTCACCCACCGACGGGCCTGACCTCCGTCGTGCCGAGATGGTATCTCTGCCGTGGGCATCCTATGGCCAGATGGGCGATCTCGGCACCGCCTCCGGCGTCGCGGCTACGCGGAATGTCCGCTGAGGTTTGAAATATGTTGTGATATCGGTGTTTCTGTTGGGTTCGCTTCGAAATCGGCCCGCGCACAACTAGGTCACGGCGCGGGTGCGCCCAGATATCTGACCAGCACCGGACGCAGCCATTCGGTCAGCGTCGCGTCGTCCATGTCAACCAATGACGGAACCCCGACGACAAAGCGCGCCATCGCAATCCCCAGTACCTGCGACGCCACCAAGGCGGCGCGTTCGGTGGCGCGGTCGGGACTCACGACCGCAAGCGCCGGCGTGACCCGGTCCGTGAAGATCCCCAGCAGCGCATCGGCCGCGGCCCGGTTGGTCGTGGCGGCCCGCAGCAGCGGCAGGAATGGTCCGTCCGGAGCCCACACCTGGAGGAACAGCGGCACCAGAACGTCGGCGATGTCCTCGGGCGCGACCCCGGAAAGGTCGGGAAACGCGATGTCGATCCGGGACGCGGCGCCGAACAGCTTTTCCTTGTTCCCGAAGTAATGCATGACCAGCGCGGGGTCCACGCCCGCCGCGGATGCGATCGACCGGATGGTGGTGCGTTCGAAGCCGTTCTCCCCGAACTGCGATCGCGCCGTTGCCAGGATCGTCGCCCGGGTGGTCTCCCCGTCGCGTGTCTTCGCGGCCATGGCCGGGATTCTATTCAACAACTGTTGACATGACCAGCATGCCGTTCTACGGTTGAGTTCAACAGTTGTTGAACTCAACGAGGAGGATCACATGACACCGAACACCGAACATGCGGTGGACGTCCTGGTCGTCGGTGCAGGGCCGACGGGACTGACCGCCGCGGGCGACCTCGCGCGCGCAGGGCGGTCCGTCGTCGTGCTGGAACGCTGGGCGACGATCAATCCGTCCAGCCGGGCGTTCGCGACCATGGCCCGCACGCTGGAGGTGCTCGACGCGCGTGGGTTGGCCGACGACCTGCTGGCGGGTGCGCACCGGGCGCCGGGGGCGACGCTGTTCGCCAACACCGGCCTGGACCTGACCCACCTGGACTCGCACTACCCGTTCGTGATGATCACGCCGCAGACCAACGTCGATGGGGCCCTCGGCCGCTACGCCGTCGCGCAGGGCGCCGACATCCGCCGGGGCCTGGAGGTCATCGACATCGACCAGGATGCCGACGGGGTGACGGTGACCGCCCGGCCGCGCAACAGCGACGAACCTCGGGGCCGCGTGAGCTTCCGCGCACGGTATGTGATCGGCGCCGACGGCGCGCACAGCACCGTGCGTGCGCTGGTCGGTGCGGACTTCCCCGGCAAGACGGTGCTGTCCGCGGTGGTGCTGGCCGACGTGAAGCTGGCCCGCCCACCCGCGGGCAGTGGACTGACGGTGGGAAGCACCCGCGAGGCGTTCGGCTTTCTCGCCCCCTACCACCGGCACGATGCGGACGGGTCCTGGTACCGCACCATGGTGTGGGACCGCAATCGCCGGGTGCCCGACAGTGCACCCATCGGGCGCGCCGAGGTCGCGACCATCCTGGAGGCGGCGCTGAAGGTCGACTTCGGCGTGGTCGAGATCGGCTGGAAGTCCCGATTCCATTGCGACGAACGACAAGTCACGCAGTACCGGCACGGCCGGGTGTTCCTCGCCGGCGACGCGGCCCATGAGCACTCCCCGATGGGCGGGCAGGGTATGAACACCGGCATCCAGGACGCCGCCAACCTCGCGTGGAAGATCGACGCGGTGCTCGGCGGTGCCGACGAGTCCGTGCTCGACACCTACCACGACGAACGCCATCCCATCGGCAAACGTGTACTGCTGCAGTCGGGTCTGATGATGCGCGGCGTCACGCTGCATCCGCTGCCAGCGGTGTTATTGCGAAACCTGTTCGCGCCCACCCTTCTTCGGCTGCCGTGGGTGCGCGATGCGATTGCGGGAAGCTTCGCGGGCACCACGTTGCGCTACGGTCGGCGCGGTCTGGTCGGCACCCGGGCGACGCAGATCCCGTTGGCCGAAGGCCGTCTGACGGTGCTGCAACGCTCGGGCGACTTCGTGCTCATTCGCGAGCGCGGTTCGTCCCTGGCGGCCGCGGCGGGCACGGCCGACACGGCGGAAGTGGTGCAGGCGGAGCGGACAGACGACGGACCCGCCGTGCTGGTGCGTCCCGACGGATACATCGCGTGGGCGGGTGATTCCGCCGACCGGGTGGCGTGGTCGTCGGCGGTGACCCATTGGCGGCCGGTGCCGGTGGCCTGACCCGTATCCGTCGTCCCCCGGGTCGCGGCGATAGCCGGCGATTAGTGTGCGGTGTCGTGGAACGCGACGCCGATGTCATCGTGGTGGGTGCGGGTCTGTCGGGCCTCTACGCCGCGCGCGAGCTCGAGAGGGCAGGCCTGCAACCGCTCATCCTCGAGGCCAGTGACCGCACTGGTGGACGGATCCTCACCGAGTCGCCGATCCCGGGGATTCCGCTGGAGATCGGTGCCCAGTGGATCGGCGACACCCATGTGCGGATGCACCGGCTGGCCGCCGAACTCGGGGTGGAGACCTTCGCCCAGTACGACGACGGCGACACCAAGTACGAGCTGTGCGGCAGCGGGGTGTTGGGCCAGACCGAGTTCTACCGCCGGTTCGGCGCCGACGTCGATGCGGTCAACCAGGCGCTGGCCCAACTCGACGAGTTGGCCGCCACCGTTTCGGCGGAAGCGCCGTGGCTGGCGCCGCGGGCCGCGGAATGGGACGCCATCACCGCGGGGGCGTGGTACGACGCGCAGGGCCTGAGCCCGATCGGGCGGACGCTGCTGGAGATCTGCACGGTGGGCATTCTGGCTGTCCCGACCGTCGAGGTATCACTGCTGCACCTGTTGTTCACCATCCAGACCTGCGGGGTGGGCGCGGCGTTGTTCTCCGAAGCCGAGGGCGGCGCCCAGACAGCTCGGTTCGTCGGCGGGACGGCGCAGATCCCCGACAGGTTGGCCGCGCAGCTGCGCGATCGCATCGTGTTCGACGCGCCCGTGCAGACCATCGAGTACACCGCCGATTCCATCACCGTGCACTGCCGCGGCGGACGGACCTTTGGGGCGCGGCGGGTGATCGTGGCGATCGCACCCAAGCTCGCGTCGCGCATCCTGTACGACCCGCCGATGCCCGGGGTCCGCGACCAGCTGACCCAGCGGATGCCGAACGGTTCGGCGATGAAGGCCTTCTTCATCTACGACGAACCGTTCTGGCGTGCCGACGGATTGAACGGCCAGTTCATCTCGGACGTCGGCCCGGCGCGGATGTCCAACGACACCTGCATTCCCGGACAGGACGCCGGGGTGATCTTGGCGTTCCTCGAAGGTGAGCAGGCTCGCGTCGCCAGCAGATGGCCGCACGAGCGACGTCGCGCGGCGCTCACCGAGCAGATGGTCCGGATCTTCGGGCCCAAGGCCGCCGATCCCGTGGCCTACGCCGACGGCGAGTGGGGCGACCGGCAATGGACGCGTGGGTGTTACAACGCGAACCCCGGCCCACTGGTGTGGACGAATTACGGTGCGGCACTGAGCCCGCCGGTGGGCCCGATCCACTGGGCGTCCACCGACACCGCGACCCAGTGGAGCGCGTACATGGAGGGCGCCGTCGACGCCGCGGAACGTGCTGTGTCCGAGGTCATTCGGTCGCTGTGAGCGGCTGATCGGGGACCCGCGGGCCGACGGGCGACTGCCTCGCTCGACGACCTGTGCTGACCGGGTACGCGGCAAAGACGCGGCCGGGTCCTCGCACCTGCAAAGGAACCCGTATGCAACCGGGTCGGAAGAAAGAAATTCTGCAGTTCACGAATTAGTCTCAGAATGTGGAGGACGTTGGTTGGCGAATGGCACCGCGCCCTTCGATCTGGGCGCGAGTCGACCATGCCCTGCTCAAGTCGGGTCACCGCGGAGTTGTTCTGGTCGGCCCCGCCGGCGCGGGAAAGACCGCCCTGGCCCGGGCGCTGGCGCGCCGCCACACCGATCAGGACCGTCGGGCGGTCGTCCGCTGGGTGGCCGCCACCGCCTCGGCCAGCCACATCCCGTTCGGGGCCTTCAGCCATCTCCTGGAGGTAGCCCCCGGCGAGGAGTCCGCGGCCGTGCTGCGGGCCGCGCGGCTGGCATTGAGCAAAGACGCCGATGAGCGGCGCATGCTCATCGCCGTCGACGATGCGCAGCATCTCGACGAACTCTCGGCGACGCTGCTGCACCAGTTCGTGTTCCACTCCCAGAGCAGGCTGATCCTGACGCTTCGCAGCGAGATGCCGACGCCGGACGCGATCACGGCACTGTGGAAGGACGACCTGCTGGTCCGCATCGACGTCGAACCCCTCACCGCCACCGAGACCACCGCCCTTGTGGAACAGGTCCTCGGCGGCCCGCTCGAGACCAGCAGCGCCGACCAGCTCTACTCGATCAGCCGGGGCAATCCGCTGTTCCTGCGCCACCTGGTCGAACAGGCGACCGCGTCCGACGCGCTGCGGTGCGCCCGGGGAGTGTGGCAGCTTCGTGGTGAGACGACGCTGTCGCCGCACCTGGCCACCCTGATCCGGCATCGGCTGAACCTGCTGCCGCCCGAGACCCGGGGCGTGATGCAGTACCTGGCCATCGATCAGCCGCTGGCGCTGCAGGATCTCACCGAGCTGACGGGCATGGCGGCCATCGAACGGGCCGAGGCGGGCGGGGCGGTCACCATCGCCGAGCGCGGCGCCGAAACCGTTGTCCAGCCGAGCCATCCGCTCTACACCGAATGCATCGGGGCGGACATGCCCCGGCTGACCCGGCGCCGGCTCAGTGCCGATCTGGTGGCCCAGATCGGCTCTCGCGGACCCGAGCACGTCAGCGACCGGCTTCGGCTGGCGGCGCTGTCGTTGGATACCGAAACCCCGCTGGAATCCGACGAACTCATCACCGCTGCATGGGAAGCGATGCGGATGGGCGACCTGGCCCTCGGCGAACTGCTCGCCCGCGGCGCCCTGGCCAACAAGGAAAGCCTGTACGCCCGGCTGCCGCTGGCGCATTCGCTGGCCTGGCAGGGCCGGGGAGACGAAGCCGACGAGGTGCTCTCCGCGGTCGACGAGCGCACCCTGCCCGAGGGCGACCTGGTGGCCTGGGCGCTGCCCAAGACGGCCAACCAGTTCTGGATGCGGGGCGATTCGGCGCGGGCCCGCGAGTTGCTGGCCGAGATCCGTGACCGCGTCACGCGGATCGCATCCGACGTGCTGGTGTCCGACACCGCAGGTGAGCTTGCCATCGCCTGGGCCGCCGCCTCGGCCACACTTGCCAGCGCCCGACTCGGTCGTATCGACCGCGCGGTAGGGCTGGCCGAACGTGGCATGCGCACGTCACAATCCGGGCTGCTGCGGTTCACCATCGGTCTTGGCCAGCTCACCGTCTCGCTGCTCGACTGCAAGCTGGCGGGCGCGGAGACTCTCGCCCGTAGCTACGTCGGCTTCGCCGGTATCGCACAACCGGGGCGTGCCATCAGCGACATTCTGTTGGCGCACGTGCTGATGGCCCGCGGCAGGGTGGGCGAGGCGTCGGGCTTGCTGTACCAATCCGCCGCGGCGCTGGCCGAAACCGGTTACTCCTGGGGGCCGCTGGCGATGATCCAGCTGGTCACGGCGCTCGGCCAGCTGGGCGATCACGGGCAGGCCGCCCGGGAGCTGCCGCGCGCCCAGGCCGCGCACGGGATGCGCTCGGCGATGTATGCACCCGAACTGGAGTTGGCCCGGGCCTGGACGCTGGCGGCCGCGCGGGACATGCCCGAAGCGATCGAGGCGGCGAGGCGGGCGGCGACCGTCGCCGAGGACGCCGGCCAGCTCGGAATCGCACTGCTGGCCCTGCACGACGCGGTTCGACTGGGAGACAACCGAATTGCCGACACGGTCGAACGAGTAGGGGCCGCCCTGGGAGGCGCACTGCCTCCCCTCGTCGTCACCCACGCCCGCTGCCTGGCCGCACGGGATGCGGCCGGGCTCGATGAGGTCGCCGACGCGCTGGCCGCCCACCACCGCACACTCGCCGCAGCGGACGCGGCCGCGCAGGCCGCCGTGCTGCACGCCGCCGCGGGCCACCACGGCGCGGGGCTGAAATCCCGCAACAAGGCCGCACAGTGGGCCGCCGAATGCGGCTCGCCGTCTACTCCGGCCCTGGAACAGGCGCTGACGCCGCTGCCGTTGACGGGCAGCGAACGCAAGGTCGCCCGGCTGGTGTCGGAGGGGTTGAGCAACAGGGCAATCGCCGACCGGCTCTCGGTATCGGTGCGAACCGTCGAGGGCCACATCTATCGGGCGTGCACCAAACTCGGGCTTGCCGATCGCGCATCGCTGGCCACGGCGATCAGCTCACCGACGCGGGCGTCGGATCGGGTGGAGACGCGGGCGTCGAATCGGGTGGAGACGCGGGCGTCGGATCGGGTGGCGACACCGGCCTCGGAGGGCGTGGTGTCCCCCGGCCGTCGGGGAACGGGCTGAAACGCCGTCAGCCCCTCAGCTTCGCCAGAATGTGCGGGAACACATCGCGGGCGGCGTAGCGGCCAAGGAACATGTCGAGATGCCCGTAGCCGGGAAGGATGCCGAGCGACTGGTTGCCGGGCCGGTGCTTCTCGAGATACTCGAAGCTGCGTTCCTGACTGGCGGGCAGGAAGCAGCGACTGTCCTTCCCCGCGATCAGCGCGATGCGGGCGTCGGTCTGCGGCGGCCGGGACAGCAGGTCCACGGGCAGTTCGCGGAAGCGTCCGGTGGGCACCAGACGGCCCGCCCGCATCGAGGCGGCCATCTGTTTGAAGAAAGTCATCGGCACAGGCCCGAATTCGTCGCGCAGCCAATCGTGGGTCCGCTTCGACAGGTTCTCGTGGGACCACAGCGCCGGAAACCCCGCGCCGTACGTGAAGCTGATCATCCGGCACGGCAGGTTGGTGCATTCCCGGTGGCTCACCCTGACCGCGGCGACCATTGCCTTGGCCAGCCACCCGTCGGGTTTGTGGTCACGGTCGCCCCATCGGGGGTCGACGTAGGGCAGCGCCCGGGCCAGCCGTGGCACCAGATGGGACAGCTTGATTCGCGACCACCTCGGCACGATGGGGTGCAGCGACATCGCATTGGACACGATGGTGTCCACCTGCGGCACCAGGCCCGCCACCGCGGACAGCGCGAAACTGCTCGACCCCTGGCAGTGGATCACGGCCTTCACGGTGTCGGCGCCCGTCTCCTCGATGATCCGCCGCACCGCGAACGGATGGTCGAACACGGCCGCTTCGTCCAGGTTCCACTCGTTGGCCGCGACGTCGATGCTTGCGCGCCAGTTTTCCAGCCAGACGTCCCAGCCATCGGCGACCAGTGCGTCGACGATGTTCTCCCGCTCCGGCGCACGAAAAAGGTTGGCCCGCACCCCCGCACCGGGCACCAGCAGTACCGGACCGCGCCACGGTTCGGCGTGTCCGCGCACGCGCTGCATGTTCAGTGCCATCCCGTCGCCCGCGGTGAACTCGACGGTGGTGGTGGTCAGAAGTTCGGGTTCGCTCATCGCAGCGGGCTCCTGTGTCGAGGTCCGGTATAGGCGGCCAGCAGGCGTTCGAGGAAGAACAATCCGAAAAGACCTATACCGCTTGGTCTTCCATGAAATGTGGCGAGCTGGCGGGCGAACATCGCGGCGTTGAGCCGCAGGATGCCACGGGCATGATCCCGCCCACCGTCATCCGCGCCCCATTCGGCACGGCCGCGGACCAGCCGGGTATACAGCGTCGTCGTGTCCGGCCACATGTCGAAACCCCAGTCGTTGCCGACGTCTTTGAAGCCAAGCAGGGTCATCGGCCCGTCCGCGGTGTCGAACGGGAGCCGGTAGCGCATCGAGTACCGCCCATGCTCGGCCGGCGCGAAGACCTCGAAGCTGCCGTCGGTGACGATGCCGACCGGTGCGAACTCCTTGCAGAGGACCACGCCGCGGGCGTGCATGGTGTGGTGCGGGTCGCGAAGGACGTCGCGAACGTCGTCGGTGCCGATCGTGAGGTGGAAGCCCAGCCGGATGCCGTCACGGCGGCCGATCACCTCACCGGTGTCGTAGCCGGGTGCACCGACGCCGTAGAACCCCGTCATCCGTTCGGTGAACCGGACTTTCATCCGTCGGGCCACCCGTTGCGGCCGGCTCCCTCGGTCAGCATGTCCTGGGCCACCCGGTCGGCGAACGCCGCGATGGTCAGCGACGGGTTCGCCCCGATCGGACCGGGGAAGATGGAGCCGTCGGCCACCCGAAGACCGGGAACCCCGCGGACGCGGCCGTATCCGTCGACGACGCCGCGGGACTTGTCGGTGTCGGCCGGGCAGCCGCCCAGCGGGTGCACGGTGACGACGCGGTTCAGGTGGTAGGTCGGATTGACCACGAAGTCGCCGCCGAGCGCATCGGCGAGGGCCTCCATTCGACGGCGCAGCGTCTCGAAGTACTTCAGCGAGGTTTGACGACTCCAGGTGCTCTCGAGCATTCCGTCGTCGTCGCGGCGCAGGTACAGGGTGCCGTCGGGAACGTCCATCCCCATGCCGAGCACCGGCATTCCCCGGGTGGTCACCAGCGGGCGGCCCAGCAATGCGCTGACCTTACCGGACAACGACGTGTCCTGACGACCCCTCAGTCGTGAAATGGCGACTGCAGCAGCAAGTTTCGCCACGCTCGGGATACGCCGGATGCCGATCGCCGTCTCGACCAGCCAGGCGGCGAACTCCGGGTAGCCGGCGTCCTGGATGTACATGCCGTAGTCATCGGGTGAACCGGTGTCGGATTCGTCGGGGAACTCCAGGTAGGAGGTGATGACCGGCCCCGTCCAGCCGTCGAGTTGGCCCGCGACGTTGAGGATGAATCCGAGCAGATCACCGTTCCCGCAGAACCGCGTGCCCAACGCGGGATTGCTGATGCCGAGGGCTTCAGCGTTGCGCAACAACAGGTGTGTGCTGCCCAGCGTCCCCGCGGCGACGACCACCCGGTCCGCGACGATCGTGTCGACCGGCAGCGTGCGGGTGCGGACCTGCCAACCCTCGTCCTCGGGGCGGCGCACCACCACCCCGATATCGAATCTGCCGTCGCTGCGGCGTGCGATGCTGCGCACCTCGGTGCGCTCGTGCAGCGAAGCACCGCGGTGACTCGCCGCCGACAGGTAGGTGTGGTCGAGGCTGCTCTTGGCGCCGTCGTTGCAGCCGGTGTCGCATTCACCGCACAGCCTGCAGGTGCGGCGGGTCCGTCCGAACATGTTGGGGTACGCCGCATCTGGGACGGGTGCACCTATGGCGGGCTCGTCTGCGGCATCGCGGAACCGCACGGCCAGCGGTGCGTAGGCCGCTCTGACGTCACCGGTCGCGGCGGCGTGGAAGTGCGTCACCTTGGCCATGGCGAACGCGGGATCCAACGGTTTCGACACGCCCGCCGTCGGCAGCGACTGCACCTGGAGGAACCGCTCGACGGCGTCGTAATGCGGTTCGAGGTCCGCACGGGTGAACGACCACGTCTCCTCGACACCCGGACGGTAGGGGTGCGGTTGCCTGAACCAGGTCTCGGGTTTGCGCAGCATCACGTTGGCGTAGATCAGCGAACCGCCGCCCAGTCCGCTGGCGACGATCGCGTCAATACCGCGGAACGACCACACGTCGAACAGCCCGTGGAGCCCACTGGGGGGATCCCAGAAGTTGGTGGCGACCCGGCCCGGCGCCCTCGGGAACGTCCCCGGCGGATAGGCCTTGCCGCGCTCGAGCACACAGACCGTCAGATCCTCGCCCGCCAGTTTCTCGGCGATCACCGCACCGCCGAACCCGGAGCCGATCACCGCAACGTCGATCCGGTCGGGTACCTCCCCGACCCGCAGGCTCACAGCTCCCCCGCCGGGCGCGCGGGATGACGCTTGTCCACGACACGCTCCCCCGATACTGATCAGTGCCGACGAAATTAGCCTGCGTCGCGCACCGGCAACAGCGAATGCGGCGAACTGCGGCGTGTCACTTGGCGTGTCGGCGTCGCGGCCGCGTCCCGCTGGTGTGCAGGCACCGGGAACAACCGCCGCTCGGCCAGACTGCGACCCCTCGTCACACAGTCGAACCGGTCAACCCCCCGACCGCCGTCCCCTGTGCCCACGCCTGAACGGTAGAGCGGCGGGTGGGCCGCTGACCTGCGTAGTGACTACCTGTTTATGTCCGCGGCGGGTGGCAGCCGATTTTGGTGAACTGAACAGCAAACAGGCGCCGGTAAGCTTCTGGCCAGAGAGAAGGGGGTACTTCGGTGTTCGTTGACAGTGACTTGCTGCGTTGTGGTGCGGAGTTCTCGCGCAGCGCCGGCGTTCTCGCCCAGCGGGGCGCCGACCGGTTCGGCTCGGCATCGCTGCCAGCTAAGTTGTTCGGCGATTTCGGCGCCGCAGATACGTTCCACCGGAACCTGGCAAACGAGCATGAATGCCAGGCCGCCGCACTGCAGGGCCACCAGGCCCGACTGGACCTGCTGGCCCAGAAAGCCCACTACGCGGCCACCTCCTTCGACACCCAGGACGATGCCGGCGAGGCGGCGCTGGACCTGGCCGCGAGACGGGTCGCCTGACGGCCGTGTTGTTGCGACACCTGCGCGCCGGGGAGCTTTGCGCGGCCGCCGGGGGTGACCCCTGGCGCGTCAACGACACCATCCAGGCCGGTTGCCCAGGACAGATCCACGACCTGGCCTCGGCGTTCCGTGACGCCGGGGTGTGCGTCGGCGACACTCTCGACGAGTTCACCCGCGCCAAGAACCGCTTCGAGGCGGCGTGGGACCGCCACGGCCCGGGCCCTGGCGGCGATCACCCGATCAACGACGCCGCCGAAGTCCAGGACGCCGAGGACGGACTGCACCTCAACCGCGACCAACTCACCCGGGTGGCCGCCGATCTGGAGAACATCGCCGCAGCCTTGGCCGAGGCGCAGCGCAGCGGCCAGATCGCCATCGGCAACCTGGAATCCGCGTTGGCCTTCATCGACAATCAGATCGATTTCGCGATCGCGCTCGCCTGGGCCGAGGGTCGACCGGCCGACTGGACCGACCTCGAGCGTGCCGCCGTCGAGCGGACCGCGACCGCATTGCTGGAGGTGACCTCGGTCCGCGGCGCCTACGCCGACCACCTCGACGCCGCCCGGCTGGATATGGCCGCGGCGGGCTACACCCCCGACCCCCTCGGCGGCGCCGACGGCACGGGCAGCGTCTCACCGGCGGCCCAGGCCAGTGCCGACGCTTCGAAATACGCGGCCGAGCAGCGCGCCACCGACCAGAGGTTGGTCACCTCCCCCGGCCCCTGGACACCTGACAAGCAGGCCGCACAGGATCGGCTGCGTGACTACACCGTCCTGACCGACCCCAACGCGGACCCGCAGGCATTCCGCCGCGCCGCCGCGCGGCTCGACGACTACCACACGGCCCAGCTGACGGGTCCTCTCCCGGTCGACCCGATCCTCGGCGGAAACGCCGCCACCCGCGCCCAGTTCCGGCAGGACTGGCAGCGGAAGCTGCAGCAGGGCTTGCTCGGCGTGCCGCCGATGAGTGCGGACGCGGCCACCGCACTGCTCGATCGTGCCGAGGCGCAGGCCCGGCAGCTCGTGATTCGGCAAGCCACACAGGCGCTTCAGCGTGAAGGGATGTCGATCGAAGGCGCCGCCGCGGCGATCGCTGCCCTCTCCGGCGGCATTCCGTGGGACGTCCTGGCGGATGCGTCAACCGCGTCGGGCGCGGCGGGTACCGGGCTGACGGCGGCCCATCGGGCCGCCGGCCTGCCCGGCGCCCACGGGGTTGGTGTGCTGACTGAAGCCGACCTCGAGGTCATCGAGCGGCTCGGAAAGAACCTGGGCCGCGTGAGCACTCTCGGCAGCATCGTCCTGGGCGTCAACGATTTTGCCCACGGCACGGGGTTCTGGGAGACCGCCGGGGGTTTCGCGGGGGGTGCGGCCGGTAACTACCTTGCCGGCGTTGGCGCGTGGGCGCTTGCGGGCTCATACGTCGGACCCCAGGGCGCACTCGTGGCGGGTCTGGTCGGCGCCGTTGTGTTGGGGATGACGGGCGAATGGTTGGGCGGGGAGGTGGGCCGTGTCCTGGATCGTTGACGGCGCGTGGGTCACGGCCCTCGTAGCACACCGCCTGTCGTACTGGAACTAACCGAACCCGTGCACCGCGAAGTATGCCGACGCACGCGCGGCGGTGAACTCGGGGTCGGCGAACAGTCCGATCGCACCGGCGGCGCGCACCAGTTGGGCCAGATGCAGCAGGCTGCGGCCCGTTTCGAATCCGCCGACCATGCGGAAGTGGTCCTGTCGCCCGTCGAGATAGGTCAGCCACGCGACGCCGACCTTGTAGAACTGCGTCGGCGACTCGAAAATCAGCCGGCTCAGCGGCACCGTCGGTCCGAGGATGGCCCGGAAGCCCTCCTCGTCGCCGCCGTCGAGGCGTGCGAAGGCCGCCGAGGCGAACCGCGGGATCGCCGCAAACGCGCCGAGCAGCGCGTCGCTGGTAAGGGTGCCGTCGCCGGCGATCAGGTCGACATAGTTGAAGTCATCGCCGGTGAAGACCCGGGCCGGCGACGGAATGCGTTCGCGCAGTTGCATTTCCAATGCCGGATCGAGCAACGACACCTTGATGCCGCGCACGGTGTCCAGGTGCGCGCCGATCAGGTCGGCGACGGTGGTCATCGCCGCCTTGGGTTCGTCGTAGCCCCAGTACCCGGCCAATGCGGGGTCGAACACGGCTCCCAGCCAGTGCAGGATCACCGGCCGGGTGGCCTGCGCCAGGACCTGGTCGTAGACGGTCACGTAGTCGTCGGGCCCGGTTGCCACGCGCGCGAGGTGCCGGCTCGCCATCATCACGACGTCGCCACCCGCGGCCTCGATGTCGCCGATCTGTTCGAGGTAGGCGTCGCGGATCTGGTCCAGCGTCGGATCGGTCACGGTGAGCTGGTCGGTGCTGATCCCGACGGCCACGCCGCCCCCGGCCCCCTCTGACTCGGCCAGGGTCCGTAGCGCCAGCTCACGCGCGGCGGCCCAGTCCAGGCCCATGCCGCGTTGCGCGGTGTCCATCGACTCGGCCACCCCCAGTCCCAGCGACCACAGGTCTCGGCGCAGTTGCAGCGTTGCCTCCCAATCGATCTGGTCGAGTCCACCGGACGTGCACGCGCGCAGCGGATCGGCCACCACATGGGCGGCGGCGTAGACGGCGCGGCTGGGCGGCGGCGCCGACGACGTCACCAGCGCCGCGGGGGGTGCCAGCTCGACCGGGGTCAGTGCGCCGTCGGCGGCGGGAAGGCGTAGCCGTGCCATCAGCGGGCGTCCAATCCGCCGTCGGCCAGAATGGTCTGGCCGGTAATGAAACTCGCGCCGTCGCCGGCCAGGAAGCACAGCAGCGCTGCGATCTCTTCCGGCTGCGCGGCGCGGCCCAACAGGTTCGTCGCCACCTCATTGCGTACCTCCTGCGACCAGGTGTCGGCCATGTCGGTCAGCACGAATCCCGGCGCGACGGCGTTGACGGTGATACTCGGCGCGAGCGCCTTGGCGAAGGACACTGTGACGTTCTCCAGCGCGGCCTTGGCCGCCGAGTAGGCCGTCACCTCCGGACTGGCGAGGTTGTCGCGGCCGCGGATGGACGACACCGTGACGATGCGGCCGCCGCCGTTGGACAGCATCGACGGCGCCACCGCGCGGATGAAGTTGACCGGCGCCAGCACGTTGGACCGGTACTCGTCGAGCCATGCGTCGGTGGGTCCTTCCAGCGCATCGGTGGCGGTCACGCTGCCCAGCGTGCAGATCAGCGCGTCGATCGGTCCGTGCTCGCCGACGGCCGTCTCGACCAGTGCGTTGACCGCGGCGGCGTCCTGGCCGTCGCAGCTGTAGGCGGGTGCGTCCAGTTCGGCGGCGAGGTCCCTGAGCGCGGGTGAGTCGCTGCGGCCGTGCAGGATCACCCGCGATCCGGTCTTCGCCTCGATCTTCGCTGCCGCCGCGCCGATCCCGCGCGAGGATCCGGCGATCAGAACGGTTCTGGTCATCATGGTCTCCCTGTTGTCGTGAGGTATGCTCCCGCGAGCGAGTCGATCAGCGACGCCGAAGGCCGCCGATTTGTCAACGCGCGCTTGATGATCGATTGCGCCACCGGCGCGGTGGCGAGAATGTCGGTGACCAGCGCGTCGACGGCGGCGGACACGTCGTCGGCGACCGCGTCGACCAGGCCGAGCCGCAACGCCTCCGCCGCGCCGAGCCGACGTCCGGTCAGCGCCAGCATGCGTGCCGCGCCGAGGCCTGCCGTCTCGACGATGCGGCCCAGACCGGACCACCCGGGCGCCGTGCCCAGACCCGACTCGGGCAGCGCGACGACCGCGTCGGCGGCCGCGATCCGGAAGTCGCAGTGCATGGCCAGCTCCAGGCCGCCCCCGTACGCCCCGCCGGTCAGCACGGCAACCGTCGTCTGGGGTAGCTCGGACAGTGCGGCGAACACCCGCTGTCCCAGTCGGGTCCACCGCCCGCGAATGACTTCGGCTGTCGCGGAACTGAATTCGCGTGTGTCGGCACCGGCACAGAACACCGGTCCCGCGCCGTGGACGGTGACCACCCGGATGTCGGCGTCGCCGGCGACATCGTCGAATACGCGACCCAGTTCGGTCAGCATGGCCGTGCTGAGCGCGTTGCGCTTGTCCGCGCGGTCCAGGAGGACGCGCCCGACGGCGCCGCAACGCCGGAACACAACCCGCCCGTCGGTCACGGTGCGGCGTTTCGCTGCAGGCTGGTCCAGCGCCGCTCGGTCAGCAGGTCGATGCTGGCGCGCCCGCCGAGGTCGTCGCCCAGCCCGGACGCGGCGGTGCCGCCGAACGGCACATGGCATTCGTGCAGCGCGGTGCCGTCGTTGACGTGCACCATGCCGGCACGCACCCGGTCGGCCACAGCCCATGCGTGGTCCAGGTCGCCGCCGAATACAGCCGTGGACAGCCCGAATCGGGTGCCGTTGACGATGGCCAGCGCCTCGTCGACGGTGTCGACGACCGTCACCGGCGCGATCGGCGCGAACACCTCTTCGTCGTGCAGGGGCATGCCGGGGTGGACCCGGTCGACCACGGTGGGGCGCAGGAACACCCCGTCGGCGGTGCCGCCCTCCACCAGGCGGGCGCCCAGGGCGATGCTGTCGTTCATCATCGCCAGCGCCTTGTCCACCTGCCGCAGCGACAGCATCGGACCCAGGTCGACGTCGGCCGCGAAGGGGTCACCGACCGTCAGGTCCGCCGCGTGCCCGGCCAGTGATGCGATGTATTCCTCGGCGACGTCGGCCAGCACGATGTGGCGGCCGGTGGCGATGCACACCTGCCCCTGATGCCCGAACGACGACGCCGCGCCGCAGCGTGCGGCGAGGTCGACGTCGGCGTCGGACAGCACGACACTGGCGTTGTTGCCGCCGAGCTCCAGCGCCACCCGCTTGAGGAAGGGCGCCGCGGCCTCGTTGATGCGCCTGCCGGTGTCCTCCGATCCGGTGAAGTGGATCATCGCGACGCCGGGGTGGGTCACCAGCGCAGGTCCCGCCGGACCGCCGGTCAGCACCTGTACCACCCCGGCGGGTAGGCCCGCTTCGGCGAGCACGTCGGCGAGCATGAGTCCGCCGGTGAACGGTGTCTCCGGCGCCGGTTTGAGCACCACGGCGTTGCCCAGCGCGATGGCCGGGGCCAGCACCCGCATCGCGATGTGCACCGGCGCGTTCCATGCGGTGATCAGCCCGACCACGCCGACGGGTCGCCGCTCAAGGATGTTGATCCTGCCGCGCTGCCCGGACGGGATGATCTCGCCGAGCGGTGTCGTCGCCAGTTCGGCGGCCTGGTAGAACTCGATGACGCTGGCGGCGATCTCGCCCTCGGCCTTGGCTCCGACCGCGCCGCCCTCGCGGATCAGCACCTCCTTGAAGCGTGCGGCCTCCCGTTCGAGGACCGCGCCGCCGCGGCGCAGGATGGCCGACCGCTCGGTGGCCGGCAGTGCGGCCCAGTCCCGTTGTGCGGCAACAGCTCCCGACACCGCGCGGTCGACCTCGGCAGCCGAGGCGATCGCGGCGTGGCCGAGGATCTCACCGGTCGCCTTGTCGGTGACCGGTAACGCTTCGCCCTCGGCGGGGATGAAGTCGCCGTCGAGGAACACCGCCCGCTGCAGCGACTCGGCGAGGACGCCGGATCCGGATTCGGTGATCGACACTGTCATGGTTCCTCCTCAGGACCAGTCGGCACGCGCCGCGGCCCGGCCGAGCATCAGGGCGTGGATCTCGCTGGTGCCGTCGATGATCTGGGTGATCTTGGCGTCACGCATCAACCGTTGCACCGCATAGTGCAGGTGGACACCGTAGCCGCCGTGCAGTTGCACGGCCTCCGTGGTGTGCCGCATCGCGGCGTCGGTGGCGAACATCTTGGCGGCCGAGATCAGATGCGAGTCTCCGCCGCCGCCGGTGGCGAAGCTGCTCACCCCCTGCTGGAGCAGCCCGCGCGCGGCCAGGTAGTCGGCGTGCATACGGCCGAGCTTCTCCTGCACGATCTGCAGCTCGGCGAGCGGTTTGCCGAACGCGATGCGGTCGCGCACGTAGGCGCCGGTCTCCCGCAGCGCCGCCCGCATGAACCCCACTCCGTAACAGCCCGCGTCGAGGCGGGCCAGGTTGAGGCCTTCGAGCATGCCGCGGAACCCGTCGACGTTCAGCCGCCACGCCGCGGGGATCCGGCAGTCGTCGAAATGGACGTTCGCCATGGGCATTCCGCGGAACCCGGACATCGGCTCGTCCTGCCCGACCGTCACCCCCGGGGTGTCGATCGGCACGACGAATGCCGCGGTCGGCGCATCCCGATCGGATGATCCGAGTTTGGTCAGCACGATGCAGAACTGCGCCGCGGGCGACTGGGTGATCCACGCCTTCTCGCCGGTGATGCTGACGGTGGCGGCCCCGGCGTCGATTGCCACCGTGCGGCCGGCGCGGATGTCGGTGCCCGAGTGCGGCTCGCTCAGCGCGAAGCTGCCGCGTACGGTGCCGTCGATCAGCCCGGGCAGCCAGCGGTCCAGGACGGCCGGCGGTGCGTACGCCGCCAGCAGATAGCCGTGCAGCCGGGCGATGGAGATGCCGAGAGCGACCGCGCCGGAGTAGGAGGCGACGATCTCGGTGGTTTCGTGCGCCAGCGCAAACATTGTCGGGTCGATGGTGCCGTCGACGTCGAAGATCAGCCCCTGCAAACCGATTTCGGCCGCATCCTCGAGCAGATCGGGGAAGAACTCGCCGGTCAGGTCGATCTCCTGGGCGCGTGGTGCGACCCGGCTGGTGCAGAAGTCGGTCACGACGCCGAGGAACTGTTGGGCGTCGGCGTCGAGATGGTACGCGAGGGTCATCAGGCCCCCACCCCGCTGTCGACCCCACCGTCGGCCCACTCGTAACGGATCACGCCACGCAGGTTCCTGCCCGCCAGCAGATCGTCGTACGCGTCGTTGATCTGCTCGATGCGATACTCGCGGGTGACCAGCCCGTCGAGGTTGAGCTGGCCGGAATCCCACAGCCGCAACATCTTCGGGATGTCGTTGCGCGGGTTGCAGCCGCCGTTCAGCGAACCCGTGAGCGTCTTCTGCCACAGCACGAAATCCGATGGGTTGACCGGGATGTCGGGCTGGTCGTACCGGGTGAGCCCGACGACGGCGACCACACCGCCCTTGCGGACCGAGCGCACCGCCTGACCGATGGTCTCCGCGGTGGCGATGGCCTCGAACGCCCTGTCGACCCCGACGCCCCAGGTGAGTTCGGTGGCGAACTCCACCGGGTCGGTGACGGTCGGGTTGACCGTGTGGGTGGCCCCGAACATCTTGGCCTGCTCAAGTTTCCAGTCGTTGATGTCGCAGGCGATGATCCGCTTCGCGCCGGCGATGCGGGCACCCTGCACGATGTTCATGCCGATGCCGCCGACGCCGTAGACCATCACGTCGTCACCGGGGGTGACCCCGCCGCGGTACACCGCGGTGCCCACCCCGGTGGTCACCCCGCAGGCCACCAGGCAGGCCCGTTCCAGGCGGTAGTGCTTGTCCACCTTGACCACGGACTGCCCGGGCACAACGGTCCATTCGCTGAACGTCGACACCAGGCAGAACTGACCGAGTTCGACGCCCTCGTCGTCGCGGAACCTGTACGTGCCGTCCAGCTGCGGCCCTTCCACGGTGTGCGCGCCGAGGTCGCAGAGGTTGGTCTGCCCGTTGGTGCACCACCGGCAGGTGCCGCAGGACGGCAGGTAGGACATCACGACGTGATCGCCGGGAACCACGTGGGTTACGTTGGCACCGACCTGTGCGACGACGCCTGCGCCTTCGTGGCCGAAGATCATCGGCAGCCGCGCGATCTGGTCGCCGGTGACGTGGTGCATGTCGGAGTGACACACCCCGGAGGCGACCAGGTGCACGAGAACCTCGTTGGGACCGGGTTCGTCGAGTTCGATCTCCTTGACCTGGAAGCGGGTGTTGAGTCCGTAGGTGACGGCTGCCCTGGTACGCATGTCTCAGTTCTCCTTGGTTGCTTGGCGGGTGGCGGTGAACAGGCCGGCCGACATCACCCGGATGTCATCGGCGAGTTTGGGCCGGAAGTCCATCAGGGCGACGATCTGCTCGGCGGTCCAGCCGGGCGCGACCTCGACGAGCACGGGCCCGTCGTCGCCGAGCACGAACACCGCGCGTTCGGTGACGTAGATGACCTCCTGGCCGCGCTGACGGGCGAGTGCGGCGTTGAACGTGATCTGGTGCACCCGCTCGATGAACTTGCGGTGCCTGCCCTCGGTGGTGACCCGCGGTTGGCCGTCGGCGAGGTCAAGCCGCAGTCCCCCGGCGGTCAGGGTGCCGCAGAACACCACCTTCTTGGCGGCCTGCGAGATGTTGATGAAGCCGCCCGCGCCGAAGATGCGACCGTTGACCAGCGAGGAGTTCACGTTGCCGTGCTGGTCGACCTCGGCGAAGCCCAGGCAGGCGACGTCCAGCCCACCGCCGTCGTAGAAGTCGAACTGCGAGGCATGCTCGATCACCGCCTCAGGGTTCCAGGAGACGCCGAAGATCACGCCGCGCTCGGGCACGCCCCCGATCATGCCCTGCTCGACGGTCAGGGTGATCTCCCGCAGCCTGTCCTCCTCGAGGGCGACCGTCGCGACACCGTCGGCCATGCCGACGCCGAGGTTCACCACCGACGCGGGTTTGATCTCGTCAAGCGCCCTGCGGGCCACCACCTTCCGTTCGGACAGCGGCATCGGCGGCGACATCCCGAACGGCACGTACACCTCACCGGAGAAGGCCGGGTTGTACTGGTTGATCGCGGTCTGCCACTGGTCTTCCTGCACGACGACGACGTCCACGAGGTGCCCGGGCACGACCACGCTCTTGGCGTTGAGCGTGTGGGCGGCGGCGACCCGCTTGACCTGGGCGATGACCAGCCCGCCGCTGTTGCGGGTGGCGGTGGCCGCGGCCAGGACACCCAGCTTGGCGGTCTCGTGTTCCAGGGTGAGGTTGCCGTGCTCGTCGGCGGTGGTGCCACGGATGAAGGCGACGTCGAAGCACGGGCTGGGGTAGAACAGGTATTCCTCGCCGCGCAGGTCGATGACCTCGACCAGGTCGTCGGTGGTGTTGGCGTTGAGCCGACCACCGCCCTGGCGCGGGTCGCAGAACGTCCCGAGCCCGACCCTGGTGACCAATCCCGGTCGCTTGGCCGCACTTTCGCGCAGCAGTTGCGCCAGCACCCCCTGCGGCAGGTTGTAGGCCTCGATGTCACCGTCGTGGGCCATCTTCGACAGCGTCGGCGTCATCGCCCAGTGTCCCGCCACGGCCCGGCGCAGCAGGCCGCGCTGGGCCAGCACGTCCATGCCCGATCCGTTGCGGTCGCCGATGCCACTGCAGAAGTAGGCCGACAGGTTCGACGGCGCCCCGGTCCGCCGGAACCGCTCGGCCAGCGCGTCGAGCAGTCCCGACGGCTCGATGACCCCGCCACCGGACGCCTCGACCAGGATGCGCGCCCCGCCGGGGATGCGTGCGACCGCGTCGGCGGCGGACAGGAACTCGGGTGCGATGGTTCCGCTGATTCTCATGGCATTGCCCCTCCGCCGTTCACGTTGACGGTCTGACCCGTCACAAAGCTCGATTCGGGCCCGGCGAGCCAGGACACCGCAGTGGCGACCTCGTCGGGGGTGCCGAACCGTCCCATCACGAGGTTCGTTGTCTTCTGCGCGACCCACTCCGGTGTAGCGTGCGCGGCGGTCATCGGTGTCTCGATCGGCCCTGGCGCAACACAGTTCACGCGGACGTCGGGCCCGAGCTCGCGGGCCAGCGCGCGGGTCAGGCCGGCGACACCGGCCTTGGAGGCGGTGTAGGCGGCGCAGTTGACACCGCCGGTGTAGCCGAGCTGGCTGCCGATGGTGACGACGGCGCCACGCGCCCTGCGAAGTGCGTCGGCGGCGGCCTTAACGCAGAGGAACGTCCCGGTGAGGTTGATCGCCATGGTGTGGTTCCACGTGGCCAGGTCGAGTTCGTCGACGAAGCACTGCTCCATCACGCCCGCGAGGGTGACCAGCACATCGATGCTGCCGAACTCGTCGATGGCGGCCGACATCAGCTGTGCGACATCGGCTTCGGAGGTGACGTCGGCGGGTACGGTCACCACGTCGCCCGCGACCGGGGCGGAGCTGCCCGGGTGGTAGCCGAGGACGAGTCGGTAGCCGTCCTTGGCCAGCCGCTGGGCGACCGCGCGCCCCAGCCCGCCGTCGGCGCCGGTGAGCACGGCGACGCGGTCAGTCATCGGACACCGCCCCCTGGAAGGCGAGCTTCATGACGGACTCCTCGCTGGCTTCGGCGCGGTCGAGCTCGCCGACGGTGCGGCCGGCACGCATCACGACGATGCGGTCGGAGGCGCCGAGCAGTTCGGGCAGCACCGACGACACCATGACGATGGCCATGCCGTCGTCGGCCAGACCCCGGATGAGGCGGTGCACTTCGGCTTTCGCGCCGACGTCGATACCGCGGGTGGGTTCGTCGAGCAGCAGCACCTTCGGCCGGGTGGCCAGCACCTTCGCCAGCGCCACCTTCTGCTGGTTGCCGCCGGACAGCGCGCCGACCGGCATGGCCGGGCTGGCCGCCTTGATCCGCAGCTCGGTGAAGAAGCGATCGACGATCGCCGTACCGCGGCGGCGGCGCAGCCACGGTCCGCTGCTCATCTCGGCGAGGCTGGCCAGCTCGATGTTGGTGCCGATCGGTAGCCGCAGGTGCAGACCCTGGTTCTTGCGGTCCTCGGGCACCAGCGCCACCCCGGCGGCCAGCGCCTCGCCGGGGTGGCGGGGTCGATGGGGCTTTCCGTTCAGTTGCATTGCACCACCGGTGGTTCGGGTGGCGCCGAAGACGGCGGCGAGCAGTTCGCTTCGCCCGCTGCCGACCAGGCCGCCGATACCGAGGATCTCGCCAGGGCGCACGCTCAGCGACGCCGACCGGACTCCGGGGGCGCTGATGTTCTCGGCGGTGAACAGCGGCGCGGAGGCCTGCGGGTGCTCACCGTGGCCGTGGTAGAGCACGTCGAGGTTCCGGCCGATCATGTGTTTGATCAACGACTCCTCGGTGAATTCGGCGGCCAGACCGGTGATGATGTGCCTGCCGTCGCGCAGCACGCTGATCGTGTCGGCGTATTCGAGGACCTCCGGCAGGTCGTGGCTGATCAGCACGACCGCGGCGCCGCCGTCCCGCAGCTCGCGAAGCAGGTTGAGCAGTCGCAGCGAATCATCGTGCGGCAGTGAGGAGGTCGGCTCGTCGAAGAACAGCACCCTGGCGTCCTGGGCGAGGATGCGAGCGATCTCGACGAGCTGCTGCTCGGCGATGGACAACTCACCTGCCCTCCGTCGCGGGTCGATGTCGAGGCCGACCCGCCGCAGATAGTCCGTGGCCCGGTCGGCCATACCCCGGCGGTCGATGACACCCCACCGGGAGGGTTCGGCACCGACGAGGACGTTCTCGGCCACCGAGATGCTGCCGATCACCGACAGCTCCTGGTGCACGATCGCGATGCCGAGGGCGGCAGCCTGCGACGGGTTCTTGGGATGGACCTGCTCTCCGTCGAGGGTGATCGCACCCGCGTCGGCCGTCTCGAATCCGGAGAGGATCTTCGACAGGGTGGACTTGCCCGCGCCGTTCTCGCCGACCAGGGCGTGAATCTTGCCCGGCTCCAGGATGATCGAGACGTCCTCCAGGGCGGCGACCCCGGCATAGCGTTTCGAGACGCCCTCCGCCGTCAGCAGACCGGTGCGCGAGGGTGCGGTGGCCACCGCTGCCGGTGTCATTCGCCCGGCTCCCCTCGGGTGACCCGGTCCAGCACGACCGCGGCGACGACGACGGCGCCGGTGACGATCTGCTGCCAGTAGAACGGGACGTTCATCAGGGTGAGCCCGTTGCCGAGCACGGCGATCACGAGCGCGCCGAGGAACGTGCCTGCGAGCCTGCCGCGGCCGCCGAACAGGCTCGTTCCGCCGACGACCACTGCGGCGATCACGTCCAGCTCGAAGCCGACCGCGCCGGCGGGCTGCCCGGAGGACAGTTTCGCGGTCAGGATCACCGAGGCGATGCCGGCGCACAGCCCGGCAAAGGTGAAGGCGAACAGCAGGACTCGTGACACCCGGATGCCCGACAGGCGGGCCGCCTCCCGGTTGCCCCCGACCGCGTAGATGCGCCTGCCGATCTTCAGCCGGTGCAGGATGACGTAGCCGACCGCGAACGTCACCGCCATGATGATCACCGGGATCGGTACGGGACCGACCTTGCCGATGCCGATGGTGGTGAACGCCGGGTTGTTGATCGAAATGGGATAGCTGTTGGTCACCAGCAACGCGATGCCCCGCAGCGCCGTCAGCGTGGCCAGGGTGGCGATAAATGCGGGCACCTTGGCAACGGTGACCAGCAGGCCGTTGACGAACCCGCAGGCCGTGCCGACGACGAGGCTGAGTAGGACGGCCACGAGGGCCGACGCGCCGGTCGACAGGATCGCGTGTTGCAGGTAGAGGGCCGCCACGCTGCCGGTCAGCGCGACGACCGAGCCGACGGACAGGTCGATGCCGGCGACCAGGATGACCACGGTGGCGCCGACGGCGGCGACGGCAGTGATCGACACCTGCTGCAGGACGTTGGTGAGGTTGCTCCCCGAGGTGAAATTCGGCGCCGCGAAGGCGAAGAACGTGGCGAGCAGAACCAGTGCGACGACCGGCCCGAGCTGGGCGAGTTCGCGCAGGCTGTGGCCCCGCAGGCCGGAGCGGGGCTCCGGCCGTTCTGCGGTGCCGGCCGGCTGAGGCGGTGCCGTGGTGGTGGTCATCAGTTCTCCGATGTCAGAACGCCGGTTCGGCGGAGCCGGCGTCGATGGTCTCCTTGGTCACCAGATCCTCGGGCAGCACCTTGTACTCCGGGACCGGCTTGCCCTGCAGGTATTCGACGATCTCGTCGACGACGATTCCCGCGGTGGGCTTGTGGATGACGGTGGCCAGTGCCTGGCCGTTCTTGATGGCGGTGAACATGTCGGTCTCGCCGTCCAGACCGACGACGTCCACGCCGGTGCGACCGCTGGAGGTCAGGGCGGCGATGCCGCCGAGCGCCGCCTCGTCGTTGGCGCCGAAGAGCAGGTCGATGTCGGGGTTGGCGGCGATCATGTTCTGCGCGGCCTTCTCGGAGTCGCCGCGCCGATAGTTGCCCGGCTGGTTGGCGACCACGTTGAAGGTGCAGGCGCGCAGCAGCGGCAGCAGGAAGGAGTTGACGCGGGCGTCGCTGGACTGGTCACCGGGGATGCCGGAGATCACGGCGACGTTGACGTTGTCCTGACCCTGGTAATGCTCGACGACCCACTCCCCCAGCTGTTTACCCTCGTTGGCGTACGGGGCGAGGACCTGGGAGACCGGGTCGACGCCGAGCATGCCCTTCTGGGTGAAGAAGTACGGGACATCCTTGTCCTGCGCCTGCTTGAGTACCGCATCGAGACCCTGGGTGGTGGCGGGCATCATCATCAACGCGTCGGTGCCCTGCGCAACGGCGGTCTGGATGTCGTTGAACTGCTGGTTGACGTCGTCGTTGGCGCTGACGACGTTGATCTTCACGCCGTGCTTCTCCGCGGCCTGTTCGGCGAGTTCCTTCTGCTTGACCAGGAATGGATGGCTGAGACCCTCGACGGAGAACGTGATCGTGATCGGGTCGCCCGGGGCCTTCGGGTCGGGGTTGGTGCTGGTCCCCTTGTCCGAGTTCGCGGCGGCGATGCCGTAGAGGTTCTTGGCGAGATCCTGCTGGATCGAGGCGATCTGGTCGTGGTTCTTGGTGCAGCCGCCGTCATCGACCTGAACGTCGGCCGGGGCGGCGGTGCCGGACGCGTCGGCGTTGTTGTTGACGCCGGCGCTGCATGCGCTCACCGCGACAGCGGTCGCAGCGCACACGACGGTGGGCAGGACGGCACGGATCTTCATCGGTTCTCTCCTTTGGCGAACGCGACGACGGCGGATCCGCTGATCAGGGTGGCGCGGGTGGTGTCGTCGACGACGGTGATGGTGAAGGTGGCCCGTCGGGTCACCCGGTCGAGCTCGGCGCAGGTGGCCTGCGCGGTGATGGTGGTGCCCTCGAATGTGGGGGCGGTGAGCCGGATCTCGTAGGTCGTCGAGATACCGCCCGGTGCGACGATCTTCGTCAGCGCGGTCTGGACGTAGCCGGCGACGAGCAGCCCATGGGCGACCGGGCGTTTGAATGGGGTCGCCTCGGCATACGCGGCGTCTTCGTGGATCGGGTTGTGGTCGCCGGTGAGGGCCGCGTAGGCGGCGATGGCCTCGGCACCCACGGTGACGGTGTGGGTCGCGCTGGCGCCGAGCCGGATGTCGTCGAAGTGCTTGATGCCCTGGATCATCGGGGTCACTGCGCCTCGCGCTGGTCGGTCGGCTCGACGGGCTGGTAGCGGCGCAGCAGTTCGGCGCTGATGGCCGCCGCCGTGGAGGTGACCTGTTCGGCGAACTTTCCGCGCAGATCGTCCTCCGTCACGCGGAATATGGGGCCGCCGACGCACACGGAGGCCACCACATTGCCCGCTGCGTCGAGCACCGGGGCCGCGACGGACCGCACGCCGAGCTCACGCTCCTCGAGGTTCAGTGCGTAGCCGTCGCGGCGGATTCCGTACATGGCCTCATGGAGTTCGGCGTGGCTGGTGATAGTCGACGGGGTGTAGCGGGGCATCGCGAGCTGGTCGATGATGCGGTCACCGACACCAGGTGGCAGGAAGGCCAGGATGACCTTGCCCTGGCTGGTGCCGTGCAAGGGAAGCTGTTGTCCCACTTCGCCGTACATCTGAACGGAGTGCGGGGCCCGCATCACCACCAGGTAGACCAGTTGCAGGCCTTCGCGGACCGAGAGGAAGACGGTCTCGGTGGTGCCGTCGCGCAGCTGGGCCAACAGGGGCCGGGCGATCTCCTCCAGAACGGTGTGGTCGACACCGTCGCCGACGAGGACACGCATCTGCGGACCGGGGACGTACTTGCCCTCGTCGTTCTGCACCGCGAAGCCGCGGTCGCAGAGGACCCGCAGCAGCCGGTGCGCGGTCGGCGCGGTGAGGTTGGTCGCTTTGGCGACTTCGCCCGCGGTCGCGCCGGGGTTCAGCGACACCTCGGTAAGGATGTCGAGGACCCGGTAAGCGCTCTGGGCACCAGAGATCTCCATATTGTGGAGCTCCTATCCATATTGTGGATGTGAGCTAGACCATAGGCGCCCTCGTCGTTCGCGTCAAGACACCAACTGTCGTCCCGTGCCGCACTAGAAATGCGTTATAGTGCACCACGTGGATCAGGAGGCCGCGAAGCTCGCCACCGCGATCGGCGCGCGGGTCAAGCAGGAGCGCCTGGCGCGGGCCTGGACGTTGGATCAGCTCGCCGCTGCGGCCGCGGTGAGTCGCCGCATGGTGGTCAGCGTCGAACAGGGGACAGTCAATCCCAGTGTGGGAACACTGCTTCGGCTCAGCGACGCACTCGGCGTAGGGCTCCCTGCGCTGGTCGAACCGCCGAGATCCAATCGGGTGAAGGTGACCCGCAGCGGTGAGGGCGCAGAGCTGTGGAGCGGTTCGGCCGGTAGCCGCGGAGTGCTGGTGGCCGCCACTGCCCGACCGGATGTCGTCGAGTTGTGGGATTGGTCGCTGGGGCCCGGCGACCGGCACGCCAGCGAGGCCCACGCCGCTGGCACCAAGGAGCTCGTGCACGTCCTCGCGGGTTCGATGACCATCGAGGTCGACGATCAGCTGGTCACCCTCGACTGCGGTGACGCGGTCGTCTTCCCCGGCGACGTCGACCACACCTACTCCAATCCCGGTGAGGAACCCGCACGCTTCTCCTTGACAGTGTTCGAACCCGGGCGACACTCGCCGAGAGCGGAGGCAACGCATGACTGACACAACTCATGACTGACACAACGACACTCGAGGCGTTCCTCGGCCAAGCGCGCGTCGACGACGCCGTGTTCGCGTTGCGTCCGGACTATCGTGCCCTGCTGATCGCGGTCGACGGCGTGAAGCCCGGACCCGGCACCGATGACAGCGACGCGCTGCTGCGCGAGGCTGAATTTGTTGCGCGACAAGCACTTCAACAACAACCGGTCGAACAGCTGCCGAACATCGCGGCCTGGCGGGAGGCCTACCGCGCGTTCGGCGCCAAACCACAACGCACCCGCAACAGCGTGGAGGCACTGACCCGTCGCGCCGAGGCGGAACTGCCCCGGGTCAACCGGCTCACCGACATCTACAACGCGATCTCTGTCCTGCATCAACTGCCCGTGGGCGGGGAGGATCTGACCCGGTATTCCGGTGCGCCACAGCTGATCCGGGCCACCGGCACAGAGCCCTTCGACACCACCGCGGACGGTGCCGACATCGTCGACCACCCCGAAGCCGGTGAGGTGGTGTGGTGTGACGACGCCGGCGTAACGTGCCGGCGGTGGAACTGGCGCCAGGCCCGCCGCACCCAACTGCGCGAGGACACCACTACCGCCCTGTTCATCCTGGACGTCCTGGATCCGATGACCGATCGACAGATGAACGCCGCCGCCGACGACCTGGCCACCCACCTGCGCCGGCTGGGCCCCGATGTCCATCTCGTGAGCAGGCTGCTGGCCAACGGCGGCCCGATGCATACCGGAGGAGGCTGACGTGCTCATCCACCCGTGGGACGCCGCCTTGGATACCGCCGAATGGCAGAACTGGCTGACCGGTACGGACAGATTCGGGTTGCTCGCGGTCAACAATGTCGATCCGGCCCAAGCCCCGCTGCTGCTGCCAACGCACTTCACCCCCGCCGGTGAGGAACTGCTGCTGCACCTGGCCCGCCCGAACCCCGTCTGGGCGCATCTTGAAGCCGCCACCGAGGTCCGCCTCGCGGTGATCGGCGACTACGCCTATATTCCCACCTACTGGCGGGCCAAGGCCGGTGGCCCCGACGAGGACGGCGTGCCCACCAGCTACTACTCCGCGGTGCAGTTCGTCTGCCGCCCAACGATTGTCGACGATCCCGAGGACAAGGTGGCGATCCTGACGGCCCAGCTCAACGACTTCCAACCCGAGGGCGGGCACGCCACCGTGGCCGTCGGGGAAGATCCCTATGGGCGGATGCTGTCGGGTATCCGCGGAATCCGACTCGCCGTGCTGAGGGTGGAGGCCAAGTTCAAGTACGACGACGCCAATCCCGTGGAGCACCGGCAGCGCGTCATCGGCCGCCTGGAGGAACGCCATCACGGTCTGGACATCGGCGTCGCGAACCAGCAGCGCAGACGCCTCGCCGCGATCGGGGACTGGAAGACCCACCGGGGGTCGTAGCCGCTGCCCGCCGGTCCCTCCTCTGCCGCCCGCCCGTCCCTCCTCTGTCGCCCGCTCCCTCACCCCTCCGCTGTCGCGAAAGTAACGTGAGGGCGCCGTTTTCGCCGAGATCTCGCCGTAGCGTTACCGTCGGCGAAGGGTTGGCCGCGGGCATCTCGCCGTGGCGTCACCCTCGGCGAGGGGTCGGCAGCGGCCGTCTCGTTGGGCGGGCGTGACCCTAGCGGAAGTTTCCGGGCTCAAGCCAGTGCCGCGAGTCCCGGCGCTTCGGCCAGGCCGCGTAGCCGTGCGGCGTCCTGCCCCGGCGGGCTGCCGAACAGCCTGCGGTACTCACGGTTGAACTGCGAGGGGCTGTCGTAGCCCACCGAGTGCCCGATACCCGCGACATCCCCCGGATGGGCGAGCAGCATCGAGCGAGCCTGCTGCAGCCGTATCCGCTTCTGGAACTGCAGCGGGCTCATCGCGGTGACGGTCCGAAATCTCCGGTGGAAGGCCGAGGTGCTCATGCCGACCAGCCGCGCCAGGTCGTCGATGCGCAGCGGCTCGGCATAGTTGTCCCGGATCCATCCGATGGCCACGTTGATCTGCGACAAATCGCTGTCGGCGAGCCCAATCTGCCGGACGGTCTCCCCGAGTGGACCGGTGAGCAACCGCCAGAGAATCTCCTGCTCGATGAGCGGGGCAAGCACGACCGCGTCGGCCGGGCGGTCGAGTAGCCGCAGCATCCGCGCGACGGCATCGAGCAACTCGGCGTCGGCATCGGCGGTCGCCATCGCAGGCGGACTCGGCCAGCCGCGCAAGAGGCGTCCCATGCGTGCCTGCAGCACCAGGGCGGCGACCGCGGCGGGCCGCAGCACCAGACCCATTCCCAGGGCCGGCGCGCCCGGTTCGACGTCGATGTAGTGCCCGGTGACGGGCAGGTCGGCGGTCACCACCAGGCATTGCCCCGAATGGTATTCGTGGACCTGCTCGCCGAGCAGCAGCTGCTTGCCGCCCTGTGCCATGACGACCAGCAGCGGCTCGGTCAGTGAATACTCCGGGCTTTCCGACGGCGTCACAACCCGGGACAGCAGCAGCCCGTCGATCGGTGTGCGCAGATCCGGCCGGGCATGCGCCGCGACGCGGTCACGGATCTCGGCCAGCAGGCCGTCGACTGTGTTCATGGTTCGACCAAACCAGGTCCGGTCATCCAAGACAATCCAATCCAGCCGAATCGAGCAGGATTATGCAATAGCTCGCGCTGATCGATCTACCCAAGGAGCCTGCCGGTTGATTCGATGAAAGTGTCATGAACACAGAAAGAAAGGACACCTGCCATGTCACTCCAGCACTACGTCACACTCGGCCGCTCGGGTCTGCGGGTCAGCCCATTCGCCCTCGGAGCGATGACCTTCGGGCAAGATCCGGGCGGGGCAGGCTGCAGCGTCGAGGATTCCGAGAAGATCCTCACCAGCTACCTGGACCGCGGCGGAAACTTCGTCGACACCGCCAACTTCTACACCAACGGGCACTCGGAGAAGATCCTCGGCGACTTCTTCACCCGCAATCCCGGCAGGCGCGAACACGTCGTGGTGGCGTCGAAGTTCTTCGCCAACATGTTCCCGGGCGACCCCAACGGCGGCGGGGCGGGCCGCTCGTCGATCATCGCCCAGCTGCACGAATCGCTGCGCCGCCTGCAGACCGACTATCTGGACCTGTACTGGCTGCACAACTGGGACCGCCACACCCCGATCGAGGAGACCATGCGCACGCTCGACGACCTCGTGCGCGCCGGGAAGATCCGCTACATCGGGTTCTCGAACACCCCGGCATGGGTCACCAGTCAGGCCCAGACCACCGCGCTGCTGAAGGGCTGGACCCCGCTGATCGCCCTGCAGGTCGAGTACTCGCTGTTGGCGCGGACTGTCGAGGGTGAGATCGGGCCGCTCGCACTGGATCAGGGCATGGCCCTGGTGCCGTGGAGTCCGTTGAAGAACGGCTTCCTGTCCGGCAAGTACCGCCGCGACGGCGGCGTCACCGACTCCGCCCGTGCGGCGTTCGTCGGCGGGCCTTCCGAAGCCGATTTCGCCGTCATCGATTTGGTGACAAGGATCGCCGATGGACTCGAAACATCGTCAGCTGCAGTGGCATTGGCGTGGCTGCAAGCCCGGCCGGGCACCGTGGTACCCATCCTGGGGGCCCGGCGCGTCCAGCAGCTCGAGGACAACCTCGACAGCCTCGGCGTCGTGTTGACCCCTGAGCAGCTCCGTGCCCTCGACGAGGTCTCCACCCCCACCCTGAACTATCCGGCGGACCTGAACGGCGAGATGCGGGCGACGCTGCAATTCGCAGGCACAACCGTCGACGGGCAGTCATCCGGCGTCTATCCCCCGCTTCTGCTGCGCGAGAATGTGTATTGACGCGGTCCTCGCGCAGCAGAAGCGGGGGCATAAGGTGGTCGCCGTGGCAGATGCTATCGACCCGGTGGAGGCGCTCGAGCGGGTGCTCAGCGAATACGGCCCACTGGACGAGGACGATATCGCGCAACGACTGCGCGAGGCCGGAGTGGCCGACCCGGCCGGTGCTCTGGAGCAGGCTCTCGACGAAATATCTTGTCCGGCAGGTCAGTTGGTCGATGAGCGATGGATCTGGCTGCCGGCGGTGCTGGCCGGACGAGTGTTCACCCATCGCCTGTCGGCCGGCGAGGCGGCCCACGATCTGCTCGCCGTGACGCCGGACCTGGACCCGATCACCGCGCTGTGCGACCACGATCCCTACCGGTCGCTCGCCGATGGATCGTCGGTGCGGATCGTGCTGGCCGGGTTCGACGACGAGCTGCTGGAGGCGCGGGGCATCCCCGATGAGGCGGTCGACCGGGCCGGAGGGCTGCTGCTGGAGCCGGGGACGCTGGCGGCGCTGGGCGTGGCCGAAGGTGACCTGATCGCGCTGCGGCTGAGCGCGGAAGGACTGGTGCTCGAACGGGTCACCGCGCCCGCGCAGGCCGCGGTCGGCCCCCGGCTGGCCGCGGTGGTGGACACGGGGGAAGACGCGGGGCAGGACTCGGGGGACGACCCCGAAGACAATGCCGAACACATGCCAGTACCGGAGTTATTCGACGCCGCGGTGTGGACGGTGTGCGTCGAGGACCCGGCGGCGTTCACCGAGCCGCTGCCGCCGCTGAGCGAGATCGCCGACGAGCAGGGTCTGACTCGCCACGGTGATTGGCTGGCACCGGCCGGATTCGATATCGACGCTTGGCAATTCGAGAACGGATGCGCGCGGCTGGCATTGCGTCACGGCCTCGATCCCGACGACGCCTTCGCGCTGTACACGCTGGTTCAGGTGTGCAACCAGCTGTCCGAGGCGCTGACGGTCACCGACATCACAGACACCGATGACGCCGAAGGCGCAGACGAAGCGTGGGCCGAACCCGCCGAGGTCGCGCAGGGCGACGGTGCATTCAGCGACCTGGTCGCCGATGTCGGCGCCAGCCTCGCCGACCCGCTGCTGGCCGACCTGCTGGCCCTCGAGACGGTCGGCAAGAGCCACTTCCGCCCCGCCGCACTGGGCATGTTCGCGGAGTCGCAGGAGCCGAAGGTGCCCCGTGCGGCGCGGGTCGCCTTTCGATGGCTCCAAGCCGTAGCGCTGGAACGCCTCGGCGACATCGCCGGCGCCGAACGCGAGCTGCTGGCCGCGGAGACGATGAATCCGGATTGGCCGCTGCCGTTGGTCGGCCTGGCCCGCTACGCGAGCGACCGCGGCGACGCCGAGCGCGGGTTGTCGCTGCTGCGCCGCGCCGGCATGCCGCCCAATCACCCACTCGTGACGCTGCTCGAGCGGCACCGTGCCCAGCCGCGCGGCGATATCGGCCGCAACGAACCGTGCTGGTGCGGGTCGGGTCGCAAGTACAAGAAGTGCCATCTCGGGCGCGAGGAGCTGCCGCTGGCCGAGCGGGTGAATTGGCTCTACACCAAGGCCGCCCAACACGCGATGGATGGAAACTGGCGGGATCTGACCACCGAGGTGGCCTACGAACGTGCGCGTTACGACTTCGATGATGGTGTCGACGACGCGCTGGACACGGCGATGAACGATCCCCTGGTGGTGGATGCCGTGCTGTTCGAGGGTGGCGCCTTGGCCGACTTCCTCGACGTCCGCGGTTCGCTGCTGCCGGACGACGAGCGGCTGCTGGCGCAGCAGTGGCTACTGGCGCAGCGGTCGGTGTTCGAGGTCGAGCAGGTTCGGCGAGGCCACGGGATGACGGTGCGGGACGTGCGCAGCGGCGACGTCCACGAGGTACAGGAGAGGACCGCCAGCCGCCAGCTGAAGCCGGGGATGCTGGTCTGCACCCGCGTGTTGCCCGCAGGCGACTCGATGCAGTTCTTCGGTGGAATCGAACCGGTCGCGTTGCACCAGCGCGATGCGCTGATCGACCTGCTCGACGAGGGCTCCGACCCAGAGGTCCTGGTGGCGGAGCTCAGCCGCCGGTTCGCACCGCCCACGCTGACCAACACCGAGGGTGAGCCGCTGGCCCTGTGCGAGGCCACCGTCGGCATCGGCGAGGCCTCAGAGATCGAGGCAGCCCTCGACGAGGCCTACGACCGGGCCGATGGGGAGGAGCCGCCGCGGTGGCACGAGCACGTCGCCACCCACGGCATACCGCACATCCGGGCCACGCTGGTTCTCCGCGGGGACACGCTGCAGGTGGAAACCAACAGTGAGCAGCGCATGGACCGGGTGCTGGTCACGCTGGCACGCCTCGACCCGTCGGCGACAGTGCTCGACCAAACCCGCCGGCCGGTGCGCGACGCACGCGAGGCGGCCGCACTGGCCGCGCTGATGCCGCCCGCCAGCGAGGGCGAAGTCGATCCCAACGACCCCGTGATGGCCGCCGCTCTCGACGATTTCATCCGCAGCTACGAGACCCGGTGGCTCGATGAACCGATCCCCGCGCTCGACGGTCACACGCCCAGGCAGGCCGCCGACGACCCCACCCGGCGCGGCGACCTGATCAAGCTCCTCGACACGTTCCCCGGTGGCGCCATGGACGTCGACCGACTGCGCGCCGCCCTCGGCCTGCGCTGAGGGCGTAGGGCCATTCTCGATGATGCCGCTTCCGACGTAACATGCGGCGATATCGGCACAATCGCACGGGCAGCGGCGCCACCCGTTGGTCACAGAAGGTGCAGAACGCATGCGACGTCGATGGAGAGCCGCAGCCGGTGCACTGGCCGTCGCCGTCGCCACCGTGCTGGGCGGGCTGTCCCCCGTTCCCCCGCTGTGTCGGCAGCCGAGCCCGCTATCGCGGTGAAAGGCTTCTCGAGGCCTGCCATCGTTGTCCTCGGCTACGGGCTCAAGCCCGACGGCACCATGCGTACGATCCTGCACCGTCGCGTCCTCACGGTTTGACTGTCGCGCAGGCCTTTCCGCAATCGCCGATCATCGTGACCGGCGGGAACCCGCAGAGCTGGCAGACGGAAGCAGGCCAGATGCGCAGAATCCTGCTTCTCAGTTTCCCGGACAACCGAATCATTGTGGAGGACAAGGCAAAACAGCACCATCCAAAACGCGCAGTTCTCGGCCCGTTGGCCCGCAAGGCCAGTACCTCCGATTCATCCCTTGCGCGTGATGCCATCAGCCCGTTCGTCAACGTTACGGTAGGGGCCGGTGTCGCCACTTGGCGGTGCTCATGGCGCGGCCGTCGCACCGATCTCGGCGGCGAACGCACGGAAACCATTGTGACCGGGAAGCTTTCGCAAGCACTGTGTCGCCAGATCGCGAGCAATGCGGGTATTGCCGCGTCGGTGCGCGAGTCGCGCGGCGAGAAACATCTGCTCCGGGCCGCCCAGGGCGCCATGCCCGGCGATCCTGTCGAGCGGACCGCCCTCACTGTCCACCAGGTTCTCCAACAACAGGCCGTGCCATTCCGCCAATGCGCTGGCCCGGTCGTGTACGCCAAAGCGATGCGATGAGCTGCGCTCGACCAGTCCGTCCAGCGCCCGCGCGTACTGATCGGCGAAGCCTTCCCAGGTATCCGCAACGCGCAGCACGCGCGCCAGCACAACGGCGAGTGAGGTCTCCTTCGCTGCGACCGGCCCATCGCCGTAGCGGGTCCAGCCGTACCGCGACTCCCATCGAATCAACTGCGGCGCGGCGGTTTCGGCGAACGCCTGGAAGCCATGGCGTTCCCACGTCGATGCCCACAACACCGCTACGGCATCGGACACCACGAAGCCCGCCGCCGCCACGGGGTCCTCGGAGCGGAAGTATTCGTAGCCGTGGACCGCGCACGCGAGATCGATCAGCTGCTCCAGCGCGTGTGCGCCGGGCCCGGCGTCCTCGGCGCGCAAGGCTTCCTGGGCCTCGGCGACGAGTCGCTTGAAGGTGAACCGCCAACGTGTTCGCTCGCGCGGCGAGACCCGCCGGTCCCCTGCCAGGTACGCCCCCGATCGGGCCAGCGACACAAACTCGTCGACCTCCCATCGCACCGTCTCCGGATCGACGGGGGTGGACACCCGACGCGGCGGGCGAGCGCGCCCGTCACTGGCCAGCTCACCCTCGATCCGCTCCCGCACGTCGGCCGTGCCGCGCCAGTAGACGTTCCACAGCGCCTTCTGCAGGCGCTCCTCGTCGAACGAGGCCACTACCCGAAAGAACTGCTCGCGGTCCATCCGTTTGGCCGGCATCAGGGGAATTATGCCGACAACCCCGTTCGGCGTGGCGGTACGCCCGCGACACGCCGAAGCCCGTGCGTGTCAGGTTGTGCGTTTCGCCGGGCGCGTCGCGGTGATCTGCCGGTGGAGCGGGCCATTGCGCAGTGAACCCGCGGCGAGCGGGAGTTGTGTCCCTGGCCCCATCGACGCGTGTGAGGTCGTCCTTCCGTCGTGCACGGGATAACGATGAGACAATCTGCCCGTGACCGATGTCGCGACTCGAACCGCCGAGGCGATCGAGGCGCTGCGCCGCCAGGGGGCGCTGTTCGCCTACCTGCACGGGAGCCAGGCGGCCGGCACCCATCGGCCCGCGTCCGACATCGATATCGCCGCCTTCTTCGGCGGGCCGCCCCCGAAGGCATTCGACATTCTGCTGCCCCCGGGGATTGACCTGCTCGTCCTCGACGACGCTCCCCTCGAACTCGCCGGCCGTGTCGCGCTCCACGGAAAGCTCCTCTTCGAAGCTGACCCCAGGGCCCGGGTGGTGTGGGAGGCGACCACCCGCAAGATCTACCTCGACGAACTCCCGCGGATCACCCGGGCTCATCAAGAGTTCGCAGACGCGGTGCGCCGTGGTCGATGAGACCCGTATCCTTCGTTTGCTGCGGGCTATCACCGACGACCTGGCAGTTCTTCGTCGCGAATCCGCCGCCGATGAGTCCCGCCGGGCGGATCCGATGTGGTTGCGCGGTGTCAAGTACACGTTCGTGACGGCGATCGAGGCCGGCATCGATATCGCACAGCACATCTGCTCATCGGAAGGTTGGGGACCGCCCGCCGACAACGGCGACACGATGCGCCTCCTCGGCACCCACGGCGTACTAACGGCCGACCTCGCGGCCGCACTGCGCAAGGCGGTCGGTTTCCGCAATGTGCTTGTGCACGAGTACATTCAGGTTTCGGACGAGATCGTCCTCGGCCGGCTCGACGATCTCAGCGACATCGACCAATTCGTTGCGCAGGTGGCGGCGTTCGTCGCGCGCCGATGACGTCCCCGCGGCAGCAGCTTCGCGGTGCGCAGCAAGGGCCAACGTGCCGGCCAATTGCGCCGACGCCGATCGCCCGGTGGCGTCCAGGCGATCGGAAGCGATGCCGGGCAGGGAGCACCAGATCTACTGAACTCTGCCGATGTCCGTATTTGCGAAGTCGTCACCTTTGAACAGCAAAGGCTGGTTGCTGACTTTGGCCAGAGCGTAGGAGAAGCAATCACCATAGTTAAGGCCGGCACGGTGCCTTCCTTTGCCATACGTGCGATAAGCAACCCGTGCGATCTCGGCTTGGTCGGCGTCAACCGCAACAAGATCGACTGCGGCGCGATGGAGCCACAGGTCCAGTTCGCGTCCACCGGGTTCGCCGAATCGCGTTTCGATCACGATTGCCGTTTCTAGGTACGAGGCGGCTGACATCAGCCGCACGGCGTCCCGTTCGACTGCGGCCTCGAGCCGTTCGGCGTCCGGCTCATCGGTGAGCATCGCGACGAGCGCCGACGTGTCGATGACCATTACGTGGGCAGTCCGCGGTCGTCGTAGCCGAGGATCTCGTCCGCGTGTCGGCTGTCGATGACCGGCAACGCAGCGCACCGGCGGCGAATTGCGGCCAGCTCCTCACGCATCGGGATGACCCTTGCACGCCCCGTTTCGCGGGCGAGCCGTTCACGCAGCGCTACCACTACTGCTTCCGTTAGGGTCTCGCCTGTCCGAGCCGCCAACTCTCGGGCGAGGCGGTCGGCTTCGGGATCTTTGATACTCAGCGCCATGTCGAGATTATATACGTGGTTCTGGATTCTAGACGGCGCACATTCGTTGCTCACCGACAGCGCTGCTTCTGCCCGCCGTCCTGGGATCGTCACGCCGGTGAACGTGTTGAGCTCACGGACAGATGGCGGTGCTGTCGCGGGCTACCACCACCTCTCGGGGCCGAGTCGGAGGAACTTCTGCAGATCAGCGCCCGCGACACGCAGCGCGGCTTCCTTGACGTGGTAGGCGCCGGCGACCTCAGCGAAACGGCCCGTTGACAGATTCGCTCGGTGGCACACCATTCGTTCGATTCCGGCCGCGACCGCCGCGGGGCCGTGCGAAT
Organism: Mycobacterium sp.; assembly: GCF_044223235.1. GTDB lineage: Bacteria > Actinomycetota > Actinomycetes > Mycobacteriales > Mycobacteriaceae > Mycobacterium. The sequence continues at coordinate 38,959 of NZ_JBGAME010000029.1, forward strand.
CGAGGAACAGGCTTTCGTTCGGCAGCCGCCACAGCGCCGCGAGGCAGCGCAGCACGCACGGCATCCCAAACAGCGGATTGACGCGCCGCCACAGCAGTTCGCCGACAGGGCCGAACGGGATCCGGGGTTCCGGCGGTGCGTGCACACCCGTCCAGCCCGGTCCCAGCAGCCATCGGTTCAGGTGCGCCGGTTCGAGCGGCCGATCGTAGGGCAGGATCTCGTCGATAAGCGCGGCGCTCCCGAGCGCCTGCCACCGCAGCAAGAACGGGAAGCGATGTCCCGCCGCAGTCTCCACATAGCCGTTGGACGCATGGCGTACTCCCGACGAAACCGTGGTCACGCGGGCGGCGACAGCGACCAGGTCCTCGGCCGGCGATATACCGACGGCCCACGCGGCGCCCGACGGGCCATACAGCCGAATCGCCGCGGCCGCGGGTGAATCGGGCGCGCAGAGACGTGCCAACCGCCGGTCGTTGCGGGCCACCGCGTCCCACACCTTTCTGATCAGCTTGTCTCCGCGTTTGCCGACGTCGGCCGGTATCGCGCGGGGTGCGGTACGCACCGGCGACGGGCGTGTCTTCGGTGTCGATGGTTGCGCGACAACGTGTTTCGTGCCCACCGCCGGCCCGGACTTCGGTTCAGCCGTCGGTCTCGTCGGCTCGGGCGCGAGCGGGACAGTCGGGCGGAGAACACACCCTGCGCACCCGAGCCGTGTCTTCGTCGCGACCAATCGCCCGTCGGCGCCGCAGTGTGGGCAGCTGATGTCGGCGAAACGGTGCAGCGGGATGAGCCAGTCGAGCGTGAGCGGGTAGCGCCGGTCACCGCGGCGAACGTCGACCGGCAAGCGCCATACCGGCACCTCGTAGAGGTGTAGCCGGTAGGGCCGGAGCTGGTGGCTCGCCCGGTACTTCTCCCGCGTCTCCCCGATCCGCCGGGCGCGCTCGTTCCGTACGCTGTTGACGCGTGCGTCCAGCAGTTCCCGACGATCCGCTGGTGCTTGCTCGCGCCGACGTTCCATCGTCGCGAGCGCGTCACGGTAGTACGCCTCGACGCGATCGAGCTCCGCGTCTCGCGCCTTGTCGACCCCATCACCGAGTTCGGATCGCCGCCGCTCGGCGCGCTGCTCGATAACCCGGTCCGCATATCCGATCGCAGTTGTCAGGCCGGTCAGCGACGGCGGACCGTCTTTGTGCACCGTCGGCAGCGCCCCGAGCTTCGTACCGACGTGGGTTGCGAGCTGACGTTGCGACTGCACATCCACCCAGCACTCGGCGCATTCCTGGTAGTGGTCGTCGCTGGACAGCGTGTAGTCGACCAGCGCTCCGACTCGCAGAAACGCGCGAACCGACCGGGTGGGTGCGCCCGTGGCGTCGATCCGGCCGTGGTCGACCACGAACTGGTCGCGCGCCACCGCCTGCAGTTGCTCGGCCGGGGGTGGCGGCGTGGCGGCCACCGGAACGGCCATCGCGGCGACGTCGCCCTCCGCCAACACCTCGTCGGCGGAGCGACGCAGCGCGGGATGCCCGGCCGAGAGGAAGGCCGCGCCGTCCTCTCGAGCGACATCGGGATCGGCGGTGACCTGCAGCACCTCCGGCAGCTCCAACATGGTCTGCAGGGCGGCGGGAAGCATCACCGTGGTGGTGTCGATGCCGACTTCGGTGAGCCCGCCGCTGGCCTCGACATACCGCAGCCAGAAGTGCAGCCCCACCTCGGTGCTCGTCATGACGGCTCACCGACGAGGAGGTCGAGACCTTCCCTGCTCCGAACATAGCTGCGTCTCGCCTCGGCGAGCGCGTCGCCCAAAGCGTCGAGTCGTCGCTCGAACTCGTCATCGTCGACGGCATCGACGAACGCATCGAAAACCTCGTTCTCGAAATCGAAGTCGTCGTCGACCCGGCCGAGGATCATGTCGAGTTCACCGACGACGAGCTCGAACAGATTGATCTTCGCCTCGAGCACGTGCATGACCCGCTGTTCGATGCTGCCCCGACAGACCAGGTTGGTCAGCGTCACGTCGTGTTCCTGCCCGACCCGGTGCAGCCGGCCGACCCGCTGCTCGATCTGCATCGGATTCCACGGCAGGTCGAAGTTCACCATCATGTGACAGAACTGAAGGTTGCGACCCTCACCCGCCGACTCGGTCGACAGCAGGATCGGTGTTTCGGAGCGGAACTCCGCGATCGCCGACTCCTTCTGCGCCCGTGTGAGGCTACCGTGATACACCGCCGACGACAGCCCGGCGCGCTCAACCGCCGCGACGAGCGCATCAAGGGTTTGCCGAAATCCGGTGAACACCAGCACTTTCTCGCCCCTGTCGACGTGGCGGCGAAGCAGTTCGACGAGCACGACCACCTTGGCCGGCTCCCCGATGGCTCGGGCGCGTTCAGCGAGGTCGTTCCAGCCGAGCTTAGCCAGCGTCGGCGCCGCGGCGGCGGGGCTGGAACCGGCCAGCCGGGTCAGGCCGCGCAGGGTCAACCGGGTGCGTTCCGCCCCGGTTGCCGCCCCTCTGACTCGGCGGATGATGTGGCTGTACAGGGCGGCCTCGTCGATGTCAGGTGTCACCAAGATCGTCTCGGCCAGGCGCGGCGGCAGCATCACGGCAACCTCGCTGCGGCGATGTCTGACCATCACGTCTCGGGTCCGTGCCCGCAGTTCCTCGACGTTGTGCGGCCGCGAGTCCAACGACGCCGCACCGTGTTTGGCGCGGAACTCGGCAGGTGTCCCGAGCAGTCCGGGCGCCACAAGGCTGATCAGCTGGTAGAGGTCCGACAGCCTGTTCTCCACCGGGGTTGCGGTCAGCATCAGCAGATAGCGGGCACGGAGCATGCGCGCGAGCTTGCCCGACGCGCTTCGCGGATTGCGGAGCCGGTGCGCCTCATCGAAGACCACCAGGTCCCATTCGGCGTCGGTCAGCCGACCCAATAGCGGCTCGCGGCGGGCGGCGGCAAGCGAGACGATGGTCACCGGCCGGTCTATCCCCGTCTCGGGGGCAGGTGTCGGTCCGGATCGAGCGATCGTGGTCGGCAACCCGAACTTCCGCTCGAGCTCGTCGCGCCATTGGTCGACGAGTCCCGCCGGAACGATCACGAGCGCATGGTTGGCCAGCCCGCGCATCCGCAGCTCGGACAGCACCAACCCGGCCTCGATCGTCTTGCCGAGACCCACCTCGTCGGCCAGGATGCCGCGGCCGCGCATCCGCCGCAGCACGGTCCGTGCAGCCTGGAGCTGATAGTCGAACGGCTCGAACCGCAGCTGCGGTAGCGCCAGGAAGGTATCGAAACCTGGCCGTGCCCAGACCCGGACCGCGTCATCGACGATCGGGGACCAATCCGGCCGCGCCCGTACGCCATTGCGCAGACGCGCCAACAACGGCAGGTAGGCTGACAGGTCGGTATTCGACGTCTTGCCCGCGGCGATCGTGACGGTCATTCGGCCTCCCAACGGCCTGGTCCGGATGCGAGTGGGCCGCACGCTACCGCCCACCACCGACACGGCCGAAGGCCCACGCCGATGTGTTACGAATGGTGCGGATGCGATTTGGCGCGACGCGCGCAATCCTGCCCTCGACGGGCACACACCCGGCAGGCCGCCGACGACCGAACTCGAGCAAGCCCCCGGCGCCCTCGGCTGAGCTCCGATCGGCCATTGCCGCACACCTTCGGGGAGAGGACGATGAACGCTGACGGCGGCGCCGTCGAGACGCTGCCCCGTCACCGAGGAGGCAGACGTGTATGCACGAACCACCACTATCCAAGCCCAGCTATCGTCGATCGACGCCGGCATCGCCCACATCCGCGACACAGTGATGCCCGCGGTCGAAGCCCTGGACGGATACATCGGCCTGTCCCTGTTGGTCGACCGGTCATCGGGCCGCTGCATTGCCACCACCGCATGGCGCTCCGAGGAGGCGATGCGCGCCAGCGCCGGCGCTGTCCGACAGATCCGTAACCGCGCGGCGGAGGCGTTCGGTGGCAGCCCCGACGTCGCCGAATGGGAGATCGCGGTGATGCATCGCGAACATCAGGCCCGTGAGAACACCTGCGTCCGAGTCACCTGGGTCAAGGTCGAGCCGAACCAGGTCGAGCGGGGCATCGATATTTTCAGGATGACCGTATTGCCCGCGCTGGAGGATCTCGAAGGGCTCTGCAGCGCGAGCCTGCTGGTGGACCGCGCATCCGGCCATGCCGTGTCTTCGGCGGCCTACGACACCGTCGCGGCCATGGAGCGCAACCGCGACCAGTTGGACCGGCTGCGGGAAGCGACCTCTCAGGACGCCGGCGCCCAGATCCTCGACGAGTGCGAGTTCGAGTTGGCAATCGCCCACCTGCGCGTCCCCGAGATGGCCTGACCGCGCAGGCGTGTCATCCCGCCGGGCCTGCCGACGGCGCGGCCCGTCACACTCGTCTGCGTTCAGGTGTCGCGCCATTACCACCACGTTGTCTGGGCAGTTCGTGGTCACGACGACGTCCCCGAGCGTGCGGTGAGATATGCTGAGCGCAACGTTGGCTGCCTGACAGCGGCCAACACGTCGTGGAACGCTCGTTCATCGTTCCGGCGCCGCCCCGAAAATCGTGGCCGCAGCCGATTCAGATGACCCCGTGCCCCAGCACAGCTCGTATCGCGGCGATCGATTTTGCCCACCGGCAATCTCGCCACCTTGTGTCGATCGAGCGCACACCATCGCGGATCGGTCGAGACACCCGATGCCCGAAAGGCACCGAACCGATGACCAACGAAAGCACGTTCGCCGATCTCGGCGTGGCCGAGCCCCTGATTAAGGTGCTCGCCAACCGCGGGATCACCCAACCCTTCCCCATCCAGGTCGAAACCCTGCCCGACTCACTCGCCGGCCGCGACGTCCTCGGCCGAGGCAAGACCGGCAGCGGCAAGACCCTCGCATTCTCGATTCCGCTGGTTTCCCGCCTGCGCGGCCAGGCGCGCCGCCCGTCGCGGCCATCCGGTCTGGTCCTGGCCCCCACCCGTGAGCTGGCGACCCAGATCGCCGCGACGCTGGAGCCGCTCGCCGCCGCCAACAACCTGCGGGTCACCACCATCTTCGGCGGCATCCCGCAGGGCAGGCAGGTGTCGGCGCTGAAATCCGGCATCGACATCGTGGTGGCCTGCCCCGGCCGGCTCGAAGACTTGATGAAGCAGCGCCTGATCAGCCTCGACGCGGTCGACATCACCGTCATCGACGAGGCCGATCACATGGCCGACCTCGGCTTCCTGCCCGCCGTCACCCGAATCCTGGCCGCCACACCCGCCGGTGGACAGCGGCTGCTGTTCTCGGCGACGCTCGACAACGAGGTCGACAAACTCGTCAAGCGGTTCCTGCGCAACGAGGTGCTACATTCGGTCGACGGTTCCGAGTCCCCCGTGCCTGCGATGACCCATCACGTCTTCCACGTCTCCGGGGCCCAGGCCAAGAAGGAGCTGGTCCACCGGCTCGCCTCAGGCAGCGGCCGCCGGATCCTGTTCATGCGCACCAAACATCACGCACGCAAGCTCGCCAAACAGCTCACCGAATCGGGGATTCCGTCGGTCGACCTGCACGGCAACCTGTCTCAGCCGGCCCGCGACCGCAACCTCGCCGCGTTCAGCACGGGTGAGGCGCGGGTGTTGGTGGCAACCGACATCGCCGCTCGCGGTGTGCACGTCGACGGGATCGAACTGGTGGTCCACATCGATCCGCCCGCCGAACACAAGGCCTACCTTCATCGTTCGGGACGGACGGCGCGGGCGGGTAACGCCGGCAGCGTGGTGACCGTGGTGCTTCCCGAGCAACGCAAGGACACCCAGGCGCTGCTGCGCCGCGCCGGCATCCATGTCGCCCCGCAGCAGGTCACCGCCGACTCGGCTGCGGTGCACGCCGTGGCCGGCGAGGTGGCGCCCTACCGGGCTCCCGCGCCCAAGGTGACGCCGCCGCCGCCCGCCCAGCAGGCTCCCCGGTCGGGTTCGTCTCGCCGACGCAGCGGCGGCCGCCGTCCCGCCCGCAGGCACGGCGACGCCCGATCCGCCTGACAGTCAGCACGATGCGCGGCACGCCATTCCCGGCGTGCCGCGCTACTGTTGTGCGCCCCGGACAGTACAGTTTGGGCGTCTGATGTGCTTCTTCCCCGCTTCAGCCGGAGCGGGGAACATCTGGGGTTTAACCAAGGGGGGTAAGCACTTCCGCGGTCGGTCGTGGTCCACCACCCGGCACGACGGTCGCACCCCAGCGGCTCCATCAAGGCCTGGCGGGCCTGCGACTTTCTCGGGCCCGGCGCCCGGCACCGTCGCTTCACATCCCAAAGGGGTTGTCGTGAGCCGATTCACCGAGACGATGTTCAGCAACGCCCAGTGGAGTCTCAACGGGATGACCACCGGTGAGCCGAATACGCCCGTGCGGCATACCTGGGCCCAGGTGCACGAACGCGCCAGCCGGGTGGCGGGCGGGCTGGCCGCCGCGGGGATCAGGCGCGGGGACGCGGTCGCGGTGCTGGCAGGCGCCCCAGTGGAGATCGCGCCGACCGCCCAGGGTATTTGGATGCGCGGAGCCAGTCTGACCATGCTCCATCAGCCGACACCCCGCACCGACGTGGCGCGCTGGGCTGAGGAGACCACCGACATCATCACGATGATCGCGGCCAAGGCCGTGGTCATCTCGGATCCGTTCATGGCCGCCGCACCGGTGCTGTCCGGGCTGGGCATCACGGTGTTGACCATCGACGAACTCCTGGCGAGCGCTGCGGTCGCGCCGATCCACACCGATGACGACGATGTCGCGCTGATGCAGCTGACGTCGGGATCGACGGGATCACCCAAGGCCGTTCAGATCACCCACGCCAACATCGTCGCCAACGCCGAGGCGATGACCGTCGGCTGCCACTTCGACGTCGACACCGACGTCATCATCAGCTGGCTGCCGTGCTTCCACGACATGGGTATGACGGGCTACCTGACGGTGCCGATGTACTTCGGCGCCGAGCTGGTGAAGGTCACCCCGCTGGACTTTCTGCGGGATACGTTGTTGTGGGCCAAGCTGATCGACAAGTACCAGGGCACCATGACCGCCGCACCGAACTTCGCCTACACCCTGTTCGCCAAGAGGCTGCGCAGACAGGCCACGCCGGGCCAGTTCGATCTGTCCTCGCTTCGATGGGCATTGTCGGGTGCCGAACAGGTCGACCCGCTCGACGTCGAAGACCTCTGCGACGCCGGTGCGCCCTTCGGCCTGCGCCCCGAGGCGATCATCCCCGCCTACGGCATGGCCGAGACGACGGTGGCCGTGTCTTTCTCCGAGTGCGGCGGCGGCATGGTCATCGACGAGGTCGACGCCGACCTGCTGGCCCTCCTGCACCGTGCGGTCCCCGCCACCCGCGGCCACACCCGGCGGCTGGTCTCCCTCGGCCCGCCGCTGCCGGGCCTGCAGGTCCGCGTCGTCGACGAGGACGGCGCCGTGCTCTCGGCCCGCGGCGTCGGCGTCCTGGAAGTCCGCGGGGAACCCGTCACCCAGGGCTACACCACGGAGGCCGGATTCGTCGCAGCACAGGACGACCAGGGCTGGTACGACACTGGCGACCTGGGCTACCTCACCGAGGCCGGCAACGTCGTCGTCTGCGGGCGCCTCAAGGACGTCATCATCATGGCCGGCCGCAAGATCTACCCCACCGACATCGAGCGCGCCGCCGCCCGCGTCCCGGGGGTGCGGCCGGGCTGTGCCGTCGCGGTGCGGCTGGATGCCGGGCATTCGCGGGAGACGTTCGCCGTCGCCGTGGAGTCCAAGGACTATGAGAGCCACGACGAGGTGCGCCGCATCGAGCGCCAGGTGGCCCACGAGGTGTTCGCCGAGGTCGACGTCCGGCCCCGCAACGTGGTGGTGCTGGAGCCGGGCATGATCCCGAAGACGCCGTCAGGAAAGTTGCGGCGCGCGCACGCCCTGTCGCTCGTCACCTGATCCAACGGGTCTACAGGTCGCCCAACAGTGAGTACATTGGTGCGCATCATGGCCGACTATGACGCCCAGCCCGGGCGCGACGCGCCACCGGAGCCCGAACTGTCCCGTGCACAACGGGATGCGGACGACGTCGATCTGCACGCCGGGCTGAGTGGGGTGGCCCGGATCGTGGCCGGCGCACGCGGCGTGATCGCGGTGCTGGCGGAGGTGGCCGAGTTCGCGGTTCAGGCCATCCCCGGCGTCGACGGCGCCGGTGTCACGTTGATCGACCCCCGCCAAGCCGTGCCGTCTATTCAAACCTGGGCGGTGACGGCGGATTTCGTCGAGGACATCGACAAGGTTCAATATGTGGATCTGCGCGAGGGGCCCTGCATCGCGTGTATGCAGTCGCGGCGTGCCACCGTCAGCGGATCGCTGGGAGGTGACAGCCGTTGGCCGCGCTTCGGTGGCCGGGTGGCGCGGATGGGCGTGCATTCCGCCCTGGCGCTGCCGCTGCTGGTCGGCGACCAGGTGATCGGTGCGATCAACACCTACGCGTACCGCCGCGACGCATTCGCCGAGCACGCCGTGCAACTGGGTTCACGGTTCGCCACGCCCGCGGCGGTGTCGGTCTACAACGCCCAACTGCTGGCGGAGGCGCAAGAGCGGACGCACCAACTGCAGCAGGCGCTTCGGAGCCGAGCGGTGATAGATCAGGCGATCGGCATCATCCGTAGCCGTTCGGGTGGCAACGCGCAGGAGGCGTTCGACCGGTTGGTCCGGATGAGCCAGGCCGAGAACATCAAGCTGTACCTCGTGGCGGAGCGGCTCATCGAAGAGGCGGTTCGGCGCGCCGCGCGCGGAATCATCCTTGATGCGGTGGCGCCGTGGCGAATTCGGCGATGGCCGCCAATAGGACCGGGCGGGATCGCGGATCGGACATCAGCCGCCGGGCAACATCGGTCAGGTGGTCGTCATTGGCGCGCGCGTAGGTGCGCAGCAGCGTGAAGGCATCCTCGACGGACATGTCGAGGGATTCGCGGAGGAACCCTTTGGCCTGTTCGACGACGACGCGGCGGGTCAGCGCGGCGCGCAGTCGCGGGATCACGGTTACGGGCGTGGGTGGCTGCTCCTGCAAGATCGCCACACACGCGATGTGGGCTAGCGTTTGGCCGACCAGGGTCGGCTTCGTCCAGGTCGCCGGGGCGGGTGCCGAACAAGCCGAGCGCCCCCAGCACGATGCCGGCCGCCCGCATGGGAACCGCGTGCACGGAGGCAAATCCGGCGTCGAGCGCGGCGGGCACGAACCGCGGCCACCGTTCTGCCGCCGTGTGCAGGTCGGCGACGGAGACGCGCTGGCCGGAGGTATAGCAGTCCACGCAGGGGCCTTCGTCGGACTGCAACTGGAAGAGTTCCAGTTCGCGGAGCCGCTCGGAGGTGGCGGCCAACAACCGGAGCTGCCCGAGCGGATCGGCCAGCAGGAATCCGGCGGATTCGATATCGAGCAGCTCGGTACAACGTTCGGTGAGCTCGGTCAGCAGGTCAACCACGTCGAAGTCGCAGAGCAGGCTGTCGACAAGCGATCCGACCGCGTCCAGCACGCGGGTTTCACGAGGCGTTTCGGTCATTTCACACTCCGTCCCTGGTTGCATGCATTAATCGGCTTCAAGCCGGAGTCGACGGTCGAGGATGTCGCGGGCGACGTCGGTAGCGATGCGGCCGGTGGCGTAGGCGTGGGCGCGAAGGCGCACCAAGGCCTCGGCGGGTTCGACGCCGAGTTGTGCCACCAGCATGCCGGTGGCCTGGCTGACCTCGGCGCGGGACAGCGCGTTCAGCTCGGCCCAGGCGTTGCTGTAGGGATCGTTGACGGCGGCGAGCAGGTCAGCGTCCAGCAGGTCGAGTAACGGGATACCGGCCAGTTCGGCCGCGGCAATGGCACCGGCGAACTGCTCGCCCCCGAGGCGGCCGGGTTGGGCGCGGAAAAGGTCGAGGGCGCCGACGTGCTCACCGGCCACGACGACGGGCATGGCGAACACACCGCGGATGTGGTGGGAGAGCATGGCGGGTGCGTAGACGGGCCACCGCGCCTCGCCGGGGTCGGTGAGATCGGCGGCGAGGATCGGGATGCGCTGTGCGACGAGTCGAGGCAGGGCCCTTCGCCGAGGGTGAATTGGAGTTCGTCGTAGATGCGCGCGGGTCCCCCGCTGGATCCGAGGGTTCCGCTGCTGGTGCCGTCGAAGACCAGCGAGATGGCCGCAGCGTCAACGTCGAAGAGCAGCACGCAGGCCTCGCACAGACTGTCGGCGGCCGCTACCCCCCGCCGACCGTCGACCGCGGCGAGGAGCTGCTCGTGGATCGCCACATTTAACCGGACGGGAGTCGGGCAGCGGTGGGCTTGCCCGGGGGTCGTGGTGGCGGGTCATACCTCCAGCCTCCACTGGTGACGGGCAATTTGCGAGTGACGCCTATGACGCGACAAGGATGCTCAGTACCGTCTCGATGGCATGGCGATCGCGGCGATGGTGGTCACCAACTCATATGCGTGGTGGCGCTCGCGTTGATTTGCTCCCGGGGCCAATACCATCGCTGGCGAAATGACCGACAACGCCCTGGCTGCGCCCGCCACCGCCGATACCCCGCCAAATGGTCGTATCTCCGCTGAAGCGGGCCGCCGCAGAACCTTCGCCGTCATCAGCCATCCCGACGCCGGCAAATCCACGCTGACCGAGGCTCTGGCGCTGCATGCCAGGGCCATCACCGAAGCCGGTGCGATCCACGGCAAGGCGGGTCGCCGTGCCACTGTGTCGGACTGGATGGAGATGGAGAAGGCCAGAGGCATCTCGATCACCTCGACAGTGCTGCAATTCCCGTACCGCACCTGTGTCATCAACCTGCTCGACACTCCCGGCCACGCCGACTTCTCCGAAGACACCTACCGGGTGCTGACGGCCGTCGATTCCGCGGTGATGCTGATCGATGCCGCGAAAGGCCTTGAGCCGCAGACGCTCAAGCTGTTTCAGGTGTGCCGGCACCGTCGGATCCCGATCATCACGGTGATCAACAAGTGGGACCGCCCCGGTCGCCACGCCCTGGAACTGATGGACGAGATCCAGGCGCGGATCGGGTTGCGCCCCACTCCCCTGACGTGGCCGGTCGGCATCGCCGGCGACTTCAAAGGCGTGCTGGACCGCCGCAGCGGAAACTTCATCCGGTTCACCCGTACCGCGGGGGGTGCGACCGCGGCTCCCGAGGAACACATCGCCGCCGCCGATGGGCATGCTGCGGCCGGCGACGATTGGGATACGGCTGTCGAAGAGTCCGACCTGCTGAGCGCCGACGGCGCCGACTATGACCGTGACCAGTATCTCGACGGTGCGGCGACACCGGTGCTGTTCACCTCCGCGGCGTTGAACTTCGGGGTGAATCAGCTCCTCGATGTGCTCGTCGATCTGGCGCCGCCGCCCAGCGGAGGGACGGATGTCGACGGGGCTCGGCGCCCCACCGAATCACCGTTCAGCGCTTTCGTTTTCAAGGTGCAGGCCGGGATGGACTCCGCCCATCGCGATCGCATCGCCTACGCGCGGGTGTGCTCAGGGACCTTCGAACGCGGAGAAGTCCTCACCCACGGCACCACCGGCAAGCCCTTCGTCACCAAGTACGCACAATCGGTGTTCGGCCAGCAACGCGCCACCCTGGACACCGCGTGGCCGGGTGATGTGATCGGGTTGGCCAACGCCACCGCGCTGCGCCCGGGCGACACGCTGTATCGCGATACCCCCGTGCAATACCCGCCGATTCCGAGCTTCTCCCCCGAGCATTTCGCGGTGGCACGCGGCACCGATCCCAGTAAGCACAAGCAATTCCGCCGCGGCATCGAACAGCTGGAGCAGGAAGGCGTCGTGCAGGTGCTGCGCTCGGATAAGCGCGGTGAGCAGGCCCCCGTCTTCGCAGCGGTCGGACCGATGCAGTTCGAGGTGGCAGCACACCGGATGGCCACCGAGCTCAGCGCACCGATCGCACTGGAGCCACTGCCCTACCAAGTCGCGCGGATCGTGGACCCCGAGGACGCCGAGTTCATGAACAAGCAGGTGTCCGCCGAAGTCCTGACCCGCACCGACGGGGTGATGCTCGTGCTGTTTTCCACCCCGTGGCGGCTGGAAGGGTTCCAGCGGGACAACCCCGCCGTGAAGCTGCGGTCGCTGGTGGCGGC